>JBARSF010000057.1:0-1782 GCA_049644605.1 Anaerolineales bacterium | reverse complement strand
CTCTTTGCGGGGTGTTTTGGAGTTTTTGGTCATGGTTGTGTATCGGGGATAGGGCAGGCATTACAGCAATATCCACAGTTTCGCTATTACCAGACCCGCAATGAACAGGCGATGGTACACGCCTCGGCTGCTTATGCCAAGATGAAAAATCGGCTGCAGACGTTCGTATGTCTCTCATCTATCGGCCCCGGAGCAACGAACATGATTACCGGAGCTGCTGTGGCGACAACGAATCATCTCCCTGTGCTGCTGCTGCCGGGTGATATATTCGCACGTCGCAACGTTGCGCCGGTTCTGCAACAGTTGGAGTCTGAAATTACCCAGGACATATCGGTAAGTGACTGTTTTAAACCGGTGAGTCGATACTGGGACCGTATCAACCGGGCCGACCAGATATTGACGGCATTGCCTGAGGCTATGCGAGTGCTAACAAGCCCGGCGGATACGGGGGCAGTTACTATTTCACTTCCAGAGGATACTCAAACCGAAGCACATGATTATCCGGTTGAATTCTTTAAAAAACGCATCTGGAGCATCCCTCGTAACAGGGCCGATCACACAGCCCTGGCGGAAGCGGCCCGGTGGATACGCGGTTCCAAATGTCCTTTGATTATCGCCGGGGGTGGGGTGATCTACAGTGGTGCACAGGACGTTCTCGAACAATTCGTTGAAAATACAGGCATTCCGGTGGGCGTGACGATGGCGGGCAAAGGCAGCTTGCTCTACGATAACAAGCTGAACCTCGGCGCCATAGGTGTCACGGGGAACTTTGCCGCAAACCGAATAGCACGCCAGGCAGACCTGGTCATTGGCATTGGAACACGCTATAGCGATTTCACCACAGCAAGCAAGACTGCTTTTCAGAATCCCAATGTTCGTTTTGTCAATATTAACGTTGCCGAATTTGATGCGTACAAGCACGCTGCTTTGCCATTAATAGCGGATGCACGTGTGACTCTTGAGGAGCTAACGGATATGCTCAAAGGTTACCATGTCGGGAAGGATTATCAGCAAAAGGCCGAGCAACTGCATGACCAATGGCAGGAAGAAGTAGACCGGATTTACGCTATTCGCAATGAGCCTCTGCCGAGTCAGGGTGAGCTAATCGGCGTAGTCAACGAATTAAGCAAACCTGACGCCGTCATGATAAATGCGGCCGGTAGTATGCCCGGTGACCTTCATAAATTGTGGCGTACCCGGCATTCGAAGAATTTCCATCTTGAATATGGCTATAGCTGCATGGGCTATGAAATTGCCGGTGGGCTGGGAATCAAAATGGCAGCTCCGGAGCGGGAAGTGATTGTCATGGTGGGCGACGGCAGCTACCTGATGCTGTGCAATGAAATTGTCACTTCCATACAGGAAGGATATAAACTTACTATCGTTCTGATGGACAACCGGGGTTTTAACAGTATCGGCGGGTTAAGCCGTTCGTTGGGCCAGGAAGGGTTTGGCACACGTTATGCTTTTCCCAGCGATAACAAGCTTCCCGACGATGAATCGGATGAAGTTGAAGCACTTCCGGTAGATTATGCAATGAATGCCCGCGGGTTGGGTGCCCACGTTATCGAGTGCAAAACGTATGATGATTTTGTTGAAGCGTTCAAAGAATCCAGGAAAACCGATCGGACCACGGTGATTTATGTCCGGAATGATCGTTATGTGGGTGTCCCCGGTTATGAAAGCTGGTGGGATGTGCCGGTGGCCGAAGTAAGCGAGATGGATGGCGTCAAACAAGCTCGCAAGGAATGGGAAAAGAATATTAAATTAGAGAGGTTTTTC
>JBARSF010000056.1:0-34391 GCA_049644605.1 Anaerolineales bacterium | reverse complement strand
ATTGAATACTTTATGGCATATGGGATTAAAGAAAATCTCGTTACCGTGGTATGATTGGTAACAATAAATTCTTTAAGTAACGAAGAGCAGCATCCCTGGAATATCAAAGATAAACCCTGACCTGTTTCCATCAGGTTTCTTAAAATAAGCAGGTTAATAACCAGGAGGAAAGATGAATAAACTTGACACTCTCCTTCAATCCGGTAAACCAATCCTCTTGGATGGCGCCATGGGCACCATGCTCATGGCAGCTGGTTTAGTTTCCGGTGATTCACCAGAAGAATGGAATACCCTCCACCCGGATAAAATCCAACGTATACACCGGGATTATATTCAAGCTGGATCCCAGATTATCCTCACCAACTCATTTGGTGGATCGAGAATCCGGCTCGAGATCCATGGTCTTCAGGACAAGGTGGTGGAATTAAATTGGGCAGCTGCAGAAAATGCCCGGGCTGAAGCCGACGCAGCAGACCAAATCGTCCTGGTTGCCGGCTCAATGGGACCAGCCGGCCAGCTGCTTAAGCCGTTGGGAACAATGACCGTGGAAGAAGCGGAAAAATCCTTTGCCGATCAGGCAAAGGGTCTGGCAGAAGGGGGTGTTGATCTATTCTGGATTGAAACCATGAGCGACCTGTCAGAGGTGAAAGCTGCTGTATCCGGGATCCATATGGTAAGCGATCTCCCGATTGCGGCAACCATGTCCTTTGATACTCACGGTCGAACCATGATGGGCCTTAAACCTGAAACAGCTGTGGAACAGCTGCAGGAGCTTGATCTGCCGCTGATCGGGGCAAATTGCGGGACAGGATCTGAGGAATTAATAGAAGCCATCAAAGCCATGCGAGCCGCTAACCCAGATGTGATCCTGATTGCTAAGGCCAATGCTGGAATTCCACAAGTCGTTGGAGGAGAAGTAGTTTATAACGGATCCCCTGAGGTAATGGCAGCCTACGCCCTGGATGTCTATCAAGCGGGAGCCCAGTTAATCGGAGGCTGCTGCGGAAACACACCGGATCATATTCAAGCTATGGCATCAGCCCTATCAACACTCATTAATTGAGCGGGGAGATAAATTCTCCATCCTTTCCAGGGATATTCTTAATCATACAGCAGGCAGAAGACCTGGTCACCATTAATCCGCGGCGAGGGATTTTTATATCTGTGTTAGCTATTCCTGATCTATCTTAAATCTTTGAAATCCGGATTGAACTGAAATGCCAGATGTTACGATAATCTACGGAGCAGAAATAAAAATCGTTCAAGCTGAAGATGGCGCTCTACTGGGAGACATTATTGCCCAATCTGGCCTTCCTCTTGAACAACCCTGCGCAGGCAGGGGAACCTGCGGCAAATGCAAAGTTCTGGTGGAACTCGGAACCGCACCTCCAGACGAAATAGAAACCGAGAATCTCACCAAGGGGGAAATAGCTTTGAACAACCGGCTTGCCTGTCGAGCCCGGATCCAAGGCGAAACCCGAATTGTGCTCTCCCCCATCGTTGTCTATTCAAATAAGATATTTAAAGGCAGTTCACGCTACAAGAAGGATCAGCAGGTCTCTTTAGGGCTGGCTATTGATCTTGGATCCACAACCGTTGCTGCCTTCTTAACCACCCTGGATGATGGAGAGGTTGCCGCTGGAGGTGGGGGATTAAACCAGCAAACAGTATATGGTTCCGATGTAATTTCCCGCCTGGCTGCCGCCATGAAAGATGATCAAAATAAAAAGCGGCTGCACCGACTTGCTCTGGCATCCATCAATCAGGCAGTGGATTCCCTAAACCTTACAGCAAAAACCTGGCAGAGAGTCCAGCGGGTGACAGTGGTTGGCAACGTCGCCATGCATCACCTGTTGACAGAACTACCGCTCAAAAGCCTGGCATTTGTCCCTTTTCAACCCCATGACACAAGTCCAATCAAAGACGCCAGAGCTATCATGGAAGGTATCTTTCCAGATCATGTCCAGGTCTTGCTTCCGCCACTTATTGGAGGTTTTGTAGGTTCGGATGCTCTTGCCTGCCTTGCTTATTTTGGTTTTGATGAGCCTTCCGGACCCATAGCAGCTATTGACCTCGGTACCAATGGGGAGGTAATGGTCACTGATGGAACTCGGATTCTCACCGCCTCCACAGCAGCTGGACCAGCTTTTGAGGGGGTTAATATCTCCTGCGGATCTAGAGCAGTAGATGGTGCTATTACCAAAGTGGATCTGGACCATGGTATGTTTATATTATCAACAATATCCGATGCCGAACCTATAGGCTTAACTGGATCCGGATTGTTGTCCGCCATCGCAGAATTCCGCCGGGTAGGTTTAATTGAAGAGTCAGGGCGTATAAATCCCGATTGTGATCACCATAAAGATCTGGTGAACAACCGGAATAGAAAAATTGATAAACGACCCTCATCATCAGGGACAGTACCTAAATCTTGTGAAGAATACGCTGAAAAAATCAGCCAGGACGACAAAGGCAGCCGGCGGATTCAGCTGTCGGCGGACGCAAATCTCTACCTCACACAGCTTGATATCCGGGAACTTCAGAAAGCCAAGGGAGCCGTCCGGGCAGCAGTGGATGTGCTGCTGGCAAATCTTAACCTAGATCCGGGAGACCTGACCCGGGTGACACTTACAGGTTCTTTTGGCGGGCAGGTGGATATTGATGCCATTCTTGAAATTGGAATGATTCCCCCTGTTAAAAAGAAAGTTGTGGAGACTATCGCCAATGGGGCAGGTTTTGGGGCAGCGATGTTTTTATCTGAAGAAGGATTTGCTCTTGGGGAACAACTTGCTCAAAAAGCAGAACAGGTTGACTTGGATACCGACAAACTCTTTAACCAG
Organism: Anaerolineales bacterium; assembly: GCA_049644605.1. Taxonomy (GTDB): domain Bacteria; phylum Chloroflexota; class Anaerolineae; order Anaerolineales; family UBA11858; genus B10-G9. Next base: position 31,551 of record JBARSF010000056.1, on the reverse strand, counting down.
TTCTACATAGACGGCTTGAAACTCGCTCCCTGAAGCTCCAGATTATATCTATGACTGACAGTCCTGCTTTACAAAAAAAACCATTTGACAGGCATTATCCTGGTTATCATAACCTCAGCTAACTGTGCTAGATCTGGTATTTTTATTAAAATAATCATTCAAAAAAGTGGCCTATCCCCGGTTGGTTTAGCTTTCTAGAGAGACCTGTTTTCTTCCCTGGTATTACTTGCAGGAATATTGATTATCAGGCCAAAATAATTACTAGAAAAGCGAAAGGATATTCCCAGGCTGATTGGCATGTGAATCCTCAGTGCCGGCACCTCCCGTGTCATCTGAATTAAATCCATAGCCCTTCTTGGCTTATCCCTGGCAATGGTGACCAATAGTACGCCCCAATCATCGTAACTATCCTGGCAAAATTATTGTTTAATGGACCACTCACCCCAGGGATATATCCAGGTACAGCATCACCATCACCCCCGCCATTATTCCCAATGTAGCTATCCGTTCATTCCCTATACCGTGTGTTTCCGGGATTATCTCATCGCTGATCACGTATAACATAGCCCCCGCCGCAAACCCCATCGCATATGGCAATAGCGGTCTGACAAATTGTACTGCTAACACACCTAATAAAGTAAGCGGTATCTCGACCAATCCTGCTCTTATACCTACAAATCCAGCATAAAAATACGTCCCCATTCCCGCATTGAGGGCGGCCACTGCAACTGCGAGTCCCTCCGGGATATTTTGGATACCTATTGCCAGCATTAAAGGAATAGCATCTGCTAGATTTTCCGATCCAAAACCGACACCCACCGCCAATCCTTCTGGCATGTTGTGGAGCGTAATCGCTAGAATAAACAGCCAGACTGCTCTAATACGCCCAGTTTCTGGTCCTTCGTGGCCTCGACCCGGATGCAGATGGGGGACAAAGCAGTCACCTGCAATGAGAATGATTACACCAAAAACCATGCCTATTAGCACGGGCAGGATACCACCGTATTCAACTCCTGGAAGAATAAGACTGGTAAAACTCGCAGCCAACATTACACCAGCTGCAAATCCTAATGCCCCATTTAAGTATTTTTGTGAGGGCTTTCTCCAAATTAAAACCGCTAATGCCCCAATTGTATTCATTAGTGTAATAAAAAGGCCCCCTACAATTCCTTGCCATACAGGGTTTGACCCGGCAATGCTGATAAATGTCTGTTCTAACCAGGACATGGTTATTACTCCTCAATATCTAAATTATTCCTCGAAAAATCTCGGGGCACTCATAATCCTTTATGATCAATAGTGCCCTCCCTTTTTAGACTCAGCGACGGGTAATTACCTTACCTCAAACTTATAATAATAGAGAGAGGTACCGGGAAGTTTAGTATTTTCTATTAGATCTAAATCTAATTGATAAGGTGATCACTATCTAGTTAAGAAGATCACCCAGACGTTCCAACACTTTTTGAATATTGACTAAAGAATTTGCGTAAGAGAGCCTCAAGTATCCTTCTCCGTACTTTCCAAAAGCTAATCCTGGCAGTAAAGCAACTCCGGCTTCTTCCAGGATCCAGTCGGCAATTTCCTGGGATGGCTTGCCAAGTTCCTTGATATTAGGAAAAACATAAAAAGCGCCTTGTGGTTTTTGGCATATGATGCCAAGCAGTTTGTTTAACCCGGATACGATCAAATCTCTCCGTTTTTGATACTCGGAAACCACTACATCCACCTGATCCTGGGGGCTCTTTAGTGCCTCAATACCCGCAAATTGAGTAAACTGAGCCGTTGATCCAACTGAATGCATCAATAACAAGCCAACTTTTTTTGCCAATTCCATTGGCATGATCCCAAATCCCAGGCGCCAGCCGGTCATGGCGTAAGTTTTTGAAAATCCATCCATAATTATTGTTCGTTCTGCCATCCCCGGCAGGGCAGCAATTGAATGGGCTTGTTCATCATCATATACAATCCGGGCATAGATTTCATCGGAGAGAACCCAGCAGTTATTTTCCGCGGCCCCATTCGCGATGTGTTTCAAATCCTCTTTGGGAATAATCCCCCCTGTTGGATTGCCCGGAGAATTCAGGATAATTAACTTTGTCCGGCCGGATAGCAGCTTGTCAAATGCCTGTAAATCAAAAGAAAATTGATTATTTTCTAAGAGGGGCACAGGCACCGGTTTCCCTCCGGCGACCCTGATCATGGCCTCGTAAGTTGGGAACCCGGGATTAGGGTAGATAACTTCATCTCCTTCCTCCACCAAAGCGAGGGTGGGGAAAAACAGGTTCGGTTTGGCACCAGGACTAACCACAACTTGGTCAGGTTGAAATACCATTCCCCGCCGTTTCCCCGCATCCTCGGCAATGATCTCACGTAAGGATTTCATTCCCACAGGCGGAGTATAGCGGGTATGCCCGTCCTGGATAGCTTCAATACCTGCCTGGCTGATATTGGAAAATGTTTCAAAATCCGGTTGGCCTATTTCCAGATGAATAATTTCCTGGCCCTGAGCTTCTAGCGCTTGGGCTTTGGCCAAAACCTGATAAGCGCCTTCAGGCGCCAGATAATGCGTTCTTTTGGTAAATTCCATACGGAGATTTCCTTTGGTTTTCTAGCATCAATAGTTATATTTTCAGGTGACTAATCACTAAAAACAAATTGTAAACTATTTTCTTGAAGCCTGTTCTGTCGATTAGATTTCAGCGGAAATTGGATAGGCCGGCCAGAACCACGTTCGGTAAGATTAATCTTGATCAGCTTGTCTTAAGGATACCTGATCAAAACCCAGGATCTGCGATGGGGTTGACAACTGGTCGGAAGTAATTACAATATTTATCAATATATTCATAATAAATGGGTTGGTTTATGATTTGTATTTGCGTCTGTATACAGCGGGGATCGTAAAGCCGCTTCCTGAGCCTAGCTGGTTACGCGGGTTCTAAAAGCAGAGACGATTTCCGCAGCACACTATATCTCAGCTTTTAAGTATTTTATGACCGCTGTGCTTCAAGAGGGAAGTTGGTAATGATGCAAGAATTTATTCCGTTTGTAAGAAGAATAGCTCTCGATGAGGGCATGCCCTCCCTGGTTGGCAATACCCCCCTGCTGCCGTTAGTCACTTTGGCTAGCGGAACCGCCGGCTCAGTTCAGGTCTTTGCCAAAGCAGAATGGTTTAATCCCAGCGGTTCAGTCAAGGACCGGCCCGCCTGGGGAATCATTCAAAATGCCCTTCATGAGGGGCGAATATTGCCAGGCATGCATTTATTGGATTCAACATCCGGGAATATGGGCATCGCTTACGCCACCTTTGGATCAGCTCTGGGTATCCCTATCACGCTGGCTCTGCCATCCAACGCCAGCCCGGAAAGGATTAAAATCCTCCAGGCGCTTGGCGCAGAACTTATCCTTACCGATCCCCTGGAAGGATCAGACGGCGCTATCCAGGTTGCTCAGCAAATGGCGGAGGAGCACCCGGAAAAGTACTATTATGCCAATCAATACGACAACCCGGAAAATTGGAACGCTCATTATAAGAGCACTGGACCTGAAATCTTGGAACAAACTGAGGGCAGAGTGACGCATATCGTTCTGGGTATGGGTACGACCGGCACCCTCATTGGCGTGTCCCGCTATTTCAGGGAACACAAACCGGAGGTAAGAATTATCGGGGTACAACCGGACTCTCCATTTAACGGACTGGAGGGTTTAAAACACATCCCCACCGCGATCCCCCCCGGAATCTATGAACCGGATGCGGCGGATCGGATTGTATCCGTCAAAACAGAACATGCTTATGACATGGTTCGCTGTCTGGCGCGGGAAGAAGGATATTTTATTGGCATCTCTTCCGGCGCAGCAGCTGTGGCGGCCCGGAGTGTGGCCCAAGAGTTGGATCATGGAGTAGTCGTGACACTCTTCCCCGATGCCGGGTTTAAGTATCTTAGTGATGAACGATTATGGAGAGAAACATGAGCATTCACATCCCGCCTGAACTCCTGAAAGAGATTCATGCCCACGCCGAAAGCGCTTACCCGGAAGAGGGCGCCGGCTTGATGTTGGGCTATGAACATAATGGAAATCGTTTTATTACGAACCTGCTAAAACTGGTAAACGCCTGGGAAGAATCTCCCCGTCACAACCGCTACCAGATCACGGCTGAAGATATGCTGCAAGGTGAAAAAGAAGCTGAAAAGTTAGGCTTGAGCATCATGGGGATTTTCCACTCCCATCCGGACCATCCCAATCTGCCCTCGGATTTTGACCGGGAATGGGCAGTGCCCTGGTATTCCTACCTGATCACCAGTGTCCACAAAGGGGAGGCTCTTGAGTCAAAGTCCTGGCGATTGGACGATGATCGATCGGTTTTTCACCCCGAGCAAATCATTACCCGGAAAAACGACCAGGGTGAATTAAAAGAAATATTTAACAGGTGAATTAATTAATTATTGTGTAGAATCTGTAGAAGGAACAACTAATTATGCCTACCTTAAAAATACCTACGCCTTTACGTCCCTATGCGGACGGAAAAAGTACCATCACGGTTTCGGGGGAAGTCGTATCTGATATTCTCGAGGCTGCAGTCGTTTTATACCCGGAACTCAAGAAACATCTCTTTGGTGATGACCATCAATTGAGGTCATTTGTGAATCTTTTCCTGGGTGAAGATAACGTTAACCAGCTTGAAGGAATGGAAACTAGATTGGACGAGAACGATACAATCCTGATCATTCCCTCGATAGCTGGCGGTCAAGTTGGTTAGTACCCGGAGGAGGGACTATGCTCCCCAAATTATCGCATGAGGAAATCCATCGTTATTCCCGCCACCTATTAATTCCGGATGTGGGATTAGCAGGGCAGCAGAAGCTTAAAGCCGCTTCGGTTCTAATTATTGGGACGGGGGGACTGGGTTCACCTATTGCCCTTTACCTGGCTGCTGCTGGCGTGGGACGTATCGGCCTGGTTGATTACGATGTGGTTGATTTCTCAAACCTGCAGCGGCAGATCATCCATGGAGAATCCCGCCTGGGAGACCTGAAAGTGGAATCCGCCCGGGATCGTATGCTCGATCTCAATCCGGAGATCCAGGTTGACGTTTTTAATGAGTTCCTGACCTCTGAAAATGCCTTTGAAATCGCTGAGCCATACGATATCATCATTGATTGCACTGACAATTTTCCTACCCGTTACCTGGTGAATGATCTCTGTGTGTTAACCGGGAAACCCAATGTCTACGGATCGATTTTTCGCTTTGATGGTCAGGCCAGTGTGTTTTTCGCCCAGGAAGGTCCCTGTTATCGATGTTTATTTCCCGAGCCGCCCCCTCCCGGCCTGGTACCCTCTTGTGCTGAAGGTGGTGTGTTAGGCGTACTACCGGGAACCATTGGCAGCATCCAGGCCACAGAAGCACTCAAACTGATCCTGGGCATTGGGGATCCATTAATTGGTCGTTTGCTTCTGTATGATGCCCTCGACCTATCCTTCCAGACAGTTAAGCTTCATAAAAACCCTGATTGTAAAATATGCGGTTCTGCCCCTGAAATCACCGAATTAATTGACTACGAAGATTTTTGTGGGGTTCCTGCCCGTGATCACGACCAGGGATCTGCAGGAGAAGAGTGGGATATCACGGCACTTGAATTGGCGGCCAAGCTGAAAGAAGGTACTGAAGTTAGGTTAATTGACGTCCGGGAACCCCATGAAAGGGAAATCTCCAACCTGGAGGGATCGGAGATATTCCCGTTGGGACAGTTTGCCAGCCGCCTCTCAGAATTGGATAGCTCCCAGGAAATTGTCCTTTTCTGTAAAGCGGGTACCCGTTCAACCAGGGCTTTAGAAATATTAGCTAGCGCCGGTTTTAAGAAGGTAAAAAATCTTAAAGGGGGAATTAACGCCTGGGCCAATGAGGTTGACCCTAATCTGCCAATTTATTAGATCTCCAGCGATGAAATCCATGGGAGGAGCCCCGGATCTCGCCAGGCGTCTCTTTACAAGAGTCTGCTCAGGGGAAGCTGGGCTACTTATTTTTTGCAGTTCTCCGGTGAGGTTTCTGTTTCGTAGGATCTGGCTTATAACTAATTACTTTGGCAAGTTCTAGCGGATAAAGCCACACCACTTCCAACTCCAACCCGCAGTTGGGACAAATTACTTGCTGGTTGATTTCCACGGGGTTTTTCAGCTTCAGGGCAGTTTTACACGTTGGGCATTTACTTTGCATCGCACGTTACCTTTCCATACAATACGTTTACAGATAACATCAGTTTACTTAATGCTAGTTCAAGAGCTGTATGATAAAAATACAAATCATGTTTGATTTCACTCTTTTCTGTAATAAACTCTCATTGATTTGTTTAAAGGAATTCTTCAAGCGGCTGGATCAGCGTGCTTTCTCAAACAAGTAGCCAATGCCGGGTGAATTAATGATGTATGTTGGATTCCTGGGATCTGGTTCTATTTTTGACCTCAAACGCTGTACCAAACCTTGCACAAGATCCCGGTTTCCTTCTCCACTATAACCCCAAATATATTCCACCAGGTTTTCTGTAGGGATGACCTGTCCCGGGTTGGTGATCAGGGTATACAGGAGGCGAAATTCCAGGTGGGTAAGTCGAACCGGATTCCTCTCCCCAACTTGTACCATTCGAGCAGATGGGTCCAATGTTACATCAGACTGCAAAAGACTTGGCAAATGAAACAAGGATGTTCCCGCTGTTCTCCGTATTAATGCATTAACCTGCGACAGGAGATATCGAATCCCATAAGGCCGGCAAATCAAACAATCGATCCCAGCGTCAAGCTATGCAACCTGGCTGGTCTCATCAATTGGATCAGTAATAAGCATTATCGGAACCACTGTATGGTTTCGGAGTTGGTTGAGCGCCTTCAGGAACTGTCCTGTGCTGCCCGAAATGGCAATTAAGATAAAATCCAGGGGTTTCTCTGGCCAGGAACTTGTTAACTGTAAAATCGTCCTTGCAGAACGGACGGTGAAACCCGCTTTTTGGAGAATAAGCGTAAGGACAGCTGATTCATCATCAAAAGAAGTAATCAAAAATGCTTGCAAAGCAAACCTCCGCCCCGTCCAAAATTAACTTTTTTATACAGATCTAGATCTATTTGTACTATATTGATAATCGTTTTACACACCGATTGGACACCCACCAGGGATAATATATATTAAACGAATACCAAATCACTCTAATCATCCTGCTTTTCAGATGAAGTGCAATTCGCGGAGAGAAAACATGAAAATAATTAAGACCTTATTGTTTACAATCACAACTCTGCTGCTGGCAGCTGCGGCGGCAAAGTATTGGAGGCCGTACTACTTTGGCAGCCATCGACGTGGATACCCAATTAATGTCGAATAATATAAACTGCGCAGTCAGGCGTAAACTCTACTGCTCTGATCTCCTGTAAAAAGGAAGGGATTCTATCGTTCATTAGAAAAGTACCATCTTGCTTTATTTTCATCATAAAGGATCTAGAATGAAAAGTATTAAAAAACTATTGAATCATAGTTTTGTGATCAACATCAGGACAATCATTCTGGGAGCTGTTGTAATCTTTATTGCCGTTTCCGGGACTTTGTATTTCAGTAGACAATGGTCAAACCCTGGCCGGTCCCCTCAACTCCCCTTAATTACCCCCTCTACCAACACCTTTACACCCACCCAGCCCACGGTGACTGATCAACCCACGTACAGCGAAACACCGACATATACTCCCACACCGGAACCGACTTTGACCTACACCCCAACCCCGCTGTCAACAACCCAAGCCTTGGACCACACGACAACTGCTACAACTACCGCCTATCCGGCAGATTGGGCTCAGGTAATACAGATTGTTCAAGTTCTGGATGGCGATTACTTTGCGCCCAAAGAACAATTCACAAAAATCTGGCGGGTTAAGAATCTCGGCACGACTACCTGGACTAAGGATTATGATCTGGTATATGACTCCGGTACAGCAATGAATACCAAGCTGGTCTTTCCCCTTTCGGAATCCATCAAACCAGGGAAATTTATTGATATTAAGCTAAAACAAACCGCACCCAACAAACCAGGGACCTATCAAGGCGCCTGGATGCTGCGCAACGCGAAAGGGAAAACCTTTGGTACCGGATTAAAGGCTAATCAACCATTAATGGTTAAGATCAATGTCTTAAATATTGATCCAGCCAATGCATACGATTTCTTATTGAATTACTGTGAGGCTGAATGGTGGAACAGCACAGGCGAAACGATTAATTGTAAGGGAGAATCCAATCAAGCCAGAGGTTTTGTACTCCTGGATATTAATCCCTCCTTAGAAAACGGCTCCTCGGATTTTCCAGTCCTTTGGGTGCATACCGATAAGAAATTAGAAGGGATCATCTCTGGAAAATATCCTGCCTATACAGTTAAAAATGGAGATCATTTTAAAACCCAGGTAGGCTGCATAGCTGGATATCCAAAATGTAATATCACCTTCAAATTGCTCTATAGCATCAGTAATAATCCCAATCAGAATCTGGGGACCTGGAAAGAATTAGCGGGCGGTGGGGTGACCAAGATCAATGTTGATCTTTCTCCCCTGGCAGGACAGAAAGTACAGTTTATCCTCCGCCTGGTCTGCACAAACAATTATCCAGAGAGTGCCCATGGATTCTGGATGAGACCCCGGATTGTAAATGTAAAACCACTACCCTCCCAAACTCCAACCATGACAGAAACCCTGGTACCTACACCAACGGAGACCCTTGTTCCGGATGAAACACCTACTGACACACCAGCACCATAACTTTTCCGGGCAGGAAAACCCAGGGAGAAAGCCCTGGTTGGGGAGGGCATCCAGAAAGGGTTGATCAAATATAGGTAGTTCCGTTGCTGGAAATTCTATGAATAAGCCAATAACGGGATTGTAGGATCTCATAGAATACATGATCTCTTTCAACTATCAATCATGCTGCATAGATAGATTAACTGTTCCAAGAGAGGAGAAGATATGGTAAAAAAAGTTGTCTCTACATTATTGACATTATGTCTACTATTCCTCTTAGAATCCTGCAAAACCAATCAAAGGGACCCATCATCCCCGGCTGAAGTCGATATGTCCAATCCGGCATCTGATTATTGTGTGCAGCAAGGCAATGTACTGGAGATTGTCACGGCCCCAGATGGTAACCAAAGCGGTATGTGTATCTTCCCTGATGGCAGTTCCTGTGATGAATGGGCATTCTTCCGAGGCGAGTGCGGACCTGCACCTTTAGAAGATTCTTCTGGTGAATCAACAGAAATCCCTACGCCCCTGCCAGTCGGTCCAGCAGACTATCAAGGGTGGTGGACATATATACATCCGGTCTATAACTTTTCAATCATGCTCCCAGAAGATTGGGTTGCAGTTGAAGTATCCACGAGTGAACCGCTCATGAATGGTCACATGATCAAATTGCATCCGAATTATGATTCAGAAAGGGAAAACATTATCATGTCGTTCCGGCAGGTCGGTGAAGAGGTCTTACTCTGGCCGACGGGTGTGGGTCACGGTGAGTTCATTCCACAGGGGACATTGGATGTAGCTGGACTGCCTGCCCGGCGAGTATGCCTGGTCTGCCCTACTGGAGAAGTTACTTCGATCTGGTATCACGAAGCCGAAGGCGCTCCGAACATCACACGCAGTGGTCTTGAGTTTGGTTTTATATTCAGAGCTACATCTTCCCACTGCGAACCTAATTACAGCCTGACTGGTAAAGTCCAGCGTTTGGGTGAATTGATCATCGCATCTCTAAATGTACCATAGGTTATTTTTACCAGCTTTTTACCCTGACTCGCAACTCTTCCTGCGTCCAAGGTGTCTGGCTCGATGGTATGAATTTCTCAGCGATTACCTAAACCGTAGTTGCGGAATATAAATACCTCCCTTGCTGGGGAAATACCATATCATCCATGATCAATACTGCCAGGAACACGTTCGATATCCTGGCAGTTTGATCTTCCTTTCAACCCTACAATTTTGAAAAAATTGGTATCTTACTCAATCGTTGTCAGGAACTCCCGGGCCATGGCAGCCACATCACTGGAGGTAGTAATACCAGTCCAGGGATCACTGGGATGAACCAGGTTAGCAACCACAATATTGGCGCCATTAAATATCGCGCTGCGGGCTTCTTTGATGCCAACACCGCCGGCAGCGGAAATCAGCACATCAAATTTACTCCGCACCCGGTTGACATGGCGGAACTGAATCATTTTACCCCGGGTAGTCTCTTCATCTCGCCCTTTATGCAGGACCATTACATCCGGTGGATTTACCAATCGCATCATTACTTTTAAGGGATCGGTGACACCCAGCATATCAATCATGGATAACATCCCCAGCCGAGCGCAGCGCTCAATGAACAAATCCAGGGTTTCGGTAGGCGAGTTCCCCAACACAGTGGCCGCGCTGGCGCCAGCCGAATGGACCATATCCACTTCACTCACCGCGCCGTCAACAGTTTTTATATCTGCGACCACATGGCCTTGCCAATAACGGCGGATCAGGCGGATACCATTCATCCCTTCCCTTTTGAGATAAGGTGTCCCTGCTTCAATCAGGATTCGGCTGCTTCCGGTGATTGTGGGTAGGATCTGTTTAACCAGCCGGGCATCATAATTAAATGCAATCTGCAAATAGCGGGTTTTGTATTCCAGCTTACTAGTCATGGGGACTTACCCCTTTTTTATCCCAAGCAGGTTCTTGCCTACATCTTCAATATTGGATGGAACAAACAGAACAATTTTCTCGGAAGGGTCCGCAGCTATGGCCCGGATGGTCTGCAGGGTGCGGAGGTGCATGGCGCCGGGAGACTCAGATAACGCCTGAGCAGCTTTCTTCAGGTTTTGGGAAGCTTCCAACTCACCCAGGGAGTTGATCACCACTGCCCGGCGTTCACGCTCTGCCTCGGCTTGCTGCGCCATAGCTCTTTTCATTTCCGCCGGTAGCTCTACTTCCTGGATCTTGATGGATTCCACGGAAATACCCCAGCCCTCAGTTTCCGAATCAACGATTTCTTTGATGCTTTCAGCAATCGACTCCCTTTCGGTAAGCACGATATCCATTTCGCTGTTGCCGATCACATCTCGGAGGGCTGCCTGGGTGTACTGCCGGATAGCAAAAGCGTAATCCTCGATCTTAATGATCGCTTCCTCCGGTTTAACTACCTTAAAGTACACCACCGCGTTGACCAGCATGGGAATATTATCCCGGGTCATCACTTCCTGGCGGGGAATTTCAGCCGTTTTAATCCGCATATCCACTTTTTGCATTGACTGGTACACCGGAATAATAATTGTCAAACCTGGATCGCGTGTCCCGGTATACTTTCCAAGCGTAAAAACTACGCCCCGTTCGTATTCATACAATAACCGGACTCCGCGCACTAATAACCCGATGACGCCCAAAATGACCACACCAAAGATACAGGTTCCAACCCCGATAAATCCTTCTAACATCGCTCCTCCTTATCTTTCAATAATCCTGACAAAACCATACCTGCCTTAATTGATATCATATATTTTAACTGGTTTTGTAATAATTTACTAATTTACCAAACCAGATTTCCCAAACGAATCTAATTCCTGGTTGAAAGAAAGGGAAAACTCACTCCATAACCAGTAAATTATTCATTCATCCCGGCAGGTTCCATTTCACGATACAATACCGGATAGATGAATCCGAGACCTGTTCCGCGGCAGACGCAATTGGCACAAATTCTGCTCAATCGACTCGAAAAGATCTCCGCTGACTCGCCCTGGGCTCACCAGGCCAGTGGGGTAAGAGCATCTATCGCCAAGATACTATCTGGATCCAATCCTGACCACCAATCGTTGGATAAACTAATGGAGTTGGGATTTGAGTTATTGGAAAAAGCCGCTGTAGAAATACCAGAAGATTAACTCTCTGAGCCCCACGGCTTCGCTCGGGACAGGTGTAATCGAAGAGGGGTTTAATCACACTCAAACGCCCGTCCCCGGACGTTTATATCTTTATATGATCCATAACATATTTCATTTCGTCCCAAGGACGGGATGATGAGCAAGGGGATTATGAGGTATTTATCCCCCAACGCTAATGCTCAATCATAATGCAATGTTTGTCTATCGGTGAAGAAAATCACTTCACCTGGCAACAATAAAATTGCTATAATGACCTTACCGGGCACTGTTTGACAGGAACCCTGTACCATGGATCAACCCAGAAAAGAAATCATATCCTGGCGAGAAGTAAGCAAGCTGGTTTCCATTATTATCCCGCAGTTTGAGGGTGTGTTTGATTCAATCATAATGATCTCTCCCTGCGGGATCATTCCTGCTGGGATGCTGGCTGCTGCCGCTGGGATCGGGGAGCTGATGATTGCTCAAGTTGATTTTCCTCCCGATTCCGATTTGAAAAAATCAAAATTATTATCATGGCCAAATTTTACTCATTTTCCCCCAGATGAAATGCTGTTAGAGAAACGGGTTCTGGTAGTAAATAACGCCTGGGGATCCGGCCGAACAACCTGGTCAGTTCATAAACGGGTCGAAACTGCAGGAGGAATTCCCTGCAGTTGTGTTTTACACTACAATCCATACCGGAACTTATTAAAGTGTAAACCGGATTATTATGGCGCGATCACTGATGCCTTTATCATTTACCCCTGGGATCTTGATCAGGCAGGTCCGGATCGTGTTCTGTTAGAAAATGGTGGGCGGGGGTAATCTAAAGAATCACTTCTTAAATAACCAGTATCCAGATCAAGACAGCAAGAACTAACCCCAACAACATACCCAGGATTGCCTCACCAGGTGTATGACCAAGCACTTCCTTCAGTCGTTCATGCTGGTCTAATTTCCCCTTGGCGAGATCTTCAATCATGGTATTGATCAATGCAGCCTGTCTGCCTGCTTCTCTCCGGATCCCGGTTGCGTCATAAATAACAATCATGGCCAGGATGGATGCCACCGCAAAAACAGGTTGATCAAACCCCATAAACAATCCAATCGATAAAGCCGATGCGCTTACCATTGCGGAGTGAGAACTCGGCATACCGCCCGCTTGAAAAAGCAGTGCCCAGTTCCATCTTTTTAATGTGATGAACTCAATTAATACTTTTAAAACCTGAGCAATTGTCCAGGCAATCAGGGCAGATAGCAAAATAGGATTAAAGAGAAGAATATTACGCAGTATCATCATCCTCCTTCAGAACCTGTTCTACTTGTAGTTCAGCGTTATCCAGGAGGGAAATACAATAGGATGCCAGGGATTGACCACGCTCAAAATACAACAACGTTGTGTGCAGATCATTCTCTCCTGTTTCAAGGGTGTTTACAAGCTCTTCCAGCTCCTGAAGTGCCTGCTCATAAGATAATTCTTCAATAGGTTTAAATTTAATTTCGCTCACTATACTATCCTTTTAAATCCAGTTCTCCTCACGATAGATTCCAAATACATCTTTCATCACCCCGGTAATTTCACCCAGTGTAGCATAGGCGTGGACTGCCTCCAGGATATAAGGCATGGTATTTTCAGTACCCTGACAGGCAATCCGTAACCGGTCTAGTGTTTGTCCCACACGCCCCTGATCCCGGTCTTTTTTGGTTCTTCTAATCCGTTTCACTTGATTCCGATAACCTTCCGGATCCATTTCCAGCAGAGGGATTTCCGGTTCTTTCTCATCCAGGAAAGCATTCACACCAATCACCTGCCGGATTTGTTGATCAATTTCCCTTTGATATCGATACGCTGAATCCGATAATTCTCCCTGGAAAAAACCCGCCTCAATCGCTGGCAGCACACCTCCCAGGTCTTTTATTCTGTCAAAATAGGAATAAGCCTGGTTTTCCAGTTTATTTGTCAAGGTTTCCAGAAAATATGATCCTCCCAGAGGATCCACGCTGTTAATCACTCCGGATTCCTCCGCAATGATTTGTTGAGTCCTTAATGCTATGGTGGCAGCTCGTTCTGATGGAAGAGCCAGGGCTTCATCCATGCTATTGGTATGAAGGGATTGTGTGCCGCCCAAAACAGCAGCCAACGCTTGTACCGCTACTCTGACGATATTAATTTCAGGTTGTTGAGCAGTGAGGGAAACGCCGGCTGTCTGAGTATGAAATCGCATTAACCAGGAACGGGGGTTTTTTGCCTGGAATGTATGGCGAATTTCCCTGGCCCAGATTCGGCGGGCTGCGCGATACTTGGCGATTTCTTCAAAGAAATCATTATGGGCGTTAAAGAAAAATGACAATCGGGGAGCAAATTCATCGATTGCCAGACCGCGTTCAAGCGCCCACCGGACATATTCCAAACCATCTGCCAGGGTAAATGCCAATTCCTGGGCTGCGGTAGCTCCGGCTTCGCGGATATGGTAACCAGAGATACTGATTGTATTCCAGAGGGGGACCTCCCGGGATCCAAAGGCGATCGTGTCTGTAACCAGGCGCATGGAAGGTTCAGGAGGAAAAATATACTCTTTTTGGGCAATGTATTCTTTTAATATGTCGTTTTGAATGGTTCCTCGAAGCTGGGCTGGTTTCACCCCTTGTTTTTCTGCAGCTGCGATATACATAGCCCAGACAATCGCCGCCGGAGAGTTAATCGTCATGCTGGTAGATACTTGACCCAGGGGCAGTCCTTCCAGCAGGATCTCCATATCTTTTAAGGAAGAGACTGCTACCCCGCAGCGTCCAAATTCTCCCTCGGCTTCTGGCGCGTCTGTATCTAATCCCATCAAGGTGGGCATATCAAATGCCACCGAGAGACCCGTTTGTCCCTGTTTTAAGAGGTACTTGAATCGTTGATTGGTCTCCTCTGCTGCGCCAAATCCCGCAAACATTCGCATGGTCCACTGGCGAGAGCGGTACATCGTTGGGTGGACACCACGGGTATATGGGTATTGACCTGGATATCCAATAGTTTCAACATAGCTGCTGCCATCTAAATCTGCAGGACTGTACAGCCGGTTAACCGGCTCCGAGGACGTAGTGAGGAACTGCTCTCGTCGTTCAGCAAATCGATCGAGAGTGGGTTTAAGAGTTTCCTCCTCCCATTGTTTAATTTTTTTTCTATGTTCTACTAAATCCTGCTGATCAGACATTCCACGCTCCTTGGTAGTGTCTGAACTTGTCCGTAGAAATTATAGCACTCTTTTAATTAGGTCGATTCTTTCCCATCGTCCGGGGAGCGACCACCTCACATCCAGAAAAAGTTGCTAGTACGGTTCTTTGGTATACTACCCACATGTTAAATTTCAACCATGATGAAACCGCTTCCACTGAATGCATTCATGATCTTAAACAAGCGGGTCTGGAAGTTGCCGCCGATAAAATTTCCCGACTTTTATACAGCACGGATGCCAGCATTTACCAGATCATGCCGGTTGGTGTGACCTGGCCCAGGGACAATAGTGAAATCTCAGGGGTTGTTGAAATTGCCCGCCAACATCACATCCCGGTCCTACCTCGCGGCGGTGGGAGCAGTTTAGCTGGACAAGCCATCGGCAAGGCATTAATCCTGGATTTTTCACGTTACATGGATAAGGTTCTTTCTCTTAACCCGGAACAAAATTCTGTGACCGTTCAACCTGGTGTTGTGTTGGGACCGCTGAACCGCCAACTTAAACTCAAAGGATTAAAATTCGGACCTGACCCGGCCAGCGCAGATCGGGCAACCATTGGGGGTGTTATCGGGAATAATGCCACAGGCGCTCATTCTATCCTTTATGGAATGGCTCACGACCACTTACTCGAAATTGAGGCTGTGTTGTCAGATGCCTCGTTGGTTACACTTGGACCGGTTGCTGATCAAGAATTACTATCCAAACAAAAAAAGAACTCCCGGGAAGGAGATATTTTCAGGTCAATTCCCTTAATCCTGAATCAATACCAGGAGACAATCAAAACCAAATACCCCCAGACCTTCAGAAACGTCGCGGGGTATAACTTAAACATTCTCGCCCGGCAGAAAAAAATCAATCCTGCCGTACTCTTAACCGGTTCAGAAGGAACCTTGGGGATTATCGCCTCCGCCAAACTTAATCTGGTCCGCCAACCTGAAAATACAACCCTATACCTGGTTCATTTCCCAGGTTTAAAAGCAGCCCTGGAATCAGTTCCAGCTATTCTGGAAACAAACCCCAGCGCAGTTGAATTAATCGACCGGATGTTGATACAACTTGCCCGGGCAAATCCTGCCTATCGTTCACTCCTGACAGCTATTCAGGGAGATCCTGAAGCTGTCTTAGCTGTTGAATATCAAGGGGAAGACCTTCGCCAGCTATCCGGGAAAGAGGAAATTTTATCGGGGTTTGGTATAACGATTGCTTTGCCAGATGAAAAAGAGCAAGATCAAATCTGGAAAGCGCGTAAAGTTGGTCTGGGAATTCTGCAAAGCGCCCCCGGTGACGCCAAACCCACTGCCTTTATTGAAGATACTGCCGTACCCGTTGAACACCTGGCTTCCTATACCCTGGAGATTAAACGCTTTGCCCAGGAAATTGGTGTAGGATCGATTGCTTTTTATGGCCATGCCAGTGCCGGCTGTCTGCATATTCGTCCTCAAATTAATCTAAAGAATGAAACCGGTCTGAAGCAAATGCGAATGCTAGCGGAGAAATCCCTGGAATTGGCCCTCCAGTTCGGAGGTACAACCAGCGGCGAACATGGGGAAGGTATTGCCCGGGGCGAATTTATGAAGCAGCTGTATGGATCAGAACTCACCCAGGCTTTCCGGCAGGTTAAAGAAGCCTTTGATCCTGAATATCTGTTTAACCCGGGTAAAATCATCGATCCGCCTGCGATGGACAGCAGCCATCTCCTGCGCATCGGGCTAGACTATCAGGCTGATCATAAGCCAGGGAAAACCCTGTTGAGTTTTCAAGAAGAGCTGGGTTTTGACAGAGCAGTAGAAATGTGCAACGGGGCTGGCGTTTGCCGGCAGCTTGAGGGTGGTGTGATGTGTCCCTCCTTCCAGGCTTCCCGGAACGAAAAACACAGCACCCGCGGCCGGGCCAATATCCTCCGGGCTGCCATGACAGGAAAATTGGGCTCAAACGGGATGACTTCCGCTGATCTGTATGAAGTTCTGGATCTCTGTCTTTCGTGTCAAGCTTGTATGAACGAATGCCCTTCAGCTGTGGACATGAGCAAGTTAAAAGCAGAGTTCCTGTACCAGTATTACCAGATTCACGGGATTCCTTTCAGGAACCAGATCTTTGCCAACATTGCCGAGATCAGCAAACTCATCCAACCCTTCGCTACCCTGGTTAATCCTATTCTTAAATCCCCACTCCGGAAAATCCTTTCATTGGTTGGTATACACCCTGATAGGCAAATGCCGCCATTTGCTCAACAGACATTTACTTCCTGGTATAAAAAGGTGCCCCAACCAGAACCAGCAGGAAAAAAATCGCCGGTGGTGTTCTTCCATGACACCTACCTGGAATATAATTACCCTCACATTGGCCAGGCCGCCGTAAAAATATTCAATTCTACTGGTCTGGATCTTATTGTGCTGAATGAGAAAGTTGACTCGGGAAGACCCGCCTATTCCAAAGGTTTACTGGAGAAAGCCCGCCAGCTTGCTGAGCGAAACTTGGAAGTTTTAATTCCCTACGCTGAACAGGGAGTCCCCATCATCGGGTGTGAACCCAGTGTGATGGTTATGCTGAGGAAAGAATACCGGGATCTCGTACCCGGACCAGAATCAGACTTAGTTGCCAGATCAACCTTCCTGGCGGAACAATATTTAGTCCAGGAACTTGAATCAGGGTCAATTTCTCTGCGCTTTAATGACCAGCCACGCCGGGTTCTATTTCATGGTCACTGCCAGGGCAAAGCCGCTTTTGGCACTGAATGTACACTGAAATTATTAAAGTTTATCCCAAACTGCACGGTTGAGGAAATTGATGCTGGGTGCTGCGGAATGGCAGGTGCATTTGGGTATGAAAAAGAACATTACCAGTTCTCATTGGAAATCACGGAACTGGGTCTTGCTCCAAAAATCCGGGAAGCAGATCCCGAGGTAATCCTCTGTGCCTCAGGAACGTCCTGCAGAGAGCAGATAAAACACACTACTGACCGGGAGGCAGTCCATCCTCTGGAATTATTTGCCAATGCCCTTCTGTGAAACCTCTGGTGTTAATTTACGTAATGACCAATACACAATTTATGAGGATTAGTTATATTTGACAGACCACCTCAAAATTAAACTAGAAAAGGAATAAACAATGGAATGGATCTCATCTCCTGAAATCTGGATTGCACTGCTCACACTTACCGCCCTGGAAATAGTCCTGGGTATCGATAATATAATTTTCATTTCTATTATCGCCGGTAAACTTCCAAAAAACCAGCAAAATCTCGGACGCCAGGTTGGCTTGATCATGGCAATGGTCACCCGCATTCTGCTTTTATTCTCGTTAACCTGGCTTACCAGGTTGACCTCGCCACTTTTTACTGTGTTCTCCCATGATATTTCCGGACGGGATCTGATCCTGATCGGAGGAGGTTTATTTCTATTAGGGAAAAGCACCTTTGAAATTCACGAACGATTGGAGGGTGAAGAAGGCTATGCCTCTCAAAAGGTTGCCGTCTCTTTTTCTGGGGTCATTGTTCAAATCATGATGCTGGATATCATCTTTTCACTGGATTCAGTCATCACAGCCATTGGTATGGTTAATGAGATCGGGATTATGATAGCTGCCGTGGTGATTGCGGTGGGAATCATGCTGTTTGCCTCTGCTCCGATCAGTAATTTTGTTAATGACCGGCCAACCTTAAAAATCCTCGCCCTGAGTTTCCTGCTTCTAATTGGTTTCTCCCTGGTAGCAGACGGATTAGGATTTCACATTCCCAAAGGTTATATCTATTTTGCAATGGGTTTTTCTGTTTTTGTTGAGATCATCAACCTGCAAGTCCGTGGTAAAACTGAGCCGGTTCATCTACGAAAACCATATACTGCCGAGAAATAAAAACCATTTATGGATTCTCCCCGCGTAATTCTGCACCTTGATCTGGATGCTTTCTTCTGTGCTGTGGAAGAAATCAAGGATCCTGGATTACGCGGAAAAGCTTTCGCTGTTGGCGGATCACCAGGCGGACGGGGAGTGGTCACATCTTGCTCCTATCCTGCCCGTAAAATGGGTGTTCGGTCAGCTATGCCATCCGGGCAGGCTCTTTTACACTGCCCCCATCTGATCTTTGTCTCTCGGAACCACCATGATTATGGTAAGTATTCCAAGATGGTGATGGAACGTCTGGGTAGATTAACGGATCAGGTAGAACAGATTTCAATCGATGAAGCATTTATTGATATCACTGATTTAGGAGCCCCCAGAACTGTTGGACTGCAGCTCCAGCGCGCCATTCTTGAGGAGCTAAAACTCCCCAATTCTATCGGGATCGCCAGCAATAAATTGGTTGCTAAAATTGCTACCGGTGTAGGTAAAATTGCAGCCGGGGGCGATCGTCCTCCCAATGCCATCATCGTGGTACCGGCGGGGGAAGAGCGCAGTTTCCTGGCGCCTTTACCTGTGGATATGTTATGGGGGGTTGGTCCAAAAACCAGGGGACGGCTGGAAAAGATAAACATCCATACTATCGGAGATTTAGCGTCTTATCCTGTAGTTGAATTATCAAAGGCATTTGGAAAACATGGCTATGATCTATCCCGGCGCGCAAAAGGGATAGATAAGCGTGGAATCGTTACCCAGCGGGGTATAAAATCCGTTAGCAACGAAAGAACCTTCCGAGAAGATATCGGGCGAAAAAGTGATGTGGAGAAATCTCTTAATAAACTGGCAGATAAAGTTTCAACCCGATTGAAGAAAAAAAATCTACGCGGTAAAACAATCCAGATCAAACTACGCTGGTCCGATTTCACCACCCTTACCCGCCAGAGCACTTTATCAAAGCCCACTAATGACTCCAAAACCATTCAACAAATAGCCAAGAAGCTTTTGGGCCAGGTTTGGGAGGAAGGTCAAATGGCTCGCCTGATTGGGGTCGGCGTCAGTAAACTTGACACGGAAGCCCAGCAGCTGGGTCTCTGGGATACGGAAGTTAAAAAAGATCTTCAACTTGAGGAGGCTTTAAAGGAATTAAGAGGAAAATATGGGGAGAATGTCATATCCAGGGGGATAAATAAATAACATCTTTTGGATTATTACCCAAGTTACCTATCAAAATCGATTATAATTGGTGACTGGGTTAAGACACAATTTACCCTTGATTAAACACTTTTACTATCCTATTTAACTGGAGTTAAGTATATGTCTAAAAATATCCAAATGATTGACGGCAATGAGGCCGTTGCTGCTGTTGCTCATAAGATCAATGAAGTTATCGCAATCTACCCCATCACACCTTCTTCCCCGATGGGTGAACACGCAGATGCCTGGTCGGCTGCAGGAAAAACTAACATCTGGGGTACTGTTCCAGATGTAATGGAAATGCAGGCGGAAGGCGGCGCAGCTGGAGCAGTCCACGGCGCGCTTCAGGCTGGCGCATTAACAACCACGTTCACTGCTTCACAAGGGTTGTTATTGATGCTTCCCAACATGTATAAAATCGCGGGCGAATTAACACCCACTGTATTTCACATCGCTGCCCGCTCCCTGGCAGCCCAGGCACTTTCAATTTTCGGTGATCACTCCGACGTGATGGCAGCCCGGGCAACAGGGTTTGGTTTACTGGGCTCAGGTTCTGTTCAGGAAGCGCACGATTTTGCCGCCATATCTCAGGCGGCCAGCCTGGAATCCCGGATCCCTTTCCTGCACTTTTTTGAAGGATTCCGCATCTCCCACGAGATTAACAAAGTAGAGATGTTATCCGATGAAGTCCTTGGAGAATTGATTACCGAGGATATGGTCCTGGCTCACCGCAGCCGGGCAATGAACCCTGATAAGCCTGTTCTGCGTGGAACAGCGCAGAACCCGGATGTCTTCTTCCAGGCTCGGGAAACCGTGAACCCTTATTACGACAAAGCACCCGAGATCGTTCAGGGTGTAATGGATCAATTCAAAAAACTCACCGGTAGAGAATACAACCTGTTTGATTACTATGGCGCCAAAGACGCGGAACGCGTAATCATCATCATCGGTTCTGGTGGAGAAGCTGCCAGTGAAACAGCGGAATACCTGGTTAAAAATGAAGGAGAGAAAGTTGGTGTAGTCCGGGTCCGGCTCTATAGGCCATTCTCGGTGAAACACCTGCTGGCTGCTTTACCCGCTTCAACCAAGGTCATTGCAGCCCTGGATCGCACCAAAGAACCCGGCGCTGCCGGCGAACCTCTTTATCAGGATATCGCAGCAGCGGTAATGGAGGGGTTGGATGAAGGAATCGCCCCGTTCGAGGAAGCTCCTAAAATTATTGGCGGTCGATACGGACTTTCTTCCAAGGAATTTACTCCCGGGATGGTGAAGGGCGTTTTTGATGAAATGAAGAAAAAAGACCCCAAAAATCACTTCACCATCGGCATTAATGATGATGTCACCCACACCAGCCTGGATTACGATCCCTGCTACTTGATTGAAGGTGATGAGATCATCCGCAGTGTATTCTTTGGGTTGGGTTCAGATGGCACCGTGAGCGGTAACAAAAACTCCATCAAAATCATCGGAGACCAAACGGAAAATTATGCCCAGGGTTATTTTGTGTACGACTCAAAGAAAGCTGGAGCAAAAACCATCTCGCACCTGCGGTTCGGTCCCAATCCTATCAAGGCACCCTACATTATCGAGGTAAACCAGGCTGATTTTGTGGCTTGCCACCAGTTCAGCTTCCTGGAACAAATAGATATGCTGAAGTACGTTAAACCGGGAGGAACTTTCCTGCTGAACAGCATGTATGGACCTGATGAGATCTGGGAAAATCTACCGCTGAGTGTGCAAGAATCCCTGCTTGATAAAGAAACCGATTTTTATATCATTGATGCCTACAAAGTAGCAGAAGAGGTCGGCCTGGGCACCAGAATTAACACAGTAATGCAGACCTGTTTCTTTGCTATTAGCGGTGTTCTGCCCAAGGACCGGGCTATTAAAGAGATCAAAGCCATGATCCAAAAGAGCTACGGGAAAAAAGGCGAAGACGTTGTAAAAATGAACAATGCTGCTGTGGATCTGGCACTGGAAAATATGTATAAAGTTGAAATGCCTGCCAAAGCTGACAGCAGTCTGAAAATGAGGCCTCCTGTTCCTGTCGATTCCCCGGAATTTGTGCGGGACGTGATAGGCACCATCCTCGCCGGCGATGGCAACGATCTTCCCGTGAGTGCTTTCCCGGTGGATGGATCCTTCCCCACCGGAACAACTCAATACGAGAAACGTAATATTTCCCTCGATATTCCAGCGTGGAATCCTGATACCTGTATTCAATGCAATAAATGCGCGTTTGTTTGTCCCCACGCAGTAATCCGCCCTAAAATTTATGATGCTAAGTTACTGGATAAAGCGCCAGAAACCTTCAAATCGATTGATGCAACTGGCAGGGAATTTAAAGGAATGAAGTACACCCTTCAGGTTGCGCCGGAGGACTGCACTGGCTGCACCCTCTGCGTGGAAGTTTGTCCAAAAACTGACGTGGAAAACCCCGCTCTTCAAATGGTCGACCAGCCCCCGCTCCGGGAGACAGAAACCGAGAACTGGGACTTCTTCCTCTCCATCCCTAACCCGGACCGCACTAAACTCAAACTCACACGGCCTAAGGATTCCCAATTCCTGGAACCCCTGTTTGAGTTCTCCGGTGCTTGTGCTGGATGTGGTGAAACCCCCTACGTAAAACTGCTCAGCCAGCTCTATGGCGACCGAAGCTTAATCGCCAATGCTACAGGATGTTCCTCGATTTATGGCGGCAACCTGCCCACCACACCTTATACAGTGAACGCAGACGGCCGGGGACCCGCCTGGTCCAATTCGCTCTTTGAAGACAACGCCGAATTTGGCCTGGGCATGCGCCTGACACTTGATAAGCATAAAGAATACGCGACCGAACTGCTGCCGCAGTTTAAGAAGGTAGTTGGCAATGATCTGGTGGAGGCAATTTTAAACGCTGATCAATCTGACGAATCCGGCATCACCGAACAGCGGGAGCGCATCGATACCTTAAGAGAAAAATTAGCTAAGGAAAATGGACGCAAAGCCAAAGATCTTATCAGCATCGCTGACAAATTGATCCGTAAGGACGTCTGGATTGTCGGCGGTGATGGTTGGGCTTATGATATCGGCTACGGCGGATTGGATCATGTGCTGGCATCAGGACGCAATGTTAACGTGCTGGTCCTAGATACTCAGGTGTATTCCAACACCGGTGGTCAGTCATCCAAAGCCACCCCGTTAGGTGCTGTGGCTCGCTTCGCTGAAAGCGGCAAAGGCATTCCCCGCAAAGACCTGGGCATGATGGCAATGAACTATGGTTATGTGTATGTTGCCCAGGTTGCCATGGGATCCAGCGATACTCAAACGCTGAAAGCATTCCTTGAGGCGGAGGCTTTTGATGGACCATCCCTGATCCTGGCTTACAGCCCCTGTATTGAACACGGCATTGATATGGCCAAGGGTTTGGATCAACAGGACCTGGCGGTAAAGTCAGGCATCTGGCCGCTGTATCGTTATAATCCGGATCGGGCAGATGAAGGGAAAAACCCCCTGCAGTTGGACTCTAAAAAACCCAGCATACCTCTGAGAGAATATGCATACAACGAGCTCCGCTACCGTTCTCTGCTGAAGAGCAACGAAGAGCGGGCGGAAATGCTGATGAAAGAAGCCCAGAAAGAGGTCAACAACCGCTGGTCGCTGTACGAACAAATGGCTCAGATGGATTATAGCCTGGAGGAAGAAGCAGCCTGAGTCTAGCTGATCCCTTTTAACACAGATGCTCCCGGAGTTTTGAAAAACTCCGGGAGCTTTTTTTGTTAACCAATTCGGGTTGAAGTGGCCACTCTGTGCTGGTATTGGACCTGATAGAAATACCATCAAAAGGCAAAACCGGCGGCAGGTGCCCTTCGCAGAATGCGGATGCTTCACAAAAGGAGACCAGTCTTTTGATCATCAATTTCTGATAAAGCGAGTTTACGAGGCGCTAGTTGAAATTCGTCATGTAGATGAATTGAAGTTAATAAATCGTATCGAACTTTTACTAATTTCTTTGGCCTGAAGCACAAAGTCATGATACGATATTGATAAGCAAACAATGGAATCACTACCTCCGTTTGGTCTTGTTGATCGTAATAATCGGCTTTTCTCACTAGTAGATAATCTACCAAAAAAACTGTCTCAAATTAGGCATCATAAAGTTTCATTTTTTGTGATAAAGGGAAGAATAGAGTAACAATGTTCAAGCGAATTCTTGTACCGTTAGATGGTTCTGAAACTGCAGAAAAAGTATTGCCCATGGTCATCACAGAAGCCCGGCTCCACGGAGGAGTCATTGTTCTGTTGCGTGTTATCGCTCCCTTGCGGCAATCGTTAATGGCTAGCCCGAAAGTTATCAATCAAGTTTTTAAGCAAGTTGAGCTTATGGCCCAAGATTATTTGGAGAAGGTTGCTGAGAGGATTCGTGCTGAAGGATTAGAAGTGGAGACCATCAACGAACGAGGTCCTCCTGCCCGGCGGACTTTAGAGATTGCACAAGAAAATGCGTGTGATTTGATTATCATCGGCACCCATGGTGAAACTGGCTCTCATCAATGGCGCTTAGGCAGTGTAGCAAATAAAATCATCAGGGCGGAATCACCCATAACTATAATGATTATAACAACATGAAACCGAAATGATCTGGTCAGGTGGAAGTGGTTAATTCAATAATAATTCTCTCTGCCCCTCTGGTCTCAACAGCGACTCCGAGTATGATGGATGGCATTGCTGTTCTAATTTCGGCTAGCATCTTCATCCTTGTTTTTCTCACAATTTCATTTCAACTACTGCACGAGACCACCGCAGCTTTATTAGGTGCTGTAGCTGTATTATTGGTCACCTATATTGGGGGACACTATAATCCTGCTTTGAAGTTGCTCACCTTTGATGATGCCATGATGGTGGTAGATTGGAATGTCATCTTTCTCATCATGGGAATGATGATATTTATGTCCATCCTGGACGAAACCAATGTTTTTAAATGGCTGGCTTTTCGTCTTTACTCAGTGGCAAAGGGGAACGCCTGGGTCATCGGGGTGTCACTGATCTTATTGACCGGGATTACTTCCGCATTTTTGAACGATGTCACCGCCATCCTGATGCTCGTCCCCTTGTCCATTCAGATAGCTTCCGCAATCGGGCTGAATCCAATGATTATTGTGATCCCAGAGGTATTGGCTTCCAATATCGGCGGTGCGGCTACCCTGATCGGTGATCCACCCAGCACAATAGTGGGATCCCATATTGGGATAAGTTTCAGTGATTACCTGGTCAATATGGCCCCAGTTGCGATAATCTGCATGATAGCACTTCTTGTGGTTCATTGGTTTCAATACCGCAAGGATTATGGCGACGCGAAACGCAAAGTTTCCAAGACACTTACAGATCAATTGGTTTCCGAAGCCCAGATCGGAGATTATGTAACCCTTCGTAAGGTACTGGTGGTTGCCCTATTAACGTTTGTCGGGTTTTTCGTCGCCGATATATTTGACCAAATGCCCCCAGGTGTGGTAGCCCTCAGTGGCGCAGCCTTTTTGATCGTCTGGGTAAAACCCGATATGCACCGCATGCTCCGGGAAGTGAATTGGACCACCCTGCTTTTCTTCATCGGCTTGTTTATCGTGGTTGGCGGGATGGAAGCTACTGGAGCGATAAAATGGCTGGCTTCTCAGGTCATCACCCTTGCGGGGGATAGCCTTGATAGGGGGGCAGTGCTAATCACCTGGGTGGCTGGGATTGCCTCAGGGATTGTGGCGAATATCCCGTTCACTATAGCTGCACTCCCGGTAGCAGATTACCTAACCGCCAATATTCCAGGCGGAACCGAAAGTCGGATCATCTATTGGGCTTTGATCTTGGGTGCCGATTTTGGGGGGAATGCTACCTACCTAGGTTCTGCTCCCAATATAGTAGCAGTCGGTTTACTTGCCCAGGCAGGAATCCGGTTATCGTTTTCCCGCTTCGTCCGGGATGGTGTCCCGGTGACTGTGCTCACATTGATCATCGCTACAATTTATTTGCTTTTACGGTATTAATGGGATGGAGGTGTTTGGATGGGGCTGATTTTATGTGCTACCCGCGGGGGGGAAGCCAGTTATCGCACTCAGCAAGCCGCAATTGCTCTGGCAAAAGAACACGGTGATGAGATCGTTTTTCTCTATATCATCGATCTCCGTTTCCTTGATAAAACTGCGGCACCAATCGTTGTGAACATCGAAACCGAATTGGACCAAATGGGGCGGTTTTTCCTACTGATGGCCAAAGAAAGAGCCACAGAGCAAGGTGTGGAAGTCCGTACAATTACCCGTAGAGGCAAAGTGCAGGAGGAAATTATTAATGCAGTCCTTGATGAGGGCGCTACACGGGTTGTGCTTGGTCGCCCTGCGGGTAACCAGAGTGCATTTCAGACGGCCAGTCTAGAGACCTTTGCGGCTGAGATCGAGCGTGTGACGGAAGCAGAAACGATACTTGTTTAGAATACCAATACTCTCTAAATCTTAACCGTTATTACTCCATCGATGCAGCAGGTTATGAATTCAGCGGGAGCTTTCTTTCAGGTGCCGAAATTTCCGTTGGTCATCAAGATCGGGGTGATTGTAGATCTTATATCTAAGAAGTATTTCCAAGTGCCGTGTTGTATCTTCTAAAGATAAGACCTGTTTGTTGCTTAAATAGAGGAAATCGGACACGGGCTATTGAGAAATATTGCTGAATAGCAATGAGTAACGAGTTGAAATGCTGATGAAAGAAGCCCAGAAAGAGGTCAACAACCGCTGGTCGCTGTACGAACAAATGGCTCAGATGGATTATAGCCTGGAGGAAGAAGCAGCCTGAGTCTAGCTGATCCCTTTTAACGCAGATGCTCCGGGAGTTTTTTTAAAATTAGGAGCCGGACGAGTGGATGCCCTCCCAGCACTGTAGTTAACCCTCCAATGATGTAGGTTAATCGTCCAGCTGGGAGTCGACTGACTAAATACGCAGAAAGGGGACCAGAGAGTACAGCCCCTATTCCCAAAACGGGCTTTTCAAGGATATATCGCTGATCAGATAGATACTTACCCCAACGATACTTGTGATGCCTTCGGAAAGAGAAGTAATTCCGACTACATTTCGGCCACGAACACCAGATCAGCCCTCTTCAGAAGGTACTACTGGGCTGTAACTACCCCCACTGATACCTTTATTAAAGACTTCCAACCAACCCAATCCAGCTATCCATCACCAAGAGAATGGCAAATTTTTTCTGCGATTAAGGAGAATATTAAGTCCAAGTGATATAACAAGAGCGCCAATATACAATTTGACCACCCAGGTAGTTAGATTGATTGTTATTAGCGTTGTGGAAAGCACACCCACAACGCTGAAGCAAGTCAACGTTAAGCAACTATAAAATCACGACAGTCCGAGCGCAAATTTATAGTATCAAATTCACGATAGAACAAACCCGTCATAGCACCTGTGAGGGCTTCGGAAAATAGCAGCCGCTGCGGTCAAATCATCCATTGGAATATGGCAATCGTGATCTGCCTGCCATCGGTAGCGATCGGCAGTGCTTGATAGCGGTAAGCAACCTCTGGTGGAAGCTGTCTCATCAGCTGGTGATCGATTTTGATAAAATCCAGGTGCAAGAATGGGATAGTTTTAATGTTCCTAATCTTCAAAATGGAGTTTGCGTATGAACTTAGAACGGGATTCAATTTCAGCCAACCTGAGAGAGGCGTATATACATGCCGCTGTCATCAGTTCTTTAACTAGTTTATTGGGTAGAGTTTGCAGTTCCGCCAGCCTGTAACCTTTTTCCGTGAGATAATCGACGATAAATTGCCGCTCAAGTGAGGATTGGAAAGTTTTTCCGTTATATTGTGTAGGTGTAGCATGCATTTTCTACCTCCAAACAGAAAAAACTGGAATTCTTGATTCCTTAGATCTGGTAATTTAAATATATCGAATTTGAATGACAAAACCTGTGATAGCCCCCTGATAAAACCATGACAATATTCTCCCCCTGATACCTTCTCAAACCTTATTCATTTTCCTAACATTCCATAACCCAGCCCCGGCACAGTTTGGATATAAATTGGTTCCGAGGGTTCTGGCTCAATCTTCGACCGCAAGCGACGCACAACTTGGCGGAGCATATCGCGATCAGCAGCAGCAGGACCCCAGACGTGGTCAATAATTATATCAAAGGTCAACACCTGTCCGGCATTGACCATCAGGCATTCTAGAAGCCGGTTCTCTAATGGAGTCAGGGAAATCGGCTTCTTTTCTGTTCCAATTATGAGTTCTCGATTACCCGTGATCAATTTCAGTTTTCCGACCTGAAGCTCCGAAGGGATTGGTTGTCCACCTGCCCGCCGCAGTATGGCCTTTACGCGGGCGACCAGCTGCCGGGGACTGAATGGTTTGACAATATAATCATCTGCACCAAGATCCAATCCACCGACAATATCATCTTCCTCTCCACGAACTGTCAGCATGAGAATGGGGGTATCAGCCTGGGCTCGGATACGTCGGCAGACCTCGAATCCACTTATCTTCGGCATGTTGACATCCAGGATAATCAGATCGGGTTGCTCATCAGCCCAGCTCTCAAGGCCAGCCGCACCGTCATGGGCTTGGATGACAACAAAACCTTCTCGGTGGAGAGTAAAAGTAATCACATCTGCCAATACCCGATCATCATCAACGACAAGTATTTTCATGGCGTCTCCGTGGCGATGGGAAGGGTAAACCAGAAAATAGAACCTCCACCCGGTCGATCTTGCACTCCGACTTCTCCACCATGAGCAAGAACAATTGCCTTAACAACAGACAATCCCAAACCAGCGCCTGCTTTTGAAATCGCATCATCGGCATGCGGGTATTTGAAGCGGCGGAATATATTGGCGCGGTGTTCTGGAGGGATTCCTGGTCCCCGATCGATAACTGCCAGGCGGACGTAGGGAGGGGTAGTTGTAATCTTTAAAATAATCTCTTCTGCTGGGGGTCCATACCGGCTGGCATTCGAGATCAGGTTGACCAAAACCTGTACTATACGGCGTGGATCAGCCTCCACACCAGGGAGGTCAACAGGAAGTTCTGCTGTTAATCTCTGTTCATACTTGACAAGTAAAGGCTGCATAGTTTGAACTGCTTCGGCAAGAATCATACCTATATCAGCACTGCGGGGAGAGATGCGAAACCGGCGGGCTTCTATATTAGCACTCTCTAAGAGATTATCTACCAGGGTATGCAGTCCTATTATTCCCAGATGAAGAGAGTTATACAACTCAAGCCTTTCATCAGGGTTGAGATCGCCATCCTGATCAAGAAGTAATTCTATTGATGCTTCCAGGGCTGTAAGTGGTGTTCTTAACTCATGAGCGAAATTGGCTATAAAGTAACCCAGTAAACGATGGACAGCTTCTTCCTCACTGATATCTCGAAATACCAATGCAAGCTCGGATTCTTTTTCACCAGACCGAGTCAATTGAGCGCTGGTAATGGAAAAAGAAACAATTCGTTTATCAGATAACAACACATCAGCTTTTTGATATCCGCCTGGGTCAGATAAGAGGAGACTACTAAATTTCTGTTCCGAGTTCGCTAGTTGGAAAACCTTATTAATAGGAAGGCCTAAAACCTCTTCATTTACCCACCCGGTTAGGCGTTCAGCACCATGACTGAAGAAAGTAATCCGGTGATCGGTGTCCAAGGTGACAATTCCCTCGACAATGGATGCTAATAAATTTCCACTCCAATCGCGCTCATTTTCCAAGGATGTCAGAGTGGCAAAAAGATCGATCCGGGCGTTGTCCAGCGCCCTGGCAACCAGGGTAATTTCCCGAACCTTGGATTCTGTTTCAACGGGTGTTTTCAAGTCACCTCGGCTGAAGGAGGCCGCGGTATTGGATAATTTTACTAATGGCTGGCTGATTCGCCGAGCCATCAATATTCCCAGCGCTGTTCCAGCCCCTGCAACCCCTACCATGGCCGCTGACATCCACAAAACCACACGTTGTTCAGCTTTTGAAATCTCAGATATATCCAGAGCCACTACCCCATTCAACCCATTTTCATCCAATGGAATGGAAGCAATGTAATATGGAACATCGTCCAAATTACATGGCAAATCTGATATCTTATTCCCCTCTTCATTGATACAATCCCCCAGATTGCTTAATAACTTTGTGTTTGATTGAAAACTTGAGCTCATGGTTTGATCCTGGAAAAACAACGCTTGCTCAAGACCAGTTTGATCACGCATATCAGCGGCAAAGCCATTATCCAAGATAATCCCGATAATAACTTCTCCTTGTGAGGTGCTGAAAACAATCGGTGTCCGTGTGATCATCCAAAGATTCCCCGGATTGTTTTTCTCATCAAGGTAGTACCCATCAATAGATCTATCGCTGCAGGCAGGGATAGTCAATTCAGTCCCAGCGATTGTCGTTTGAGCGCGACAGATATTAATCAGATCAACATTGGCTCCGGTTTGTAAAGTAATCAGGTATTCATCCAGTGACGCAAGATCTTCTCCTTCAAGCAATACCTGCAAGGTGGGACGTTGAGCTGTTAATATAGCGATATTTTTAAGTTCCAGGTACTTTTTTTCGTACAGCGAGACAGTAGTGCGTTGTCCCTGTTCGACTTGAGACCAGGCCTGATGCTTTAATTGGTTTTGAAGCAGCCAAATTGCTGGAAGCCCAACAAGAACAGCTGTCAGCAGGACAACAACTATAAAACGAAAGATCAGATGGATAGATAACCTGTCAAAATCATTCTTGATTTTCATCGCTTCATTATTGTAATCCAGATTGAAATTTTTAGATTACTTGGATGAGGGAACAAATATTAAAGAAAAAGGACGAAGTCCCTTAAAGGGATATCATCCTTTGATGTTAAAAGAAAATGTTCTTGGCAATGACCAACTCTCCCAGAGGGCCTCCCCTCAAGTACCATCGGCGCTGGCAAGCTTAACTACTGGGTTCGGGATGGGACCAGGTGTACCCTTGCCGCTACAATCACCAAGAACATAATTCACATGTTAAAACCTTACTTTATTGAATAGAAATTATCTGAATAAATACCGAGTTCTCCGCACCACTGTATAAGCCCTCGACCATTAGTACGGCTTAGCTGAACACATTGCTGTGCTTACACATGCCGCCTATCAAGCAAGTAGTCTTCTTGCGGTCTTACTCCCTTAACGGGATGAGGAATCTAATCTTGAGGCAAGTTTCCCGCTTAGATGCTTTCAGCGGTTATCTTTGCCAGACGTAGCTACCCAGCTATGCTCCTGGCGGAACAACTGGCACACCAGAGGTCTGTCCACTCCGGTCCTCTCGTACTAGGAGCAGCTCCTCTCAAATTCCTTACGCCCACAGCGGATAGAGACCGACCTGTCTCACGACGGTCTGAACCCAGCTCGCGTACCGCTTTAA
>JBARSF010000055.1:0-46817 GCA_049644605.1 Anaerolineales bacterium | reverse complement strand
TTGCTCGCAATGGTGATCCTAACCACTCTGATCTTCCGGTATGGCCACAGTATAATAAGAAAGATAAACCCAAAATGGTTTTTAATGTAAATCCGCGCGTGGAAAATGATCCGGATGGGGTTTTGCGGAATAAGTGGGAAGAGGTTATGGGTTAAATCAGATAGACACATTATAAAGCCCAACCATGGCGTGGAGCAGACGCTTAAAATAGTGCCGCTCAAAAGATTTACTTTTTTAGGAACGGTTTTCACTTTTTTCGAAGTTTTAGGTGTTTCCCGGCGCATGCTCAAGTAAACCGTTAGCAGAGATAGTAATAGATATAATATACGGGTATAATTCAGAAGAATTTCATATAAAA
Organism: Anaerolineales bacterium; assembly: GCA_049644605.1. GTDB lineage: Bacteria > Chloroflexota > Anaerolineae > Anaerolineales > UBA11858 > B10-G9. The sequence goes on along the minus strand of JBARSF010000055.1, from coordinate 46,459 downwards.
ACGGTTCGTGATCTGTCCACTAACGTCCACAATCAATACACGAACTGCTCTTGATGACACAAGAGTGGTTCTTGTTTCTTAATGGTTCGAAACCAGGGGGAAAATATGAGCGGTTAGGGATTGATAATGACTCATATGAATGAATTTCAATTGATTCTGATTCGTGTCCAATACCCAAAAAAATATGAGAACGGATTCAACCTATCTTGTTTTTCGATTGCTTTTGATAGTGGCGGTGAGCCTTGGCTCGGTTACCACATTCCTCCATCATACACCACCGGCGACTGTGGTTTCGGCTTGTGTCAAAGAACAACCAGCCACACCCTCGATCATCGACGCACTGTCCCACTCTATCATTGTCTTTGGAGGTGAGTATATCTACCGCAGAGTATGCTATTGGCCAGAGCATACAATCGAATGACTCCTTGCCACCAACCCAACTCCATTCAAAACCATTTGAGGTCGGCACAATCTTCGCATGTATTAATGCTTCAATAAGCGCTTCTTTAATATGTGTCAAATCCAACTTTGCAGGATCCTTTTTGTTAGCTACTGCAGAGAATATCCTGTAAATAATCTCCCGTAACTCAATGGCTTTCTCCAACACCACCGAAGTCTCCGACGGATGGTTCTCGGCTTCTTTCAACAAGTACTGCGCCTGTTTTTCATCAAGAAGGCCAATTGCCCAGGACCACGAAATAAGATCACTATAGCTCTTGAGTTTTTCTGTGGGCTGGGCACTTGCGTGCCAATTCATAGTATTGGCAAAGTTCAGAGGTAATTTCTCCGTAATAAATTTCCAGTCTTTCACCAGGGTGTTATCGCTCATCATAGTATGTGCTCCACATTCAATTGTGAGATATTTGTAACCCCCAAAAGCATCTTGACGGGTTATAGTTTCTATGCTAGAATCTAACCAGTAAACGCATTATAACAGGTTATAAGAAATCTGTAAAGGCAAAGGAGGTACGGTATGTTGTATCTGGAATACCAAATGCGGGCTCGCCACAAGGAACTACTCAGGGAAGCGGCAGATTACAGGTTAGTCTCCCAGGCGAAGCAACAATTAACCAGACGAAGGCAACTCCTTGATCTGGCCCTTGTCTGGTTGGGAAGAAGTCTGCGTAGATGGGGTGACCTGCTCCTGGAACGTTTTGGTGATACCGAGACGGATACCCCGACTCAAGCCGTGAAGAGTTGCATCTGAGTTTATACTCACGATATGTCTTCTATTTTAATTAAATAACTCGATATAATATTCCCAATGGACGAGTGTAAAAATGCATAATGGTCTTCTATATCTGGTCACTGTACTAATCTGGGGTTCAACTTGGCTGGCGATTAAGTACCAGCTAGGGATTGTGGCACCGGAGATTTCGATCGCCTACCGATTTACGCTGGCGGCAGCGATACTTTTTATATTCAGTTTCGTTCGCCGCTTACCCTTGCGGTTTAACTTACGCACCCATGGTTTCATGATACTGCAAGGACTCCTGTTATTCTCATTGAATTACATCATGGTTTACCTTGCAGAGAGTTACCTGCCCAGCGGATTAGTTGCGATAATTTTTTCAATGATCATCATCATGAACGTCATTTTCGGTGCTATTTTCCTCCACAATCCTGTTCGTTTACATGTAGTGCTTGGCGCATCTGTGGGATTATTTGGTTTAACAATGGTTTTTTGGCCTGAACTTTCAGCGTTTGATTTCTCAAGCGAGAGAGCGTTGGGCATGGCATTGGCATTTATTGGCGCCATATTCGCTTCCCTCGGCAATATCACCTCGGCGCGGAATCAACGACATGGGCTTCCAATTGTTCAAACGAATGCATATGGCATGGCGTACGGAGCCTTATTCATGTTGGTACTTGCTCTGTTTCGGGGAACGAAGTTGGATTTTGACCCCTCGCTTGAGTATGTGGTGTCACTGCTTTTCCTAGCAATATTCGGCTCAGTAGTCGCGTTTGGCAGTTACCTTACTCTCCTGGGTCGGATTGGCCCTGATCAGGTAGCCTATATTACGATCCTTTTCCCCATTATTGCTTTGATGCTCTCGACCATTTTCGAAAATATCACCTGGAGCATTTCCCAACTTGCGGGTATTGCTACAGTAATCCTTGGCAATGCAATCGTCCTGATTAACTTCCTCAAGCTGAAATTGCCAAAACGGTTAAAGGGGGTTTAGGCGGATTGTGTATCACCGCCTTTGAAATGGAGGAAACATGATACAGGGAGAACATAAGAAATTCATTATTCGGAAGAAGTATGTCAACTCTCGCTGCTTGCGTGGGCGGCAATGATTGGAGTCGACTTCTTTTTACATGGCAGTATATTTGCAGAGATTTATGTCAAAGATGGTTCCTTACTTCTTACGGATTTGGAAGCTTTTCGCAGAATACCTTATGGTTATTTAGCACTCCTGGCCACCGCAGGTCTTCTCGTATGGATCATTAAGAAAGCTTCGGCAAAGGGTTGGCGCAGGGGCTTCGTTATTGGTCTATTTCTGGGTGGGGTGATGGGTTTCTCATCCACGCTTGGGCTCTACTCCATCAGTAATGCGGGCATATAGCTCCAGGTTGCCTGGTTCATTGCTCAAGTGTTTGAGATCGCTATCGCAGGAGCAATTATCCGGCAAGGCCTGCTGATCCACTCTTTGCGACGCCTGACTATTGCTGTGGTGATTGGATTTATCCTGCTGTTCGTGGTAACCATCATGATGCAGAGCTTTGGATTGACACCATCACTCTCACTAGGGTAGGTACTAATCCTTCTAACTTTTCACTACAGGAGACGAGCTGCCCTCTAGGGAACTTCACACCTGAAAAATATATCACCGGGGTAAATAACCGCTGCACCTAGCCGGGCTCGCCGTTGAGCTCTTCCGTTAGATAACGAATATCTAGACATATTTTGACGATAAAATTCATAAGAATTTTAAATTAGCCGGTTCAATTCGAGTCCAATACCGCCCACAAAATGATCCACCCAAAATGGGTGGATTTTTTCTTATGCTATACTATCAATAAGCGTGATAACTTCTTAGTACATTATCTTTCACAATCACACATAACACCCTGCAGATTATCACGCATTTGCGAGATAATTAACGTTGGAGCAACAGAGATAACAACCAAAATCCTGGTGGTCTGAATGCGGGACTGTCCATTGAGGTAAACTAATGCCCGCAAATAAGGAGGTGCATAATGGCACTAGTAAGACGGGGTCCGGGGCGAGAAATGGAGGATATGCTCGACCGCTACGCGAGAGCGGTGGGGCAACCTCGGGCTGGAAGCCAAGAGGTCATCGCAACAGGCGACTGGACTCCTCGGGTAGACATCGCTGAGACCGACAAAGCATTCGAGATCAAGGCGGAGATTCCCGGGGTCAATAAGGAGGATGTCAAAGTTGCTGTACACAATGGTGTCCTGACGGTTCAGGGAGAGAGAAAACTGGAAAAAGAAGAGGAAGGGAAAAAGTTCCATCGAGTCGAGCGATTCTACGGGAGCTTCACCCGTAGCTTTACGTTGCCTGACAATGTCGATGAAACTAAAATTAGCGCTTCGTTCAAGGATGGCGTGCTGAATCTCCAGATTCAAAAGACTAAGGAGGCAAAACCGAAATCCATCGAGGTCAAAGTGGAGTAAAAAACGGAAGCTCCAACAAATCACTGCACCTGACTGGGTACAGCCGCGCACGGCTGTACCCAGCAGGTGAGCTTTGCGTTAGGTCGTCGAAATAAGATACAATTCAGTTATTAATTAAGAGAAATGTATAGATAAAGTGGTTCGAGATCTGTCCACTAACGTCCACAAAAAAATCCCCACTTCTTTTTAAGGAAATGGGGATTAATTATTTAGATGATATCAGGTGACTCAGCAGATACCTACAAGCGAATCACGGTTCCACAATACTCGCAGGTGACGCTATCCATTCCCCGCAGTACCACCTGCTTGATTGCCCCGCCGCAATCCGGACATTTACTTGGTGCGTTTTTGACTTTTTCTATCACGGCTTGATCGATAGGAATCGCCCGGGTCTTGTCAAATTCCCCAGCTTTGGCACGGTTGATCAGGGATACCCACTCATCACCGGGATGCCAGATATGCATATGGACCAGGTCATAAGGAGCACCGCTCTTGAACTGGAGATCGATATAATCATCTTTTCCTAAAAAGCCCTCATCGCGGGATTTAACCTCTTCGACCAGAGCAATAGGGACATCCCAGAGGGTTTCCTGAACCAGCTTTTTTTCCGTAGCCACAAAGAGCACTTTCTTGGTGGCCACCTTTTCCTTTTGCTCAAAAAGGATCCGCTGGTCGGTCAGGTACAGTACTCCCTCCGGATCTTCCTTGGTCTGCTTTTTTCCCTTAGCCCAGACCGCTTTTACCGCCATGATCCCTGATTCGGTGGCCAGCAGCTTAAAGCTCGCTTCGCTCAGTTCAGTTAACATCCATTCCAGTTTTCCCAAATGGTATTCCAGTTTATGAAAATCGCTGCTGAACTGATCGTATTCCCCCCGGATGCTGCTTTCTGCTGCCTCAACGCGGCCTTCCAGGGTTTCCACCTGGGACTTGACCATGCTCACGCGTGACTGCAGGGCTGCCGGCGCCGTGCTTGTTCCCGCCAATCCTGTGATCTGTGTTTCCAGGGGACGCAATGATTGAGCCAGAGCCAGCTCTTCTTTTTTAATCTGCGCTTCGAGCTTGGGCGCAATCTTTCCCCATTCTTTTTCAAACTCTGCCGCTTTCCCTTTCAGGTCCTTTTCAAAAGCATACCCGCGCTCACGCAGGGATTGGATCCGTTGATCCAATCCTTTGACTGATGTCCCCAAATCCTCCACGCTATCCCGGATATCCGTCATCCGCACCGAAGTTTGCAAATCCCGCAAAGAAGATTGCAGGCTTTGAATATCGTTTTTGACTTGCTCGGCCAGGTCTTGATTTGACATGAGATCTCCTTATTGAGGTGAACCGATGGTTTTATTCTAACTGATTTTTCCCATTTTATTGGAAGACAGGTCGAGATCTTAATGATCAGAGGATTGGAATCGCGGGATTAAGAGAGCAGATCGGATAATCCCTTGTTAGCTAATATCCAACACCGCCCCCTCTTGCATGGAACTGTTCTTCAATATGAAGAGCAGTTATACTTCTAGAGCAGGAATTCACAAGGAGATCATCCATGGATTAAGACATAAACATTCAGCAGCACGATCACACTTCGGAAAACGACAAGAAATATGTCTCTCAACAATTTCGGGATTTTAACGATCAGCAAAGCGGAAAATTCCCATCGAAGGATATCCATCTATTTGCCTATGGACCGGACCAGGGGATCATCGCCGGATTATTTGGCGACATTTCCTGGGGCTGGCTGCATGTTGATGTTATCTGGGTTGCTGAACCCTATCGACACTCCGGTATCGGGACTTCCTTAATGGACCGGGCCGAAGCGGAATCCATAACGATGGGTGTATATCAAGCCTATTTAGAGACCACGGACTTTCAAGCCCTGGGTTTTTATGAAAAGCGAGGGTATCAGATCTTCGCTCACCTGGAAAATCAACCGCCGGGACACAAATGTTATTATCTGAAAAATACCCAACTCAAAGGGGAAGATTAGGGATCAAGGCCAATAAATCGGGAGAATTCCCAACTTGGTAACCTGGATATTTACCTTCGGAATTGATATTATATAGCCCCGCTAGATAAAAAAATGCGATTGATGGTTTTAAGGAAGATTATATGGTCACAGAACTGGCAATAGAGCGTCCGGAGGAGTATGTGCTGGCTGCAGAATGGGAGGAGGTGGAGGACCATCAGCGCGTTATTGACTCAGCGGATTACCCTGCCTTGGATGGAGCACAAGGTCAATATGTTACGGACGCCAGTATTTCCCATTATAAAACTCTTTTTTAGATATTGATTTAGTTTTTTAATCCTCGCAGGCAATCTATCATAAGATCGCTTGTGTCATTTTTTTGGACTATGTTCTTCTATCATCGGGTACTCTGGGTTATCCTCATCATTAATGTTTTTGAATTTAGTAATAGGTCCACCAGATAAAGATTGTCAATATCGAGATGATTGATTGTGTAATGGTCTATGCACGTGTGTTACACTACCTTGGAGTTATATCAAAATCTATTATGCAAACAACAATAAAATTTCCTGTTGGCTTCTTGTGCAAAATACCTCTGGTTGTCATTTTACTAATCATGGCATCCTGCAGCAGTCTCAAATCATCACCATCCGTACAATCTCCCCCCCCCCAACCTTCTACCACACAACAGACCCAGGCTTCCGATATTTCAAATACAGGCCGGGTTTTATATCCAGGCCAAAATCTCCGCTTTAAAAATATTTCCCTGGAAGAGGGTTTGTCCCAGAGCACATTATTCTCCATCGTCCAGGACAACGTGGGATTCATGTGGTTTGCAACCGAGGATGGCTTGAATAAATATGATGGTTATCAATTTACTGTCTATAAACACAACCCGGACAATCCATCCAGTTTGAGCGATAATTGGATCCTGACCATGTTCAAAGATATTTCGGGGACTCTGTGGATTGGCACCAGGCAAGGAGGCCTCAATCGATACGACAGCGAACAAGACCAATTCATCCGTTATCAAAACGACCCTGAAAATCCATTCAGTATAAGTGACAATGAGATCACAGCAATCTTTCAGGACCGAAAGGGTATAGTCTGGATCGGCACCGGTCAAAAAGGACTAGAAGAGTTTGACCAGGAGAATGAAATTTTTATTCATTACACCCACGACCAAACTGATCCAAATACAATAAGCTCCAACGCTGTAACTGAGATCTATGAAGATACTGAAGGTATGCTCTGGGTGGGAACCGAGGATGCAGGATTAAACAGGTTTGATCGCGAAAAAAATCGCTGGGTTAATTACAGGAATAACCCCGACGATCCCCACAGCCTGAGCCATGATTTTGTGAAAGCAATTATTGAAGACAAATCTGGCAATCTCTGGGTTGGAACAGTTGGCGGGGGATTGGAAAAGTATGATCCAGAGCACGATCGATTTACCCATTTTCATCCGGATTTCGCTGATCCGGAAATCCTGAGCAGTGATGCCACCGCAGCGATTTACCAGGGTCAGGAAGGTATGTTCTGGGTCGGAACGGAAGGAAGCGGTATCTACTACTTTGAACCAGCCACAGGAACATTTATTAATTACCAGCATAATCCTGGCAACCAGTACAGTTTAAGCAATAACTATATCATTTCCATCTACGAAGACCGTGAAGGTGTGCTCTGGTTTGGAACACTGGGTGCAGGAATAAACAAACTGAATAATGGGTGGCGGAATTTCCCTCATTTCCAAAACAATGCCAACGATCCTGACAGCCTGAGTGACAACATGGTCCGGACCTTTTCCGAAGAATCTGACGGCATTCTTTGGATTGGAACTCTGGATGGAGGCGTGGATCGATTTGATCGGGAAAACAATAGCTGGAACCATTACCGCCACAACCCAGATGATCCCGGCAGCCTGAGCAATAACTTTGTCTCAGCTATTTATATTGATCGTGAAGGGAAGATCTGGGTTGGAACAGCCAATGGATTGGATAGACTTGAATCCCATACGGGGAGTTTCACTCATTTTCAACCCGATCCAGATAATGGTCCTGGAAATCCGAACAATAATATCCGGACAATACATGAGAATCCAGAAGGTTATTTCTGGATCGGTTCCAAGGGTGGATTGTTTCGCTTTGACAGCATAGCTAACGAATGGACTGAACACTATTTCCATGATCCTGTCGACTCTAACAGTCTGAGCGAGAACTGGATTTTCTCATTTCTGGAAGACCGCGATGGAAAGATTTGGCTGGGGACATTTGGGGGGGGGCTGAACAGGTTCGACCCAGACCAAGGAACCTTTACCAGATACCAAAGCGACCCAAATGACCCGGACAGTTTGAGCAATAGTTTTACTCCGGCAATCTCCCAGGACAGCGATGGTTTCCTTTGGATCGCCACAACCGGAGGACTTGACAAGTATGACCCGGAAACCGAATCTTTTTATCACTACAGAGAATATGATGGATTGGCAAACAATACCATCTATTGTGGATTGGAAGACAACCAAGGGAATATCTGGGTCGGTACTTCAAAAGGCATGTCAAGGCTTGATCCAAAAACCGATGCAATCCGGAATTATGATGTAGGGGATGGGCTGCAGAGTAATGAGTTTAATGGAGCGGCCTGTTATAAAAGCGTTGATGGAGAGATGTTTTTTGGGGGTATAAATGGCTTTAACGCCTTTATCCCAGGCCAGGTCCAGGATAACCAGACCATTCCTTCCGTCGTGTTGACCTCAATCACACAAGAACGAAAAGATCTCAGTCTAGGAGAATCACTTACTGCCTTGAGTGAGGTGACTTTAAAGTGGCCGGACAATGATTTCGAGTTCGAATTCTCTGCATTAAGCTTTGCGAATCCCGACAAGAACCAATATGCCTATAAACTTGAAGGATTTGACCCTGATTGGAATGAAATAGGAAACCGCCGTTATGGAAAGTATACAAATCTGCCTGGCGGAACCTACACACTGCGAATGATTGCATCTAATGATGATGGTATCTGGAATGAGGATGGAGCCACATTGAGTGTCGCGGTTGTTCCTCCTTTCTGGGGAACCTGGTGGTTCCGGGGGATTGGCCTGATTTTTGTATTGGGACTTGGTTATGGCGGGTTCCGGCTCCGGGTTAATAATCTTGAAAAGCGGGCCAGGGAGTTAGAATCCCAGGTCAAGGAACGCACCGAAGAATTGGTAGAAACCCAAGCTGCCCTCCAGGAAAGGGAATTGGAAAAGGCAGTCACCGATGAACGAGGACGACTGGCGCGAGAATTGCATGATTCGGTCACCCAATCACTCTACAGCCTGACGCTTTTTTCGGAAGCCGCCCGCCATCTGGCGGAGGAAATTGGGAGTGAAGAGATCGAAGGATATATCGGGCAAATTGGCACGATTGGCCTGCAAGCCCTGAAGGAAATGCGCCTATTGGTTTTTGAACTTCGTCCCTCAGCTTTGGAGGAGGAAGGCCTGGTGCGAGCCTTAAGAAGTCGCTTGGAAGCCGTGGAAGGGCGGGCTGGTGTGGATGCCCAGGTTATTTCAGACGACCCGATTACTCTAAGCGGGAAGATGGAGGTGGAACTGTTCATGATCGCCCAAGAGGCACTAAATAATTCGTTAAAACATGCTGGGGCAAGTTCCATTATCGTTACTGTACGGCAGAAAGATGGATCCGTTGAAATGGAAATCATCGATGATGGGGCAGGATTTGATCCCAATAATAAAATCAACGGAGGTGGGATGGGATTAAGGAGCATTCAAGAACGAACTGAACGATTGGGGGGATCTGTGTTAATTCAATCCGCCCCCAATGAAGGAACCAGCATTAAGCTTACGATTACAGATATTGATGAAATCGAAAAGGGGAGTTGAATTACAAGGAGATTTGGATGAGCGGTTCCATTAAAGTATTAATCGTGGATGATCACCAGCTGGTGCGGCAGGGATTTGAAGCTTTACTTAAAGTTAAAGAGGGAGTTGAGGTTGTTGGCCAAGCAGAGGATGGGGAACAAGCAGTGAAATTGGCCCATTCCTTAAAGCCGGACATCATCCTGATGGATTTATTAATGCCGGAGAAAAATGGCATCGAAGCCACGCGAGAAATCAAGGCTGAAAATCCAGAGGCACGAATCCTGATCATCACCAGCTTTGCTGAGGATGAAAACGTCTACCAGGCCATAAAAGCAGGCGCCCTGGGTTATCTTTTGAAGGATTCCTCACCTGAGGAATTGATGCAGGCCATTCAGGATGTATGCCAGGGCAGGATGTCATTACACCCGAGTATCGCTTCTAAGCTTGTGGAGGAGTTGAATCGACCCATTGAAGGCAAGATCACTGACGAGCCATTAACAGAGCGTGAGGTTGAGGTTTTAAAACTGGTCGCCAAAGGTAATTCTAATCAAGATATAGCCAGCTTGTTGGTGGTTAGTGAACGCACAGTCGGCACACATGTTAGTAATATTCTCAGTAAATTACATTTAGCAAATCGGACCCAGGCCGCCCTCTACGCGCTGAGGAAGGGACTCACAGATCTAACACCACAGTAACAATCAGTATTTTTACTTACTTATCTACATCATTTCCTTTAATAAAGATCGCTAAAAAGCGGTCTTTATTTTATTTAAATATAAGATTCTGACTGATGTTGTTAGGTTTGATTAATGGGATGATACCAACACACTAGAAAAATCAAATGGAAAATGAAATGTCCGATAGAACAGTTGTCTTGATCGTTAATCCCCCAGGAGAGCTGCAGATTGGATTGCAAGCTTTGCTGACAACCCATCTGGATGTGGATGTGCTGGTAGTCAGTGAAGTATCTTCTGCGTTAAAAGTCATCATACAGAACAAGCCCACCCTGATCATTCTGGATCAGGATATTTCCCGTAATGATATTAAAGAGGTTGTCAAAATAATCAAGTCCAAATGGACAGATCTGCTCTGTATGGTTTTAGTGAATGATGACCACAACCGTCAAGAAATTATTGAGGAAGGGGCTGATCTTGTTGTCATCAAGGGATTAAAGGGAGCGAAATTAGTCGATACGATTAAAGGTCTTTTAGGCACTTAACTAATCACACTGGAGATGATTATCAAAACAGAGATAGCTGAAATGATAGAACAAAACAAAGACAAACTTGGTGAGTTGTTAGAGAAGAACAAATTAGCAATATTGCTGGAAATTGGGGTGGTATTTTTGCCTTTTTGGTTAGGGATAATTCTCAGCGATAGCCTCGGCAGTGATCGAATATCGCTTGGAGGCGAACTTGTATTGTTAGGCGGGCTAATAACTTATCTGGGTTTAATCCTCAGTCTGGTCTTCCTGTGGCTTGGGTCCAGATTAAGAGGTGCCAGTTGGAGCTATTTTGGCTTGACAAAACCAAAAAGTTGGTTCCGAACTATTGTGAAGGCTCTTGGTATTTCTCTTGCCGTTCTTGGGACCGTAAAGTTGGTTATCAATCCCATCATCAACAACCTCCCTAACGCAGGATTCCAAGATTTAAGCCGTTTCGACTATCTGAATGGTGATCTTCCAAACTTGATCATCATGCTGGTGAATATCTGGATTACAGCGGCTTTCCTGGAAGAGTTCTTGTTCCGCGGTTACCTGATGAATCGCCTTATGGATCTGATTGGCAAACAGACCAAACTGGCCTGGGTGCTAGCCATCGTCAGCCAGGCAGTTATTTTTGGATTAATCCACGCCTACCAAAGTCCAGTCGGCATGTTCAAAGTTGGTCTGATTGGATTGGTGTTCGGTGTGTCCTACCTGGTTGTTGGACGAAATTTATGGCCATTGATCCTGGCACACGGATTGATTGATTCCCTAGATATGGTGAGCCATTTTTTCGGCGGGTAATCAAATCATCTACATGTAACCAAATTAGGAGATTATTTTGAAACTTTTTATCAAACGAAATCAAATCATTACCTTTTTTGTACTCACTTTCATTTTTAGCTGGTTCCCCTGGTACGCAGGGATAGCACCGGAAGTCATGACGATGGGCCCGTCCTTTGCCGCCTTCATTGTGGTACTGATCATCGGTGGCAAGGATGGATTTGCCGATTTGGTACGACCCTTCGGACGCTGGCGGACCAATCTAAAATTATGGGCGATTGCCATCTTCGGGCCAGCCGTTTTATACCTCGCCGGCCTCGGGGTTTTTCTGCTGATGGGCGGTGATGCACCACCTTTTATCATGATCAAAGAAGAACTCAATCTGGTTCCCCTTTACCTGGTGATGGTTGTCTTGATGCCTTGGAATGGTCCTGTAGGTGAGGAATTCGGCTGGCGCGGTTATGCCCTGCCCAAATTGCAGAACAAGTATGGCCCATTGACCGCCAGTCTGATAATCGGTTCGATCTGGGGAATCTGGCATTTGCCTTCTTTCTTCAATCCGATAGGAGTTGTTGGGGCCATCACAACCAAACTTGGTTTAGGGTTCATAGGGATCTACATGTTGGGAACAATCGCCAACAGCATTTTCATGACTTGGCTGTACAACAAAACCAATCAGAGCGCCTTGATTGCCGGGATTATCTGGCATGCAGCGATCAATTTCTGGGCACCGGTTCTACTGAGCGACTCATCTTTGGTTGCAGCCCGTGAAGGGACTCATCTCCCCACAATTGCACCTTCTTTATATCTAGCGGCTCTGGCAGCTCAAGTAGTTGGGGCATTTATCCTGGTAATTGTCACCAAAAGTAAATTAGGAGCAAAGATATGAAAAAACTAATCAACCCGAATCTGGCTGGACAAATACTAATTGGCGCGTTCTTACTGATGCTGATCATGCACTTTCTTATCCTTTTCCAGCTATTGCCATCCAGCTTCATCTGGGGCGGACGAGTCTCTGAGGATGGATCAAATTTGGTGCAACTGGAAAGTGTCGCCATCCTGGTCACCATGCTGTTTATAGGCATCACAGCGTTAAAGATGAGGGAGATCAGGGCAGGATCCTCCAAGACCTGGATCAACATCGGCACCTGGCTCATTTTTGCCTACCTGGTCTTGAATACCCTGGGAAATTTCGCCTCTGGCGTCAGCCTGGAAACACTCTTTTTTGGTCCGCTGACTATCCTGATGGCGTTGTGTGCCCTGAGGCTGGTGATTGAAATATAAATTGATTATCAAATATTTCAGGAGAAATGATGCCTATGCCCAATTTTGATTATGGAACCGTGGTTGTAAAAACAATAGCGCTGGAATGAAAAATGAATTGAAACCAGTTACTTTGCTGGTGATTGGTGAGATCTAGATTTTATTAGGAGGCTTCTATATTAAAGTAAATAAAAAAGAATACTGATAAAAATTGTATTTAAATTAATTTATTCAGGATACTAACAATTAGGAGATAAGCAATGAAAAACTTTCAGAAGATTGGCGGCATCGCCGCATTGTACGAAGGAATAATTTATGTGTTGGGCATGCTGGGCTATTTGCTGGTATTGAATTACGGTGATGTGTATGATCCTGTGCAAAAAGTTGCGCTGCTCGCAGACAATCAGACCTTCACGTTCTTTTTGACCCTTTTTGTGTATGTGATATTTGGACCCTTTCTTGTAGTACTGGCACTTGCTCTTTATGACCGGTTGAAGGCCAGCGCACCGGCACTTATGCAGACAGCTACCGCGATCGGATTGATCTGGGCCTGCGTCGTCATTGCTAGCGGTATGATTTTTAACATTGGCATGGACAGGGTGGTTGATCTTTATCGATCTGATCCAGCTCAGGCAGCAACTGTTTGGATGGCCATTGACGCTGTATTTGAAGGCATCGGGGGCGGAACAGAGTTTTTGGGCGGATTATGGACACTGCTGGTAAGTTGGGCAGCGTTACGATCTGGTGTATTTCCCAAGGCTTTGAATTATTTGGGCCTGGTGATTGGCGTGGCAGGCATCCTGTCGACCTTCCCGGCTCTGGTAATGTTAACTGATGTATTCGGACTGACCCAAATCGTGTGGTTTATTTGGTTGGGGATTGTCATGCTGAGCGACAAACAATCCGCGGTATCGTGACAACCAAGAAGGATTTTTTCAAGTAAGAGGAAATTTCAATTTTGTATCACCCGGTGTATTCAAAATCAAGACCTAAAATGGAAAATGGAAAAAATAGGAGAATAAATGAACCCAAATAAAATGGATCTTAAGGCAAAGTTTTCAACCTTATGGATCGTTGTCATGATCAACGTAGCCATGGCGGATATTTTTGGTTTTATGCTGGATCTTATGGCTGGAGGACCGGCAACGGAGTTCCAACCCGATCAAGTAACAATGTTGGTATTTGCAATAATAATGGAAATTCCGATTTTGATGATCTTCCTGTCCCGGATATTGAAGTATAAAGTCAATCGCTGGGCAAATATCATTGCAGGTGTAATTACAATTGCTTTTGTAATACTTGGTGGTTCTGCAGAGCTTCACTATTATTTCTTTGCAGCTGTAGAAATCGCCTGTATGCTGCTGATCATCCAGGATGCCTGGAAGTGGGAAAACCTGGAAGTATGATCCTTTACCAACTGGATAAACCATACTTAAGAAAGTGGATTACTGATATGAGAGAAAAAATGAAAGATACACCTGATGGAATAATCAAGCGTTACCCTCTATTTATGTTCTTTGTTCTGGCCTTTGCCATCACCTGGCTGATCCTCAGCCCAGGTATTCTGGCTAACTTGGGTTTGTTGGAATTTAATTTTGACGGCACAGTTTTAACCATCCTGGGAGGATTAGGTCCCCTGCTGGCAGTGATCATCGTCAGAAGCGCCGCTGAAAGCAGCTCAAGTATCAAGAAAATATTTCAGGGAGCCATTAACTGGAGAGTGAATATCAAATGGTGGGGTGCTGCTGTATTAATTTTGGTTGTGTTGTTCGGTATATCTGCTCTGCTAAATGGATTGATGGGAGGGCCAGCTCCAGATCTCGAGCAAGGAGTATTCCTCAACGGAGGTAATTTGATCTGGGTGATCGCCCTGCTGCTGCTGGGGTCATTTGGTGAAGAACCCGGCTGGCGAGGTTTTGCCCTGCCAAAACTCCAGGAGCGCTGGAAGCCATTCAAAGCAACCTTGGTCCTGACCTTGTTCTGGTGGCTGTGGCATATCCCCACTTATTGGACGCTGCCATTTGCGATGAATGCCAGGGAGCAGTATGGATTTTTAGCGGCTTTTGGAATCCAGTTTGTAGTTTTACTTGCCCTGGGTATTCTGTGCGCCTGGGTTTTTAACGGCAGTGGAAGAAGTGTATTGATGCCGGTACTGCTGCATGCCAGCTGGAATTTCTGGTCTGGAGCGTTCGGCCAGGATGCAGCGACATTCCTGATGCCGTTGTTCCTTTTGACAGCGACTATTGTTGCCATAGCGACCAGAGGAAAACTTGGACTTCCTGTCGTGTATCAAACCCTTAAAGGGGATCAAGAACTTAAATAATTAGGAGTAAGATATGAAACGCCCGTTTATGCTTTGGGTTTTGCTAATAGTTCTGGTTCTATTATCTGTGGGTGGATTTTCAGGTGCCATCCCCATGCTGGCTGATCCCGTTTCAGGGGGATATCTAGACTTCGAGGAATTGCTACCGCTACTGCCAGTTTCAAGTTTCTTTTTGCCTGGGCTTTTCCTGCTTATATATATGGGATTTATTCCATTGCTGCTTGTTTATGGGTTGATTGCCCGACCAAGATGGTCATGGCTTGATAGATCGTTTACATGGAGCGGTCACCACTGGGCCTGGACCGGGACTATCATACTATCAGCAGGTATTGCCATCTGGTTGGCATATGAAGGCTGGCTGGTAGGCTGGTGGCCGATCACAATCATCACAGCTGTGCAGGGCGGTTTGATCCTGCTGATCGCTCTGATCCCGAACCTTAGAAAATATTACAAAATATAAAGGAGAAAAGAATGAATACTGACATGAATACCCCCAGGCTCTTAGGTTTGATGTTTATTATTGTAATTATTTTGAGCGTTATCAGCGGCACCTTCTTGACGCCATTAAATTACTCGATGACAGGCCCTCCTGATAACATATCAGAAACCATGATTAATTTTTCCGCTAATCCAGCGAAAGTACATTTGAGTATCACAGGCTTTCTTATAGAAGCTGCTTCGATAGTATTCTTGTCAGTTCTGCTCTTTGCAGTCTTAAAAGAACATAATAGAGTAATTGCTCGTTGGGCTTATGGATTATGGATCTTAGAAGCGCTCTTCGTTGCAATCAGACAAATTAACGCTTTTTCACTCTTATATACAAGCCAAGGGTTTGCACAGGCCGGAGCTCCCTCTGGTTCCTATTTCCAAACTATTGGCAGTCTATTTTATAGATTAATGCAATTTAGTTATGATGTCCAGATGGTGTTTTATTGTATCGGAGGTTTTCTGTTCTACTACTTGTTTTTTAAGTCAAAAATTGTGCCAACCTGGTTATCCATATTTGGGATTTTAGTAGCGTCCCTGGGTTTTGTTGGAGAACTGCTGGCTATCTTTGGTAATGTTGTTCCTTTGTACTTTTTCCTGCCAATTTTACCCTTTGAATTGGCAATCGGTCTCTGGCTGATGATTAAGGGTGTAAAAAGCCCCAAAACCGCATAATATTGGAAAATAAAGATTTGAACAGGTTGAAAGTTCAATCGTAGGTCTGAAACCGATCTTGTGAAAGTTTAGCTTAATGCTTCAATCAAGTGGTGATATAAGTTCTTTATTCATCTGGACTGTCAGTGTTATCATTCAAGAATTGTGTTAACTATTTCAAGGAGATAAATAAATGGTCACAAACAGAATGACCGCCAGAATCGTAGGTGCATGTTTTTTATTTTCCAATGTCGTTTTTCTATTAGGTGCAATTGTATTTTTAGAACCTATCATTAGTGCCCCAGATTACCTCACCCTGGCTGCAGCAAATAAAACCAAACTGGTAGTTGGAGCGCTGCTTGAGATGCTAAATGGTGTTGCCTATCTTGGCATTGCAGTATTTATGTTTCCTGTCTTCAAGAAACGTTTTGAAAGTTTGGCGCTTGGTTATATTGCCTTCAGGGTGATTGAATTTGTGATGCAAACCCTTTCTGACCTCAGCCCCTTGGCCATTTTGTCGCTGAGTGAAGAATACCTGAAAGCAGGATCTCCGGTTGGATCCTCATTTGAGGTTCTGGGGAGTCTGTTGTATGCAGAGCGCTTATGGGCTTTCCAGATGGTCTCGATCACCTTGGTCCTGGGTGCTTTTTTGTTCTATACCATGCTGTATAAAACAAAGTTGATTCCGCGCTTTATCTCCATTTGGGGGCTAATTGGTGCTGCCGGAGTGATTGTGAATGCCATTATGGATATGTTGGGCATTCCTATCGTAAACCTGGGAGTCCTGATGCTTTTGAACGAATTGTTCCTGGGTGTGTGGCTGATCGTGAAAGGGTTTAATGAGGAGGCACACCCTACTGAATCAGCCTGATTTGAAGCTCATATCTCTTTACTATTTATGTTATAGAAAGGACAAAGATCCCAATGAAAGCAGTAGTATTTGAAGAGTACGGACCACCAGAGGTTCTTAAACTCAAAGAGGTAGAAAAACCTGCTCCTAGAGACAATGAAGTTCTCATTAAGATAGTTGCAACCTCAGTAACGATAGGGGATTGTAAAATTCGTAAGGCTGACCCTTTTTATGCAAGATTATATTTTGGCCTCTTCAGACCAAAAAGAACCAACATTCTTGGATTTGAGATAGCCGGGGAAGTAGAATCAGTTGGCAAAGATGTAACCCGGTTTAAGGAGGGTGACCAGGTATTTGCATCTACCTATCCCGGATTCAAATTTGGTGGTTATGCCGAATACAGATGTTTGCCTGAAGACGGAGTTCTGGCAAAAAAGCCAGCTAATCTTACTTATCAGGAAACCGCTGCTGGCTTTGCGTCTGGGGCATTAACAGCGCTGCTATTCCTCAGGGACAAGGCAAATATTCAGAGTGGACAAAAAATCCTGATAAACGGCGCATCTGGAAGCGTGGGTGCTTTTGCGGTTCAAATTGCCAAATCCTTTGGGGCAGAAGTGACCGGAGTATGTAGTACCAAGAACTTGGCATTGGTGTTATCTCTGGGAGCAGACAAGGTCATTGATTACACGGTAGATGATTTCACAAAAAGTGGAGATCGTTACGATGTCATCTTTGATGCCGTTATCAAACTCTCAAAATCAAAATGCAAAAACGCTCTAACGCAGAACGGGATATACGGGCGGGCAGGGGATACGGGATCCGAGGAGATGAATGCTGAAGATTTGGTTTTCCTTAAAGAGCTTGCTGAGGCGGGAAAATTAAAACCGATTATAGATCGAACTTATCCGTTGGAACAGACTGCCGAAGCCCACGGCTATGTTGAAAAAGGACATAAAAAAGGAAATGTGGTCATTACTGTGATTCCAGAGATCTAATTAATCGCAGATTTTACAAACTTATCAAGGAGGTTTAAAGAATGGACGAATCAAGAAAGGAATTTGAAAAAGAATTGGAAAGGGAGATTGAAAAGAAAGTGACCCAAGGAGTGACTAAATGGGTCACCATCCTGATCCAGATCGCTGTAGCTTTTGTCATATCAGTGATCGTATTTAAATTTGTCTGGGGTTGGGTTGTTCCTGACCTGTTCCCCGGAGCAGTCTCCCAGGGATTGATCAGCGGGAACCTGTCCTGGCTGGCTGCGTTGAAATTGGCTGTACTGGTAGCTGTTCTGAGTGGCTCTTATGACTCAATCATAGATTCAGCTAAAGGCCAGTAAGGATTAATCATTAGGCAGCACTATCTTTATGTAACATACTATTCATCTTATAAGGAGAAAAAATGAGTACAGATACAAATAATACCAATGTTCCTTCTTCTGCAGGTTATCCCGCCAGGCTGGAGATCGATTACCCGGAGAAGTTGGATCGGATGACAACCTTCTTCCGTCTGATCTGGATCATCCCCATCGCCATCATCTTTGGTTTGATCTCGGGAGCCGGTGAAACGGTCACCAATACGGTTTTTCTTAACGAAGCTGGTGAGATTGTTAACAGAACTCGGGATACAGTAGGTGGTCTGGCGGCGGGTCTATCGACTGCCACGGCCTTGATGATCATATTTGCCCAGTTTTATCCCCGCTGGTGGTTTGACTTTTCCCGCGAATTAACCCGCTTCGGGGCTAGGGTTGGCGCTTATGCGGCCCTGCTCACTGATCAATACCCATCCACCGTTGATGAGCAAGCCGTTCACCTGGAGATCGATTATCCCGACGTGAAAACCGATCTTAACCGCTGGATGCCCCTTTTCAAATGGTTCCTGGCAATCCCACATTACATCGTGCTGGCTTTCCTCTCAGTGGGTGCAGTATTTGCTGTGTTCTTCGCCTGGTTCGCGATCTTGTTCACTGGAAACTACCCTAAGGGTCTATTTGATTATGTCGTTGGAGTCAGCCGCTGGATGCTTCGGGTTGAGGCCTATGCCATCCTGTTGGTAACCGATCAGTATCCGCCCTTTAGTTTGGGATAAGACCATCTTTCTAAGCCTAAATTAAAGATTATGAAAAGGCCACTCCGGATGAAATCCGGGGTGGCCTCGAGACCAACTTTTAATAATGATCAAAAGCTAGGTGGCAGATTTCTTTTCCTAAGGAGTATATATGGCCAATCAAACTTTAATTACAGGTGAATTGATCTATGAGGCAAAAATTCAATTCATAGAAGAAATCGATTTTGGTTTAAGTATGGCTGACCTTACTTCTGGCAAGCTTGCGATTCCTCCGGGAGGCGCCCGGTTTGACCAATCTTTCCAGGGAATACTCCTTGGTCCCAAAGTTAGAGGTATTGTTATCGGAACGGATTATTTAAATGTCAGGGCGGACGGTCTATTCCAGCTTCACCTGCATGGCAGAATAACGACAGAGGAAGGGGATAATATCTCCCTTGTGTCGGAAGGAGTATCGGGACAGGATGTAGGTGAAGCAGAAGCTCAGCTTCGATCAGCAGTTAAGCTCTATACTCTCTCTAAATCCTATCAGTGGCTGAATCATCTGCAGCTATGGGCGATCGGCTCACTGGATCCCGCCAAAGGGGAAGCCCTCATCAAGGCATATTCAGTCTAAGAGAGTATCGTATCTCGATATATCTATTTAATTATTGGCTCATGGATATGAAGGAATTGTAATTATGGAAGATACAAGGATCATTTTATCCGGATTATGGGTCGCGGTAATGCTGATCTTTCTATTGGGGGATGTGCTGCGGATCTTTGCTGGCGATTTTGAACCCGGAAAGATCGCGGGCGCAGATTCAACCCAGGCGATGTGGATGTTAATTGCAGTCATTATGTTGATACCCATTGTCATGGTAGTGCTGACCCTGACCTTAATGTATCCTGCAATCCGCTGGATCAACATCATCGCAGCGGCCTTCTGGATCATCTTTAATATCGCCGGATTGCCTTATAAAGGGATGTATGATAATTTTTTGATCTTTGTCAGCTTTATATTTGATGCCTTGATCATCTGGCAGGCCTGGAAATGGGCAGTTTGAAGTTGATGATCAACTATGGAGGAGACTTATGAGAGCAGTACTGCACACAAGTTATGGACCGCCGGACGAGCTTCAGATCAGCGAGGTAGAAAAACCAGTTCCCGATAAAAATGAAGTATTAATTAAAATTCAGGCAGCATCGGTAACTTCCTCAGACTGCAACATTCGGAATTTGACCTTTGTGCCCAAATATTTACATTTTCCAATGAAAATGGAATTCGGATTCAAAGAGCCCAAGAATAAGATCCTGGGGTTTGATATGGCAGGAAATGTTGAAGAAGTGGGATCAGATGTGACCCGTTTTAAAATCGGTGACCAGATTTTTGGAACAACCGAACCTTTTTTTGGTGCGCATGCGGAGTATATCTGCCTGCCTGAAGAAGGCGTCCTGGCAGAAAAACCTTTCAATATGAGCTTTGAAGAAGCCGCCACAATTCCAGTGATTGGTAATACCGCCTTACATTTCATCCGTGACATGGGGAATGTCCAGGCTGGACAAAAGATTTTAATCAATGGAGCTTCTGGAGGAATAGGCACCTTTGCGGTCCAGATCGCCAAGCATTTTAGCGCGGAAGTCACCGGGGTCTGCAGTACTTCAAACCTGGAATTGGTGAAATCACTGGGAGCCGACCAGGTGATCGATTATACCCATGAGGATTTTACAAAAAATGGCCAAACCTATGATGTCATTTTTGACGCGGTCGGAAAAAGTTCTTTTTCCCGCTGCAAAAACTCGCTGAAGGAGAATGGACTTTACCTTCATACCTTACCTAAATTTTCAGTTTTCCTTTCGATACTCTGGACATCAATTCGGGGCGGCAAGAAAGTCAAGATGGAAGGGGCGCCTGCTGTGCTTGAAAATTTACTTTTCTTGAAGGAACTTATTGAGGCAGGTGAACTGATAACTGTAATCGATAAACGCTATCCTTT
Organism: Anaerolineales bacterium; assembly: GCA_049644605.1. GTDB lineage: Bacteria > Chloroflexota > Anaerolineae > Anaerolineales > UBA11858 > B10-G9. Next base: position 25,398 of record JBARSF010000055.1, on the reverse strand, counting down.
AGAACAAATCACTGAAGCCTTCCGATATGTCGAAGGTGGGCATAAAAAAGGAAATGTTGTCATTACCATGGGTGGATAAGAAAATGATCATCGAAGCTTTTGATCAATTTTCACCATAATTTGATTTGAAAAAGGAAATATTAATGCAAGCAGTTATTTACACTGAATTCGGACCTCCGGAGGTTTTTCATCTTGCAGAAGTCGAGAAACCTGTGCCAAAGGATAATGAGGTCTTGATCCGAATCTATGCCACCACAGTAGCTTCGGAAGATCCTGATATGCGAAAATCTCCGGGTCTAAATGGATTGAAAAAACCTAAGAATCCCATCCTTGGCATGTATCTGGCAGGGGTAATTGAAGCTGTTGGGGAGCTGGTCAGTTGTTTTCAGGTTGGAGATCAAGTCTACGGATCGACCGGATTGAAGAATGGGGCTTATGCTGAATATATCTGTTTGCCTGAAGACGCGGCCCTGGTGATTAAACCAGACAGGTTGAGTTATCAGGAAGCGGCCGCTGTGCCTAATGGGGCAATAACAACTGTGCCATTCTTAAAAAACTTGGGGGATATCCAGCAGGGAGATAAAGTTCTCATCACAGGTGCATCAGGAACGGTTGGCACTTCTGCCGTTCAGCTTTCCAAATATTATGGGGCGGAGGTCACAGGAGTTTGCAGCCCTGGCAAGATCGATCTGGTTAAATCCCTGGGGGCTGATCACATCATTGATTACACCCGGGGGGATTTCACCCAAATGGATCAAACTTTTGATATTATCTTTGACACAGTTGGAAAGTCCTCTTTCTCCCGATGCCGGAAATCACTTAAACCTCGAGGGGTATACCTGACTACAGTCCCATCATTGGAAGTCATTCCCCATCTGTTTAACCCATTCAAGAACCACACAAAATCAGCCAGATTTGCGGCTACAGCGCTGCGGTCGACTCGTAAACAGATTATTGATCTGGGGATCATCAACCAGATCATAGAGCAGGGAAAATACCTGCCGGTCATTGATCAAATTTTTCCCCTGGAAGAAATGGCTCTGGCTCACAAATATGTCGAACAGGGACATAAAAAAGGGGATGTGGTGATCACCCTGGATCATATTTAGATGAATTATTAGGAGCAAAACTAATGAAAGCGATTATCTGGACAGCGTATGGAGGACCGGAAGTCCTGCAGCTCCAGGAAGTTGATAAGCCCCAACCCCTGGATAACGAAGTTTTGATCAAGATCCACGCCACGAGCGTCACAGCCGGGGATTGTGAAACAAGAACTTTAAAACTGCCTATGGGAATAGGGTTGTTAATGCGGCTTTTTGTGGGAATCGGTAAACCAAAGAACATTTTGATCCTTGGCCAGGAATTTTCCGGTGAGATTGAAACTGTAGGCAAAGATGTGTCTTTATATAAACCGGGCGACCAGGTTTTTGGTGGCACCGGGCTTACAAAAGGCACCTATGCCGAGTATGTGTGTTTACCAGAAAATCCAGATGAGGGAGTATTGGCATCCAAACCAAGCAACATGACTTATCAGGAAGCTGCTGCTGTTACAACCGGCGGATTGGAAGCGCTGCATTTTCTCAGACTTGCAAACCTACAACCAGGGCAACAATTATTAATCATCGGCGCCGGAGGGAGTATTGGTACATTTGGCGTCCAGCTGGCAAAGATGTACGGCGCTGAAGTAACCACGGTGGACAGCGGAGATAAACTGGATATGCTCTTATCTATTGGCGCAGATAAGGTCATTGATTACACCAAGGAAGATTTCACGTCTAGCGGCCAGATTTATGATGTGATCTTTGATGTAGTGGGCAAGAGTCCCCTTTCCCGCAGTTTGAAATCATTAAAAGAAGAGGGAATTTATCTGATGGCCAATCCGAGAGTTGGTAATATGATTTGGGGAAATCTGGTTTCCCGATTAAGTAAAAAACAAGTCATCCATGAGATGAACCAGCAAAAAACAGCTGATCTGATTCACCTCAAAGAATTAATTGAAGCCGGGAAGATCAAAACCGTCATCGATCGGACTTTTTCTTTAGAACAAATAGCTGAGGCTCACCGCTCTGTCGAATCCGGGGCTAAAAAGGGGAACTTGACTATTACCGTGTCCCACGATAACTAAACTTTATGTGCTTATCAAGCATCAATATCTGGAATTTAATACTAAAAGGAAGGGCAGAATGACAAAAGAAAAATTTTTAAATGTACGATGGAATAATATCCTGACAGTAGGGTTGGGAATTCCTGCCCTGATCTACATACTGTTCGCATTTTCCGGGTCGCTCTGGACAACAAGATGGGGATTGATCTGGTTGGCCTTGATCGGGGTGGTGTATTGAATTGGGATTGAATACCATACAGCCCTGCGGTTCGCATGGCTTCGGGAGAATTCGGAAAATACCGAATTGGTCAAACAAGCGGCAACTCACCCCCTTGCTATGATCAGGACGGCTTATAATGCCGTCTTCTGGATATTTTTAATTCCTTTCTTTACAACCATGGAATACAGTACCGGCTTCATTGCATTTTCAGTGGTTATTCTGATCAGATTGGTCCTAAATTTGTATACCAATAATGCCCTCAAGCTCACACCGGATGGATATGAAAAGTATCCCTTCCGAATTCCATGAAAGTTATTGTCTGCGCCAAATATGGACCTCCTGAGGGTCTGCAGCTTAAAGAAGTAGTTAAACCAGCGCCTAAAGAAAATGAAGTGCTGATAAAGATTCATGCAACAACGGTAACTTTCGGGGATGCAAAGCTACGTAGTTTCACAGCCCTGACCAGATTGATATTTGGCCTGTTCTTTGGCTTAAAGAAAAATAAGATCCTGGGGCATGAGCTGGCTGGCGAAATTGAAGCTGTTGGAGATCATGTGACCCGACATAAGGTAGGTGACCAGGTTTTTGCATCTACCGGTATGAAAGGCGGGGCTTATGCCCAGTATATCTGTTTGCCTGAAGATGGCATGATCGCGTTAAAACCATCCAATCTGAGTTATGGTGAAGCTGCCGCAATCCCCGTTGGGGGAAACACAGCCTTATTTATTCTCAGGAAGGGAAATATCCAGCCTGGAGACAAAGTTCTAATCTACGGCGCATCTGGAAGTGTAGGAACTTATGCGGTCCAGCTGGCCAAATCCTTCGGCGCTGATGTGACCGGAGTATGCAGCACCACAAATCTGGAATTGGTGCGATCCCTGGGAGCCAACCGGGTAATTGATTACACCACAGAGGATTTTACAGAATCTGGTGAGGTCTATGATGTCATATTTGACACAGTCCGTAAATTATCTCAATCTAAGATTAAAGGATCTCTAAAAGAGAATGGAACATTCCTCTCCAGCAGCACTCCAACAACTGAAAAGGTTGAAGATTTTGTGGCTCTTAAAGAACTTATCGAAGCGGGGGAGATCAAACCAGTCATTGACCGGAGTTTTCCACTAGAGCAAATGGTCGAAGCGCACAGGTATGTTGATGGTGGACATAAAAAGGGCAATCTGGTTATCAAAATAAACCAGGATGAAGAAAATGTCTAACTCAACTTTTAATCAACCAAATGATCAACATACATTTATTAAATCAATCCTGATGCACGTCGCCCCGGGAGTATTGGCAACACTGGCTTTCTTGGTTATTAAACCTCTGCTCGATCCGAGTGGTTACCCACCCTTGATGGCCTTCCTCATGGCTGTCCTGTTGATAGATATTCCCTTCATGCTCGGAGTGATGCTTTACGAAGGTAAGAAGTTAAATGGGCGTTTGAGTTTAGACGGAGTGGTGCTGCACCGCGAGAAGGTATCCTGGAAGACTTTAATATGGGTCTTTGTGGTTGCCTTTGTGGTGACCTTCCTTCTTATCAATTTGACTATACCACTCACCAGTTTCTTAAAGGAGAACATCTTTGGTTTTCTTCCCAAATGGCTAGACCTAGAGGAGCAAACCCAATACGAAGCTTACTCCAGGAACATCCTGCTAGTGGTCTTCACCCTGCAGTTGGTCATCACTGGTGTGATTTTGCCGTGGGTGGAGGAACTCTATTTCCGTGGTTACTTAATGCCGCGTATCTCACGTTATGGGAAGTGGGCGCCACTTCTGGGCGGTTTGTTCTTTGGTTTGTATCACGTTTGGCAGTTGTTTGGCTTTTTCACGGTCTTCTTGTTAGGAGCAGTATTAAGTTATCTGGTGTGGTGGAAAAAAGATCTTCGCCTCAGTATCAGCCTGCATGTAGTTGCTAATATTATTGGGCGCTTAATGATTTTGTTGGCCGCGATTACTATGTAGAACCATATTAATCTCACAGCAATATTAAAATGGGCAAAATGTAGGAATGGAGTGATCAAGCTAATCGATTTACATGATTGATGATAGACCAAATTGTATAACCAATAATTTTCTTTAGGTTCATTTTGGAGGAGAATAGATTATGGAAGGTATCAGAATTAAATTATCCGGATTATGGGTCTCCCTGATGTTGACTTATCTGTTGGGGGATGTGCTGCGGATCTTCAGCGGAGACTTTGTGGCAGGAGAAATGGGAGGCTTGGGTGCCACCCCGGGTCTTTACCTGGCAGCGGCTGTTGTCATGCTGATCCCAATTGTGATGCTTGTCCTGAGCCTAGTACTGCCATATAAATCGAATCGCTGGGCGAATATTATCCTGGCTGTATTCTTATTCCTGTTTAATCTGGTTGGGCTTCCTGGTTATATTTCCCTGTATGATCAATTTCTAATCGTCGTCAGCCTGGTGTTTAACGGATTGACAGTCTGGTTTGCCTGGAAATGGCAGCCAAAAGAATATTAAACTCAACAAAGGTTTTAAATCATGCGAAAATCAATATTCATATTAATAATCATTACTGCCCTGCTGGCAGGATGTAAGCCAAACACTGGGAATCTTATTGATATAAACTACACTCCACTCGTCAAAGATGGTTGGGAAGTCTCAACTCCTGAAGAGCAAGGTCTGGATCCGATGTTATTTGCAGATCTGTACTTCAATGCATCCAAATTAGATACCATCTACAGCTTGCTAGTTGTCAAGAATGGCTTCATAGTGACTGAGCAGTACTATAACGAAGGCTCATCAGAGCAGAAAGCTTTTATTCAATCGATATCCAAGAGTTATATTTCCGCCCTGGTCGGCCTGGCCCTTGACCAGGGTTGTATAACCAGTATCGACCAGAAAATGATTGAATTCTTTCCTGAATACAAAGACCAGATCAAAGATCCCAGGAAAGAGCAGATTGCCATCCGGGATCTCTTACAAATGCGATCTGGCTATCCCTGGGAAGAGACCCACGAGGATCTCTGGGCAGGGTTGGCGTCGGGTGACTATATGCCCCTTCTGGTGGGATTTCCACTTACCAGCGACCCGGGAGAAGTATTTCAATACAGCAATTGGACATCCTGGCTGCTGGGTGTGATCGTTACCCGGGCCTGTGATACTGATCTCAAGGCATTCGCTCAGGAATATCTTTTAACTCCAATTGGCTCTGATGTAGGTGATTGGTGGTCTGACCAATATGGGTATTACTACTCTGCCTTCGGCTTTACCGCGCGGGATCTGGCTCGGTTCGGCATGTTATATCTCAATGATGGTGAGTTTGATGGAAGCCAAGTCATCTCCAAAAAATGGGTTGACGATTCCCTCCAGACCTACTCAGAAGATGCCTGGACAATCAAGATCGGTCGCAATATCAAGGATATCGGATATGGCTACCAATGGTGGTCAGCCCGATCGGGCGATCATCACTACACCTATGCCTGGGGACACGGCGGACAGCTGATCGTCCTCCTGGATGAATTTGATATGATCATTGTCCTGACGGGAGATCCGTTCTATGGGAATCATTTCGAGTCCTGGCCATCCGAAAAAGCCAATATCAATCTTGTGGCAAATTTCATCTCGTCACTTCCCACTGAGTAAATGAGTTTTTAGATATTTTGGAGGAAGGAGAAATCTGGAAGGGATTCAGTTATATTAGATTCTTTCCATATTCCAAAGGAATTAAATATGGGGCCGACAATCAATAATCAGCAAATCGATCATCCCTCAACCGCAGACCGGGAATATCTATCCCGGCAATTCCGGTTATATAACGATCAACAAAGCGGTGTCTTTCCGGCGAAAGATCTGCATTTTTTTGCCTACGGGGAAGAGAGTCAGATCATTGGCGGTTTAAGGGGAGATATATCTTGGGGCTGGCTGCATGTTGACCTTCTGTGGGTTGAGGAAGAATACCGTCAACGAGGAATAAGCAGCACGCTGATGGACCGGGCTGAAGCCGAAGCGATTACGATGGATGTTCATCAAGCCTATTTAGAAACCACCGACTTTCAAGCCTTGGAGTCTTACATGAAACACGGTTACCAGGTTTTTGGCCAGCTCGAGGATCAACCCCCTGAACATATCTTCTACTATCTAAAGAATACCCAACTCATTAAGAAATAACTAAGTATAGAAATCAACAAGGAGATAAATACCATGGAATCTGCAACAATAAAAAGTAACCGGATTCATTGGCTCGATAATTTACGAACAGTTGTGATCGCCCTGGTGGTGCTTTATCACGTTGGCGGGGTTTATGAAGGCGCTGGAATGTGGGCTTCGTTCTGGATTGTGGATGATCCCGATACCATCTCCTGGGTCGGCATTGTGGGGATCATTTTTGATGTGATTGTCATGTCAACCATTTTCTTTGTTTCTGGGTATTTGACACCAATCTCCCTGGAAACCAAAACTGGTTGGGAGTTTGTGAAGGGAAAATTTAAACGGCTGATGATCCCCTGGGTGATCGCGGTATTGACTTTGATCCCGCTCTACAAAGTCATTTTCCTCTATTCTCGCGGCTTGCCCCAGGAACACTGGACCACATACTTCCACTTTACCAATCCCAACAGCATGAACTGGCTCTGGTTCCTGCCTTTGCTTTTTTACTTTGAACTGTTCTATCTGCTGCTCACAAAACTGAATATCAACCTGGAAAAGATCTCCCTGAAATGGGCTGTTGTAGGAACCTTCCTGATTGGATTGGCGTCTAACATGCTCATTGGAGGATGGCTGGGTTTCAGGAGCTGGATGGTAAAGGTCCGATAACAATTATATTCAGGTATACTTGACCATGTACCTTCACTATATTATTTCCACCAGGAGATATGGTTTTGTTTGATATAGATTTCGAACCAGTTGGGCGCCGCGGAAAATTTTCCAGTAAAGACTCTCTTCTTGACTGTGCCCGTAAGCTAAGTGTTGATCTTATCAGCATCTGCGGTGGTGGAGGCAGTTGTGAAGGATGTAAGGTACAGGTTATTTCTGGACAGGTCTCCAAACTGACTAAAGAAGAGAAAGCCTCTCTATCAGCCGATGAATTGGAGCAGGGTTACCGTCTGGCTTGCATGACGTATCCGCTCAGCAATGTTAAGTTGCACGTTCCACCCGAATCACTGACTGCCCCTCAGCGCACCCAGGTGGAAGGCTTGGATGTAAACGTGGAACCAGATCCTCCTGTCAAGATGATAGAAGCGTATCTGACTCAGCCCACGCTTACCTCCCCACAGGCAGACGCTCAGAATCTTTGGATTGCTCTCAGCTCCCATGGCGTTGAAGACGGTACAATTGACTTTCAGGTACTGCAAACTCTCTCTTCCCAGGTTCGAGATAGTAACTGGCATATGAATGTCGTTATACGTGGGAATGAAATTGTTTCTATTGGAGCGCCATCTTCGCAGTGCCTGGGGCTGGCAATTGATATCGGTACAACAAAGATCGCAGGTTACTTGCTGGACATGGAAACCGGTAAAACCCTGGCATCCAAAGGCCTGATGAACCCCCAAATTTCCTACGGGGAAGATGTAGTCTCCCGCATCGTGGTTGCCAGCAAATCCCCGGTAGATGCGGTAAAATTGCAATCCCTGCTGGTTGAAACACTCAACCGACTCGCCGCCGACCTGTGTGCAATAATTGATGCGGTGCCGGAGGAAATTGTAGAAGCGGTTGTGGTTGGAAACACCGCTATGCATCATCTTTTTTTAGGGTTGCCAGTCAAGCAGCTAGGCTTATCCCCCTACGTGCCTGCAGTTAATGATGCGCTGGATATCAAAGCGCGGGAAATTGGTTTGCAGATTGCCCCTGGTGCCTATGTCCACCTGCTGCCCAACATCGCTGGGTATGTCGGGGCAGACCATGTTGCAATGTTGCTCGCTACTCGCATTGCTGAAACTGACGGTGTCACTCTGGCAATTGACATTGGCACAAACACCGAGATTTGCCTCAACCATAAGGGAAAAATGATCAGCGCCTCGTGTGCATCCGGTCCTGCCTTCGAGGGAGCACATATCAAGTTTGGGATGCGTGCCGCGCCCGGAGCCATTGAGCACGTTCGGTTGCGGAATGATCGATTAGAAATTCAAACTATTGCAGGCGAGCCACCAATCGGTATCTGCGGCTCCGGTCTGCTGGATGTGGTTGCCCAGTTACGCTTGAATGAAATCATTGAGCGCAGCGGAAAGATAACCTCGCATCCGTTGGTTCAAATGCGGGATAATAAACCAGAGTTCGTGATAGCTGAACGACCAGAGTTGGAACCGATTTCTATCTCACAAAAAGATGTGCGCGAACTGCAGCTGGCCAAGGCTGCCATTCGACTGGGAATACAAGCGCTTGTAGAAACCGAAGGGGTGGCTGAGAGCGATATCGAACAGGTTATCATTGCCGGGGCATTTGGTACTTTCATCGATGTAAAATCGGCTATCACGATTGGAATGCTTCCGGATCTGCCCCTTGAACGCTTCAAGCAGGTAGGTAACGCTGCTGGGACGGGTGCACGACTGGCGTTGATCTCTCAAAGCGAACGGAAAAAATCAAAGGAAATTGCGGAGCACGACAATTATATTGAATTAGCCAAAGTGCCAAGTTTCAATCGGAAATTTGCCGAAGCTACCTACTTATAAAACTGGGCAAAGAGAGCATTCCTGGGCGAAGGATAAGGCAAAAAAACGTCTGGGATACGGGCATTGGAATCGCTGAGGAAGATCTCCCCAAGCTGTTCTCGCGTTTCCATCGCGGGCGCCAGGTTTCTGGCTACCCTGGAAGCGGATTGGGGCTGGCTATCTCAAGAACGATTGCCGACAATCATCAAGTTGATATCAAGGTGGAACATCAAAAGGTGGGGACTGCCTTCATTATTAAATTTCCGGGATATATCGAAGATTGAACCAGTCTCCCATCATACCGAAATTAGAAAATCGTATAACATACTCTCAATTTCTGTTTCCGCTTCGTAATTCAACACATGCCCAACATAAGGAATGACAACTGTTTTGGCATGGGATATATTAGATTGAATCCTATGGACAGCTCTCTCTGCAGACAGGGTGGGGTCATTCTCTCCCAGGATCAACATCACCGGCATTTGGATCTTCTTCAGCTGTTTCGAAGATATTAATAAAGGAATTGGCACCTTGGGTACCAGTTGCATTCCTAAATTCATCTGCTGTTCAAAAGCTACCCGAACTTTTTGATTATTGCCCAGAAACCAATCGATAAGATTCTTTCTATTTCCATCTGTGGGGAAAATTAAATAATAGAATATCTTGGGTAATACATTTTTGAGTGTTAGTTCTATCCCGGAGGGAGCCATCAACACCAGTTTGGAAACTTGCTCGGGGGCATTGAGAGCATGATTGATCGCTGCGTAACCACCGTTGGATGCTCCTGCCAGGTAGGCTTCAGACAACCCCAATCCAACATAAACCTGATTCAGCCACAAACTGTAATCTTTTCCAGAGCGGGGATAAACCTTTGGATTGCTTAACCGGCTTCTTCCATGATCACCAATCACATCCACGGCAAAACACCGAAAGTGTTTTGATAGAGCTGCGATATTTGGCAGCCACATCATCGAGGTCACAGCCAGACCGGGAAGCATGATCAAGGCGGGATTCCCTGTGTCTCCTGAAATAATCACATGGGTTTCTCCATATTGGGTCTGGACATAAACAGATTCAAATGGAACAGGCCATCGGGAGAGTTTTTTCTCGTAAATGGCCATCATCTCTGCCTGAATTTTTATTCTCTGAGATCTTTTCATCAGGAAATTTGACTCAATTTATTTTCCCTCAAAACCCACTTTTATTTTCTGATAAGGAATGTGATTAAACGGGCAAACTGCCACACAAACTGAACAGCCGTGGTATTTATTAAAATAGGGAAAACAGAGTTCGTTTTTAACGTAGGTGAATTGGCCGTTCCCGTGATCTACCGGGCGGCCATACAAAGCTTTGGGGGGGCATTTGTTAATGCAAATTTTGCAGGTTTCACAGTAGTCAGCCACCCATCCATGATCATTCTGGCTGCTGAAAGGTAAATTTTCTATGCTGGTAAAAACCGCTGCCAGGCGAACTCGCGGACCGTGTTCCGGCGTGATGATAATGCCGTTTAAACCCATCCAGCCCAACCCGGCCATTTGAGCGAGTGGTGGATAAAGCGCCACACCCATCAAGGGGTGGCCGGCATGGGCTCCATAACCGTAGCTCCGCAGCAGGGCGGCAATCTTATTGGTAATCCGTCCCAGATCGCGATAGGTTAACATGACGGTTTTCATGCAAGCCAGACTGGGAGCGCTATCTATGCCTTCTTTGTCCATTTCCATGGACAGCACAAGGGCATTATCATAAACAACTGCCTTGTCCTTAAATACCCACCGGGAAGGGAGCCTGGTGTAGCCAATACTGCTGGCACCCAAGTCAAGGGCATATTCCTTTAGCTCTTGAAATATCTCATCACTTGCTCTTGTTTTTGGTACCGGGGGATTTTCCTCCAGGGTGCGCAGGGATTCTTTAATTCCACTTAAACACTGCAGCATGGTAGGAAGCATGTGGATTGGTGCGCCTCCCTCTTTGCTTTTGAGCCTTTCTTTCATAATTTCAAAACGTATTGGTGATCCAGACGTGGAGTGGATCACATCTTTTCTCGCTGAAAGTTCATCTTCCAGGATATCAATCACAGTAAATAATCGCGTTTTGGAGATCTGTTTTGTAAGGCTCATGGTTACTCCCGAGTACCTGTAGTGGATACGGAACAAATTATACTAACGATTATTGGTTAAAATGGGGAGGGTTTTTATAATCTCCTCCTGTTAATATGGGGGCAGTAATCGTTTCTTTTATCTGAGTAAGATCCCATGATCAAATCTCAACTTATGGTATAACTTGATGATTAAAGGAAGACATTTTAATAAGTGAAAACGGAGATAACCATGGAGAAAACAATGGCTGAAAAAAACAATAAAACCCTCTCATTTTTAGACCGCTACCTGACTTTATGGATCTTCCTGGCCATGGCACTCGGGGTTGGGATTGGGTTTCTGTTTCCCACAGGCGTTGTAAGGTTTAACTCGGCAGTTTCACTTGGGACCACCAACATTCCGATTGCGATTGGATTAATCCTGATGATGTATCCACCCCTGGCAAAAGTCCATTACGACGAATTGGGAGATGTGTTCCGTAATTGGAAAATACTGGGACTCTCTTTGCTGCAGAACTGGGTTATTGGTCCGATCTTGATGTTCACCCTGGCAATCATTTTCCTGCGTGGTTACCCGGAATACATGACCGGTTTGATCTTGATTGGATTAGCCCGCTGCATCGCCATGGTGATCGTCTGGAATGAACTTGCCAAAGGGGACAATGAATATGCTGCCGGATTGGTAGCCTTCAACAGTATCTTCCAGGTGCTTTTTTACAGCGTCTACGCCTATGTTTTTATCACGGTACTTCCCACCTGGTTTGGACTGACCGGGAATATCGTTGAGATCACCATCGGAGAAATCGCCAGGAGTGTTTTTATTTATCTTGGCATTCCCTTCCTGGCCGGTTTTTTAACCCGATTCTTCCTGGTCCGCGCCAAAGGGAAGGATTGGTACTATGAAAGTTTTGTGCCCAAGATCAGCCCCGTGACTCTGATCGCTTTATTATTCACCATCGTGGTCATGTTCTCTCTTAAAGGGGAACTGATCCTTACCATCCCCCTGGATGTGGTCCGAATTGCCATCCCGCTCTTAATCTACTTTATAATCATGTTCCTGGTTTCATTTTTAATGGGGAAGGCTGTTGGGGCAGATTATTCCAAGACCACAACTTTAGCATTCACAGCAGCCAGCAATAACTTTGAATTGGCAATTGCCGTGGCTGTGGCGGTCTTTGGCATAAATTCCGGCGCAGCATTTGCCGCTGTAATAGGACCGCTGATAGAAGTCCCGGTAATGATTGGATTGGTGAATGTGGCTTTCCGTTTTCAAAGAAAATACTTTAGTTAACCGGACCAAAAACCAGCTGTGTCTCGACATCATCACAGGAGCATCATAACAAGCATATGACTAAACTAATCTCATCCATGAACTTGTCGGGGTCCTTTCGAGCCATGCACCATCGCAATTTCCGGCTCTTTTTCTGGGGACAACTCATATCTGTGATCGGGGTCTGGATGCAGTCCACAGCTCTGCAGTGGCTGGTCTATCGCATTACAGGTTCCCAGACCAGTCTGGGGCTGGTCACCTTTATCAATTTTTTGCCTGTTTTTTTATTGTCCTTGTTTATGGGGGTAATCGTCGACCAATTTCCCCGGCGTAAATTACTTCTTTTAACGCAGAGCTGGTTCATGTTTTTAGCAATCCTGATGGCTGCCCTCACCTGGTTGGAGATTATTCAATACTGGCACATTCTGACACTCTCATTTCTATTGGGGATTGGCAACGCGCTGGATATGCCCGCCAGGCAGGCTTTTGTAGTTGAGATGGTCGATGACGACAAAAACGACCTGATGAATGCCATCGGACTCAACTCTTCTCTTTTTAATATCGCCCGCATTATTGGGCCAGCGATAGGCGGGGCGATAGTTGCCACCCTGGGTGAAGCGCCTACCTTTGCCATTAACGGGATTTCCTATCTGGCTGTAATCGCGGCTTTAACCCTGATGAAATTATCTTCCCAAAAAATCTCCTCAGAACCAGGTAATCCCCTGGATAAGATGCGGGGAGGGTTCCAGTATATCTTTTCAGAAAAAAGCATTCTGGGTTTGATGGTGATGGTCGCCGCTGTAAGTATGGTTGGTTTTGGCACACTCACATTGGTCCCGGTTTTTGCCGAAGATGTGCTCCAGATTGGGGTCAGTGGGTTTGGCCGCTTACTTTCCTGGCAAGGCGTAGGTGCGTTAATCGGTGGTTTACTGCTGGTGATCTTTGGTGATTATTTCCAGAAAGGAAAGCTGCTCTTCTTCAGTCGTATTCTGCTTGGCCCTGGAATTATCGGATTGGCTTTTTCCCGGATTCCCTGGGTGAGCATGGCTCTCATGGCGCTGGTGGGGTATTCATTAATCACCCAATTGGTGATTACCAATACCCTGATCCAGGTGATTGTCCCGGATGAACTGCGGGGACGGGTACTCAGCACCTATACCTGGGCTTTGGGTGGGTTCTACCCACTCGGCTCCCTGCTGATGGGTTTTCTGGGCGACCAAATTGGCGCCCCAACAGCAGCTCTGATTTCCGGGGCAGGCTGCATACTGTTGGTATTGTTTAACCTGGCGATTTTCCCATCGATCCAGAAATTATCTTAGCTGGATTACTCCAATACGACCCCTATAGAATCCTCCCTTGATGCATTGGTCAAGGGAGGATCTGATTCCAGGATGCGGATAATAAATAGCCTTAGTCCAGGGGACTGAGCGTGTTAGCCATCTCATCAAAATATTCTAAGGCAGCATGGCAGGTCAGGGCAATAACTCTGCCATCGATAGTAGTAAACATGGAGAGCGATTTCCCCATGCTGTCCAGTTCAACCCGCAATCCCGGTAATCCGGATGCCAGGGCAACCTGCTCCTGGGAGAGGATCGTGGTTATTGAATTGGAAGCCCATTCTGAGAGCAGTTCTTCCGGTGTGGCTACCTCCAGCCGCAGATTTAAATCGCACTTGCTATCCCCAGGCTGAAAGCCTTCTCCCCCCACATATTTATTTTCCGGGTAGGATTGAAATATGGCATATTGCCCCTTAATCACACCGGTTATAAACCAATCTCCAGGAATATAGATGGAAATACCTGCCTCGTCATCCTGGTAGGGAATAAACCCGGGTGGCGGCTCAAAGGTTGGGGTTGGCGGTAAAGGGCTGGGGGGTTGTGGGACAGTTTTGCCGTGGGAGCCGGGGGGCTGGGCTCTTCCTGGATTGGCGCTTGGGCCGCAGCCAGCGGCTCCTGTGAGATGGGTTCGGCTCCCCTCGGAAGATTGCAGGATGAAACCAGAATTACCAACCCGATAAGGAGAATTCTATTCATCTTCATAACGTGTATCCTATATGTTTTAACATTCGAGAGGAGATATGAGTGATCTAGATTTATCCCATATCTCCCTCGATTAAATCTTTCCCCTTCTTTCTTGGGTATAGAGTAAAAACTAAATACCCGCAGGATTGTTAAGACCAGGGCGAGTTTACTTTTCACCCAGGCTTTGAATCCTGCCCACCCCACTGATTTCCGGAGTAACAGAAGGGCTGCCGTAATACTTTACATCTCCCGCTCCGCTGATGGTCACATCCAGGGTTTCTGATACCCAGACTTCTGCGCCGCCAGCACCGCTGATAGTCACTACTGCTTCCTGGCTTTCCAGGTCATCGGCCTGGTACCGGCCGAATCCGCTTAACTTGATCTCTTGAACTTCTGCCTTGCCGGTCAGGTCTACATTCCCTGCTCCACTTACGAGGACATCGAGTTTGGCAGCATCCAGTGAGTCTATCGTGATGTCACCAGCGCCGCTCAGGGTGATGGCAAGCTGGTCAGTTTTCAACTTCTTAACTTCAAACTTGGCAGCACCGGAGACAGCAATAGCGTTGAGATCAACCACACTTACCCGGAAAATGAATCCATCAGTTGGCTCAAGGATTTTATTCCCTCCCCCGGGTGAAAAGGAAGTATCTTTGGTAAATCCGATCTCCAGAGTATTTCCCTTGACTTCGGTTTTGATGTATTCCATCAGGTTATCATCCGTTTCAATCGTTAGGGATTCTGTCTCTCCCTGTGTGACAATAACCCTGCCGACCCCGGAGACAAGGATTTCCTTAAAATCGCTTACCCCCCGTTCAACGATAATAATATCCCCTGATCCGCTCACCACGCTGGGGCTGAAAGGTACCGCACAGGCAATCGTGGCGGCAAATATGACCACTACAATTAATAAAAGTTTCGTTAGTCTTGACATGTTGTTCTCTCCATAGATTTTGTTGAAATTCCTGAACCATATAATCCGGTTAAGATTAAATAGATTTTCTCACCAATTATATACGGTAATCTCAGAAAATCCTCTCAAAATTTTTCCAGATCTGACTTTGAAGAGTGTTTGTTATTTTGATCACAAAACAATTCAGGTTTATCCCGGGGAAATTAGCTCTTGTCCGGTATGGGTGATTTTTGACCAGAGAGCTTTGAAATCAATCCGGTTGAGGTCCATTCCAGTGATCTCTCAAAATTAAATTGTTGCTAAAAATCTACTTTGACTGACCGGGGGCTCCCAATACTCTTGGCGCTGGAAGGATTAAAGAATCCTTCTCTACCCTTCATGCTATACTTCCCATGTAGGTTTGAAACTCTGAAAGCAGGATATATAAATCAAAGAAGGATATGGTTATCAGGTCTTTGGAAAATTTAACGATTTCCCTCCTGGTTTTCAACGCTTCTTCCTGACAAAACAACTGTAAATCAACAACAGTAACGAGAGTACAAGGCAATTTCAGTCATCCCTGCCGGAGCATCCATGAATCCACTTTCAATTCTCCTTGCCCTTTTACCCATCCTGGTCATCCTGACCCTTTTGGTGTGGCGCCGAACTCCGGCGGATATCGCCGGGGTGATCGGTTGGATCTGCTCCGCTATAGTTGCCTGGCTTTACTTTAAGACGCCCCTTCCAAATACGTTGCTGATCAGCCTCTCCGGTATCCTGGCATCCCTGCCAATCACGTTCGTGGTGGCCACCTCCCTGCTGCAAATCACGATCATGAAAGAAACCGGCGCCTTAGATCGAGTGGTGTCATTAATAAAAACCATCGCTCCCGGGAATCAGGTAGCCCAGATCCTGATCCTCAATATCGGGATCGGCACCCTGCTGGCCGCTCTGGGCACAACCCCGGTTTCAATCCTGCCCCCGATTATGATCGCCCTGGGCTACTCCTCTTTTGTGTCCATAGCCCTGTCTTCCCTGGGATATGACGCCCTTTGCACATATGCCCTGTTAGGCATCCCGGTGGTTGTATTTGCCAATTTTGTTGGTTTGCCGGTTAACGAAGTCGGGGGGTATTTTGCCCGCTTTATGCCGGTCATCAGCACCTGCATCGCCCTGGCCATGCTCTGGTTGGCCGGAGGCTGGAGGCTATTTTGGCGGGGTATCATTCCCGCGGTCATCACCGGGGTGACTGCCGGCTTGATCGCCATCGCCATGAACGCCCTGGGGTTGGTAACCCTGACCGGGGTCGCCGCCGGACTCGGAGTTGTGGCCGTGATGCTGGGTTATCTTAAGCTGACCGGAGGTACCGTGCGTGACCGGAGCCAGCTGTCGGAATCCGACCTGACTGCTGAAAATAAACTCTCTTTGCCCGCCGCGATCTCCCCCTGGCTGATCCTGATCGTTTTTGCTCTGCTGGTGAATGCTCCTTTCCTGCCCTTTTTTGAACTGACCTTCAGCCGCTGGAGCATGCCGGTTGAGATCATCCCCGGATCGCCGGAGAAGCTGCGCGTTTTCTGGCAGGCCTATTTCTGGATCCTGGTCAGCACAATGTTTGCTGTCCCACTGCTGAAGGGAAATAAAACCATCCTAAAGAATTCTTTGAAAATTTGGCTGAAACGGGCTCCCCGACCTATGCTGTCCTCGGCTGTCTTTTTTGCGATCGCCTTTATTATTAACCACTCTGGAAAAAACGCTGCCTGGGAGCTGATTGATCCAGCCAATAACATGGTCTTTGTGATCGCTGACGCTGCCAGCGCGGCCTTTGGGAAATTCTATCCAGCGGTCGCTCCCTTCCTGGGGCTGCTTTCCGGGTTCATCAGCGGATCAGAAACCTCCTCGATTGCTATGCTGACCGGTATCCACCTGTCGACCGCGGAAAAAATCGGGGCGGCCGGTTTGCTGGTTGCCGCTTCCAGCGGGATCGGGGGCGGCCTGGCCAGCGTGATCTCTCCCGCCAAACTACAGAATGCCGCCGCCAGTATCGACCGCATTGGCGAGGAAAGCCAGGTGATCCGGGTGACAGTGGTAATATCATTAGCCATCACAGCTGTCGCTGCGGTCCTGGCAGTGCTCTGGGCATAACAAAACTCCCCTTGCAAAGAAATAATCGGAGGTTATTTCTCTGGCAGGGGAGTCAGGTTAAAATGGGAACCTTTACATTATTTTAGTTTTTGCTTTTTAATAAAATCGTCCAGAATTTCAGTCAGATTCGGCCGGCCAATTTCCTCTAGATTGTAGTACACCCGGGTATTGGGTTTGTTAATCTTGATAATTCTGTTTAGATCAATCGGTGTGCCGATCACAACGCCATCACATTCTGTTGCATTGATGGTAGCCTCAAGATCTTTGAGCTGTTTCTCTCCATACCCCATGGCGGGCAATAAAACGCCAATCTCGGGATAAATATCAAAAGTCTCTTTCAGTCTTCCAACAATAAAGGGACGGGGATCCACCAACTCGGCTGCTCCAAATTTCTGCGCCGCTACTGTTCCAGCTCCAATCTTCATGCCTCCGTGAGTCAGGGTGGGGCCATCTTCTACTACCAATACCTTCTTTCCCTTGACTACAGAAGGATCATCCATATCCAGGGTAGAATCCGCATCGACCACCACAGCTGTTG
This sequence comes from Anaerolineales bacterium, assembly GCA_049644605.1. Taxonomy (GTDB): domain Bacteria; phylum Chloroflexota; class Anaerolineae; order Anaerolineales; family UBA11858; genus B10-G9. Next base: position 7,510 of record JBARSF010000055.1, on the reverse strand, counting down.
GATTAACCAAGGCAATATTCTCTCTTACTGCCTGGATGCCTGCCGCGTCCGCGCTGTCCATTTTATTAATCACCACCACATCAGCAAGCCGTAAGGTAACTTCCCCGGGATAATAATTCAGCTCATGTCCAGGGCGGTGCGGGTCAACAAGTGTCACCTGAAGATCAGGAACGTAAAACGAAAAATCGTTATTCCCGCCATCCCATAAGATGACATCACAGCCATCCGGATCTTTTTCTGCTTCCTTCAAAATAGCCTCATAGTCAACTCCGGCATAGATCACATTGCCTCGCACAATATGCGGTTCGTACTCTTCCATCTCTTCAATCGTGCATTTGTGCTTCTCAAGGTCAGACAATTCAGCATACCGCTGCACTCTCTGGGCAGCCAGGTCGCCGTAGGGCATGGGGTGCCGTATCGCAACCACCTTCAGTCCTTTTTCCATCAAGATTTCAATAATCCTACGCGATGTTTGGCTCTTTCCGCATCCTGTTCGCACAGCCCCAACAGAAATGACCGGTTTGGTGCTTTTAATCTGCGTATCCTTGGGGCCCATGAGATTAAAATTAGCTCCAGCCGCATTCACTAATGCCCCTACTGCCATTACATGGTGATAGGAGACATCACTGTATGAAAAAACACATTCATCAACATTCATTTTTTTAATCAATTCTGGCAGATCTTCTTCTGCATAAATCGGGATCCCCTCCGGGTACAGTTCGCCAGCCAAAACGGTAGGATAATTGCGCCCTTCAATATCAGGAATTTGTGCCGCTGTGAATGCGACCACGTTAAACAGATCATTCCCTCTGAAATAGGTGTTAAAGTTATGAAAATCCCTTCCTGCTGCTCCAATAATAATCACATTTCTTTTGGTCATGTTGTTCTCCTGTCCTTTATTCTATTTTTACTTTTTAGCTACCCAATGTCGCTACCATAACGGCTTTAATGGTATGCACTCGGTTTTCAGCTTCATCAAATACTACGGATGCCGGTGATTCGAATACCTCTTCTGTCACCTCCATTGCCTCTAAATCAAATTTCTGATAGATGTCCTCCCCGATCACTGTATCTCGATTATGAAATGCCGGAAGACAATGCAAGAACTTGGCCTCGTTATTCCCGGTCAATTCCATAACTTTCTTGTTTACCTGATATGGTTTTAGCAGTTTGATTCTTTCCTGCCAGACTTCCTCTGCTTCCCCCATGGATACCCAGACATCAGTGCATACAAAATCACAATCTTTAACTCCGCTCTTTAAATTATCGGTGATAGTGATTTTTGCCCCGGTTTGTTTAGCGATCTCTTGAGCTTTCCTAACTAGTTCCAGGTTGGGCTGAACACTTTTGGGAGCTACCGATCTAAAATCCATCCCGGTTTTTGCTGCTCCCACGAGCAGGGAATTTCCCATATTAAAACGGGCATCCCCCAGGTATGCAAGCTTGACCTGGCTGAGTGGTTTATCGCTGTGTTCCTGCATGGTTAATAAATCCGCCAGTACCTGGGTGGGATGATATTCATTCGTCAGCCCGTTCCAGACTGGAACTCCGGCGTATTGGGCCAGAATTTCCACTCTTTCCTGCCCGAACCCCCGGTATTCAATCCCATCATACATTCTGCCTAAGACCCGGGCAGTGTCTTTGACTGTCTCTTTGGTGCCCAATTGAGAGCCTGTCGGTCCCAGATAGGTTACGTGCGCTCCCTGATCATAGGCTGCTGTTTCAAAGGCACAGCGTGTTCGGGTCGAGGCTTTCTCAAATATTAAGGCAATATTTTTCCCTTTTAATCTTTGCTGTTCATATCCCCCGTATTTGGCTTTCTTTAAATCCGCGGATAGCCCTAGCAAAAATTCAATTTCCTGGGGTGTAAAATCCAGCAATTTCACACAATGTCTATTTCTCAGATTAAATGCCATAATTTTCTCCTGTTTTTGTAGCTTGATTCTCTTCCTTATTTAACCATATTTTTTATTCTCGGTATGAGCGATGAAGATCACGATCAACCGTTGGTATTGTTAAAATTGGAGCAGATGAGTCCTCGATTGGAAACCGGATCATTGAACCCGTATGGATCCTGGCAAATTTGTTTCCGTGTTTATTCGCTATCCTCCTTAAGCCATCAAAACCAGTACAATGGCCGGCAAAAATCCAATCCACTTCACTTAATGCCTCAATTGATTTTGTGATCTTTTCCTCGCTTGCATCCATAAAATGAAGTCCACCAATAACAGCATGGATCTTGTCCACGCCGGTGATTTTTTTTGCATGTTTCATCGTATTTACAATTCCCGAGTGCGCGCATCCGGTCACAATAACCAGGCCCTCCTTAAAATTCAAAATCACGGCAGCGTCATCCGATTCATGATCTTGAACTACCTTTCCATCCACAATTGTGTATAGATCTTCCAGGACCTCAAACGAGGTAACTCTTTCAATCTCGCCTGAAGTAACGACTCCCGTCATCAGGTTTAAGGGCTCTGCCGTTAAGGTGAATATGGCCCCTTTCTCCTCCAATTCCTGGCGGCTCTGCCCTACGATCCCAATGTGGCGTACACCATCAGGGTTGATCTCAAAGCAGGGGCGGAAAATCTCTGGATGGGCAATGACAGGAAGCGGTTGATCGATTGACTCCAATATTCCAGATAACCCATCAGTATGATCATAGTGACAATGCGAAAGGAAAATCGCGGTCACTTTGTCCAGGGATTTGCCCATTATCTTCAGGTTGTGGAGGATGGGCCCGGAAGCTGAATTTGTATCATAGAGAATGTGTTTTTCAAAAGTCTCGGTTTTTAACTCCAGTAAAACTGATAAACCAAACCTTCCTATGAAGGGCGTATCAAAACCAATTGTGTCTTCTGCGAGGATGCTAATATTGGCTTCTTTCAGGTATCCAAGTTCCTTAATCATGATTTGCTCCTTAACAATAATCCTTGCCGTACTGAGGGGAGAACCTATTGATTATCCGTTAGTATCTCAACAGTCCATTTGGCTACATTGCCTACGACACTCGTGCACTTATCTTCATGACCGCCGAGCCGCAGAAATTCCTGGAATTCTTCTTCGTTCCACTGATTAAAAGTCCTGCCGAACAACTTGTTGTGAACGTTTGCGCATTCGATGCTCTCATACTCCTCCACAAATCGATCAAGCAGATCTCTCACCTTTCGCAGGCACTCGCGCTTCTCTTCCTCCATTTGAGTAGCTAAATTATTAAGTTCTCTACCATACTCCAGACTGATCATCATTGTACCTGCTGCAAGCGCGCCGCACATTTTACTCATATTTCCGACACCACCAGCAAACCCAAAGGCAGCCTTAAAAAGGTCTTCATTCCGTTTGCTGAGCGCGTCCATAATGGCCAGGATGGCGCACTGGGAACAGGCTCCGTATTTTTTTTCGTATAAATAACCCAGCCTATATGCTTTCTGGGCGATTTCATTGGTCGCATTATTTTCTTTTTTTTCAGAATTCATTCAATTGTTTGTAAATTATATCGTGTCAGGATCATAGGATTCTCCTACCGTCTTTGGCGGCTTTGTCCTGCCTACGAGCCCGGCTATCACGATAATTGTTAACAAGTATGGAACCATAACCAGGAATTGATAGGGAACATTAACACCATAAGTCTGCGACCAGGTTTGTGCCCGCAGCTGTAAAGCATCTGCTGCTCCGAACAATAGGCCGGCAGCCATAACCCGGGTTGGATTCCAGTTCCCAACTGCAAGCGTAGCCAAAGCAATGAATCCTCGGCCAGCTGTGAGATTGGGGCCAAACAGGCCAAGCTCAGCCAGGACAAGGGCACTGCCGCCTAATCCTGCGAACACTCCACTGAGAATCACACCAGTATATTTGAGTCGAAACACCGACACGCCGGCGGTAGCGACCGCGTGAGGATGATCCCCAACGGCTCGAATGTTAAGCCCCCAGCTGGTATTGTACAAAACCCAGGTTGATATCAGTGCCAAGGCGATCGTGATCCAAACAATCACGGGTTGGGCTAATATTAACGGTCCAATTATGGGTATTTCTTGCCAAGCAGGAGGAGCCAATTTCGGATACAAGGCGACTCGAGGTCTATAATTAAATCCCTCATAGAGAGGACCATATAATAGATTCGTTAGTCCCAAAGCGAATAGGTTGATCGCCGCCCCCGAGACGATTTGGTTAGCACGGCGGGTTACCGTAAGGTACGCGTGGACAACACCAAGCAAACCGCCTGCCAGCATTGCACAAAGGGTTCCTACCCATACACTTCCCGAAACGAGCGCTCCGGCAACCGCAGCCATCGCGCCAGTTAACATCATGCCCTCAATACCAATGTTAAAAATGCCCGTCCGCTCTGTAAACACTCCGCCAATGCCAACCAATATGATCGGTGTGGCCATAGTAACGGCCGCCAACAACCAATCATGGATTACGCTACTAATCTCCATAAGCTTCCATCTCCTGTTGAGGTTCTTCCTCTTGCTCCCGCTCTGACCGGGTGCTGCGCACGCGTTCGGCGAATCCAAATGCAATTACGAATAACACCGCCAGTGCCTGGATGACCGACGCCAAGGGAGTTGGGATGCCTACCACAACCTGCATTTTGCCGGCTCCAGCCCGCAGGGCTCCAAAGAAGATCGCCGTGAGAATCACAGCCAGCGGATCGCCGTTTCCCATCAGTGCAACCGCAATCGCGTCATATCCCAAGCCATGTGAAAACCGATCAAACAGCTTTCCTTTAAGCCCTATTACCTCGCCGGTGCCAGCCAGACCACCTAATCCACCTGCAATCAGCAAGACAAGGAATATTTGCCATTTGACGTTCACGCCGGCGTAGCGCGCTGCCTCGGGATTCTCGCCGATCGCCCTGGTCCGAAAACCGAAGTTGGTGTACCGCAGAACAAAAAACAGAAGCAGGCCAATGGCAAGACCTAAAATTATACCGCTATGAAGATTAGTCCCTTTTATCAAAAGGGGTAAGCGTGCGCTTTCAAGGATGGGAGGAGACTGTGGATAAAAGACACCTTCGTCTCCAAGCGGTGCATAGTCCTGCACGAGAAAGCTGGCAAGCTGGAGACCCACATAATTGAGCATCAAACTGACGACGATTTCGCTTACACCCCTATATGCACGCAGGTAGGCAGGGATAAACCCCCAGATTGCACCACCGACAAAACCCGCAAGAACAGTTAGAACCAGGTGAAGCCAGGGCGGTACGGGAAGGGGAATAATTCCCACCGCGGTGGCGGCAATGCCGCCTGCGTAGATTTGCCCTTCCGCCCCTACATTTAATAGACCTGCCTTGTATCCAAGGGCAATGCCAAGCCCGCCAAGGAGCAGAGGGGATGTACGAAATCCTGTATTGGTTAAGGCAGCGACACTTCCAAACGCTCCGTTAAACATGGCGATGTAGGCAGTGATGGGATTCACGCCCCTGGCCAATATAAATACTGCCGATACAAGCAGTGCCGAAGCAATGGCGAGGATGGGCTTCCCATAGGGGAGTACAATCCTTCCTACCCTGAATAATGAGTGCTCTTTGCTCTCATTCATACGGCACCTCTTCCTTCCACCCGGGCAGCATCACGATGTCCCAGCATTAGCTCTCCAATTAAATCAACGGATGGCTTTTCACCGTCCAACTCGTCCATAATCTGCCCTTCGAACAAAACAATAATGCGGTCACTGAGAGCCAGCACCTCTGACAGCTCAGCAGAGATAAAGAGCACCGCAGCTCCTCGATTTCTCTCCCTTAATAGCACCTTATGTACACCTTCAGTTGCACCGATATCCAGTCCTCTGGTAGCCTGAGAAGCTACCACCAATGCGGGTTGATTGCTCAACTCGCGAGCCACGACAACTTTCTGCTGGTTTCCACCGGACAGGAATCTAACTGGCACCAATGAGTTTGATGCCATGATGTTATATTCCTCGATGAGTTTGTTTGCCTCCCGCCGTATCGTGCGCCAGCGCATAACTCCTCTCCGTGTGTATGGTAATTCCATAAATTTCTTTAGAATTAAATTCTCTGCTACATCAAAACCAAGAACAAGCCCTGTCTTTTGACGATCCTGGGGAACAAAGCCAAGCAATAAAGGATTGTGCATAACTCCGGTAACAAGCTCGTCGTTTACCCGGATGGAACCTCTGGTGGGTTGGCGCAGACCAGCAATGCACTCCGCCAATTCCTTCTGCCCGTTGCCATCGACTCCCGCCACGCCGACGATTTCCCCAGCGTACACATTAAGGTTCAAATCCCTGAGGGCTGGGAAGCCGCGGTCGTTTTCACAGCTGAGGTCATTGATAGCTAGTACAACCTGATTAATTTCAGAGGGTGGTCGCGATCGCCGGTCCAGGATGACCTCTCGACCGACCATCATCTTTGCCAGATCAGTAGGTGTCACTTCTTGAGGATCCACAGTTCCAACAGTGTGTCCGTCTCGCAGCACAGTAACCCGATCGGCTACCTGTTTCATTTCACTAAGCTTATGGCTGATGAAAACAATTGAACAACCCTTATCAGCTAAACGCCGTATGGTTTCAAAGAGCTGCTCCGCCTGAGAAGGTGCAAGGACAGCTGTAGGCTCATCAAGGATCAGTATTTGAGCATCCCGGAAAAGTAATTTGAGGATCTCTAGCCACTGGCGATCTCCCACCGGAAGCTGCCAGACGGGGGTTGAGGGATCAAGATCAAGATTATACTCATTGACCAACTCTTTAAAACGGGCCCGAGCCGGACCAAGATCAAGGAGAGGTGGACGTTCCAATGGGAGGCCTAAGACAATATTCTCAAGCGCAGTCAAGTTTTCCACCAACATAAAGTGCTGGTGGACCATGCCTATTCCAAGATCATTGGCTTCCCGAGGTGAAGAAATCTCAACTTTGTCGCCATTGAGAAAAACCTCTCCGCTGTCCAGCTGCTGAAGCCCATAGAGCACCTTCATCAAGGTGGTTTTGCCAGCCCCATTTTCACCTAGCAGACCGTGTACTTCCCCTTCCTTCACATCAAAGTTAATATCGTCGTTCGCCAGGACACCCGGATAATTCTTGGTTATCCCCACCATCTGGAGCACTGTCCTTCCGTTTTGGTCCATTCAATCCACCTCCAGGCAAAATCCCGTCCCACCCCATCGCTGGGAAGGGACGGGGAATTTGGCTATGAAATTGATCTCCTATGGACTGATTTTAAGTCCATAGATTTCATCCTGTTATTGCCCGAACATCTGGATCTTAAGTTCACCAGACTTCATTTTCTCATAGACTTCATTGACTTTCGTTTGAACTTCCGGAGGCGTCAGGTCAGTCATGTGGATGGCAACACCAGTGTGCACATTCAGCCACTGCACCTCGCCCTGGGGAACCATTCCGCAAGCCAAGCGGTAGATCATATCACCGGGGAAACCTATGGCACTGCCGATCACGGCGTCGGGTCCTAAATCACTCGAGTCGCGATACAGACCAATCGCATACACCCCTTCGTCCTCTGCTGCTGCGATAACACCTGCGTCAGCGGCATCCACGT
>JBARSF010000054.1:0-126892 GCA_049644605.1 Anaerolineales bacterium | reverse complement strand
TTGTAGCGTGGCGATCAGAAAAGAAGTCTAATGCATCAGAAGAATACTCAACTATTGGTTTTTTATCGTCAGAATCATGCATATGGACTCCATAGATAAAAGAGAAGGTATTTGATATACATAACGGTAGAGCTCACCTGCCCTAAGCGGAGACGAAGGGTCAGGTGGAGCGGGGGTTAGGTTGAAAATAAAACAAAGGATCAGATACTTTTGATGAATAATTAATCATTTGTGTCAATATCTTTTTCCTGTGCTCTTTTTTGTAACCAATTAAGTAAATCAAAAAATAACATGACTAAAAGGATAATTGAACCGATAACAAAACCACCAATTGCTCCAATGATAGGTGAGAAAAAATGGAACATGCTGTTGTTCTCACCAAGTTTATGGTTCCATGAATATACAAACCCATCATTCTCAATAGCATTGATAGTCAAAGATATTCCAGGTCCCCAAGGCTCACACACTACGAGTGAATCTTTGAAGGTATCTAATTTTGGAAGATTTCCGCAAGAGTCTAAAGAAAACAAATCTTCTGAGACAGGAGGAAAATCATTAACTTTGGCCCAACAATTATCATCGCAATTAGGCTTTGGAACATAATGATAAATTTCCCCAGACTCTAATTGAACATACCCAATTGAAACGATTTTTGTAGCTTCACCAGGTGGCTTGCCAAGTGATTCCCATTTGACATACTTACCATTTAGGCTTGCTAAACTAAATAAGTACAAAACTATTGCACCGATAAATGAGAAGAAGACCAGTAAACCAACTCTTTTGATGATTTTCATAAAACCCTACATTTAATTTTGGATAATTCAACCTAACGTTAATTATGTTTCAACTGCCTGATCATCCACGGGGTGTTATTTTCCATCTGGAAAATACTATCGCAGGATATTATCGAACACCCCTGCATTCACGATCCATGATTTGTCCCAAATTCCAGTATAGCATAAGTGTCTTCCCCTTTGCTCCGGGGGGGAGAACAATACCTCAAGGAATAATTTAGATCCTATTTGTCCCATCTGTTAGTTTCAAATCCCCCATCCTATGGTTAAATTAACCTCATGAGGATTAAAATCCTGGGCATCGGACAGAGCATGCGGGGGGACGATGAAGTGGGAATAATCATCGTCCAGCGCTGGATGAAAGACCACAGATCAGATTATCCGGATACCATAGAAGCGGAAGTCCTTGAGAGTCCGGGGATCACCCTGCTGGGCGCTATCGCCGGGCTGGACGCGGCCGTCATGGTGGACGCGGTCCGGAGCGGTGCCCTGCCCGGAACCCTGCATCACCTGACTGAAGAGGAGCTGGCGTCCTTTACCGAAGGGACCGGATCGGCCCACGGCTGGGGGGTCGCTGAGACCCTCTCCCTGGGGCATCAATTGGTTCCCGAGGATATGCCGGAAAGGATCATTATCATTGGCGTGGAAACGGTCCAGTTTGAGCTGGGAGAGGGGCTCAGCCCGGAGGTGAGGGCCTCTGTTCCCAAAGCGCTGAAAATGATCAACGAGGTCCTGCGGGATTTACAAAAAACGGACCGCAGGGGGAACAGATGGTGGCTTAAGATCTGCCAATTCCTCAAACTCCAACGCGCTCGAAAAGACTGAGACATCCAGTACACGGTCAACCAGTCACCTGTCCTCCGTCCTCGGTCATGTAAACGCCGCTCTCGCCCGGTGATGCCCCTTCGGGGTGCTGCGCATAAATTCGCGGGCTAATATATCCAAGTCCTGCTCAAGTAGGACTTCTCCCAATTTGTCATCCTGAGCACAGCGAAGGATCCCTACAATGATCAGCCTTCCACGGCTCAACAAGCTAATCAAGGATGTTTTGCACTTTCAGCTCTTCAGGGATTCCTCGTTTCACTCGGAATGATAAGCTGAAAAGACAGTGAATATTTTGTCTCCCAGTCACAAAGTCACAAAGTCGCAGGCTACCCCCGTCTTCAGTCCTCTGTCTCCCGTCTCCTTCTCTCTCAACCCAAAGCCCCCTGAATATCATCAGGGGGCTTTGTATGTGGATTAATTTTTATACTCCCTAGGGCAACGCCTTCCAGGTCAGGTAATCAAAGGTCATCCCGCTGGAATTAAACGAGGTTGGCCGCAGCCAGCCGTAATTAACTGTTGGACCCGTCACAAACTTATAGCAGTAGTAGCTGGTTTCCTGAATAGTCCAGATCGGGGTGGTGCTGTAGCTGGCATTCTGGCAGTCGGATTTGCTGGGTTCCGAGCTCATAGCAGGGGCGAAAGTCGCTTCATTGGGGTTGATCTGCATCACCTGCAGGCTCTTTTTGGTAACACCCTCGTATAAGAAGCCGGCAAAAATGCCGCTGCAGCTGGTATTCAACGTCCCATTCTGGACATCAAAACATTGGCCTTCCAGGAGGGTGATCTGGTCTCCCTGGGTTTCCACAAACAGATTGTTATTAACAACCGCTTCCGGCGGATCCGCTTTAAAGTCCAGGAAGTCAAAAGTCACCCCACTCTCATCAAAACGTTCAATCCGAATCCAGCCGTAATATGTGCTGATTACCGGATCAATCTTGAAGCAGAAGAATTTTTCTACCAATATGCTGTGGGGAAGCGGCGCGTAGGCAGTATTTTCACAATCGGTTTTGTCGGGTTCATCATCCTGGTTTGGGCCAAGGTCTGTATTATTAATACCGACCATCTTCGCGCCCAGGAAGCTGTACTGGTACTTGAGATCCGCTTTGGAGTCGTTGCAGGCCACTTCCGCTCCGTTATTGAGGTCATAACAATGGCCTTCCAAAAGGGTCACTCCATCCATTTCCAGGGAGGCATAGGGGTTGCTTTCCGGCGCTGGTTGGGGTCCCGGGTTGGGTGTAGGGGTTGGATTTGGTGTGGCGGTTGGATTGGGCTGTTGATTTCCGGACGGAATCGAACGGATGGCGATTTTCAGCGGGGCATTGAGGGGATCATTTTTCCCAAAGACACTCCCCTGTGGGTCAGCCATTTTCCAGACTGAGAGATAAGGACCTTGTTGGGCAGGCGCAGTGTATTCCACCTGCAGTTGAACAGATTCGCTGGCTGCAACATCACCAGCCAGAGTTAAATGATCGCTTGAAGGACTGAGGTCTCCCCCAACCTCAACCAGGCTGTAGCCGGAATCCCAGGTACAGGTTCCGGTGTTCACCAGGGTGAAAATTACCTGGATGATCTCCCCACTCTGAAATTCCTGCCCCTCACTGAGGTTAATGGATCCAGCAAAGGCTTTGGTGCAGGAGGATTGGTTCGCAACCGGAAGTGGGTTTTGCTCCTCTGATGTGGATTGGTCTTCTGCCTGATCCTCGGGTTTGGGCTGGCTAAGGCCGCTATCCCGGGGCGGTACCGGCTCAACTTCTTCTCCCCAGCTTCCAATCAAATCTGTAAAAGAACAGGCTAATTGAAGAGCGGCTATCAGGAGGACAATACATATTAGGGTGATTGCTTTTTTATTCATGATCTGCTCCTTGGAACTACTAAATGCTTGGATAACTGCTTCTATGGTACAGTTTTCCTGTATTAAGGCGATCAAAAGGGCGTAAAAATGATGTAAAAAAAACCTCTTTTATAAACAAAAAGACTCTGATTGTTTATCTAAAAACAGCCAATCCGGGATCCGGACTGGCTGTGATTAATTACCCATAAAAAACTGCCCTCAATTTATTAACAAAGGCAATCATTTTGATAGATTTATGAAAGAACTAATATCATCAGGTTAGGTGCACTGTTTTTGAATTCAAATATTAAAACTAAAAGATGCCCCCACGGGGGTTTGATCCATAGAAATAAATTTATTGTGAGAAATGATTAAAGACGGGTATTATACATATAAGCAGATATCAGGCAATATTGCCCGAATATCTACGTTAATCGGGCAATATTGCGCATTATGTATAGGTTAGCCCGCTTCATAACAAGTAGATGAATAATTCTGAAGAGGTGTTATGAGACAGGATACATTTGAAGCCATCGAGCTGTTTGTTGAAAAGGCCGAGAAGCTAAAAACTGTTGATTTTGTAAAATCTCCAAAACTAGCCCAGTTCCATTGGTCATGGAATCAAGGTAATGAAACGGTTGAGATCACAGGGCCAAGAAGCCAAGATATTGATGCTTTGATTTTGACTTATCGATTTTTCTTTGATCAAAAGGAGCACTGTTCTTTTCGTTGGTTAGCTGAAAATGTACTGAATGATTCTGACTTGTCGGAAAAATGGAAAAATGGATTTTGTGAACTAAGAGACAGCATAAATAACTATCTAGATTCATATCCATCAATTAAGGTGAAAAACGATAGCTATCCATCACCTATGACCAATCTAGAAATTAAGGATTTATTTCTATATGGAAATTTGTCTCATGCTACTTGGAATATGGAAAATCGCAATAAATTTAAGCAATGGATGTCTCACCGTGCTACAAAAGGTCTTCTAACCTCACAGTTTGTTGAGATTCTTTTTGTTACTTTAGACGTGATTTTCAAAGTATCTGATTTATGTAAGTCAGAGCTAGAAAAGAACACCTCATCTGAGTTGTGCTTTGCAGAATTGGATATACCCCCCACATAATGTGGGGGGCAAACTGACAAAGATTTCGATAGTGTTTTGTTACTGGTTTTGAAAATTTAAAGTATAAATATGCATTCTTTATGGAGCGGCATAAATGAGTATTTATGATAATAGAACAAAATCCGCATATATAACCAAGTATACATACCCCGACTACCTTGCTCAAATTCGTCCTGAAAATGCCGAAAATTTCAATATATTGAAGTGGTGGACAGAAAATCATGATTTGTTGCTCGCTGAATCGATAGCCAACAGTCAATGGCTTTGGTATACACAATTCGCCAAAGATACGCTCATTGAGAATATTATTAAAATCACATCAATAAGAGATATCGAAACTTGGGTAAATTCAGATCCAGCATGTATTCAAACGTTAGACAACAATTTATGTTTATCAAACCGTGTAACTAAAGAAATAATACTCCAAGCGAAGAACGTACAATTATGGCCCTATATTCTATGGGGTTATATAATCGCTCGTGCAGAACTCCTAGATTTAACCAAAGTTATTAGGCAACCTTCATGGAAAACATGCCCTTTGTGTAACGAGAAATTCGTTGAAGACTCCTTACCTATACCATTGATAGAGCGGTTGGGGATTGATAATCTTGATTTTTGTGCACCTTGCTTACGCGATACAGTGCTTCAAGGCTCAGGCAATAAATTTGCAACTGTTGATATTATTAAAAAGTACCTAAGAGCCCTAGCTACAACAATAGGCCGTGTACCCTCACAGAATTTTGGTGAGGGCGTGACCGATTTACTCAATCTAAGCAAAGATGAACGAGTGGCTTTGCTTATACTATTTAAGAGGAAACCGACTACAAAGCGTATTAAAGAGTTATTTGGTTCCTGGTTAAACGCCTTAATACAAGCAGGGGTACTAGAAGATGGCACGCGCAAGACAAGTCGAGGAATTCAAACCATTGCTAAGGATGGTCATATTTGTCTGTCGCTTGGCGAGAAAACAATTGATGAATTTCTATATGAAAATGGGATTCACCATGAGAAAGAACCTCGATATCCAGAAGGGAATTTCAGGGGTGACTTTAAGGTTGGTACAGCATTCATCGAATATTTTGGCCTTACAGGAAACCCCGAATATGACGCCAAAACAAAAGAAAAGATTCGGTTATGCGAGAAGCACAACATCACTCTTGTTGCTTTATATCCCGAAGATTTAATTAGCCAGAAGAGACTTGAGAACAAGCTATCCGTTTTTGTCACAAAAATGTAAGGAGAATTCAAAGAAAGACTGAGAATAAAGCAATGGCTAAAACAACAGAAGTGGTTGATTAGTAGCAAATCAACTCTCGATTGCACAGGCAATAAGCGCCTAACACCGCGTGCACCAGGCAAGTGCGGGCTAACCCACGCTCCATCGGACGCTGGGGAACGCGCCGCTGAGCTCATCCGTTATGCGAAAAAAAATATAATAGATTGATTCAATCAAAGGAGAAAGAATTATGCCTAAAGCAAAAGTTGAGTTGCCTAATGGAACTGTAATAACTATTGAAGGGTCTTGACCTGACCCCCGAAAACTGATCCAGATGCTGTGATAGTATCTGGAAACAAATCGGAGGTTAGACATGCCCAGAAGGCGAAGTTACACTCCTGAACAAATCATCACCAAATTGCGAGAGGCTGAAGTCCTTCTCAGTCAAGGCAAAACGGTGAAGGAAGCCAGCAAGCTGGTAGAGATCAGTGAACAGACCTATTATCGCTGGCGACGAGAGTACGGGGGTATGGATGTCACGCAGGCCAAGAAACTGAAAGAGGTTGAGAAAGAAAACGCTCGCTTGAAGAAGCTGATCGCTGACCTGTCTTTGGATAATGCCATCCTCAAGGAAGTATTGGAAAAAAAGTAATTGCGCCTGACAGCAAGCGCCAAGCTGTCAGGCAAGCAGTGGAAGCCCTAGATGTCTCAGAACGCAGGGCCTGCCAGATAATTGGCCAACCACGTTCCACCCAACGCTATGACAAACAAGTTCCAGATGATGAAGAACTGCTCCGACAGCGAATCATTGAATTGGCGAGTGAGTATGGTCGCTATGGGTATCGTCGGGTCACAGGTCTGCTGCGCAATGAGGGCTGGATCGTCAACCACAAGCGGGTGCAGCGTATCTGGCGAGAAGAGGGGCTCAAAGTTCCGCAAAAACAGCCGAAACGAGGCCGTTTGTGGCTCAATGATGGCTCAGTGATCAAGCTGAGCCCGCTGTTCCCCAAGCATGTCTGGGGTTATGATTTCATGGAAGACCGCACGCACAATGGGGTCAAGTACAAGATCCTGAATGTGATTGATGAGTACACCCGGGAGTGTTTGGCAGTGAAGGTAGCCAGAAGACTCACATCCTATGATGTCGTTGAGGTTCTCACGGATCTGTTCATCGAACGTGGGGTACCGGTCCATATTCGATCAGATAACGGATCTGAATTCACCGCTATACGTGTCAAGCGCTGGCTGGAAAAGCTTCAGATACGGCCTTTGTACATTGAGTCAGGTAGTCCCTGGGAGAACGGATATATCGAATCATTCAATGGCAAGATGCGAGATGAGTTGCTGAACGGAGAGATCTTCTATTCTTTGAAGGAGGCACAAGTATTGATTGAGATGTGGCGCAAGCATTACAACACGGTTCGACCGCATAGTGCGCTAAATTATCGTCCCCCAGTGCCAGCTGCGGTCTTGGTTCAACCTACCCAAATCCAGTCGGTTGGACTATCATAAGGACTGGTACATATTATGGGGGCAGGTCAATCATCCTAACCTCTCGCTGCCCTTACAGGATGCTTCGCGTAGCTCAAAACCGTTATTAAACAAATTTAGCTATAGGATGACTAAATAATGGAACAATTTGATGTCGTGTTGATAAATCCATTTCCTGGCGCTTCGGGTATAAATGAATCAACAATACTCCCTCCTCTTGGCTTGGCCTATATAGGTGCGGTACTTGAGCAGTATAAGTATTCTGTTAAAATTATTGATAATAATATTGAACAGCTTAACTGCGAAAAAATTCTTAAGTTATTCCAAGATACTGTCAAACTTGTGGGAATATATGTTAATTCATTCTCGTTTGACTCTTGTGTTGAGCTTACCAGTCTGATAAAGAAAGTTTATCCTGCAATTACGATTGTTCTAGGGGGACCACTCCCAAGCGCTCAACCAAAAATGGTGATTAATCATATACCATGTGATGGTGTTATTTGTGGTGAGGGAGAATTTGCGGTCTTAAAAATGATACAAAACATTATATCTAATAATGACGCTTTTGATAGTACTGTACCTGGCGCCGTCTATTATGACAGTATGGGAGTTTTACAAACAAACAAGACTGAAAGGATATTGGATTTAGATGTGCTTCCTTTTCCAGCTTATCATCTTCTTCCAGATTTTACTAAATATAGAGTACGATCTCGCAAGAGACCAAGTGCGTCAATTGTAACAAGTAGGGGATGCGCTCATAATTGTGCATTTTGCAGCAAGGAAATTTTTGAAAGGAAAGTAACATTCAGATCAGCCGAAAATGTACTAAAGGAAATAGATTTTTTGGTTAATAACTATGGGATTCGACAAATTGATATTCTTGATGATAATTTTATGCAGAAACAGAGCCGAGTTGAATCCATATTAGATGGAATTATTAACCGAAAATATAAAATTTCTATCAACTTTCAATCAGGTATACGATCTGAAAATATAGATAAAGCAATTTTGAAAAAGATGAAACAGGCGGGAGTATATAAAATAGCGTTTGGTGTTGAGTCAGCTGATCCAAAAGTATTAGATAATATTCATAAAAGAATTGATCTTGATACAATGGCTAATGCAGTTCAACTCGCAAAACAAATTGGGATTGAAGTATATGGTTTCTTTATTATTGGTCTGCCCGGAGAGACTGAAGAGGGTTTTCAAAAAACCCTGGATTTCGCGGTTACTACTGGTTTTGATATAGCTAATTTTTGCATGGCGGTTCCTTTTGTTGGAACTGAGTTGTTTAATATGGTTAAAAAAGATGGTCGCTTCTTAATTGATACCTCAAGAAATATTGATAATGGATTTTATAGCGGTAAAGTATTCTTTGAATTTCGAAACATGAAAGAGGAAGAAATTCTCATTCGCTATAGAAGAGCTTATAAGGAATTTTATACACCTATGAAGCGTCTAAGAATTGTTTTTAGTATCAAATCTATTCATGAGATTATCTGGATATGGGATTCTGCCAAATTTGTACTAAAAGGAATGTTGAAAAAGATATGACGGTCGTAAGTAATGTATGATTTGTCCAATATTGGTGCTGGAATCCGATATACGCCAATTGTTATAGCCAGCCTCTGCACCCGACACTTCGACTGCGTGCTTCGCGCTCCGCTCAGTGCGGGTAAGCTCATCCGTTATGAACCAAACCCTCGCTGGTGCCATTCTGAGTTTATTTAAAAAAAAGGGGGGCAGCTAATTGTCAGCAATCAGATTTCAGGTGATCACTCCTAACTCACTGCCGACCTTTTCAAAAGCAGCCAACCCTTGATCCAGATCGTCTTTACTGTGGGCAGCGGAGATCATGACCCGGATGCGGGCTTCCCCCTGGGGCACAGTTGGGAAGCCGATCGACATCGCAAAAACACCTTCTTCAAAGAGTTCCTTGCTGAATTTTTGAGCCAGGGGCGCTTCACCCAGCATCACCGGCGTGATGGGGGTAGTGCTCTTCCCGGTATCAAATCCCAGGGTTTTCATTTCCCCTTTAAAATAAGCCGCGTTGTCCCATAACTTATCCACCAGCTCCGTGGAAGATTCCAGCATATTCACAGCTTCAATGCAGGCCGCCACATCGGGGACCGTCATGGCGGAGGAAAACAGGAACGGCCGGCCGCGCTGGTACAGCCACTCCACCACCAGGGGATGCCCGGCCACTATCCCGCCTACTACGCCAAAAGCTTTTGAGAGTGTGCCAACTTCCACGTCTACCTTACCGTGCAGGTTAAAATGGTCCACTATCCCCCTGCCCCCCTCACCCAGCACACCTTCCCCATGGGCATCATCCACCATCAGGATCACATCGTATTCCCGACTAACCTCATAAATTTCGTCCAGGGGCGCTATATCCCCGTCCATGCTGAAAACACCATCCGTGACTACCAGGGCTCGCCGAAAATCTTCCCGGTATTCGTCCAGGCAGCGTTTCAGTGATTCCGGAGAGCAGTGGTCATAAGGAATGATTTTGGATTTTGCCAGCCGGCAGCCATCGATGATGCTGGCATGATTCAACCGGTCAGAGAAAATCACATCTTCCTTTCCCACCAGGGCTGGGATGGTTGCCAGGTTGGCGCTGAATCCGGATTGGAAAGTAATCGCTTTTTCTACTTTCTTAAAAACCGCCAGGCGTTTTTCTAGCTCAAGATGCAGATCGAATGTACCGGCTATGGTGCGAACTGCACCGGGCCCTACTCCATATTTATCAATCGCATCTTTAGCTGCCTTAGCCAGCCGGGGATGGTTCGCCAGTCCCAGGTAATTGTTGGCGCAGAAATTAAGTACCTTCTCCCCGTCCACCACCAACCAGGCACCCTGGGGAGATTCCAGGGTCCGGATCTGGTTGTACAATCCGGTATCCCGTAAAGCCTGTAATTCAGTTTTTATCCAATCCAAAGTTTTCGGCATAAGAGTTCCTTTTTTGTATATTCAGCAACCCGATTTTCAGGTGGTCTCTTCATACTCCTGGACTAAATTGATTTTCTTTTTCCGGGTGAGCTTTTTAATATCATATTCCCTGCGCTGGGCAGCGGAGCGGTCTTGGACTTCTTCCAGGTAAATCAGCGCCACTGGCCGGCGGAATTTGGTATAGAGTGCACCCCTTCCGGCATTGTGTTCTTTAACCCGCCGGTCTGGATCCGTGGTCCATCCCGTGTAATAAGAACCGTCAGCGCACTCAACCATATAACAATAATAAGCCGCTCCGTGTTTTTCACTCATCAGGTAGTATCTTCAGGGGAGCCGGTTATCCAATACCCAGCAGCTGTTTGAGCATAGACTGTTTGGGTATTTCACTCATCTCTGCCCCAATCCAGCGGCTTGCTCGGCGTTCATCCCACCATAGATCCCTATCTTCCTGGAGCCTGGTAAACATTTCTGTTAAAGCTTTTTGTCCTGGGGTGTCCGATAGATCACGAATTTCAACCAAAGTCCGGATCAGGTCATTCAATAATCGAGTCGTGTTTTCCTGATTATAAATCAACGAGGCTGCCAGTGCTCCAGGGGCGTCACCCTGGGTCAGTGATTTGGAAACCTGGGTATAAGCCTTTCCAGCGACTTTACGCGCTTCCCGCCAGCCGGGTGTATCCAGTGAGATTTTTAACAGGGTGCTGGCCAATACCCGGGGCATGATATGGGTCATGGTCATTAAGCCGTCAATTTCCGCTGGGTCTGAAAAATAAGGTGCAGCCCCCAGCAGCTCAACAAGATTAACAGCCTTATTTATCGCTTTCTTATCAGTATGGCTCTGGCTGACAACCCCCATAAAACAATTTTCAAAGAGGTCTGTATGGGCTGTATCAGGACCAAAGCCCATCTCTTCTAAATAATTAAAATTAATTATCGGGGTTAACCCTACAAAATGGCAGTTTTCGGGCAGCAGTTCTTCTGCCCATTGTAGCACCGGCCCCTTTAGTGGACCCGTATCCAGCACCAGGGCTCCCTCTTTGAGGTCCTGGGCTATGATTTCCATCACTGGATATATCTCCTGAAATGGAAGGGCCAGGAGGACTATATCTGCCCCTTTGACAGCGCTTGATAATTTTGGTGAAATTTTATCCAGGGCATTTTTATCTTTGGCTAGATTGGCAATCTCCCGGGATTTATCATGTCCTACCCGGATAATTTGGTCTTTGAATTCCTCCAGAGCCATCCCTATTGAAGTACCAATTTGTCCCAGGCCGAGTATTGTAAGTTGAATTTTCATATGTTTTTCCTAATTAGTATTATCTGCAATTTGAAGTCTTTTTAACAGGATCAAATCCGATTCAGAAGCTGATCCTTGTGGGAGATCCAGTTCATGGTTTTTAATAAACCACACCGTTCGGGGGCTGCTGCCAGCTTTCCGGGCTAAATCGGCACCCCAACAGGGGTGCTGATGGAAAACTGCCAGAGGGCGGCGCAGCCCGACTGGTTTGAGCTCTCCCCAAAGCTTCCCACGTCGGGGAAATAATCCTGTCACCAGCACGGCAAAAACCCTTTCCCAGCACCGGAGCGGATACTGTAATTTACCCAGGTCATGCAGCAAGGCAGCCTTCAGGAGTTCAGAATCATCCTCTCCCTGGGATTGTAAGGAACGGAATACCCGCAGGCTGTGATTTTGGTCCGCTGCCGGAAGTTGTTTTATCAGATCCAGTTCCCCCTCAGAAAGGATATCCAGAACAGCTGTCCAATCGTTATCCCCTGGAGATCTTTTCAGGGACTGCCAGAACTGCCAAACCCGGTAGCTGATTTTGTTTTTCATCAGCCGATCAGCAAATTTACCAAAAAACGCAAGGGTGGTCCCAAAAGAAAACCCAGGACATTCAGACCCAGATAGGGGCCAACCATAAACAAAAAAATCAAGATCATCGGGCCGTAGGGCCGGATCTGAGCCAGCTTATCCCGCCAGGCATTAGGGGTGAAAAATTCCAAGATTTTATCCCCATCCAGCGGAGGAATGGGGATGAGATTAAACAGCATCAAAATCAGATTGATGGTAATAAAATCCCATAAAAACCCAGCCAGGGAGGGGAAAAAGGAATTACCAGGGGAGTAGATAGCTGCAGTAAGGCTGTCCGTTGAGATTAGGTTCAACCGGATGGGGAGGGCAGCCAGTCCAGCCATCAGGAAATTGGAAAGCGGACCAGCCAGTGCTACCCACATCAGGGCTGAGGGAGCCCGCTGACGCAGGGTATAAGGGTTTATCGGTACCGGTTTAGCCCAGCCGAATCCAGCCACAATCAGCAGCAGTGATCCCATGGGATCCAGGTGAGCGAGCGGATTCAAGGTCAGCCGGCCGTTGATCCGGGGTGTGTTATCTCCAAAATAATTCGCAGTCCAGGCATGGGCAAATTCATGCACAGAAAAAGCGGTTAACAGAACAATGATACGTGAGATCAAGGTCGCAGGATTGAGGTTTAGCATTGATTTTCTCCTGCGGGGGATTATACCATCTAGGGCTCTGGATAATTCCACATAGATTAATCACGGATCCGGTGCGCCGTTCGGGCTGTGCTGGTAGAAGTGAAATAAATTTAAGTCAGTCACCAACGGAAAAGAAAGATATTAAAGGAAAAATGTCCTGGATAACTCCTGGGTCTGAAAAGCTGGTTCATCAATAAATCCCTTTCTGAAATTAATGTCGATGCCTACCTGGCGACAACGAGGTTGATCTCTGGAGACTGTCATTTCGCAAGTGAGCCAATGGTTATTAAAGATGAAGAGAGGTCCAAATAATCTTCGAGAGAAATAACAACTCCCTTTTATACAACCTCAAAATGATATAATGCGGGCATGCTGCCTGACCTGGAAATGGATGATATTTTAAAACTGCGAAAAACCCATCCCTGCGGTGAAGATCGCTGGAAGGTAACCCGCCTGGGTGCGGATATCAAAATCGAATGCCTGGGCTGCGGCAGGCAGGTGATGCTGCCCCGCAGGAAGCTGGCCCGCAGCGTTAAATCCAATCTCTCCCAGGAGGAGAGGAACGAATGAGTTTCCTCTACCTGGTGGCAACCCCGATTGGGAACCTGGAAGATATCACCTACCGGGGGGTGCGGATCCTGAAAGAAGTGCCTTTAATCGCCGCCGAAGACACCCGGGTCACCAAAACCCTTCTCAAGACTTATCAAATCGATACCAAGCTGACCTCCTACCACGACCATAATAAAGAAAGGGTGACCCCACTGCTTTTGGATCATCTGCAAGAGGGGGATCTGGCTTTGGTTTCCGACGCCGGCACACCGGCCATTAACGACCCCGGATTTTACCTGGTCCAGGCCGCTTTAACCGCCGGGCACCAGGTGATCCCAATTCCCGGACCCAGTGCGCCAATCGCTGCCCTCTCTGCCTCCGGTTTCCCCAGCGACAACTTCCTCTATCTGGGCTACCTGCCGCGGAAAAGCAAAGCCAGGCAGGACTTGCTGAAAGATCTCAAGGACACCCCCTGGACCCTGGTTTTTCTGGAGACACCCCACCGTTTGCTTCCTTCCCTTGAAGACATGCTCTTTATTTTGTGTGAGAGAAGAATCGCCGTCGCCCGGGAATTAACCAAGCTCCACGAGGAAATCTTCAGAGGGAATGTCACTGAAGCCATCAACCATTACCAGGCCAAGGAACCAAAGGGGGAGATCACCCTGATCGTCTCTGGGAAATTTGACTCAGCAGTGTGGACCAGGGAACAGCTCCTGCCCGCCATCCAGGAAGGCCTAAAAAAAGAGCAGCTCAGCCCAACCCAGCTTGCCAAATCCCTGGTAAAAGAATCAGGCTGGTCGCGGCGGGATATCTATGATTTAATTCAAGACCTGAGAAAAAACGATCAGACTGATATTACCAGTCCCTAAGGTAAGATTTGAGTCGATCATCTCAACTTAATAAGGGGCCAATAACAATTATTTTATAAAGGTATAGAAAAAATGGATTTAAACCAATATCAGGATTTCCCAAAACTGGACAGCCAGAATATGCTGGCGCAAATGAATGGCCTGCCCGAACAGCTGGAGACCGCCTGGAAGGAAGCTGAGGCGCTTCCGCTTTCTGATTTCAGTGAAGTCCGCCGGGTATTAATAGCAGGAATGGGCGGTTCCGCCATTGGCGCTTCCCTCCTGAAAGCTTATGCCGCTCCCCTGGCTTCGATCCCTTTTGAAGTACACCGGGATTATGGACTTCCCGCCTGGGTACAAGGACCAGAAACCCTGGTGATTGCCTCCTCTCATTCCGGTAACACCGAAGAAACCCTGGACGCATTGGAGACCGCCCTGGACCGGGGCTGCAGTGTACTGGTTATTTCCACTGGCGGTAAAATTGCCGAGATAGCGAAGAAAAATAACCTTGATTTGTGGATTTTTAACCACAAGGGACAGCCGCGGGCAGCTGTAGGATACTCCTTCTGCCTGCTGCTGAACCTATTTTACCGGCTGGGGTTCCTGCCAGATCCACATATAGAATTAGAGGATGCCGTTGGGGAAATGAAAAAGCAGCGAGAAGCCCTGGCGCCCGAAATAGAAGATCATCAAAATCCTGCCAAACTGATATCCGGACAATTGATCGGCCGCTGGGTGAGCATTTTTGGATCAGACTTGCTGGCGCCTGTCGCCCGGCGCTGGAAAGGCCAGGTCAGTGAAATCGCCAAGGCCTGGGGGCAGTTTGAAGCCCTCCCGGAAGCGAATCATAATACCCTGGCTGGCGTGGTAAACACGGAAGAGGTGCTCACAAAGATAATGGCAATCTTTTTAAAAGCCGAATCCAACCATCCCCGCAACCAGCGCAGGATTGAACTCACCATAAAGAACTTTATGCTGGAAGGATTAAATACGCTCCTGGTAAAAGCCAAAGGAAAAACCCGCCTGGCACAGATGTGGACACTAATTCAATTTGGGGATTACACAGCTTATTACCTGGCTATGGCTTACGATGTGGATCCCACACCGGTCGCAGCCATTGAAAACTTAAAACGGGAACTGTAAACAGGAATAAAAGCGCTCCATTCAAGGTGATCTCGCCCCATTAAAAAGAGACCACCCCCGGGATGGATGTTTCCCCATCCTATTCGTTGCCATCTTCTAATGAAAAAATATAAAATCTGGTTGATGCTGATTGGATACATACTCCTGGTTTCCCTTCCCACCGGGAGGAATATTCACGCCCAGGGGGACTCAGCAACCACGGTGATTAATACCATCAATCAATTGCGGGCACAAAAGGGACTTGCGCCGCTGAAAACTGATCCCGCCTTAATGCAAATAGCCCAGCAGCACAGCTATTACCAGGCATCGATTGGTACCTGGACCCATTACAGCGCGGACGGCTCCCTCCCCATTGACCGGGCTTATGCGGCAGGCTTTGGGAACGGCGCGACCATTTTTATCTCTGAAAACGTTGCCTATGGGACCGATATGTCGATCATGGAAACCATCAACGGTCCCTGGAACGATCCCGACCATCACCACACCATGTATAACCCCAGCGCCAAGTATATTGGTGCCGGGGTAGCGTATTCCGGTAGTTATGTTTTCTACACGGTGGATACCGGGTATTATGTGGGAGATCCAGCGCCTACGCCAAAATACCCTTCCGTATCATACACTCCCTCGGCTTCGGTTTTCCCCACGGCAGTCCCGGTTGTGGTTTCCACCCCGCTGAATGACGGCACAGTAAAGCACATCGTCCAGGGGGGTCAATCCTTATGGACCATCGCCGCTGTGTATGAAATTGACCTTGAATACCTGAGAGAAATCAATCAACTTGAAACGGACACCATCCTGCTTGAGGGAGATGAAATCATCATTTCGCCTTCCTATACCCCCACCAATACACCGATCGGAGAACCCAGCGTTACTCCGCCAGTCCGGTTTTCGCATACACCTTCCTTAGCTGCTCCCGAGGGCACACCAGTATTGTTTAAACCGACAACACCAACAGCCACACAAGAACCGACCTCGGAACCCCGTTTTCAAAATACCGGGAAAAACCCAACCGTGGTCATCGTCGCTGTAATCATATCCGGCGGCACCATGCTGGCTGCCTTATTATTTAGTCTCAGGAAAAGAGAGTAGCGCTATCCAGGTCCGATCAGCTCTCAACCAGATTTCCCTCCTCCCAAATCAACTTTCCCACCTCTGCCTGGATATTTAATAAACTAAGCAAGAGGGTTTCCAATTTTTCAGGATCCCCCGTGGTCAGAAAATGGGTACTCCCTTCCTGATCAGCATTTGCCCTCAGGTCGAAGGAATCCAACAATCGTCCAGCCTGCTTGGCTACCGCAGGACCAGGATCAATTACCCTGATTTTTTCACCAACAATATCCTGGATGACAGGAATCACAAAAGGATAATGGGTACAGCCTAGCACTACCTCATCCACTCCCCCTGCGAGCATTGGCCTTAATGCTTTTTTAAGAATCTCCCGGGTCTCAGGATCATTAATCTTCCCGGCTTCAATTTGCCCCACCAAACCGGGGCAGGTGTCCTGCAAGATCTTCACTCCCCGGGCAAAGCGCTCTACCGTTGAAGCGTATAAATCTCCCTGGAAGGTTGCCGGGGTTGCCAGCACCCCCACTACGCCGCTGCTGGTTGCTTCTGCTGCTGGTTTTACAGCGGGTTCCATCCCCACAAATGGAACGTCTGGATGAATTTTCCTCAACGCCGCCAAGGCAACCGCTGAGGCTGTATTACAGGCCACAATGACCAGTTTTGCCCCTCTGCTTAAAAGATACCGGACTATACCTTCTGAATAGGACAATACCTTTTCCCGGGAACGCGGTCCATACGGGACATGAGCTTGATCCGCTATATAGATAAAATTTTCATTGGGATACTGGCGAAGTCCTTCCTTTAAGACGGACAAGCCACCCACCCCGGAATCAAAAATACCAATAGGTCTTTGGTGTTTATTGATCTTCATCCTCACCTCATGTCAGGGAAGACTTTCCAGGTATCCCTGAGCTTCTTCCTGGAAGACTCCCCAGGCTTCTTTGGGTGTGCCGTCCACTTCCCTCAATCCCATATAATTCAGGAAATCCACAAATACTGTCATAAAGGCTTCATCTTCAGCTAAATCAGGCCGGTGGGGAATAAAAGATAAAGCAGATTCATAGGTGTTATTAAGCAGGTGATCATGCAGGGCAAACCAGGAAAAAAATTCAATCCGCTCCCGATGTTTAGCAAGCAAGCGGAATACTTCCCGGACAAATAATGCTTGATCTTCCTGGTTTCCTTCCAGGCTCCCAGCTGTATTCCAGCCAATTTCCGCCAGCGCGACCGGGGTATCCCCGGCCAGATCCAGGATGCGGTCCAGGTATCCTTCCAATTCAGTTGGTTCCCGATTAAAAAGAAATCCGGGATTATAAATATAGAGGGTCATGGGTAAAAAATCGCCCAGGTTCAGCTGCTGGATGATATTTAACGCGTTATTCGTCTCTGCGTCATGATAGGCGAATGTCATCCCTACCAGGACATCCGGGTGTTCTTCTTTAATGGAATCCTTCACTGCCAGGAAGAAGGTTTTGTAAGCGTCTATTTCCTCCCGGTGATGAACAAAATAATCATTCACTTCGTTGCCGATGCTGAGATACTTTACCGGGTAACGATCAAGCACATCCAAAATAAAATCCGTAAAACGGAGAACAAAATCCGGATCGTCAAATTGAGCTTCTTTCAGGTCTTCCGGAATTGATCCGCGGACAGCAGTATGAATCAAATTCACCACCAGTGAAATCTCAAATCCTTCCCTAACCCTGTAACCCATCAGATAATCCTGCCATTCCCAGAACCGCTCGCCAGGTGTCCTTTCCACATCACCCCACTGAATATAGGTATGAACCACCTGGACGCCGTTTTCTTTGGCCATTTTTATTGCCGGATAAAAACCAGCCAGGGGATCATCCTGGGCTGGATTTACAATCATACCAATTTTGCCGGTTTCCAGGGTTGGGACCTGAATTGGATCCCGGCAGCTGGAGCTTTCCATTACCTGCTGAAATAATCCAGCGTTTTTTACTGTCTCTCTACCGCCGGTCACTACTGCATAGGTATAACCCTGACAATAATCCAGGATCACCTGCAGGCGCATGGTCTGGTTATTTTCCCTGAAAGTGATTTCAAAAAAGGGCTTGTCCCCCAATTCGCCTTCCTTGACCAGGGTTGCAGTTGGATCCTGTTCTAAATAGGTAAAAAATTGAACTTTAAATATCTCAGGCAGGTGCTGGTAGCGGTTGATGGAAATAAATTGACCATCCAGCTGCACACTATGAATCGTTTCTGGATCCCGTTCTGTGTTTTCCGGCCAATCTGGAATCGCAGTTTGATAATACCCGTCCCGGAAGATGTTATAGGAGGGCGCAGGGGAGGTAGGCGTTGGATCCGCAGCGCTCGCACAGGAACTTAATATAAAGACTATCAAGAGGGAAAACAATATTCGGGGAGTCTTCATGGCACCATTATACTCAGGTTTAATTCCCCCGTCAGGAAACTTCCCCTTAAACCAAAAAGGGTACAGTGGTTTTCACTGCACCCTGATGGATTTCTTTTTTGGGTAAATCATTAGGTAAATTTCTGCCGTAATTTGGCTCTTTTACCACTGCGTTCCCGGAGGAAATACAGTCTGGACCTTCTGGTATGCCCTGTACTTTGCACGGTAACTTTCTCGACAATCGGGGAACGGGTCAGGAAAGTCCTCTCCACACCAATACTGTTGCTGGCGACTCGTCTCACAGTAAAACTTTCACTGTTGCCCGTGCCATGCATCCGGATAATCGTACCTTTAAACTGCTGGACACGTTCATTTTCGCCTTCTTTAATGCGAACGAACACAGTCACTGTATCTCCGGTGCGGAGATCAGGGATGTTAGTGTTTTTTGGCGTTTCCAATGTCTTAATCAGCTCATCCATCATATCTATCCTTCTTATCAAAACAAAATCCATTTTTCATTACAAATCAAATTCAAACACGGCTGGTGATTATATCACGCTGGGTTTGATTTGAGAAGGAAGGTCACTGAATTCCCGGTGAACAGCGATCGATTAGCGGAAAATAGAATCTAATAAATAAACCATAGTTTATGTAAAAAACTCAGGGGACCTGGATTCTTTCAAGCAGGCTAACAAGCGCTGCGGCTGGTTCTGTTTGATCTTTGAGTACGGCAACTACAGCATCCCGGATCTCCGGTCCCAGGTCAGTCAGCAGGTCCAGATCCGGGATCAGGATTGCTGAGGGCAATAACTTCTGCAGGGTAGAGAAATAAGATGCCTCTGCCCAGCTGTCCAGGCCGGAAGGCCTGGTTGGGATAGTGCCCTCTTCAAGTGACCAGGTGGACAAGAAGCTTGCCTCAGTGATGAATTCAGCTAGCTCCAGGGTCACTAGTTCAGTCTGGGGATCAGAAGGGATTACACACCAAACCCATCCATCTGCATAAGAAAATGGTTTACTCTCTTTTGTCGGTAGGGCAGCCAGAGATGTATTAGGTGCATCGGCCCTCAAGTAGATTGAGCTCCAGGTGATTGCCATTGTAGATTGGCGGTCCTGGTAAGACTGCCAGGACTGCTGATCGGTTTCAAATTGAGTTAACCAGTAAGGCATCACATTAGCAGCCTGGGCAGCCTGGTAATAGGTCAACACTTCCAATAAAGATTCTTCATTAAGAACCGTATCCTGCTCAGGATTGATCAATTCACCTTCCAGGCTTTGATACAACGCCAGCGTAACCAGGCTGCGAGGATCTGAGGCTGGGAAAGCAAGGGCTTTTTGGGTTTGAAGGACTGAATCCCAATCCGGTGGAGGGGATTCTTCCGTATCATCTTTATAGGCCAGTACCAGAAGGTCTCCCGCAAAAGGGATCCCGACAGTCTGATCTCCAACATGGGCCAGCTCCACAGCATAACTGAACCAATCATTTTTTGTTATCACTTCACTGAGTTCATCCAGGGGTAAAACCAGTCCTTCTTTAAACGCTTGCTCCATCACCGGGCGTGGTAAAGCTACCAGATCCGGCATAAGAATAGGCGCCGCTGAACTGGTTGTCCGGAGTGTTTCCAAAAGGTCGTAATCACCGGATTGTTCCTTTACCCTGACCTGGATATCAATTTTTGGTCTGCGGGATGAAAATTCATCCAACCGGGATAAAAATAAATTATCAGCGGTTGAGCCGTCAAAGGGACCAAACTGGGGTGGTACCCAGAGAATCAATGTTTTGGATTGGAAAACAGGGACATCCGGGGTAGCCGTGGGCTGTAATGTGGGCGAAATCGCTACTCCAGGGACTTCTGTGGGGGAAGTGGAGGAAACCAGTCCTTGTAGATCCGGGAAATTGCAGGAGGTCAGTCCCACAAATAAAAGGGCCAGGAAACCAACCCCCAGCAGAAGCCTCACCACTATCCTCCCACGAACTTGTATTTCACTCTTATCCATATTTAGTCCTTCTTTTTCAAAGAATTCCAATTAAACCACAGTTTTTCAAAGGTGGAAGTCATTTTCAGTGGATTTTACAAATTTGTCACAGAAATCCAATTTTCCGCGAAAAACCCCGTGTACTAACTGATAAGATAGTCAAAAACCTGAATTGTTTTGGAATTTATAGTTTTGAGGGTGCCCTCCTGGAAGAATCACTACCCAGTCCCGGTTGGCGGAGGGGGTTCAGCAGTGTCAATTGGGAGTTCGGTTGCAGTAGCTGTTTCCATAGGTATGTTTGTTTCTGTCGGTTCTGGAGTGCTGCTTGGCGAAGGGGTATCAGAAGGGGTTGGAGAGGGCGTTCTTGTGGGCGTTCTTGTGGGCGTTCTTGTGGGCGTGATTGAAGGCGTCAATGTTGGAGTAAAAGTAGGGTACCGGGTGGGGAGGATTTGCCCGGAGGTGGGGGTCAAATAGGGCGTGCTCGTAAACGTAGCAGTTTGGGTAGGTTGTTGAGTTTCCTGGGGTTCAACCCGGCGGTTGATTTTTACAAAGGCGTACCCTAACCCATAACAGGGAATTGTGGCTCCGATCAACACTAAAAATATAATTTGCAATCTTTTTTGTCTAAGGTTTGGATTTTCCATTTATATCGGGTCGGGATATCAAGTATGCTCCCCTTTCAAAAGAGCAACTTGAACTTGATTTCAGGGACTGAATGGTAATGTATAATCTTATATATTATATTGTAAATCTCTGGAATGGCATGGCAATCCTATCCTGACCCGATCCAGGAAAAATTCAACAGGGTGGGAAATCACAAATAAGACTGATTGCTCCAGGGATAAATCAAAATCGCTGATAAAAATGACCATCCCTCTCCACATAACCACTCTCTTCTTTGACCTGGACGGGACATTAACCCATCTGCACCCCTCCTCACTGGATGTTTTATTTACTATCCTGGACGAATATCAGATTCCCGTTATGGCATCTGCTTACAGGACAGCCATGCAGTTTACTTATCAATACTGGGTAAAATCGGGCGAGGTCGGCCAGGATCTGGAGCTGCATGGTGAATTCACCGAAGAATTCTGGATCCACTACTTAAAAAGAAAATTACAGGCGGCAGGTTTACCAGAACCCCAGGCTGCCGAGTTAGCTCCTTTTATTCAGCCTGAGCTGGATGAACGACATCAGCCGGAAAAAATTGTAGCCGACGATGTTCGTCCTACATTAAAGGCCCTTCGCAGGAAGGGCTACAAAATGGGATTGGTGACCAATCGCTCCGACTCGGTTGAAGAGGAAATTAGCGAATTGGGATTCCTGGCCTTTTTTGATTTTTCCTTTTCCGCTGGGGAAGTAAACTCATGGAAGCCCGATCCAGGGATATTTGAGCATGCTTTGTACCTGTCAGAGGGCAGCCCCGAGGAGGCAGCCTATATTGGAGATAATTATTATACCGATGTGCTGGGCGCCCAGGGAGTCGGTTTATATCCCATCCTGTATGACCCCCGCAATGTATTCCCGGAAGCAGACTGCCAGGTGATCACCAAGATCGGGGATCTTGTGGCACAGATTTAATCCTCCTGATCCTTCCTCGGATCAACTAAATACCAATTATTTGCCTAGCCGGATGCTGTTATTGCTCCATGATTACTGTCTGGGTCGGGTAAGCAAACTGGATTCCTTCCTTCTCAAAACGCTGGTAAATTTCCAGGTTTATGAACTGCTGAATATCTAAGTATGAAGCATAATCCGGATCAAGAACGTAATATACAATCGAAAAATCAAGCGAGTACTCCCCCATCGATTTAAAATGGGCTCGTTCAAATTGAACCTTTTCCAATGGGGAGATGATTTCTTTCACTATTTGAGGGATTTTCTTCAACTTGTCAGCTGGTGTGCCATAAATAACACCAATCGAAAATGAGATCCGGCGTTTTTCGAGTCTTTTATAATTCCGGATCCGGCTGTTTAGCAAATCCGTATTGGAAAAAATCAACTCCTCCCCGGATAAGCTGCGAATCCGGGTACTTTTTAAGCCAATATCTTCTACATCGCCTTCAAAATCCCCCACCTCCACAAAATCACCGATCACAAACGGTTTATCCATGGTGATCGATAATGAAGCAAATAAATCCCCCAGGATATTCTGAAGCGCCAGCGCGACAGCGATCCCCCCGATTCCCAAGCTGGCAACCAGGCTGCTGATTTCAACATTAAGATTATCCAGAATGATCAAGGCCAGGATCACCCACATCAGGATATTGCCGATCAAACCCAGCGTATCCAGGGTGGTTGCGTCTTCCCCGCGATCTTCCTCCATCTTGGTAGAAACTCCCCGGTTGACATAAAACGAGATTAACCCCTTACCCCAGAAACCCAGCTGCACGGTAAAGACTATCTGGATTCCGCTGATCAGCCATTCCTGGATATCAGTTGGAATATTCAGAACCAGTAACCCCAGGTACAGGCCAAGGGCAAGATAAGTAAACCAGCGGGTTTGGTTAAGAACGGGAATTAGGAAATCGTCAACCCCTGTTTTCGATATTTTCATCAACTTAACCAAGCGATTTTTAATGATTCGAAATAAGATCGTTAGAAATAAATACACACCCAGCAGAATGCCAAGCGCGATTAACCAGTTCTGAAGTGGGTTATCAAATATTACGTACTGAAAAATATCCATCCTTTCCTTCCTTCTTGTCTTACACAGAATTTGGGAAGATTTTTCCCTTCCATGTTTTTTACTTCCGGTTTTTTGTCATCCATTGGGCTGCAAAATCAACCAGCTCTCGTTGGGGAACTAAAATGGCGCGGGCATTACCCACTTTTCCGGTCAGGAGGGTTCCTCCAGCTTTCTGATAGGCTTTCCCGATATCATTAAAATCCTCGGAATTTTCATCCAATTCCCTGATCTTTACCCAGTTTCTGACGCCATCTTGAAGGATTGGCGCTCCCTGTTGGATTTCCTTTTTACCGGGATAATCAGCCCGGTATTCCGCCAGGTGCAGGCTGGTATTGTTATCGTGATCCACACCAAGGAGTAAAATCCAACCTCCCAAATCATAGATCCGGGCTAAGGGAGAATCCTCTCCCAATCCAAAATGCAATCCATGCGTCCCGGTAATGTACTGCGCTTGAGGACCGTGGGCGGTAAATGATATGTGCGGGTGGTTGCTGCGGAGTACACCAGGCTGAGTCCGAAAGGTTTCCGGGATTCTTCCCATCCCCCGGGTTGGGGTCAGGATAGGATCAAATGCTGGCATGCTTTGGCGGATGGTTTCCTTCCATTCCTCAGGGACCGGTGGACTTTCCCATTTTTCAGGATCAGTTAAATCTCCGGAATGAGTGGGCATCACTAAAGTACCATCCGGACCAAGCACTTCTTCCAAGGCCAGGATGACTGCAACCGGGCCTCCACTTACCCACCCCAAAGAACTCAGGGAGGAGTGGGTCAAAAGCACCATTCCCGGTGAGACCCCAAGCTGAAGCAGATCGTTCCTGATGGATGCAACCGTTATTGGACCTTCTTGGGTTTTATTAATGACATCTTGTTCGGACATAATTTTCCCCTGGTAAATTTCCAATCCATCATACCAGATTTATACTGATTATCACCCTGATTTGAATCCCTGAAAAAATGTAGAGGGATAAGGTGACGAATCCCGTCCGAGCGAGTAAAATCTACTACTGTAGGAAACGATAATTATTGAGTACCTAAGGGAGAAATTATGCCGATGCAAGGAAGACGCTGTCTGGTTACAGGTGCAACCTCAGGGCTTGGTGAAGTTACCGCTTTTGCTCTTGCGGATCTGGGAGCAGAAGTAATCATTGTCAGCCGGGACGAAGAAAAATGTTTAAGTACTCTAAAGCGGATCCAGAACCAAACCGGGAATCCTTCGGTATCGTATTTCAAAGCTGATTTATCCTCTCAGAAAGAAATCCAGGGGTTTGCGGATGCTGTTAAAAAGAAATATGGGCGGTTGGATGTCCTGGTAAACAATGCCGGCGGTTTTTTCTGGAGCAGACAGGAAAGCGTGGATGGGATTGAAATGACCTTTGCGCTCAACCACCTGAATTATTTTTTAGTGACCAATTTGCTCTTGGGTTTACTGGGGGAGAGTCCATCAGCCCGGATAATCAATGTTGCTTCCGGATCTCACAGCAGCGCGGAGATTGATTTTAATGACCTGCAAATCACAAAAAAATATCTGCACTTCGCTGCCTATGGAAAATCTAAACTGGCGAATATTTATTTCACATACGAATTAGCCCGGCGGTTAATAGGGAGCCGGATAACTGTCAACGCGGTTAACCCGGGTTTTACGGCGACTAACATCGCCAGGGAAGGAAATCTTCTCGGAAAGCTCTTCATGCCTTTGGCCAGATACTTCGCCATTCCACGGGAAAAAGGCGCCGAAACCATCATTTACCTGGCAAGTTCGGAGGAAGTTGAGGGTATATCGGGGAAATATTTCCAGGAGAAAGAGCCCATCCAGACTTCCCCGTTAAGTTATGATGTTGATATTGCCAAACGTCTGTGGGATATCAGTGAAAAATTAACCGGGTTAAAATGAGTGGTTTAGTTTTCTGCTGAGCCCCGAACTCCTGAATTTCACAGATAACTTCTCATCATCTTGCTTCAAGAGCTTTGTCGAAGGTATTTCTGTGGTAGGATAATCAGGATTAAAAAGGGGTTCTACTTATATAAAGTGAGAAATGGATTTTTCTTCGACTACCTTACTTGTATTGGTTATACTTTTTTTATCTACCTTTGTTCGATCAGCATTGGGGTTTGGTGACGCGTTAATCGCAATGCCCCTATTGGCCCTGGTGGTTGGTATGCAAGTCGCCACCCCGCTGGTAGCGATGGGAGCGTCTACGATCGCCTTTACGATTCTCCTGAAATCCTGGCGAAAAGTAGAAATTAAAGCCGCTTGGCGGTTGGTCCTATCAACCTGGATAGGTATCCCTCTGGGTATTTTTTTTCTGAAAGCAGCCCCGGAATTTCTGGTTAAATCTCTCCTGGGAATCCTGATTATCGGTTTTGGGCTGTACAATCTTTTTATTCCTAATCTGCCAAAATTAAAAACCGAAAAATGGGCTTATTTAACAGGTCTGATAGCGGGCATCCTGGGTGGTGCCTATAACACCAATGGTCCACCAGTTGTTGTATACGGGGTTTTACGCAGGTGGGATCCTGAAAAATTCCGGGCTACTTTGCAGGGATATTTTTTACCGACTGGTTCCGCGATATTAATAACTCACGGTCTGGCAGGAATGTGGACTTCGCAGGTAGTCCACTACTACCTCTACAGTTTACCGATCATCATTGGGGCAGTCCTGGTGGGGGAAAAAGTAAACCAGATCATACCCCAGGGAAAGTTTGATAAAGTAATTTATGGTTTCCTGGTTTTGGTTGGAGTGCTTCTTGTCATCCGCTAACATTCCCATAGATCCCCATTTCTTTCCAACGTAAAAATAAAAACCTCCCTCACTTCTGGTACTGAGGGAGGTTTTATTTATCTCTCTGAGAATAAATTAATGTTGCAGTATCTGGGACAGGAATAACTTCGTCCGGTCTTCTTGGGGGTTGTTGTAAATATCCTCCGGGGTGCCGCTCTCAACGATCTGGCCTTCATCAAAAAAGTACATTCGATCTGCGACTGCCCGGGCAAAGCCCATCTCGTGGGTCACCACGATCATGGTCATGCCCGATTCAGCCAGGTCAGTCATGGTATCAAGAACTTCTTTAATCATTTCCGGATCCAGCGCTGAGGTCGGTTCATCAAAGAGCATGATTTTAGGCTGCATCGCCAGGGCACGGGCAATAGCTACCCGCTGCTGCTGCCCACCGGAGAGATTGCCGGGGAATTTTTCAGCCTGTTCGGGAATGCCCACCAGCTCCAGGAGCTCTCTGGCAACTGTTTCTGCTTTCTCTTTGGGCCATTTGCGGACCCAAATAGGTGCCAGGGTGACATTTTGAATCACAGATAAGTGAGGAAATAAATTGAATTGCTGAAACACCATCCCTGTTTCCTCTCGAATGCGTTCAATATTTCTGACATCATGAGTCAATTCGATCCCATCGACAATGATTTGTCCTTGCTGGTGTTCTTCCAGGCGATTGATGGTCCGGATAAAGGTTGATTTTCCAGAACCCGATGGGCCAAAGATAACAATCACCTCACCCTCGTATACCTCCAAACTGATGCCTCGCAGGGCATGAAAATCATCAAACCATTTGTGGACGTCTTTGCTGATAATGATCGGTTCCGCGCTCATAATGATCTCCTACAAATTACTTTGAAGTCCCATCGCAGCTTCTAACCGCCGGCTGGCAAGCGACATCAAATAGCTAAAAACCCAATAGACAAGAGCAATGAAAAGATAGACCTCCGTCCGCATTTGGACAAATTCAGGATCAGAATTAATAATCGAGCGGCCGATCCCCAGAAAATCGTTGATCCCAATGATGACTACCAGGGTTGTATCCTTAAATAAGGAAATAAATTGCCCAACAATGGAAGGCAGGACGGCCCGGATTGCCTGGGGCAATTCAATAAACACTTTGGTTTTGAAGTTGCCCATTCCAAGCGCCTTAGCAGCTTCGATTTGCCCCAGAGGAACTGCCTGTAATCCTCCCCTGACATTTTCTGCTGTGTAAGCCGCGCTAAACACGGTTACAGCCATCAGGGCTCTGACCAGACGATCAATGCGTGATTCGGCGGGCAAAAATAATGCCAGGATGATGGAAAACATAAACAAAATCGTAACCAGGGGGACTCCCCGGATCATCTCAATAAACATGGTTGAAAAAGCGCTCACAACGGGGAGTGTGGATCGCCGCCCTAAAGCCAAGGCAAGTCCGAGAGGAAAGGAAAGCAATATGCCGCCCGCTGCAAGCAGGAAGGTCACCAGTAATCCACCCCACAGCGTGGTCGCGACGCTTGGCAGGAATGAACTACCTTCAAATCCTGTGAGGAGAAAAATACCACAGATCGGGATAAGAACCCACCCAATGATTATATGGCTTCCTTTGACAGCTTTAATGCGTCCGATGAAATATCCTGCCAGGGTAAGAAGGGCGCTACCACCTAAATAAAGGCGCATATTCAGAGTAAGCAGGGGATGATCAACCGGTAAAAGAGCAAAAACCATAAAACTTAACCCGAATGCAAAAGAGATCGATTTTAATAAACCACCCCATTGGCCCCAGCTCATGCCAAGGACTAACATGATACTTGAAAGGATGACACCCACGCGCCAGATTTGATCTCTGGGATATTGCCCCACGGCGTACAGCATTGGAAATTGAGTGACTGCCTGCCAATCCGCATCCAAAAATACCCAACGAAAAACTATAAACAGGACATAGGCGACGGTGGGAAATAAAATAATTGTCATTAAGGTATTAAAAAAACCTTTGAAGAGATTTTCCTTCATCCACTTAAGAGGTCCTGGTGGTGAGGGTGGTCGCATGATTTCTTGCTCGTGTTCTATGGATACCATAATTACCTCAAAACAAATTGGATTCTGCGGTTATAAATATTGAGGATAAATGAAGTCAACAGACTTAAGCTCAAATAAGTAATCATGATCAAAGCAAAAACTGGTACTGCCCGACCTGCCTGGTTGATAGCAATCTTTCCAACAGAAAAGACTTCTTGAAAACCAATTGCCAATGCCAGGCTGGAGTTTTTGGTCAGATTTAGAAATTGGCTGATCATGGGGGGGATGATAATTCGTAATGCCTGGGGGAAGATTACCAGGCTGAGAACCTGCATTGGTGACAGGCCAACTGCCCTAGCGGCTTCAATTTGACCCTTATCAATGGCCTGAATCCCTCCCCGAATGACTTCGGCGATAAAAGCTGCTGTGTACATGCTCAAACTGATGAACATGCCCGCAAATTCAGGGGTTAATCTCAACCCACCCTGGAAATTAAATCCATCTAAATAAGGGCTGTCGATCTGGAAGGGTGTTCCTCCTGAGAACAGCCATCCAAGAATAAAAGATAATACCAAAATGCCAAGACTAATCGGAACAAAATAGGTTTCCTTCCCGGTAATCGCTCTCCTTTTCCGAAGAGTGATATAGGTAATCAGCGCAATCACTATACCGATTGCCAGACAAATAACAAAAACGTTTCCGGCCTCAGTTAATCGGGGCCAGCTGAGATAGATTCCTCTCTTATTTATATAGGTCGGACCTGGCCAGACAAGGCTGTCTTTCACCGGAGGGACCGCACCAAAGACAACAAAGTACCAGATAAAAAGCAACACCAGGAGAGGAATGTTGCGATGAAATTCGATATAAATCAGTGCGATACGGCTTAATAACCAGTTGGAAGACAGTCGAGCCAAGGCAATTAAAGTACCAAAAATCGTAGCAAAGACAATGCCCAATCCGGACACCAGCAAGGTATTTACCAGTCCAACTACAAAAGCACGCCCTAAGGACATCGACGGCTCATATTCTATGGGAGGGTTGCTGATAGGGAACCCAGCGGATTCTTTAAGAAAACCAAATGTCAGGGTCATATTCCGCGCTTCGGCAGCCCTGAAGAAGTTGATAATCGCCAAGATCAGGATGCCAATGATCAACACAGATGAAAGGACCTGAGCAAAGATCTTCAGGACACGTTCATCACGATAAAACGGGATAGTTGTTGTGCTAAATTGATCTTTTGTCATTGCCGGTATCCATTTGGAAAAAAGGATGCGGCGGTTTAAGCCGCATCCTTTAGTTTAACTCTTGCAGCAAGGATTTTACTTAATTGGAGGTGCGTAAATCAATCCACCTTCATTCCAGAGCAGGTTAGGACCTCGCGGAAGTACGAAGGAATATCCTTCTGGACCCATATAGCGATCATAAATCTCGCCATAGTTTCCAACCGCGCTGATGGCTTTTGCCAACGCATCCGGTTCCAGGCCCAGATCGGTATAGCCCCAGTCACCCTCTTCACCTAACAGGCGAAGGACATTAATGTTATCGCTGCTCTTCATCTCTTCAACATTAGCCTGTGTGATTCCCAATTCCTCAGCATTGATCAAGGCATAGGCAACTAATTTAACGACATCAAACCAGGTATCATCACCATGTGGAACGGCAGGGGTGAGCGGCTCCTTGGAAATTGTAATATCAAGGATGATATGGGCATCCGGATCCGCAAAACCACTGCGAACCGAAGCCAACTGGGATTTATCGCTCGTAGTAATATCACAGCGTCCCTCTTCATAGGCACTGTACACGGCAGCAGTTTCTTCAAAGATCACTGCTTCATATTCCATGCCATTCTGGCGGAAGAAGTCTGACAAGTTTTGCTCCGTCGTGGTACCGCTGGTCACACAGACGGTGCCGCCGTCAAATTCATCCGTGGAGGTAATGCCGCTATCCTTGCGGATCATGAAGCCCTGTCCATCATAGAACATGACAGTGGTAAAGTTCCCCCACTGAGCGTCACGACTCGAGGTCCAGGTGGCGTTGCGAGATAAAATATCAACTTCAGCAGTCTGCAGAGAAGGGCCACGATCTGCTGCTGTGAGAGGAACCACTTCTACGGCAGAAGGATCACCCAATACAGCGGCAGCTACAGCTCGACAAAAATCAATATCAAAGCCCAGGTTGTTGCCGGCCTCATCTAACATACCAAATCCGGCCAGGTCGGTTCGGCCGCCACAGACAACTTTGCCGCGGTCTAGGACACGGCTGAGGATTTCTGTTTCTGCTGGTGCTTCTACTGGAGCGCCTTCAGCGGGAACTTCAACCTCAACAATCACTGTCTCAACGACTGTCTGTACTTCCATGGCTGGCTCACCTGGGGCTGGTTCTGCGGCACCACAAGCAGTGAGCACAATAGCCAGCAAAATGAAAACAGCTATAACGGGAAATAATTTTCGATACATTTTCTTCTCCTTTGGATAAAGTTATTATGAACGTAAAGAGTATCGGATTATTTAGCCTCCTTTTTTGAGTAATTGACAGAACCATAATAAACAGTTTCCCCCAATTAAATTCATTATAAGTTAAAAAAAAAATTCTGCAACATTTTTTTATCTGAGAGAATTCTCAGTGTATTTTGACCTATTGTCTCTGTAATACAGAAAATATCACTCCTGGCCCTTCAACCAGCATCCTGAGATACTATATTTTGTGGATTTATTCAGGGTTGTGGTACCCCTTGCCTGCTGAGATTCAAATTCTCCTCTCTGACAGCACTTTTATCGCATGAACTAATAACAGCGCACATTCCTAAAGATTCGCCGGAGCAGCAAGGATTTTTCTTTCTGGCTGGGAAGTTTATGACCAGTTTCAATCCCAAGGACAAGGGAGCATTGCGATTTTACGATATGGTATAACTAAATATCATGGAGGAAAGAAGAGTATTTTATCCCCCGAAACGGGCAGGGACGATCATTCACCTGCTGTTGATTCTATTTTTTTCCAGCGGGGGAGCCTGGGGTATCTGGGGCACATCCAATGTTCAAGTCGCTCTTCAGCTGCTGCCGTACCTGGCTCTGATCGTCCTATTCCTGGCTACAGTCCCCTTTTTAATTTATAGGCTTTATGCGCTGCACCGCTCCGAATATATCCTGGAGCGGGGAGGTATTCAACTGGTGTGGGGATGGAGATCAGAAAATATCCCCATGGACCAGGTGAAATGGGTCCATCAGGCAGAGGATCTGGAAACTCCCCCTCAACCGCCATTGATCCGCTGGCCAGGCAGCGTAATCGGATTCAGACGTTTTCTTCGGGGTCCCGCCGTAGAGTTCATGGCATCCCGGGATAAAGGATTGGTGATTATTGCAGCCGGAGAGGGGTATTACGCAATCTCCCCTTTCCAGGCAAATGATTTTGTTCAGACCTACAACACCCTTACAGAATTGGGTTCGCTTTCCCTGCTCCCCACCCAGTCATCCAGACCTGCCCTCTTATTTTCTGAGGTTTCCGCAAAAAAACCAATCCTGTGGATTTTCCTGGCAGGGGCAGTATTAAATATCACCCTCTTGGTCTGGACCCTGTTGGTTATCCCTTCCCGGGAAAAAATATCCCTCGGTTTCAGACCGGGAGGAATACCACACGAACCCCTGGAAAGTGTGCGCCTGATCCTATTTCCAATCATCAATACCACAGCCTATTTGGGCAATCTTGTCTTGGGTTTATTTCTATTCCGGAATGAGGAAAATCGTTTGCTGGCTTATATTCTATGGGGAGGAAGCATGGTCATCGCTGTCTTCTTTCATATCGGGATGTTATTTATCCTCCAATAATCCACAGTTTATCCCCCATTAAAATCAATTATCCACAGCTTTTCCCGTTTTATCCCCAATTTTATTCAGAATAATCAAAATGAGCTTTCCACCCAATCCCTATCAATAAAACTAATGACCTATCAAGTCAAAATAATAATCCAACAAGTATCCTGGAATAACCCTAACAGTGATGACGATTTGGTACACTATAGCAAGCAAGGTATTGGTCTCCACCAGGCTGGAATTCTATGACTTTTGAGATTTGGATCACTATTGGTATTTTAGCAGGAGCGATTATTCTATTTATCACTGAGTGGCTCTCAGGTGATCTAGTAGCCCTGGGTGTTGTGATTGGATTAACCTTGTTTGGCATCCTCACACCAGATGAAGCGCTGGCTGGTTTTTCAAGCCCAATAGTGATCACAATTGCTTCCCTGTTCATTGTGGGTGGAGCAGCAATGGAAACTGGGTTGGCTGATACGATTAGTTCTGGAATCATTAAATTTGCAGGAAAGAGTCAAACTCGTCTCCTGATAATTATCATGGCTACTGTCGCGCTTCTTTCCGGGTTTATTAGTGATGCCGGGACTGTGGCAGTCATGGCACCAGCTATTATCAGAATCAGCAGAAAGAAGGGCATAAGTCCCTCGAAACTGCTCATTCCCCTCTCTTTTGGATCCTTGCTTGGTGGCTCAATGACCTTAATAGGGACACCACCGAACATTGTTGTTAGTGACCAATTAGCGGAAAATGGTTTTACTCCTTTTCAATTCTTCGATTTCTCCCCTATTGGATTGGTTTTGTTAGTAGCTGGAATTCTGTTTCTTGTCTTTACCAGCCGCTGGCTTCTGCCTGATCATCCAGACATCCGAAAACTTCAGAGAGTAGAATCCCCGGAAGAGCTGGTTCAAGTCTATAAATTACCCGAAGATCTGTATCGATTAAGAATACGGGCTCAAAGTCCACTCGCCGGAAAAACCTTGGAAGAAAGCAACCTTAGGAAAGGATATGAGGTCACTGTCCTGGAAATACTCCGACCTGAAGAATCCCGAGGAGGTCGATCTGGCGAAAAACGAGTGAATTTTCCGGAAGGGAGATTCATCAGTCTCACTCCATCCAACCAAATATCCATCCTTTCAGATGACATTCTGATCTGTAAAGGGGATATCAATGACATCATCCATGCCGCAGCCGTTCTGAAGCTTGGCGTTCAACCAGCAGAAGCCAAAGACCAAAAAGGATTGGTG
The DNA here is from genome assembly GCA_049644605.1 of Anaerolineales bacterium. Taxonomy (GTDB): domain Bacteria; phylum Chloroflexota; class Anaerolineae; order Anaerolineales; family UBA11858; genus B10-G9. The sequence continues at coordinate 93,697 of JBARSF010000054.1, read as the reverse complement.
AATTACGAGGTTGGAGTTGCAGAAATCATCCTTCCTCCCAGGTCCAAGTTAATTGGAAAAACGCTTGTTTCATCCCGATTTGGTGCACTTTACCAATTAACGGTCCTGGGCATCAATCGTCCGGGAGCTTTAAGCAGCTTACCTCTTAAAGAAACTCCATTGCAATTTGGAGATACTCTATTCGTTCAAGGACCGTGGGAAAATATTCGGGCTTTAACAAATCAACGACGGGATTTTGTCGTAGTGGGTCAACCGGATGGACTTAAAGGGACTCCTCCCCGGTCGAAGATGATCCTTTCCGGTTTAATCATGACTGGGATGTTAATCATGTTAGTCAGCTCATTGCTGCCGTTATCCACTACCGCCCTGATCGCAGCTTTCTTAATGATCACCACCGGGTGCCTGAATATCAAGGACGCCTATAACAGCTTGGATTGGAAGAGCATTATCCTGATTGCTGGCATGCTGCCCATGGCCACAGCCCTGCAAAAAGTAGGTCTGGTCGAGCTGGGAACGGATTGGTTCGCAAGGATCCTGGAAGGCTGTGGGAATATTCCAACGATGGCTGCCCTCTTCATGGTGACATCTCTGTTCACTCAGGTGATCTCCAACACTGCAACAACTGTTTTAATCGCTCCTCTAGCGCTTTCCCTGGCGCTTCACCTCGGTTACCAACCTCAGGCGTTTCTAATGGTGGTGGCAATAGCAGCATCCGCAGCTTATATATCACCAGTTTCTTCAGTGAATACCCTGGTAATGGGATCCGGGAATTATCGCTTTAAGGATTATCTCAAGGCTGGTATCCCGCTGATTTTGATCACAATGATCATTTCTGTCCTGCTGCTGCCTTTGCTGTGGCCGCTGGGTTAATAATCAGGGGAAGATGACTGGTCCCCCTCATTGGCAAAATCTTCAGAGGCGAATATTTTCCAAGATACAGGACAGATAATTATTAAGGGGTGGATTAACTCAACCCTATTTTTTTGCAGATATTTTAGATAGATGCAGCATCCTGGCAGCTCCAAGCCATAATAAAGTCATCCCAGGCATGATCATGCGGTTAAATCCAGAAGTAAGCCACCAGTCCATTTCGTTTGATGGATCGAACGCAAATACAAAATAAATGGCAACAATGATCACTAGAATCGAGGCAGAGGTCATCCATAAAATCCAAAGTTTAATAGGCTGTTTAGAAGAAGTCAGGATAAATACCACTATAGCAGCCAGAGAGCCAACCCCAACCGCACCCCAGGTTTGAAAATCATAGAGTTGCTTCCAAAAATATCTTAAGATCAGAGAAAAATCCTTGAGGTGATAATTCCCCTTTGAGAATTGTTGAAGGAGGGTTTCTAGATTGCCTTCTACCGGATCAATACCGATATAAAACCTGCTGCTGGTTATTTTCCAACCAACCCACAGCAAAAGAGGTGCGATACCAATTAACCATACCTTATGGATCGGGTTCCTCTTACGGAAAAATAAAAGCCAACTGAGACTGGCAATCAATATCCCAATTACCAGGACCAGACCTTCCGGGCGTGTCCAGATCGCGAGCGCATAAAAAACTCCTGACATGATCCATAATACACGTTGAAAGCCCGCATCGGACTCGGAAATCGCCCGGATAAATAAAATCACTCCGACAACCAGATAAAAAGTTAGGGGCAGGTTTGCATATCCTATTCTGGCATGCCGAGCAAGAAGGGGTATAGTTGCCAATACAAGGGTGCTTAGACCAGCTAAAGTTGTATCTGCCCTTTCTTTAAAAAACCCATATACAACCAACAAAAGACTCAAGTAATAGAGTGGGAAGAACAACTTGGCGGCTGGTAAGATATCACCGAAGGTGTCTAAAAACATTCCAATCAGCATAGGAATGTGTAAGGGATAAATAGTGGTATTTGTACCCCTTGTAATAACACCACTCAAACCCTCAGCTACGAGTCCTACAGCTTTTGCGCCCCACAAGACATAAGCGTCGGAGGTATGAAAACCCGCACCAACTGCGAGAAAGACGAATAGCCCTCCCAGTATCACAATCAGAATCGTCCAAATATCCAGTGTTGAACCCCAATCAAACAGTTCTGAAATAATATCCAGGGATATTACTTTTTTTTGAACAGCAAATATCAGGATCCCCACAAACAGGCTGGTTATTAAGAAAAAGCATATCTTTAAGCTTTCAGTCAAACCCAGGAAAAGCAGCAGATAACAAGAAATTGAATAAGCCCCCATGAGAACTCCATAACCAATTCCTACCCTTGACCAGGCTGGCAATTCAGGGAGCACAACAGAAGCGAAGTAATACCCCATGATTATCAAAACCAATAATGAAAATACTGGCAGGATGATATTTAGTACAACGCTCCCTAATCTGGAGAGATCATCAGGTGGTGTACCATGACCCAGTCCTTCCTCGGAACCAAAGACCCCCCAAGTATCGTTATGCATCCGAATGTTATTTTCCTGATTCAGAATAACATTCCCTGGAAATCGACTCAATCCCATGATCAGGATATAAGTGTTTTCCTTTCCTACAAATTGAGCACCACAATCAACAGTTGTACAATTTCTTATTTCCCGCGGTGCAAGGAAAAATTGCATCGTCGACGTGTCGGCTAGCGCCCACATACTGACTTCTTCCGGTGGTAAGATCACTATTCCATTCTCAGGAATTTCTTTCCGCAAAAATATTACATAATCCGCAAAATTACCACTGCGTGCAAACAATGCACTTCGCCATGGACCGGTTCGATTTAGATTTGAGAGTATTCCCAACCCAAAAGAACCCATCTCAGGCACAAGGAAGGTTAAATTAATAACAATCAAAACTCCAAGGAGCCCAATCACAATAATTTTTTTAGTCCATTGTGGCAGAGTCATAATACTTAATCAAACCTTTATTGGCAAATAATCTTGGATCCTTATCTATCAGAATTAACCAATTGGTGAAAAGCAGTTGAAGCCTTAGATCATAGGTGGAATTGTGGATGATGGAACCATTGAAATGTGGTTATATCACCTTCCAGAAATACCAATACTTCGTTTGGGCTTAATGGCATAAGAAATGATATTGTTGGATCCATTGATTATGTGTTAGCTAATTTTCGATAGAACAAAAACCAATCACAAATTATAACATCCGTTTCCGGAGTTGACACTACACTCAATGACAATCGTTCATAATATTGCCCGTAATAGCTCTATATTTTCTTTTATGGCTTGGTCCACAGTAGCATTTACCTTTAATCTCTCATCATCGAGATGAAGAATAGTATTTGCAGCCATTTCTTTGATTTTATTTGTCGAGCTAATAAAATCATTTAAATCAATCACAGTACCATGCAACCCCAGGTGATCCATAATATCTTTCCCCTTCAAGGTATAACTGATATTTATTGATGGAACACCTAATCTCAAAGCTATTAATGAAGAATGAAGACGCATACCGATCATAAGATCCAATGATTCCATTGTTCGAAAATACGATTCCATGTTATTTGAATTTTCCATCAATCTGACCTTCTCATTATTTGAAAACTTTTCCTTGATTTTATTAAGATAATAGACATCATCCTCCCAGGGTTCAATCCCAGGTTGGTATGCAGACAGTAGAATTATATTTGCGTTAAATTGTTGGATTAGCCATTCAATTAAATCACAGTACTGCTTAATCAGAATATCCATCTTTGGCTTTGATTTTTGTTTATAAACGCGTTTATTAAATTGATACGGAATAATGCTGGATGAAAAATGAAACCATTGTCGAATATTTATGCCAATGTCCAACTCCTTATTTGTCGCTAGAGGATGGTCCGTTCGATGATTAGTTAAAAGACCACGATATTCATCAAATCCCGGTAAGAATATGGCATCGTGGCCAAGCCGTTTTTCCAGACCTGGAGCAATTTCATCGATCAAATGATATGTTCCGGGATCCCTCGCGACAAAATAATCCACCTGTTTTAACGCAAGTTTAGCTAAGAACCTGCCTATTTTCGTATTTAAAGGACCTGCACCTTGAAGCAAAATAATATTTTTAATATTCAATAATTTATATATCGAGAATATGAACACGAGATATATCAGTTTGACCAGGCTTGAATCATCCTGAATATCTAATCCTACAGCCCAAAGATTAATATCTGCATCTAAGATTGACTTTATTCCCGAAATATCAGGAAGGGCGTTTTTTAGATAACCGTATTTAATTTTTTTATAATTCGTCTCAGGCAAACCTTCTAATCCGTGATAAAAAATCGTCACATCACCAATACCTAATTCTTCTAATACTTTCACCACACCCCAACGACTAGCTAAATCCCCCCTATTTGCTTTAATAACTCGCGGCATTATATATTTCATAAATAGAAACCCCGGAAAAGTACAGAAAAATAATCTCTCGACAATCAGATTGTATATAAAATATCTAACTCTTAAAGTTCATTAATATGGATTTGTTTTTGATCAACATCTGGCATGAGCTGAGGCAGCCAAAGAGCCCCCACAGAAGTTACTATTACCATTAATAATCTTGTAACTAAAGCTAACAATGTTGCCTCTTCAATTGTAGATCCGAGAGAAACGTATAATGTAGTCATAATTAGTTCCCGAACCCCTAATCCGTTAAAGGAAATTGGAATTAGGGTGAATACATATACTATGGATGCAATTTGAATCACTTCAAGTATACTCACGTTTATACCTAAACTCACTGCCATTAAGTATGTTCCGCTAAAGGAAAACAATAAAGCAATAACTGCAACGAATAAAGCTAAGATCAAGGATTTTGGTTTTTTCCAATAAATCCCGATCAGTAAAATTGTTTCACGGATCTGATTTTTAATCTTGGGAATGAATGCGCCCAAAATATTTACTTGAGAGAACTGGATTATTCGGGATTTACTGTCCCTATCGCCATTAAAAAGTTTTTGAAATAATTGATTAAGTTCAGGTATAAAAGCAAAAATCGCAAACGGCAAGATCAGGAACATTACTAGAATATTAAGGAGCCTATCGATAATAACTGAAGCGAGGCAAATCCTTTTCCTTGCATCATATCTTAGTAAGTTAACAAATCTAATACCATCTCCCCCAATTGTTGAGGGTAAAAAATTCGACACAAATAATCCCACATAAGTAATCTTGAATACTTCAATAAGGGGCACTTCAATTTTTGCGATATTTAATAATATCAACCAGCGGATTCCATTTACTACAGTACCCCCAAAATAAAGAAGAAATACGGCAAATAGACATATTATTGATAATTGATCCAGTATAGAAAATACAATTTCCCAATCTTGTTGTGCAATCAGATATACAAATAAGATCAGGGATACCAGAGATCCAATAATTTTAATTAGGTTTCTATACTTGGAGGATTTCATTCTTGAAAATATCCATGAAGACAGTTTCATAAGAAGATACTATCCGGTTAATATCAAATGCCTTGGATTTTATAAGTGATTCTTGACGATATTTGGTCAGCAAAACTTTATCCGTTAGTAACTTCATCAAAACAGCCGTAAATGAGTCCACACTACCAATATCACATAAGTACCCATTTACACCTTGTTCTACAATATCCGAAAATCCTCCGATATCACTGACCAATAATGCCAGTCCTGATGCAAGTGCCTGCACCCCTACTACAGGTAATCCCTCGGATAGTGATGGCATAAACAGAATATCACTGCGTTGAAATTCCTTTTTTACCTCTTCGGGGGTTACCCAACCCGGCTGCCTGACTCGATTCTCCATCCTAAATTCTTGGACGGCTTCCTTGGTCTCCTGAAATAGCAGACCATCACCCAACATAACGAGCTCCCACTCATAATCTAAGAGATTGGCTAAGGTCTGGATGACAAAGAGGGGATTTTTTTGGGGAACAAATCGACCCGCGAATACAATCCTTGGGGGTTGATGAACTGCAATTTCCCCAAATTTAAAAAGACTCGTATCCACTCCATTGTGGATGACCTCAATTGGGACCTGATAGTGCTCATGCGCCAATTGGCGTGTATACTGACTGACCGCTATAACTTTTTTTGCATCATTCCAGATGGGATATGTAAAAGGTTTAATAAACCGAAACCAGCCGGTTGTTTTTTCTGGAGTCCCACCAGGCACATCGCCTAAATGCGCTGTCAATACATAGGGCACTCCGGTTATTTTTGACAAAATCCAGGCAATGGGACCAGCAGGTACTGCAAAATGGACGTGGATCAGATCAGGTTTCCATTTTTTAATAAGGAAAAATCCGATCAATACCGAACTGAAAATGAATGAACACATCGCCAATAAGCTTGCTCTGGCAAGATTCCTTCTTAACGTAGGAACCCTGATAAGTTCATATTTGGTCTCCTGATTTTCAGTTTCCTCGTTAATACCACCCAACAGATCCGCAGTAAGAACCTTGATCTCATGTCCTCGTTTTGTTAAGCCTTCACAGAGATCTTTTGTGACATGACCTCCTCCACCTCCTACAGGAGGAAATTCATGTGTTAAAACCAATATTCGCATTAATTTTCCTCATTGAGTATTTTACGAATGGTATAGGTCGGTTTATCTTGAGCTTCATGATAGGTGCGTACCAGCAGCTCCGCAATTAGCCCCATTAAGAGGGATTGAAAACCCATCAATACAATCAAGATTGAGCTTGGAAAGAGAGGAGAAGAAAAGGGAGAAATTCCGAACCCTAACCTGCGGATCAAGAGGAAAAGCAGGATACCTGAACCTGCCAATAACAAGAATAAACCAAGTCCCCCAAACAGGTAGAGAGGCTTTTGAGAATAACTGATTAAAAATTTAACGGTAAATAGGTCCAGGATTACCTTTAATGTTCGTTCTATGCCATATTTAGTTTTTCCAAACTTTCGGGGATGATGTTTTACTTCAACTTCAGTAATCTTCGCACCAACATGGGCAGCATAGGCCGGAATAAAACGATGCATCTCCCCGTAGAGGCGAAAACCCATCAGTATATCCTTACGATAGGCTTTAAGCGTACAGCCATAATCGTGTAAATGGACACCTGTGACCCATGAAATGATTTTATTGGCAATGTTTGAAGGAATGACCCGGGTAAAAAGATTATCTTTTCGATCTACACGCCAACCGCTGACTACATCGTAGCCTTCTTCTAATTTTTTTAATAATAGAGGTATATCTGAGGGATCGTTTTGCAGATCTGCATCCATTAAGACAAGAATATCTCCATGTGAATGATCGATTCCAGCTGCAATCGCAGCGGTTTGGCCAAAATTCCTTCTCAAGCCAATCACAATAATATGATCGGGGTCTCCTTCTGCAAATGATTCCAATAACTCAAAACTGTTATCATTGCTTCCATCATCTATGAAAAGTATTTCCCAAGGATAGGGTTGATCTACCAGTGTACTATATAACATTTCAACTAGTTCTGGTAATATCTCGCTTTCATTAAAAACAGGGATAATCACTGATACTTGCATCGAGTTCTCCGTTAGATCATAAGCTCGTAATCATCAATAACACAAACAAAAAACCGTTATCGTCCAGGATTGGAACCGGGACACACAAGCCTCCTGCTGTCATTGACTAGTTGCTCCTTGATGAATTATAAGTCATTCCATTAGTCTTAGACAGAACACATACCCCTTTTGTAGTGAGGAGAATAATATCTCATGGATTGGAATTCTTACTCCCCATTACTGAACATTCATAGACTAAAATACAGTAATCCCATTATATGTTTGCCTGCGGAGTTAATCATTAATCTTTTATTCATATACCAACCCTGGATCTGAGGTATATTTGAAACTAGGGAAGTGATATCTTATAATTTGCCTATTACCTTCAATGATATCTCCCAATCCAAAGGAAGAATTCAATCAGTCTGAATGACTCTCGGTAAGGATGGCTCTGCAATGAAACAGTTAATATCAAAACACTACCTCTTCATAATCCTAATAATCATAAATGTTCTCTTTGCTGTTTTTTTTGGTAGTGATTTTGGAGATTCCTATGACGAAGAGGCTCGATATAACTATGCAATAGAATCAATCGAAAGATTTTCAAACTTAGATCCCAATCCTTCTATAGGAGATAAAGGACCAATATATTTTGTTTTTGCGAAACTCGGAGGTGACCTGATACGTTTGCTAAATCCAGGATTATCAAATATTCAAGCCTGGCATCATATCCATTTTCTCTCGTTTATCCTGGCAACAATCGCCTTTTATTCTCTTTGTTTGCATTTTCTGACTCCAAATTTAGCTTTTGTCACTTCCGTTTTGTTTAATACGCAACCCCTCCTTTTTGGACACGCATTTATAAATCCTAAAGACATCCCTTTTCTGTCATTATTTCTGTTAACCATTGCCTCCGGTATAAAAATGGTAACCAATCTGGAATGCAGTAAAGAAGACAAGGATGAAGTCAATTTAACCTCTACCATATCAAAGACAATTGGTCAGGATTGGTCAAAGTTAGGTCAAAAGCAAAAGGTAATCACAACTCTTCTTTTCATCCCTCTTCTTTGGAATTTGATTTTAATTACCATGGCAGAAAAAGTCCAGCTAACAATTCAATCAGTGATAAATAATCTTGGTCACAATTGGGTTTACAACTACCTTAATAAGCTTGCCCAATCGATATTTAGTGGAGAAATCGGTAGTGGCATATCCCTCCAAAATGTAAAAACTGTTTACCCTTACTTTTTAGTTTTTTCCCTGCTCTTTATGCTCCTTTTCATCCTGATATTATCAATTTTATATTTTCCAAAAAGTTTTGGTACGCTAACAGGCTATTCATCTAAGGAAGATTTATTAAAAAGTATTTCAGTGGTTTTAAAAAATAAATGGGTATATCTATCAGGATTAATCCTTGGATTTTCGATTACTAATCGCTCTCTTGGAGTAACTGCCGGTGGTTTTGTCCTATTCTATCTATGGGTAAAAAATAGATCTAAATTTTTAGCAGCATCGATCAGTTATCTGGGGTTTTCCTTTATCGTGGCTTATATAACCTGGCCAGGCTTATGGGCAAACCCATTTCTCGGGATTTTTAAAAGCGTCTTCAGGGTTTCTACTTTTGCATGGGGGGGCAAGGTGTTGTTCCTGGGTGAAACCATCGCTCCCAACAATCTGCCCGCAATTTATTTTCCCACCTTGATGGCAATCCAATTTACAATTCCAGCTCTGATCTTATTTATTATTGGAATTGCTGTATTCTTAAAAAATATACCTGCGGATGAATCAGAAACTACATTGTTCATCATATTTTCTATCTGGATTATCCTCCCGTTCTTGGCGATAATGATCTTAAATCCTACAATTTATGATAATTTCCGGCACTTTTTATTTATTACTCCTCCTATATTCTTATTTGCAGGTTTAGGGTTAAAGTTTATCTTTTCCAAAATACGCAATAAAACGCTTTCCATGATCCTTATCCTGGCAATTCTACTCCCGGGTATCATTGGAATTGTTAATCTTCATCCATATCAATACATGTATTACAACAATATCGTGGGGGGTGTTGCGGGAGCTTTCCGGAGATTTGAAACCGATTATTGGTATACATCCTATTTCGAATGCACACAATATATCAATCAAGTAGCATCAAACAATGACACAATACTTGTCATTGGACCTGCACATATAGTTGAGTATTATGCCAGGGAAGACTTAACAATAATAAATTATGATAAAAATGATGCCGAAAATCAATTCAGCGTATCTGATTTTGCTATTATATCAAGCAGGGGAAATAAAGATCTATACCTTTTATCGGATGAACCAACAATTTACACTGTTGAAAAATCAGGAGCGACCTTAGCGGTTGTAAGGAAAATCAATCATTAAGCACTGTCATTAATAATACCCAGGCATGACAAGCACAGAATTAATATACCTTAATCTGGCAAACCGGCGGTACCCACCCTGGTGATGGGATCGGGAAATTACCGGTTCAGCAATTATCTTAAGGTCGGTATTCCGCTGATTATGATCTCAATGTTCCTAACCGTCCTGCTGCTCCCCTTGCTGTGGCCGCTCAATTAAGTAAAAAGACCCAATCTCAGTAAGGGAATCGGTCCATTCTTGTGTATCCAGAACCAGTTCTGATAAATTAATTTTCCCATGCTATACTGATCTTAGGGCAATAACACCCTAGGACAATTTTCCCCATCACAAAACCATATACTCAGTATATGGTTTTCATAAGTATCACTTAATGGTAGGAGCGTTTTTCCATCCGTTTTCGCTTTAACCTGAGAGGGTCATATGAAAGAAGCTACAATTCTTGAACTTGGATCAAAGATGGATTCAGGGGAAATGACGGCACACTCTTTGACAGAAGATTTCCTGGAACGGATCGAGGCAATAGATCAATCAGGTCCCTCGATCAACTCGATCATTGAGATTAATCCGGATGCGCTCCCAATCGCCAAAAAAAGAGACCAGGAGCGAAAAGCCGGCAAGCTAAGAGGTCCTCTGCACGGCATACCGATCCTGATCAAAGACAATATTGACACCCGGGACCGCATGCAAACCACGGCAGGATCCCTCGCACTGGAAGGATCCCATGCACGCCGGGATGCCTTTATCGTTAAACGGCTTAGAAGATCAGGCGCTGTCCTCCTTGGTAAAACAAATTTGAGTGAGTGGGCTAATTTACGAAGTACCCGCTCCATCAGCGGCTGGTCCAGCCGAGGAGGGCTGACTTTAAATCCCTATGTATTGGATCGTTCCGCTTGCGGTTCCTCATCGGGATCCGCGGCCGCAGTAGCCGCAAATCTCTGTGGGGCTGCCGTGGGCACTGAAACTGATGGATCAATTATTTGCCCCTCCCAAACCTGTGGTGTAGTTGGTTTAAAACCAACCCTGGGGCTGCTCAGCCGCAGCGGGGTCATTCCTGGCGCACAGAGCATGGATACAGCTGGACCGATCGGCAGAACGGTAGAGGATGTGGCCATCCTCTTAGGAGCCTTACAGGGAATAGATGAGAGGGACCGGACCACACAATTAAAACGAAGGCGGGCTTTCCGAGATTACACCCAATTTCTTAAAAAGGAAGGATTAAAAGGGGTTAGATTGGGTGTTGCCCGGAACCTGATGGGTACAGATGAGAGATGTATCCAAATCCTGGAAGATCTCCTGGAGATTATGAAAGATTTAGGCGCAATAGTGATTGACCCAACCAATCTCCCCAATCATGACAAATTCAGGGAAACCGAGGTTAAGGTCATGTTATTTGAGTTTAAACAGGGATTAAATGCTTATCTCTACAGCCTTGGTCCCCGCTCCCAGGTTCATTCTCTCGATGAAGTTATCCATTTCAATGAAGAAAATAAAGATCGAGTGATGCCCTACTTTGGTCAGGAATTTATGTTTGCCGCACAGGAAAAAGGTAGTCTTTCGAGTTCTGAATATCGTGATTCTCAATCCCGGAACAGAAAATTAACCCGATCAGATGGCATCGATCAGATTGTCAAACAGGAACGGTTGGACGCAATTGTCACCCTATCCGGAGGACCGGCCTGGATGATTGATATAGCCAATGGAGATCCAGGGAGTTGGGATACGTTAAGCACTTCAGCGGCTGCGGTAGCTGGCTATCCCCATATCACAGTTCCAGGAGGTTATCTTTTTGGCCTCCCCATCGGAATATCATTCATCTCCAGAGCCTGGTGTGAACCCACCCTGCTGCGTATTGCCTACGCTTTTGAACAGGAAGTGATGGCCCGGAAACCTCCTAAGTTTATTAAAACTATTGATCTAAAAAATGCTAAGAAATAATAAAAATAAGACCAAATCCCATAACGGGACTTGGTCCTTTAACATTTACTCTCGTTTGTACCTAATCTACATCCCTCAAATGGGGGAATAATAAAACTTCACGAATAGTTTGCTGATCCGTCAGCAGCATCACCAGCCGATCCACGCCCATCCCAAATCCACCGTTCGGCGGCATACCGTAGCGCATGGCCCTCAGGTAATCCTCATCCAATGGATGATGTTCATCCTCCCCTTTATCATAATATCTGCCCATCTCCAGGAATCGATCCTCCTGATCCTGGGGATCATTAATTTCGGTAAACGCGTTGCAAAGCTCTACCCCGCCCATAAATCCTTCAAAACGCTCCACCGTGTTTGGATCACCTGGTTTGGTTTTTGCCAGGGGAGAAATTTCCCGGGGGTAATCATACACAAAAGTAGGCTGGATAAATGTCGGCTCCAGGTAATGGCTTAATAGATCATCAATCAGTTTCCCGCGGGGAGCTTTGGGATTAAACTCCATCTCCAGGGATTTCATGGCTTTCGCCAGCTCTGCTGCCGTTTTGTGCTGCTGGATATCAATCCCGGTCCGGTCGATAATCCCTTCCCGGAGATCCACCCGCTGCCAGGGTTTATCTAAATGGATTTCCTGGTCCTTATAGGTAAACGATTGCCTTCCTGTGACCTCTTCCACAATGGACAAACACATTTCTTCCGTCAGGTTCATCACATCCTGGTAATCCGCGTAAGCCCAGTAAAATTCCATCTGTGTAAACTCAGGATTGTGCTTAAAGGAAACTCCTTCATTACGAAAGTCCCGTCCGATTTCATATACTTTATCAAAACCACCCACCAGCAGTCTCTTTAAGTAAAGTTCAAAAGAAATCCTTAAATAAAGATCCTGTTTAAGTTGATTATGATGGGTAATGAATGGCTGAGCTGCGGCCCCGCCGTAGATAGGCTGGAGAATGGGGGTTTCCACTTCCAGGAATCCCCTGGAGTCCATGAAATGTTGAATCGCGCGAATGGTTTTGGTCCTGGTCCGAAATACTTCCCGAACATCCGGATTTACTGCCAGATCCGCGTAACGCTGCCGGTAGCGGGTTTCCGGATCCGTTAAAGTCGCGTGCTGTACAACTTCACCATCCACAACTTCGTCTTTCGCCGGGGGCAGAGGTGTAATTGCTTTAACCAGCATTAAAAACTCAGAAATCCAGAGGGAGATCTCTCCTGATTTTGTACGGAATAATTTCCCGCTGGCCTGGATAAAGTCCCCCAGGTCATATTGATCCTTGAAGATGTTTACCTGGTCCTCACCAATATCATCAGCTCGGAAAAAAAGCTGAATTCTTCCTGTACCGTCCTCGATGTGGGTAAAGGAAATTTTCCCCATCGGCCGCATAGAGCGGATCCTTCCAGCTAGAACAGCCTGGATCGGATCAGCATCCTGCTTATCTTCAGTCGCTAAAAAAGCCTCAGTTGCTTCTTGGATTGAATGAGTTCGTTTTGTTCGCCGTGGATAGGGATCTACGCCCAGTTCTCTCAGCTGGTTAAGCTTTTCCAGACGGATTTTTTCCAGGTTTGAGTACTTTGTCATAAAAATTTCCTTGTGATTAAAAAAAACCCGTGCGACGTTTCAGCGCACGGGGGAGAATTCAAACTAAACGGTTCAGCCAATTTTCAGGATTTTCACCGTAAAAACCCCGCCCGGGGCAAGAACATCCACCTTGTCCCCTTTAGCATGTCCCATTAACGCGCTTCCCAGCGGTGATTCGTAGGAAATTTTTCCTTCCATGGGATCGGATTCTGCTCGACCGACAACATAGTAAGTTTCCTTCTCATTATCAGATGTTTCAATGGTAACTTTGGTCCCTATCTGAACCACATCTGTTTCCGAGAGATCATTTACTATTTCAGCTTGTGCAAGAATGCTCTGCAGATATTGGATTCGGCCTTCAACAAAAGCTTGAGCATTTTTTGCGGCCTCAACTTCCACATCTGCGTCCACACCGAGGGGACTGCCATCCAGTGCTTCTCTCAATCGTTCAGCGACTTCCTGCCTTCTTTCCGATCGGAGGTACTCAAGCTCTGTCTTTAGTTTATCATACCCCTCTTGGGTTAATAACGATGGCGTCATATTGTTTTCCTACCCTTTCCGAGGATTCCAGCTATTAATATAAAAGGGCTTTTATAAGAGGTATTACACCCTTTAAAGCCCTGCTCTGTGAAAAGTGGGGTTATTCTATCATAGACAATCTAAGCCCGCAAGGGAGTATTATTTCCTTTAAATTCAATCATTTTCAACAGTTTTCCATAATCTAACACCTTCCATGGAGGCTGAAAACGTTATAATTTCATCTTTTAATTTCCCCTCATCTTCCCAAAAAGTAGAAATTTGGGATTGATAGGCCTGGGATGCCTGCTGCCATTTATGAATCCCGTTTTCAGAAATCGGGAAAGTTTCCTTTTCCCAATCCGGTGAAACCGACAGGTACTCCAGAATCTCCTGGCCCGCTGCTTGCCTGACATAAGGGTAATCCGCGTAATAATAGAGCGGCAATCCTGTCCGGCTGATGGCTTTCCGGACTAAATCATGATCCACATGGTTTCCAATACCCAGCGGAGAAGCCACCTTTGCGTCTGGGGGGATTTGGTTTTTTAATTCCTCGCTGAGGATTTTTATCAAAGTGGCCTCACCAGGATCCAATCCACCAAAAAGATCCTCTTCACTCTGATAATAAAAGTTACCGGAGGGGGAGATCCGATAAATGCAATCCAGGGTTGAAAAATAGCGAGGAGATGCACCTAAAATCTGACAGGCATTCCAGTCCTCATCTCTGCGGATGGAGATTGCCTTATCTCCCAGACTCCAGTTTTGGTGCAGCGTTTCTGCAAATTCCGAATAATTATCACCAGGGGGATCAGCTGCGCAAATGGTCCAAATTTCAACCTCCTGTCCGGATTGGGTTTGTTCCCAGATCAAACCGCCGCAGGAATATACAGCATCATCCAAATGGGGGGAGATATAAATCCATTTCATAGTTTATTTGTATCACATTCAATCCAACCTATCTACCTGTACCCACATTTGTTGACCGTCTGTTGTAATTTGAATCGTTCCATGTTGATCTGTCCGCAATAATGAATACCCCGCCAAGCGATCCATTAATCCTCTATCCGGAAGCCCCTGACTATCTTTGATTCCGACACTTAATAAGATAATTTGGGGATTCAGATTACTGATCCAGGAGGAAGGATTACTGGATTGGTACCCGTTGTCCGCCAACAAAAGCAGGGTAACCTCCCCCAGGTCCTGGCCCATTCTTAAGTCTTCCCGTACCTCTCCCGTAATTCCAAATGGAAAGAGCGCCCTAAACCTTTTAAATTCAACCAGGAGTGTCCCTCCCCGGCGGCTTTCAGATAAAATTGAGATCTTAACCCCATCGCCCAATTCCAAAATCTGACCCGTTTCCCCATTGATAACTGGGTACTGATTGGTTTCCAGAACTGCTCTTAAATTTTCAGCTTCCCAGCACAGTGAATCATCCCCCAGCCAGTAGACCTTCTGTGGTGGAAAACGGGGCAGAATAGCTGCCAAAGCATCGATATCATTCGCCTGGGGAGAGGAAACCAAAAGAGTATCCAGGTCCCTCTGAAATGGCGGCAGCTGCCGACCCAGGTGATCGGAAAGTCGTTTTGTACTGACACCTCCATTGATGAGCACTTTCAGGCCTGAAGGTGTTTTTAGATATACCCCGCTGCCTGTCCCCACATCTAATAAAAACAGGTGCAGCCGACCATCGGGGGCAGAAAAAACCATCCTCCAGATAATGACCAGAAGGACTCCTAAACCAGCTGCCCCCAGGGAAGGAGTCAGGAAAGTCCTTAAATATGACAGTAGTGGTCCACCAAAGGTAACCATCAACAAGGCAAGGTACATCAAAATAATCCATACCAAATCCACCTGCCCAGTATGCAAACTCCGGATAGGCAGTCTGCTGAACCATTCCACTACTCGAATCGTAAAAAGCACAAAAGGATATACCAATGGAGCTGCTGCTTTTCCCAAAGGAAGCCAGATCAGTCCCAGAATCAAGGCCAATCCCCCTGCCAGCATTATAGGAGGCTGCACCGGCAGGATTGCTGGGTTTGCCAAGAAGGTATTTATTGAAAAGGCATGGAAGTGATATAGCATCACTGGAAAAGTTGTCAGTTGAGCTGCGAATGTAAATAACACATACTCACTGACAGGTTGGGTTATTCGCTGGGCTGTTTCAAGGGGTAAAAACCGGGAGGAAAAATCTAAAAACCGCTGAGCAAAAGGATCGGCATATAAGATTAGACCTAAGGTAGCTGAAAGGGAGAGCTGAAATGAGATGTCCCAGGGAAGTTGGGGATTAATAAGAATCATGATTAAGCTCGCCAGGGCAGCGGCGTTGATCCCATGCTGCCGGCGTCCGATTTGCTGGGCAAAGATCGATAAACCACCCATGACTGCAGCCCTGACAACTGCGGCATCCGCACCCACCAGCAGAGTATAGATTCCAATCCCGATCAGGGCTGCAACCGCTCCCCGACGGGGGTTGAGCAGCCGACTGAAAAATCGGGAAAATAATCCCGCTACAATCGTAATGTTAAACCCTGATATGGCAATGATATGCGTGGTTCCAGTTTCCCGGAAAGACCGCTGGACATGGTCGGATATGCCTGTTTCAACTCCAAGTAAAATCCCCGCCAATAGAGATGCTTCCGGATCAGGCCACAACTGGTATAAAACACTCAGCGATTTTAATTTCAGGCCAAAAATACCCCGCAGTATGAAATTTCCCTGACCAGACTCCAGCACCTCTACCTCCGCATTGGGGAGATAAGCATAAATGCCTTGACGGGAGAGATAATCCCGGTAAGAATAATCCTCCTCTTCGGGAGGTATCCCGAGGTATCCAGTCAACTCCACCCGATCTCCATACCACACCTGATCTTCGACCGGGATTTTTGCCAGCAGTAAACCGTGTACAGGAAGGAATTCCCCACCCGCAGAAATCTGAATGAGTTCAGTTTTTACCCGGAGATTGGTGACCTGATCCCGTGAATCCGGAAAATCCGTGATGATTCCTATAATCGTGACTGGAGTCTGATTTGCTGTAAAGCTTAGGAGATAGGCTGGATCCTTAAAATCCGGGATCGTTATTAGGTAGCGGATACCACCAGCAGCAAAGGCAAAAAACAAACTGATGATCAAACCCCGCGGCGCAGTGGATAAACCCTGAAATCCAGGGATTTTAAACCACAAAAGGCCAATCAGCAGGGTACTGCCCCCAACCCAAAAAATCATCCAGGGCAGAATTCCCAGTGACAGGGTATCAGCAGCGATGACTCCTGTAAAAAACAAAATTGTAATCCAGATAATCGGCATATCTTTCCCCCTCTGCCTGGAAAAACAAAAATCCCCCTCTATCTTGTATTAAAAATCACATTAAAAGTTATTCGATATTAACCAGGATAAAATTATCCCGCAGGGAACGTTTCTCCTCATTGGCTTCGTTTGCCCGGTACATTAACTGTTGGGCTAAAATCGCGGTTCCAAATACAAACAATCGTCTTGGTGAGGGATTTTCTTCCTGCAGAATCACTTCATCGGGTATCTTTAATCTTTTGCAGAGATTTTGAATATCCATCTCCGCAAAATTACCCTCCCCCATGTCACGAATAAAACGGTTTCGTATATGCCAGATCAGCACCAGGTCATGATATTCTGTCCTGCTGATTAACCCAAAACCAAAAGCTGCTTTAATTCTGGCTTCAAATGTGCCTAATGGGTTTTCTTCCCCCAGAAGCATTTTGGAGATTTTTTCATCATCAATAATAAAACACTCCAGCAGCCGGGAAAGATGGGTATTCAGATATGTGGTTCCCAGGATTGCGACAGCCCGGTCACTTTTCTTTTGAAACTCGTGAACCAACCGCTTCCATTCCCTAATAGATCCAGTGTCGTACTCTTCCATCTGTTTATCCTCAGAAAATAGATTCGTTAATGTCAGGCTTATTTATTATACATGACAAACCGGACTCCGGAAAATACTAAACAATTCCTGAGGGAATTGTTTAGTGAATTCTCCCTTCATTGTAAATCCATTCAAACTCATTCAGGTAAGCTTCAGCAATATCCTCACTGTAGATCACCAGCGTGTTCTCATCATTAACGGTTTCTGCGCTGCGGGTCAGATTATAGGATCCAGTAATGACAATTCTCTCGTCAAGAATGATAACTTTATGATGCATCTTTTCTGGATGTCCGTCTAATCGGACATCCAGATTGTTGTCCTGCAATCTCTCGAACTCAGATCCCAATCCAGTCCTCTCTTGATAAGTATCAAATACACCTCGAATCTTTACTCCCTGGCCTGCCTGCTGAATGAGCGCGTCAGCCGCTTCATCAGCAGTAAAGGCATAAAAAAGAAAATCAATTGACCGCTCAGCTTCCAGGAGCAACTGGATTATCCGCTCATCCGTAGAATCATCAGGCGAAAAGTACGTTTCTATCTTTATGCTGTCGATCGTTAATTCTGGATAGGGGGTATTATCCAGTGTAATCTCTCCAAAAAAACCATCCAGGAACATCTCCTCGAATTCCGATGTATAGTTCTCTGCTACTAAGGTAGATCGAATGCGAACCAGGTTGTTTAAATGGCGGTATGCACCGTTAACAGTCATATTCATTGAACCGGTCCAGACCTCAGACTGATCAATGATCAAAAACTTATTATGCATCAACCCTTCTGCCTGATCTGATACAACTGGGATTCCAGCTGAAATCAAATCCTGGATTTCCTGCCGGTCTGTTGAATCCTCCTCTACCACAATCCGGATAATTACTCCCCGATCATGCGCCCGGATCAAGGCATTTCTGACCGTCCACAAATTTAAATCGTAGAGGGCAGCATCAATTTGAACCCTGGCTTCATCAAGCGCATCGGCTAGCGAACGGTCTGGTCCACCCTGCAGACCGTCACTCGCAGGGGAGGTAAAATAGACGCTAAAGAGCTGATTGGGTGATGAGAACTCTGCTGATGTAGGACTGGGAACAGGATCCAGCCAATGGACCGATTCCGGACCACATCCCCCAATTATTAAACCCAGGCACAACAATAGCCCAAATTTTTTTCTTATTCCGCACTTTTTTTCTCTGAGTATCAATAACCCCCCTTCAGGCTGTATCTAAACAACGGATCAACACATTTCTCCGGTGAGGGTGAATCCGGTGTTCAAACAAGTATACCCCTTGCCAGGTTCCGAGCTGCAGCTCTCCCCCATCAATTGGAATGCTTAAACTGGTTGCTGTAAGGATGGATCGCATGTGAGAAGGTGAATCATCCTTACCTTCCATCGTATGCCGGTACCAGGATTCCTCCTCCGGCACAAGATGTTCTAAAAACTTTTCTAAATCCTGGCGGGCACTAGGATCATAACTCTCATTTATCACCAGAGAGGCGCTGGTATGAGGGATAAAAAGATGGCAGATACCTTCCCTGACAGCCCAGGTTTGGATCAAGGGGGAGATTTGATTTGTGATTGGGTAAAGTCCTTTCCCCTGGGTTTCTACCTGGATTGTTTCTTTATACCAATTCACAGACATCCCTCCCTATTTCAATTGTACCGGAAAATGACCTTAATAAACAAAAAGAGCAGCGATCTCTCGCTGCTCTTTTTACTGTCTTAAGTGGATTAACTAGAAATCGTCGTCGGAATCGTCGTCGGAATCGTCGTCGGAATCGTCGTCGTAATCGTCGTCGGAATCGGAATCATCGCTGAAAATATCTTCGCTATCTTCGCTATCTTCGCTATCTTCGCTATCTTCCGGTTCGGTGCTGAAAGAAGTCACACTCTCGCCCAGGGCTTCAACATCCTGTGCTTGCGGTCCCTTGTCGCTTTCAACAACATCAAATGTTACACGCTGACCTTCGTCAAGCGTTTTGAAGCCGGATCCGTTGATCGCGCTGTAATGGACGAATACATCGCCCTCACCGTTGTCGCGCTCAATAAATCCATAGCCTTTTCCTGCGTTAAACCATTTTACAGTTCCGGTCTCACGCTCTGCCATAATGAATCTCCTTCGAACTAAATGATATGACCTCAGCAGGTCGTTCCCCCTCGTTCTAAACAAATGATTGCTCAAGAAACGTACGTTCTGCTTCTGCAGCTGGTTTTTACCAACTACAATAAATTAATATAGCATGAACAATGAAGAACGTCAATGAAATAGAGGAAAATAAACTATACAATATTTTAATGTCCTTATCAGGAAAATCTTGCAGATTAAGCACAAAAAACAAGCTACATGAAGAGATTTCGGGAAAATAAACACTTAATTCAGTGTCGGTTATCATCTGGTCAGGGTATTTTCCTCAATCCTGAAAACCCCGCTATAATTAAGCTGCACCCGATATTTTAGTTAGAAAATCATCAAATAAATAAACAGGATTTAATGGAATGAACTTTACTTTATCTATCATTATCTCAGGAATTTCGGGGAGTGTCTTTATACTTGGCACAGCATTTGTGATCACCTCACTCCAGGAAGGTGAAAGGATGGCTTCCATCCGGGCAGCCTGGATCACCCTTTTAACAACCGTCCTCTGTTTAAGTTCACTTTTACTCCCTCCCTATGGGAAAACAATATTTGTCGGCATTCTTTTAGGGCTCGGCTTGATCACCGGGTTGGTTTTTTACCTTCCTTTAGGGAAAGGATCTGCTGAAAAATCCGATCCCCTTTACCGGGTTGATGAGCGGGAGATTATTTTCGCGCGAGCAAGATTAATCCCTGGATCTGCTGAATATGAATCCTATTACCGGGATCATCCTGAACATCAGTCACAAGATGATTCTTCACGGAATAAACCAGGCTTACTTTCTCCCGATTCCAGCCATATGGATTTACTTCATGCGGCTGCTGCAGGAGCCAGCTTTTTTTTGACCGCTGCGCTCCGGGAAGCCGTGGATGATCAAGTCACTCCCGAAAGGGTAGATATATCCCCGGAAATGGGAACACGGACGGTGAAATACCTCGCGAATTATTATGGCGCCCTGGACTGCGGCATCACCAATCTCAAATCAACCCATATCTACTCTCATATCGGCCGTGGAACCGGAACCTATGGCGCACCGGTAGAATTGAATCATCGATTTGCAATCGCCTTCACAGTTGAAATGCAATTTGAAATGACCGGCTCAGCGCCTTACGCACCAATCACCATGGAATCAGGGCGGCAGTATGTGGAATCCGCCCGGGTCGCTGTGCAGCTGGCTGCCGCTATCCGCTCGCTAGGCTTTCCTGCCCGGGCGCACATCGATGGCAACTATCGTGTAATCGCCCCCCTGGTTGCCCGGGACGCCGGCCTGGGAGAAATTGGACGGATGGGTTTGTTGATGACACCCCGCCAGGGTCCCCGGGTGCGAATTGGCGTGGTGACAACCGATTTCCCGCTGATTCCAGATCGTTACCAGCCAAATCAAAGCCTGGTTGATTTTTGTGGTATCTGCCAAAAATGCGCCGATAACTGCCCCAGCCAATCCATTCCGCACGGAGCTCAAAAGCTGGATAACGGTGTACTGCGCTGGAAAATTATTCCGGAAACCTGCTACAACTACTGGACAATAATCGGTACCGACTGCGGCCGGTGTATGGCAGTTTGCCCTTATTCCCATCCCGATAATTGGGCTCACAATCTGGTACGTTGGGGCATCTCCAGATCTGGTTCATTTCGTCGACTCGCGCTGCTGATGGACGACTTTTTTTACGGAAAGAGACCACCTTCCAGGGAACAAAAGGTTCTTCCTCCACAACTCAAATAACCAACAAGCCATGGTCCTCCCGGAGAAAAATTCATGAAAATTAGGGAAGGTAAAATCGCCGATTTTGAAGGAATCTGGCCTATTTTTCATGAGATCATAACTGAAGGGGAAACGTATGCCTATCCACAAAATACATCAAAAGAAGAAGCAAAAAAGCTTTGGATGCATTTGCCACGTAAAACTTTTATAGCCGAAGAAGAGGGACATATCGTCGGAACATACTATATCAAGACAAATCAGTCTGGTCCTGGTAACCATGTATGCAACTGTGGATACATGGTCTCTTCCAAAGCGAGAAATAAAGGAATTGCCACTATCATGTGTGAGCATTCACAGAAAATCGCCATTGAATTGGGCTATAAGGCAATGCAATTCAACTTAGTAGCATCCAGCAATGAAAACGCCATAAAGTTGTGGAATAAACTTGGCTTTGATACTGTTGGCCGTTTGCCAATGGCATTCAAACATCCTTCAAAAGGATACATTGATGCCCTGGTGATGTATAAATGGCTGGCGTCATAAATCGTGCAGGACGTTGATGAGAACCTCCAGCTCCTCTCTAAAATATTCAAAGTATTTCGAAAATATACACGATTTCCAGGGCAGAGAAAGTACAATAAAGGAAATATACTTAATAGGAGTAAGGGAATTATGGAAGTGATTATTCAAAAAGAGAGGTGTTTATGGATCCTGTAATCTTATCGCGATGGCAGTTCGCAGTAACTACCATCTACCATTTCTTTTTTGTCCCTGTAACCTTGGGATTATCGATTTTCCTGGCAATCCTGGAAACAAAATATGTCACCAGCGGGGATGAAACCTATAAAAAGATGGTTAAGTTCTGGGGGAAAATCTTCTTAATCAACTTTGCCATCGGTGTAGTCACTGGAATTGTGCAGGAATTCCACTTTGGCCTCAACTGGTCAGAATATGCCCGGTTTATGGGAGACGTTTTTGGTGCACCGTTGGCCATAGAAGGCTTAATGGCGTTTTTCCTTGAGTCCACTTTCATCGGCGTCTGGATATTCGGTTGGGATAAACTTTCCAAAAGAGCTCACGCAGTCGTGATGTGGATGGTCGCTATCGGCTCAAATCTCTCCGCCTTTTGGATCCTGATTGCCAACTCGTTCATGCAGAATCCAGTGGGGTATGCTATCCGGGAAGGAAGGGCAGAAATGACCGATTTCTGGGCTCTGGTCGGAAACCCATACGTCTGGCATCAATTCCCTCATGTGATAACAGCCGGGATCACTATCGGTGGATTTTTAATCATGGCATTCAGCGCCTGGCACTTATTACAGGATAAAACCGAGTCACAAGATTTCTTCCAGCGTTCCTTCCGGTGGGCTGCCATATTTGCTCTAATTGGATCGCTGCTGGTCGGATTTATCGGCCACGCCCAGGGACAATTCCTGGCAAAATCACAACCACTGAAAGTCGCCGCTATGGAAGGCCATTGGGAAACAGAACAACCGGCCTCTTTTTCTGTGATTGCTGCCATAGACCAGGAAAACCAAAAAAACACATTTGACATAAAAATACCTAAAGCGCTATCCTTCCTGTTGTTTAATGACTTCAAAACTGAATTTATAGGGCTGGTTGACCTGCAGGCAGAAGAAGAAGCCAAATACGGACCCGGGAACTATATTCCACCGGTCATGATCAGCTATTGGTCATCCCGGACGATGATCGGTATCGGTTTGTTGTTGATCCTGATATCTGGCCTTGCTGTGCTCTGGTCTCAGAAAGGAACAATCAAAGAGCGAGCCTGGTTCCTCAAACTCGTTATCCCATCCGGACTGCTGCCCACGATTGCGATTACTGCCGGATGGTTGGTGGCAGAAACCGGCCGCTGGCCCTGGATCGTCCACGGACTGCAAAAAATTGAAGACGCCGTATCCCCATCCATCACTCCGGGGAATATCATCTTCTCATTAGTCAGCTTCGCTGTGCTTTACGGTGTGATGGCTGTTGTGGGCATTTCATTAATCCTAAAATATGGAAAAAGTGATCCCGCGGCAGCAGAAGGAAAAGGAGAGTAATCATGGATCTAAACATACTCTGGTTTATTCTGGTCACTGTTTTATTCTGCGGATTTTTCTTTTTAGAAGGATTTGATTACGGCGTTGGTATTCTGCTGCCATTTATCGCCAAGAAAGATAATGAGCGCAGGGCAGTTATCAATACCATCGGTCCGGTTTGGGACGGGAATGAGGTTTGGATGATCACTGCCGGAGGTGCCATGTTTGCAGCTTTTCCTCATATGTATGCCACCCTATTCAGTGGTTTTTATGTAGCGCTGGTAATCATGCTGCTGGGTTTGATCATTCGCGGAGTTGCCTTCGAATTCAGAAGTAAGCGGGATGATCAGGCTTGGCGATATCGCTGGGATTGGGCAATTTTTATCGGCAGCCTGGTCCCTGCCTTACTGTGGGGAGTGGCCGTCGCCAACCTGATACGGGGTGTGGCCGTCGAAGCTGATATGAATTATTATGGCGGATTGCTTCCCTTACTCAACCCTTACGCCCTGCTGGGTGGTCTGGTTTTCCTGGGCTTATTCACCCTTCATGGTGCTAGCTTTCTGGCACTCAAATTGAAAGGGGAGTTAAACCAAAAGGTGAAACACATCGCATCCAAGCTCTGGCTCTTTGTGGTTGTACTGGCGGTAGCCTTTTTGGTCTGGACTTATCTGGCAACGGATATTCTTAACAATCCCGGTTTTGATGGGTTAATCCCCGCCATCCTGGCTGCAGCCGCACTGCTGGCCTATGGCTGGTTCCTGAAAAATGATCGGGAAGGATACCTGTTTATCAGCGGGGGATTATCGATCATCCTGGTATCGGTGATGGTATTCTCCGGTTTGTTCCCGCGCCTGATGATTTCCACCCTTGACCCAACATACAGCCTGACAATATATAATGCTTCCTCGAGCGCCTATACTTTAAAAATAATCACTATCGTGGCAGCGATATTTTTACCGATTGTGTTGGCGTATCAGGGATGGACCTATTGGATTTTCCGGAAACGACTCAGTCCGGAAAGTCCTGATCTGCATTATTAATAAAAATCGACTCCAGCAACTACACGGTGATCTGGAGAGTATGAATATCGAAACAGCGTCTCGAGAACGGGGCGCTGTTTAATTTCGGACTTCCCCTCGTTTGTCATTCCGAGTACAGCGAGGAATCTCTGATGAGATAAAAGAACCAAGCTAAAGAAATGGCTTCAAAAATATCTTTGGAGCCTGTTCTCTTTAGGGATCCTTCGTTGCACTCAGGATGACAAAATGAGAACTCCCCCTAGAGTGGAGCTTGGTTTTTCTGCCAGTGGTTTTCCGTAGAACCCTCTAAGGGAAAACCGCCAGGCGATCGGGGGACCTACCCTTTCGATTTCACTCAGGACAAGCGGGTCACCCCTGCGAGTTGACTTCCCGTAATCCCAATCACAATCTACAACTCATTCAGAACCAGTTCGATATCTCCTGCTACTTCATCAATAGGCTGATCTCCATTGATTTCCTGCAGGATACCCCGGGAGTGATAAAAATCAATCAACGGACTGGTTTGCGCCTGATATACCTGCAGGCGCTGCAATACGGTTTCCGGCACATCATCATCTCGTTGATAAAGTTCACCGCCATCGTCATCGCATAACCCCGGTTCTTGAGGGGGACCAAAATTTAAATGGTAGGACCTTCCACATGTACGGCAAAGCCGCCGACCGCTGGCGCGTTCTACCAGCACGTCCTCCGGTACAGCAATCGAGATCACTACAGCCAGGGAAGCACCCAGATCAGCCAGAATCTTATCCAGAGCATCTGCCTGGGGGATGGTCCTCGGAAAGCCATCCAGCAGGGCTCCGTCCTGGCAGTCCTCCCGCTGCAGCCGGTCCTTTACCATGCCAATAGTTACTTCATCAGGAACCAGATCTCCCCGGTCAATATACTTTTTTGCCTGCCTTCCAAGATTGGTTTGGTTTTTGATATTATCCCGGAACAAATCTCCGGAAGCCACCTGGGGGATCCCCAGCAGCTGGGTTAACCGGGTGGCCTGGGTACCTTTCCCGGACATAGGTGGTCCAAGCAATATCAAAAAAAGACTTTTATGTTGCATTCTGCTGCCTCCTGATGACACCCTAAAAAGACCTGAAAAAAGTATAGCATGATTCCCATTCCGAACAGGATCAATCAGGCAGATGAGTCTGGTTAATCGGGGCACTGAATGACTGTGTTACCATAATGAAGAACGATTAAGGTTGCTGTATGTTTCCTAATTCACGTCTGCTCCGATTAGCCCAAAAAAGCCGCCTCTGGCTGGCACTCACCGTTGGTCTGGGATTTCTTTCCGGACTGCTTACCATTGGGCAGGCACGATATCTCAGCCGGATTATCAGCCAGGTATTCCTGGAAGGGAAAGCTTACGCTGATGTTCAGGGGCTCTTAAAGCTTACCCTGCTGTTTTTTACAATGCGCGCGATTCTGTCCTGGGTAACGAGCATCAGCGCTAAAACTATTGCCGTCCAGGTAAAAAACCGGGTCAGGCAAATGCTGCTGACGCAGTTGGAAAAATTAGGACCGGCCTATACTCAAGGTGAGCAAAGTGGGGAACTCAGCACTACCGTGGTTGAGGGGGTTGAAGCGCTAGACTCTTACTTCAGCCAATATCTTCCCCAACTGGTCCTTTCAGCGTTGGTTCCCCTGACCATCCTGGGATTTGTATTCCCCAAGGATCCCTTATCCGGAATTGTACTGCTGGTCACCGCCCCGCTGATTCCCTTTTTCATGTACTTGATTGGCAATAGTGCCAAAGCCATGACCGACCGGCAGTTCAGCACCCTCAGCCGGTTGGCAGCCAAATTCCTGGACAGCCTGCAGGGGTTAACAACGCTGAAATTATTTAACATGGCCCAGGAACAAACAGAGAGGATTAAGGAAACCAGTGACCAGTACAGGAAAACCACCCTGAAGGTCCTGAAGATCACCTTCCTTTCTGCCCTGGCATTGGAGCTGTTGGCAACTCTCAGCACAGCGGTAGTGGCCGTAGAAATCGGACTGCGGCTGTTATATTTCCGGGTCTCTCTGGAACAAGCTTTATTTCTTTTAATGATTGCCCCGGAATTTTACATCCCGCTGCGTTTATTGGGTTTACGTTTCCACGCCGGAATGGAGGGGCAAAGCGCAGCAGTGAGGATTTTTGAAATTCTGGATACACCTCCCCTGGGGGAACCAACCTCCTGCTCCTCCCTAGAGAAATCGCACCTTCTCCCGATCCAAAACATCACCGTGGACCAGGTCAACTTTTCTTATCCAGGAGTAAACAAATCCACTCTTAAGGACCTTTCCCTGCAAATTAACCAGGGTGAGCAGATTGCGCTTGTTGGCATAAGCGGTGCGGGGAAAAGCACCCTGGTTAATTTAATCCTGGGATTTTTCCCACCTGAAGAAGGCAAGATACTGATCAATGGAGAGTCCCTGGTTAAAGATAATTTGGCGGGATGGCGGAGCCAGATTTCCTGGGTTCCTCAGGAACCAGCCCTCTTTCAAGGATCAATTACTGACAATATCAACCTGGCGCGGCCGGAGGCGGATTTTGGCGCTGTGGCTTCAGCGGCTTCCGCTGCCCACCTCGCCGAGTTCATCGAGGGGTTGCCGGAGGGATATGAGACATTAATCGGCGAAGGTGGGGCCCGCCTCAGCGGCGGGCAGGCACAGCGCCTCGCCCTGGCGCGGGCATTTTTAAAGGATGCCCCAATCCTGATCCTGGACGAACCTACCTCCCAACTGGATCCAGTAACTGAATCGCAGCTTGCGGATGCTACCCGGCAGTTAATGAAGGGGCGCACCGTGATTACCATTGCTCACCGGCTCAACACCATCTACCAGGCAGACCGGATCCTGGTCCTGGAAGAAGGTCAGATCGCGGAAGAAGGGACTCACCAGGAATTGATCGCTAGGGCAGGCCTCTATAAAGATCTTGTCCAGGCTTACACCAGCAGAAATCTTGAAGATCCTAAGCTGTTTGAGGGTGATTCTGAGGAAACCAATCTGCTCCCACTCTCCCAGTCACCAGGTCTCCTTGCCACAGCTTCGATCCCTGGCTCCAAGTCAACGAGTCTCTCGATCTCAGACCCAATATCTTCTAAACCTTCCCAGCCAACTTTCAGGCGTTTGCTGGGATTTCTTCGGCAGCATTTGGGAGAGGTATTTCTCTCCGTGCTGTTGGGTTTCCTGACCATTGGTTCCAGCATCGGGTTGATGGGAACATCCGCCTGGTTGATTTCAACTGCAGCGCTGCACCCTCCGCTTGCCACACTGCAAATTGCCATTGTCGGTGTGCGGTTTTTTGGCCTACTGCGGGGCATCAGCCGTTATCTGGAACGTCTGGTCTCCCATAACGTCACCTTTAAGATACTCTCCAAGCTCCGGATTTGGTTTTACAAATCGCTGGTTCCTCTGGCGCCAGCCCGACTGCTCTCTTACCGGTCTGGAGATTTACTGAGTCGGATCATCTCAGATATCAAAACCCTGGAAAATTTTTATGTCCGATCCGCCGCTCCACCTTTGGTCGCGCTTCTGGTTGGTTTGGTTACCAGCCTATACCTGGGATGGATGAATCCCGCCTCTGGTTTGCTGGTGGGTGGATTTTTCCTACTCGGCGGGTTTATTTTCCCTGTACTGGTCCGCCATTTATCACAGGGACCCGGAGTCAGGCTGGTCCGGGAACGCTCCCGGCTGGCAGAGGGTTTGGTTAATTACGTGCAGGGGCTGCCAGACTTGCTAATTTTTGGTCAAATGGAAAATAAACAACAGGAGTTGCGGGAGATCAACCAGCGGTATGATGCCGCCCAGCTGGCTCTGGCCCGAGTAAGCGGGTTAAATACCGGAATCACAATATTTTTCAGTAATCTAGCCATGTGGCTGGTGTTGATCAGCGCCATCCCTCTGATCCGGACAGGCGGACTCTCCGGGGTGATGCTGGCTTCCCTGGCCCTGCTGACCCTGGCATCATTCGAAGCCATCCAACCACTGCCTCAAGCCATGGAAACTCTCGATAGCTCGTTAAAAGCTGGTTCCCGTTTATTTGAAGTGGTGGATAGCAAACCAATGGTGATCGATCCTGAAAAGCCAGCCCGATTCCCTTTGAGCTTTTCTATACAGGCGGAAAACCTGAAATTTTCCTACCCTGGCAGCAGGCAGCCAGCCCTGAATGGAATTCACTTCCAAATTGAGGAGGGGAAAATCCTGGCGGTTGTTGGTCCCAGCGGTGGAGGAAAAACAACCCTGACCAATCTGATCCTGCGCTTCTGGCAGGATTATCAGGGGGAGCTTACTCTCGGAAAAGACAGGATGCCCATACGATTGCTGTCCCAGAATGAGGTTCGAAAGCAAATCAGTGTGGTCTCCCAGAGTGGATATTTGTTCCATGATACTGTCCGGGCAAACATCAGCCTGGGGAAACCGGATGCCGGGGAAGAGGAAATCGTAGACGCGGCCCAGAAAGCCAGAATCCATGACATGATCCAATCTCTTCCGGAAGGATACAACACCGCTATCGGCGAACGCGGTCAGCGGCTGAGCGCCGGAGAGAGGCAGCGGATTTTAATCGCCCGGGCTGTAGTTAAGGACGCCCCGTTATTTTTACTGGACGAACCTACCGCAAACCTGGACCCTTTAACAGAGCGGGAGCTGCTGGAAACCCTGTTTGAAATTCTCAAGAATAAAACTGCCCTACTGGTGACCCACCGGTTGGTAGGATTAAGGAATGTTGACCAGATCCTGGTTCTCCACCAGGGACGAATCGTGGAGCGAGGTACGGAAGGCGAGTTGCTTTCAAAAGATGGATTTTACCGGGAAATGTGGTCACTGCAGAACCGGATCTTGCATTACCGCTGAAATTCAGTCAACCGGTATGACACTCATATAAAATTTGAGTAACTTTAATCAAAATCCATGCCCCGGAAAAACCAGGGCCAGTATAATTATTAAGAAGGTGAATCTCTAATAGTTAAAAGGAAGGAATCAACATGAACATGCGACCGGAACTTCTGGTCCTGGGTGTAATCCTGATTTTTGCTGGGATAGTGCTTACCATGATCCGGGAAACCAGAAAAGCCCGGGTAAATAAAACACTCCGGGCTCAAAAGCTGGGTTTTGAACCGCTGGAATTAACTCCACTGGATTTTTTAAGCAGGATAGAAGATCTATATCAAAATGAGAGGAACAAGACTCTGGAGATCCGAGGCCTCTTTCATCGAAAGGATCTTGAGCGTGATTATTATCTCTTCGACCTGGTGGATACGGATGATGAGGATACCTGGTTGGGGACTGAGATGTTCGGAGTAATTTCCCGTAATCTGGCATTACCCCGCTTTTCCCTCACCACCATTCCGGCCTTTGATCGGCAAAAAACCATCGGATCTTTGATGGATAAAATGTTGGATAAAGTCATGGATCTGGCCGCCAAATACCAGGATCTTAACCGGATTGAATTCCCCGAAAACCCCGGTTTGGATGAAAAGATTGTGGTTTTCGGTCGGGACGAAATCGCGGTCGGCAATTTGCTTTCCGGGATTAGTCTGAATTTTTTCACCCGGAGTAAAACTCCATTACAGCTGTACGGATCCGGTGATTGTCTGATTGTTGATGGTAGTTTCACAGTTACATCCAAAAATCAAGAAATGAACCTGGAAAACCTCTTCCAGTTAATGAAAGACCTGGTTCGGGCATTTGAAGGCTCATCATGAAAAAACAAAACGTGATCTTCTGGCTGCGTGTCTCTTACTGGACCGGGGCAATTATTGATTTTGTGGCAGCGATCCCCATGCTGTTTCCAAAATTCACCCAAATCGTATTTGGTTTTGAGGGGTTGCCGGATCCCAGCTACCGGTTTGCGATGAATATGGGTGCCTCCTTGATGCTGGGGTGGACTGTACTGCTGTTATGGGCAGACCAGGACCCCCTGGTCCGGAAAGGTGTGCTGTTGATCACCATCTTTCCAGTTATTTTAGGCATTGTCGGCACCGAGATCCAGGCCGTGATTTCCGGCTTTATTCCGATGGGTAAAATGCTCCCCGCCTGGGCTCTTCAAATTATGCTGATAGCTCTGTTTTCCGGCAGTTATCTCAACGCGGCCCGCTGGGAGCGAAGTACTTTATCCCCAAAATAATCCATTTAGTGAGAATCAAGTGATAAATAAATCAACCCCTCTGCTCCTTATGCTCCCTATCCTGATTCTGACCCTGGCTGCGCTTGCCTGCGGAACAGGTTACAGGACCACTTCAAAAATTACGGGAGATTCTGGTCAGGTCTCAATTAAGATGAATGAGGCTAACGAATCTGACCAAACCAGCGTGGAAATCAATGAAGATTATTTCCATGAGAGAGTGACAGCAACTGTTAGTCTGGTTGTGGAAACCGGAAGCTGCCAGGCAACATTGATTGGTGGCGACGGCACCTCCATCAGTTTAACTGCCTCGGCAGGCAATCCAGCCCAAGTTTATGGTGATCTGGTTACGGATGGATTTGGTGAAATTTCCCTGGAAACAGACGCTCAGCTGGCAACAAATGTAGAAATCACAATTGATTTTGCCCTTAAATAAACCTGGATATCGGGGTACAGCTCTAGAATTCACCATCATTCGGCAAGGAAACCTTTACAGAAATCTTATACAAAGGTGCAGATAAGGATGTTACAATCAGTTTAACTGTTCCAAAGAAGACAGAAAAGGAGAACTCATGTCAGAAAAGAAAGGTTTATTTGGTTTATTCGGGTCCAAAGAGAAAAAAGAAGAACCCAAAGCTGCCGAGGAAAAATACAAGGAAATGAAAAAAGAAAAATCGGCTTTCGATCCTGAGAAAGCCAAAGCTGATGCTAGAGCAAAAGCTGATGCCAGAGCCAAACATTTACAAGCTATTAAAGACAAAAAAGTTATCAGAAAATATGTAGTCGTGAGCGGCGACACTTTAAGTGGAATCGCCAAAAAGTATTATGATGACGCTGGAAAGTACATGGCGATTTATGAAGCCAACAAGGCACTCATCGGAGACAACCCGGATCTAATTAAGCCTGGCATGGAATTAATCATTCCTGATCTCTAAAAAAATCAAAAAACCTTCCCTCAACCCTGGGAAGGTTTTCCTTAATTCGTTATTTGTAGATTTACTCTCTAGGGGAGTGTAAAAGGAGTTTATGATGGCAAAATTAGAAAAAGTGGAAGGAATTGGCGGAAAGTACGCTGCGAACCTGCGAAAAGCAGGTGTGCGAAGCACCAAGAGTTTATTGGAGAAAGGCGCCACCCCTAAAGGACGGGATGAAATTGCCCGCGCATCTGGAATCGGCAGCGCCCTGATCCTGGAATGGGTAAATCATGTTGATTTGTTCCGGATTAAAGGTGTTGGGGAAGAATATTCCGACCTGCTGGAAGAGGCCGGAGTAGATACTGTGGTTGAATTAGCCCAGCGCAACCCCGCCAATTTGCACCAGGGCATCCTGGAGACCAATGCCAAGAAGAGGTTGGTCCGCCGACCACCATCCAAGAAAATGGTAAATGATTGGGTAAACAACGCCAAAAATCTTCCCCGGAAAGTGTATTACTAAATCCGAATCGGAAGAAAAAATCAAAAAAGGAAGCGGACATTATCGCTTCCTTTTTTTTGTATAAACAAAAGATCCCACACACAGCGGGGTCTTTTTGAGATCTGGGGTCCAGGATTTACTGCATTCCGCTCATGAGGGTATTCAGCAGGACATCCGCTACCAGTTTGCTGGATTGAGCCCGATGGGGTGTTTCTCCCATTTTACTGGCGGAGATTACCGCGTCAATTGCGGCTTCCAGGTTGGTATCCCCTGCCTGTTTGGACTCCATAAATGCGGCACCGGCACTGAGGATATCACCCAAATCCAGGCCGTCTTCCCCGCCAAAACTTCCCACCAGGGAATCCAATAAGCCGCCAGCTCCCTGGGCAACAGGGGCTTCGCCCCCGCCCAGCATGGTTTGCAGCAAGGGCAGCAGCTGGGTGGCATCCAGATCCTGATCCTTAAAGTACTCAGCAGCCTGGGCCAATCCCTTGGAATATACGGCAGCGGATCCGCTCTTTTTTCCACTGAGCAGCTCGCTAGCTTTTGCCAAACCGCTAGTGACATCACCAGCAGGGGCCTCTTTCATTGCCCCGGTGACCAGGTTAAAAATATCCACCATGTGGTCGCCGTGGTCCTGGTTGTATTCATCAGCTTTATTTAGAGAAGACTGGTTTTCCACCATGGTTTCCGCAACAGCCGAAAACAGTTTTACAAGGTCTACATTACTGCTCATAAAATTTCTCCTTCTGATTAATGAGTAAAGTGGCGCTGGTTACTTTTCTTTTGGTATTTCAAGGACCATACCAACTTTAATCAGATCCGGATCTGGGCCAATCAGCTCTTTGTTGGCTTCATAGATATCCATATAGGTGAAGGCGGAGTCTTCTCCGTAAACTTCTTTTGCTATGCTGGATAACGTCTCGCCGGCTCGTACAGTATAGACTTTTTTAAAACCTTGGGCTTTGGAATCAATAGCCATCGAATTTTCTCCTTTGGAATTAGGGGTTAGGTGGAGAAAATTATAACTGCTCCAGGTAGGTCGGTCAATGAATGTTGGAAAATATCAAACTGACAGCCAACAAGAATCACGACCCCGGAGGATTGTGACCTCCGGGGTCTGTGCCCCCTTCCCCCTGTCATGGAATAGGCAGATTAATACTCGGTTACACCGGCGTACCATTCCGCCAGGAAGTCATCCAGGTAAGCCAGGTGCCGGAGGTTGCTGCCATCGATGTTGATAATGTAGATTCCGCGAGGTCCATCTTTATCTGGCCTGCTGACAAAAATTACCTCTTTTCCATCATCGCTGAAACCTTTAATCCCAACATCCCACTCCAAGATAGCTTTTTTGTTATCTCCATCTACATCCATAACAATCATTCTGTCTTCCCGTTGATTTATGATTTGGAAGATCCCTCCAAATTCAGCTTCTGAATAGACTATCTGCTTTCCATCCGGCGTGAAATAATAACTGCTGTTAAGATCGCCCCGGTTTGTTAATTGCTTTCGGAAGACGCCATTTTTATCCAATAAGCACATCTGGAACCCGGGACTGCCTGATAATACATCTATCCCGGCACAAGTTACGATAATCAGCTCACCATCAGGCGATAGAATAGGACCTTCGTTTAAACGTAGATTTGTATTTAGTATTCTAAGATTACTACCATCCTGATTAACTATCGCTAAACCATTATTCCCTGAATCAAACCATGTGACTGTAAAGATTACATTCTTTCCATCATACGAAAAACTCGGATTGGTTAAGAAAATATCCATTATATCCTCATCCCAACCAGCAATTTTTCTCTCGGTATGTGTTTCTAGGTCATATATCCATACGCAATGAGGATTTATTCCATTTTTGTCTTTACTGTGAATGTAGGCTATCTGTCGATTATTAGGCGCTAAGACTATATGGTTTGCCTCGGAGATCAACTTATATGAATCTCGTTTCTTTAAATCAAGTCTGATAATTGATAATATAGATTCGTCATTCACGTTCTTATCAAAATAGATGGTTATCTTCTGAAATTCGTCCGACAAAACTGTTGGATCCGTAATGGAAACAACCTCAGGATTCGGGAATTCGTTCTTTTGTGAATGGCTATATTGTTTGCATGAAGATAATAATGCAAAGATGATCAATAGATGAATCGATATGAGATTATTCATTTATCTAATCACGGAAGTAGCTCCTTGAAGAGCCCAATCCAAGACTCCTTTTCCAATACCACCAACTGCAATTTTCCAACCAAGAATCCCGGCCAAAGTTAATGCGATTAATCCTTCTGCTTTAATTGTTTTGGTTTCTGCCTTGAGCGTAAACACATCTTTCAGTTGGAATTTTTCAGATGTTTTTTCCTTATCAATTATTACACCTTCTTCCTTATATTTATAAGCCAAACCTCTCCAAGATAATTTTATTGAATGTTTATCAACGATGTAATCGTGCCCAAGAATTTCATCTTCCTTCTTAATGGAAAATCCCATCTCTCCCGGACCAAAAATATACTTAATGGTCTTCCCTAGTTTTACCGACCCGGTCGCCGAAGTGATATTAAAGTCAATCAATGCGCCGGGATTGACAGTTACAACCGCTTTGGGTTCAATATTTATCTTTTGCTGCATATAGAAGAGCTGCAAAAAACCGGGCGGAACTGAAGTATGGGCTACCACCCCTTCCTGGCTGAAAAGGTTAAAATCCCAGGAACCCTTCGCTGATACACTCAACACCTTGGGGAGTTTCTCAGGATTGAGGATTTTCAGTAGTCCGTCCGGATGATCCCGATAATACTGAAGAGGGTTTATTACCTTATCATGGATGTTCTCCAAGGTTTTTACCAACCAGCCCTTTTTAGTTTCTGGAGCACCTTCTGCCCCCCGCTCCCTAGTAGGCTTTCCTTTTCGAGTCTGTCTTTTTTTATCGTAAAGTTCAGGATCCTGGACATCTACAGATTCTTCTTGAAGCGGCGGTACTGGAACTGGATGCTTCGTGAGCTGCTTGATTTCCTTTAACTCAGTGGCTGTGGTTTGCAGGAAAATCTTTTCATCATAAGGTATCTTCTCTGATTCCTTCTTTTTAGGCGGGGGGTTTTGAAGGACAATCGGGACTTTAACACTCTGGTAATCCGGCACCTGCCGGGTGATGGTTTTGGTGCCCACCTGGACCCGTTTCACCTCATAGACGGGTTCAGTCTCATTAACAATCTGGTATCCTACCTGGATCTTTTTGGTTTCGTATTTGGGAATCTTTTCAGTTACTTTCCGGTATCGTTTCAGGACTTTAACGTCTTTATAGACCGGAACTTGTTTGGTGAGGGTTTTCGTGGCCAGGTAGGGTACTCGTTTGATCACCGGCTCCTTTTTCCAGCTGGTTTCTGTTCGGTATCCCACCCTGAATCGCCTGCGACCGATAGTCCGGTAAACCGGGACTGTCCTGGTTCTCTTTTTCCAAACCATGATCTTTTTGTTCCGATAGCGGGTTACTTTTAATTCCTGGTTGACTGCCCGTGTACCAACCTGAATGCGCTTGGTGGTATATTCCGGTATATTCCTGGTGACCGTTTCATAACCAACCTGGATTTTTTTGATCTCATATTTGGGCACTTTCTTTTTTGTTCCCCGGAAACCCACCTGGACCTTTTGAGTTCTATAGACCGGTACTACCAATTTCACAGTCTTCATCCCGCGGTAGACAGTCTTGGTCTTATACCTCCGGGATTGAGCAATTTTCGTTTTTGACTCCGTTGGATTCTCGATCCTGCCGCCAATGCCTTTTCTCCTGGGGTCTCCCAGTTTACGTCGGATTTCTTTTATGACTTGATTAACCCCATAACCAGTGGAGTTACCAGCAACCAGCGTCAGCATAGACAGGGTACTTAAAATTCCCATCCAGGGCAGCATAGGATCAACAGCTTTAGGCAAAGATTCTTTTTGGACGATCATCCCGGCCTTACCCTGCAGCGACCATCCCGCCAGAAACTCTTCTACAGGGACGGTTTGTTTTCCCAGGCTGGGATCGTTGTAGGTCACCCAGCGGCCGTCCTCAGAAATTCCAGTCACGGTCACAAAATGGCCTGGGCGATTTGCCCCATTTATACCCAGAGAGACAACCACTTGATTCCCTGCCCGGAGCTGATTTGTTAATCCCTCCAGGGTCCAATTATGAAATGCCCTGCTGCCTGCATACCCGAATTCCCGGGCTGTATAAGCCAACTCCTCCACTCCGGTTCCCCAGGAATACATTAATCCCCGGCTCTTCATAAATGAAATCAACTGGTCAGGGGAGGGAGAAGAGTCTCCTGCGGCTGAACCCTTGAAACCAAGGACCATTCCCAGGGCTTGGGGACCGCAGGTTACATCTCCCGCCTCTTGCATCTGGAGCGGGACGGGCAGACCCTCCCCCACAGGGAATGATCCCCGAGGTTTATTCGGGACATACTGAGGTGGATCAATCAAAATTGGAATCTGGATTGCTAAAGGAGAAAGGATGTCGGAGGGAATGATAACCCCCTGATTTCCCTCCGACAATTCGACTTCCGGGTTAACCCCGGAAATCACCGGCGCGGTGACCCGCTCTGGCGGTTTTGGAGTAGGTGAAGCGAGAGGATCCATCTCCGCACTGACCAGAGACGGGCCGGCAACCGCTCCCAAAAGAAAAAGGAAACTTACCAAAAGACCTAGTTTTTTTATCATCAAAATCCCCACTGATTGGACCCAATCTGGCTACAGTGAGGTTTGATTGTATGGGTCAATTAACAAGATCATCCCGGTCAGTAAAATTTCCCCGTTGTAGCCGGGATGTATACTCAGTGTACAATAAGAAATCTTTCCTGTCAATAGTATAACTATTTCAATGTAATTTTGTCACGTTATATTGCTGGGAATGATTACTTCATAGGTAGTATCAAAGTGAAATATCTTGCTAAATATAAAAATTGGAAAGCTGAACGTTTTACTATTTAACGTTCCAACCTTCCAACTGGATTTATCCTCTCCCCCAACAAAATAGAAAATCAGTCTTTTATCGGCAACTCGATCGTAAACCTGGTCCCCTGTCCCGGTTCGCTTTCCACACTGATCATTCCCCCGTGCGCGTTCACCAACTGGCGGGCGATTGCCAGACCCAATCCGCTGCCGCCGCTGGTCCGGGAGCGGGTTTTATCGCCTTTCCAGAAACGGTCAAATACATAGGGCAGATCCTCTGGTGGGATGCCATATCCGTTATCCTGGATGGTGATATTCACAGTCTGATCTGTTTTTCCTACACCGATCCGGATTTCTCCTTCTTGTGGTGTGTAGCGCAGGGCATTAACCACCAGGTTGCCCAGCACCTGATCCAGCCGGTGCCAATCCCCTTCCAGGGATAAATCATCCAACTCTTCCGGATAATCAATGGTTATGGTTATCCCCCCTTCTTCCGCCTGTCCGCTGAAGCTGGTTACCACATCCTGAATAAGCTCTTTGATATTCAGGATTTGAAAATGAAAATCAAGGGTTCCAGATTCCGCTTGGGAGAGGGTCTGCAAATCTTCTACCAGCCTCTGCAGCAGACGGGTTTCCTCCAGCATGGTTTTAAAATAATCCGGGGATGCCTGATAGACTCCGTCCAGAGCACCCTCCAGGTTGCCTTGTAGAATGTGCAGTGGTGTGCGCAGTTCATGAGCGACATCCGCGGTTAGATTCCGCCGCTGCTGCTCCGCATGCTCCAATTCCTCCGCCATGTGGTTAAAGGATTTGGCCAGCTTGACAAATTCCTGATCGCCCTTTTCTTCTACCCGGACACTGAAGTCCCCGATTGCCAGGGCTTCAGCGGCACTCATCACATCCGCGAGCGGATTCACCCATTTCCGGATACCCAGACTGCCAATCAGCATGCCCAGAATCGGGACCAGAAATGGCAAGCTGCAGAAAGTCAGCCGGCGCAGTTCTTTGGAACCGAGCAGCTCCTGATTACCACCAATCACCAATCCCAGTATGACTCCCAGAATGAGCAGGGGAACCCCAAGGAACAGCAATCCCCCAGCAAATCGCCAGGTCATTTTCCGGCGCTGATCCAGGGAATGTCTTGAAAAATGTTCAAACCCTGCCTCCCAGGGAGGTCCATAGGGACCGGGTTTCCATTTTTTCGAGAATTTGGGAGGAGGGTGATGATGGCGATGAGTGGTTTTTTTCATGCCGAATCCCACTGAAATTTATATCCAAAACCATATACTGTCAGAATATAAATCGGTTCTGCAGGATCTGGTTCTATTTTCCGGCGCAGGTTCTTGATATGAGAATCCACACTGCGGTCCACTCCGTCATACACCACACCGTGCAGCCGCTCAAGCAGTTGCTCCCGGCTTAAGGGCTGACCCGGGTGTTTGGCCAGGGTTTCCAGCAGACTGAATTCACTGCGGGTGAGATGAACAGGATTACCACTTAAAGTGACTTGTTTTCGTTTAATATCCAGCTCCAAGTCTCCTGCCCGAAGCACCTCATCCTGGAGCAATTCACCCTGAGCTCTGCGAAGTAATGCCCGCACCCGGGCGACTAACGCGCGGGGAGAAAAGGGTTTGGTAATGTAATCGTCGGCACCCAGTTCCAATCCAATCAGTTGATCAGCTTCCTCTGCCCGGGCAGTCAGCATAATGATCGGCACATCAGACTCTCGCCTGATTGCCCGGCAGACATCCAATCCATCCATCCCGGGTAGCATCAGATCCAGCACAA
The DNA here is from genome assembly GCA_049644605.1 of Anaerolineales bacterium. GTDB lineage: Bacteria > Chloroflexota > Anaerolineae > Anaerolineales > UBA11858 > B10-G9. Next base: position 54,789 of record JBARSF010000054.1, on the reverse strand, counting down.
TTAAGTCCGGTCGTTCCTGGCGGGTGATGGCCAGGGCTTGCTGCCCATTGCCGCTGCTGAGTACCTTAAACCCATTATTTTCCAGATAATCACGGGCTAACTGGACGATTTTGGGCTCATCATCAACAACCAGAATGGTTGCATTCATAAGGTTTTCTGGTGTTCGTACTTGAATAAGAATCCGTCACTGGTAGGATAACACAGCTTTTAGATCCAGCGGGGCACGTTCTGCTGGTACACCAACCAGTCTTCGCCAAATTGTTCCTTAAGCATCATCTCCTCATGGCAGATAAAACGATAGTAGATCAGAGTTATAAATCCTGGTGCAACCAGTATGGAAACCCAGGAATCTAATAACATGGCAGAACCCACCAGGATCAGGATCATACCCAGATACATGGGATTCCTGGAATACCGGAAAACACCCTCGGTTAGTAAGACAGTGGATTTTTCCCCGGGTTTAACCGTGGTGTGACGGGTCTGAAATTGACCATCAGCCAAAAGATTGAGCAGTATCCCCAAACCCAGAGGTAAAAGGCCGCTCAGGTTCCAGGGGGAAACCAAAAACTCCGCTTGGGGGAAAACCCAGGTCAGGATCAGGATCAACAGTAAACTTATCAAAAGATAAACAGGGGGATTTACTAAACGAGCAGGTTGAGACGACATCAAAATTTCCTCCGGAGGAAGCAAATTCTGCCCTTTACGGCAAAATAGAGTCAAACCCCTGGAACGAGTTTCAACAAGCCATTCAGGCTGGGCTTCCAACCATTGAATCAACGTAGAGTCCTGTTTATTGTCCAGCAGAATCTGACTGATGCTATCCTGGTCTAATAGGACTTGCCAGGAATTTGGACAGAAACCAGGTGAGATTTTATCCTGGGACATAAAAATTTCTTCTTAAAACAAGGCACGGGAGGGAAATTTCTCCCGTGCCTATGATCGCCCTTTAACTTTCAGTTTTTTCCTTATCCTGTTCCTGGGAACTTTCCTCAACAGGGTCTATCGTGTGTGGAGGGTAAGCGCGCGATCCCCACCACTTTCGATAATAAGGTCCGCAATGATGCGGGTGGGGATAATACCTTTTAGCCTTCCAATCCTCCCAATCCGGTCCGCCCTCTGTCTTCCACTTGTTAAACATAACCAATCCAATGATGGATGTGATCAGCTTGATCAACAGGATCCCGCCAAAAAACAGCGCCAGAATCGAAAAGAATGAACCTCCCCGGGCAAACGGATACGGAGCGAATCCTTTGATATGCGGATAAAACATCGGGGTAGTTATTTCACCGCCTTCCACTGCTCCGCCCTGCAGGAAACCTGCCTGAAAAGCTGAACGGGCGACAAACGTACCGCCGGCAATCAGCAGAACAATCATCAAGATTTTAAATCCAATCCCCCATCCGGGGTATCTGCAGAAAAACATTTTTACCTCCTCAAGGTTTAGATTTGCTTCTACAGCTCCAGTATCTCCTTAAACTATGGAGAAAAAATGGAGGATTGTAGCATGGATTTGGGAGATATTCTTGATGAGCGTTGGAGTTTTTAAGAATAAAAGATCACAACGGTTAAAAATAAAAGGCCGGTCAAAAGACCGGCCTAAGATTTGGATTTATCGCTCAACGACTAAAACTGGCAGCGATCAACTCAATCACTTCAGCGTTGATGAAAGCTTGTTCAGGATCCTCGCCGACCATAAAAAAGAATACATTGGTTTCTCCTGATACGATCTCCAGATCAAAAGACCAGCGGTGGGAACCACTAGTATCGTTCCATACAAAGGCACTCAGGTGGGCGTCTTCCCCTGTCGGAACAGACCAGGGTGAATTTTCAATGATTTGGAACGTTCCTGGTTGGGCATCCGCCTGCAGGTTTTCGGATACTTCCTCTGCAATCTGGGCAGCTGTTATACCATACTCCACCGGATCTTCCCCAACATACAGAATGGTGTCGTGATCCGGATCATAGAAAGTAGCGCGGAAGGGCTCTTCCTCCAAACCCCAATGGGCGGGATATGAAAAGGCGGCAGGGAAATCCGGGGCTGTGTAGGTTGCCATACTGAGCGCTCTGGCATCCGGGGCGGGACGGGTTGGTGCAAGAGGACCCGGGGTGGGAAAACCCAGGACAGGATCATCCTCAACGACCAAGGGGTCACTGGGCTCTTTAAATAAATCAGGAACAATTGACGGATCTTCAATAAAGTCCTGCCATTCGATAATCTCATTAAACCGGTTCTCCGGATCCAATCCCAGGGGGTCGAATCCAGTAACAAAAGGCAGGGCAACCAGGCTCCCCAGGCAGCAGAATACCATGATCAGCAGAATACCAACGATTAAACAGCCCCGAAGCAGACAGCTGCTCGATTTGGGTTTCTCACCAGAAGAAGCAGGGGCAGGGTTGGTTACAGTAATTTTTTTATTGGTCATTGTTTTTCTCCTCCCTGGGGGGCACCGCAGTGGCTGCAGACGTTTTCATCCGGTTGCAAGGGTTCTCCGCAGCTGTCACAAACAGCCGGGGGAGTTTTTTTCTCGGGTTGTTTTTTGGTGGTTTTATTAGGTGGGGCATCCGGAGGACTTGTTTTGCTCTCCGGGGAAACTACTGGCGCGGGGGGATCTGTTTCGATCACTTCGGCAGCCTTTTTTGAACGCCGGGTAAGGAATACAATTCCGGCAATACCGAGACCGAGACCCAACAGACATACCAAAGACCCGCCGCAGATTAATATCCAATTACCGGAGAACAATCCCCCTCGAGGACTATCCTCAGCTGCTTCCTGCAAAGCTTCGGTAAGCTCAATCTCATCGTCTGCCTGGTAATAATTTCCCAGCCCTGCTGCAGCAACCGCCTGTAGTTGGGCTTCTGTCTCGGATCCGGGTTCAATCCCAAACCCCACTACATGCAAGGTGATGGTTCCAGAACTCTGGGCGAGAACAAGGCGGGAGAAGGCCAGTTTTACCACTCCACCCAGAGAGGAAATTTTCCCCGGCATACTGGATGATGTGCTGTTCAGTTGACCGGCAGCATCCACTGGATCGCCCTCGCAGGTTTCCTCTCCATCGGAAAGCAAGATCATCACCATATTATTAGTGCTGGCATTCGTCCGCATGTAGGCACCACCCTGGGCGATGGCAGCGGCCAGGGGCGTGTCTCCCCAGGCTGTTGCACTCGCGATAACCTGGCTGGCAGTTCCATGGTCGAGGGTGAAATCCTGAACAATAGAAACGTCACAACCAAAAGTGCCAAAGAATTGGACCGCGACTTCGGTTTTTGGGGAAAGGCCGCTGAGGGTGGATTGCGCCGAGCTGATAGCGGCTGCGATCCGCATCCCGTCCATACTTCCGGAGTTATCGATTAAGAACATCCGGGAGGAAGTGGCATTCCCCTGATTGACTGTATCTTTTGTCGCCACAGCGGTTGGAGGCGGCGCCTGGGTTTCTGTTGGACCAGGAGTGGGTGTCCCTTTGCATTTCTCCAATAAACCAGATGTTTCATACAATCCACGCAGTGTAGCCGGGTCAGGAACCTGGAAGCCAGTCAACTGCGCCAACTGCGCTTTACCTTCCACAGTGATGGCACCATAACCGCCAAAATCTATTGCAGTTTTGGTCATAAAAACATTAAACCGATTCCAATTCCGTTCCAGTTCTTCCGGATCGCAGTCCGGACTGCGCAATTCATTTTCAAACCCCATCAAATGACCCAATCCACGGATCTGTCCTTCCATATACCAGGTATAGATCTCATCGTTGGTTACCTTTAAATCACTGTCATTGGCATCAAAAATGGCATGCATAACCTCATGCCAGACAGTTACCCCAGCGACGTTAGCTGGTTGATTGGCAAAGACCAGGTCGTTAAAATATCCCAAACCGGCGTTGGTGTAATCAACGTAAGCCGCATTCGCGCCAGTTTCATTAAGATAATCCGCGTCAATATAGGCTTCCACATCCCATTGGTCCAAGCGGGCGCGAGCTTTACCAAGATCACCAATGGTGATCCAGCCCCGCTGGGCAAACTCAAATCCGCTGTAGGTGGCAAACCAGGCAGACAGGGCATCAATCACAGACTGGGTGGTAATTTCAGTCTGCGGAGGGGGCGCAGCAACCGCCAAACTTAATGGGGATATAAGGAATAAGATAATTAACAGACCGCCCAACAAGATTACTGGGGAACGAGAGCGGTGATTCAGGAACATTTTCATGGAACTCTCCTCAAAGAATAAACGAATAACAGGGATGAGTTGGATTTTAACACCGATTTAGTGGTTAAGATTATTTGAATCACACACTTCATCAACAAAAAAGACCGGTCTCCCGACCGGTCTTTTTGATCAAAATAATTTTTCTACCTGCTGTAACTGGCACCGATCGCTTCAATCAATTCCCCATAGGTCTCAAAGTACAGGCTGTCATCCCCAACCATGAAAAAGAAGTGATTATCCTCACCGACGGTGATATTAATGTCATATGCCCAGGCGTTAAAACCGTCCAAATCCATCCATTCGTAGGCATTAAAATGGGCGTCGTCCCCGGTAGAAACAGTATATGTACGGTCTTCGATTACTACAAAGGTACCTTCCTGTGCTTGAAACTCCAGGGTTTCCATCAATTCTACAGAAGCATCAGCGGCTGTCGAACAACCCTGACAGAGCCAGTCACTTCCCACGGAAAGGTAGGTGTAGCTGTCTGGGTCATAAAAAGTCACCCCGACCGAGTTTTCATCCACTTCAATTTCCCAACCGGCTGGATAAGAAAAATAAAACGGGAAATCGTCTGCTATATACGGTACCAGCGGAAACGACCCGCTATCCGGAGCTGAGTCAATGGGAGGTTCTGGCGAGCTTTCATCTGGGAAAGAATCCTCATCACCATAAGTTGAATCATTCTCATCAGAGAACAATTTTGGTAAATCGGGGATACTGGAAGGATCATCCAAAAATTCCTGCCAGGGGATGATTTCATCAATCTGGTCTCCTAACCCGAGTGGATCGAAATCAGTAAATAATGGCAAGGCCACCAATGTGCCCAGGCAGCCGACAACCAGACATATCATAACCAGGACAATCAGACAGCCCCACAGAAAGCAATTTTGTTTTTTGGGTTGGGCAGTGGTGGGATGCTCGGTAGTCATTTTTTCTCCTTCGATGAGACTATAAATGGGAAAATAACCAAAGGTTCTAAATCAAAGTTGGAATTGAATGAATGATAACACGGAACGCTAAGGTAAAAAAAGTTATCCTGATGAACTTGGGTTAGGACGTGATGAGAAAGAACCATGAAAAATAGTTCAGCACGAAATCGCCCGGACCTTCGACTTCGCGCTTTACTTCGTAAAGCGCTCCGCTCAGGACGGGGGACGGAGGACGGAAGACGGGGAGAACCTGGGATTGTGAGGAATAATATATGCTTGTCATTGCACGACAACCTGAGGTTATTGCTGCAATCACCTCAAACGTACTTGGAGATTGCTTTCCTGCTCTCGCAAAGACAGTAGTATTACCAGGTCCCTAGGTTTCCCTGGCAGAGTCTCCCAGCCAGCCAGTCAAACGAAAGAAAGTAAAGAAAAAGCACTCCGGAATGGAGTGCTCATGAGAATCAACCTCAAATCTAGCAGGCTGCTTATTTGTCTATGTCTTTATCTTTGTCCTTATCCTTATCCTTGTCCTTGTCCTTATCTATGTCTTTGTCCTTCTCCATATCTTTGTCTTTCTCTTCATCCAGATCATCATCTGCGGCGCCAACCATGTCTAAGTCAAAACCGCTAGTCGCTTCATTAACTTTGAGAGCCAGAAGCGTACCATCCTCCTGGGTTTTCGCCCCTACCTCAACCTTAGTACCTTCTTCTAAGTTTTCATCCAGATTGGTCTCAGTATCTACTTGAACGTCTATTCCGCTGATAATCCGGTTCGACTTATTCGCTATATCAACTATGCCGCTAAAATCAATATACTCACTGCGGCTTTCTGCCAGCAAAGCTTTCACCTCAAACAAGCGCTCTTTTTCAAATGTCAACGCCAGTTCCTGCTTGGCTTCTTCGTTAAATGTAAATAACATCTGGACTTGTTCCAAGCCTATTTTTAGATCATACAGGGTATCTCCCGGGAGGGATGAAGCTGAGGTATTGATGGTGAAGAAGCTTCCTGCCAGGATCATTACCAAGCCAATCATTGCCAGGCGATAGACCGGTCGCAATTGGCTTAACTTCGCTGAAATTGAAGATAGAGTTCTCGCCAGCCTGCTCTCTCTTCCTGGTTTTGACGCTGGTTGAGGATCCATTTTGCGGAAGGCATTCGCATATTGTAGGATATGCATCGATTCCAGGAGATAGTTTTTCCCAACCCGCTCCGCCTCCTTGGATGGCACAGGTTTTGGCAGCGCTCTGCTCACCATGGCTAACCCAAGCAGCTTCTCTAAACGGTCAGCTTGTGCGGGATAGGTTTCCAGTACTGCCTGAAGTGATTCTCCCTTATCCAGGCGGTGTAAGCAGTTTTCCAATGAAAGGGTAATCCGATGTCTAATCATAGACAATCTTCCTTAACCAGGGCTCTTTCTAAGGAACGGAGAGCTCGATGCTGGAGTGAGCGTACTGCCCGTTCACTTTTATTAATTAAATCAGCAATATCCTGGGCTGTTCGTCCCTCAACAAAACGATGGATGATCACATCTTGCTGCTGGTTGGTCAGGTGGCGGATGGCTCTCTGAAAGCAGTCTACCGCTTCCTGATTCTGGAGATGAAGGTCCGGTTTAAGCTGGTCATCCCCCAGTAACCGATCCTTGAGTGGCATTGGAACCGTTTTTCCCTGGAGGCGGTAATGATCAATTACAAGATGTTTTGCGATAGTGTATAACCAGGAGATAAAGGGTTTGTCTTGATCACGATAGCTGGGTAAACGCCGGACCATTCTGACAAACACCTCTGCACTCAGATCTTCTGCTATAGATGAATCGCTGACCCGATAATAAATATAAGTATAAATCTCCTGATAAAAAAGCTCAAATAGAGTTCCAGCAGCCCGCCTGTCTCCCGCTTGTGCACGATACAGGAGCGCTTTTTCATTGATATCCATGAATTATCAATCACCCTGCTTAACGGAAATATTGCGGTTTTGTTCCGCCAATGAATTTAATTGGAGGTCATTTCATTTTAGCATAAGAAGATATTTATCCAGGAATAAGTTATCAATAAATAATATGTATCTAATGTTTTTGCAATTTTAAGCGAGTGGGAGATAATGAATCAGCGCTCTCCAATTGACCAATTAACAAAATTGTTAGGTTTAAAAATAACGTTTTTAATTCACAAACGCCCAAATATAAATCTATGGGCTACTTAACAGCGCCCCCTCCGAGGGCTTTTTACTAAGGGGTAGTTAGAAAGCTCTGCGCGGAGCTATGGGTTAGCGAATTAATCTCCTTTACAATGCGAACATTCGCCAGGGGATTAAAATCCCGGCTCAGAGCTGGCGCCAAACATCGACCTTCGTCGATGTTTAAGTTTTCCTCTCATTATGTTTTCTGAGGGATATAGCATGCGTCCCTAGGGAAAACAGCTCCCTTCGGCAAGCTCATTGCAAGCAGGACTGCGCCGGACGTCAACCTCTGTTGACGTTTTAGATATCACCAAAATAGGCCTCCTAAGTAGGAATTTAACAATTCACTGCCATTGCGAGGGTGCTAAGAGTGAGCCTGTCCCGAACGTAGTCGAGGGATGGCAATCTCCTCGTATCCACTATCACCCGGCAGTTGAAACTGCGGGCTCTATATAGTAAGTCCCTCTTAGGAGGGACCTCTGATCTTACAATAGTAGTCAGTTCCCGTAACCTTAAATCTTAACCGTTTAACATTAAACCTGTTATTATCCGTCCTCCGTCCCCAGTCCTTTCATCTCCTAGCATCAAATCTATCCATTACAATATACACATCAATAAACGGAGAGCCTATGCAAGAATTGAAAAATCTGATCAAAGAATTCAGCCAGGTTCGCGATTGGGAGCAGTATCATGCACCCAAAAACCTGGCAATGGCACTGACTGTGGAAACGGCCGAAATCTTGGAAATATTCCAATGGAAAGACCCGGAGCAAAAACTTACTGTGGAGGAACAGGAAGCCTTGAACGAGGAGATCGGCGATGTGCTGATTTACTTGATTGAGTTAGCGGACAAGGTCGGCATAGACATCATCAAAGCAGCCAAACACAAATTGGCGCTGAATGAAAAAAAATATCCTGCGGAAAAAGTCAAAGGGAAAGCCAAAAAATACACGGAATATGATTAATGGGTTTAAGGTTTAAGGTTTAAAGTTGAACGTTTAACGTTCCAACATTAAATCTCTGATTTATGAAATTTAATGCATAATCACCAAAACCTGCTTTATCATAAAACAATACACCCCTGTCATCAAAAACCGGAGGAGCAATGAAAAACAAGTGGATGATTGTACTGATCGTGATCCTGGTAATCAGTGTGGTGGGAGTGACGATTTGGATTTCCATCCGTAAAAGTAATCCAGCGAATACAGAGATACCCAGTGAACAAACCTCTACTGGAGAACTATCCAAGCTTGACATAAGCGATACACCAACGTTTGGATTTCCTGCCTCAGCCGAGGAGATTAACTGGGAAGATCGAGAGATTTATAAAAGTGGGTTGGTAGCCGGAGCGCAGTCGGTTCTCCAGGATCTTCCCCAAGCCAGCACCTACTATATCTCCTTGGTGATACCACCGGAGCTTCCGGAAAATATTACCGGGAGTCTAATTGTGCGTTTCTTTAATACCGAAGGTGCGCCCCTGGAGGAAATTTATTTCCGGCTGTTCCCCAACTTCCAGGGCGGAAAGACTGAGGTCTCCCAGGTTCTTCTGGATGGGAAAGAAGCCGAGACCTCCCTGGAAAGTCAAGATACCGCCTTTAAAATCGCCCTCCCGGATGCCCTTGAACCTGATGAATCCGCGATCATATCCCTGGACTTCAGTCTTTTGGTTCCAACCGATATGGGCGGTAACTACGGTATTTACGGTTTCTTTGATGACGTGCTGGTGCTGGACGTCTTTTACCCAGTTATCCCGGCTTATGACGAAAACGGTTGGTATAAAGATTATCCACAGCCAAACGGGGATCATACCTACCAGGACGCCAGTTTTTATGTGGTCCAGGTCCAGGCTCCAGCTGACCTGGTTTTAGCCTCCTCCGGTGTGGTTGTGGACCAACAGGAAAACAGCTCTGACCAGACTATCCTGTATGCCGCCGGCCCGGCGCGGGATTTTTATCTCGCGGGCAGCAGGGAGTTTACTGAGCTGAAGGATCAAGTGGGTGATCTGACGGTTAAGGTCTACACCCGGGAAGAATATAGCCAGAATCAAGCATATGCCCTGGAGTACGCCCTGGAAGCACTTGAAATTTTAACTGAGCGGTTAGGCGATTATCCCTATACGGAATTTGATATCGTCAGTTCACCCATGCGGGCTGGAGCGGTTGAGTACCCGGGGATCACAAACGTTTTAGTAGATTATTTTATCCCTGACGTGATGTTTGGAGAACTGCCAAATTGGGTATTTCTTGAATCGACCCTGGTGCACGAGATTGGGCACATGTGGTTTTACAACACGGTGGGCAATGACCAGCAAAACGAACCCTGGTTGGATGAAGCCCTGGCGCAATACTTGACCTATATATACTATCTGGACAAATATGGTAATGGCCAGGGTTATATTGATTCTTGGCACGGACGCATGGCGGGGATTGACAATAAAGAAATGGCAATCGGCCTGCCGGCGGGGGAGTATGAAGGTTCGGAGTACGGGGCGATTATTTACGGTCTGGGTCCGCTGTTTTTCCTTGAATTGGAAAAGGAGCTGGGGCTGGGAGTAGTGATGGCTGCCATCCAGAACTACTACCAGGATCACCTGTGGGGAATAGGCCAGCCGGAAGATATCCTAGCATCGTTTGAGGAAGCCTGTGGATGTGAGCTGGATGATATCTATAACGAATGGGTGACCGGAGGAGAAAACAGGGAGTCGTCCGATCCCAACCCGGTGGAGGGATGGGCTGTGCTGGCTGCAAAAGATGATTATAGCGATGTGGGTATGACGGATATGCTAGTCGATTATATTGATAGCAAACGATTGCTGGGAGCGCTGGAGGACTCAGGCTGGGATACCGATCATATCCACGAAGTGCGCGAGTTCAAACGGGAAACCCTGCAGGCCGAACTGGACTGGCTGGAAGAAGTTACCGATCAGAACGATGTCGTTTTCCTTTATGTCACCTCTCATGGAAAATACCTCAGTGATGTGGTGTTGTGGGGGGATTTCTTCGCCGAGGAGTGGAATCAAATACCCAGCCAACGGCGGCTGTTGGTGGTTGATTCCTGCTCAGCCGGCAAGTTTACCAAACCTGTTACCGATGATCCCAATCCGCACCTTTCCATCGCTGCTGTGGATAGCGACGAACTTGGCTGGAAAGGACTCGAGGAAGAGGGGCTGCCCATCATCGGCGGAGTTTTCACCTATTACTTTGCTGAGGCATTAACAAATCCAGATGCTGATACCAACAGCGATGGTTTGGTCTCTGTCCAGGAAGCAGCCTTAATGGCCGAAGAACTGCAACGAGCCTATATGCATGAGGTTGTCTTTGCGGTGCCAGAATTTGTGGAGATGTATCATGGCATTGGTGTTACCCCTGAGCTGGATCCAACCTTTCCAGATGTGATTCTGGACGATACTATCGGCGATCCTTTGTATCTAGACCTGGATGCCTATCAGTAATATCAAGGACTCCCTGATGATTAAATGGATCACGTCCTCCATCCTCCGTCATCCGTCTCCAACTCACGCATACCAGGCGAATCCGGATAATGAAAATATGAGAAGAGGTTCCTCATTTTTACTCTCAAAATACGTTGCAAGAAGCCATAAAATCAGTTAGGATAAACATATCCAACAATAGGATCATGGATACAAAGAATCCTAGACCCATTAGGGGACCAATAAAAAAAAATGACAATTCTGGAGCCGAGCATCGCTGCCTTTTTCTCTTTTCTATCATCGTAGGCTCCTTGTGCTGAGGGGGAATTTAGCGGATCATTTCGTCAGTACAGATTGAAGGGAGGCTCAATGCAGAACAGTATTCCTTTAGCCTGGTTGATAGGGAATGAAGGGACACCCGGTGAGGTCCGGTTTGAGCTAACAGGCTCAGAAACCACCCTCGGACGCGGGTCCGACTGCGAAATCCAAGTGGATGATCAGCATGCTTCACGTCAGCATGCGGCTATCCACTTTTTTGATGGCAGTTATCAGATTAAAGACCTGGACAGCAGCAATGGGACCTTTGTCAACGACAAACGCATAACCTCCCTACCCCTTTCCGAAGGTGATAAAATCCAGATCGGTGATACGATCCTGCGGGTCCGCCTGAAACAGGACCCGGACGCTACCATCATTCAAAGGATAACACCACCGCAGTCCATTTCCTCCGCAAGTGTAACAGTGCCTCGTGACCCTGGCATCGGTTACTGTCGGCAGTGTGGGCAGCCGAATCCAAAAAGTGGAAAGTTCTGTTTCGAGTGCGGCATCCCTCTTCCACAGCTGCCGGAATCCTTCCAAAAAACTCAAGCGATCTTCGCAGAAGCCCAAGCCTCCTATAGCGCGGGGCAGCTCACTACAGAAGAATATCATGCTGCCTTGACCGAGCTGGTTGTCGAGGACGATCAAGGTGAGTATTGGATGCTAGGCGTGGAGAGCGGCGATTGGTATTGGTATGATGGGGAAGAATGGAATCTTCGAACACCCAGGTTAATCCTCCCGGAAGAAGAGCAACCTTCCTCCTCCACTTCGGCGCCTCAACAGCCGGAGCTTCTTGAAGTTTCACCTCCGACCATAAATAAAAGGGGCCGCTGGGGAGTAATTGGCCTTTGGCTCATCAGCGCGCTTATTGTTCTGGGCTTTAGCGTGTACACGGTAATCGAGCTTGTCTCCTTCAGTCGATACCGCCAGGTGGCTCAACTAGCACCCCTATCTCCCGGAGTGGCTGAAGAGGGGCTAGATAGCATTGACTCGGCGTCTGAGGAATCGGATATTCCTAGCGCCGCAGCTACACCCACCGTAGACGCTCAAGACCTAAAAAATGATCTACAAACCCGACCCTACAACCCAGCGACCGATAGCTTGCTATTCAGCTTAACCGAGGGTGCCGAATATCTTCCGGAACAAAGCACTGAAGATTACTTCATCTACCAAGGCAACTTTCCTCAGGGTGAATCCGGCATACTGATCATGGGCTGGTGCGCTATGGATCAGGCCACACTTGAGAGCAATTTGGCTGCCATTCAGATGGAGGGTACTTTGGATGGAGTCACCATTCCCCAGTCGATGTGGACCCAGGAAGATTCACAAGAAGAGGGTATGGTCTGCCGCTATTACCGGACAGTTGTAGAGGACCTGGAAGCGGGAATCCATCACTACTTCTGGTCCACATCCTACCAGGTTCCAATCTTCGACGGCTGGGAAACCTATCCGCCCGGGACATATATAAAAGAGTACATCATAGAGATTAAAGAGCAGTACGGATTCTCCGATGATTTCGAAAACAGCGAGGGGCATTGGGGGGAAACCAATCGGGAAGAAGTCCAGGTGTGGATTGAGGGCGGAGAACTCCACATCGAACTGTACATCGCGTCCGTTGGCGCCATGTCCCATTTTCGAGATCGTGAATTTGACGACTTCACGATGATTGCCCAGGCCCGCAGTTTAAGCGAAACCCCCGGATACTATGGAATCGCCTTTCGCCATCAAGACGCCGATAACTACTATTTCTTTGAAATTTCCGATGAGGGCTCCTTCCGGCTCGGAAAACGGGTCGGCGAGACCATCGACCTTATCCCCTGGACACCATCGGATGCCATCCTCATGGATGGTGGGGTGAACAGACTGGCCGTCTCCATGGAAGGGGATTCGATTTTGGCTTTAATCAACGGCGAGCTGGTAGCAGATCTTCACGATACATCGATCCAGGAAGGAAAACTTAGCCTGATTGCTGAAACACCACAAGGTGTGGAAACATTTCACGCCGCTTTTCAGCAAGTCTCAATTGATGCTCCAGAATGATCGTATGATTATTAATCTCTGATGTGTTTGCTTGAAATATAACTATGGTGTCTTATACCTGAGGTAGAGCTATGATCTCAATATTCAAAAGCCGAATCGCCAAGTTAAAGAGAAATACCCTTTTGGTCGCCGCCTTGATCACAGGTACCCTGATAACCACGGTCGCCTACGCACAGGCAGGCGCTCTTTCTATCTTTACCAAAGCGGGCGATCCAACAGAGTTGGTGGCTGATGGTAATAGTCAGACCACGCTGATGGTCGATCTTTCAGGCTGCGTCTGGTACCCAACGGCAGGAGCGGAGGATCTTCTCCAAGTGCAGTTCACCACTGATCTGGGGACGTCCCTCTCACCGCCCTCTGCAAATGGCACCAAAGGGGAGATCGGCTCTCCTTTTGAGGTGACCCTGAGGGCTGGTTCTCAATACGGAACGGCGAAGGTATCCGCCACGGCCTTCTACTGTACCGAGGGCAATATGATGACCTTTGGTCAATGCTCCAGCAAGGATGAGCAAAATAACCCCAAGTGCACTGGTGAATTTGAAATTGCCATCCGGCCGGCAGGTACCGGCAGTGAGGAAGAGGAAAGCGCAGAGGAAAGTGAAGAAAGTGAGGAATTGAGTGTTTCCATCGCCTGCCCATCCAAGCCAAAAGTAGGGGACTCGATCTCCTGCACTGCCAGTGTGAGCGGTGCCCAAAAAGACGAATCATTAGAGTACTTATGGTCACTGGACGGGATATCGGGATCAAAGACTAAAGATCAAACATTCACCTGGAAAGGGAAAGAAACTGGATACTATGAAGTATCAGTCCAAGTCTTCGGGAAAGATCGCGATATCAGAAAGGACATTCTGGTAAACGTAGTTGAATCTGAAACCAGCGATGAGGAAGAAGGCGTGGAGGAGTCGACAAGCACTGATTCCTCCGATACATCCTCTCTCATCTCCAGCCTGGAATCTTTTCTTAAATCAGCAGGCGTGAAAAACATATCTCCCGCCCGATTGGCGGTCGCCGGGACGGGGGTATCGGCTTTGATTGCGATCTGGATGATTATTAACCACCGAGCCGGAGTCCCGATGGAGAAATTGGAGCAGGCTGTGGGGCGGTGGCGCTGGCGGGAAGGAGAGAAGCTCCCGGAAACTCCCTCAGAAGTGAAGAAGAAATCTCCAGAAAAAACCCCCCAGAAACCTCCTGAGGATCTTCCGGAAGCAGTAAAAAGCGATAAAGGTGCCAACCCTCCCGTCACCCTGCCAGAACAAAAGGGAGCTGAAGATGGCGTGCAGGCAAGCGCATTCGCCAAATTTGATGAGCCGACCAGTCCTGTACCACTTCCTTCAACTGCTAAGGCCGTCACCGGAGAAACTGCTGAGCAGCGTCTCGAGCGGTTTGTTGATGATAGCGAGGATTACCGGTCCGCGGTGGACAAGACCCTGTCCGATTTTAAGAAAAGAATAGAAGATGTGCCGAAGGAAGTTAAGGAGAGCGAGTTCTGGAAAAATAAGGTCGCACCCAAATTGAAGAAAATCGACGAGATGGGCATCGAGGGCAAATCCGGTAAGCTCAAGGAATTTTTAAGAATTACCAAGGAGCTGCTGGAAGTCCGCCGTAAGATAAACGCCCGTCTATCTTACCTGTCGGAGAAAGACCGGCAGGGAGTGATCTGGCTAACCCGGGGGTTACAAGCAGGCCAGGAGGGTCTCCAAAAAGTCCATCAGCAGCTGATCACCGATCCCGCAATTGCAGCTGCCAAGGCTCTCCTGCCAAAAGAACAGGCCGCTGCAGCTGAGAAGTTCTTAAACCGTCACCAAACCGAAATTGGAGAAATGTTAACAGGGATTAAAAATCTTCCTGCAGAAATAGTAGATAAAGGCATGAGAGCCTCACAAAGAACCCAGGATGTGCAGGATGTGGTAGACGATGTGTACAAAGGGATAAGACACAATAAACCCACAAAATTTATAGAGAAGGGAATGAATAAAATTAATCCCGCCATTAAATGGTTCAACGAGAAGGGATCCGCACTCCGAAAGTGGATCGGCAGAAAAGGACCGGTATTCTTACGGGATACCACTCCATCCCAAGAGTAGGCGCGGTGACTTTTATAATGACTGGAGGATTAAATGTTGGATGAAGCTGAAACCAGACTATCAGCCGCTAAGAAGGGTGGAAATTCCCGGGCAATCGGTGAGGCGTACCTGGATGTAGCCTTTGCACTCTACCAGCGCTCACCAGAATGGCAGGCCTTCCAGGAGGACTCCCCGCAAGCCTTGACACAGATTAATCAGGCAATTGAAACCTTTACCAGCATTCCCTTTCCTGATGGAATCGCCCGAGCGCACCTGGCCCGGGCCGCGATCTTCACAAACCTGGCTGAGGGGGAAGAGAATGGACAGAGGAAAGTGGAAGATGTAGAGCAAGCTCTGGATGCCTGCCTGGCCGCCCAGGAAGCGCTGGAAGTCGAAGGGGTCCATACCGGGGAGGTATTCGACATATATTCCTCTATTTCCGTCCTTCTTTTGCAGCTCCGGGAATTATCTGATAAGAAGGAGTATCAGAAGCAATTCGAGGATCTGATTGCCGCCAACAGCAGAGTGCTCGGGGAGATTGTCTCCGTTGATTTGGAGCTGCGGAATGAAGGGGAGTCAATGCTCGTCACTGCCCAACTTCTCGGTGCCCTGGCAGCAATCGAGGAAGAGGAAGAGGAACGGGCGGAAATATTAACAGCACAGAGCTTGGTGGCACTCCAGGCTGCGACCTGGTTGGAAACTACCAGCGATCCTGATCTTCTCGATCAAGCTTGGGAGGAATTCCAACAAGCCTCAGCCAAACTTGAAGGGAGTGCTGAGTCAGTACCTGAAACTCAGAATGAACCGGGCAAATGTCCTGATTGTGGAAATCCCAATCCAGCAGCGGCTAAATTCTGTTCCGAGTGCGGCGCGCAACTTCAAGGAGGGAAATAAATAGCCATGTTTATGACCATACTCAACCTGCTGCTGTCCTTCTTTACCCTGGCGATGACAGCGGTCATGCTGTTCTCCTTTCGGAAACCCCGTCGGGTGACAGTCTTTTCCTCCCTAATTTCGGCTCTGATCAGCTTGATCCTGCCGGTTCTCTTTCTAACAATCAGCGGCGCAAAACCCGACCTCCGACTGGCACTACCCTTCTTCAGCTTCGGACTACTCCTGGGATTCCTGCGCGGAGTGACAATGAAGCTGGAATTTGTGGGAGATCAAGTAGTGGGCAGGCACTCAATTTTGTTCCTGCTTTTATGGGGATTCTCGTTAGCCCTTAATCAAGCATTAAGTACCCTGAATTCAAACATCCTGATGGCAGTTGGTTTGATATCCATTTTTATCAGTACAGGGACTCAGGTGGGTTTTTATGGCATTTTAGCCGCGCGTCGTCTGGCCCTGGTTCCCCCGGAGGCAGACAGCGGGAAACTCACCAATCAAACCGCCCAAAGAATCATCTCCCTCGCCTTTGGCGGACTGCTGCTGGTCTTCCTTATAGAATCCATGCTATTCAGCATCCCGGCGCTGCCATTCCTGACCAGTGCAGGGGCTTCACCTCAACAACCCGGGGATGAGATGGATTATTCAGCAACAGGGCTTGAAGAGGAAAACCAGACCGATGAGATCCCCTCCGCTCCGGAGCCGTACTTCAATGGGGAGCAGGTCCTGGTTTGGACCCGACCCCTGGATGCTTTTTTAATGGAAAGCGAACATATACTGTATGCCTTTAACGCGGATGGATCAGGAGTTTCAAAGGTCTATGATGAGCCGACGAGCGCAGATGATTCCCCGGCACCCCAGCTCTCACCGGATGGAAACCTGTGGATTGTCACTTCAAAACGGACTGGCGATTATCAGCAGTACCTGATGACCGCGGATGGATCCCGGACCTATCAGCTCCGCTATCAGGATACCCCGGTAACAATTATGGATTGGTCTCCCGACGGATCTCAAATCCTGGTGCAGGCGCAGCTTTCCGGCAATTGGAATGTACTGGTAACCGACCGGGAGGGGACAGATTGGCATATCCTGGCAAATCAACCTGCGGATGAGATTGAGCCCCGCTGGTCCCCGGATGGGGATATTATTCTCTATCAATCAGACCAGGACGGAAACCAGGAAATCTACCGGGTTGGACTGAATGGTGGTGAGCCAGTTAATCTGACCCATAATTCCAGCGAGGATAAGAGGGCATCCTGGGCTCTTAATGGAACCCGGATCATTTTCACTTCCGATCGGGATGGTTTTTTTGGTCTATATCATATGGATCCGGATGGGAGTGACATCCAGCTGATTGGACAAGACTCAAACTGTGGTTTGATGTATCAACTATCGCCAGATGAGGACCACATCCTTTTTGCCACCGATCCCTATTATGAAGGGGATAATTGGGACGATAAACGGGAAGAGTGCCAGAGCGCAAATCAAACCCTGACCTCCCTGACAGGTGGAGTGACAAATACAGTGGAAATCAATTCAGCTGGCAATACTAAATGGTCACCTGATGGCAGTAAGATCATGTATGCCGGTCCCTACAACGAGGCAAATGATCATCAAGACATATTCGTCATTCATGTGGACGGGACCGGTCTGGTTAACATCTCTCCCCCCGATCACAGGCTGTACCAATTCATCTGGTCGCCGGACAGCAAGTACGTCGCCCAGATCGATAACAAAGTTTTTGAAGATGGCTCCTTCTTAAGATATGGGTTATCCATCACCGATGCTGACGGAACAAATCGACGGGATTTATCCCCTATCCCCTGGGGAGATGATATCGCCACTGCCTATAGCGGGTTTTCCTGGCCGTGAGAGGGAGGAAGTCAGTAATCAGCCCTTCGATACGCTGGTATTTCAAACCAGCTACTCAGGATAGGCTTATGAAGCGAAGCAATCTCCTGGAAATCACAAATTCACGCCGGGGGATTAAAATCCCGGCTTTGGGTCTTCCCCTTCGGCAAGCTCAGGGTCAGACCTAACGTCGACCTCCGTCGACGCTTAAGGTATCAATAATCCAGGTATCCTGGACAATTACAGGAGATTATTATGTAGGGGCGATGCGCTGCGTCGCCATTATATATTCGCTTGGGTAAATCCAAGCGCTGAAAACAGCGCCCTCTGACGAGGGCTTTATTATTGCACTGTCATTGCGAGAAAACCAATGGCTTTCGCGGCAATCTCCTGAATATCACAACCTCAAACCAGGGGATTGCCGCGTCGCCCTTCGACTCCTATTTTACCTCTGCAAAGTATCCGCTCAGGACTCCTCGCAGTGACGGCGATATTTTCAGTTGCACGTCTCACAACCATTTTCACAGAGTCCTCCCGTATTACTGTGCCGTCCTCCGTCCTCCGTCTTCTGTCCTGAGTAGTCCCGCAGGGACGGATCAAAGGATCCGTCCTCCCTTTTCCCCCTTATCCAATCCTGAACGCTCCCTTATCAAATCCCATGCTATACTAAAAAGATATTCAACCATCCAGTGGAATGAGATGCACTTAAAGAAGAGGGTGGAAAAATGAACCCTCACTGAATGGTAAATAATCGGTGAATCGTGGAATCATTCTTTTATTAGAACCATGGTCCCCGCCCAAATCAATTACTAAAAGGAGGTTTTATCCAATGGAACAAAATGACTTCAAAGTCTACGGGTATCGATGGGTTGTGCTGCTGGCATTCATGTTTGTGGTCGCCATTAATCAACTTTTGTGGATAACCTTTGCTCCCATCACGGGCAATGCCGTCACATATTATGGTGTCTCGGATCTCAGCATTGGGCTCTTATCGATGAGTTTTATGATCGTCTATGTCGTAATCTCAATTCCCGCTTCCTGGGCAATAGATACCTACGGCATCCGGGTCGCTGTGGGTATCGGCGTGGTATTAACGGGGGTCTTCGGTTTAATGAGGGGTCTGCTGGCTTCCAATTACACACTTGTACTTATTGCCCAGATAGGGATCGCCATCGGTCAGCCATTTATCCTCAATGCGATAACTACCATCGCAGCTCGCTGGTTTCCTATCCGGGAACGAGCCACCGCTGCTGGTCTTGGATCACTGGCCATGTACCTGGGCATCGTTGCGGCAATGGTGCTGACGCCCTCTCTGACGATCAAATCCCAGATTAGCGGCATGCTCTTATCTTATGGGATCATTTCCATGATTGGCATCGTGGTCTTTTTTGTTTTTGTCAAAGAGAGACCTCCAACAGCTCCCTGCCGCCCTGATCAAGAAGAGCGCTCCCTGGTATTTGACGGTCTTAAAGAGTCCTTACGAATTCGTGATTTTATTTTTCTGCTGGTGATTTTCTTTGTAGGGCTGGGCGTATTCAACGCGGTCACAACCTGGATAGAGGATATCGTCAGGCCGAGGGGATTCTCAATTATTGATGCTGGAAATATTGGAGGGTTGATGATTGTGGGGGGAATTATCGGTGCTGTGGTCGTCCCCATCCTCTCTGACCATTATCGCAAAAGAGCCCCATTTTTGTTATTAGCCGTGATAGGCGCGAGTCTTGGATTAGTCGGGGTAACCTTTGCCGAAAGCTATTGGCTCTTGCTCGTTTCAGCGTTTGTGTTTGGTTTTTTCCTGTTAAGCGCTGGCCCGGTTGGATTCCAGTATGGCGCCGAAGTTACCCATCCAACTCCGGAAGGGACCTCAAACGGTTTGCTTTTGCTGATGGGCCAAATCTCGGGTATCGTTTTCATTTTGGGGATGGACAGCCTTAAATCCCCGGAAACAGGTTCAATGACCATGCCCCTGGTGGCCCTGATTGGCCTGATGGTTCTGAGCCTGCTCTTTGCCACCAGGCTTAAGGAACCTGCTAATATAATGACCGAAAGCAGCGGCGATTAAAAATTTATCTGGTACAGATAAATACCTAAGCCCCGCTGCCATGGAGACTTCGCGTGGTCCAGGGAAGGGGGCGCTGTACCTCGGACACCGAGTTTACCAGTCGCCTTAATCTGGTTCAGCCCAAATAAGGGAGGTAAAAATGACTCAGTCGATTCAATTCAGTGATGATGACCTGACCAAGACGATTATTATGCTGGAATCCACAGCTCTCGATCGCTGGGGCAAGGGTGATCCCTCGGGATTCCTTGAAATTTCCGCTCCAGACATTGTGTATTTTGATCCCAGCCTTGAAAGACGGATTGATGGCCGCGACGCATTGGAAAAATACTATGAGGCTATTCGGGGCAAGGTATCCATCGAACGTTATGAATTGCTGAATCCTCTTGTACAGCGGATTGGGGATGCTGCTGTACTCACATTTAATTATGTCTCTTACGGCGGTGCTGAGGATGAGTATCGCTGGAACTGCACTGAAGTCTACCGGCGGTCCGGTGAAGATTGGGAGATCATACAGACACATTGGTCATACACAGTAGCTGTTAGAGCATAAACCCAGACATCCGACCTGCCCCAGTACACCGCCAAATCCCCAATGCCCCATTCCAAGTCCCCATGTCCCTCAGTCGTCTGAGGTCCTTGGGGTCCAATAATTTTAGTACGTGAGGTATAACTTATGAATCTAAAAATATACCAGGTTGATGCCTTTACGGACCAGCCCTTCCGGGGCAACCCGGCTGCGGTCTGTATCCTTCCCAAACCACGTGAGGAAGACTGGATGGCTTCCGTCGCCCGGGAAATGAATCTTTCGGAGACAGCTTTTTTACATCAGGTGGGGGACGGATTTAATCTACGCTGGTTCACACCAGCGGTTGAGGTGTCTTTATGCGGCCACGCTACCCTGGCCAGCGCCCACATATTATATGAAACAGGGTTAATCGCCGAAGCAGAAGAAGCCCGATTTCACTCCGCCAGCGGCTTATTGACGGCTAAAAAAGTGAGGGAGGAAATCGAATTAAACTTTCCGGCCACGCCCCCTGAGGAAATCAGTGAACCTCCGGGGCTGATGGAAGCCCTGGGAGTAATTCCGGAATTCGTGGGGAAAAGCCGGTTTGATTATTTAGTGCGCGTGGGAAGCGAGGCGGAGGTAAAAGGGGCAACACCGGACTTTATAAAGTTAAATGAGCTGGGCGTGCGGGGTGTGATGCTGACCAGTTTATGTGAGTCCGGGGAATTCGATTTTATTTCACGCTTTTTCGCCCCGGGAGCAGGGATCGATGAGGATCCTGTGACCGGGTCAGCTCACTGCTGCCTGGGTCCCTATTGGGGGGAGGTGCTGGGGAAAACCGAGCTGATGGCCTTCCAGGCTTCAGCGCGGGGCGGCGTGGTCCGGGTCCGGGTGGGTCCGGAGCGGGTATACCTGGGCGGGAAAGCGGTAACGGTGATGGTGGGAGAGCTGATGGTGTGAGGAGGGATCGGTAAGTAGTAAATTGTGGGGGCGAGCCGGCGGCTCGCCCTTTATTTTTTGTCATTGGGAGGAGGCTGAAAGCCGATCCTTCGTATCCACTCAGGACAGGCCTCCGTCTACGTTTAAGAGATAGATAAAACAGGTATATAGAGTAATTTCGAGATACAAATCAAGAGGGGCGCCCCGATGGGTCGCCCAATTTTTTTCACCTACTGAAGTTGCAATGTGGGCTGGCGCCGAACGTCAACCTCCGTTGACGGATAAATTATCAACAAACCAGGCATCCTGAGTAGTTTCGAGAGAAAAATCAGTAGGGACGACTCGGCCCTTCAATTTCACTCAGGACAAGTGCGTCGCCCTTTTGTTTGCACTTGGATACCCTTCGACGAAGTTTATCCTGAGCATATCGAAGGACTCAGGACAGACGCGGCAATTTCCCGGATTCCTCGATTCGTTGACAGGGGATTGCCCTTCGACTCCCACTTTACTACTGCAAAGTATCCGCTCAGGATGCTACGCAAAACCCCGGCTAAGGGCCTTCGTCTGCGCTCAGACCGAGCATCGACATCGGTCGATGTTTATTATTTCCACTAATAACGCTAATATATAAGAATTTAAGCGTCCCTGAAGAGGGACGCTCAGCGAAGCTCCTGCTACGACTTCAGTCGGCATCCAAATTACTTCAATACCCCTCTCACCCAGCCCTTCGATACGCTGTTACTTCGTACCAGCTACTCAGGACAGGCTATTAAATTCGCGGGCTCTATAAAGAAAGTCCCACAGGAGTGGGATTTCTGTCTTTTGTCATCCTGAGTGAAACGAAGGATCCCTGAAGAGAACAGTCTCCAAAGTTATCCTTGAATCCAATTTTTCAAGCTTGGTTATTTTATCTTACTAGAGATTCCTCGCTTCGCTCGGAATGACAAATGGGAGGGATATATTATGGATGTCATTGCGAGACAACCGGAGGTTGGACCTTCGTCAAACTCCATTCGACTTCGCTCAGGACAGGGGAGGGCAGGCGGAATGACAAACGCGGGGGATTTCATCGTACTGTAATTTCTTCTATTTTCCCATCTGGATCACCACGATGTGCTTCACAGGTTCGGGATCGAGCTTGATGAATCCCTCTTCCAGGCGCTGGCCGTCCAGCTCCAGCCAGGCAACTCCCTTTTGAATGTGGTCCGGATTCTGGATCTCGATCTCATATATCGCCTCCCCATGACGCAGGTGGATCTTAAATCCATTCCACCAATCTGGAATCACGGGA
Source organism: Anaerolineales bacterium (assembly GCA_049644605.1). Taxonomy (GTDB): domain Bacteria; phylum Chloroflexota; class Anaerolineae; order Anaerolineales; family UBA11858; genus B10-G9. Next base: position 32,099 of record JBARSF010000054.1, on the reverse strand, counting down.
TCGATGATCAATCGGTCACCCCGCTTTTTCAGGCCAAAAACTTCCTCGGTCCACACCCGATACATCCAGGCCGCAGAACCCGTATACCAACTCCATCCACCTTGACCGATTCGCCCTGGCAGGCGGTAGACATCGGCCGCGACGACATAAGGTTCTACAGTGTATCTCCATACATCAGGATTCTCGCGAGTATGTTCAATGGGGTTGAGGATGCGTAGAATTTCCCCGGCTCGGTTGCCATCACCTTTGCGAGCAAAAGCCATCGCTAGCCATAAGGCAGCATGGGTGTATTGGCCGCCGTTCTCTCTCACACCCGGTGGATACCCACGGATATAACCCGGGGAGGGCATACTGATGTCGAAAGGTGGTGTGAAGAGCAGGACCAGCTTCTCGTCCTGGCGAACGAGCTGCCCCCAGGCTGATTCGAGCGCCTGTTCTTTGCGAGCTGGATCCCCGGCGCCACTAATCCAGGGCCAGGATTGGGGGAGCGAGTCAATCCGAGCTTCAAGATTGGCTGCTGATCCAAGGGGACTGCCATCATCGAAGGTCCCCCGTAAGTACCAGGCCCCATCCCAAGCGGTACCTTCAATACGAGCCTCAAGCGCATTCGCTTCATGGCGATATTTTGAGGCGAGATCGGTCTCACCCATGATCTCGGATAAACCTTCCATGCCCCCCAGGACTTCAATTAAGAACCAGCCAAGCCAAACACTCTCACCGCGTCCACCTTCTCCCACTCGATTCAGACCGTCGTTCCAATCACCAGCGCCAATTAGTGGGAGCCCGTTAGGTCCTTTGGTGAGCCCTCGTTCGACTGCTCGCCGGCAGTGCTCAAAGAGAGTTTCTCTCTCCAATGAGATCTGCGGTTCCAGGAAGATTTCTTGCTGATCTGGTTCGAGCTCGGGAGCAAGTAAAAAGGGTATCAATTCCTGGAGAATTTCATTGTCCCCAGTCACCTGAATATACTGAGCGGTGATGTAAGGCAGCCAAAGTAAATCATCCGAGATGCGTGAGCGAATCCCGGAACCGCTGGGGGGATGCCACCAGTGCTGGACATCACCCTCGGCATATTGCCGGCTTGCGGTCAACAAGATATGCTCGCGTGCCAGCTCGGGATTAGCAAGGAGGAAGGCAGCTACATCCTGTAATTGATCACGGAATCCAATGGCACCACCGGATTGGTAGAAGGCGGATCGTCCCCAGATCCGGCAGCTTAAGCTCTGATAGAGCAGCCAGCGATTAAGCAAAAAATTCACAGAAAGATCCGGCGTTTCGACTTGGACAGTATCGAGTATCCGATCCCAGTAATGACGAGTTTCATCCAGCGCCTGATTCACGGCCAGGGCTTCGCGATACTTTCGCACGAGTTTTCCTGCCTCGGTTTCTGTTTCCGCCTGGCCAAGCAGACAGATCACTTCCACAGATTCTCCCGGTCCGAGCTCCAATTTAGTCTGCAGCGCACCGCAAGGATCGTGGCCGGCGCCGACGCGTCCTGCAAGCTCGGTCCGTTTCATGGCATCAGGATTAACGGTAGACCGGTTTCGCCCAAGGAAAAGCGACCGATCACATGTGAAGGATTCTGCTGAAGGGCTGATCGATGCAAAAGCAACAAGATCACCGTACTCGGGATGGTATCCGTTGCGGGCTAGAATCGTACTCCGTTTGGGATCCCAGTTTGTGACCACGTGCTGCTGTGTAGCTTCACGCTGTTCCCCTAGCGTCCATTCGACATAATAGGTGATGCTGAGTTTTCGCTTTTTACTTGAGTCGTTGCGCAGCGTGAGCTTGCTAATCTTGACCGGTTCACCACCATTTTCATCAACGGGCACAAATGTAGTTAGCAGCCCCTCTATCGCGTGGCTGTTGTGTTCAAAACGGGAATAGCCGGCGCCATGGCTCACACGGTAAGCATTACGTTCACGAATAGGGCCGGCGGTCGGATTCCAGACTTTTCCGCTATCTTCATCCCTGATATAGATTACTTCCGAATGGGGATCGAGAACCGGGTCGTTGGACCATAACGTTAACCGATTACGCTGACTATTCCCATTCCAGGTAAATCCAGCGCCTTTCTCACTCATAAGAGTCCCGAATTTTGGATTGGCAATCACGTTCACCCACGGGGCGGGAGTATCGGTATCCGGACCGAGGTAGATCACATACTCACGGCCGTCAGCACTGAATCCTCCCAGGCTATTAAAATAGGGTAATTCCATAAAGGGCAATTGACGCGAGAGTTCATCCTCGATTCGCCTGGCATCAAGCTGTTTGGGTTCTTCAACCGTCTCATAGGGCACACCGATTTGCTGGGCTAAGGGACCGCGGGCAGCCACCAGGGAGACCCGTGCTACTGCCTGAAGAAGGATCAGATCTTCCTCAGCTATCTGGTCCACAGCGCGCAGGAACACTCCTCCGGTTTGATCTTCTCCGGTGTATATACTTGAGGATTGAATCAGCCGTTCTAACCGTTCCATAAGCGGCTGATCGTAGCTGCTGGATTCCTCATTGAGCACGACAAGGTCTGTCAGGAGGCCATGCTGCCGCCAATAGGCTTGGGCTTGGAGCATTTGCCGGACTAGTCCCAAATCACCGACATCAGCGATTGTGACCAGTAAAATCGGTAAGTCCCCAGATATGCCATACTGCCAGAGTCCGGATTGTCCTTTGCGATTGGCTTCGATGCGATCGGCGGGAGGGCGCAAGTATGCCGATGGGTATAACAAGTACCCGGCAAGTTTTTGGAACCGGCGGGCTTCGTCGGGTTGGATTCGAAGGGATCGCAGGTTAAGCTGAGTGGACGCCCAGGCGATCTCAAAAGCACGTTCAATGACGGCTGAGTCATGGTATTTATCAACCAAACGTAAGGCGCCTTTCCGACTCTCAGCGGCGCCAAGGATGGCGACAAGCTGAGCACTCTGCCCGGGCGCTATATTTACTTCCCGGCGGATAGAGAACACCGGGTCGAGCACATATCCTTCGTTATTACCCAATTCTGACTCGATCGCCAGGGGAGTTTTTAAGGATTGACCGCGTCCGATGAAAACCCGCCGATCGGTCTCAAATTGAGGTAATCCCTGTGGTAAAGATCCATCTACCAGATCCAAGCTGTGGATGACATAGATGGGTGGATCATTCTCCTGGCGGGAGCGGCGATAAGCAAGCAGGGCTTCTTTGTCCGTGACCGCTTCTGTCTGGATAAATAATTTATTAAACGCTGGATGCTGAAGATCGGCCCCATGTAAGGACATGGCGAGCTCGTAATAACTGGTTGCTTGGATTCGCCTGTTGCGAAGGGATCGATTGGTCAGCGTGATCCTACGGATCTCGACATCATCCTCGGGAGAGACGATCAACTCAGTCCGGGTTTCGAGCCCGTTATCTCGCCGACGATACTCAGCCCGATCGAGGGGGAAGTGTACTGAATACCGATCGGAATCGCGATCGAGGGGATGGTACAGATTTGACCAGACCTCACCGCTGTCTGTGTCTCTCAGGTACAGGAAAGAACCGTAATCATCCTTAGTGGTATCTGCACGCCAGCGGGTGATATCCATATCCTTCCAGCGGGTGTAACCACCGCCAGCGATGGTTGTCATTGTCGAGAGCTGGCCATTCGACAGGAGCTGGACCTTGGGTGTAATGCTGTGCGGGGTCTCAAATTTACTGATAGAAGGGGCAATACCCATCGACTCTACTCGCGAGGGTATTTCTTCACGGGTTGAGATGTGATGGATGGGCGGCGAGACAGGGACTCGTTCGTAAAGAAGCGGTTCAGCTGCCTTTACGCGGGGATCCTGATGAAAGCGTCGCTGCATGGTATTGTCGTACAGGAAATTTGTTAATGCCAGGAATGCCATGCCCTGATGGTGAGCCATGTATGCCCGCACGATGACCCCGGGTTCGGCATCCGACTTTGGCCTGCGATTAAAATCAATCGCCTCGAAATAACCATAATCATTATACAAGCCATGCCGTGTAAGACGTTCGAGATTTTTTACGGTGGCCTGTGGTTCCAGGCCGACTGCAAGCAGCGAGGCGTAGGGGGCAACCACAAGGTCATCTTCCAGGTCACGTTTTAAACCCAACCAGGGAACACCAAAAGCTTTATATTGATAGGTTTTATTCAAATCCAGATCGCCATAGGCTGATTCGGAGATTCCCCATGGAACCCGTCGATTTCGACCATAAGCCATTTGCAGCGCGACAGTCTCCCGCGCAGCCTGATCCAGTAAAGAGTTGGGATAGGATCGCAGCAACAGGAGAGGCATGAGATACTCAAACATTGTCCCGGTCCAGCTTAGGAGAACACGATGTTGGCCATGCGAACTATAGGGTCGATTCAACGCAAGCCAGTGGTCAACTGGGACATCACCACGAGCAATGGCGACATAACTACCGAGACGTGATTCACTGGCGAGCAGGTCGTAATAAGAACCGTCAAACTGGTTAGAGGTCAGGTTGTATCCGATAGAAAATAAACTCCGGACAGGGTCATACAGAAAACGCATGTTAATTTCATCTGTAAATACCCGCATCTCATCCTGCAAAGCTTTACCAAGGGCAACCATCTCACCCGAGAACTCCTTTGCGCACGAGATAGCCTCAAAAAGCCGCTTGATCCAGGCTTTGTGCTCCTGTCCCTGCACTTGATCGGCAATTTCAACCGGATCGAGATCTTTTAAACCTACAACCTTCCCAGCTGCCAGGGATTTAAGAGAGGGAGAGTTATGTAGCTCGCGGTGCGATACAAGCAGGGAGACGAGACCTGCTTCAACGATCTCAGATTCAGATCGTTCAGCCAGGATCTCCATCCAGGTCAAATAACGATCAATGATGTTTGTCCAAGCTGTAACTTGACGTTCGAGCTGTCTGGCCCAGTAGGCTGCGCCGGCCCGGGTACCAGCATCTTCCCGGATCATGGCAGCAAGAGATTCCACCTTGTTCTGGATTACCCTTATTAATCGGATGAGCTCGATCGACCCGGGAGGACATTCCCGGATCATTTCAAGCAGTTCCAATACAACCTGCTGGGTTTCAGGGGCAGCGTTTTCCTTCTTAAGCTCCTCAAGAAATATTTCTGCTGTATCCTGAATGCCATCCAGGGTTGATAAGCTGAGGATGGGTTGTTTAAGATTTTCAGCGATACCCTGATCGAGAGTCCAAAGGGCTGCGATGAAATTGCCGCTGTCAACAGAAGACACATACCGGGGTTTAAGCGGGGTCTGATCTTCAAGACTGTACCAATTCAGCAAGTGCCCTTCATGACGCTCGAGCTCTTTGAGCGTGTTCATGGTTTTTGTGAGTCGTTCGACAGTCTGATCAAAGGTAAGGTAACCAAAATCATTGGCCGCCAGGGCGCTCAACATCCACATACCAATATTGGTTGGGCTGGTCCGCATCGCAAGCTGATTCTTATGCGAGACCTGGTAGTTATCCGGAGGGAGCCAGGCTGTATCCGGACCTACAAAATCGTCGAAATATCTCCAGGTCCGGCGGGCAACCCTGCGAAGCATGTGGGTTTCCCGCCCACTCAACGTTTGTAAGGGTACTCGAGCAGGTTTTTTCCTTGTAAATAAGGCAACCATAAGCGGGCTGAAGAACCATATTATCAACCAGGGCAGGGCAAACAATAGGCTTTCCGGTTTCAGCAGGTAAACAGCAACAGCTAGCCCCGAGCTGATCAGCGAGATCAACCAGAAGACAAGCCAAAAAATATTCTGACTTTCCTTCCCTCTCCACTCCTCCATTTGTGCTGTGGACCATTCGAGCAACCCGTGCCTGCTGATCAGCCGCCGATATAAAAATCGAATAATGGCATCCAGGGTTAAACCCGCCTGGTGGATGAGTAAAGCAGCCTCGGCCAGCGCCCGCGTCAGGTCATGCTGGATCTGGCGGAACGAGAAAGCCCGCAAACCATGGGGCGAGGTTGCCCAGGTGAGTGGACCCGCAAGGGGTTGAAACAGGATCACACCGGCGATAAGGGCGGTTGCGGTCAGCTGAAGGTCTGTAACAAATAACCAGGTCAGCAGTAAGAGGCTCACGCTTGCGACCGGGACAAGGCTCCGTCGGAGGTTGTCGAGGATCTTCCAACGGCTTAAGGGGCCTAAGATATTGGCGATCCTTCTCTGGCTCCTATCCCTAACTCGGGGGAAGATCCATTCAGCGATTTGCCAGTCACCGCGAATCCAGCGGTGCTGCCTGCGGCTGTAGCTAATGTAATCTGAGGGAAACTCATCAAAGAGTTCGATATCCGAGGCTAATCCGGTGCGGACGTAAGCTCCTTCAATGAGGTCGTGGCTCAGCAGACTTTCGTCCGGGAAGCGGCCAGCTACCATATGATGAAATGCCCGCGGATCGTAGATACCTTTACCAATATAAGACCCTTCGCCAGAGAGATCCTGATAGGCGTTCGAAACAACTTTTGTGTAAGGATCGGTTCCAACCGGATCGGTGTAGATCCGACTGAAGAGTGTAGCCGCAGCGCTTGGAAGCGATGAACTTACCCGGGGCTGAATGAGGGTATAGGTGCCACGAGCAACCTTTCCTTCCTTATCCAGGCGAGGCTGGTTTAGCGGGTGGGCGAGGGTCTCGATCATGCGCCTGGCGCTATCACGAGGCAGTTGAGTATCGCTATCGAGGGTGATGATGTAGCGGATATCGGTTAAACGACTGGCATCACCGACATAAACAATGGAAGGCTCATCTTCACGGCGTTGACCCAGGATCAGGCGGTTGAGTTCTTCCAGTTTGCCGCGTTTGCGTTCCCAGCCGATGAATTTATTTTCGGATTCGCTCCAGGTCCTCTGGCGGTGAAAAAGGTAAAATCGACCTTCACCGTAGACGCGGTTCAACCTGCGGATTCCATCTTCGGTTATACGAAGAAGCCCTTCGTCTTCCTCCGTAACCGCTGAATTGGCATCCTTAAAATCGGAGAACAAAGAGAAGATCAGATTATGCTCACGATTGCCAATGAAGCGGACTTCAAGTTTTTCGATCTCGCTCAGGATCGTTCCTTCATTCGTCAGGAGCATAGGCACGACAACCAGGGTTCGATAGGCATCAGGAATCCCATTTTTAGAGAAATCCAGTTTTGGCAGTCGGCGTGCCGGCAGAATACGCGTGATCAGGTAATTGACCAATTCGGTGGCGAGCTGGCTTGCGGGCAGCGTCAGAAGAAGTAAGGCCAAAATACCCAAGAACGTGATCCCACTTCTCGTGCTGTGTAAAATTGGATAGACCATCAGACCTAAAGTCAACAAGATTATCGAACTCAAATAAAGTGCGGTATGGTGCCGATAAATCCATTGCTGAAGGCGAAAGCGCAATTTTTCGTGGCAGCCGACTGCCTTAGAGAGCTGACCCCGGGCCTCACCAATCAGGTACTTCCCAATATGCCTTTGGCGAGATTCCCACCCTTCGCTGATCTCAGCAGTCGCAGCCATCTCAACCGCTTTACGGGCGACCTGGATTTGTTCAACACCAGAGCCCTTGGCTAAAACCTCAACCACTTCACGGTATTTGTTGCGGGTTTCGAAGTCCATATCTGGATACACTCGAGCGGGGTCTCGTCGGAGAATACTTTCGACATGGCTCTGTCCTTCAAATATCTCCCGCCAATCCAGGAGGGATAATTGGCGCAAGCTTGTGATGGTATTGCCAATCGAGATCTGGTCAGTTGCCTGGCGAGATTGTTCTGCCGCGTGGAGTTCGGTGAGTGACTTTCTGAATGAGCGCTCCAGCCAACTCTGTACGGGAACAAGCGCAGCATCCTCATCATAAAGATGACCGCTGAGCTGGGTGGCAAAGTAGGGGCTTGGACGACCTTGTTCTCCAGCTAATTCAGCCAGAACAGCAAAGAGCTGATCAGGATCACGGCGCAAGGTTGCCAAGAGCCGGTTAGCCCAGAAATCAGCAAATTCGCGGTCAAGCAATTCCCGCCAGGCCTGGCGTGCCAGATCTTCGACTCTCTGAATCAGCGCAATCCGCAGCATGAGGGGCAGCGCCCATAATTCACCGATGGTGAGGCTATTACCTTCTTGATAAGCCGACAGGAAGGCCAGGATTCTCTCGCGATCAAGACGAGCGTCGCTGTGCGCAACGAGTTCTTTTGCCAGGCTGTAGACACGGGGGGAATTTCGGTCGGGGTCTACGGTCAAAGTCGGGAGCTCGCGGTAAAATGATTTGGGCAGGTTAATCTCCACATCGCGCCCATGACTCTCGATTAAATATTCATTGTCCAGGATCCACTCGGCGACAGGACTGAGGTTCTGTTCGAGCCGCACCGATTCAGTCAAATCAATACAGATGGCGTGAATGGTCTCACGGGCATTCTCAAGCTGATCGAGAAGGACGCCGCTTGATCCACCTCGAAAGTCAACCTGGTGTTCCTGAGCCAGCCGCGAGGCGTGAGTCTTGACTCGCGTGAGAGGCATGGCGGTGAGATCACGAAGCTCAAGCGGTTGGGGAAATTCACGCCGGGGATGCAAAGCGAAGATTGAAATCTCGGATTCTGTTGAGTCCCGTAAAGTTTTAACCGCCCCCGAGAGAGATTGGATGGGTGCCTGGAGTATCAGAAGTGATTCTTCTCCCCGCAGCCAGTTTACTTGCCGCTCAATTATAACCCTTGAGATAATCGGGAAGAGGGCAGCGGAAATGATACCCCCCAATACCGCACCCAGGCCAAACCCGATAATGGTGATGACCAAATGGTTCAAGGTAGTCGGGATCGTGAGATGGGGAACCAATCCAATCATCGAGAGCGTCACGCTGACAGTGCTGACAATGATTCCACCCACCACGATGAGTGTACTGCGAATACGTCTGCTGGGATCGAATCGGGTAATTCGACCCTCCGATGTACCTTGCAGTAATATCCGCCTCCGGAAACCCTTCCGATTCAGGGTGCGCATTGCGTTCTGGGCAGCGTCGGGTTTACGAAAATAACTCAGTAATAATCCGGTATGATCCATAAGTCTATTCATAGGATGAATGTTGATTTCAGCTCTTGCTCAGCTCACGAAGCAAACAAAAGATCAGGGTTGATGGTATGAGTGATACTCCCAGCATTATATCGTGCTGATCTCCCTCCGAATAGTGTGGGGTTAAAAAAGTACTGGCTGACGAGGGTGAGTTTCCAAAGCGAGGCTCAGGTCTCTTGATAGTAGACGCTGACCCCCTGTTGTCTCTTACTCAGGTACAAAATCACCCAGTTATAAAAAAAATCCCTGGCTGCCAAAGGAGGTTCAGGAGGAGCCGCAGGAGGATAATGATCGGGAACTATTTGAGATCTTGAGAAAATTCTCAGCTGTTATTTTGTAGTAGAGTTTTGCAGACTACGGTATGCAACTGACTCTTAATCAGTAGGTTGGGAGTCCATTGTTTCCATTGTGTCTATTGTTTCCACCCCATGTGCATCTATGAAAGCGTTTGTCAAGAGGAAAATCAAAGAGTACGACGATATCGGTTCCAATGAGATAGAGGGACTCACCTGGAGTGAACACCAACGCGCAATATAGTGGCTCCAAGAACGACTGTTGGATTGTTTACCAGTAAAAATTGGTGTATGATCTAATCATCAACATAACATCTGACCACATGAAACCTAACGCCAATCAAGCAAAGCTACCTCTTCAATAACATAACCTTTTAAAAACAAGGTCAGCTACCAAGCACCCCTCTACCTTCAGAAGGTCAAGGAGTGAACAGTGGTCAATTGTGTAAGGAAAGAACAAGTCGCTTTAAACCTGTTGCTCTTCCTCGTTATCTTCTTAGTTGCCTGTAGTTCATCGGTTAGCGATTCTCAACTCCAGGATGTTCCTCAAGTGGCCGACAGCGAGCTCAGATCTGAGCCAGGCATGAGTCGGAGCAATCCCTACCCGACCTACGAACGTTTAAGCTTGCCGGGCTGGGACCTGCAGGTCCTGGAGATCCATAGAGGAGACCAGGTCAGGGAACTTATGCATTTTGAGGAAGGACTCAGTCCGAGTCCGCCTCCAGGTATGGAATATATAGCGGTTAAACTCTTTGTGCAGTGTTTGCACCTGGATGAGGATTGGCATGATATAGCAATCTATGAGCTGTTCGTCACCGGCGATCGGGGCATCGCATACCAAGACGACACCTCAGGACAACCTGCGCCCGAACTCTATTACGAGAATTTCTATACCGCCCAAACCATGCAAGCCTGGATTAGTGCTCTGGTTCCGGAGGATGAAGGCAATCTGCTTCTCGCCTTCGAAAAAGATGCTGAGGACGGTGAGCGGATAATGGGGTACATCGCGTTGGATGAGGGCGCTTCGATTTTAATACCCGCTAATCTGGCGGATATCTCGCCGAACGAGATAGGCAAGAAATACTCTACAGCCGCGCCTCCTGGTGAGTCTGTAATCACAGAAAACTGGAAGGTTGCTGTGCTCGATTCCATCCGTGGGGAAGAAGCACTGCTTGCCCTTCAAGAAGCAAGCGAAAACAACCAACCGCTGGAAGAGGGGATGGAATATATCCTGGTGAGGTTAGGGATTCAGTATATAAGTACCCAAGAAGGCGGTGCGGAAATCATTGGCAATGCATATCTCATTGTGGACAGCGAAAAAAATCACCGCTGGGCACCGTTTTTCCTTCTCCCACGTCCATGGACGAGACCCTGGCTATATGTCACCCTATATCCTGGGGCGAGCTACGAAGGCTGGTTGGTGCTCAGCGCGCCGAAAGGTGATGCAGAATTGCTGCTCGCCTTCATTCCTCCAAATCAGGAAGGTGCAGGTTCGTACCGTTATTTTTCGCTCGAACCTTGAGCCTTGATTTCCAATTGGAAAACAGGATAACGAAGAATGAGCATCCCTTTCCAAACCAAATATCAACCTGGAATTGATTTTAATGAATTAACCAAAATCAATTCGACAGAAGAAAAATTGCCTTAGGGATTTAATCCTGATCTTGATTTGCACTACTGTAATAATTCACGCTAGTCTCAAAGTGTGGCCCTAATCTGAAGAAGAACGCATTGCACCTATGGTTATGTTGTCTGATTAAAATACAAACTTAAATTTCGGATGCCCCTTATACCAAAGCCTGATTTCGAGGCTGCGATGCCGTTTCAATACTCAGGAATTGATCTTCCAGGGTGACTATGTCAAAGACGAGGAGATAAGAATGAGCCAATCAAGGCATGTTTATAACCGTGTAATCAAGCTCACTTTGGCCATGCTATCCGTTCTCCTGTTGGGATTGGCCTGCAGCCCGGCAGGATGTGTTAGAGTAATTCTCAAATCCGCAGTGAAAGCGAAGGTTTCCATTATCTATCCGGAAGATCGAGGGGTGTTTCCAGCAGATCAGATGGTTCATTTTGAAGCCGAATTAAGCGGATTCACACCGGTGGAAACCTCTTGGACTTCAAGCATCGATGGCAATATTCCTAGCGTTTCCGGATCAACTTCAACCGATGCTAAGCTTTCCCCCGGCACACATACGATAACGTTTTCAGGCGCATATGAGGATCCTGATCCAGAACACCCCGATCCTCTGACCCCCGTCTCCAATAGCATCACGATCACGATCGTCTCTGGTGTCCAACCCCTTGATGAGACAGGGGATGAAAATGAAGAACTAGAAGCCACACCCACTCCAGACTATCCCATGGTCGGTCCTGAATGTGATGAGGAAGAAAAATATGTCCATCCATACCGGTGGCAAATTGATCTCATTGAAATAGATGGAAAAATGGTCGGGACTGTTCAATTTCATGCTTGCCCAGAGGGGGGTTACGTTATTTACCTAGTTAACGAATTAAGCAGAGACGAGAACTTGTTGGAGCTTATCGGAGTAAAAAAAGACGGTAGAGGACCGTTAAACTATAACCCTGATGTTAATGAAACAGAAATATTCATCCTGGATGTGGAAGCGAAGACGATCGAACCGAACCTCGCTGCTCAAGAGTGAAAGATGGTACCATGTATCAGGTCCCAATAAAGGATCACTTCCCCACACCTGTCAGATGTCGAACCTGGACCTTGGTATCTTCCGACAGGAAAGATTATGCTGTAAGAATTTTATGATGGAAATCAAGGAATAACGATTTCGTACAATTATCAGTGGATATTATGGGCGCAAATCGCTTTCGCGGCATAATCCTTTCATACGGACCGCTGGCTCAACTGGCAGAGCCCTTCGTCTCTACTTCGTCTGGTTCAGGATTAACCGAGCGAAGTATCCCTGAAGAGAACAGGCTCCAAAGATATCTTTGAATCCAATTTTTCAGGCTTGGTTATTTTATCTCATTAGGGATTCCTCGCTTCGCTCGGAATGACAAATGGGGGTGATATATGATTGATGTCATTGCGAGCCCTTCGATACGCTGGTATTTCATGCCAACTACTCAGGACTAGCTCCTGATTCGCGTGGCAATCTCCTGTTCCCACAATCAGTCGTCGATATAACACCGGCTGAAGTCGCAGTGGGGGTCTTCCCCTTCGACAGGCTCAGGATCAGATCTAACGTCAACCCTTCGATTTCACTCAGGCCAGGCCTCCGGTGACATTTAAAATTTCAACTATCCACAATCAACTAACGCTTTAGTTCGCAGGTTGGACGAAGCAAGTAACACTATTGCCCGGCCCTCCGACATGTTTTCGCTGCGCTTTAACTGCTCTGGATAGGCCATTAAACTCGCGGGCTCTATATAGAAAGTCCCTCCGAAGAGGGACTTCTGTTTCTACAATATTCGTAAGTTCCTGAAACGTTTAACCTTAAACGTTAAACTTCTTTTATTATTCGTCCTCCGTTCCCCATCTATCTACCCATATAGTAAAATCCAAATAAAGCAAATTCATTAACATTATCTACAATTTTTTCCCTTTAGTAATCTTATCAATTCCAAAAACCTTGAGCTAAGGAGAAAGCCATGTCACCCAAAAACAATACAATCGTGATTGGCGCCGGCATTTCCGGCTTAACCGCTGCCTACCAGCTCCAGAAAAAAGGTCACGACGTGCTCGTCCTCGAAGCCCATGAAAGTGCCGGGGGGCGAATGGCCACCGTCAACTGGGAAGGGTTTAAGGTCGACGTGGGCGCCAAGTTTGTCACCAGCTCTGATAAAACCCTGCTGGAAATGGTGGATGAGGTCGGATTAACCGATCAGTTGGTGAGGGAGGGGGAAGGGTTAACAATCACCATTTACCGGGACGGGAAACTGCACTCGGCCAACTTTCTGAACCTTTTGTCCTACTTCAGCTGGAGCGGAGTTTCGCTAGCGGCTCGCTTCGCGATGTTGAAATTAATCCCTCATTTTTTCCCCTTGCTTGGGTTTAAGGACGTCTACCACCTGGAAAGAAATCCCCTACCCGACACTGAAGAAACTTTTGAGGAATTCTTTAAGAATAAGATCAGCGAAGAGATGTTTGAATACTGGGCCATCCCCATGTTTGAGACCATGTGCTCCTACAGCGGGAAGGACGTGTCCAGGACAGCCTTTTTAGCGCTGATGGCGTCTTATCTGAACGCCGATTCAGTGACCTTTAAAGAAGGCATTGGCGCTTTGCCAGACGCAATTGCCGCGCGGTTAAAGGTGGAGCTGGGCGCCCTGGTCCGGGGGGTGGAGATCAACCGCGACGGAAGCGGAGCTCAAGTTCGGTACACACAAGGTGGAAGTGAAAAAACAATCACCGCGCCCCTGGTTGTGGTTGCCGTACCGGGCAACCATGCCTTGAAGTTATTCCCTGATCCCCGTCCAGCCTGGAAGGTATTTTTCCCCAAGGTCGGCTACAGCTCCGGGGCGCTGCATTATCACATCCTGGAAACCGACTACCAGCCCGAGGTCCCCGGAACCATGATCCCCCGCGCCTTGGGGTTGGCGCTGAACGGGATTTCTTTTGAGGCTTACCAGGACGGGCGCTGGCTGTTAATGACCGACCCCAGCCATTCCCACTTTATCCCCGGTAAATCCGAGAAGGAGTATGAAAAAGAAGCCCTGGAAACCGCGGTGAAGATTTACCCTCAGATCGAGGGCACCTTCCGGGCTCACCGGCTGTTCGCCTGGGATGAAAAAGTGCCTACCTTCCGCCCCGGCTACCTGGATGCCCTGGCGGCCTTCTGGGCTGACCCCCAGGAAGGGCCGGTGTATTTCTGCGGAGACTACTTTGCTGGACCAAGCACTGGCGGAGCACTTTTCACCGGGTTGGAGTGTGTGGAGAGAATCGGTAAACAGTAAGTAGTACGTAAACTTAAATAACCGGGGGACTACCCTTACAGGATGCTTCGCAAAAGTCCCGGCTTGAAGCTCCGTCCTTCGATTCCACTCAGCGTCTACCTTCGTCGACGCTTGAGGTATCAACTAACCAGGCATCCTGAGTAGGTCGAGCAAAGCGAGACCGTATCGAAGGGTGGCCGGTCATCCGTCTCAGAGTCACAAACACGTGCTTAAAGTTGAAGGTTTAACGTTTAACATTAAACCTAAATTAGAATAAAAAGGAGTTCTAATGAAACCAGAAAAACTCCCTCAAGAAATAGAGGATATGTCTAAAGAAATTGTCTCCAAATTCGACGACGCCTGGAACGGTCGGGACGCCGATGCGATGGCTGACCTGCTGCACAGTGAAGCTGACTTTCAGTTGTATTACGGTCTTATGGTGCGAGGGCGGGAGCGGATTAAAAAATACTACGCAGAAAAGGTATTCCCCTATTTGCCCGAGGGGTTGAGACATGTGACCCGGTCTTACAAAGTTCGTCTTTTAACAGAAGGGGTGGCCATCGGGGATGGCAGGGTGGATCTGGTGGATGAAAACGAAGCGGATCCGGAAAAACAAGTTCATCGTCGATTAAAGGTAACCACGGTTGTCCTCAAGGGGGAAGAGGGCTGGCGGTTCTCGGCGGTGCGGATTATGGTGCCGGTGAAGGATGAGTAACCAATGAAAGCCATAGTATTAAAAGAACTCTGCAGTTTTGAAGAAAATCAAAAGCCGCTGGAGCTAATGGAACTGCCGGACCCGGTCCCCGCCGAAAATGAACTCCTTGTGAAGATTTCAGTCTGCGGGGTTTGCCACACTGAGCTGGATGAGATCGAGGGGCGGACCCCCCCATCCCGGCTGCCGGTTGTGCTCGGCCACCAGGTGGTGGGTCGGGTGGCAGGGACCGGCAAGCATGCAAATAAATTCCAGGTTGGCGACCGGGTTGGGGTAGCCTGGATTTTCTCTGCCTGCGGCACCTGCCCGTTCTGCCTGGCGGGGAATGAGAATCTCTGCCCGGCGTTTAAAGCCACCGGCCGGGATGCCCAGGGTGGATACGCCCAGTATATGACTGTCCCGGAAGGTTTTGCCTATCGGATCCCCGCTGAATTTTCCGACACCGAAGTGGCTCCTCTGCTGTGCGCCGGGGCGATTGGCTACCGGTCCTTAAGACTAACCGGCCTCACAAATGGCCAACTCTTGGGGCTGACCGGATTTGGCGCATCCGGCCACCTGGTCCTTAAAATGGTGAGATACCAGTATCCGAAATCCAGCGTTTTTGTCTTCGCCAGAAACCCCAAGCAACAAGCCTTTGCCAGAGAGCTGGGCGCAGTCTGGGCTGGCGGCACAGCAGATCCAGCGCCAGAAAAGCTGGACTGCATCATCGACACCACCCCGGCCTGGAAGCCGATCGTGGAAGGGCTGGTTAATCTGAAACCCGGGGGGCGGCTGGTGATCAACGCCATTCGGAAAGGAACACTGGACAAGGATTATCTTCTGCAATTAGACTACCCCACCCACCTGTGGATGGAAAAGGAAATCAAAAGCGTCGCCAACATCTGCCGGAGTGATGTGGTTGAGTTTCTGGCGCTGGCTGCCGAGCTGGGGATCAAACCCGAGGTGGGTGAATACCCGCTGGAAGACGCCAACCAGGCACTGCTTGAACTCAAGACCAGCCGGATCCGCGGCGCCAAGGTGTTAAGAATAAGCTGACGGATTTTATTTCCTTATTCACTTCTGTGATTATCCGGTAATTTAAGAGAAAGTAGTAAATAGTAAGGTGTAGGCAATTTTTGGAGGCAGACAATCGGGGGAGGTAATTGGCATTCAGTGTTCGAACTTCGGTCCTCATTCTTCGATCTCCCCGTCTCACTTTCCCAAAGTCACATCGTCAACCGGTCTCCCATCCTCTTCCCCTACCTGCAGGGCTCATGCTTTCGATCAATCCTTGAAAGCATGGTTCGGGCATAAAATTATGCTATAGTAAGGAAAGGTGTTGAGAAGGAAATCGGGGAAAAAATGGATCCATCCTTGCTGCTGTCCAAATTTCATGTTCCGCAAATCAAACCGACGATGGTGCGGCGCGCCCGGCTGCTTGATCTCTTAGATGAAGGTCTGGCTAAAAAAGTCATTCTTCTCTCTGCGCCGGCCGGGTTTGGAAAAACAACTTTGCTGGCTGATTGGCTGAAAAAGGTTTCCCTGCCTTCCGCCTGGCTTTCGCTGGATGAGGATGATAATGATTTTGCCCGCTTTTTAATTTATCTGGTAGCAGCCTTACAGAAACTTGATCCTTCCCTTGATAACACGGTTTTGGATTTGCTTCAATCACCCCAACCTGCCCTGCACAGCGCTGCCTTGACTGCCCTGTTAAACCAGATCGAGGGAATAAAAACTGATTCCATACTGATTCTGGATGATTATCATTTAATAAAAAATGAATCGATTCATCAAGCGCTGGATTATTTGCTGAATTATTTACCCATAAATCTACATCTCATTATTGGTACTCGTGCGGATCCACCCCTGGCTCTATCGCGGTTGCGGGCCAGAGGGGAGCTCTTGGAGATCCGAATGCAATCGCTTAGATTTACCGAAGAAGAAGCCTTACGATACTTCTCAACCAATGATTTGATAAATCTTTCAGATCAAAGCATATCCCTGCTAAATATCAGAACAGAAGGCTGGGTTTCCGGTTTACAAATGGCTGGATTATCTTTACAGGGCAAAGAAAATGCAGAGGATTTTGTTAAATCTTTTTCTGGGACGCATAAGTATATATTAGATTATTTACTTGAAGAAGTATTAAAAGAACAATCTTCGGAAGTGCAGCAATTCTTGTTGTTAACCTCAATCTTCGATCGATTAAGTGGCTTATTATGCAATGAGGTACTTGAACGAACCGACAGCGTTGAAATCTTGGATCACCTTGAAAAAAATAACCTGTTCCTGATCCCATTGGATGATGAACGTATCTGGTACCGGTACCATCAACTCTTCAAGGATTTGTTGCTCAACCGATTGTACCTGGAGTACGCTGAATTTATTCCCCGCCTTTTTTATCAGGCAAGTGTTTGGCATGAACAGAACGGATGGAATTCTCTGGCGATTGATTATGCATTAGAAGCGGGCGATTTTGAAAGGGCTGCTGACCTGATTTCCCAAGAAGGTGAAAATATATTAATGCGCAGTGAGGTCCGTGTCTATCAAGGCTGGATCACAAAATTGCCAGCTGAATTCTGGCAAGATGTACCAGAACTGGTCCTTCTGGAAGTTTGGGCTCGTATCATTTCCGGTAAGGATTTTGAGGGTATTTTGACAACCATCTCGGAGATTAAAGAGATAGACAGTAAACTAACCGGGCGAGTTGAGGCATTGATGGCTTTTGTGGAGATTTCCAAAGGTAATTTTAAGCTGGCGGGGAAATATGCTTCTCAGGCTTTAGTTACAATTCCCCCTTCAGATCAATATTTTCGCGGGTTGGCATCTTGGATCTTAGGTGTATTTCATGCACTTCAGCATAACATTTTAGGATCGTTGTCTGTCTTGGAAAAATTATCCACCTCATTGGATTTCCAGAATTGTCCAATGATAAGAATCATGATCCTTAGTCCTTTGGCTCGCGCCCATACTCGCCTTGGTAATTTTGATCAAGCAGAGAAATTATATGGACAAGCGCTTGAAACAGCTAAGGATAAGCAAGGAAATTGGATTCCTGTGGCAGGGGAAGCCCTGATGGGATTAGGTGATTTATACCGGGAATTAAATCAATTGGATCAAGCCAAAGATTTTATTCTGGAGGGGATTGAGATTACCTTCCAATGGAGAAAGGCAGCTGCAATCGAGGGGTATCTATTCCTCGCTCGGGTTGAGCAGTTGAAGAATAACTGGTTATCAGCCAACAGTTCCTTAAATAAAGCGATGGGGCTGGCCATTGAGTATGATTTAATGGATATTGATGACCGCATGGTCGCAATGTGGCAAGCGCGCTTATGGTGTTTTGAGGGTAAAGGAGAACTGGTTGCGGAGTGGCTGAGAGAATTCTCTGCTGATGAGAAATCGGTAAGTTTAATAGCTGAAAATGATTTTAATATTGATAACTATCTTCTCATTCGTGAAAAGGTAGTAGTTGCAAGATTTTTCTACATTGAGGGGCGATATGAAGATGCACTGTTATTAATCAATGAGCTAACTGATATCTATGAAGAGTATGGCAGATTGGATTTCCTGATAGAACTGCATCTGCTCAAATCACTAATATTCATAAAAATGGATAAACAAGAACATGCCATCCAAGAATTAGATAAAGCAATCAAATTAGGTGAACAGGGTGGTTTTTTAGGCTTGTTTTTGGAATGTGGTGTTGATTTGAAAAATATACTTATCGATTATGAAAAAAAGATGGGTACAACGGCATATCTTGGCCTTCTGCTATCCAGCTTTGAAAGCGAACCAACCAAGCCACTAAAGAAGACAAAGCCATTCGATGAAGAAATCAGCGATCGAGAAATGGATGTGCTCCGGTATTTAATTAGCAACCTCACTACGCCAGAGATCGCTGAGGAAATGAGCATCAGTATAAATACCGTCCGAACGCATATTAAAAAAATCTATCAAAAGCTCAGTGTTCATAAGAGATCAGAGGCTGTCAACCGGGCAAAAGAATTGAATATCATTTAGCTTTATTTATATTAATCCTACTCCTCCACTACTGCAGTGGGGGATTTCTCTTTAAATCACCCAATTTGGGTGATGACCTTTCACCCAGGTTTTGTCTATACTGCTGTCATGATATTTGAAAACAAGGTGAAATCTCCGAATTTAGATCAACAGTACATGTATCAGATCCAAATTGTAGGAGAGATCGATCAAATCAGAAGTGATTGGTTTGCCAGGAAGGGTTTTGAATCAAGCTGGAATCTTGCTGAACATGGAATCACTGTCATAAAAGGGATAGTTCTTGACCAGTCTCACCTGAGAGGAATTCTGAACAAATTATGGGATCTGAACTTTGAGGTGATTTTGGTAGAAAAGTTAGGATTAGTAAAAAAGGAGTGTAAACAATGAAGCGGATGATACATACTTTTTCTGAGTTGAGTGATGAAGGTCGGGCAGCTGCTGGTGGTAAAGGAGGGACGCTTTCAAGATTGTTCCAAGCCGGTTACCCGGTGCCAGAAGGTTTTGTGATCATGCCAAACGCGTTTGATGATGAAAGCTTAAGATCAGATGCATGGAATGAAATTCAACGCCAACTGGCAGTGATGCGCAAGAGAAATCAGAATACAGCCTTTGCAGTTAGGTCATCGGCGCTAGCAGAAGATTCTGCCTATGCTTCATTTGCAGGCGAGTTTGAAACGGTATTAGATGTTCACACGGATGGAGCAATTCGGGCTGCGATTCACCAGGTCCATAATTCGCGATTGGCAGAACGTGTCCAGGCTTACAGCAGAGCCAAAGGAATGTCCGAACTTCAAGATATTGCGATTGTTGTCCAACGATTGGTGAGGGCTGATATTTCAGGTATTCTTTTTACTGCTGATCCAGTCACTGGTAGTACCAGATCGATAGCAGGGAACTATATATTCGGTTTTGGGGAAGAATTGGTTTCTGGTGAGGTGGAGCCATATACTTTCACACTCAGCCGACCCAAAGGGGCTTATGATGGGCCTGCTGATTTAAAGCGGTTCGCCAGACGATTGTATCGATTAGCAAATAAATTGGAAAAAGACCTCGGCAGCCCACAGGATATTGAATGGGCCGTAGCAGATGGCAAGGTTTACATCCTGCAGTCGCGGCCGATCACAACTTTGTTGGGTTATGATCCGGTCAAGGAGGAATGGAACTCAAGTTTTACCGGGGATTACGCCTGGGTATCAAGCGAGGTATTTCCAGATGTTATGACACCTGCAACCTGGTCAATATTCAAAAAATTCCAGAACGTAGATGAAGAAACCGGCATCCAAGGAATTGGCAATATCTGCGGCCGTTTTTATATGAATATGTCTTATGCAGCCTCGATGATCAAAATGATTGGGAAAGATCATGATTATCTGGTTGACTATACAAAACTAACTACCGGTTTAGATTTGGACAAAATCATTGTTCCCTATTTACCTATGACACGCTGGCAGCTCTTCAGGATGGTATTACCCATGATGTTGACCATGCTGCCAAAACAAGCAAAGCTGATGAAAAGGCATCAGGAAATCCTTGCTGGAAGTCCAGTTTGGTGTGGACAAATGCGGGAAACGATCGGAAAGTGTCAAGATAAAGAGGAACTTGCCCAGCTGTGGGATCAAGAATTATGGCCAAAATTTTGGGATCTGCTGCAAATTCAGGATAAATCCAATGAGGATTATTTTTACCCCTATATAGCAGCCCGCAGCAAAATGATCGATTTAGTCGGCGAGGAAGAGGCTGAGGTTTTGCTCGCCAACCTGGTCGGCGGATCAGGTGAATTATCCAGTTTGGATCAGCTTCTTGGTTTACAAAAGCTTGCGGAAGGTCAGATCTCCAGGGAGGAATATACCAGGATCGCTGGACACCGCCCTCCTGCGGAAAATGAAATCTCGGCCCCCCGTTTGTATGAAGATCCCGACTGGATAGAAAAACGGCTGGCAGAATATCACAAGACCCCAATCGACTACCGCCAAATGCAAGATCAAAAACGGCAGAAATTTTTCATGATCTGGGGAAAATTCTCGGAGCGTTTTCCTGGTCAAGCAAAAAAAATCAAAACCCTCCTGGATAAAACAGCCGGAGCAATGGAAATCCGGGAAAAGATTCGCACGGAATTAACAAGGTCTTTAAGCGTTTTTCGATCCTGGTACTTAAAAGCGGGTGAGCTGACCGGCGTAAAGGAGGACATATTTTACCTGCAAAATGAGGAAGCTCAGTCCCTGCTGAGAGAGGACCTGAGTTGGATTGTGGTAATTACCCCCAGAAAACAAGCCCATCAGCATCACCTGGAACTGCCTCCACTTCCCATGATGGTAAGCGGCCGATTTGATCCCTATACCTGGGCGAATGATCCGGACAAACGTCTTGATTATTATGACTCCCATGTGCCTTCTTCAAAAGTCGAATTGAGCGATCAGATTAAAGGACTTCCCGGCTCTGCGGGACAAGTTGAGGGAACGGTGCGGATTATTTACAGCCCGGAAGAGGCTGAAAAATTCAAACCAGGGGAAATCTTGGTGGCATCCAGTACCAATGTTGGTTGGACCCCCCTCTTTCCTCGAGCCGCGGCAGTGATCACAGATATTGGTGCCCCTTTATCGCATGCCGCGATTGTTGCCCGCGAGTTGGGGATTCCTGCTGTTGTAGGCACAGGGAATGGCACAACAGTGCTTACAACTGGCGACCGGGTACGTGTGGATGGATCCCACGGTTCGGTGGAAATCTTAGAAAAAGTTACTGAGCCCTAACTCGATCTGCCAGGGAGCAGTATCGGACTGCTTCCTGGCGACAACAACAGAAAAAACGATGAACAAGAAAGCTTTTTTCATTTTGTCAATTGCATTGGTTGTGGTCATGTTTGGGTTTGGGATGGTGATCCCCATCTTCCCTTTTTTCATTGAGAATTTAGGAGCAGGGGGAAGTGAATTGGGGCTGCTGGTCGCTACATCTGCTTTCCTGGAATTCAGCTTTGGACCGCTGTGGGGAAGCGTCTCCGACCGGTTTGGCCGGAAACCGGTCTTGATAATCGGTTTGTTTGGATATGCGATATCAACATTTTTATTTGGGATCTCAAATCAACTCTGGATGCTGTTTGCCGCCCGCGCGCTTTCCGGGGTGCTGTCCTCCGCAACGATTACCTCCGCCATGGCCTATGTCACTGACATTACAACCGAGGAAAACCGCGGTGATGGGATGGGCAAGATCGGAGCTGCCATGGCGTTGGGGATCATGCTTGGACCCGGCCTGGGAGGCTGGTTGGCTAAAGGATCATTATCGAGACCTTTTTTTATCGCTGCAGGAATGTCGGTTTTATCCTTAGTGGTCGTGTGGGGTTTTCTCCCTGAATCTCTATCCAAAGAAAAAAAACCCTTCGATCACAAACTGCAGCTTCCGCAGCTTAAAAACTTGTGGGAAGCTGTTCTCGGTCCTACCGGTGTGTTATTCCTAATGGTGGCGTTATTCAGCTTCGCCTTGACCAATTTTGAGGCAGTTTTTGGCCTTTTTGCCCTGGATAAATTTGGGTTTGGACCTGATCAAGTTGGAACGATTCTGATGGTGGTGGCGGTGGTCTCAACGGTCGGAAAGGCACTCTTAACCGGTCCTGTGACTCGCAAATGGGGAGAAGCGGCAACCATTAAAGTCTCTCTGCTGGCGGGCTCGGTTGGATTTCTGGTTCTGCTGGGCGCCTGGGATTTCGTCTCTGTTCTGGCCTCGACAGGGTTCTTCATCCTTTCCAAAACCCTGCTGCGTCCGGCGGCTTTTGCGCTGATTTCCAAACAAGCCGGGGAAGATCAGGGTTCCGCGATGGGGTTGAGCAACTCCTTTATGAGCCTGGGGAGAATAATCGGCCCGATCTGGGCAGGTTTTGTTTTTGATCTGCATCCCTCGTACCCGTATTTAAGCGGATCAGTTTTCATGCTGATCGGATTCGGGGTCAGTCTGGTGGTTCTTAAGAAGCTAGTTGTCCGGGTTGAAGGAAGTTGAACCAGGGTTCTGCCGTTGGTTATCAGTAAGCATTAAGTAGTAAATAATTCCCTTATTTACACCCCATATACACCCATTTGATAACACATCAATCTTGATTTAGTGCCTTTTCCATTCAAAAGAATAAAAACGATAAACTAAAATCTGGACTAAAGATTAATTATTCAACGTAAATTGTTATTGTGTTGGTATATACCACTCCAGGGCCATAGGTTCCCGTACCGTCACTAACAGCTTGAGAGAGTTCCCAAAAAATATTCATTTGATAAACACCAGGGGGAAGGCCAGGGATATAAGCTCTCCATTCACTCATTTCATATGAACCATCGTTCGAGATCGGTCCGAAACTGCCGGTATATTCATGATTATTTAGATTGATCCTAATATTGCTATTGTTTATATAATCCTTCACCTGTTGGGAGGTATTTGCATACCATGTAAAAAAAACTTTCATTGGTTGAGAACTGCTGACGTAAGCATACTTATCCTGGGCTGCTCTTAATTCTACTGGGGGTGGAAGAGAAGGAGTGTTCAAGGCGGCAGCATATGCAGCTTGTCCTTCTGTAATCCACTGCTCGTAGGTCACGCCTGGCAGGACTTCCATCGACCCAATATTAAAACCATAGGATTGTATGATGTCATTGATCGCATCCAAAACCTGATCTCCGTTATTAATGAGAAATGTGATTGGAATTAACGAGACCGGAACCTCCCAAATTTGTGTTTCTGAAGGCAGGACCAGATATACACTATTCAGGTGATTTATTTTATACACCTCCAATTCCGGATAGATCACTCCTTCTCCGTAATGGGGAAATAATAGTGAAATTGAGCCAGTTTCCTCAAGGCTGCTTATTTGGTCTGAGAGCTCATCAAGCGATGTTTCAGCTACCAGCTCTACGTCAAGATCTCCTGGATGGATTTGATATGGACCGTAGGAAACAGCAAAAAGATCCTTGGGTGGAAGAGCTCCCTCTACAGTTACTGAGTTTTCTTGGGTTTTTGTTATTAATCCAATATAAGGTAGATATACCTGTTGAGGATCCACGATTTCAATCAAGATAGTGTCTTCAATGTCTAGAGCGCTGATTTCAAGATAGTCAAAATCTAAATCCTCTTGAAGAATAAGCTCAATCCTAATTTCCTTTCCCCCGAGGGAAAAGTTAACTACCTTCTCAGTGCTTGTTTGATATATAAACGGCTCAGGCGTTGGAACACTGGTGGGAGATTTTGTTGGAGAAGGTGGTAGGGCAGTTGATGTTGACGATGGAACCGGGGATAAAGTGGAGATATTCTCTTCAAGCTCAGTTGTACGTTCTTGATTTGAGCTACATGATCCAAATACTATCGAAACTATGATAAAGACCAGGATGTTCTTTTTCATTTTAGCTTCCTTTTTTTATCTAGATCCTATTACTTATATAACATAATTTCTTTATAAAATACAAGATTCCAGCTGGACGAAGCCATAGATCCAGCCCTGATTTATTGTCAGCGGCTGGTTTTTGGCGCTTATTAAGCAGATGGGGGAAATTTAGGAGGCGAAAATCAGAAAAATCCGAGAGAAGTCGTACAAAATTACTCATTCCTTATCGAGCAGCTGAAAAACAGATTCAAATCAAGCAGGGCTTTGATTTGTCATGCTCATAACAAAACCGGCATCCTGGGTCAGGGTGCCGGTTTCGTTGTACTGAATGAATCCATTCAGGCTGGTATCCTTGGAACTTTACTTTTGGATAATAACAGTCTCCACGGTCCGTTCGAACAACTCCAGTTCCATACCGCCGACAGGCCATACCGTTGTCATGTCGCTCAGCTCGGCATCAAAAGGTAAGGCGTAGAGGGTGAGAACCAGGGCTTCATCACTCATATCGAAGATATATACCAGGAATTCCTGGGGAATCCGCCCGCCCACAGCGCCAAACCAGCCTTTCACCCTGCGAACATCCTGCCCCTGAATCTGTACATAATCGTCAGTTTCCACAACGGGACAATCGCCAAGCGCTTGATCAAAACATGTGATCCAGGATCTGGAAGCAGGGTCCAGGACTGAAATCTGAATCCGGTCCCCCAATCGCCAGGCATCCTCTTCACTATCGGCCATGACTGACATTAAAGGGGGATAAATGATCACAAAGTGGCCTTCGGGGTCGATAAACTGATTCCAGGGTACCTTAGTAGGGATGGGTCTGAACGTGAGCGGCACGAGAATCTCATCCGATTTACTCTCAATATCACTCTGGAGAGATCCACCGGAGCTGTAATCGTAGCGTATTACCCGCCCACTCCGAACCTGAAGCGTGAGAATAGTCGTGTCCTGGGACTCCAGGAAAACCAGCCCAAAATCACCCGTTGGGTAAGCTTCATCTGAATAAGCTTCTGGTGACACTCGATAAACCGCCAGCAGTCCCAGGGCATCGGGGCCGACCCACTCCTGGTATTCTTCCTGATTCAAATGATAACCTTCCCACCCTAAAAAGGGGACGACTTCGACCAGGGTGCCTTCCTCAGCGCCGGAAGCACATTTTGGCGGACCGCCCAATCCGTCAGCATGGGTACATCCGATGATTGTGAATTCCGTCAGTTCCCGCAGCCCTGCGAAATCGTGATCCAGGACTGCGTCAATAATGGGGTCAAGTTCGGTATTCCCGGTACGTTTTTCGGGCGGCTGTACCGCCATCTGCAGCGCCTCCAGGGTTGGCTCAATAGTTGGGACACCGCTCACTTCTAAGGTTGGAGATTCCCAGGCTGCGGTACTGGTAACACCCGGGGTAGCCGGATCCAAGGGCTGATTACATGCACCCAGAACCAGGATTACTATACTGATGATAATTATTCGTTTTAATAAATCATGATTCATTTTCATTCGCTGGTATTTCCCCCTCTAGATCTTGTTGTGAATCCTCAAGCGAACCTAACCGGAGAGGTTTTTCCGGGCGGTCAAGAGTAGTGTCTTCCCAGGAGGCAGGATCGGTGAGCGATTCCAGGTGAGTAAACACAATGATATTTGGCAGGGCACGGCGAAGATCGAGTTCAATTTGTTCCAGGAGATTATGACCGCGCTGGACTGTCCATTCACCGGGAACCAGCACATGAAATGACACAAAGGCGCGGGTACCTGCCTGACGCGTTCGAAGGGCGTGAAACTGAACACCGGATTTCCCATACTTTTCCAGGGTAAGCTGGATCAGATTTTGTTCTTCAGGGGGCAACCCTGTATCCATCAACCCAAGCGCCGACTTGCGTACTATCCGGAACCCTGACCAAGTGATATTGAGGGCCACCAACAAGGCCACAATTGGATCAAGTTTTTCCCAACCTGTGAGCGCTACCAAGCCAACACCGAGGACAACTCCCACAGATGTCCAGACATCCGTCATCAAGTGCTGGGCATTGGCCTCAAGAGTGATCGAGTTAAAGCGCTTCCCTGCCCTCATCAATACCAGGCTAACAATCAGGTTTACTGTTGAGGCGACAGCAGAAACGCCTAACCCCAGTCCAATCTGCTCAAGTGGTTTTGGGGTGATTAACCTTTGAACCGCCGTTCCTCCGATGCTCAGGGCGGCAATCAGAATCAAGGTTCCTTCGATCCCGCTGGAAAAATATTCTGCCTTGCTGTGCCCGTAGCTGTGCTCCTCGTCGGCCGGGCGAGAAGCAATGGTCAACATCGTTAATGCTATTACCGCACCAACCAGGTTGACGATGGATTCCACCGCGTCTGACAGTAAACCAACCGAACCCGTTAGCTGGTAGGCCGCGGCCTTAAGGGCAATCGTAAGAACAGCCGCGGCAATAGAAAGCCAGGCGAATTTTGTTAGAGATGAACCGTTCTTGGGAGATGGTTTCATAGTTTAATCCATTCTTGCATTGGTGGTGTTACACCAGGTCCAATCTGGATCGGTGTTCTGATCATTTATTGATATCGGTTTAGTCACTAAACATAAAACTCTCTATATTATATCTGTAACAATAAATATTTATAACGCTATTATATATATCCAGTTGCCAAATAGCTTGATAAGAATAAACCCATATAAATTATGCCAGATGACTGAAGAGCCGACTTGGAGCTACGTCTTCCGACTCCGCTGAACGTCAACCCTTCGATTTCACTCAGGACAGGCCTCCGTTAAGGCTTTAAATATTAATCAATCAGGTGTCCTGAGTACCCTGAGTCCTTCGTTTCCCTCCTCATCTCTTCTGTCGCCCGGCGATTGCCCATCCAGGGTCCTTCGGAAAATCGCGGGCTCTGTATAGTAAGTCCCACTGCGGAGGGACTTCTGTTTCTATGATTTTCGTAAGTCCCTTTAACGTTTAACCTTAAACGTTAAACTTTAAACTTGTTATTTTCCATCCTCCGTTCCCGGTCCCCATGGCCCAAAACCCATGCTATACTGAAATTCAACACAACAGCCTCACCTGTTTAGAGGAGGGTCGCTGTTGGACAAAGTTTTACAGATCCAGCTGCTCGGTAATTTCCATCTGGTCTACGACAATAAACCTGTCCTGGGCCTAGATTCTCCACGGCTGCAATCGTTTCTCGCCTACTTGTTGATCCATCGGGATTCCCCGCTCTCACGCCAGCGTTTATCCTACATCTTCTGGCCGGATTCCACTGAATCCCAGGCCCGCACCAACTTGAGAAATTTACTGCACCGACTGCGGGAAGCACTTCCCGAAGCGGACCGTTATCTGGATGTCGGCACCAAAACCCTGTGGTGGAAAGCTGATGCTCCTTTTATGGTTGATCTGGATGATTTTGAGTCCGCTTCAGCCAAGATCGAAAAAGCCCAAAAATCTGGAAAAAGGAACAAGCTGCGAGAAGCCCTTGAGCAGGCGGTGGATTCTTACGGCGGCGATCTGCTCCCTAGCTGTTATGACGATTGGATCTTCCCCGAGCGGGAGCGTTTAAGCCAGGCCTATATCAACATCCTGGAACAACTGGTGGATATCCAGGAGAAGAGCCTGGAATACACGGCTGCCATCAAGAACACCCAACAGCTCCTGCGGCATGATCCCCTGCACGAGGGATCCTACCGGCGGCTGATGGGGCTGCATGCCAATAACGGTGACAAAGCCCGCGCGTTAAGGACCTATCACACCTGCGCCGCTGTTCTTGAAAAAGAATTGGGGATGGATCCCAGCCAGTCGACCAGGCAGGTATATCAGGAGCTGCTGGAATTGGAAATCGAGCCCCAAAAACCTTCCCGGGTATCTGAGAAGGGAGCTGAGTTGGTAGGTCGGGATAGCGTCTGGAAAATAATTCTCAAAACCTGGCAGGATCTCGAAGGGGAAGCTCACTTGCTCTTGATCAAGGGGGAAGCAGGCATTGGCAAGACCCACCTGGCAGAAGAATTTTTACGTTGGACGCAGCGGGGTGGCATCCAGACGATCAAGAGCCGTTCCCATCCTGGCGAGGGAGAACTGGCCTACACCCCGGTCACAGCGATCCTAAAAAGTGAAAGGGTCCGGGAAAAACTTGTCCATCTAGAAGAAAACTGGCTGGTTGAACTATCCCGATTACTGCCTGAGCTGCTGACTGATTTTCCAAATCTTCCCCCGCCTGAGCCGCTGGGTGAGAACTGGCAGCGGCAGAGGATGTTTGAGGCCTGTGCCCGGGCTGTCCTGCTGGGAGAGCGTAGGCTGGTCATTCTGCTGGATGATCTGCAGTGGTGCGACCTAGAAACCCTGGCCTGGCTGCAATATATGATGGATTTTGATGGGAATACAAAATTAATGTTCCTGGGCACCTTAAGAACAGAGGAAATCGCCCCAGACAGTCCCTTGACTGCTTTAATATCAGATCTGCACCAGAGCGGGAAAATAACTGAGATCGAGCTCGAGCCCCTGGATCAGGAGGGAACCATTACCCTGGCGTCAACGCTGTGGGGGGAAAAGTTGGATGAGCTTACCGCTGAAGGTCTGTTCCAGGAAACGGAAGGCAATCCGCTTTTTGTGGTTGAAGTGGTGCGTTCTGGATTTTTGAAATCCGGGATTGGTGCCACTGGTACCAACAGGTTACCGCCCAAGGTGCAGGCAGTGATAAAAACCCGTTTGAGTTCCCTTTCTCCCGAAACCAGGCAGTTAGGGACGGTTGCGGCGGTTATTGGGCGGGATTTTGAATTTGACCTGCTCTCACGCGCGGCAGAAATGGATGAAAAAAACGTCATGCGTGGCTTAGATGAGCTCTGGCAGCGGCGCCTGATCCGGGAAGAAGGAGAGCAAGGCTACAACTTCAGTCATGATAAATTCCGGGAAATTATTTACCAGGAGCTCAGTCCACCCCGGCGTAAATTCCTGCATCAAACAGTGGCAGCTGCCCTGGAAGATATTCACCAGGGCGGGACGGAAAAGATCGCGCCTACTCTGGCAACCCACTTTGATCAGGCTGGCGAATCGGACAAGGCGATTGATTATTATCTGGAAGCGGGGGATCAAGCCCGTCGGATCTACGCCCGACAGGATGCGATCGACTATTATCAACGCGCTGCATTATTAATGGGTGAGAAGAAGGATTCCAGATCTATCAGCCTTAACCAGGGCCGGGGCAAGGCTCACTTGAAGTTAGCCCAATATGATGAAGCAGCCGAAGCCTACCAGGAGATGCGGTCTGGGGCAGCAGCTGCGGGAGATAATAAAGCCGAAGCACAAGCCTGGTTGGCTTTAGGTAAGGTCAGGGATCGCCAGGGAGATTTCCAGGATGCATTGGTCTGTGCTGAAAAGGCAATTGAGGTAGCGCAGGGCAACAATTTTAAAGGGGAGAAAGCTGATGCTGTTTTATTAAAAGGACAGCAGCACTACCGCCTGGGTGAGGTGGACCTGGCGGAACCGTTAATCAAAGAAGCTCTGGACCTTCACAAAAAAGGTCAGGATCAACTGGCAGTCGGCCGCTGTTTGAACTTACTGGGTTTGATCGAGGATGTGCGGGGAAATTTCTCTCTAGCCCGGGAGTATAAAGAGCAGGCGATTAACCTATTTGAGGAGATCGAGGATCGTTTATCCCAATGGTGGATCGGGAATATCAAGCTCAATCTGGCGATCAGCGCTGATTTGCAGGGTGATTACGAAGATGCAGTTGATTTGTATCAAACAGCGATGGAGATCATGGAGGAGATCAGCGACCTGGATTGGGAAAGAACCTGTCTTCTCAATTTAAGCGGCGCTCGGGTGGGATTGAGTGAGTACCAACAGGCGGAGAAAGATCTGCAGCGGGTTCTGGAGCTGACCGGATCCTCCGAATGGCTGGGACTTTCCCTGACATATTATTACCTGGCCGAAACCTACCTGGGCCAAGGGCGGTTGGATGAGGCATTTTCAGCGGCTATTAAAGCCCTGGAAATAGGGGAGAAAAGCGGCGCCCTTGAGCACCTGGGTGCAGCCTGGCGGGTGCTGGGAAAGGTGGCTTCCCGGCAAGGCGGGAAGGTAACCATCGACGATAAGGAAAAGAGTGCCCAAACTTGTTTCCAGGAGAGCGAGGAGATCTTTGCGGAAGCGGGAGCCGATGATGAACGCGCCCACACATTAAAAGCCTGGGGGAATTATGAGATGCTGGCGGGAAATCAAAAACTTGCTGAAAAAAAATGGGCTGAAGCCAAAGAGATCTTCCAGAGCCTGGATATGCCAGCCGAGCTAGCACGAATGGAAAAGGAACAAGGTTCCAGTAAGGAAAATGGCAGCAGTTGAGTACCGCTGCCAAAAGATCTTTCGATTATTTCGATATCGTTAATTTGAAAAATATTCTTTGATTTCCGCCGTAGTTACCAAAATTAACATCCGCCAATTTTTGGATCTGGTAGTTCAGGGACATCTATATACAGGTGACCGTAAGAATATTCATCCGCTGGCGGTTTGATATTATGTTTTTCAATCTTGAACTCTACCCAATCTCCAACCCAATTGTCCTCTTCGTCCTTCTGTAAAGAATAAACTCTGGGGCGTCGTGCACCCTTACCCAATCTAGAGCTGGCTGACTTAAACCAGGCCCTTGCAGAATATCTGACATGCAGTTTCAGGGGGGGGGCGAAGGTAGTTTTTGGCTTTCCGGTTTCATCCCTGACCTTAAAATACGTCAGCGGGGTGATGCCTTTTGTTTCAGGATCGAATTCTTTAAAATTCTTAATTGCCTGAGGAGATAAATCTATCTCAAGATGGATTGTGTATCTACCATCCTGCTCAGGGATATGAACCTCAACGCTGATACCAGACCAATCAGGCAGCCAGCTTTGAAATCCATTTCGGTTATCATCGTTCTTATCACGCATATTTTCCTCCAGGCACATAAGTTAATTCTTTTCCGTTAGCCTTTAATAGGGTGAAAAAAAGTGAATAGCCTGGCAAGCAGGGCAATGTTATTTTCCTCTCATTCCCCCTGGAGTGGAATAGGATTATGAGGCTATTGCGCTCCATATCTAGCGTAGCATAGGGGGACCCAGATAACAAGACCCCTTTATAAGGGGACTGAACCCTAGAAACAGGACACAAAATAAAAAGCACCTCTCGTATAGTATCAATCTGGGAGATGTGTTTGTTCAAGATCCAACTCCCCGTGCTCCCTCACTCGCCCCCAGGTGAGGACATAATACCAAACGCATCCTGGGACGGGTAAAGTCATCCTACTTATCAGCCCGGCGAATGAATTCGCGGCCTATACTCTATCTATTCAATATAATCAAGAAAAATAGATATTGCCAAAAGGCGATAGGAAGTCCCTCCCTGGAGGGACTTTTTTCAACATTCAGGCCTACAGTGACATTTTTCAATTCTCAGGATGGATAGAGTCCAGCCCGCAGTTTTAACTGCCGGGCTAAAAAATGCTGGATTCTAATCATATTGGAGATTTTTTTACGAATGAACAACGTTAGCAATAATTTTCTAATTCAGCGAGGGATCCTTAAGTGAAAAATATTCCTTTGTTTTCATGCGAAAAATGCGAGATTAAGAATGACCAGAAGATCCCTGTATTTGTTGGATCAGAAAACTGCGACCTCAACGTGAGCTTGAAAAAACAACCCCAGTAATTCTTGATTGGATTTATATAACATAAAACTGCCGCCTGTGGAATTCAGACGTCAGTATGTATAATTTACCCAGAGAGGGGTTTTATTTATTTGTCCACCTTTAGGGGTTCAGTTCAATAAGGGGAGTAACTCATTGTAAAGATCTTTTCAGGAAACGTTTCCTGAAACGCTTTGGAAACGCTCTCTTTTGTATACTGCGGGTATA
>JBARSF010000053.1:0-1927 GCA_049644605.1 Anaerolineales bacterium | reverse complement strand
GGATAAGAGCATTCAGTAATTCCATATTTCCTCTAATTGTCGCTGCCATCAAGGCTGTCTTGCCTCTTTGTCCGCTCAGATTTAAATCTGCACCAGCCTCGATCAGTACTATTGCAGTCTCTGTGTTTCCCCAGTTAGTGGCAATAATCAGGGGAGAGTTATTGTTGTTGTCTGTGACATCTGGTGATACACCTGCTTTCAGGAGTAAACTTACTGTTTCGGTTTCCCCCTTTTCCGCCATTTCTAAAAGCGACTGATCGCTTATCTTGATTCCCAGCTCTTCAAGCTGTTTTTTTGCCTGAGCAACTTCCTGATCACGTACCGCTTTTTTTGCCGGTGATTTATTTTCCCCAGATTGACATCCGACAAAGGCGATTGTGATGATTAGAGGTATAAGTAGCTTATGGTTCTTCATCATACTCTTCATTATAAAAAGGTTCAGTCATTCTATCAGACAAGTCGTCATACATCATAGTCTTTCCTTTAACCCCGCCACCCTCTCCCTCGTCTCCGCTACCTCAGGGAGGCTGGGGTCGGCGTTCTTCCAGAGGGTGAGGAATTTCTCGTACTGGTCTATGGTTTAAAAATGTCTATTTTACATTCTCCCCTGTTCCCGTACTTTTAAATCCAAATCCACATCATCAGCTCGTAGGGTATCCTGCAATTCAACCACCTTTAGGTCACGCGGTACAATCTTTTTCATCGAGCACATGGCTGCCGCCAGTCCTGCAGCATGTCCGGTGGCCATGCAGTTGCCCATGCTTTTCCCAGCTGCAGTAGCCAGGTGAGTTGTGGAGATACATCTTCCAGCCATTAAAAGCCCATCCAGCTTTTCAGGTATGATGGAGCGGAAAGGAACATCATGTACCATCATTTTGCCGGATTTTCTGTTCTTTTGACCTCCTAAATCGAGGTATCCGCTTCTCCAGGCGATAGAGTCATCAAACACCTGCCCCGCCATTGCATCTTCTTGGGTAATCACGTACATACCTTTTACGCGTCGGGTTTCGCGAACACTCACCTGTGGCCCGGTTCCAACCAACTCGATCTGTTGAAGACCAGGATTTTCCGATTCTCGTATGGATTGGATCATTTGTATGGCTTGTCTGTTGCTGAACGCAGCTATCCTGGTATATTCATAAGGATCTGTGACATCGATGCACCCAAGATCAGCTGTTCCCGAGTGGTTCACCCACCAGCTGCTGCTGTTAGCCAATCGTTCCACTTCCACAAATCCTGCTGGGTTTAACGGGTACTTTTGACGAGAATTGTGAATCGTATTTGTAATCGTCTTATTGACTTCGGATGGCGGGATCTGTTCTGTGTCAAGATTAGATAGCATTAGAGCAAGTGTCTGTGGCATCAGATCGTTGGGATCGATCATGGTTTCCGCTCCAGCAAAATATGCCACATCAGCATCACCCGTACAATCCACGACCACCCGGGCCCGGATCTCTTTCAATCCTTGTTTTGTGGCAATGACTACGCCCGATATCCGATTGTTTTTGACAACTGCATCCACTGCCTTGGCATGCAACAGGTAACGGCAGCCAGTTTCTTCCAGGGCATCGAGCACCGCCACTTTCATGTATTCCACATTGCACCAGATTTCATGCTTGCCAAATCGAATGGCCTGGTCGCCATAGGCTTGAATTTTTTGGATAAACTGTTCATGAACAACTGACCGTGAAAGGCCATTGGGCCTTAGCTGATTGATCTGCATGCCCAGGCCCCATGCAGCAACACCGCCAAAAAAGGAGTGGTTTTCAATAATCATTGTTTTTACGCCTTTTCGGGCTGCCCCAAGTGCTGCTCCAATGCCTGCAGGCCCTCCGCCAACAACCAATACATCAACGTTTTCCAGAACTTGGCGGTTGGGTTTTATGAATCGAGAATTAGAACATCCCTGCTGGGTGACAGCTAATCC
>JBARSF010000052.1:0-52991 GCA_049644605.1 Anaerolineales bacterium | reverse complement strand
G
The DNA here is from genome assembly GCA_049644605.1 of Anaerolineales bacterium. Classification (GTDB taxonomy): domain Bacteria; phylum Chloroflexota; class Anaerolineae; order Anaerolineales; family UBA11858; genus B10-G9. Next base: position 52,990 of record JBARSF010000052.1, on the reverse strand, counting down.
GACTCATTTTCACTACAAAATGGAGGATACCATGTCTGCCAACAGCATTCCTTTTATGCCAGAACGGATCCAGGTTAAACGAGGGGTAGTTTTTGGACTGCTAATCGTTGCGGCCCTGGTTGCATTTGAAATATTTAACTACAGCACCACTGATTTTGCCCTGACTGACTTGCTGGGAGACCTGCGGTTCTGGGGTGTTCGCTGGGCTACGATCCTGGCGATTGCTTTCTGCGGGATTGACTTTGCCGGGATTGCCCGTTTATTCACCCCGGAAGATGAAGTCAGTGAACAGCCTGAAGTCTGGTACCTGTTTGGCGCCTGGCTGATTGCAGCTGCCATGAACGCCCTGCTGACCTGGTGGGGGGTATCGATTGCGATTGTTAATCATGAGACGCTGGGCAATGCGGTGATTGCCCGTCAGACGCTGCTGAAGGTTGTGCCGATTTTTGTGGCTGTGATGGTCTGGCTGCTGCGGGTGCTGATCATTGGTTTATTTTCCGTTGCCGGTGAGAAGTATTTTGGCCAGGACCAGCTGAGCCTTCAGTTTGCCTCAACTTCAAGAGCCAGTAAAGCGCCGGTGTCGGTCCGGAAGAAAGTTCCCCCAAAGGGGCCCGGTTATCGACCTGCGCCCAAGCCCCCGACCCGTTCCCCTGGAAGGGAACCTGCCTATCAACCGCTCTCCGCCCAGGGCAGGGATCAGCAGCTGTTATAAGGATTAGGTAGTTGTGGGACCCTCATTAAAAAGAAAAGTACCAATTAAAAAAACCGCTGGTTAAAACCAGCGGTTTTTTTGTCGGGATGGTGGGATTTGAACCCACGACCTCGCCGACCCGAACGGCGCGCGCTAGCCGGACTGCGCTACATCCCGATGCCGCGAAATTATAACCCAGCTTGAAGGGATTATCAAGTTCTGCAAGGTAATAATCTTTCGAAAGAGCTTACCAATGATAGGCCGGATATTCGCTTTCGGGTTTTTTAAGAAGCTGGCCAAAGATCACACCGCTGACAAACCCGCCAATATGAGCCCAAAATGCTACCCCGCCGACATCAGGCCCACCCAGGGTAAGTACTCCCTGGAGAAATTGAAATAAAAACCACACAATAAGAACCAGGCTGGCTGGCAGCATGGTCATCCGCATCCAAAATCCCAGGGGTATCAGGGTAAGAACTTTTTGTCTGGGGAAAAGCACCAGGTAAGCGCCCAGAACCGCAGCAATTGCACCGCTGGCTCCTACCGTAGGAATTTGTGATCCAGGGTTGGTGATGATATGGGTCAGAGAGGCGATTGTGCCTCCGAGGATATAAAAGAAAAAGAACCGTCCTCTACCCAGTCGATCTTCCACATTATCACCAAAGATCCATAAATAAAGCATATTGCCGCCGATATGTGCCAGTCCGGCATGCATGAACATACTTGTAAATATATCAAAGACGCTTTTTAGGGATAGTGTAGAAGTTACTTCGGAAGGGATCAGGGCAAACTGGTAGATAAATTGCTCATTATTTGAACCCAGCATGAGTTGAAATACAAAAACGACCACATTAAAAGCTATTAATAAATAAGTGATGATTGGAACGCTGTGGGTTGGGTTATCATCTCTGATTGGAATCATAGGGTTTATCCTGTAAGTTAGGTGGAAAAATTGGATCCTTCAATTTTTCCCAGCGGTTATTGATATGGGAATGATTTTACCATATCGATTTCCTGGCCAATATTTAAAAACGTGGAGGAGATGTCTCCTGAATGAATGGAATCCGATTGAATTTTATCGACCCGTTGATCATGCCTTGACATCTTTTCAGGCTTTGGTACACTACCATCATCATGTTTATCCAGGTGAATTCCCCAGCGCCCGTCCCTAGCATCCTGAAAACACATTAAACGGTATTCGGTCGATTGGAGCATGGATAAAACTGTAACTTATGTACACCCTCCGGACTGAAAAGCCGGAGTTTTTTTTATTGGATGGAGATCATCCATCATCTAAGAGCAGAGGAGAAATGTTATGCGAATGTCCAGTTTGATAAGTCAAACTCTCAGAGAAGCCCCTTCTGATGCGGAAATACTCAGCCATCAATTACTGGTACGGGCGGGTTATATCCGTCAATTGGCTGCTGGTATATTTACCTCGATGCCGCTGGCAAAACGGTCATTAACTAAAATTGAAAATATTATGCGGGAGGAAATGAATAATATTGGTGGACAGGAAATGTCCATGCCGGTTGTCCATCCTGCTGAAATTTGGAAAGCAACTGGACGCTGGGAAAAAGTTGGTCCTGAAATGGGCAGATTCCAGGATCGGAATGGTCGGGATATGGTTCTGGCGATGACCCATGAAGAAGCGGTGGTGGAGATCATAAAAGATGAAATTCAATCCTATCGCCAGCTGCCGATGCTGATCTATCACATCCAGACCAAATGGCGGGATGATCCCCGACCGCGGGCTGGATTAATTCGGGTCCGGGAATTCACAATGAAGGATAGTTATAGCCTGGACCGGGATTGGGAGGGACTGGACCTTCAATATGCCAACCATTACCGGGCTTATTTTAAGATTTTTGGACGCTGCAATCTCCCGGTCATAGCGGTTGAATCCGATGTAGGTATGATGGGCGGGAATATGGCGCATGAATACATGTATCTGACACCAGTAGGAGAAGATACCCTGTTGTTATGTGATGCCTGCGGCTATTCTGCCAATCGGCAGGTGGCTGAGTTCCAGAAGGAAAAATCCCCCGAAGAAAAGGCAAACAAACGAAAGAAAGTCCCTACGCCTGAAATGAAAACAATTACTGATTTGGCAGAGTTCCTGGAGATTCCGGAATACAAAACTGCCAAGGCAGTGTTTATGATGGCAACCATGCAGGATGAGGAAGGTGATCAGGAAAAACTAATCTTTGCCATTGTGAGAGGGGATATGGATTTAAATGAGACCAAACTGACGAACGCAGTGGGTGCCAAACAGCTCAGACCGGCTGAAGAATCAGAAATTGAAGCTTCTGGCGCAGTGCCGGGTTATGCCTCTCCTGTTGGCCTTAAGGATATCCTGGTGGTAGTTGATGACTCGATACCTGAATCTCCCAACCTGGTTGCCGGCGCGAATGAAGAAGGTTTTCACTTTGTAAATGTTAACTATGGTAGAGATTTCCATGCTGATGTGGTAGCTGATATTGTTGCCGCGAGAGAAGGCGACGCCTGCCCCAAATGTGGTAAGCCGATGAAAGCAGTCAGGGGGGTAGAGGTTGGCAATATCTTTAAACTGGGATCCTGGTACAGTGAAGCAGTCGGAGCAACCTACCAGGATGCGGATGGAGAGGAGAGACCAGTTGTGATGGGTTCCTACGGAATTGGCAGTGGGCGCCTCCTGGCGTCTGTCGCAGAGGAATATAATGATCAATACGGCTTAATAATGCCGATTACAGTCGCTCCATATGAAGTCCACCTGGTGGAACTTAAAGGCGGCAAGGACGAAAGCACGGATGTTCGGAACACTGCCGAAAAATTGTATCAGGACCTTACTCAAGCAGGTATTGAAGTGCTGTATGATGATCGGGACGAAAGCCCTGGCGTTAAATTTAATGATGCAGACTTAATTGGCATCCCGCTCCGATTAACTGTGGGTCATCGAGCGCTGAAGGAAGGCGGCTTGGAAGTAAAACTCCGGCATGAGAGCGAAAAGAGGGTTATTCCTTTGGACCGGGCAGTTGACAATGTTAAAGAGACTATCCAGGGATTATATGATGATGTGATGGACAACCTGGAAACTGTGGAGTTTGAGCCCTGAAATCGAAGAAAAAAAATAAACAAAGAAAAAAGCACCGCTGCAATCAGGGTGCTTTTTTTGACTTATGTTGAATAACTTGTAATCCCGGATGGCTTCCGGGTTGGTTTTATCCACCCATTTTAAAGAAGCTGGTGAGTTTCATGGCCAGGTTCAGATCGCCTGCAAGCTGCAATTTGCCCTCCATAAAACCCTTCATGCCATCTTCTTTACCGAGCAGAACATCACGGAAGTAGCCGCCATCAGCGGTCATCGTCATCACAGGATCTTCCGCTACTCCTTCACTAACAGAGCATTTATCATCTCCAATCTGGATGATATAATCTCCACCCTCATTACCAGTCAGGTGATACTGGACAATGGCTTCCAAGCCGGCAGCTTTTTCTGGTATAAAGGCTTTTTCGTGATTAAAAACCAGTTCTTTTACAGTATACTCGGCCATTCTATTCTCCTTTTGTGGATCACCTGGTTAATTTAGATTCTGGAAAATTGCCGCTGCTCCCATTCCTCCGCCGATACACATGGTCACCAGTCCGAATTCCAGATTCCTTCTCTTGAGTTCATAGATCATCTGTACGGACAATTTTGCTCCGGTGCAGCCCAGCGGATGTCCCAGGGCAATGGCGCCACCATTCACATTAATAATCTCTTCGTTAAGCTTCAGTTCTTGGATGACCGCTACTGCCTGGGCAGCAAAGGCTTCGTTTAATTCAATCAAACCAATATCTTTTAGGGTCATCCCGCTGCGTTCCATGACCTTGGGGACTGCTGCCACAGGGCCCATGCCCATAATTTCTGGTGGGACGCCGCCAACCGCATAGGACACAAACCGGGCCATTGGTTCTAAACCCAGGGCTTCCGCTTTTTCGAGTGACATAATTAACACTCCTGCAGAGCCATCGGACATCTGGGAGGCGTTACCTGCAGTTACAGTACCATTCACTTTAAAGGCAGGTCTCAATTTGCCCAGGGCTTCCAGGCTGGTGTCTCCCCTGGGACCTTCATCCCGCTTAAAGACAAATTCCCGGCTGCCATCTGTGGTAGTGATTTTTATATCCAGCGGCACAATCTCGGGGTCAAAACGACCTGACTCCACAGCCTCGGCAGCTTTTAGATTACTTTGTAAAGCAAATTTATCCTGTGTTTCCCTGGTGATTTTATACTGCTCGGCAACATTTTCAGCGGTAATGATCATTTGCGTATAGGCTTCTGGAAATTCTTCGGCCAAATCCGCATCCGGACTGAATTTATACCCTGTCATGGGAACCATGCTCATGTTTTCAACCCCGCCAGCGATTGCCGCGTCAATGTATCCGGCGCTGATTGCCTGGGCAGCATGGGCGATGCTTTGTACACCGGAAGAACAGAAGCGATTGACCGTTTCAGCAGGAATCTCAACAGGCAAACCGGCTCTGAAACCGATTAGTCGGGCAACGTTCATGCCCTGTTCGCCTTCTGGGAAAGCACAGCCGATAATCAAATCATCCAGCTCCATGGGGTCAAGATCTTTTGCCCTTTTCAGCAAATCCTTGATGACTGCCGCAGCCATGGATTCCGGTCGTACCGTCACCAGGCTGCCTCGTTTGGCTTTTCCAACTGCAGTTCGGGCAGCCGCTACAATCACGGGATCATGTTTCGGGTCAAGTGTTGATTTCATTTACATCTCCTTCCCTTTTTTTTAATCCTCAATCGAAGGCCGGTTCAGAGGGTGCAGAATCCTTGGTTGTAAATTTTATTAATTCCGAAGAACTTTTCCTTTTTGAAGCAGGTGCCACATTCTTTCCTGAGATTTTTTATTTCCGCATAATGAGAGGAATGCCTCCCTCTCCAGATCCAGGAGATACTGCTCGTCCACCCAGGCGGGTTGAGAGATATTACCGCCGGTCATCACGTAAATCAATTTACTGCCAATCACCCCTTCGTATTCAGTGATTATCCCGGATTCCTTGTAATTGTACAAACCAGCTTTTAATCCCGAAAGAGCGTCTCTGCCGGCAGCATAAACCTTTTCTGGGGCAGGGGGTGTATATCCCGATGCCGCCATATGTAAAACTTCCCGTTTCGCTTCCGACAGCAGGTGATCGCGGTTAATCACAATCCGATCTGCAGGGCTGAGAATTCCCATTTCCTGGGCTTCCAGGGCACTCGTGGCAACTTTTCCCTGGCCAATTTGTTCAAAGACCCTCTCCAGATAGGGAAATACGACCGCTCCTTTTGTTTTTAGAGGAGGGTTGATTATTCTTCGGATTATTTCCTTGGTGCCCCCTCCGGCCGGAATTACACCTGCGCCAACTTCCACCAGGCCGGTATACAATTCAGCTGCAGCCACGACCCGACTGCCATGCATGGTGATTTCTGCACCCCCTCCCAACGCTAATCCGGCTGGCGCGATAACAACCGGTTTGGGGAAATACCGCATCCGCATATTGACGTTCTGAAGTTTCTGGACAATTAAATCCAGTTCGTCCCACATTTCATTTTGAGCAGCCATTACTACGCCAAACAGGTTCGCCCCTGCGCTGAAATTATCAGCGTCGTTTCCAACCACAATTCCATTTAAGTTGTTTTCCAAAGCGTAGTCCATCGCTTGTTCCAGCAGCTTTATGGTATCTTCATCAATGGCGTTCATCTTGGTCTGGAATTCTACACAGGCAACACCATCTCCCAGATCAACCAGCGCACCGCTGGTGTTGCGGTCCAGGATATTTTTCTGATTGATTTTCTTTTCGCTTACCAGCAGGATTTGAGGAGAGGGCTGGATGGGAGAATATTTTTTCTTCCCAGGTTCATAAACCGCTGTTTTTTGGTTTCCGTCGTATTGATAAAATGAAATCTTCCCGTCTTTGACCATTTTTTCCACCCAGGGAGCCGGAGGGAATCCCGCTTCTTTCATCAGGTCGATGCCAGTTTTTAATTCCAGAAGGTCCCAGATTTCAAAAGGTCCTGCTTCGTGGCCAAAGCCCCAACGCATAGCATCATCGATTGGTTTGGGTGTATCGGCAATTTCTGGGATCCGGTGAGAGGCGTATGATAAACCCTGAAGGAGAGTGGCTCGTACAAAATCAACTGCCCGATCATCTCCCTCCAGAAGCTTCTTTAATCGCTCTCCCAGGTCATCAATTCCCCTGGCAGCTTTTACGGAATCATAGCGGATTGATTCCGCAGCTTCATATTCTCGGCTGGACAAGTTAAGGGGCCAGAATTCTTTTTTGCCCTCAACCATCACCTGTTTATAAAAACCTTGTTTGGTCTTATTTCCGAGGCGCCCTTTTTCCACCATATCATCAATCAACGAATTAGCTGGTTCTGAAGATAAATAAGGCATTGCTTGATCTGTCTCGGGCAGTGCCTCTGTCAGGTTTTTGCCAACATGTTCCCAGACATCAATTCCTACCAGGTCAAGCAGTCGGAAGGTAGCCGTTTTTGGCCGCCCGATCAGTGGACCTGTGATGCTGTCCACTTCTTTGACTGTATATTTGTTCTTAAGAATAAAGTCGAGGGAAAAAGCTCCACTTCCAAATCCAAGCCTGTTGGCGATAAAGTTTGGTGTGTCCTTGCACAGGACAACGCCCTTGCCTAAACGATATTCAGCAAAATGACTCACACTGTTAATTACCTCCGGAAGGGTATCTTCAGTGGGGATCACCTCCAGCAGTTTTAGATAGCGGGGAGGGTTAAAGAAGTGTGTGCCAAGAAAATGAGCCTTAAAGCCTTCGGATCTACCATCGGCTATGGATGTGACCGGGATACCGGAAGTATTTGTGCTGACAATGGTATCTTCTGTCCGGATCTCATCTATCCTTTTCATTAAATCCCCCTTAATTTTTAGATTCTCGATTATTACCTCAATGACCCAATCAGCATCTTTAATGACCTGGAAATCATCTTCAAGATTACCAAGCTGTACAGCGTTGGCAGGATTATTTGAATAGAAGCTGGCGGGTCTTGATTTCAGGGCTGCCTGAAATCCCTGGTTTACAATCCGATTCCGGACTACCGGATCCTTTAGTTTTAATCCCTGCTTCTTTTCAGCTTCTGTTAATTCACGAGGAACAATATCCAATAGATATACCCGGACTCCGGCATTGGCCAGGTGGGCTGCAATCGCTGCCCCCATGGTCCCAGAGCCAATCACCACTGCGTTGTTAATTGAATAGTTCATATGTTTTCTCCTCTTCCAGGAGGAGCAGCTGAATCCAAAGCCTGATTCGCTGCTGCCAATTAAAAGACCTTGTCACTGACTAACGCAGCTGGCTGCCGCGGTAGCCAAGAATATTCCGGGCGACAACAAGCAGGTTGATTTGCCCTGTCCCCTCAAATATATCGTTGATCTTGGCATCCCTTAACCATTTTTCCAGTAAAAACTCCCTGCTGTATCCCAGCGGACCCATGATTTCTACTGCCTTCTGGGTAATTACCGTGGCAACCTTTCCAGCTTTAACTTTGCTCATCGATGCAATCAAGGCGTTGGATTTTTTATTATCCGCCATCCAGACCGCTTTCACAGTCAGCAGCCAGGCAGCCCGAAGTTGGGTTTCCATGTCTATGATTTCCCGTTCCAGGTTGGTCATTTTCTGGCGGGGAAGACCGTACCGGATTGTGATTTCTTCCTCAGCCAGTTTTTCATGGACAAACTCAAGAGCAGCTCTGGCGACACCTAAAGCGGACGCGGCCACAATGGGACGGGTCGCGTCAAAAGTTTCCATCGCGCCTTTATACCCTTCGGTGCTTTTTTCAATTGTTGGTGAACCCAGGAGGTTTTCGAATGGGACCCGGCAATCCTGCAGTACCACGGATACTGTGTCGCTGGCCCGGATACCTAATTTTTCTTCCATTTTGGTTACTTTGCAGCCGGGTGTATCCGCCTCGATGACAAAGGACCGGATGCCGGCCCGGCCCGCCTCCAAATCCAGGCTGGCCCAGACCACAATAAATCCCTTGGAGTCTACCAATGCTTTATGGCCTGCGGTAACAAAAATCTTTTCGCCATTTAAGACCCATTCATTGGTTTTTTCATCCAATACTGCAGTTGCCCTGATAGCAGAAGTGTCTGAGCCTGCCTGGGGTTCAGTCATAGCCATGGCGTCGAATACGGGTTCTTTGCCCTGGAAACGACTTAGGAAAAGTTTCTTCTGTTCGGGTGTGCCTGCTGCGCTAACTGCTGCGGCGCCAAGCATACCACCGGGCGTGCAGAGATAAATCCCGGCATCTCCCCAGGACAGCGTTTCAACCATCACCATTAAGCGCTGATAGTTTATGGGAGGTCGTTTTTCTTTTTTAGGATCTTTTTCCTTGGGCGGGTCATCCGCGGCCATAGAAGATCCCCCCATCGACTTCGTGGCGGTGTGCATAAATTGAATATACGGCCAGGGGATTTCGTGTTCGTTTTCATCCATTTCCCGGGAAACAGGGCGCATCATATTTACTGCAACCGTTTCAACTACACGGCGAGTTTGAACAAGAGGTTTGGGCATTTCAAAACTGATCATTTTTTTACTCCTTTATCTATCTCTGGGCTGAAAAAGCATCATTATCAAACCAGAGAATATCTGGGGAATTGCTCTCAGACTATCGCCAGGCCTGTAAAAGCAGCAAATCCTCGTCCATTCCTCATCCACATTTCCACGGGGTGTTCCCGGATATATCCATGGCCACCCAGGATTTGTACCGCCTGATCGGTAACCATCATCACCATATCCACTGCGCCGTTATAAGCGAGGTAGGCGTGTTTGGCGGCTTCTTCTTTCCCTTCGTCGAGCATCCAGGCAGCTTCCCAGGCTAATAACCGGGTCGCTTCAATTTCTATGCCCATATCAGCAATCATAAAGGCTATGGCTTGTTTTTGAGCTACCTTAACCCCAAAGACTTCTCGGTCTTTGGCATAATCTCTGGCATACTCAAACGCCGCTTGAGCTACACCCACTGTCATGGCTGCCAGGGCGATGTGGGAGGATGCCAGGATGGAGTCCATATCATGACCTTCCGCGCCGTTTAATTGCTGGCTAAGGGGGATTTCTACATCTTCCAGAGTAACTGAATATAAGGGGTAGGCATGGATACCGAGTGTTTTTTGTTTCTCGCCGATGGTAAGGCCAGCGGTGCCCTTGGGAACGATAAACGCTTGCGTTTTCCCTTCCAGGTTTGCGTAAATCAACAGCGCTTCTGCATCAGCGGCGTAGGGAACATAGGTCTTTTCGCCTGTAATTTTGATTGATTTCCCTTTAACCACTGCCGTTGTGGAAAGATCATGGGGATCAAAATTAAAGGTTGGCTCAATCATTCCGGCTGAATAGGGTTTCCATTCCCCACCGATCACGGAAGGGAGGTACTCTTTTTTCTGGTCTTCGGATCCTGCAAAAAAGATCGGCAGGGCAAATAAGTTGGGTGTCATCACTCCCAGGGCGGTAGAGAGGTCTCCATGAGCCATCGCTTCCGCTGCCAGAACACCGGTCAATCCGGAGTATTCTCCAAAACCGTCATACTCCTCTGGGATGGATGCCTGGAGCACACCAAGCTCCCAGCCTTTCTCGATTAAATCAGGAGGAAGTTCGGATTTTTCGTCCGCTTCCCTGGCAGCGGGGCGAATATCCTGTTCAGCATATCGCTTCACTGCATCTAAAAGCATCTGTTGTTCTTCTGTGGGGGTAAATGAATACATAAATGCCTCCAAGAAAATAAAACGGGTAGAGAAATATAGCCTGGTTTATGAACTGAATCTCGATTCCCAGGGGTCCACTTGTTTGAGGATGGTTAAGGATTAATTGTCAGCAGACGGGCTCAACCGGGTAAACGTTTTCCTTTTGTGATCCACCTCCTCGTTCAACTTGATTAGATCTTTACCGGATTAGTAAACCTTGCAGAAACAAGTCAGTAAAATGATCTGCAATTTCGTCAGCAGAAAGCGGGCCATCTTCCCGATACCAGGTAATGGTCCAGTTAAGCACTCCCAACAGGGCTTTGGCTGTCAGGGCAGGTTGGGGAGAGTTGAACTCGCTGCTGGATACAGCTTCCTCTATGATTTCCCGCCAGATATTTTCTACTCGATCTCTGCGGGGAATATGGAGGTTTTTATATTCCGGTTTTAGGGATTTATGTTCCAGCAGCAGGACGGATGATAGGGATCGGTTCTCCGCCAGGAAGCTCAGATAGGCTTTCATGGCTTGGCGAAGTTTTAGACTTGGTGAAAGGTCTTGACGCTGAACGTTCTGGAGACGTTCAAGGATGAGATCCAGCCCTTCATCCAGCAATGCCAGCAGGATTTCCTGTTTGCTGTTGACATGGTGGTAGAGGCTGCCTTTTTTAAGGGCGACGGCTTCCGCGATATCCTGCATGGAAGCCGCATGATAACCTTTTTCCTGGAATATTTGCGCTGCCGCCCTGAGAATATTCTCCCTGGACAAATTCTCCTCCCTACCGACCGTTCGGTAGTCTAAGCGTAACAAATTTCTCGCGGAAAGTCAAGAGAGAATGATCATTTAAGAATAGTGATAGGAGGAGTGAAAAAACCCTTTTAGGATACAATACTTTTTGGACTTAATAAATATCAGGAGGATTCAACGGAATGACAAAAAGATTAAAGCTGGCTGTTTTAATGGGGGGTATTTTAGGGATTTTATGTATTATTGGAGGGGCATCCCGACTAGGTTGGCAGGGTAATCAATTAAGGTTGTTTGCGTTATGGTACAACCGCCTGGTGATGGGTTTTATGATCGGCTTGGCCGGGAATTGGATTATCCTTCCTGGAAAATGGAATTGGGTTATTCGTGGTGGAGGATTAGGTTTGTTGGTCAGTGCAGCTTATTTTTTTACTTCTGGGGTCAGCGATTGGGTTAGCTTCCTTGCGGGGATTGTTTATGGCTTGATTATTGAGGCAGTCGTTCGTCGATATACCGCATAATTGTATTTAGTAATCAATATACTCAAAACGGTGTCAGCATCAAAACAATTGAGGATGAAAATAATGACTAAACAATTAACCCGACGTCAAAAAATTATGTACGGGGCCGGAGATATCGGCTTCAGCCTTACCAGCACTATCCTGGGAGTCTATTTTTTATTCTTTATGATTGAAGTTGTGGGGCTTCGTCCTGGGATAGCAGCAATTCCGATTGGGATCGGAAAAGTCTGGGATTTTGTCAACGATCCAATTTTTGGTTATATTTCCGACCGCACTCGAACCCGATGGGGGAGGCGCCGGCCTTACCTGCTGTTTGGCGCGCTTCCGCTCGCCCTGACCTTCACGATGCTCTGGTATCGGCCGGACTTTGAAAGTACAGTTGCCCTGGTTGTTTATTACTCGGTTGCTTATATTATCTTTGAAGCTTCAGCAACGCTTTTATATATGCCTTACTTCGCATTAACGCCTGAGTTAACCTCGGATTATGACGAACGCACCTCATTGACCAGCTACCGGATGTTCTTTTCCATTTTGGGCAGCCTGATGGCGTTTACTCTTCCATTAATTATCGTGGGATCATTCACTCCCGAAAATGCGCCTAAAGTCCTTCTTATGGGAGCTATCTTTGGGTTAATGTCTGCTTTGCCGATGTTCCTGACTTTCTTTGGCACAGAAGAGCGGGAGGATTTAATTGACCTGGAAAAACCTACCTTATGGGAGTCCATTAAATCGGTTTGGAAAAATATTCCCTTCCGGTATGGGTTGGGAATTTTCCTGGCGACCTGGATTTCAGTCGATATTTTGCAATCCAGTTTGTTGTTTTATGTCAAGTATGTTGTGCAGCGAGAGCCGCAGAATGACATCATTATGGCCACCATATTTGTAATAGCCATGTTCGCCCTTCCGATCTGGAATTGGGTTTCTGAACGCTGGAGTAAACGATATGCTTATATGTATGGGATCGCTTTCTGGGCCGTTGTGCAATTGGCCCTCATCAGTCTGACACCAAATACCCCCCTGGGTTTCCTGCTGGTTTTATGCTCCATGGCAGGGATTGGGGTTTCCGCTGCCCACGTGCTTCCCTGGGCAATCCTGCCGGATGCCATCGAGTGGTATGAATACCAGACCGGAGAACGTCATGAAGGGATGTTTTACAGCGTTACTACATTAGCTCGGAAAATCACCTCCGCTGTCTCTGTAACCTTTATCGGGCCCATCCTGGAACTTACCGGGTATCAACCCAATGTCGCCCAACAGAACGCAGAAGCACTGCGGGGAATCAAACTGGTGATTGGGCCACTCCCTGCACTATTGTTGGGCTTAGGAATTTTTATTGCCTATAAATACCCTCTAGATCGGGAAGAGTTTTTAGAGATCGTTGAAAAATTAAAGAGGCGAAGAGCAGCCTGAGCTGTGAAAATTACCAGCGCCAATATTAATGAAGTGGATAAATTATGAAAGGTATAGAAATTCGAAAGGCTCAAACTCCCCGGGATAAATGGGAATTTTTAACTTTCCCCTGGAAAATATATAAGGATGACCCTTTGTGGGTACCGCCACTTTTACCGGAAAGGAAGTCTGTTGTTAATCCTGAAAAGGGCGTTTTTTTTGACCGGGGTGAAGCGGATTTTTTCCTGGCCTATAAAGATGGAAAGCTTGCCGGTACAATCTGTGCCGCTGAAGATCCGCCGACCAATCAGAATCGCGGTAAAAATGAATGTGTTTTTGGGTTTCTGGAATATATTGAAGATTATGATGTGTTCACAGCATTGATAAATATAGCCAAGGAATGGGGCAGGAAAAGAGGGCTGGACACCCTGTATGGTCCCTGGAATCTGGATTATGAGGACAGCTACGGTGTGCTGGTTGAAGGAAGGGATACTCCGCCAGCCCTGATGTGCGGTCATACACCACTTTATTACCGGGGTTTCATGGATCGGTATGGATTTAGGCCTGCCCGGGCTCAGAATGTTGCCCTGCGAATTAACCTGGACGATTCACCGGAATATCAGCGGTTATTGCGTCTGGCTGCCCGAGTGAAGGCCCAGGGTAAAATCACAATCAGGCCTGCGAATTTTAATCGCTGGCAGGAAGAAATTAATATAGTCCACATGCTGCTGGGAAAGGCCTTGGCGCACCTGAATGATTCCATTGGGTGGCACCGGGAGGCACTGGAAGCAACCCTGGAACCCTTTAAGACTATAGCTGATCCGAATCTAATCCTATTTGCTGTCGTTGGTGGAGAAACAGTAGGATTTTTACCCGGGATACCGAACCTGAATGAAATATTTATTGATGTAAATGGATTAAGATATCCCTGGAACTACCTCCAGTTGCTCTGGTTAATGAAGATGCGAAAGCCTGAATGGCTGACAGCCAAGAGTGTGCTGGTGCTGCCCGAGTACTGGAACAGGGGTGTTGTGGTCTTGCTTATGGAGGAGATGTATCACAGGGCACGGGAGCAAGGTTACCGATGGATCGATATGTCCATAACCAGCGCTGACAACCCCACTTCAGTTTTGACGGCAGAAAAGCTGGGCGCTGAAATTTATAAACGCTGGCAGGTATATCATTTCCCGATATCCGGCTGAGGATTTCCTTTAGGGGAGATATCTTGCCAGATCATAGGGAAGGTTTTATAATGCATGTCGTCCGGGGCGTGGCGCAGTCCGGCTAGCGCGTTGCAATGGGGTTGCAAAGGCCGTCGGTTCGAATCCGACCGCCCCGACCAGAAAAAAAGAACCGCTGATTAACAGCGGTTCTTCTTTTTCCGGGTCCGGGTGACACTAAAACCTAACATAAACCCATATATTCTTTTGCCTGCAGGTAAATGGCATAATCTATATGATTTAATTCCTCAAATTCATCCAGGAAATCAGGGGTTATGCCCAGGTTCTTGTATTTTGGCCGATCCAAATGTATTTGGGTTGGTTTTTGTTTTAAATAACCAGTCCAATCTTTATTTTTTAACTGGGCGATGAACCCCGCCTGACATTCAGCAACACCCACCAGGTCGTAGTCTCCCAGACGTCTGTTTCCAAGGCATCTCGATTGATAATTATTAAATCTGTCCTGAAGGGCAAAATTAACAAAAGTGATTCTTTTATCAAATGGGATACTGACTCGCCAATCTACTTCCCCCTTGGAATCGGTCCATTCTTCATACAGCGTGATCATCCTTTCCAGCGGATTATTAAGGAGGATGCTGATAAATGGATTTTCTAATACACCTTTAAAGAGACTTGGCGTGAAGAAACCATGAACAGCGGCTGTGTCCATTGGCAATTCTTTCCGTGTAAATTTTGTATTCTCAACCTGGGAATTATTCGTCTCAAGGGATGAATTGTTATTAAAGAAAGGAGTGCTCTCTAATAATTCTTTTCCCATTTTTAAAAGGGATTGGGCAGGCTTGATAGGAATATCACTCAAACGGAGAAATATCTTCTGGGACAATTGGTAAACCAGCACATGCTCGGCTCCGTAAATATTTCCCAGTTCAGCAAGGTATGAGGAGGTCGTATTTCCTTCGATATTGACACTGACATGAACCCGCTGACCGTTAATATCTATCAAAAATAACTCCTCTTTTTTGATAAAAAAATTTCCTATAGTGTAGCATATCTTGTCTCAAATTCTAGGGTAAGTTTAAAGGATTTTAAGAAAAATGCCGGAGATTTTTTTCTGCAAGGATTATGGTCTATTGTGGATAACAAAAATAAACGCAGGTTATTATTATCTTTACATGGAGAATTGATAATTAATTTGTTTATTAATTTACTTGTCTTATCGCTCGGGAGGGATGTTAATTATTTCCCTTTCCATCTGCTATAGACTTCTGGATTAACACAATGGAGCAGGGGATTTCCCTTAATGCCAGCGGTCAAATTACCAAGAGCGATTCTAGCCATGATTTTCCGGATGTTAAAAGTTGCGGAACCGATGTGGGGTGTGATCAGGCAATTTTCCAGCGAGTACAGGGGATGACCAGGCGGTAGCGGTTCCGGATCAGTTACATCAAGTCCAGCTGCCCGGATGACACCCTGTTTTAAAGCCTGCGTGAGAGCCTGGGTGTCTACTACCCCGCCCCGGGCGGCATTAATCAAGATTGCTGATGGTTTCATTTTTTTCAGAGCTGCCTCATTGATCAGCTTCTTTGTATCTTCTGTCAGGGGAACATGCAGACAGAGGATATCGCTGAATTGCAGATTTTCATCCAGGCTGACCTGGGTTGCATTAAAACGGTTTTCTATCTCGGGCTGCCGGCCCCGATTGGTAAAAATTATCTTGGCGCCAAAGGCGGAAACTCGTTCGGCGACGGCGGTCCCGATTTTTCCCATTCCAACAATACCAACAACTGCATCCTTGAGGTCCACCCCCAGCCACCCGGTAGGATCCCAATTGGACCAGCGTCCCCGCCGGGCATCCTCACTTGCCAGCGGAAGATTTCGCGCTACAGCTAACAGCAGCGCCAGGGTTAAATCCGCAGTCCCTTCTGTTAAAACACCGGGTGTATGCCCCACCGCTATTCCCAGGCGGGAACAGGCAGCTACATCAATGTTGTCTACACCAACAGCCATATTGCTGACAACTTTCAGATGGGGCGCTTTTTCCAGAAGTTCAGCCGGGATTGGATCATCCAATAGGCACAGGATACCTTCAGCCCAGTCCAGGTATTGTGTGAGGGTAGAGTCCACTCCCCGCTGGTCTTTCTCACCGGTTATGACCTGGTACTCATTTAATAAGTCTCCCACCCAGTTTTGAGGTAGTTCGTGTGTCACTAGAACAAAAGGTTTGTTTGTATCCATAGATTTCTTTTAAAATGTGAATAAAAAACAAAGATCATTAACATTGGTTTGTGTTTGTCCAATCAGCAGCAAATCATCCAGCGCCTTGAAAAAGAAATAGGAATTGTGATCCTGGAGGCAGTATTCAGAGTCCACTTGGAGGTTTTGACTTCTGGAGAAGCTATCACCGGTTACAACAGCGCCAGCAGCATCCGTTACCCCATCTTCTCCGTCAGTAGCCAGGGTGATTATCGCCCCATTCGGAAGACCATTCAGGAGCTGTACTGCGCCAAGCGCGGTTTCCAGGTTTCTTCCTCCCCTGCCAACTTCACCGTCGGTTGGTAAGGTGACAGTAGTTTCTCCGCCCCCAATCAAACAGGCAGGACGGGGGAGGGGTTTTTCCTCCCTTGCCATCCTGCACAAAAATTCCCCCAGTTTCGCTCCCACTAGATGGGCTTCTCCATCTAAAACATCAGGTAGGATACCGGCGTTAAACCCTTCCCGCTCAGCTTGATGGAGACCAGCCTGGACAGCGTCCAGGTTATTGCCGATGATATGCTGACTTGTGTTAGTAAAAACCGGATCTCCGGGTTTAGGCGTTTCTGGATGAGCTCCCTTGCATCCCGATGATATACGCTCTATGACCGGAAGGGGCAAAGTGTTTTGAAGATCATATTTTTGAATGACATCCAATGCATTTTGGAATGTGGATGGATCGGGAACCGTGGGACCGGAGGCAATCATATCCAGAGGGTCACCCATGACATCTGAAAGGATCAGGGTGACGGTTTTCGCCGGCCCTGTTTTCCTGGCCAGCTGACCGCCTTTCACTTCGGAGATATGTTTTCTGAGGGTATTGATTTCCTTGATATCGGCACCGGAAGCTAACAGGCACTGTGTTGTTTTAATCAGGTCATCCAGCGATATTCCTGGGGAAGGCGCGCAAAAAAGGGCAGACCCACCCCCTGATAAAAGCAGGATTACCAGGTCATTTGTGGTCAAATTTATCAGCTGGTCAGTAATCCTTTTTGTGGACTTGATACTGTCCGGATTGGGAAGCGGATGTCCGCCATATAACAATTCAAATGTCTCAGCATAACTGTCCGGCAGTTGATATGATCCGGGTTTTGTAAGAATAAATCCCCGAGTCAGGTCTTCTGCCAGAATATCCGCCGCAGCACTACACATTGGGAAAGCGGCTTTTCCGACTCCGATCAGGAATATCCGGTTGAAATCCTTTGGATTAAGGACTTCCTCTCCAATAGTGAGTTGGTTTCCATTCTTGATTAAAAATTTCTTTACAGCTTTTCCGGGTTCCACAGCTGCCAGAGCGGCGGAAAGAATCCTGGCTGCTTTGATTCCCCAGGATTTTTCGCGCATGGAATGGGTTAAAAAATCTTTAGGGGGAAGGATCATAACAGTGTGCTGCCCTGGATGCATTGGGGAGAATTATTTTTAGGTGAGTTGACATAAGTTGATACCGGATAGGCTTGCATGCTTTCTGGGGGATAGGGGACTAAAAGGGGCTGAAATTCCTCCGGTTGTCCTTCTGCCGGTTTTAACCAATCAGCATACTTCTCGGACGGGATAATCACTGGCATCCGGTCATGGATTGGTTTTACCAGGTCGTTGGCAGTTGTCGTGAGAATGCAGGCGGATTTAAGAGGATCTCCTTCAGGTGAATACCAGATATCCCAGAGGCCGGCAAATGCAAAGGGAGACTGGTCCTTCAGGGTGATGTAGTACGGGGTTTTCCCCTTTCCTGAGATTGATTTACTCCATTCAAAAAAACCATCAGTTAAGATCAAACAACGGCGGCGGCGGAAGCTTGTTTTAAAGGAAGCTTTTTCAGCCACCGTTTCAGACCGGGCGTTGATTAAATTAAATTTGCCCAGTTTATCTTCTTTTGTCCAGGAAGGAATTAACCCCCAGCGGAAAAAATCGAGGGCATTTTTTCCATCATTTGCCACGACGGGTATGGGTTGAGAGGGGGCGATATTATAGCTGGGAGGGATATCGTGGGGGATATGGAAGTTAGGGAAAGCAGCTTGCAGTTCATCCGGGGAAACCGTCAGTGTAAATCGGCCGCACATACATACCTCCTCGGCGGAGTGAAAAAAAATGGTGTTTCTGCCTGTATTGTAGCTGATTCTCCCCATAAAAAAACCCCTTGACCTGAGGGGGGCAGGCCAAGGAGCAAAACGATTATCACATATCCGTATTTGCCTGTCAAGTCGGTTAGTTGGTAGAAAATTGATAATCCTACAAGGGAGTAGATCCTTGCTTGAAATAGCCGATAGGGGAGTGTAGTTTGATACCTAAAGACTTATTCTGGTAGAAAGGAATTAGTTTCAATATGAACAATATCTCCTTTTATTGCCAGGGCGGCTTTGTATTCGGGCGAGAGCTGAATTTCCTGGATATTCCAGTCTCTGGAAAGATTTGGAAATAGTCCCTCTTTTACCTTTAAGGAGAGCAGGCCGTTGTCTTTCTGACAAACTGTGAAGCTGCCAGCTGATCGACGGAAACCTTCCCCGGTTCCTTTCAAGAAGGCTTCTTTTGCAGACCAAATTAAAAAAAATAAATCCTTGATTTGATTTTCCGCTGCATCTTTGATTATTTGCTGCTCTTCGGGGCTGAAATAACTTCTAATTAAAGTCTCCATGTTGGAGATTGGATAAATATGCTGAAGATCAACTCCGATTGGAGTATCCTGGGTAATCCCGCACAGGAAAAAATCTTTAGAATGAGAAAGATTAAAGTTGTACGCAGAACCGGGAAGATAGGGTTTCCCCGATGGATTAATCTTGATTGAGATACGATCAGGAGCTAGTTCCAGATATTGAGCGAGAATTTTCCGCAATAATCCCCTGCTGATGATGTAATCTTCCCGGCGTTCCCTGAAGACCAGATTTTCACTTCGAAGGATCTCTTCCACCGATAATAAAGTCTTTAACTCTTTAACCAGAGTTCTCCAAAGGCTGATTGGCGAGTACCAGATATGTATGATCCCTTTCTTTATTAGTGGACTACCAAGATTCATTTTAATACAGATACCTGTTCCATGAGGGTGGGACAACGAAACCCTGTATTTTCAATTGCCATAACCGGTATAGGTAAGCTGCTTCCGACAACAGTCCTTCAGCCACCATTACCACTTGACGCCCCTCAGGGTTCTCAAATCTTGTTCCCCGGGCCCACTCATTAAACGCACCCATTGCTGGACCGCACCAGACTTGATAATCTAGAGCACGTTCAGGTACCCCCTGAATTCCCCAGTGGGTTGCCAGGCCAAGATACCAGCGGAAGATTAAGGCCATTTTTCTTTTTGGATTTCCCTCAGCTCTTTCAAGCTGAGAGGGGTCCCGGTCAGTAAAGAATCTGACACATTCTTCCCAAATATCATCCAGACTCTTTTGGAATATTTTCTCTTCTAATTCTTGCCTGGTTTGTGGGTTAATCTCTTCTATGCCCTGATGGGATAAGTAAATATCAAATAATTTTTGAGCCCGCATTGGGAACATCGTTCCTCGTTTTAGCACTTGAACCTTAACCCCCATTTCAAACATATCAGCTGAAGGAGCCATAATCATATCTGTGGCTGAAGCTTGTGCCAGCGAATTCTTGACGTGGGTCGATGTACCAGCTTCAACACAGCTCTGGTTGATTGACCCTGTGACCACGTACTCCGCGCCCATTGAGAATGCTCCAAGAACGGATGAAGGTGTACCGATGCCCCCTCCAGCGCCAATACGCACTGGTGATGAATATTTGTGTAGAACTTGGGTCTCATCCCTAAAGGAAATTATAGATGGTAGAAGAGCAGTCAAAGGCCGATTGTCCGTATGACCGCCTGAATCCCCTTCAACTGTGATGTCATCAGCCAGGGGTAGTTTTTCCGCTAATTCAGCCTGCTGGGGGGTGATCTTACCCTGGTCCACTAACGGTCGGAGCATTTTTTTGGGAGGGGGATTTAGAAAATGAATTGCTACTTCTCGCCTGGATACTTTTGCGATGATTTTATTCTCGATTACTGGATTGCCTTCCTGGTCACGGTTTAATCCTGCAGCGCGGTATTCCACCAGTGTGGGGGTTAATCGGAGAAAAGCAGAAGCTTCAATTGTCCGGACCTGGTGTTCAAGATATAAATCTACGGCCTTTTGTTCCATAGCGGGTTCTTGAGGGCTGTGGATGAGATTAAATGCATAAGGTCCCTGAGGTAGTTGATTTTGAATGGTGGAAATTGCCTTTCTGAGGCGATTTGGAGCTACTCCTCCAGCTCCAAAAGATGCCAAAAACCCAGATTTTCCTAACTCTGTAACAAAAAGTTCATTCGAAATTGCGTTGGCCATTGATCCAGCCATGTAGGAATTTAACACGCCATAGGTTTCCTGAAATTTCGGGTTTCCAAAGTTGGCTGGAGAAATCGGCCTGATGCTTGTATACACTGGAATGCCTGATTGATCCTCACTTAGGTATACATCTTTATTGCCTCGTACAACGCCAACCTTGTTTTTATAGTCGAGCAGATAAAATGAGGAATCCAGGTCTTTTAAAATATCCCTGATTTTATTGGGGTCAGTAGTGATTTCTGATTCAGTACTTACCCAGAACCCTATTGGTTTCAGCGATCGTATTTGAGATAGTGTCTGCATGCGTTTTGTGGTACTCCTAAATTAATATGATTCCAGGGCAAGATCTTTAATATGATAGATTCGTACCTCACCATTCCAGAGATCTCCATCAGCAATTATCTCCCAACCCTGATCTCCCGCTGTTACGCTCTTGACATGAAGCTCGATTTCGATTTGATTAACAGCGCGGATAATTTGTCCCCGATATTTCCAGGAAGTTTTTTGACCTGGTTTTATCCTCCATTGCTGGGCTTCCGGAATATCCCATAAAGCAGCATATTTCATTAATGCCTGGGACATCGTTTCAACACCCAGCGATCCGGGCATGACCGGGTCCTGATAAAAGTGAGCCCGGTAAAACCATGAAGATGGGGGAATGGCTTGTCTAAAATAAAGGTATCCTTTCTTGTGAAAACCACCACGTGGTGAAAACCAGACCTGTTTGATATTTGGCAGGTGTGGTTTTTCTGCTGATTGAGCTGCCAGCGGTGTATTTTCTGACTCTGTCCAGCGCCCTGAATCCTGATTGGTGTATTGCCAGGGTGCTGAATTGGGATCAGTATTCAATCCAGCCTGTTTATCTAACATAGGCTTTGAAAAATAACCGAAGGACGATGTTCCGCTAAAAAATAAAATCCCTTTAACAGAGAGTTCAAACGAGTACTCCTGAATAATTACATTCTGTAAAGTACTGGAAGAAAGTAATTCAACCCTGTTTGTTATCGTTTCACCAATAAGGTCAGGCCACATCAAGAGGGTTCCTTCACCATCAAGATTTCGGAAGTACAAATCGAGATCCCCCTTGTTTTTTATGCTTCCCATATAGGCAGATAAAAAACCACAAGGCTGTAAAGCTGACTCCATTATGGCGACATGTGGCAGAGGAGACCCTTCATTTTGTAGGTACCAGTCTTTTGTAGGAAGATCCAATTCACTTATTAGGCTGGATCCATTGATCACTTCCTCGGGCTGACCTTGAATTTCCATCACCCGGTCGATGAAGCGTAATTCTCCATTGGGCAGCCGGGGTATGCGGCGATCGCCAAATTCCGCAAAAGTAGATCCAAAACAAATCTGATGATCTCCAATTGTAAAAGCAATTATCTGTTCAGTTGAGAAAAGTGAATCAGGTTTTCTATCCAGGGTAGTTTGAGTATCTTGATTTTCCAATTGGAGCTGGAGGATTTTACCAATATTTCGGTTTAAGATTTGCTGATTCCGGAGGTATGCCTGATGGCTTTGGGTTAAATCTGTGGAGAGTTTGGTTAGATTCTCAAGAACCATTGTTTCAAGAGCCACTGGAATTGGTTTGTTTAGTGGTACAGAAACTTGATGATGGAGTGATTTTTGGATTCTGGGTAGATTATCTTTTAGATCCAGCCCTGCCTCTGCCTGAGTTGAACCACTGTCGTTTCTGCGAGGATAAACCTGAGATTCCTTGAGTACTCCAGGATATAGATGAGTTAAATTAAGGGGTACGTGATGACTTAATAACATGCTGATAACTTTTAAGACGCCGTCATAATCTGGCTGCTGTTTTTTATTGATAGGAATTACCCCATGAGGTTGAGATTTGAGTATTTTTTCAATCCAACGAGAGCAAGTTTTTTGGGGACCCACTTCAATAAATAACCGGACTCCATTCTGGTAGGCTTTCTCAACCAGTTTGGGAAAATCAACTGGATTACAGGTCATTTTTGCCATGGATTTGGCCAGAGCTTCTTTAGTGAGCGACAGTTGTTTGTATTCAGCCGCGGATAGGAATTGTATTTGGCTCTCCTCCTGGATCGGATGAGTATAAAGCTCGATAAAATCCGGATAACTGGAGTGAATGGCAGGATTATGGATTGCGGCATTAAATGGCATCGGCAGTGCGTGGCAGGCAAGTTTTGAGATCACTCTTTGGCAAGCAATTTGTTTTCCAGCAATAACAACTTCGTCAGATGTGTTAATGATTGTCAGAAATACCTGAGGTTCATCTGCCAGGATAGATTTTACTGTTCCTAAAGGTGCCTTGAGGATATAGGATCCCCAGAACTCTTCCTCTAACTGATCTTCATTCCAATAGGAGCGGACAGAATCCATAGGTCCAAATAGCTGTGTCTTAAACAGATCTGAATTCCGCCACTTAGCGCTGCTTTCTTCCTCATTTTGCCAAACACCATTTGCCCACAGCATGCTGCTTTCTCCCAGGCTATACCCAAAAGCAGTATCAGGGGAGACGCCAAATATATCCTTGAGGATGATTGTGTGCAGAACGCTAAGACTGATCCCCGATTCAATCAATTCAATTGGATGATTAAAGAAATCTTGGGCATGTGTATCCTGCTGGGAGTTGTTATTTAAAACAACGTTTTTAGGGTATAGAAAATCCACCGCCAGGGATTGGCTGATGTTATGGATAGTTTTTCTCACCAGGTCATGGAGTGCAGGAAAGTATCCGAATAGATCCCTGGCCATGCCAGGGTAGGAGTTAAAAGCCCCGGGATACACAAACGCCAATCCCTGATCTCCCAAGGGACGGGAAGTAAAATAGCTGCCTTTGGGGCTGGTCCAGGGTTTCTGGGACAGCATCGCCTTCGGGATCCCTGTCTTGGCGTGGGTGAGTTCTTTTTGAAAGTCCTCCCGGGTGGATCCAATTAGTGAGCAGACGTGATGAGGTGTTTGCTGTGAAACCGTCTTCGCATAGGCATTATTGGCGAGATTTTGAAGGTCGGTTGAGCCTAAAAGATCTGCTTCGAAAGCTTGTAATTCTTCCAGCAGATCTGCCTGTGACTTTCCTTTAATTGGCACCAGGATGGGTTCAATCCCTTTAAGGGTAGGCCGGACTGAGGGGAGAATTTTTGGTTGATCGGGTTCCAATAGAAGCAGGGTTTCCCATCTCTCGCTCGAGATTCCCGGATTTACTACCAAAGCGGACCTTTGATGCCCTTCACCATGGCTCAGCCACGGCCTGTTCTTATCATCAAGAAAAAAAGGAATCTGGTTTATTGCTTTGGCAACGTTATCCCCCAGTTGCTCCGCAGAAAATGGAAATGTTCTCCGGTTGATAATTAGTGATGTATGAATAATCGCCGTCAATCCACTCTTGTCCGGAATCTGAGATATGATACTGCCCAGGGCTATTTCTTGATCCCTTGTTGGGAACAGATTGCATAACTCGTGAAATTCCTGCTGATTGATCCCTTGAATACTTTGAAGGAATTCCACATATCCCGCATTGGATGGTCCCGAAATTATTTGCGTCGAGTCAAGCCTGCCATTTCCTGTTTGCTTACCTAAAGAGGTTTCTATCAAGGCATAAGCAGGGAGTTTCCGGGATGGATGAGCCAGAAGTATACTGCCCGTTCCTGTCTCCGTGGTGTTGATGAGGAGCACAATCCGGTTTGAATTTTCCTGGATCCAGCCATCAACGAAGTTGATTGACTGGAAAATTGACCCTGGACCAGATTCCACCATTCCAATGGGAGTGATATCCGGGATTCCCTTGGGGGAAAAACCCCTAATTCGGGGGTGATCATTGAGCATCATGCCGTATTGGAAATCCCCATCCAGCGCTGCATCCCCAATCGCTCCTGCAACAACTTCTTCAGGATTGAAGGGTTCCTTTTCCTGAACGGGATTTTGGGAATAGAGGGTTCTTTCCAGCGATTTAAGTGAGGAACAAGAACGGTAAGAAATCTCCATACCGATGATACTTAAACTCATACCTGTTCCTTCACCAATTTATTATTCTTGAATAAGTCAAATAATTTATCATTCAGAGTTATTTCTGCATCTGTTACTTTACTGAAGATCTGACCAGCTTCGTCATGGCTGATGACATCAGCGACTAGTTTGTGATTTGAACTGGATTTCACACGCATCGTTGCATAGGTTGTGGTATCAAACGAAATGGGTTGATATTGAGTTCCACCAGCGATGCTTAAAGGTAGCCCGATAGAGTTGATTTGAGCGTTTGCCCAGAGCAGCAAACTCTGCAGATGGACATCTGCCAGATATGGGTTAAATGAACTAACCGGGAATTGTCCTTGCTCTTCAGGCGGAATAAAGTTAAGCCTGCATCTGGTGGTTAACCCGTTCGGTGTGAGATTCAGAACCTCCTTGACACCTTGAAATCTAGGTCCATGAAAAAGAATCTTTTCTCGGTAAAAAAGTTCTCCATCCAGAGAATTATCCGGGGTAATATCAAAATCTTCCAGGCGGGGTCTTTCAGGAATATTTTTTCTGAGTTCTACTTGAGTCTGGTAATGATTTCTTATCTTACCTTGTGGGAATTCACTGCTAATTTTTCCCTGGAATAGTAAAACATCTTTGGATTTCTGAATTTCATCTAGTTCCAAAAGATACTCATCGGCAAGGGTTTGATCAAATACTATCCCTTTAAAAACACGGTAATCCTTAATGGAATAGAATTGGAAACCTGGATACAGCTTTTCGCAGCTGTTCACAAACCAGCCAACAGCACAAACCGTTGGAAGGACAGCTTGTCCGCCAATTACATGATCTTCGAGGAATGGATTGGCTTCCAACGTTAACTGCCGGGAAATCCGAAATGTTCTTAATTCATCAGAAATGGGAGTAGCAGGCAGGGGCATTGGGTTGCCAACAACCCATTGGGGTTGATGGTCTGGAGTAGAAAGCAATTCAATCAGGGTATCGGTCCCTTCCTCTACTGAGATCAAACGGATATTCTTTTTAGTCAGGATCCTTTTTAATTGAGGTGAGACCATTCCACCATCCCAAGGGCCCCAGTTTATCGCCAGGATTCGGCATGATGGATGAATCTGATTTATATGATGAGCGTATTTATTGAGGATTTCATTACTGAGACTATAATCAGCCTGACCGGGATTCCCATAATAACCTGCTACGGAAGAAAACAGAACAATAGAATCTAATTGTGTTGGGGATAAAAGACTCAATATATTTTTAAGTCCCGTAACTTTTACTCCGTAGACAAGTTCATAGTCTGCTTCTTGTTTATCCTCAATATGTTTATCTGCTAGCGCGCCAGCCCCATGGACCAAGGCGTTAATATTGGACAGGTACGGATCCAGTTGTTTTTCCAGCTCTTTAAGGTCAGTGATATCAGCTTGTAGATAGTGGGCTTTTCCGCCAGCTTCTGAAATCCGGTTGATTGTTCTACGAATCTCCCTGCTTGATAAAACCTGGCGGAGCTCACGATCCATTTCTTTGGGAGATAATTTAATATCTTTGGTTTGATAGAAATGGAGGAGGGCTTTTTTCAGGTCTTCTTCTTGATCCTGCCCAAGAGCCCAATCAGGTTCTGCATTAAGTAATTGAGAACTACCGATCAAAGTAAAACTGGAATGAAACGTTCTCGCCAACGCGACAGCACATTCTGCAGTGATCCCTTTTCCTCCTCCGCTGACAAGGAAGTGTGTTTCCTGAGAGGGGATTTTGTATACATTTTGTTCCATGATTAACCCTGCTGTTTCCGTGAGATTGTCACACGATCCTGAGATCCTAAGCCTACTTCAACTATTCCCCGATCCGGATCATGCATTTCCTCTAAAATAGAAATAACCTGCTGTTCTTGTGATAGCTCTGGGCTTAGGTCCAATGACCGGCAGAAGACAGGCGGCCATTCCTTGTGTAGGGTTTTGACTAATCCGCTAAAGCCGCTGCTTTCCTGAAAAACCTGATGATCTTCCAACCCTAATCGGCCATCGATCCGAGTGACTGTCAGGAATAATGATCGACTCTCTGTCTTTCCAAGATAAAGATCGTTCTTAATGGCACCGGCCAGGAAGAAGATCTGTTTGATGATATCGCTCTCAGTTTGGGGAAAAACCTCCCCTCCGGATGCTAGAGGGTGAAGATGAATAAATCCAGAGAGAGATCCAAATTTGTCTCGCACCTCGTTCATTAGCGAGGTTATGGAATCAAGGGTAGGCTCCCTCTGCTGAATTTGATAAACCTCTTTGGGAAAATCACGTTTATTTACTGGTATCAAACTATCATGAAATGACCAAAGGATCACTTTCCACCCTTCTTGGAGTAGAGTAGAAACGAACTGGGAGGTTAACTCAGTCCCGTCATCCGTAACAAGAACAGGGTGATCCTGATTACCAGGAAAATCCAGGTGATCTGGTTTTGGAAGGGAAATCAGTTTAACTGAAGTTTTTTCTAAATGGGATGGATCAACTTTTTTTTTGACCCCATTTCCCTCGGCTGGGGAATTCTTCTCTTGTATTTGATTGTTTCCCATGATTTCTACAATTTGCCCCAAAGTTCTCAGCTCGGAAAGGACTTCCGCTTCCACTGGGGGTAATCCTGGCACCTGTTCTTCCATAGCACCCAGGATTTCAACCCGCTTAATTGAATCAATCCCTAAATCTGCTTCCATATCCATACCAGGTTCAAGCATATCAACTGGGTACCCGGTTTTTTCAGCCACGATTTCCAATAATATTCCAGTCAGTTCTTCTAGTGAAAAATTTCCACCCGGTGACATGAGGGACTGATCCTCATTTTTTTCGTTCCCTGGAGGTGATTCATCAGTGTTGGATAAATCAACAGGAGTTGACTCGCCAACTGCTGGTGGATTTGATGTGATCTGTCCTGCTTCAGCATTCATGTAGTCTGCGATTTCAGATAATGTTCGAGTTTGGGCAAGAATTTCTGGATCTGCGGGTGGAAGGGTGGGGAATTCATCTTCCAGGGCTCCCAGAATCTCGACCCGTTTAATGGAATCAATCCCGAGATCAGCTTCAAGGTCCATGGATAATTCGAGCATCTCTGGCGGGTAGCCGGTTTTTTCACCGACAATCCGTAATAACGCAGTAGCGAGTATTTCCGGAGATAATTCTTGATCTATCACCAGGTTTGAAGCTTTGGAATCTTCATCGGATGACACTTGTATATCTTCTTGAACGTAAACCACTGGCTCTTCGCTTGAAATGTCCAGCTTGGCAGCCGTTGAGATGGGTTCAGGTTTGGATTGTGTTGTACTTTGTTCTGGAGTGTCAACCTGACCAGTTCCATTTTCAATCAAGATATGCTGCTTTTCAAGAATGCTTATATAGCGCTCGGAATAATCAGCTTGCTGATTTAGGAATTTCTGATGGATTTCCATACCTTTTTCGCGAATCAGATAAAATTTTTCCAATCCGCGTTGTAAAGTATCCAATAATCCTTGTGTTATGGGTCCGTGTTCATTTTCCAACACTTTGCCTTGCTGATTGATGGCAGCTGTTATTAACTGAGCATCCTCATTTTGTTGTGTTAAATATTGCTGATGGACTTCCATTGTTCGGGTTTGATGCGCAAAGGAATGGTTTAAACCCATCTCAATCGTATTAATGAAATCTGGGGAGACATGGTGCCCATTCCCATTGGTATCAACCTTAGTCGATGTTGGTGTGTCCGGCTGTCCGCTCGGTGATTGATCGTTTGTCAAGGAGATTTTTGCATTGTTATGGACTGGGTTCTGCCCTTCGTCAGCGCATTCAATCTGGTGATTTTCATCTAACGCATCTTGGAATGCTTGTTCGCGTTCCTTGCTGATTTGATTACTTCCGTTTAAGTGAATGATTAAATTTGACATAAGATTTTCCTTCCCCCACAATTATTTGTGCCTGTTTAAACTGAAGCGAGCCTGCGCTGATAGGGATCGATATCCTTCAGTGGCAGTCCCAATACCTGTAATTTAACTGCGGCTTCCCGAAGCTGTCGATCGCTTGACTTATCCCGACTTGGGTTTACCGCGATTGTTGTGTGTATTTGTCCATCGAGTATGTCATTGACCAGGCTACTTAATATTTGCCTGGGTCCAATTTCTACAAATATTCGCCCTCCAGCCTGGTAGATTTGTTCAATCTGTGTCTTAAAAACAACCGGATGCAGGATATGACCAGAAAGTATTTCCTTACATTTTTTCTGATCCTTTGGATACTTTTTTCCTGTCGTGTTAGAAAAAACCGGCAACCCTGGTTTCTGGAAAGATTCCTGCTTGACTGCTTCTGAAAATGGCTGGGAGGCATGCTCAACCAGAGAGGTATGAAACGCTGCTGATACAGGAAGTTGGGTGACTTTAAATCCCTTTTTTGTCAATTGGGTATCTGCTTGATTAATGGCATCTTTGGGGCCCGCCAGGACGATCTGGGAGGGGGAGTTTTCATTGGCGATCACCACATCAGGCAGGGATTGAATGGCTCCCTTGATCTCAGGCAATGGACCTTTAACCGCTGCCATCGTACCAGCATCAAAGGTATCGTCATCCGGAGGACGCATTGCTTTCCCCCGTGCTTTTACCAACCGTAAAAAGGATTCATCTGATAAAACCCCACCTGCCCAGAGAGCGGTTAATTCCCCAAAACTATGCCCGGCAGCGAAATCCGGTTGAAAACCAGCTTGTTGGAGGATTTTATATATCCCAAAGCTGACAGTACCAATAGCACCCTGTGCAAAATCGGTTTCTCGTAATTTGGCGCCTTGATCTGATGTTGTTTCTTCATTAAAGCCGGGAATGGGGTACACAACCTGCGATAGAGGAATCTGCTCCTCCTGAATAAATAACTCATTCATGGTTTCAAACGCTTCTCGAAGAGGCGGGAAGTTAATGGATATTTCCCTGGCCATATTTAAGTATTGGGAACCCTGGCCTGGAAAAAGTGCCACGACTTTATAATCATCTGGGATTCCTTTCACACGATAAGTAATCCCCCAGGGATGATCCCAGGCTTCTGCTTCAGGTTGTTTTTGTAATAAGCTGATTACAGTCTCAAGATATTTTTGAGTTTCTGATAAGGAATCAACCACAAATCCTACCCGGGGGTGGTTTTTTGGAGGTAAGGATTGCTTTGAGCGATCGATTAAATCTTGATAGATTGTCAGCCCATCATTTCCGGATAATGAGGTTAGGGTGTTCTGAATTTCTTTAATTAAAGCGTCTACTGATTTGGCATTGATCAGAATTGGTTGACTTACGCTATTCAAGCGCGAGTTCATAACGTTCTCAGGGTGATACTCCTCTAAGACTACATGGAAGTTTGTACCTCCAAAACCAAACGCACTTACAGCTGCCCTTCTTGGATTATCGATTCCGGAGGAAAACCAGGGTCTCGATTCTGAATTGACATAAAAATATGATTCTTCAATCCCGAGGGCAGGTGAAGGCTTTTCAACATTAATTGTTGGAGGTAATACTTTCTGATGCAGTGCCAGAGCGACCTTGATCATGCCAGCAGCACCTGCGGCAGCTTTGGTATGCCCAATCTGGGATTTCACTGATCCGATAGCAATGGACTGTTTTTGACCATTGGGAGTTCCAAAAACATTGCTTAATCCATTAAACTCAGCTGGATCTCCGGCTTTTGTTCCTGTCCCATGGGCTTCGAGCAAACCGATTGACTGGGGAGGGAATCCGGCTTCGTTATAGGCGCGCTCGATTGCCAGGGATTGACCAGAAGGCCGGGGAGCATAGATGCTCTTATAGCGTCCATCACTGGAACTGCCTATTCCTCGTATAATGGCATAGATTCGGTCACCATCCCTTTCTGCGTCTTCTAATCGTTTTAAAACCATCATGCCCAATCCCTCTCCAATCAACATCCCGTCAGATTGCTCATCAAAGGGGCGGATCTTCTGGGAGGGAGAAAATGCAGGTGTTTTACTAAAACACAGATAGGTAAAAGGTGAGTTGTCCGCGTCAACTCCACCGGTAATCATCATTTCTGCTCGACCTTCTACAAGCTCGCTGACGGCGGTTTTAACTGCCGCCAGACTGCTTGCACAGGCGGCGTCAACAACCGTATTCATTCCTCCTAAATCAAGGCGATTGGCTATCCGGCCGGCAATAACATTTCCGAGTAAACCCGGGAATGCGTTTTCGTTCCAGGGAGCATAAGCGAGTTTTATCTTTTCAATAATAATTTCTGTGTCTTTTTCAGAAACACCGCTGCTTTCAAGTACTCTTTGCCAAATCGGATATTGCAGCCGGGCGCTTAAATCTGTTATTAGTTTCTGTCCACCTGCTACTCCCAGGACAACACCAGTCTCTTCACGATTAAACTCCCGGTCTTGACCATAACCGGCATCCTTCATTGCATCCCTGGCTACAACCAGCCCCAATAATTGGGAGGAATCCGTCACTTCAAGGATATTGGGTGGTAAACCAAACTCCAGGGGATCAAATTCAATATCGGGTATAAAACCGCCTTTCTTGCAGTAGGTTTTATCAACTGCCTGAGGATCAGGATCATAATAATCATTAATGTTCCACCGGGAATCGGGCACATCAGTGATGCCATCAATTTTGTTGAGGATGTTATCCCAGTATTCAGTTAAGGTAGCTGCTTTTGCAAAAATGGCGGCTTGACCAATAATTGCTACAGGTGTTTTTTGAAGTAATTTATTTTCCATCTTGTGCTCTCTCCTTGAGATTTCAGCTTATAGAAACATACTAAAACCTCATCAGGATTTCATCCTCTGGTTCCGGGTCTTGGCAAGAATTTTTGGCAGCTAAACAGTATCATTGCGCCAAGTAAAATCTTGAGGAAATCACTCACCAGGAAAGGATATAATCCCAACTGAAGAGCATGCGGTTCTCCAACAAACCTGACCAACCAGAATAACCCAAAGGTATAGATAATCAGGTTTCCGATTAATAAGGAAAAACCGAAATACAGAATGGATTTGTTATGTCGAAGCTCTGTTAGGATACCGACCACGTATGCAGCGGCAAAAAATCCAAATAGGTAACCGCCGGTGGGTCCCAGCAAGGTCACCAGGCCGGACTTTCCGCCTGCAAAAACCGGGATTCCTGCAGCTCCTTGGGTGATATAAAGAGCAACTGCGGCAGCTCCCCGACTCTTTCCAAGCATGGCACCGATCAGCAAAATTACCAGGGTTTGACCGGTAATAGGAACCGGGCTGAATGGTAAATGAATTAAAAATTGGGCACTAATAGCTATCAGCCAGGAAGAAGCAACGATTAATAGAATCTGGCTTGCGTTCTTGGATACTGTTTTGGTGGATGGGAAAATATCTGTGTAATTCATGAGTTTTCCTGTGGTCTTTATATATTGTTAACCGTCTGAACCATGTTCCGTTTCCAAGGAAATTAACAAAGTCCCTTTTATTTCCTGCCTAAGTGTTTATTCTAGTGACCGTACCGCTGCTTGGTGTGCGGATTTTCATTTGCATTTTTATTGCTTCCCCCAGCAGCAAGGTATCTCCTTTTTGAACCTGGTCTCCTTCGTTTACCAGGACATCAACAATCAAACCAGGCATTGGCGAAATTAATTGACCCGAGGCTTGGGTCTTTGGTTTTGATAATCTCCGCAGACCCAGGTCAACTAATGCACCAAGATTGAATGCTATAACACGATACTGGGCAGGGTGTTACGAAAAATTATCTTCATGTTAACTATTCGTAGAAGAGGCGTAGGGGATTGGAAAGTATGGGAAAGGTGCTTGCAAGTCATTTCGGGGAGTCATCGTTGTATATCAACAAGACACTTTTACCGTCTGCGGGAAGAATATTGAACGCTGCGATAATATGTTATTATTGATTCTTTAAATAAAAAGCTTCTGGACTCAGACTGGTATACTGAGTGGATACGATTATTAATTAGGAGGATTTTTTTCTAAAATTATCTTTGGTGAATTATATTAACTTCGTATTAATCTTTCTCAAATATGTGTATTGATTAACATCAGCTTAAATTAGTCTTTCGTATTGGATTTCAAATAGAAAAATTAATGAAGAAGCAAGGAAGGCGTAGTTATTAATGGAAAAGAAACGTTTATTTAACATCTTTATTATCGTGTTTATCGATCTGTTAGGATTTGGTTTAATCCTCCCCTTATTACCGTTTTATGCAGATCAGTATGGCGCTACACCAGTTGTAGTTGGCTTGTTAACTGCTATTTATGCAGCGACACAATTGTTTGGTGCCCCATTGTTGGGCAGGTTATCAGACCGTTTCGGTCGACGACCAATTCTACTTATTAGTATCTTTGGAACATTTTTAGGATTCTTGTTATTTGGTGTTTCTGAACCCGCTGGTGAGATTATTGCTAGTTTGTTAGGTAGCCCTGTGCCTAAAATGATCCTGGCTATATTGTTTTTCAGCCGGGCGTTAGATGGGTTTACCGGAGGAAATATATCTGTTGCCCAGGCGTATATAACGGATGTTACGTCGGAAGAAAATCGCGCCCGAGGTTTAGGATTGATCGGAGCAGCTTTTGGTCTTGGTTTTATAATCGGTCCGGCTGCAGGTGGATTCCTAAGTGGTTATGGATTACATGTGCCAGCATTTGTGGCCGCAGGTTTATCTGCTATTAATTTGTTAATGGTTGCTATATGGCTGCCTGAATCTCTAACTGAAGAAGAACGGGCTGCTATCGCTGAAAGAGAGGTTCCCCGTATTTCTCTCAAAGCTCTCTGGCAAGCCTTAAATAAACCTGAGGTGGGACCGATTTTAAGCATCAGTTTCTGGTATGGATTGGCATTCGCCCTTTTCACAACCATGTTCTCATTATTTGCCCAATACCGGTTAGGACTTGATGCCAGACAAACTGGATATGTCCTTGCTTACGTTGGCATATTGATCGCCCTGGTCCAGGGAGTTGGTGTAGGCGTGATAACAAAACGTTTTCCAGAAAAATGGATCATATTGATCTCTACTGGCATTTTGAGTCTAGCGCTTGCGGCCTGGGCTTTTACACCTTCGCTGATACTTCTCCTGATTTTCCTGATCCCTTTGGCATTGCCTAGCGGTATCTTAAATACTGTCCTGCGCAGCGCGTTGACTAAAGTTGTATCAAAAGATGAAGTCGGGGGGACTCTGGGATTGTCAGCGTCCTTGGAAAGTTTAACTCGCGTCATTGCTCCTAGCCTGGGTGGATTCTTAATTGGGACCCTGGGTACCTGGGCTCCTGGCGTGATGGGCAGCTTGATCATGGCAGGTGTACTCCTATTTGCTTGGAAGAAAATCATCCGCAAACCGGATCATTCCTAATCCCGAAGAGAAAGTACATTAAGCCAAAATATTAATGACTGAAAGGGATTACTATTGGTAAATAGGGACAGGTTATTACGACTTCTCAGGATGGGGATAATTCTATTGGTTTGCGGAGTAGCAGGTTTCACGATCTGGGCCAGTACTCCTCCCCAGGTTGAGGACCAGGCATTGATCTCAATGAATGCTGCTGATGAATCCCGGTTGAGGGAAGGTACTGCGATAAGCTTCTTATCTGATGGGATATCTAAAGAAGTTGGATTTGTATTTTACCCGGGAGGGAGAGTTCGCCCGGAAGCCTATGCGCCCCTTGCAGAAAAACTCGCTCTGGATTTTGTCTGATCCGGATCCCTGCTGCTATCCACCCAGAAATTGTCCTCGAAGATCGACGGATGAATCTCTCTATTCAAAGCGGTAGAGAAGATTATTTATCCAACACCAGATCCAAAAACTCGAGGATACGCCCCATGGGCAATGGGGCCAGATTAGGGGTTAACAGGTGCATCCCATGCAGGTACCCATCACTCCAGCTTTCCCGGTAGTAATTTTCTCCGCTTGCCTGGGTACATACCGCGGAATCAGCATCATTTTCATCATAAAGACACCAGGCAGGTCTGGGAGGATCTGAATTGCCTAAAGAGGTAACTAAATCCGGATAGGGAATTCCAAGATAACTGCCCGGAGAAAGTGACAGCGCCCCCAGGCAGGCATTTGGATCGCCTTCAAGAACTGCGGCGCAGCCGACAATGGCGCCATCAGAACCGATGCTGGCGCCGATGGCTATCACACGGTCAGGATCTACACCGGACAGCGTTCGGGCAAACTCCAGACTGGCCCGGGCGTCAAGCTGCCAACCCTCAGGATCTGGCGCTGAGCATCCCCCCCCACAATTTCTGAAAGTGAAGGTTAATACATTAAAACTTTGATCCTCACCCAGGGGGGGAAACCAGGAAGGGTCCTTCCAGGGCACGCCGTTTTTATCATCCTTTAGCCCCCGGTTCTGGAGCCAGAAGGCGATTTCGGTCCATTCCTCCAGATCGCCTGGATACCAGTGCATTAAAACGATTATTGGCGACGAATTCACAGCGGCCGGGAAAAATTTCCCCTGCAGGGGCTGTCCGTCCAGGGCAGAAAAATTTACGGACTGGGGATCAGGGGGCAGGGCTTCGGGCACCTGGGAAACAGGGACCGGAGTGTCCGTGCTTTTGGGAGGAATGGCAGCCTCAGTTTCGGAAACGAGTCTGGTTTCCGTTTTATCGGCAGGTTGGCCAGGAGGCGAGGTCTCCGGCTTTTGCCCGCCGCAGGCAGAAATAAAAATCAGGGTAAGAAGAAGGGAAAGGATAAGGCGCTTTTTCATGGTCTGGACCTTTTTTTGGGGGAGTAAAATTCCTGGATACCTAAGTGGATTATCAGAGATGGCGCCATTTTCGTCAAGTTTTTACCCAGATTTGGATTTTGGGAAAGGAGATTTGATCTAAATATGATCCAGGTGGAAAACTTCCTGGGCAGGAGAATAACCGCCTACCGCCAGCTGGGCTAGTTAGGCCATAGAGTGGAGTTTTTGGGAGATTAGACGGTCTAATTTTCCCATTGGGTAGTTGGGGAGGGAATCCAGTGGGACCCAGGCATACGCTGTGTGAAAGTGGAGCTGAATATCCCGGGAGGCCAGGGAACAATGATAGGCATGCAGTGTGACCTTGTAATGCGTATAGGCATGATGGAATATTCCCAACGGTTGTCCTACCTGGATGTCAACATCTAGCTCTTCCTGGATTTCTCGCTTCAGGGTTTCCAGTAAGGATTCATTTAATTCCTGTTTTCCCCCTGGATATTCCCACATCCCACCTAACAAACCATCTGGGGGACGTTTCGCCAACAAAACCCGGTTGCCCTCTTGAAAGACCGCCGATGTTACCTGTAAGTGGGGAAGGGGGGATTTCTTTTTTCGAACCGGGCGGCTTTTTTGCAGATTCAACTTATTCGCCAGACAGCCGTTAGATAGTGGGCATTCTCGACAGAGTGGATTTTTCGGAAGGCAGATTAATGCCCCCAACTCCATCAAAGCCTGATTATGGTCTCCTGTTTTTTCCTTAGGTAAAAGTTCCTGGGCTGTTTGCCAGAGTTTTGTTTCAGTTTCAGATGTTTGTAGGGGTGTATCGATATTAAAATAGCGGGTAAAAACCCGTCGGACATTTCCATCCAGGACAGGTACATTCAATCCATACGCAATCGACGCGATTGCCCCGGCGGTGTAGCGCCCGATCCCTGGCAATTTCTGGAGAGACACTGGATCCTTGGGCAGCTTACCCTGAAAATTATTTTTAAGGATTTGGGCAGTCCGGTGAAGGTTTCTGGCCCGGTTGTAATATCCCAGCCCTTCCCAGGTAGATAGTACCTGGTCTTCTTCAGCGCTTGCCAGGGAATCAATGGTCGGAAAGATTTCCATCCAGCGCTTGAAATAGGGAATAACAGTCTCAACCCTGGTTTGTTGAAGCATAATTTCCGAGACCCAGGTTTGGTAAGGATCCTTGGTCCTTCGCCAGGGAAGGTCCCGGGCATTGCCCTCGTACCAGCCTGGTAGTTTTTCCTGGATAAAACGCGTTGTGTGTTTTTTCATCTTAATGGCTCCAGTGTACCATTTCCTGAGGTTTAGAAGTTAAATTTTTATTGACAGCCTATCTTCAATCGTATAAACTCAATGACATATCAGGTTATCAGAGTGAGTTAAGGGATTGGATCATGAAAAAAACAGTTCATCATACAATAATATTCTGTCTTCTGCTGATCATTTTGATTGGTTCTCTCTCAGCTTGCGTCGGTGGTAGTGAACCTGCGGATACTTATGATGACCAGATTGAGGCAGGCGTGGCTGCTACGTTAACAAAGGAGGCTTTTGGCAGAAGTGTTAACTCTGCCCGCCAAACCGAAACTGCCAAAGAGGCAGCTGTTGAAACTGTAGAACCGCCTCCGGCTGAAGTTTTTACCGAAACCCCGACCCTGACATTAACCCCGGAACCACTTCACGTATTGATTCCCGGTGCGCCTACCAGCCGCACTTCTTTTGTCGCAGATTTAATCACGGTTGATCTGGCCAAGGAGAAGACAGCGCAGGGTGATTTTTATTCCTGGAATCGGTTGGAGCGACCCTACACACCGATAACAATGGAATACCGGGACTATCTTGATATTTATTGGGTGAATCTGCACGTTACAGATCCCTGGGTGTACTTTACTTTTGTATTAATTGGAAATCTGCCGGAGGAGGGCAGCACACGTTATATGATTGAAATCGACCTTGATCATGATGGGCGGGGAGAATTCCTGGTGATTGCTTTGGTACCACCCGATAAGGAGTGGACCACGGATGGCGTGTCAGTGATGACTGATGAAGATGAAGATATTGGGGGACTATATCCGCTCTACATGGAGGACCCGGTTTCGGAGGGGAATGGATACGAGAGGGTTATTTTTTCAAACGGGGAAGGGGATGACCCGGACTTAGCCTGGGTGAGACGGGATCCGAACAATCAGAATCAGATCCAATTAGCCATTAAGGACAGCTTAATTGGCACCCTGGGTTTTTTATGGAGCGCCTGGGCGGAAGATGGGCTGCTGGATATCTCCATGTTTGATTTTAATGATCATATCACCTTTGATGAGGCTGGCAGTCCGAACAAAAGTAATTACCGCTACCCTGTAAAGGCCGTCGCTTTGGTGGACAGCACCTGTCGTGCCTGGTACGGCTACATTCCTTCTGGTTTAGAACCTGGTTTATGTTTCACGGGGGAACAAGTTCAGAAACTGCCCGGGTATGGTTGGTGTGAAGCCACTGCCACAACGACGGATTGTGGAAAAAATGTTTGTCTATCAAAATGTCCCAAAAATCGATTCTGTGTACCCTGCAAGTTACCATAAGTGACTTAATATAGAACCTGCGAATTATGGGCGGATTATGAATTTGGATCTGATATTTCCAACGAGTTTCACGAACCGGGAAGGCCAAAATAAAAAATTTGTCTCCCCGCCTGTCCTTGAGGTAAACCATGTATCGGGTGTGTAATACCCTGAAGAAATGTTTTCCCCAGTTGACGATAATCTGAATATTGAGTACACTGTGCTAGGTAGTTAACCGAGATTGTTGGAGGAATATTTAATGCGCAGAACCAGCCTGTTGGTAACATCGTTAATAATTGTTCTTTTTTTTGCCATTTCGGCTTGCAGCGGAGCGAGAGGGGGCAGCTCCGTTAATGTAGAAGATGCTGTTTATGCTGGGGTAGCGGCTACGCTGACCAAAGAGGCCTGGCTGGACGGAGTGGAATCTGCCAGGAAAACATCCATTGCGGGTCAACCCACTAAAGACCCCTCAAATTCAGGCGGAGAGGATGTCCTCCTGGTAGAGGACTCCAGCACTCCGGAACCTTCACTCACGCCAAAAATCGAATTCGATCCTGGGGTTATACCCCCGACGCCGAGGGAGCCCTGGGAAATCATCAGCACCTTTCTCACAGATCATAACTCAGTAGATTTTGCAAACGAGGGATATACCTACGGGGATAATTTTGCCAATAACCGGTTTGAACGTCCATTTACTTCGGAAGAAATGGAATACCGGGGATATCTGGATATCATCCGCGCCAATCTGAAGATTACTGGTGATTGGGTCTACATCATCATCTACTTGGTGGAAAAACTCCCGGAAAGCGGGGATGTTCGGTATGCGGTTGAGCTGGATCTGGATGAAAACGGCCGGGGTGACTTATACATTCAAACCAACCTTCCCCCCTCCAATGACTGGACAAGGGATACTGTAAAAATCTACCAGGACCTTGATGGGGACGTCGGCGGTGAAAATCCCCTCGCTCCTGATAAATCGGATCCAGAATTAACTGGATATGAGGTTTTGATCTATGATTCCGGCCAGGGAGAAGCCCCTGATTTAGCTTGGTCCAGGCGCAATCCTGAAGAGTTGAACAGCCTGCAAATTGCGTTTAACCAATCCTTGACGGGAGATGGCGGATATATGTGGAGTGTCTGGTCAGACGAGGGATTAAAAGCGCCAGATTATTTTGATTACAATGACCGTTATACGGAAGAGCTTGCGGGAAGTCCTTATCTGGGAAGCCCCCTATATCCCATAAAAGCCATCTTCCTGGTCGACAGCACCTGCCGGTCCTATTTTGGTTTTCAACCTTCCTTTAAAGAACCGGGAATTTGCCCCTGAACAAGATCAAATCTGGTAGGCTGATATTTTTCAGAATCCTGGCCTGAGCTCAGAATCCATCCTGAAGATAGGTCCCCAAAACAGAAAACCCTGCTCGAAATCTTGAGCAGGGTTTTATTATGTACGCAGTACAGTCGGGGTCTATTGAAATACTAGTGGCGAGGGAGGGATTTGCCTGTGCCCGAATGGGTAAACCCACGACCAAGGGCTTATGAGTCCCCGCGTTTGTCCATGGAAGATTCCATTCAACAAATGAATATTCAAAGGTGATGGTACCAAATCTTGGGTAAAAATTGGGACACTTTATCTATTTTTGTTAATAATCCAATGCATCTTAATTGAGTCAACGACTAACATGTAGAAAACGAATCCCTTATTTTTTCCTTATGGAACAACCCTTTAGCAATCGATCAGGGCTTGTCCTTTGTTGGATGGGCTTACTGCAAACGTGCTGGTGTTATGATCCACACCATCAATACCAGTATTTTATTTCCTGTCCGGATGATTTGGTTCTCTCAACAGATTATTCCTTAATCGATTACAATGATGTGTATTCCTGGATACTTACAAGGAGCGAGACAATGAAAAAAAGGACTTACAACCTGATCCTGTTTTTAATCTTGATCCTGATTTTACCTTCCATCACCTGCAACATCCTGAATCCCAAAGATGCCCCCGATCAATCCTCGGAAGTAGCGGACCCTCCTGGAGAAGTTTCCCTCTCGGATTCGAGTGAGACTGCTCTCCCAGAAGCAACTGGTGATGATATCAGAATCGGAAAGACAGCTGCCTACCAGGATGTATTTGGCCTTTGGAATATCCATGGTTTGGTAACCAACGTGGCTGCCTATCCCGTTGGCGGGATTGAGCTTGAGTTGAGCCTGCTGAATGATGGAGAATCTTCAGTTAACGCCCAGACTATTTTTCCTGCTCCTGATGGCCTGGCTCCGGGAGAAACCCAGCCTTTTGGAATCCGCCTGCCGGCTGAGGTATCTTCCATGGACCAATTTGATGTAGATGTCCTTCAGATCATAAGAATTGAAAAAGAAGTTGTTCAATTGGAAACCAGTGGGGTTAACCTGTCGACGTCCGACGATGGCATAGTCACTCTCACTGGAGAGTTGCTGAATACCAATGATCTCCCTGCAGCGATTAATTCAATCAGAGCGGCTCTTTTTTCAGCCGACGGTGAAATCATCACCACGGAAACCTGCCAGGTTTGCACTCGCTACCTGCCCCCGGGGGGTTCGGGCCCTTTTCAATTTTTGATTTTTGGACATCCGCAGGAAGCGGTAGTTGACCATTATGAGATCTATTCTTCTGCGGAAGGGGGAACTTTTATTGATGATTTTGATGTCACTTTTTCGGAACTGGATCAAGCCTATAACGATCCGGCAGGCAATTTCCACTTACTGGGGGATATTCAGAATGATAGCGATCAGATTTTAGATCTGCGTTTACTGGCTACTTTTTATGATCAGAACCAATTCATTGTGGGGGCTGCAGCTTACAACCTGCCTTTGAGTTCGCTAGTTCCCGGCGAGTCATCACCCTATGATATATCATCAATTGGACCAATAAATGCTGTTGATTGGTCAATTCAGGTGGATCTTGCCGGATCCCGGGTGGTAGATTCCCCTTCTTATACTTTGTCCACTACGGGAGACGAAGATAACATCGCCGAATACCTGAGTACATTCTCGGGGCAGGTGGTCAACGATACGGGCGAAACGCTGCAGATAATCTTGGTGGTGATCGGTTTGCGTGAAAAGAGCACGGGGCGGTTGGTTGGGCTGTCTTCCAGTTTGATAACCGGCGAATTCCCCCCTGGTTCTACGGTTGAATACAACCTCAATGTCAGTCCCGACCCAGGGGTCGATCCAGCAACATTGGAGAAATTTATCCTTACCCGCGGCAGATGAATAAAATGTGTGTTTAATGTTTTATGGTAAACCCGTACTCAAAACTGACTCGCAGTTCTCGTCTGGAAAATCCGCATTAACTACAGCGACATGGACATGGCCTGAAAGGCCAGGAGAGTCAGCACCTGCCTTGGCGGTGCCGTATCCGTTATTTAATGGCACATGTACCACAATGTTAGGAAAGTGTTCAGCGGGGAAAGATGTAGGAACGCAGCCTACCAAAGGATGGCAAGCATATTCAGTATGCGGGAACATATCCTCGTTAATAACCAGGATCAGAGAACAATCAGGGGATGGATCAAACGTACCTGAGATTTCCCATCTGTGCACATGACCGCCATGTGATGTAAAGCCACCCACGCCTATTCCAATTGTTGGAAGATAACCATATGCTTCCGCAACCTGGATATCCCCAGAAAAATCCGAAGCTATTGGGCCAATTTTCAAAGTCACTGGCACCTGTTCAGTAATACCATAAAACCAAAAATTCGGGGGCTCCCAAAGAAAATCCCTCCAGATTAACACATCGATATAATCTCTTTGGGAAAGGGAGTTATCTGCGGGTTGTGCGGGAGAATCAGGTGAATTCCTGAATCCAAGGGCGCTCAGAGCGAAAACAAACAGGATAACTACCCGGATAAGGTTTCTTTTCCATATCGCCATCTTTTTCCTCCCATAAAAATTGTACTGTATTTTTGAATCCACCTATCAGTATACCAAAGGGATGTGCAATAGACTGAAAAAAACATAACCAAATTTACCTGAATAAAAATGACTCGGTCCTTCATTCACCCCTGGATTTACCGGTCCAACATAAAAGCTTCCAGCTAGATGTAGAAGTTGCAGTTGATTACTGTTGTTTAAAGAATCCATTGTATATCTTTTCCTTAAAAACAACGACACACTCTTTAGAGTGTGCCAATTTCCTTATAATTATTATGAAGTGGCGAGGGAGGGATTTGCGAAGCAGCGCGGAGTCCCATCTTCTCATGGGAAACCCACGACCAAGGGCTTAGGAGGCCTATGTCTTCACCCAAGAATATCCATAGTGGAATTTTGATATTTCTGAGGGCGAGATCGCCAAATTAGTGTGCGATAATTGCACACTCGATCTAAATTTTCTTGGAGTCCCTTGCTCCTCTAATAGTATATCATGCTGATTGCTCTGATAATAATTATGAATCACATCATGGGGTTTAAGGTGGAAATCGATTTCATATTCCATGAACTTGATATTGGAATTAACCATGAGGGCGAACTTGAGTTTTTCAGACAGTTCTTGAACAACTATTAAACCTAGTACCTCAACACCTGCCTGGGCAAGAATTGAATCAATAGAAGAAGGCTTTATTGGGTTTGGTTAGATCATTTGATAATAATGCCCCGGGGCGTGGTTTCTTACCCAGGAGGAGCTTGATTTTCGCCGCTTCTGATTTTTTCGGTATATAATATGGATATCATAACGATCAGACCGCAAATGTTTTTTCATAGCCAGGTTTATCATAGAAATCAACCCAGAAAATAGATACTTGGAATCAATATGGAAGATTACACACTCGCAGAAATCAGGTCAAAGTTTTTCTGGCAGGAAACCCCGGTTAAATTGTTGTCTTATGCACGGGACCTTTCTAAGCAAGAAGGTGATTTTAATCGCTATATCTCCTATTTGTTGCTTGATATAGGTATGGAGACTCTCCTTAAGACCTATTTATGTCTGGACAGCGATATATCCAAAGCGAAAATATCATTTCGAAAAAGGATAGAATACATCAATCGGGATTCTTTTCACCAACTTGTTATTGGTGCAAGTAAAGCTGCCGGAGATCGTTTGGATGCGGATATTCTTGATAGGGTGAAATACTTACACAGCATCAGGAATAGAGTTTACCACCAGCGCGATGATGTGCCAATTTCCGAGGAACATTTTAAAGAATATTACTCTTTAGCTAAAACCTTACTGTCAGAATTACTAAATATTGGCATTGAATAACAAGACCCTTTGATCACTCCAAAATCCGTTGATGAATAAAGCCCTCCAAATCATGTAATCATTTTCTTGGTCATGCTAGACACTGCAAGAGATTGCCTAGCTCATTGACTTCTTCCACTCCTCAAGAGCTCTATAACTACTTCCTGCCTAGTCTTACCTAAACAAAAATAATCTTGTAATATAAATGTCGTTATGCAGAATTGAGCGCCCGGGACCTCTATTATATGAGCCACTGCTGACAACTTTTAATAACCAATCGCCGCAATGCTCTTGAATGCAGTGATAGCTTATCAGGTTACTATGCTATCTGCAGTAAAATTGCAGCAAGAATCCAGATTGGAAAGGTGACTTGGTTCAAAAGTTGTGTAATATATAGATATCGAATTCTTTGTAACTCAAATTACCATCCTTCATGTAGTTAAATGGTATATAGAAAAATGAAAAAAACAAACCGGGATCTAATTTCTGATGTTGAAAGTAATAAGATTCTAAGCAATCTGTCAGATCAAGTTGATTTAATTGAAAAGGCGTATAATCCAGACCGTTTGAATCTTCATTTTTATGATCTAGCATCCTGGGATGTTCCGTTGTTTGAAGAGTTGCTTTCAATTGGTAAGCAAGCTTGGCAAATCATCAAAAACTATAAGTCCCGGGAAACAGCTTATTGGTTTTATGACTTTTTCCTTTTGTTATCCAGGGCATCATTAAGTGTATTAAGCGATAAAGCTCAAGATTTAATTTCAAAAGAAATGATCGAAAGACTTGTTTTTCTTCTTGTAGATCTTTCTCAAATTACAACTGTGGAAGAGCACCTTGGAGATATTACAAAACGGAACTATGAGGCCTTAGGAAATATGATTCTTGCTTTCAGTATAAAGGGAGATTTACAAAAATTAGCACTAAATAGAGCGAACGAGATTAATGTCCCAGAAGTGATTAATTTTACTGAGGACACTATAAAGAAAGTAAAAGAGATAAAAAAGAAGGACTAATCTCTCATCAATTACATCTCATAAACAGACATATGAAGTGGAACATTAACGGTACGACCGATTTGAAAGGAACCTATAACCAATGATTTTGCGAGCCTTCTACCAATAAATCCTGGAGTGTAATACTTCCCGGTTGCTTCTCTAAGTAGCTTCTCCCTATCTGAAAGCCGGACATTTTCAAAGTTGTTCAAGTAATCCATACGAAAACCTTCTTTAGATATATGTAATAATAGCACGCTTGTTCTATTGGTGCAATTGTTTTTTATGTATGTATAAATATCATTAGATCAAAATTATGCCATGCTACAATCATATCAATGGAGGAAGTAT
Source organism: Anaerolineales bacterium (assembly GCA_049644605.1). Lineage (GTDB taxonomy): Bacteria > Chloroflexota > Anaerolineae > Anaerolineales > UBA11858 > B10-G9. The sequence continues at coordinate 8,446 of JBARSF010000052.1, read as the reverse complement.
ATTATTCTGGAGATAACATAAATGGTCAATGATATAGATTTGAGGATATCAGAAAGATGCGAAGTAATTGCCGAGTTGGTCCAAAATATGCAAAAAATGTATCGATCGTCAACCACTAGTGATTATCAACGTAACCATATTCAAGTAATAATTGGAGCTGGTATCTGGTACATACCCAATTCTGATCTTTGGTCAGGAAAAATATCGGTTGAGGCTGTCAAGGATTTTCATCCAACTCATGGTATTGATAATCCCAAGCTATCAAAAGATCATCAATATCCGCGAAAAGTAGCAGCAAAAACGTTATTAGATACAGACTGGTCAACATATCCAGCACCGGGAAGAGAAATAACCAGATTATTCATTGAGAAATTTGGAACTTATAATTATGTCACTCCTTCAGAAAATAGAAACTTGATGAAATACCAGACGGTGGAAGTATTTGTTAATCCAAAAGATGCCTATGAAAAAGCAAATATCCAGTTAGTTAGTGTTTCGGAAAATAATATCAGTTTGATAAAGAAAAGAGATAAGTCCTTAATAGAAGATTTACTTGATACGTTATGTTCATAGCTGTTGCTGGAGTTGAGTAATCAAATAAACAAAATATTGCTTTTCGCGCAATTGGCAGAAATATCAATTTCCATAAATCCTAATATCCAATAATTAACACACCCTGAAGAAGTGGTCGTCAGCCCCGGCGGCAAGCCCAATCTATTTTTCCCCACATTGGCACTGATCGAGTCGGGCGATGAGGCAATCTACCCCGATCCAGGTTTCCCGACTTACGAGGCTATGATCAAGGTGGCGAGTGGCGTGCCTGTAGCTGTCCCGCTGGTGGAAGAGAATGGCTTCTCTTTCGATTTGGAAGCTTTCGATAAACTTGTTAACGAACGGACCAAGCTTATAATTCTAAACTCGCCCTCAAACCCGACCGGCGGTGTTATACCCGCCGCAGACCTGGAATACATCGCTTCGCAGGCCGAACGATATGACTGCTGGGTGATGTCGGACGAGCTGTACACCCGTATTGTTTATGATGGACTAGAAGCGCCCTCCATTGCGACACTGCCTGGGATGCGGGAGCGAACCATTATTGTTGATGGATATTCCAAGACCTATGCTATGACCGGCTGGCGATTGGGATTTGGCATAATGCCAAAAGAACTGGCCGCCCGAGTAGGCCTGCTGCTAACCCACTCCGTCGGTTCGACCGCGCACTTTACCCAGATCGCCGGCATTGAAGCTGTGACCGGTCCGCAGGAAATGGTGAATGTGATGGTGAGCGAATACCAGCTCCGCCGTAACGTTATTGTGGATGGGCTAAACACCATCCCGGGCTTTACCTGCCAGAAACCGCAGGGTGCCTTTTATGCCTTCCCAAACATCACTGGCACTGGGATGGACTCTGTAGAACTGGCCAATCTAATCTTAGAGAAAGCAGGCGTGGCTCTGCTGCCTGGTAACGCATTTGGACAGTATGGTGAAGGCTATCTGCGCCTTTCGTATGCGAACTCAATTGAAAATATTGAGAAGGGGATAGAAAGAATCCGTCTTGCTCTATCATAGTATTTGAGAGGGTAACAGAATACATCACTAATCAATATGACTGTATTGTTAGTCAAAAAAAATCCACTCGGGTTGAGTGGATTTTTTTTAGATGCGGGAGGTATCGGACATCAGCGAGAAGGGGCTTATCGAAATTCCCCATCCCGCAATCCCAACACAAGAGTGTTGGACAGATCTCGAACCGTTTTTTAGGAATTCCTGCTGATTTATACCAAATATTTTATCTATTTCAAACTAAGTCTAACGGATGAGCTCACCTGCTGCCGGGCTTGTTTATTCCGGTCCTCCGTCCTCGGTCTTTCGTCCTTAACCGGCTGTCAGGTGGAGCGGGGGTTAGGCGGCTTTTTTTAAAAATATCTCATTCATCTGGATACCGATTTGCACCGAGATCAATTAAAGCGGACTCTAGCTCTCTTGCACCTCCGCTTCCTGCATCAGCAATTTTACGGACAATAGAGATGACATAATCGCCATCTTCTGTAGGAGTATTAATATGTTCTAAATTCATCTCACGCAAGACTTCTCGGATCAAATACCACCCCGTAAATCCTTTCTTTGCCCATTCATCTACAGTTACCACAAATTCAGCTAGCTCATCGCTTGTGGGAGTGAATGACTCTTGAAATTCAGTAAAGTCTGTTGAGATGTGATCTGGTAAATAGAGAAGGTAAAACTCCTGCCCCATACTAGAATATTCGAAGAACTTACCTTCTATATTTTGATTAGTGTATCTTTCCAACGACTTGAAGTAAGAATTACTTACATAATCACCATATTGCTCGAACTCCCAACTAATTTCCTCACCTTTTGCAATGAATTTAATAGTTGCCCGATTGTCTCCCCTATCAAGGTCGGCTTTGATATCCTCAGGCTTCCAATCGCCATTCGTAATCTTGGCGATCTCCTCTGATAATTTACCTAAATCATCACCCTGGTCAATGCATTCTGAATCCTTGAACAAAACGTAATTAGGGACTAGTACTTGGACCATGTTCCCAACGAGTGGCAATTCTTTTGCTTTTTCAATTTCTATTTCGGTGATATCAGAGATCAGACCATGGCGCCGAAATAAAGCCGCAAGAGATCGGAAATATCTCTCATTCATTTATATTATCTCCTTGATTATCTAAGCCCGCCTAACGGCTTTGAGCTCAGCCGCCCCGCCCGGCCCTATAGCTAGCTTCTCAGGATTCTCCATGAAGAACAATTAATTGCAAATCGCGCTGCCCGCGGGGTCGGCTTCAGCGAATGGTTAGCCTGCTTCTACCAAAGAACCGAATGTTATCCCAGAAAATTTCGTGGATTAGATATCACAATGTATCATGGCACGACAAAATAAATCTAATATATCTACTATTCTAGGGCTCGATTATAAAAAGCTTCAATTGGTATTTTATCAATATGCTATTTTATTCTGTGGTAAGGGATATTATGAAGTGAACGAAATCGGGCAGAACACTTATCTTTCCCTTTTACCTGAAACACCAAAGTATCGTTTTCAAAAGCCCAAGTATAAGTGGCCTTCTCATCATCACAATAGCTATCCGTTTCCCAAGTTAATTCATGACCTTTGACGGAAAAGGTTCCTATAGAATCAACTACTCCCCCCAGATAATATGTGAACCCGCCATCAATAGTGAAATCCAATTGTTCGTTTCCAGCTTCCGACAGAAAAGAACCTGTTGGAAAATTAGATCTGGTGTAAGCGGACAATAGAAACATCAGCGGCAAAGAACAACTTATCATAACGAGATGGTTATTGTTCATGACTCCTCCCTTCCAGGCATGATATTTATTCTAGAAATTCGCTTTGATGTGGACCCACTAGTTGGACTTATTTTTCTTATTCTGTATGCCGTTCTTCTTGGTGCTAGCAGGCTAACCTGTTTATATCGCTCATTTTGACCAAACGATTCAATCAAACTGTCAAAATGACCAAATATCTGCTTATATGTCTATTATATAGGAATGTGATGAAATAAAGGTTATTTTGACCTTCCTGGTGCAACCCGGGTGCAATAAAACCGGAAAACGCCCAATATTGATGCCAATATAGCCAAAAATCGCTTAGATTTGTCCTCTGGAAGGGGGAAAACTAGGGGTGGAAAATGCTGGCGTCTGACATGAGATCAGTTCGCTGGACGGTCTAAGACATCTAAAGGATCGGCGTCTACCTGAAAGTCAAGAACTTTTTATTGTACAGTGATTCGATATTTCCCTCTGAAAAAATAATAACCATGCTAGGATTCATGTACAATGAGAACATAGACCGAGAAATCGCCAGCAAGTATTGGAGCATCGAGAAGATGGAAGACCTTGAAGGTGGGTTTCATCCGATATGGTATTACGACACCTGGATGTTAATTAGCCCTAATTCATATATGATCACAGATACTGACGGTATTAATTCTTATTATGCCGCATACGAATTTATGGAAAAGGGTTTTCTAAAGGTTCAAAGAGATGATGCGAACTGCTTGATCAATTTCGAGGCCATTCTGATAGGAGATGCAATTCCTGGAGACAATAATGATACTTAGGAAAGCTCTGCTCGTTGTGCTGGTATTATTCTGCCTCTCTGCATGCGCCCAGGCGACTACAGAACCACCACCTTCTCCTACACAAACGTCTGAGCTTTTCCCAAGCGCCACGCCATCGCCTATTCCAACTCAACTGCCAAGCATTCCTGAACGCTGGAGAGAATACGAAATTGCATTAGCGCAGAGCATGATCCCTTCTACTTCGACTGAAGAAGTAATCTGTGAATGGGAAGTCTTAGGAGAATCCGAAAATGAGTTATATGTGTGGGCTGTTTGCACAACAACCTTTCCTTATCCACAGACCGATGATATTTTCCCCGGGGTGCAAAATGCAGCTGTCATCCACCTGGGAGAGGATGGCGAAGCCCTCAACGTAAATACGGCGAGAGATGGCACACACTTTGAAGTCGATGTGATCGTAATGCTACCGGCAAGTGCTTCCAAAAAGGTTCTCTCTAATACAATAGACTACAAAAGACTAGAGGACCACCTTCTCTTTAGGAAAGATAATCCATTTGAGCCTCCTCTCTACGCTCTCGATGCACTCGATGCAGCCAAGCCTGCTCATACTCCGGCACTAACCCCTGTTGGTTTGAGTGGCGCTGAAACAGCTACTCCGCTCTCAGACCTCACTTTGACATGGGAGGATGTATATACCTGGGAAGATACCTCGGGATATGATTCCAATATACGGGCATTTTTTGAAGACAAGGTTCACTACATCGTTGACCGCTCCGATGAGCTGGACCACCGCTGCAAAATCGAATGTATTAAACAAGTTTGGTCCACAGAGCCATTTCAGTACACCAGGGAAGACGGAAATGAATATACATATTTCCGCAAGGTAACCATCATCGTTATGCTAGCCGAAAATAACAATGAAGCTGCCAGTTTGGCAGAAAGCATGATGGTAGATTTTCGCAATTATTCTTTTTATGCTTCTGGGTTTCAGGATCAAAAGGATAAGTTGATCGCCCCGTTGGATAATACTGAGATTATGATGACCGGCTATGGATATATGTATGACCTGCCTGGATTCCATATGGTTCTCGTTACTTCCAGGGGACCAGTTGCTCTTTTAGTTCTCAGCTACAATCCGCCTAGCCCAGATAAGTCCACGACCGAGATGGATCTGATAATAGAGTTCGCCAATGTTCAATTATATAAACTTGAGCAGGCGGGGTGGTAGACAGTGACTAACGGAGAGCCATGGATACAGACAAAATCATATTCCAGAATGATCAAGCGTTTGGGGAGAGCCCATTTTACGAATGGGAGGACAGTACAATTGGAAGATGAATTTATTTAGGCTGATTCTTTCCGGCGTCTGATTCGTGGTGCAATTATGGTGCAATTTGGTGCAGTTAATATGGGATTGATGAAATTCAGGTCAAAAACACCTGGATTTTTTGTTTTATGAACAAATTTCGCCCTCTGAGGGTGTAGAATACCTCACAAATATAAGCCGGCGTCTGATTAAAGATCAGATGGAATATGGTTCGAGTTCAAATCCATGGGCCCGGCAGGAATCGAGCCTGCGACCTGTCGGATAACGGCTTTATTCCAGCCCGGCTACAAATGTAATCGCTATTGTAGGTAGCTTACTCACGTCTTACGGTTCCCCCAGCCCCAACTGAATGTAGCGTAGAAATGTGCCTTCTTCCGATTCCATTCCGATCATGACGGAATCGGAAGGGTTAGCGCCATAGGTTTGACCGGGTTCAAAAACCCAATCATAGCTGTCTCCACTATTCAGAGCTCTCTTGATCTCGAACCAGTAGAATTCATCATCCTCCGTTGAATTAGCTTCTACATCAACGGTTCCGGGCGGATCAAGATCCTTGTCTTCGTGCCACTGCATCTCATCCCATTGACCAAGGTCAGAGTTCTCCCCATTGATCCTGACATACACACCATCACTGTGTGCCCAGGTATCGGTATACTCAGGCCACCAATAATCTACAAATACTCCCCGAATGTCCAGCTCCTTTACGACACGAACCAGGAAAAAGATATCCTGCCCATCATTTTGAATCCACCATCGTGCGGGTTGGAAGTTTGGATTGGTAACGTTGATACCGTAATGCAGACGAAAATCGACACACGGGGCTTCCGCCCACTCCTCAGAGGAAGTGATCTCCCCATCGATTTTAATTGAATGATCACTAAATGGACTCTGAACTGGATAATAATTTGCCAGCGAGCCAGTATCAAGCTCGCAATTAAATTCTTCCACCACAGTTATGGATGGATCTTGATTCGTTTCATCAGATATTTTTACTTGAACATTAGAAAAAATGACATCTCCAACGGACCAATTCTTCCACAATCCTATTCTCCCCCAACCTTCGATTTCCTCCGTGTCAAAAATCGTAGATAGCACTTTCTGTCCATCCACATACATACTGGCAACGTCATCGATGATTTCAATGGTAACTGAAAAGACTTCATCCGACTCGTTATCCCATGGAGAAAACGCCAAGATATTCTCGCCTTCGTGATATTTTGTATGTTTTTCAAGGCCATAACCGTTCCAATCAATACAAAAAATCAAGCTTCCATCGGAAAACTCAATACCACCACCATAAACAATAACGCAACCATCCGAACGGCTCTTGGGTCTTTCGAGATCCAGACTTACCGCCAGATCCCCTTCAACGATTTCCGTGGACCAGGCAAATGCATCCCAATCGCTTGGGCCGATCGCCGTGTAGCTATTATCTCCCGTGGTCTTCCAAAGTTGCGGACTCGGTAACATGAAGTCTAACGGATGCCAACCCTCCCCTTCGTCTTGATTAGAACTTACCTGCGCGGCTTCGGCAATAACTTCTTCTGTCACCACGGCTTCGGTTGGAAGAATTGTTCCGGATGGAGATTGAACACTCGTTAGATCCATACTGCTGGCTTTCGAGTCGTTATTGATGATTGCCATGATTCCCCCGCCGACGATTAGCAGGGTTGCAAGGACGATAAGGCCAGTCGCCCACTTCGGCAAAGGCCAGCGCTTTTTTGTTGGTGCTTCTACAACAGGCATAGTCGCCTTCGGTGGAATGTCGCCAGCTTCCACGGACAACAATGCCTGAACTGAGTTTGTCAATTTATGAAGATGCTTCTCCAAGGGCGGTGTCATCGCATCCAACCAGTGGATAGACTTGATGTAATACCGCATCTCCTTGGAAGGTTTGACGTCTTCAATTCGTAAAGGAATGATAGGGATGCCATTGTCAACAGCTTCCCCAACTTCCCGGATTACCTGGTTTGATTTATTGGAACCATCTGAAAACACAAGGACAAAGACTTGACTATTACTGATCGCCTCGACAATTACTGCCACCCAGGATTGACCGGGCGGAACATCTCGGGGGGCGATCCAGCATCGGATCTCCTGCCTTTCAAGTTTCGCACAGACTGCATCTGCTACGGTCTTGTCCTTCGTGGAGTAACTGATAAAGACATCGTGAGCCATATTCCATTCCAATCTTTATTTATCCGCGAGGCAATCTATTCACCAAGGGATAGCTATGTTATTGACCTGTCTCCATAATATGCATCAATTATTATATTACACCGGTAAGCTGAAGTTGTGAAGTATGCTTATATACACACTTTCCCCCCTTTTTTCCACTCAGGATAATTCCAATCGTAGGTTGGTTTTGGATCACTATTCTGAACGTTTTTTTTCAGCGTTTTTGAAAATTGGGTATTTTTGCATATCCCCCCAAAAAGGTACATTCCAGGGCTAGGTAATTTCAGGAGTCGGTTCTCGCCGGGACAATAATTCCTGTACAATTTGGTCAATATCAATGGGTTGAAACGATTTAGTAAACTCATAACGACCGTAAAAGTTGATGTGCTGCCAGGCTACCGGTGAAACTTTAGCAAGTGGCCCGGCTGCCAGGGAGCTCCCATCTTCAGCCTGGCGGCGCAGAACATTAGACAATATCAGCGCGTTGTAATAGATAATGCAATTCGCAATGAGGCGACCTCAGTCATTCCATATTTGCTGTTCGCACTCTGTTTTGAACCGCAATCTACCAAAATTGGCATAAGAAACGGCTTTATGAAGTTTATGATAACTTTCGTCCTGGTTCAATGCATGCTGCACATTGCGGCGAAGAGATAGGGAGTCAATGTAGTCAAGCAGGTAAAGGCTGCGAATAATATTATCATACTCCCACAAGGCCCGTTTGGTTCTGTTCTTGCGAGCATAAGAGCTGAGTTTGCCGATCACAATGGATTACGTAGTTGTCTTCAAAGCAAGTGAGACAACAATCCGCTGGATATTCCGGCAGACAATATTTTACAGTGTCACCCAGGTGAAACAACAAGGACAACAC
>JBARSF010000051.1:0-131511 GCA_049644605.1 Anaerolineales bacterium | reverse complement strand
GCATGCGCTTGTTAGGCGATATTCTGTTGGACTGCAATCGGCGCTAAGCAGACACCCATTTATCCGCGATGACAGGCAATTTACGACCCAACTGAGACACTCGACGCTGGCGAGAATCCTTTGAATTATGGCTTGACATTCAACTTACTGGCGATTTGCTTTGCCGCCCGGATGCCGGACTGGTACGCCCCGTGACATGTGCCTTGCCCACCATAGACGGTGGCCTCACCGGCAAAGAACAGGCGTTCATCGACAGGGCGTTGTAGATTGGCGCGTTGGTATGCTTGCCCGGGCAACGGACAGGCCCACGATCCCCGGGTCCAGGGATCCGTGCTCCAGGCTGTTACGATGGAGCGGTTTACGTGTTTACGGATGTCATTGCCGAAGATATCGGCGATCCTGTCAACGGCGAAGTTATGACAGGCCTGTTGGCCCCGTTTCTCGAGCCAGACACCGTGACGACCGCCAACTAACACAGTGGCGGTATTGAGCCCCATGACACAAGCGTCAACTTTTGCCGCGTTTCCATCGTCATTCCAGGTACTGTAATAACCACGACCATCCGCGCCGAACACGTCCGCGTCGAAGTAGACACCTATTTTGTTCTCGGTTCCCATGGGTAGACCGTGGATGGCTTCTGTTTTCCAATCCGGTAGGCCCGGGGTAAAAAGGATGTCGCCGTATGTCAGAATACCCGTCGATACAGTGATCAGGGCTGTGCGTCCCGCAATGACTCCTTTGGGAGTCTCTACCGTCACACGATGACCCGACCAATCGATCCGCTCAACGCAGGTATTGAGTGACACCACGACATCCGCGCCCCATGCAGCGACCAGATTGCCAAAGCCGTGTAGAACCCTAAAGCCGAGCTCGCCAGTGGCGTTGGCAAAATCGGCAGTTGAAACAAGATCAATATCCTTCCCTTCGGATACCGCTACGTTACACAAAAAGGGTATCGCAAATTCGTTGTCCAAATCGACCACATCGCTAATGGCAACATCCTGGCCTTGTTTGGCGGTAGCCGAGATCGCTTTGTACCTGTCGTCATAGAAACGGAGGCAGGCGGCACGTTGGTCTTTGTTCAGAGACGCGCCATTTCGCTGAAACCTGTGATTTTTTTCTTTGTACAGATTGCTCTTGTCCTTACCCAGCGTAATGCCCAACTCATCAGCGATGGCAACGAAAGGATTGGTTGCGCCCCCAACCAACCAGGCGCATCCCAGATCAAACCATACGCCGGGCGCGATTTCTTCGGAGTACACACGTCCGCCAATGCGGTGTGATGCCTCGACCAACGTGTATGTCAGTCCGAGCTGACCAAGTTCCTTGGCCGCCGACAGGCCCGCCGCACCGGCGCCAATGATTATGACGTCTGATTCTGAAGGCATGAACTGTCCTCCTGTATGACTGTCGATTTTCTTCTGTGATTATCTGAGGGGCTGTTAAACGTAAAAAATCTTTGGACGAACCCGGACCAAGCATACGAGATCGAGAAATTAAAAAGTTCACACAACGGACCATCAGCGCTGAAGTGTACCAACAAGTGTATTTGTTCCAATTATAATCTGCTTATATGTATTATAGTGGAGGGAGCTGATAATTTGGGTATTTAATGGCTTCCTGGTGCAATCTCGGTGCAATTGAAGAAAGAAAAGATCAGATCGTAGGTATTTGTTGTCGATATGGCCAAAAACCGCTTAGATTTGCCCTCTAAATGGGGGAAAGCAGGATGCAAAAACGCGGGCGTCTGACATCAAATCAGATAAATTCTTTGAGCCACTGACAGAATGTTAGGACTAGTTGAAGCATTATATTTATAAGAGGCCAAGAGATTTTTTTCTGGATGATTGTCTTCTCATGGACAAAAAAATGTCTTGTCAGGTTCGGCACGGTATCATTTATACTTTATATATGACTTTACCTATCGTCCAAACCGATGTTCCCCTTGGTTATATTGACCTGGGATCAGGCAACCCCAGCCTTGACCTATTGCCTATCGAGATGCTCCAACGGGCAAGCGAGCTATATTTCTCTTCCGGCGACCGACGTACACTTCAGTATGGCGCTGAACACGGCATTGGTTATTTCCTGACTGCTCTGGCAGAATTCCTTTCCGCATACTTGCAGCTTCAAGTTAATTCAGACGCATTGTTAGTGACAAATGGGGCATCGGCAGCCCTGGATATGCTCTGCACTTTGTACACAAAACCCGGCGATCTGATCTTTGTCGAAGAACCAACCTATTTCCTGGCCCGGAGCATCTTTGCTGATCATAAATTGCAGATTGAAACCATCTCCGTGGACCAGGATGGCATGGATATTGATGAGGTGGAAAAAAAACTATCCCGAGAAATGCCTAAATTCGTGTATACGATCCCAACATTCCATAACCCTGCAAGTGTGACCCTATCGCAGGACCGGAGGGACCGTCTGGTAAATCTAGCCCAACAGGAAGATATCCTCATCATTGCTGATGAAGTCTATCAATTTCTCGCTTACGATCATGAACCGCCAGAACCTATGGCTGTCTTCTCCAGTCAGATTGAACAGGTGATCTCGATCAACTCATTCTCGAAAATACTCGCGCCTGGTTTGCGGTTGGGTTGGATACAGACCCATCCAGAGGTACTCAGCCGTCTGGTTCGATCCGGGCTGCTGGACAGCGGGGGCGGTATGAATCCCTTTACTAGCGCAATCGCTTATTATCTGATCCAGGCGGGTGATCTGGCGGATAATATTGCCAGATTGAAGGGAATCTATCAACATCGATTAGCTGCTATGGATAAAGCACTAGGACTATACTTGCCGGAAGCCGAATATACCGCACCTCATGGTGGATATTACTTCTGGGTGCGGTTTCCAGGCATGGATGTCAGCAAGATGAGGGCTAGGGCCTGGAAATCAAAGATTGACTTCCGTCCAGGCGAGCTTTTTTCGAGTCAAATGGGTTTGCAGGAATATATGCGCTTGAGCATCAGCTATTACGACGCCCCCCAGATTGAACAGGGGATAATGGAACTCGCGAAATGCCTACGAGGGGGTGACTAAAGCAGCTCAGCCATCCTGCTCGCAATGACTGACGTGCCCCCATTATTTGTACCACTCTTTATGTTAGTGCAGGTTGATAAAATTGGGTAGAGGGAATCAATATTGCTTCTGGGACTGGCGGTTGATATCCCAATGCACTGTGGGGCCTGATCGTGTTGTATTCCTTCCTCCACATCTCAATTATAATTCTAGCCTCCTTCAAAGTATAAAAGATATCTCCATTCAGCAGTTCATCTCTCATTTTGCCATTGAATGATTCAATATATCCATTTTCCCAGGGGCTCCCCGGCTCGATGAACAGCGGCTTGATCTGCAGCTTTGACAGCCAGCTGCGCACGTTCTTGGCGGTGAACTCTGCCCAATTATCAGACCGGATATGGACAGGCACACCTCTTTGAATAAATAGATCTGTCAGGACTGATAGTACATCTTGATGAGTAAATCGCCTGGCCACCCTCGATGCCAAACATTCCCGGGAATACTCATCGATCACGTTCAGAATCCGAAAGGGCACTCCGTTATGGGTTCTAGCCTGCATGAAATCATAACTCCAAACATGCTGAGAATAGAGAGGTTTCAGCCGGACCACAGAACCATCGTTTAGCCATAACCGCCCTCTTTTAGGTTGTTTCTGAGGGACTTTTAACCCTTCTCTACGCCAGATCCGCTCCACACGTTTGTGGTTGACAATCCAACCCTCGTTTCTCAAGAGAGCTGTTACCCGCCGGTAGCCGTAGCGCCCATACTGGCTGGCCAGCTCAATGATCCTTTTGGTCAGGAAATCCTCATCATCTGCTGGGCATTTATGGTACCGCTGGGTTGCGCGCGGCTGCCCCACCACCCGACAGGCTCTGCGCTCAGACACATCAAGGGCTTCAATTGCTTGCCCTACTGCTTTGCGTTTCCTGTCGGGTGAGATCACTTTTTTGAGAGCACCTCCTTGAGAATGGCATTATCCAAAGAGAGATCCGCGACCAGCTTCTTCAGCTGGGTATTCTCTTTTTCCATTTCCTTGAGTTTCCTGGCCTGGGTGACATCCATTCCCCCATATTCCCTGCGCCAGCGATAATATGTTTGATCACTGATTTCTATTCTCCTACAAGCCTGTGATATCGTTTTTCCCTGGCTGAGATAAACTTCAGCTTCACGCAACTTGGTGATGATCTGCTCCGGTGTATATCGTATGCGCTTTGCCATCTTTTCTGCCTCCTGTATGTACTAATCCTAACACTACTTCTGGATCAGTTTTGGGGGGGCAGGTCAGTTTGTGAGGCCGTGGCAGCGCTCGATCTTTTTAACAGAGACGCTTTCAACGCTAATACTTCTGCCCTGGTCACTGTATTCCAGGGGAATGAGTAAACGTCTTCAGTGCTGATAGACGATATCGGATTTTCACGGTTTGATAGAGCTCTCCGGAGCGCAAGAGCCATTGTCTTTTTTCCGTTCTGGCTTTGCAGGTTGTTTAAGTACTTTGAGACTGGATGCTCGTTAATATCCTTTTGGATGGTGGTATTCATTTTAGGTCCCTCCCTCGTTTCTGTATAATTGACATTATATTTTGCTTTATTGAAGATGCATGCTTTGTTATTAATTTTTCAAAGTCAGCATAATCCCTCATTATCAACCGGTCCATATCGGCGATGAGCTATTGTTGTATCCTCAGTTGTTTGTTTCAGGTAATGTTTCAATACATCTATTGTTGAATGCCCCATTAACTTTGCCAAAGTAAATACATCAACTCCAGCTCTTAACATGGCAAGCGCGAAAGCCCTTCGGAAATCATGGAGGGAAGGGGGATTAACAGAAACTTGATTGGATCTTCTATTTACCATAGAGCGTAAACCCCAGTAAGTAAGCCGCAGAGATCCGTGATTTGGATTTGTAATCCATAGGGCAGGGGAGTTGTCAGTTCGGATTTTCAAATATTTTCGTACTGAATTCCTGGTATGTTTGCCGATAAATACTGTTCTAGACTTGCCGCCCTTGCCGGCACGGATTAGGATATCTCCCATGATCTGATTAAGATCATCGAGATTAATCTCAAGGAATTCCCCAGCTCTTGCCCCCGTGTCCAGAAGGGATAGTAATATTGCTTTATCCCTAAGGTCTGTAAATGAGCCACTATTACAAGTGTCTATTAGTTTATTGATTGTTTCGATTGACACAGGTTCGAGTGCACCCTCTGGTTTTATGGGGGCTTTAACTTTTTTGATGGGATTCTTCCAATCTATTGGCTCAACCTCATCCTCATACCAATAAAGGAAAGCCCGTATTGCTCTGTAATGGGCGTGACGTCCGCCAGGGTTATGGCCGGATACCTCAAGCCAGAGTATATACTCCCTTATCCCTGCGGGTGTGATTTGCCGAACAAATTTGATGTGTTCATTCTCGCAGTATCTAATGAATGATTTGAACTTCACCTCATAGAAGTGAAGTGTTCCCTCACTAACCCCCTGGGCTTTCCGGTCAATCATAAATGCTTCAAGCCATGTTAACAGGTAATCATTGACGATTGTTTTTGACAGAGTCCCTTGCTCTTCAGTAGCCTTAAACACAATGCACACTCCTTCGAGTATGCAATTTCCCTTTATAATTACACTAAATGGCGAGGGAGGGATTTGAACCCACGACCAAGGGCTTATGAGTCCCCTGCTCTACCACTGAGCTACCTCGCCAGGACGGCAAATAGTGTACTATGGGGGCTGTTTTTTGTCAATCATTAAGGGTACACTATCAGTTGATTTATTAGATAAAGAGGTGTCTTTTGAAAACTATTGTGATTACTGGCAGTACCCGCGGGATTGGTTTTGGGCTAGCTGGAAATTTCCTCAAATTAGGGCAGCAGGTTGTGATCAGCGGTCGATCCCAGGAAAGCGTAGATCAAGCCCTGGAAAAATTATCAGGAAGCTTCTCCCCGGAACAAATACTTGGCGTCCCCTGCGATATGCGGGAGTTCCCTCAGGTTTTAGCTCTCTGGAAAACAGCGGCGGAGCATTTTGGGGGGATTGATATCTGGATTAACAATGCCGGGGTTGGCCACCCCCAAACGGATTTCTGGGATCTTAAAGCTTCACAAATTTCGATCCTGGTGGATACAAATATGACCGGCGCGATGTTCGGCGCCCGGGTTGCCCTGAGTGGATTCATGGAGCAGGGCAGGGGGGCGTTTTATAACATGGAAGGCCTGGGCAGCGACGGCCGCCGGGTGGAAGGATTGACACTCTACGGAACAACCAAGCGGGGATTAAATTATTTGACCGACAACCTGGCAGAAGAAGTGAAAGGGACCGGGGTGATTGTCGGTGCACTCAGCCCGGGGATGGTGGTTACAGAATTTCTCACCGGGCAGTATCAGGACCGCGAGTCAGAAGATTGGGAAAGAGCCAAAGGAATTTTTAATATTCTGGCAGATCTACCGGAAACCGTTACTCCCTTTTTAGCCGAGCAGGTATTGTTAAACAAAAAAAATGGCGCCAGGATCCGCTGGTTAACCGGGAGCAAAATACTATGGCGCTTTTTGACAGCTTCATTAAATAACCGGGATTTGTTCCAGGATCTGGATATCTGAACAGTCCTCCGTCTGACAAATTACCAAAATAGGGACAAAGTCCTTTTAAAGGACTTTGTCCCTTACATAAAAAAACCGGTCCTTGGACCGGTTTTTTTGGGCGAGCGACGGGACTTGAACCCGCGACGACTGCATCCACAGTGCAGCGCTCTACCGACTGAGCTACGCTCGCCATACGAAAATCGATTATATCACGCGCCAGGGGCCTTATCAAGTAGCCCGAGGATGGCATCAACAGCCTTGGTTCGTGAGATGGAAATTTGCTCACGTGTTTTTAGATCTTTAATGGCGATCTCCTGGTCCCTGATTTCATCAGGACCCAGGACGATAACAATTTTTGCGCCGATGCGATCCGCATGACGCAATTGTTTACCCATTTTGTCAGGAGTGGGGTAGGTGGTCACTTTAATGCCCGCCTGGCGCAGTTCAGCACCCAGCTGGAAAGAAGCCATCTGGGTATCATCGTCAAACACAGTAATCATTACCTCAGCCGGTGAGCTGCCCCGATTTTCCGGCAATAAACCCAATTCTTCCAGCACAACGCTGATGACCATGTCGCCCATGGCAAACCCTACTCCAGGCAGGGGATCTCCACCGACATCCGCCAGCAGGTTATCATACCTCCCACCACCGGATATTGAGCGCCTGACATCAGTGGATAAGGCCAGGGCTTCAAAAACTGTCCCCGTATAATAATCCAGTCCCCGGATGATGCGGGGAGAATATACGACATAATCCGTTACGCCCAAGGCGTCGACAGCTGAAAAGAATCGCCTCAATTCATCTGACTCCTTCCAGAGATCTTCCGTATTCAGGAGAGTTTTAATTCCGTCCAATTGTTTGGCATCAAGTCCAATCTCTCCGGCATAGGCCTGCCAATCCTTTTCGTTTAATTTGTCTTTCCGGTCAATCAATCGGAAGACGCCAGTTTGATCCTTGGTCGGGATGCCCAGGTCGTTCAGTTTCTTCTCCATCAGGCGGCGATTGTTCACAAATACTTTCACCTGGTCGGAAGCTAAACCGACTTTCTTAAAGAAGACAGCCATCAAGGCTGCCAATTCCGCGTCCGCTTCAGGGCTATCCACACCGATCAGGTCCGCATTCCATTGAAAGAACTCCCGCCCCCGTCCTTTTTGGGGACTTTCGTAGCGCCAGAAAGGACCAAAAGACCACCAGCGCAGTGGATAAAAGAGCTGCTGCTGTTGTTGGGCGATCATCCGGACCAGGGATGGGGTTAATTCAGGTCTCAAGGTTATCAGTTTGCCGCTTTTATCTGGAAAAACAAAAGATTGTTCTTTGACCAGTTCCTCTCCAGATTTTGCAGCGTACAGCTCAATTGACTCCAGAAAGGGACCGTCAAATTCCTGGTAGCCAAAAGATTCTGATACTTCCCGGATCGTTTGATATAACCAGGAATTTACAGACTTTTCAGGGGGATAAAAATCCCGGGTTCCTTTTACGGATTGAATGATGTTTTTCATAAGGAATAATTTCCAGTCAAAATACTACCAGTGATAAATTATCGCCAATCTGGACAGTGAGGACAATCCTCACCTTCCGGGTAATCAACTCCTTCTTCATGAGGGCAGGAAAGCACCCATTCACTGGTTAACACCCGGGCCACATCATGCTCCTGGATGAACCGGGAGATCTCTTGAGCAGATAAAACATCCTCGGCGATTTCCTCTCCAGTCCAGTTTTTTATAATTGGTTCCTGGTTTTTTGACTTCAGGATGCCAACGATGATCTTTGTCGCTTTATCCGGGCGAGGACCATGATAGGTTATGGTTGCCAAGGGAAATGTTGTATTGTCAGCGATCAGGGTTCTAAAATGCGCTTTCCTTCGGGCAGCCAATAATTTTGGGGTAGGGGATGAGGTCATCAATACTCTCCAAAAAAACACACAACCAAAGATCGAATGGATTGTAGCATTGAAGAGGGAAACTAGTCAATCCTAGATGGTATGGAGAAGGGCAGTTCGGGATGATGAGTGGCAAGGAACTTGCACTATATGCTGCTGTGCAAAACCGTTTCTGATCTGTGGATTGGATATAACGGATATTTAATAAAATCAAGAGAGCTCCCTATGAAATTAAATAGTAAGTTTTTGATGATCCTAATCGCCGCTGTGCTGCTGTCATCCTGTGGGGCAATTCCAACTTTGCCTCCCCCGGATTCAACCATCACAGTTCCCCTGTTTACAAAGCTGCCCGAAAAAATCAAGATTTCCACTGAAATTCCAGTTTTAACGGAGGAACCCCCCGTTGGGTCACCAACGGCAGAAGCTACCAGTATACCGCCAACAATAACAGCTGCCGCTTCCCCGACAGTCCTGGCCGCCAGCGAAACACCCTCTAAAACACCTAACCCGACTCATCCACCGGACTCACCAACCCCGGAAAATACAGCTACAGAAATGCCTACCAATACCCCAACTTCAACTCCTACCAGGACACCTAAACCTACCGCTACAGCCACTCCCGTACCCTATACACTGCAGGTAATGAATCCGTTTTATCTGAGTAATTTTGTTCATGAGGATCTGGGATGTAAATGGATGGGTATCGCAGGACAAATCTTCAACAGTGGGGGACAGGTCCAGACCAATATTCTTATAAAGACTGGAGGTAAGATAAATGGAGTGCCAGTCGTGGAGGACTTGACCATGCCTTTAGCCGAACCTGATACAGATCAGGCGTATGGTCCGGGAGGATATGAGCTGACACTTGCCACCTCTCCAGCTAAAACAGACTCCGAAGCCTGGGTGCAGCTTTTCAACCTGGAAGGAGATCCACTGTCCGATAAGATTTACCTGGTAACCTATAATAATTGTGCTAAGAACCTGATGGTGATGAACTTTATTGAACAATAAATTGGGGTTCTCTCACTCACAAGCCCGGAAATTAACTTCCGGGCTTTTTTTATTCCGATAGAATAACCGGCGGGGTTTATTATCTCTTCCTCCAACAATCCTGTAACTGTGGTAAGATTAGGCATACCTTAACATTTAACCGGCAGCATGATGAGGTGAGCCTTAAGATGATGCTTTCAGATCAAAACTTCAGCGAAAGTGTCCAGATGTATTTAATAACAATTTACCGCCTGCGGGAGCGGGAAAATCCTCTGCCTGTACCGGTTTTAGTGGAAGAAATGGGATTAACGCCGGCTTCCATCATTGAAATGTGCCGGAAGATGGAAAAGGAAAAATTATTAAATTATATGCCATATTCTGGTGTAAAACTTACCAGCCAGGGAGAGGAATTGGCACGGGAAATTCTCAGGAAACACCGCCTGTGGGAAGTGTTCCTGGTTGGCAAACTTGGTTTTGATTTTGACCAGGCCCATGATATTGCCTGTCAGCTGGAGCATTATACCCAGGATGATTTGGCAGATCGAATGGAAGAGTTCCTGGAGGGGCCTCAGGTAAATCCCAGGGGAGAGCCCATCCCAAGATCGAAGACAGCCAGGGATAATACCCAAGAGATTCCATTGCTGGTTTTATCACCGGGTGATGCAGCGAAAATCACCCATTTAAAGGGCGATAAGGTTGAAATTGGTTACTTGATAAAACGTGAAATCAAACCGAGTGAAGAAGTTCTGGTTGAGGCCGTAGATGACAGCTCTTTATTGATATTAATTCATGGAGAGCATCTGGTACTTTCTCGAGAACTGGCTGAGAAAGTATATGTCCAGCCAGTGGTTGAAAAACCCAATTAAAGTTGACAGGGAATAGAAATATCCTCAGTGGACTCTTATGAAACTAATAGACATTGAAGACAACAAGCTGGTAGAAATTGTTAGTTTTGAGGGAGGAAAAGGAATCTCTTCCAAACTAAGGCGATTAGGTTTAATGCCTGGTGATCATATTCGTATTACCAAGAGGGCTCCCTTTCAGGGACCTTTCCTGGTCGAAGCAAATGGCAGATCGATTGCCCTCGGACGGGGGGTAGCTGCGAAGATCGAGGTTAGATTATGCGAGTAGCATTAATCGGCCAGCCTAACTGCGGTAAAAGTACCCTTTTTAATCAAGTAGCAGGCTATAAAGCAGATACTGGAAATTTTCCAGGAACCACGGTCACATTTACTGAAAGCAGCGTGCGTGTGATTGGGGAAAAAATTGATCTGGTCGATTTACCCGGGACGTATTCGTTAACTACATCCAATCTGGCAGAAAAGGAAGTCATTAGATATTTATCTTCTAACCATGTTGATGTTATTTTAAATCTGGTTGATGCTTCCCATCTCCGACAGGGATTAGAACTTACACTGGAAATACTTGAATTAGGTAAACCGGTGGTTGTGGGGTTGAATATGATGGATGAAGCTGCCAGGATGGGGATTACTATCGATGGTCCGAAGCTCCAAAGTATTCTTGGAATCCCTGTTTTGCCGCTTATTGCCAGTAAAGGGAGAGGGATTCAATCCTTGTTTACCTCCGTGCTGGATGCGGGAAGAAACGGAAAACTTGCGAGACGGATGCCTTATCAGAATCCTCAATTAGAGGAGGTTATCCAACACTTGAGCGAAGAGCTGCGAGACCTGGATCTGGACTGGAATCGGGAAGCCTTGGCAATCAATCTGCTGGAAGAGGGGGAAGATCTCCTTAATGGAATAGAGTCCCAAAACCTGGGGTTGAGGATGATTATCAATAAATACATCCAGCAGGTCATTAAAGAACAGGGGCAAACCCCAGTCTGGGTTTTATCGAAGGAACGCCATGTTCTGGCAGAAGATTTAACCAATCAGGTAGTGACCAGGGGAGAAGAGCGGATAACCTGGCAAACACGAGCAGATGATATATTGCTCCACCCTTTTTGGGGGTATTTTATATTACTGGGGGCGCTGTGGGTATTCTTTCAGGTAGTGTACCTGGCTGGCTCGGCAATTGAAGGTCCATTAATATTGTTCTTTGACGGAATGATTAACAATTTAAGTGGTTTTGTGGGTCAAGTGCCTCTGATAGCTGATATCCTAACAGGCGTCCTGCAGGGAATAGCTGGCGGAGCAGCCATTGTGCTTCCCTATTTAACGCCGTTTTTACTGGGCATGGGTTTTTTGGAGGATGTTGGATATTTACCGCGAATGGCATTTTTAATGGACTCGTTAATGCAGCGAATGGGACTGCATGGAAAAGCCATTGTTCCCTTTATCCTGGGCTATGGATGCAATGTGCCGGCTGTGATGGCAACCAGGACATTGGAAGATAGGAGGGATCGTTTTCTGGCTGCCACGCTCTCGATTATGGTTCCCTGCGCGGCCAGAATTGCTGTTATATTTGGTTTGATCGCTTTTTACCTGGGATCAAAGATTGCGCTGCTGATCTATATTTTTAACATTATTGTGATTGCCCTTTCTGGAAGGATTTTGTCCTGGCATATTCTGAAGGAATCGCCGGGTTTGATTCTGGAAATCCCTCCTTACCGAATGCCAACCCTGAGGACTATGCTGCATAAAACCTGGTTCCGGGCAAAAGAATTTGTGATAGAAGCCTGGCCGATGTTGATCATAGGCAGTATTTTTCTAGAACTGGCAAATCGATACAAATTTGCCGATATCCTTAACCTGGTGATTCGTCCCTTTACCTGGCTTCTGGGGTTACCATCTGCAGTGGGTGTACCGCTGATTTTTGGTGTACTGAGAAAAGAGTTATCCATGATTATGCTCAGGCAGGCATTAAATGTCACTGATATTTCCCTGGCATTGAACCCTGAACAAATGATTACATTTACGATTTTTGTAGTCTTTTATATCCCCTGCTTAGCGACCCTGGCAGCGCTTCGGAGAGAATTGAACACCCGCGATATGTTGATTATTGCGGCCTTTAGTGTTGTAATTGCCCTGGGAGCGGCTCTGGCAGCCAGGGGGCTGCTGGTTTTGCTTTCAACAATTGGTTTGGGCATTTAGAACCGGGAAAGGGGTACTATGAATATGCAGCTTATAATATCATCTGGCTGGTTGTTTCCACTCCTGGGATATCTGGCAGGATCTCTTCCATTCTCATTATGGATTTCCAATCTGGTTGCCGGGATCGACATTAGAAATGATGGCTCTGGACACGCGACAACCACCAATACGATTCGTCAGGTGGGGTGGCTACCCGGGGTGTTGGTTCTTCTCCTCGATCTGAGCAAAGGATTTCTGCCAACATATTTTGCTGTTTCCCAGGGATATTCCCTGCCAGTGATCCTTTTAACATCAGCTTTAACGGTCGTTGGACACTGCTGGCCAGTTTTTGCTCAATTCCGGGGTGGGATGGGGCTGGCAGCTGCTGGGGGCTCGTTTATAGCGATTAATTTCACGGGGGGATTGATCACCCTGGCGGTATTGATTATTCTCGTTTTACTATATGGACACGCAGCCCGGGCAAGCGCGATGACTGGATTAACCATTGCCCCCGTTTTATGGCTTTTTGGCTACCGGGAAACCCTGTTCTGGACCGCCCTGGTTGTGGGGTGGATTCTAGCCGCTCGTTTTTATCAGCAGGATTGGCATCGAGAATATCGGGAATTGTGGCTGGATAGGAAGCAATAAAAAAAGCTCCGGAAAGACCTGTATTCCGAAGCTTTGGATAAAATAAAAATCAAAGATTCGGTTTCCTTTGCGGGAAACCGTAATTAATTAATCTGACCTAGAGGACTTCATCCTTGTTAACAGGGAGCATCGCAAAACCGGTGACGATCTTTGGATAAAAATCAGTTGATTTTTGAGGCATTTTTTCGCCTGCATCTGTACAGGCTGTAATTTGATCAATCCGGGTGGCATTTAATATAAACAGGAAGGATGATTCTGATTTGCTCACCTCCTCGTACCCCATATCCGGTTCGCGAAGATATTTGATATTCTCCAGATCATCAATTTTTTTCTCATCAATCTCCATAATATGGCTGAAGAGCAGCCTATGCAGGATGCTGACATCCAATTCCCGCCAGGCTTGAACACGATCCGGAGCCAGGGTTTCCATAATCTCTGGTTTAACCAGTGTCAGCAAGAAATAGCCATCTTTGGATACAAAGCCAATCTTTCCAATCTGATTCTCCCCTTGTGCCATTTTTTCTTCCAGGTCCCCCTGGTTCTTGAGTTCCTCAACGGTGAAGTATTCTCCCGCTTTCTCCAGGAGTTTTTCGCCGCTCATTTTTTGATAATCAAAGATCAGCCTATGGGTGGGGAGGATGGTGAGACCAGGATTGCTCAGGCTCACAAGGGCGACCATTCTGTGATTAAATCCAGCTCCCTGGGGCGCATCAGGATATTTATCCCGCATTTCCTTTTGATAATTAAGTGCTGTTTCATACCGGTGATGTCCATCGGCGATGATCAGGTTGGTTTTTGGAGCCATCGCTTCGTTTACTCCCTGGATGACTTCTGGATCTGTGACGACCCAAACCTGATGAAGGACGTCTTTTTCATGCAGTTCTTTGGCTTCGATATCTGGCTGGCGATTGATAACCTGGTCAAATATCGCATCAATCCGGTTTTCCGGATCAGGGTAGAGCATAAAGATATTCCCAAAATAAGTTTCAGTCGCCCGGGTTAAATTCAGACGGTCTATTTTGGGACCTGCGTGCGTTTTTTCATGCGGTAAAACAATTCCTTCCTCAAAACCTGTCAATTCAAAGGCGCAGATAAACGCTTTTCGGGTAATGGTTTCTCCAGAGGGCAAGGGGAAGGTCTGATGGTAGACGTAATAGGCGGGTTTATCCTCCCGAAGAAGAATCTGATCTTTCAGCCACTGGTTGAGGAACCCATTTGCCCGTGTATAGACATTGTTTTTGTCATTGTCGCCTTCGAATTCCCGGCCTTTTATAATGCGGGTGATGTTATATTCACTTAAATTGTAGTATTCATCCTGAAGCCCGTAGCGGACCCGATCATAGGGCTGGCTGATGACATGATTAATGTGATCAATTTTTTCCTGATTGTAGCGAATCGCACGAAATGGTTTGATGGTTGCCATTTGCTCTCCATTAACCCGTCAGGGCTTCGATTACTTTCTGGGCAGCATGTTGACCTACACGTTCTTTTGCTTCACTGGTTCCTGCCCCGACGTGGGGAGATCCGATTACCTGGTCAAGGGAAAACAGTTTGGGATCAGTGAGCGGTTCTTCGGCAAAAACATCCAGGGCTGCGCCGGCGACTTTTCCTTCTTGAATTGCCTGGTAGAGAGCATCTTCATCGATTGTTCCGCCCCGGGCGCAGTTGATTATTCGCACGTCGGCTTTCATTTTTTCGAACGCGGCAGCATCGAGTATATTATGAGTTTCCTCGGTATGAGGAATATGCAGACTAATGTAATCCGCTTCCGCCAATAAATCATCCAATTCCATCAAGGTGACATTTGGCAATTCAGATATATAAGGGTCATAAGCTACAACAGTCATACCCAGGGCAATTGCCCGGTCTGCGACGGCGCTGCCGATTCGTCCTGATCCGATTAATCCCAGGGTTTTCCCTGCCACCTCGCTTCCCAGGAAAGATTTCTTTTCCCATTTTCCAGCTTTCATGGAAGCGGCCATCAGGGGAAGATTGCGGGCGAGTGCCATCAAGTAGGCAATCGTTAATTCCGCCACAGACTGAGTGGAAGCGTTGGGCGTATTGAGGACCTGTACGCCTTTTTCCTTCGCATAGTCAACATCAATATTATCCAGACCAACACCGGCCCGGACGATGGCTTTAAGAGCTGAGCCCGTGTCAATTACCTCTTTGGTGACTTTTGTCCGGCTTCGTACAACCATACAGGGGTATTCGGGAATAACCTTAAGCAGTTCTTCCGGTGTGATATCCGGTTGATTTACGACTTCAATACCCGCTTCTTCAATGATCTTTAAAGCTTTTGGATCTGTTGCATCACAAATCAGTACTTTCATTTTTTCCTCACATTTGATATACATATCCGGCATTGCCAACCTGGCAAAGCCCGGGGAACTTACAACCCTAAAATATCATCAATTTGTTCGGTGAGCCACTGCACATCTGCAACCTGTAAATCACCCATATGGGCAATCCGGAAACATTTCCCTTTCAAATCACCGTACCCGTTCGACAGCATTGCACCGCGTTTTGCTAGTTCAGCGTTTAACTCTACAACATCTATGCCCGGGAGGTTATGAATATTTGTCACAGTGGAGGAGAGATAATTTTCATCACTGTAAAGGGCAAAATTCTTTTTTGCCCAGGAGCGGACAAATTCAGCCATATCAAGGTGGCGCTGAAATCTGTTCTCCACGCCTTCCTTAAAAATGCGATCCATCTGCACATTTAACGCATTCACAAGACTGACCGCTGGTGTTGCCGGGGTTTGATTCTTAACAGCCTTCTTTTCGAGTTCTTCAAAATTAAAGTAGTATCCTTTGTTTTGAACTTCGGCAGAGCGATTCAGGGCTGCTTCACTGACTGTTACTACACACAATCCTGGAGGTAGGGCAAATGCTTTCTGGGTGCCGGCCAGGACAACATCTAATCCCCATTCGTCCACCTTGATTTCAGTTCCAGCCATCGAACTCACTGCATCGACCAGGACCAGTACATCGGGATATTTTTCTTTGACCAATTTTCCAATCTCTTGGATGGGGTTCATCACACCTGTTGAGGTTTCATTATGTGTGATGCAGACTGCTTCAAATCCGCCCTTCGCCAGATATTCATCAACCATTTCTGGGGTGGTTGCCTGACCCATCTCAACCTTGATTACCTCGATTTCTTTGCCGTTTAAGGTGGCAATTTCTGCCCAGCGTTTTGAGAATGCCCCACAATCCGTCATTAACACTTTTTTGTTCACGACATTGCGGATGGATCCCTCCATCATTCCGGTTGAGGAGGATGTGGAGAGATAAATATGTCCCTCAGTTTGCAGGAAATTTTTTAATTTGGTGACTACGGCTCCATGCAGATCTGAGTAGAGAGAATCCCTGTGCCCGATCATGGGCATGGCCATTGCTTCCAGGATTTCATCATCAACATGGGTAGGACCTGGAATAAATAATTTTTTATACACTGGAACCTCCTTGGAGGGATTAGGTAAATATTATTTGAACTTTATTTTTACCCTGTGAGACATTTTGAAATCTATCACTCTTAAGGTAGTTTAATCCATCTGAAAAACCATGTCAATCAAAATAGACATTCCTTAATACATTTATCTTGAATTTAGTGATTTTCTGCGCTGTAGTGGCGTTAAATTACTGGAAGAGATTGCCAGATCAGCAAATCCCTTCCAGAGAGCAAGAAATGATGTATAAAATCTTTGATTCCTTGTCTTCCTGGAGCCTTCAGAAATTTCTAAGGTTGATTTCTTGTTCGTGTAATAAGAATTAATAGTTTACTTTACAAGTATTTTTTCTCTAGCAATAATGGTCGGGGATCTACGACGTTTTTATTGAGGGCGGCGGCCTTGGGAGGGAGATCAAGCGCAATAGCCATCAGCTGGGTGAAATACAGAATGGGAACCGGATGATCCACGTCCATCTGGAACTGCCGGGCATCCAGATTCATATGGCAGAGTGGACAAGCAACAACCATAGCGTCCGCACCGCGGTCTATAGCGTGTTGCACAAGTGATCCGCTTAAATCGATCACAATGTCCGGCCGGGTCAGGGAGTGGCCGGCTCCACAGCAGGTGGTTTTATATGACCAATCCAGCACTTCTGCTCCAAGAGCTTCCATTAACGTGTCCATTTCTTGGGGATACTCTGGATGTTTAGCTTCGGTAACCTCCGGGGGGCGCGTGAGCAGACAGCCGTAATAACATACTAGTTTCAAGTCGTTGAGTGGTTTCTTTACTTGGGCGGCAAGTTTTTCAGGACCAACATGATTATAGATAGCTTCGATCATGGTGCTGACCTGGACCTGGTCCTGGTAATCATAACCCATCAGCTGATCCATAGATTCTTTGTGATCAGGGTATTCCCGGATTTCATATATGGCAGCTTTATGCCGGTTAAAGCAGGCAGCGCAAGGCATGGCAACTTCCTTGTAGCCTTGCCTTTCTATTAGCGCCAGGTTTTCCATCGGCAGGTGCAGGGCGGCTTCTGGATCTGCCCTGTGGGCTGCGGAACTGCCGCAGCATACCCAACCTTTCGGCTCAGCCAGCGGGAAATCCAGGGCCTCGCAAACAGCTACTGTCGAATGGTTATATTCGGTTGCTGTGGTTTCCAGCGAACATCCTGGATAATAAGCGACTGTGTCCGCGGCACCTGGAACAGGTTTCACTGCCTTTTTGCTGGGCATTTTTGACGGATGGGGGAGTAAACTCACTTTTCCTTTCTGGAAAAATTTTAGATAAAGCTGGAAGTCATCCACAATGTTTCTTGGGTTGTGCATGATTAATTCGGCCATCAATCCAGGTTCATAGGAACGTCCCCAGAGATTAACTTCTCTCATGAAAGCCTTATTAAACTGGTCTGTTTCGGGAACTTGGGGTTTATAACCTCTTGCCAATGTTTCCCGGGTCAGGAATTCCATGATCGCTGTGATGTTTAGACCCTGTGGGCAGCGGGTTGAACAAGTCAGGCAGGAGGCACATAACCAGGGAGTTTTGGATTCCAGGGCGATGTCTTCCTGGCCCAGTTGAACCGCCCGCATGATTTGATTTGGCTGCCAATCAAAATATTCTGCCACCGGGCATCCGCTGGTGCACTTAACACACTGATAACAAAGATAAACATTTTCGCCAATTTCTTCTTTAACCCTGGCTGCCAGATTTCCGTTGATAGTAATGGTTGGATTTTCTATGGACTTGGTATCCTCTGACATTGGTTTTCCTTTAGGAAAGATTACTGATAAAAGTTAATTTACCTCTGGACGTGGATAGAGGCCGGCCCCTTCAACGATCGGTTTAACTGCTTCTTCCCATTCAATTGCCATGATGTGAACTCCCGCCACACCATCTATCTTCTTCATATCCTTAATGAGGTCAATACAGATCTGAATGCCTTCGTCCTTCCAGGCTTTTGATCGGGCTTTTTTCTCTTCCGGTGACAGATCAGCAGCTTTTTTCCCGGCCCATTCTTTGCCTGCTTTGGTCATTCTGTCAATAATCTCATCAGGAACCAAGATGCCGGGCACGTTATTTTTCATGTATTTGGCCATTCCGGGGCTTTTTATTGGTCCGACACCAGCAAGAATAAATGCTTCTTCATGCACACCCAGGTCCCTGACCTTTGCCATGTATGCCTTAAAGGCTTCGGTATCATAGATCAACTGGGTTTGGATGAAGTTAGCGCCGGCTTTGATTTTCTTCGCCAATCTTAACGGCCTGAAATCAAGAGGATCTGCAAACGGAGCGGCTGCAGCGCCAACCAGGAAATCGGCGGTTGTCCCTTTAAACTCATCTCCACACTCGAATATCGCTTTCTCACGCATTTCAGTAACCATATGGACCAGCTGCAATGAGTCCATATCATAGACATTTTTTGCAGTGGGGTGATTGCCAAATATCTGATGATCCCCGGTGAGGCATAACAGGTTCCGCATACCTAAAGCGTGCGCGCCAAGAAGATCACTCTGGATGGCAAGCCTGTTTCGATCCCGACAAGTCATCTGGATTACTGGCTCCAGGCCTTCCTTCAAAACCAGGGTACCGGCACCGATGCTGGACATGCGGACGATAGCCGTCTGATTATCTGTGATATTTACCGCATCAACGTAGCCCTTAAGCAGGGCTGCTTTTTCATGGATGACTTCAGGATCTGCACTCTGGGGAGGACCGAGTTCTCCGGTCACTGCAAAATGACCTCCCCGCAGCACTTTTTCTAATTGGGATCCCACCAGGTATCCGTTGTCTTTTCCACTCATTAATTAATTCTCCTCAGCTCAGGCTTCATCTGATATTAATCTCAGGTCTTCGCGGATTATTTTTCGGGGGCCTCCATCCCGGGACACCTGCCAGTTCTTGGGCGCTTGCAATTCCAGCATGGCTTCCTGTTTTCCCATGCTGGTCAAGCGGTCAAAGATCAGCTGCCAGGCACAGGGGACATCCGGGTCAATTTCACAGTGGCCGTCTTCAGAACCGCCGCAGGGGCCATTCAAGAGAGATTTTGAACAGCGGGCGATGGGACAAATCCCCCCGGTTAATCCTAAGACACAGTCTCCGCAGGCCGCACAGCGCTCTTCCCAGATACCCTGCTCAAGGGGGATACCCAGAAAGGTTGTATTGAGTCCAGGAACAACCCAGGTGTTGGGGAAATGTTCGGCTATCGCCTGGACACCGATACCGCAGGCGAGCGAGAGTACAACATCCGCGTCAGTGATTTCTTTTTCAATTTCGTCCAGATATTCCCATTCGCACTGCCGTTGAACGGTTACATCTGTGACATCCTGCGGGTGATCTTTTAATTTTGAGGACATCCGCAGTGATGAAGATAAGATCTGGGCTTCTCGCGACCCACCAGCAAAACAAACGGTAACACAGGTGCCGCATCCCACGACGAGCACTTTTTCGTTATCTCCAAGCAAAGTTTGAATTTCCTCCAGGGATTTTTGTTCGCCGATTATCATACCTGTCTCCTCTAAATTTGTGTAAATACCAATAGAAAGTTATTGCATCTTATTTGTTGTTCAAGATTTGCTTTTTAAAGGGTTATGACCTATGTCCTTAAGCTGATCTGTCATTGTTTTTGTATGTATGATAAACTCTGCTGCCATTGCTGCAGACACATTAAACATTTGAACTCTGTTAGGATTCACGCCAATATCCTCTAACAGGGATTGGAGATATTTTATTCTATTTGCGGCCATTGTATTACCATCCAGGTAATGACAATCACCAGGCAGTCAACCGGCTACCATTACCCCGTCCGCACCCTGCTCAAGTGACTCCAGAATAGTCAAAATATCAATTCTGCCGGAACATGGTAGTTCAACAATTTTAATCGCAGAAGGGTATTGCATTCTGAGATTACCAGCCAAATCAGCTGCCGCATAGGCGCAGTGTTTACAGCAGTAAGCTATGATCTGGTAATCACCATTATTACTATTCACGATAGTTATACTCCATTGATGGTTATCCGACAATCAGGACATTAATCACATTAAATTAGATCATTTCCAGCGTTAAGTCATCTGGATTAAATAACGAAAACACCTTGGCCTTAAGTTGTGAATCTGTATAATGCATCAGCTCAATGGCTTTTGCGGGGCATTCTGCGACACAGATCCCGCATCCCTGGCAAATTGCCGGTTCAATATAGGCTGCTCCCAGCATTTCCCCGACACCTAGCACATCTCCCATTATCACAGGGACTTCAAAGGGACACACTCTGACACAGGTTAAACACCCTGTACAATCCCCTTGTGTGACAACAGCGATCGAACCTCCAGCTTTTAGAGTATCCTGGCTGAGAACAACTGCAGCCCTTGAAGCAGCAGCTTGAGCCTGGATTAAGCTCTCATCGAGTAATTTTGGATAGTGGGCCAGTCCTGCCATGTATACACCTTCTGTAGCAAAATCGACTGGCCTTAACTTCACATGCGCTTCGAGGAAAAAACCATCATTATCAATCGATACTTTATATTGTTTTGCCAGGTCCTTCATGTCTGCCTGGGGAATAACAGGCATGGATAACACAATTAAATCCGGATCAAGCCGGACCAGCTTTTGTAAGGGTTGGTCCCAAATCGATACTGTAAGGGTTGATTTGCCAGGTTCAGTTTGGGAATTTACCTCGACTGTCTTTTTAATGCTGATTGCCGGCTTGTGCTCATCATCGTACCGGAAGAATAAAACGCCTTGATCTCTGGCATCAGTATACAGGTGCTCATTAAACCCATATACTCTGATGTCTTTGTAGAGGATGCTGATCTTTATATCCGGATTGAGTTTCTTAAGAGCAGACGCATTCTTTAGCGCGGATGTACAGCAGATCCTGCTGCAGTACTGTTCTGCTGGTCCTACACATTGGATCATGACCACCGATGAGGTTGAGTTTCCTTTCAAGTCTTCCGGTCGATTGGTAAAAAGGTCTTCTAATTCCTGTTGGGTAATGATCCTGGGATCGCTCCCATAACCATAGTCAGTCCCCCGGTATTCCTGGCCGCCTGTAGCCAGGATTGTCACTCCATGGCGGATTTTTTCCAGCTGACCATCATGGGAAGAAATCTGGCTGGAGAAATTTCCCTTAAAACCGCTGGTATCGATTACCTCGGAATTCGTATGGATAAAGATCAGCTCACGGGCTTTAACTTCCTGTAGAAGTCCTTTTAGGATTGCCTGCGGATCTTTGTTATTAAGTGGTATATAAAGATTTCGGAGCTGACCCCCTAAGGCTGGATCTTTTTCTACCAGGTGAACCGGGAAACCCTGATCTGCCAGGGTGATTGCCGCAGTCATACCGGCAGCTCCGCCTCCTACAACGAGGGCTTTCTTCTCCACTGGAACGTCAATGGTGTTTTGGGCAGCATGTTTGGTAACTTTCGCCACTGCCATCCGAACCAGTTCTTTGGCTTTGGTCGTGGCTGCATCATTATCTGTAGAATGGACCCAAGAACATTGGTTGCGGATATTTGCCATCTCAAATAAGAATGGATTTAATCCGGCATCCCTGATGCTGTCCTGGAATAAAGGTTGGTGAGTAAGCGGTGTGCAGCTGGCAACAACCACCCGATTTAAGTCTTTCTCTAAGATTGTCTCTGTGATGTGTTTGATGCTGTCCTGGGAACAAGAATACAAATTTGACTCGGCGTGAACGACGAGGGGAAGAGAGGAAGCATATTCGGTGACTTGAGGAACGTCCAGGTACCCGGCGATATTGGAACCGCAGTGGCAAACAAACACACCAACCCGGGGTGGTTCACAGCTGGTGTCTCTCTCATCTGGGAATTCAGGTTTTATTGTCTGAGAAAATCGGGCTGAACTTAAAATCGCGCCAATGGCGCCTGCGGCTCCACTGGCTTCAATAACAGATTCTGGGATGTCTTTTGGTTCCCTGAATGGACCTGCAGCAAATACACCAGGAATACTTGTCTCAAGCGGATTGGTATCTGAGCTCTCACAAAAACCAAATTGGTTCAGGTTTATGCCCAGCTGTCGTCCTAAAGTTTTGACCTCTTCTGATATTTCCATACCCACGGAGAGGACAACCAGATCAAAATTTTCCTGGACCAGGGAGAAGGGGGTTTTTTGATCGGAGAGGTATCTTAAGATTAAATTGTGATTGTCAGGATTCTCAGCCACCGCCGAAATGCGGCAGTGATGATATTGGATTCCGTATTGGTCACGGGCCCGGAGGAAATAATCCCAATACCCTTTTGAATATGCTCTGAGATCCATTAAGAAGATGTGAATATCTAGATCAGGATGGTGTTCTTTGGCTATTACGGCTTCTTTTGTTGCCGCCATACAGCAGATTGATGAGCAGTAATCATGCGCTTGATCTCTCGATCCTACACATTGAATAAATGCAATTTTATGGGGAATTTCTCCATCTGAGGGGCGCTGAATTTGACCAAATGTTGGGCCAGATGCCGATAAGAGACGCTCAAATTGGATGGAGGATATCACATTTGGATAGCGGCCATAACCGTACTCTTCAGATCCTTCAGCTTGATAGGTTTGATATCCAGGTGCTAAAAGGATTCCCCCAACATTTAGTGTTTTCTCTGATATGACCATATCGTGGTTAATTGCATCAGCACTACATACAAATTCACAAGCTAAACATTCTGAGCAAATACCGCATTGCAGGCAGCGTTTGGCTTCCTCTCGCGCTTGGTGCTCGGTCAATCCCAAAATGACCTCACGGAAGCTTACTACCCTTTCTTCCATGGGTATTAATGAGGGCTCAATCCTGGGATTGAGGGTAATCTCGCCACTTTGTACTCTTTCAGCAAGTTCCTCCCGGCTGATATCGACCATTTGTGAGCTAGGGGAAATTGAAGTTTCAAAGGGTTGACCCTGTAGGTATTTGTGGATTGAGTTTGCAACCCGATGCCCAAGTGAAATTGCCTCAATGATATAGCTAGCGCCAGTTTTGCGTCCACCAACTACAAATAGACCGGGCACATCACTGGCTAATGTAGTTCCATCCACAGCTACGGTATCGTATTGGGGATCAAGAAAGCATAGATCTGAAAATTGACCCACTGTACCAATAACGGTATCAACCTCCAGCGTAAATTCTGTTCCCTCTTTGGTTTTTGGTCGGGATCGTCCATACTGATCTTTAGTAAATCCTTTGGATGTTTCAGCTAACTCGATTCCAATGACTTTTCCCCCTTCTGTCAGAATACGAGTCGCAGCGGTACTCTCAAGGATATGAATTCCCTCTGATTCTACTGCCTCTAATTCCCAATGGTAAGCAGGAAGTTCTCCTCGCGGTTGGTGTAGGACTAAATGTACTGATTTGCTTCCTAACCTGCGAGCAACAGCAGCGGAATCGAGAGCTGTGATCCCTCCTCCAATAACAGCGATACGCTCTCCAATTATCACTGGTTCCCCAAGGTTGACCTTCCTTAAGAAAGTTGCCGCAGGTGTAACTCCCTCAGCATTCTCACCATCTAGCCCCAACGAATGATCATCTGTAGAAATCCCAGTTGCCAGGCAGACTGCGTTATAACCCTCCTCCAATAACTTTGTCGGATTCTTAATGGGTGAATTTGTTTTTAGAACCACACCCAAAGCCAGGATGTCATCGATATCTTGCTGAAGATCACCTTTTGGTAACCTGTGAGCAGGGATACCGACCCGCATCATTCCTCCAGCTACAGGTAAAGCCTCAAAAACAGTTGTCCCATAACCCAGCTTGGCCAGATCGTGAGCTGCAGTTAAGCCAGCGGGTCCAGCTCCAATTATTGCTACCCACTCAGGCCTTGTGCGAGGAACGGGTTCCACTTTGTCTCGTCCATAAGCGAGGGAGTGGTCTACCACAAACCGTTTGAGAGCCATGATATTTACTGGATCGCCGATGTGATTCAGAGTACATTTACTCTCACAAGGATGATGGCAGGTTCGACTGCAGACACTTGGGAAAGGATTATCTTCTTTTATAACTCGCAAAGCTTCACGATAACGACCTTGTACTATCAACGCAATATAGCCTTGCGCCCGT
The DNA here is from genome assembly GCA_049644605.1 of Anaerolineales bacterium. Taxonomy (GTDB): domain Bacteria; phylum Chloroflexota; class Anaerolineae; order Anaerolineales; family UBA11858; genus B10-G9. The sequence goes on along the minus strand of JBARSF010000051.1, from coordinate 106,857 downwards.
TGTCCAGCTGGACATCCAGCCCGGCAGGGGGCAATCCCTGCTTTTTCAATAGCATAAGCATTTGGTATGGCTTGGGGATACTGTTTATATATTGCGGTTTTTGAGACCAGAGCTTCATTAAATGTGTCTGGGATAGTTACAGGACATACCTCGACGCAATCATTACAGGCCACACATTTATCATGGTCTACATATCGGGGTTTCTCATGGACGCAGACTGAGAAATTTCCCTTTTGTCCTGATACCTCAAGAATGTTGGAATTTGTTAATATTTCAATATTCGGATGACTACTTGTTTCTACCAGTTTTGGGGAGATATTGCACATGGCACAATCATTGGTAGGAAAGGTTTTATCCAGCTGAGCCATTTTCCCACCAATGGCAGATTGTTTTTCCACCAAATAGACTTTAAATCCCTGATCTGCGAGGTCTAAAGAGGCTTGCATGCCGGCAATGCCGCCGCCAACAACCATCACTGAACCAACGACCGGGTCAGTTATATTATTTTGGGTTTTGTCTGCAGTGATGAAGGTCTCGGTGGATGGGGGAGTATTTATTTCACACTCCATGCTGTGATCACCAAACCTTTTCTGTTTCCGTTTAATTACTCAATGGTATCGGGCATCCACTCCCTTCTGCGCATATCCGGTGTACTTAAGTCCGTTGGAATAAGGACAGAAAAACGACTTCCTGAGATGGTTCCATCTTCAGTGGTAAGATTCTCGACTAAAATATTTCCCCGATGGGCATCCATAATTTTTTTTGCGATCGATAAACCTAACCCTGCTCCAGGAGTATCACCAACATTACTGGCCCGGAAAAAATCAGTAAAGATGAATGGTAAGTCCTCTGGGGGTATCCCGGGACCTCTGTCTTCAACCTCGAAGATCAAATGATCTTTTTCGTACGAGGCTTTAAAGAGGACGGCCGTATCCGGGGGTGAAAACTTTATTGCGTTATGTAACAGGTTAGTTAAAACCTGCCTCATCCTACGCCGGCTGCCAACTATAGGTTTAAATTCATCAGGTGGTTGGATTCGGATCTGGATATTTTTTTCTGCTGCAGCCAAACGGGCATCTTCAATAGATTCCTGTCCGACTTCACCTGGATCAAACCACTCAAAATCCGCCTGGATTTGTTCCGGCCTCATACGGGCTAAATCGACCACATCACTGATTAAACCCGATAGATCAGTAACGCGTATGACGCAGCGATTCAACATTCTTTCCTGTTTTGAATTCAGTTCTCCCGCATATCCTCCCAGGATTGTCTGTAAATAATTCTCGACTGCTGCCAAAGGCGTACGCAATTCGTGTGAGACTATGGAAAGAAAATAGGTTAATGTATCAGTCGCACTTCGATATCGACCTCGAACCAGTCCGGTTAAAGACTTAATAACAAGATATCCTGCCTCAGGATTGGAATCCAAGTATTCCCGGATTTTCTCTCCTTGAATGGCGCACACCCGGGTAGGCTCAAGTGCAACTACTGAAGCAGAATGTGTATACGGTGAAGTGATAGTTGAAAAACCGGCAACCTGATTGGGATTAACGTAGGCAATAGTGGCATTTCGTGGTGTTGAGTGTCTCCCAAGCTGGATCTTCTTTTCAATAGCTAATTTTCCACGTTCCACAACCAGCATCTTCTCAGCTGGTTCTCCTTCAACAAAGACAACCTGACCATCCTGAAAGATTTCCTCATGGCAGAATTTGGCAATTTCCAGCAAATCACTCTCTGATAGGGTATTAAACACTTCAGATTTACTGAGGCGATCTGCGATTACAGACAGAGAAGCCGTTACTTCTTCCATTGTAATAACTCTTCTACTTGCTTTAGTAATTCGGCGGGTTTTGCCGGTTTCTCTGTATAAGCTTGGATATCCATTGAATAACCTGTTTCCAGCTCATACCGGCGCCGGCTAGCGTCTTCGATGACTGTGGTAAGGATCATGATTGGCATATCAGAATATTGAGGATTGCTTCGAACCTCCCGAATTACACCCCATCCATCCATGCGCGGCATAAGCAGGTCCAGGATAAGCAAATTGGGTTTTTCTTCGGAAAGCAGTTCCAGGCACATCACACCGTCGCGTGCCGTCCTGAGATGATAATCTTGAGATTCCAGGATCATCATGATTCCATCGAGGATATCTGGATCGTCATCGACTATAAGGATACTCGGTTGATCACGCATATTTCCCTCCAGTGAACCAGCCTATTTTTTCAGCGTAGAGGTATCAGTTCAGGAGTGATGTTGAGTATTTCAGGTATCTTTGATAGGATTTGGTCCTAAACGTCTGATTTCTTCTGTCATTTCTGCGGCTGAAAATGCAAATTGTCCCCCCATTGCAGCTGATACATTGATCATCTGGATCCGTTGGCCTTCTAAACCTATTGTACCCAATAATTCGCGTACATATTCAACTCGTCTTCTTGCTTGGAGATTACCTTCCAGGTAATGGCAGTCGCCGGGCAGTCAGCCGGCCACCATGACCCCGTCGGCGCCCTCTTCAAGTGCCTCTAAAATGTAAATCGGGTCAACTTTGCCTGAACAAGGCACTTCAACCACTTTAATGGAGGCTGGATAATCAAGCCGCATCGATCCAGCCAGGTCCGCCGCGGCATAGGCACAATAGTGGCAGCAGAAAGCGATAATCTCGGGAGTGAATTTTTCTTCCATCATAGATAATCTGATTATCCCTGTTCTAAATGATAGAGCAGGGCGTTGATTTTCTCCAGGGTCTGGATATCAGTACTGTGTCTGATTTGAATGGCTTGGGCGGGACACTCGGATGCACAGGAACCGCATCCGTGACATACTGCAGCTTCAATGAACGCTGCACCAATGATATCGCCCACTCCGCTGATCTCGGAGGAGATCTTGGGCACATTATACGGACATATTCTTACACAGGTCAGGCAGCCGACACATTTTGCCGGATCAACTTCCGCAACCCGGGCATTGGTTAGTATGCTTTCCTGAGCGAGGACTCTTGCAGCTCGAGAGGCAGCTGCCTGGGCTTGGACAATGGTTTCGTCCAGGAATTTTGGATAATGCGCAAGACCCGCCATGAATATACCATCAGCAGCGAAATCCACGGGTCTTAATTTGACATGGGCTTCCATGAAAAAGCCATCCATGTCCGTAGAGCACTTCAGGAGATTGGCTAATTCCTGGGTTCCCGGATCCGGGATGATCGGGTTAGATAAAATCAAGTAATCTGAGGGCAGGTCTACTTCTCTATGTAAAATCGGTTCCAGGACCTGAACGGTAACTGGAGCATGCCCATTCTGGCTGTTCTCATTTAATGTGACGGTGGGTTTTTGATCAAACTCAAAGTGAATGAATCGCACCCCTGCTTCGCGGGCTTCTGTATAAAGGCGTTCCTTAAAACCATAGGTTCGTATATCCCTGTAAATGATTGTGATCTCAGCATCCGGTTTAAGCTCTTTCAGCTTGAGGGCGTTTTTCAAGGCTGTTGTGCAGCAAATTCGACTGCAGTACTGCTCAGAAGGTCCGACACATTGGATCATGGTTACGCGATCCGGGAGAGCTGTTGGGGGTGTTGTTTTTTCTTTCCCGTTCCCTCCGGGGATATGCTTGGAGAGAAACTCTTCAAATTCCAGCTGAGTTTTGATCCGGGGAGAATTGCCGTATTCATATTCATCACCTTTGTATTCAACTCCGCCTGTGGCAATGATGATCACACCATGACGGACGGTGATGATTTCATCCTCTTTTTCAAGTGTTGAGGTGAATTTACCCTTAAAGCCTTCCGTTTCAAGCAGGTTTGCCTTCAGGTAGGTTGAAATTAACGGGTGAGAATTAACTTGATTTGTAAGATCATGAAGGTAATCCCGGGGGAGAACGTTTATTTTTTTATTGTTGCTGGAGGTAAAGAAGTGTAAATTCCTTAAATTTCCACCCAGGGCATCTTTCCGCTCTACGATGTGAACTGGGAATCCTTGACCAGCCAGGTTCAGGGCAGCATGCATGCCGGCTGCGCCACCCCCGACAATCAAGGCAGCGTTTACTACCGGCACTTCTGTAATCTCAATTGGGTTGAGTTTCCCTGCCCGTGCTACAGCCATCCGGGTGAGAGTTTTGGCTTTAATGGTCGCGCCATCCCAATCGCTTGAATGGACCCAGGAGCATTGATTGCGGATATTGGCCATCTCAAAGAGATGGGGATTCAACCCGGCTTGCCTGATGGCATCCTGGAATAGAGGCTCATGGGTAATAGGGGTACAGGAGGAAACAACCACCCGGTTTAGTTTAAGTTCTATCGTGGTTTCAATGATATGGGCGATAGTATCCTGGGAGCAGGTGTACAGATTATCTTCAGCATAAACAACATAGGGCAGTGATTTGGCATATTCCGCAACCTGCGGTACATCCAGGTATCCTCCGATATTACTACCGCAATGGCAGACAAATACACCCACCCGGGGATCTTCCCCATCGACTGATCGTTCAGGAGGATATTCCTTTTTCACAGCCAGGCTGTGTCTGACTGGAGATAATAACTGGGCTGCCTTGGCGGCGGCACCGCTGGCTTCCATAACCGTTTCCGGGATATCTTTCGGCTCCCGGAAAGGTCCCGCTACAAATAAACCTGCCCGGGATGTTTGAAGAGGATCAAACAGGGTGGTATGGCAGAACCCATACTCATCCAGTTCAATACCCAGCTGGCGGCCCAGATCTTTAACTGAGTCAGAAATTTCCATGCCCACAGATAATACAACCAGATCAAATTCCGCTTCTACCAGTTCTGCCTTGTTTTGGTAAGGAGAGCTGTAGCGCAGGATGAGGTTGTGGTTCTCCGGGTTTTGGTTTACCTCACTGATGCGGCATCGTGTATATTCCACACCATATTTCTTTTCAGCCCGGCGGTAGTATTCCTCATAGCCTTTGCTGTAAGCCCGGGAATCGATGAAGAATACCTGGCAGTGAACATTTCCCGCTTCAGGGTTGGATCGAGCTTCTGTCTGGGCATGTTCGATCGTCATGATGGCTTCTTTGGCGGCATACATGCAGCAGACGGCCGAACAATAATCATGGTTCTGGTCCCGGCTGCCCACACATTGCAGGAAAGCAATCCGTTTGGGGCTGGTTTGGTCTGATGGGCGCCTCACATGGCCCTCAGTGGGACCACTGGCAGAGAGCATGCGCTCATACTGAATTGAGCTGACCACATTTGGGAAACGTCCAAAACCATATTCTTCAGAAAGCTCAGCCTGATAGGTCTGGAATCCGGGGGCAAGAATGATCGCACCAATATTCAGATTTCTCTCTGAGGCAACCATATCATGATGAATGGCATCTTTCCCGCAGGCAAAAACACATGACATACACTCGGAGCAGATACCGCATGCCAGGCACCGGGCAGCTTCCTTTTTAGCGCTTTCCTCGTCGTATCCTACTTCGACTTCCGCAAAACAAGAAATCCGGTCATCAATACTGAGTTCGGGAAGGGGGACCCTTGGTTGGGGAGTAATTTCCCCTCGAGTTATTCTATCCTTCAGTTCCTGTTCGGAAAGTTCAACAACGGGGAGGTCAGGTCCAGGAGGCGGCTCAAGATTCTCTCCCTTGAGATAGCGGATTATTGAGCCGGCAACCGTGTGCCCGCTGGCAACAGACTCAATTACAAACGCTGTTCCAGAGACGCTGTCGCCTGCCGCAAATACGCCCTCCTTGGTGGCTGCCAGGGTATTCGGATTGATGGCAATGGTCTGGTTTTTTGTGATGCCTACGCCGGCGTCATCAGGGATGAACGCCAGACCAGCTCGCTGACCTACCGAGAAAATCACCGTATCACAGGGAATTTCATGCGTGGAATCGGGGACTTTTTCTACATGAAGACCGCCGCTGTCATCAAAACTGAAGCTGGAAACATTCATGAGTTCCATACCCCGGACCCGGTCATCTTCAGTACCCAGGATACGCTCAAACGAGCGCGCCGGGTAAATGTGAACACCTTCCTCTTTGGCAGCTTCAATTTCCCAATCATGGGCAGGCATCTCGGAACGGCTTTCCAGGCAGGCGAGGTGAACTTCTTTACCCAGGCGGACAGCTGTGCGAGCGCAGTCAATGGCGACATTGCCGCCACCCAGGATCAGGACGCGTTCTCCCAGCGGAGGAGCATCAGATTCTTTTCCATTCTCGTACTTTCCCAGTCTCACGTCCCGCAAAAATCGGGTATTGATGATAACCCCTTCAAAATTGGCTCCCGGGATGGGAAGCCGGATCCCTTCGTGGGCGCCAACTGCAATTAGGACAGCTTTAAAACCTTTTTCAAATAACTCATCCAGGTCATCGATCTGGTGATTTAATTTCAGATCAACGCCCAGGTCTATAATATCCTGCACTTCCCGCTCAATAATTTCAGTTGGTAAGCGGTATTCTGGCACACCCAGCCTGAGCATACCCCCGGCAACCGGCATGGCTTCAAAGACCGTTACCGGGTATCCGTTTAGAATTAAATCCTGGGCTGTGGTTAGTCCAGAAGGTCCTGCGCCAATGATTGCCACCCGATCATCCGGGTACAGAATCTCAGCTGGTTCGACTTCTGGTCGGGGGAGATCGTAGATTTTATCTGTGATAAAACGTTTCAGCGCGCGGATATTTATTGGTTCGTCAACTTTCCCCCGATTGCAGACTGTTTCACAACGGTGATTACAAATCCGGCCGCAAATTCCTGGGAATGGGTTATCCATTTTTATAACCCGGAAGGCATCTTCCCAGCGACCATCACGGATCAAGGCGATATAACCTTGGGCTCTCTGACTGGCGGGACAGGCATCCCGGCAGGGGGCAATGCCGGCCTTGGTGATGGCATAGGCATTGGGCACTGCCTGGGGATACTGCTTAAAGACTGCGTGCCGATCAATTAAATGCTCATTAAACAGGTCGGGGACAATAACCGGGCAAACATCCACACAGTCATTACAGGCAACACAATCATCCAAATCGATATAGCGGGGTTCGGTATGGATCCGGGCTGAAAAATTACCCGCCTGTCCCGTGACATCAACGACTTCCGAGCCAGTAATAATTTCAATATTGGGATGGCGTCCAGCCTCCACCAACTTTGGCGATATTGTGCACATGGCACAATCATTGGTTGGGAAGGTTTTATCCAGCTGCGCCATTTTCCCCCCGATGGCGGTTTCTTTTTCAACCAGATAAACTTTGTATCCCTGATCTGCCAAATCCAGGGATGCCTGCATTCCTGCAATACCCCCTCCCACAATCATTACGGCTCCAACAGGAGGTCTTGTCTCAGGATTCTGATGCGTTGCAGTCGACATTGATAATACTCCCTCGTACACCAATAGAAATTACTAACAGGTTTGACTAAGATGGCTGTAGTGGTTAGTAACACAACCAACAAAGTAGTGCTTTTATATAAAATATCTGGCTCTGAGAGGCGCGATGTAATACCAGGAATTCATGAGCCAGATGATAAACCTTGTGACTGAGATATTAATGACACTACCACCCATACTCAGGGACTGAGGGAAGATTGTAGTGTGAGTATTGTGGCCCTCTGAACCTTAAAAAAAGGTGTTCGGGTTCAGCATTGCTGTTTTTGATGTTAGTGTCAGGGCAGATGTGTTTCTCTGTCAAAATATTTTAACAAGGTGTGAATCGGTTGTCAATCACGGGATCAGAGAGATAATCGCTCAATCGTGAGCAATTCAGGAAGAAAATAATTGATTCTGCGGTATATAACTCCTCACTTCCTCAATGCCCTTTGATCGATGGATTTAATATTCCAGAATAAGAACCCATTAATTGGAATTTACAGCGCACTTAACAGATTCTAGGCAGCATTTCTCCCGCCAGGATATCCACGATCCTGGTTGATCCAAGCCCGGTTTTTAGCAGCAATCGGCCTGATGGGGATTCTTCAACAGTTCCGATCAGGACTGCATTTTCACCATAGCGGGTTGCCCGCATAACTTTTAAGACCTTGTCAGCATCAGGCTGACTAACGATTGCCAGCAGTTTCCCTTCATTAGCAATATACAATGGGTCAAAACCAAGCATTTCACAAGCAGCAGCCACTGCCGGTTTAATCGGGAGAGCCTCTTCATTGAGGATAATTCCCACTCCGGATTGCCTGGAGATTTCATTCAACGCTGTTGCTACGCCGCCTCTGGTGGGGTCACGTAAGACATGGATCTCTTCACTGGCTTCCATCATCTTTGAAACCAGATGGTTCAGGGGAGCAATATCACTCTTTAAGGCAGTTTGAAATCCTAACTCCCCTCGAGCTTCGAGAACAGCGATACCGTGATCTCCGATTGTGCCGGATATGATGACCTGGTCCCCCGGTTTTGCCTCGCCTCCGCCGATTTTTAGATTTGGATCCAGCAGCCCAACTCCTGTGGTAGAAATGTACATTCCATCCGCTTCTCCGTGGGCAACAACTTTTGTGTCCCCACAGACAATTTCAACACCGGCTTCCTCGGCTGCGGATTTCATTGATTGGACCACGGTTTCGAGAGTTGTTATATCCAGACCTTCTTCCAGGATAAAGCTGGCAGAGAGGTAGAGAGGTTTTGCTCCTACCATCGCCACGTCATTTACGGTTCCACAAACAGCTAGTGTGCCAATATCACCCCCGGAAAAAAACAGGGGAGAAACTACGTGGGCATCAGTGCTGATCGCCAGCGCTATCCCATCAGCCAGCTGGACGACCCCCGCGTCATTACCAGCGGCAAGGGTTGGATTTGTTAGAGAGGGAAGAAATGTCTCCCGGATTAAGTCGTTCATCATTTTGCCGCCGCTGCCGTGGCCCAGGACAATTTTTTCCGTGTGGGATCGGGGCAGGGGACAGATTGGACCTTCCAGGGAGGGAAGTTCATTGGTCATGGGTTTCCCCCCTCATTTTCAGACGTTTGATTCCGATAACGATAATAAGCTGCGCAGGCGCCTTCGTCAGAAACCATTGTGGCCCCCAGTGGACTTTCTGGGGTGCAAAACGTTCCGAAGGCTTCACACTCAGCCGGTTTTTTTAACCCCTGGAGGATTAAACCTGAAATACACAGCGGGGATTCTTCGGCTGTAATGGTTTGGACATTAAAGCGCTGTTCAGCATCATATTCAGCATAGTTTTCTTTCAGGCACCATCCGCTCCCCGGGATGACACCAATGCCGCGCCACTTTCGGTCGCAGTTATTGAAAACCTGGCTGATCACCTTTTGGGCGCTTTGATTACCTTCCTCTGTGACTGCCCGGATATAAGCATTCTTAACTTTGGTTTCACCGGCTTCCAGGGATTTTACTGTTTCCAGGATCCCCTGGACGATATCCAGGGGTTCAAAACCAGTTACGGTTATGGGAATCTGATATTCATTTGCGATGGGGATGTATTCCCAGTATCCCATCACAGCGCAAACGTGACCAGCAGCCAGGAATCCCTGCACCCGGTTTTCCGGGGAGCTGAGGATAGCTTCGATTGCTGGAGGGACCCGGACATGGGAAACCAGGATGCTAAAATTGTCGATCCCTAATTGTTTCGCTTGCAAGACACTCATCACATTCGCTGGGGCAGTAGTTTCAAAACCGATGGCAAAGAATACAACTTCTTTATCAGGGTTGTCTTGCGCGATTTTCAGGGCATCCAGGGGAGAATAGACCACCCGGATATCTCCCCCGCCCGCGCGAACGGAAAAGAGATCTGCTCTTGAGCCAGGTACTCTCAGCATATCCCCGTAGCTGGTAAATATCACGTTTGACTGGGATGCGATAGCCAGGGCTTTATCGATTAACTCCAGCGGAGTCACGCAGACAGGGCAACCAGGACCATGGACCATTTCTATTTGATCTGGAAGTAATTGGTCCAAACCATTTTTAATGATGGAATGGGTTTGCCCTCCGCAGATTTCCATTATCGTCCAGGGTTGGGTTACAAGCTCTGATATTTTCCGAATCGTGGAATGGACCAGGGCTGCATCCCGATATTCAGTCAGGTATTTCATGGCAGGGTCTCATCCCCTAGTTCTTCCCCGGCTTCCAGGATTTCCCGCAGTAATTCTATCGACTCCTGGGCTTCTTCTTCGCTTAATAAACTGATGGCAAATCCTACATGGATCACTGCATAATCGCCAATATCCGCTTCCGGGACATGCTCAATACAAGCTTCGCGAATTACTCCGCTGAAATCGACTTTTGCCATCGATAAACCTTGCTTTTCATATATCTCAATAATCTTTCCTGGAACACCTAAACACATAAAATCCCTCTCTTTAACCCAATAAATTCCTCTGACCGATAACCACCTGACCGAGTGCCAATCCCCCATCATTGGGAGGGACACGCTGGTGCAGGAATACCTGAAAATCTGCAGCCTCCAATTTGGGGACAGACTTGGTCAAGAGGGTCATATTCTGCCATACTCCGCCGCTCAATGCAACCTGATTTAGATGATACTCGTCCCGCAGTCTGCTTGACATGTGGAGTACCATCTCCGCCAGGCTGTTATGAAAACGGGCTGAGATGGTCGATACCGGTACCTGTTGGATAATTTCTTCCAGAATTACTTTCAGCATGGGACCTGGATCAAATATGTTCTCCGGGGTAATTATAAACGGATAAATCCCTTGTTCATTCGGATCAGCTAAAGCTTCCAGCTCGATTGCTGCCTGGCCTTCATAAGTGATGGAGTGACAAATACCAACCAGTGAGGCGACAGCATCAAAGAGTCGTCCTATCGAGGAGGTCAGGGGCGTGTTGGTTCTAGTATTTAGCTGATTCTTGAGTACACCCAGAGGGGATACATCAGGGACCTTCGCGGTAAGGGAGGTGGCATACTTCACAGGGGGACAGTTCTCCTCCCAGGGAAGCTCACAGCTGTGTAATGCAGCTAAAGCCATTCGCCAGGGCTCCCGGATAGCGGTATCACCCCCTGGCAGTGGAAAATATTTTAGCTGCCCGGCTCGGTTATAGTGCTGATAATCAGCGATCAGGAATTCTCCACCCCAGATTAAATCGTCTTCTCCATACCCAATGCCGTCAAAAGCAATACCGATTACAGGTTCCTCGCCATGATAAAGGTTGTCAGCCAAACAGGAAGTAATATGGGCGTGATGATGTTGAACAGGTATGGCTGGGACTGCTGAATGCGTACTGCGATTTATTGCGTACCTGGTTGATAGATAATCCGGATGCATGTCGTAAATAATCAATTCAGGTTCGATGCGGAATAAATTTTCATAATGGGTGATGCTTTCTTCGAAACTGGTTAGAGTTTCGAAATTCTTTAGATCACCAATATGCTGGCTGAGAAAAGCATAGTCCTCTTTTGTGAGACAAAAAGTATTCTTTAACTCCCCACCAACACCCAGAACAGGAGGGCTCTTTTTGGGCAACCGAAGAGGAAAGGGCGCAAAACCCCGCGATCGCCTGATTGGATAGGAGAGGGAAGTTTCATCTGTAAATAACGGTGGGATCCTGGTAACTGTATCGTCGCAATGAATGTGGATATCCCGGTTATGAAAAAGATAAGCATCTGCGATAGTATTTAGCTGTTCCCTTACCGGTTGATTATGGGACAAGATTGGATTTCCGCTGATATTCGCGCTGGTCATCACCAGCACCGAGAAAGGCGCTTCTGGATATTTATCATTGGTTGAGAATAAGAGGTAATGGAGCGGTGTGTATGGCAGCATTACCCCCAATGTTTGTTGTCCCGGGGCGAGGATATTGGGCAACTTGGATTCTGGTCTTTTATTCAGAAGCAGTATCGGCCGCTGGGGAGAGCTGAGTAGTTTTTTTTCTGCGGCACTCAACAGGCAGTGTTTGTTGATGGTATTTAAGTCCGTCATCATCACTGCCAGGGGTTTTGAGGGACGGTCTTTGCGTTTCCTTAATCTCCCCACCGCAGATGAGTTTTCTGCATCACAGGCCAGGTGGAAACCACCCAGGCCTTTCACTGCAATAATTTTCCCCTCAGAGATAATTCTCTGGGTTTCCAGGATGGCATCATCTTCAACTGCTGCTGGTTTCTTTCCAGTTTGATTTGCGTATTCTAGCCAGACATGCGGTCCGCACTGCGGGCAAGCCACCGGCTGGGCATGGAACCTGCGATCACGAGGATTTTCATACTCTTCCTTGCAGGGTTGACAAAGATCAAAATCCGTCATGGTTGTTTTTGGACGATCGTAAGGGATATCTTTAATGATTGTGAATCTGGGTCCGCAATTGGTACAGTTGATGAAAGGATACCTGTACCGGCGGTCGGCGGGGTTGAACAATTCTTCCAGGCAATCATCGCAGATGCTGACATCAGGGGATATCGGCTGGAATCCGCCGACATCCGTCCGGGACTGGAGGATGTTAAAAGTTTCATGCCCGTCGGCGGGGATGGTTTCAAAACGGAGGGAATCTATTTGAGCCAGGGGAGGAGCATCGTTTTCCAGGCTGACAAGGAATTGTTCCAGCTGATCTTCGGATCCTGTTACCTCAATTTCCACTCCCCCAGATGTATTTCTAACCCAGCCGTTTAAGGTGTAATGGATTGCTAGGTTGTAAACGAAAGGACGAAAACCTACACCCTGAACGATACCGTTAATGTAAATCCGGTAGGCTTTTTGCTGAATCATCTTAAGTGGTCTTGCTGACAATCAATCCTGCCAGCCAGGATATCCAGGGTTCAATTCCCTCGCCTGTCCGGCAGGAGAGTGGGAAAGTAATCAGATCCGGATTCAAGAGTTGGACTCCTTTTTCGAAGTAGGACATATCAAACTCTACATAGGGCAGCAGATCAATCTTATTGATTATGAGTGCATCCACATCCTGGTACATGACGGGATATTTATAGGGTTTATCATCGCCCTCTGGAATGGATGCGATTAACACATTTTTATGAGTGCCCAGTTGGAAGGAAGCGGGGCAGATCAGGTTTCCCACATTTTCGACTAACAGCAGATCAAACGAATCCAGGTCCAAGGAATTAATTGCGGTTTGGAGCATATTGGCATCAATATGACATTGCCCCCCGGTATTAATTTGTACCGCGGTCGCGCCGGCATTCGCTGCTCTGTCAGCATCTATACTGGTCGCCAGATCTCCATCAATTACAGCGATTTTATATTGGGGATGAAGCTCCTTTAAAGTACGCTCTATCAGGGAGGTTTTCCCCGCGCCCGGGGAAGCCATGATATTGAGGCTGAAAAGGGAAGAATTATCCAGGCGCTGTCGAATCTCCTCCGCCTGCTGGTCATTGGCGCTGAGTACTTTTTCAACGATGGAAACGTTTTTCACCATGGGGATTCCTTATTAAATAATGTTAATACTGTCGAGATGGAATTCCTTTCCTTGGAGGATTTCCATTTGATTGCTCTGACAATTTGGGCAGGGTGTTAACTCGCCCTCAACGAGGCTGTACTCCTTCCCGCAATCTCTGCATAAAAACAAAGCAGAAATCCGCTTAAAATGCAGTTTTGCCCCCTCACAGAGGGTATTCTCGGTGATCAGATCCCAGTAAAATTGCACTGAGTCATCGATAACGGATGAGAGCTCCCCAATTACCAGGTATAAATCTGTAATACTCTGGGCAGCGTTTTTTTCTCCGTGTTTAATGGCAATTTCGGCGATTTGCTCCGTGATAGCTAATTCATGCATGGTCTATTTTTAATATTCCTCAGAAACTAATAATTCAGCCTGGTTGACCCTTTTGGTTGCCAGGAAAAACAGAAAGGTCATTATTACAGCTGAGGTCAGGCACCACATACAGGTTGCACCAATAACAAAGGGTTCCAGGAAAGTTAAGTAGATTGAAAATAAAGTCCCAACCAAGGCAATAACCCACAGAGCAGCTTTGATTCTTTTTTGCCAGATGGGGATTTCCAGCGTTCCCAATAACCAGAGAATAAGGATGGCCAGATACCCAAGGATACCCAAGAATCCAATTGGAATCACGCCAAATAAAGTCGCATAGGCACTTTGCTGTACTGTATTGCAATTCCCAACCGGACCGCAAACTGCTTCAACCTGGGTGAACTCCACGTAGGCCAGGTATCCAGCAACACCAAGTCCAATCACAGACAGGATTGGGATAAGCCAGTTGGGAAATTGGGTTTGTTTTTGGGGTTGGTTATTCTTAAGGCCAAGCCCGACATACGCTACTGTTCCCAGCATGCCAATCAGCACCACAATAGAAAAAATATTTCCTAATAAATCGGAGGCAAATTTTTCCCCCAATGTCATTTTTTGATTCAGGTTTGCAGTGGATTCCCTTTCACCGGACTCGGTTTCCTGCATTGCTTCCTCAAGTCCAGGAATGGGCGGCCAATCGATCCCGCCTTCCTCAAGTCCCTGTTGGATTATGCCTGGCAATAAATCCGGGATTTCTCCGGATCCTAATAAGGCATGTTGTCCAACGATTAATGTTGGCACAGCTTGTCTTTCTTCGGGAATCGCATAGATTTCGATAGCATTACCAAAAAGAAGATGTCCCCCTTCAGTGTAGGTATTTACACCGTAAATCTGGAGCTGGGTACCATATTGATCAACCAGGGGAGGTATTATGTAATTAATCACATCCAAGCAGTGGGGACAGGATGGGGAGTAAAACAGAACTGCCCGAATCACCGGTTCTTGGGCTGCCCCAGGTTCTACCAGCGGGAAGAGAAGAATCAGGGTAATCAGAATGAAAAGAATCAAATTTCGGGTACGAACCATACTCCCTCCGGTAAATTGTTTGCTGTCTTATTTTTTTACTGTGAGATTATAGTCCCTCTTCCTTCAATTGTATACAGGAGGGTTAAAAGTCCATCTGGTTTGAGTCAGGAGAGGGCTTTTTTTATTCTTGCCAGATCTACCTGAGTTTTCTCTAAATAATTGGATTTAAGCAGTAAAAAGATATCCTGAGCTTCTTGCAGGGCTTGCAGAGCTTTTTTGAGTTCAGTTAATCCTTCCAGAGCCAATCCTTGATTTGCCAGGGCAATAGCCTGGCGTTGGAGGTCACCGATGGATTTTGCGGTGAGGTAAGCTTGTTGATGATAATCCACTGCGGATTGTAAATCACTCTGCCTGGAGGAAATCATTCCCAGCAAATCGTAAACCAGGACTTTGGATGACACTGAATTCAGTGATTCTGCCAGGTCGAGGGCGACCAGGGCAAATCCCCGGGCGGATTGATAATTTTTATTTTGCAGATTTGAGTCCGCCAGGTTTATCAGCGCGTTCAACTGCAGAGCCAGATCACCCAGTTGTTCCGCGTTTTCCAGCACGGTTTTATGGGCTTTTATTGCCTTCGCATAGTCATTGAGGGCGCTGTATGCCAACCCTAGATTCCCTGCTACAGCGGCTTGGAGAGCTGGGTCTCCTTCTTCGTCTGCGATTTCGTTTGCCAATTTTAAGTGTGTCAAAGCATTCTCGGGTTGATCCATCATCACCAGGCAAATACCAAGATGGTTTAACGATCTAACTTGATGATTAAATAAATTCCCTTCTTCAAACACGGAAGCGGCCCGTTGATAATAATGCACAGCTTCCCCATAAATATTTCTTTCCAGGAGCAATTTTCCAATTTTTGCATTGGATAAACCTTCCAGGAAGCGATCGCCGGTTTCCTGGGCAGTCTGGATGTCGTCCAGTAGATGATCGATTTTGTTCATAGTATTCTCTGATGGCAGTTAGTATTCATATTTTAACACCGGATGGAACACGAGCAAGTAAAGGGGATTGATATGTCCATATAAAAGTGAAAGGTTACTGAAAACCTGCTGCAATCCTTACACTGCAGCAGGTTTAATTACTTTAGATAAGTGGATCTTGATCGTTTATTTGAGCCGGTTGTTTAACCAGCTGGTTACATCCTGGAAGACCTGCTCGTTACCATAGTCATTGTAGATTTCATGATACGAATCTGGATAGAGGATCAATTTTTTATCATCCGATGAAACGAGTCCGTGCAAATATTTTGAATCGGACGGGCTGACTATATAATCAGCACCGCCATGGAGTATTAATAAGGGATGTTTAATCTGGTCGGCTTCCCCTGCAACTCTATCCATTGCTTTATTCATTTCAGCTGAAATCCTTACTGTAAACTTCCCTGTATAAACCAGAGGATCGTCTTTGTAAGCCTGGACAACCTCAGGGTTACGGCTTAATCCAGACAGATCCAGTCCCAGCATGCCCATCTTAGGCATGATAACCGAGATGATTTGGCCCAGCTTAATCGTCGCTGCTGAGATATCATCTGGAACCTGAACTACTGATCCTGAGAACACAGCCCCAGAAATTTGTTCAGGGTGATCAATCAAAAAAACTGTTCCAATCAATCCACCCATGCTGTGACCAATAAGAAATATGGGACAGCCTGGGAGCCATTCCTTAATCATTTTCAGGAATAAAAAATAATCACGAATATATTGTGAAAATTCCTTAACATAGGATCTTGTTCCTTCCGATTTTCCATGACCATAAAGATCCATGCCATAAACAGCAAAATCTTTCCCAACGAAGGTATTTGCAAATTTTGCATATCTACCGGTGTGCTCGTTGAGGCCATGCATGATCATTAAAGAAGCTTTGGGTTGGCTATCAGGCAGCCAGTTTTGATAATACAGCGAGTGATTTTCCTGGTTTGTGAAGTATCCGTCTTGATATCTCATGAAACTCCTTGTTATTATTTGTTGATGAGTATTCCTCTTTGAGATGATCTTTTGCGCGGTGGTGATAAGAAAAGTATAATATAGCTCAAATAATTTTGCCTGATCTATCCCAGTCCGGGGAGGAAAAAATGGATTCCCTAGTGCTGTATTATCCCACAGGCCACCAGGCTCACGCCATTCCAGGTCACCCTGAGCGGCCGGAACGTGTTGAGGTTATCCGGGACGGATTGGAGGAAATGAATCTCTGGGATCAATATCCCAAGCTGGAACCTTTTGAAATTTCCCAGGCCATACTTACCGGAATCCATGATCCGCAATACCTGGATGTTCTACAGAAAGCCAGCTTAGTGGGTCAAATGCTGGATCTGGATACCTATACAACCAGGGAGTCCTGGCAGTTAGCTCTGAATGCGGCGGGGGGGGCAGCTGCAGTAGCAGAAGCTGTTTGGGAGGGAAAAAGCCAAACAGGATTTGCTTTAACCCGGCCGCCAGGTCACCACGCCACGCCATCCAGGGGCATGGGGTTTTGTTTATTAAATAATGTGGCAATTGCCGCTGAATATCTGATACAGGAAAAGGGTGCCTCCAGAATAACAATCCTGGATCTGGATTTACATCATGGGAATGGAACCCAGGATATCTTCTGGCGCAGACAGGATGTTAGTTATATCTCGATCCATCAGGCGCCATTTTATCCGGGCACGGGACATCTTACTGAGGTTGGCGGGGGAGAAGGTGAAGGATATACACTTAATCTTCCTATCCCCATTCGGAGTGGCGATCTTGCCTATCTTACTTTAACAGAGCAAGTTATCATTCCCTTCCTGGATGCAATAAAACCTGAAATTTTGTTTGTCAGCTACGGGTTTGACACTCATTGGAGAGATCCCCTGGGCAGTATGACATTAACTGCCGGTGGTATCTGGAAGGTATTTGATGAGCTCCGCCAGTGGGCGGGGGGCAATTGTGAGGGAAGGTTGGCTGTTTTCCTGGAAGGAGGATATGACCTGGATGCCGGGAAGGCTTGTGGACAAGCCGTTGCTGCATCACTGTTGACTCAACCATGGGAGGATCTCCTGGGAGCCCCTCCAGCTCCAGAGGGTGATGCCTGGCGGAATACCCTTTCCGAAGCAAAAAGTATCTGGAGGTATTAATCCAAGTGATAAATTGGTTATGATTGCCTGAATTATTTGTAAATATGGTTACACGAGAAGAAAGTATAATTTAGTGACCCGATGGTATAGAAGAAGGATAATTATGCTGAATCATTATGTTGGACCAGAAGATCGGTTATCTGAGAAAGATAAAATGGAACTGAGGCGCACAATCGTTGAAACAGTCCAACAGAAACTCGACGCTTCACCCCCGGACACCGCCGCAGAATACCGGGTAGCTGTTCAGAAATTAATCAAGGAAATTTATGCCAAGATTGCGGATGAATTTCCTCTTACAAAACTTGAACAGGACCAATTTTTCTCTGAATTAAAAGATGAAATAACCGGATTTGGCCCTATTCAACCTCTTTTGGCCGATCCGGAGATTAGTGAAATCATGATCTATGGACCGGAGCAGGTATATATTGAAAAAAATGGCAAACTTGAAGATACTGAGATTAAGTTTACTGATTCAGATCATGTGATGCAAATTATCACCCGCATTCTATCTCCCCTTGGCCGCCGTGTGGACCAGGAAAACCTAATGGCCGATGCCCGTCTTCCAGATGGATCCCGGGTTAATATTGCCATTCCGCCAGTATCTGTAGATGGCCCCTCGATTACCATTAGAAAATTTCTGGAAAGCAAATTGACAATTCAGCAGAGTATTGGTTTAGGCACAATAACTGAGCATATGTCAGAGTTCTTAGAGGCTTGTGTGGCAGCACGTTTAAATATTTTAATCACTGGCAATACGAGTTCTGGAAAAACAACCCTATTAAATATCCTGGCAGGATCAATTCCAAATGAGGAAAGGATCATAACCATCGAGGATGCAGCGGAGTTAAACCTGAATCAAAAATATGTAGTCAGGATGGAAACAAGCATGCCGAACGTAGACGGAGTTGGGGGAGTCACAACCAGGGATTTGGTGAGGAACGCTTTGCGCATGCGCCCTGATCGGATCATCGTGGGTGAGGTTAGGAGTGGAGAAGCCTTGGATATGCTTCAAGCGATGAATACCGGACATGATGGATCCATGACCACCCTGCACGCAAATTCTCCCCGTGACGCAATTTCACGTTTGGAAACGATGTCCATGATGGCGGGTCTGGATATGCCCCTGATGGCTCTCCGGACTCAAATTGCTGCTGCTATTGACCTGATTGTCCATATGGAAAGGTTATCTGATGGCACCAGGAAGGTTATCCGGATCACAGAAGTCCCAAGGATGGAAGGGGATATTGTAACCTTATCTGACATATTTAAATTTGACCAGACGGGTGTATCATCTGATGGAAAAGTACTTGGAAAGATGGAACCGACTGGTCTGCGTCCCATTTTTACACCCCGATTGGAGGCAACCGGGCACAAACTGAGGGGAAAAATTTTTGGAGCCTGAATTTATCCAGATCTCCCAATCTGTGCAACTTCCAATACCCTGATCCGTATATAGAATTGATCAGTAATTTTTTTTGTTGGCTGGAAGAAAACAGTCAACAAGTTTTGTTGTGTTGAAACTATCATATTACAATACTCAATGTAGATATTGGAAAGGTGATTATGAAAAAAGATCAAAGCAGACTTATCTGGGGAGCGTTATTAATCCTGGCTGGAATTTTGTTCATGTTACAGGAATTTAATATCCTCGGAAACGCATTTCAGTTTTTATGGCTTGCCCTGATGGTAGCCGGATCAGCAGTTTTTTTATGGATATATTTTACAAAGAAGGAACAATGGTGGGCGATTATCCCCGGTTTAACCCTATTCGGATTGTTCATCGCTGGGCTTGAGAGTCTACTGGATTTATTTCCCGGAATGGACTGGGCTGGGGCGGTTTTTTTGGGATGTATCGGTCTGGCATTCTGGCTGGTATATTTACGAAGAAGGGAACATTGGTGGGCGATTATCCCTGGAGGTGTCCTTCTAACACTGGCTGTTGTTGCAGGGCTTGACAAGATTCTGGACTGGAGCGACGTGATTTTTTTCCTGGGATTGGCAGGGACTTTTGGGCTGGTGGGAATACTGCCAAATCCGCAACATGATACCCGTTGGGCATATATCCCCGCAGCCATCCTGGCAGTTTTGGGCATTGCCCTTATTGCTCCCTTTAAGACCGTTATGTTAATCTTCTGGCCAGCTGCCCTCATTGCAGTAGGCGCCTATATTTTATTCAGGAATTGGAAATCATAAAAAAGGGAGTAGATGATGGAGAAAGTGAAGTTATATCGAAGTTTATCTAACAGGATGATCGGGGGTGTTTGCGGGGGATTGGGTGCTTATGTAAACATTGACCCAATATTTATCCGATTGTTGTTTATCCTGCTGCTCTTTGGAAGCGATTTTGGGTTTATCTTGTACCTTTTGCTCTGGATCCTGGTTCCTGAAGAGGGTAAAGCGTATGGTTTTAAAGAGGATACTTTTGGGGATAAAGTTAAGTCCATGGGGGATGATATACAACAGGCTGTTACCCAGCCCCATCCCCAATCCGGATTAATTCTGGGAGTCGGTTTAATTATTATTGGTGGTTTTTTACTACTGGATAAATTAAATCTGGTCTGGCTGCATTGGATGGATATGGATATTTTGTGGCCGGTTTTCCTGATCATTGGAGGAATCATACTGCTGGTTCGTAAACAGCAGGAGTGAGGAACTGAAATGACGATTGAACAAAAACCAAACAAGCGGCGAAGTTATTTCGGCCCAATTTTGTTGATAACCGTTGGATTAATTTTCCTGGCTGAAAACCTGGGGTTTATCCCTGGAGATGGCTGGGAAACAATTATTAAATTATGGCCGGTTCTTTTGATCATAGCAGGGGTGGATGACTTAATAAGAAGGGAAGGGATTGCCTGGCCGATCCTCTTAATAGGCGCGGGTACGTTTTTACTTTTTAATAATTTTGGACCTCAAGCCTGGATAAGCTGGACCCAGCTTTTTCAACTCTGGCCAATCCTGTTAATTGCATTTGGGATTGACCTGATGTTTAAAGGGAAATCTGGATGGATGACCGCAGCGGGGATAATCCTGACTATCGCCTTGATCGGGAGCGCTTTCTGGATTGTTTCAGAAGGATACAAAATCACAGCGGAATATGGA
The DNA here is from genome assembly GCA_049644605.1 of Anaerolineales bacterium. Lineage (GTDB taxonomy): Bacteria > Chloroflexota > Anaerolineae > Anaerolineales > UBA11858 > B10-G9. The sequence continues at coordinate 85,973 of JBARSF010000051.1, read as the reverse complement.
GACGTTATTGAAAGGTATGGGCTGGATATTCAAGAAACCGAGATAAATTTGTCTTTAGGCCTGGGTGAAATGATCCTTTCGAATCAATCCAAGAAAGGTGTTTTAATAGCCGGCAAGATGTCTCCTGACAAGAATCAAGTATCCCTGTATGAAAAAGGGGGGCGAATTTTTTACAGCATGGAAAATAACGTTCCAACTTTGTACCCTCATTCCGCACGGTGGGAACTGGGGATTTCCGAGGAACTGAATCTGGATTTGGTAACTCAAAATGGAGCAGGGGACATGTTCCTGGCACTGGAGCAATTAAACCTGGATTCCCTGGACGCATCTCAGGGGGTTGGCAGAGTGGTCATCCGTTTACCACAAGATGAATCACAGGAGATCTTTATCCACCAGGCAATAGGCATGGTCCATGTCCAGATTCCTGAGGATATGAAGGTGACAGTTGACGCACAAAATGGTTTATCAAGAGTTGATTTTCCCCCTGATTTTAAATTAAAAAATGGACTATATTCTTCACCTGGGGCTACGAAAACAAACTCCGAAATCAGTATCACTGTGGAACAGGCAATTGGTTACATTACATTTGAGTACAAAAAGTGATCTTTGGAGAACGATGATTAATCACTAAGCCGCAAGTTCAACTTGCGGCTTTTTTCTTAATCAGGGCGGTTGATGCTGTCTTCTTGATTAAATCCGTCAGGGTACCTTTTGCTTAATTTTTGGACATTCTGGTTGGCTATCTCCTCCAGGTTAAGACCGGCCGCGGTTGCCGCTTCAGCCAGGTACCACAATACATCTCCAAGTTCATCTTCCAGAGCTTGTTTATTAAATGGGTGCCCATGGGCAGTCATTTTCTTTACTAAATTGGCAAACTCTCCTGCCTCTCCTGCCAACCCCAGGGCTGAGACAATCAGCCGCTGTTCTCCTTCTCCGCCTGCGCCGGAGGATCTGTTTGCCAGGGATTGATATTGATCCAGTGTCAGTTTATTTATCATGGTTTGGAGTTCTCCATGTATGCAGAAAGCTCTACAATTTTATTCACTAGCTGGTGTAATTCAGCGGCTAACTCCGGGTATGGACTGGTGTTAAAGATCTCCACCAGGGATTGGTAGTACCATAAAGTGCCTTCTTTTCCTCCGTTAAATTTTGACCAGATATCCTCCTCAGGGGATAACAAATCATGTAAGATCGATCGGGCATTATGGATTTTGTCCGCCAGTGAGACCAGCAGGATTTCGTCACTTGAACTTTTGAGCTTTTCTAAGTAAGCGGATTTTCTCTTTTTCCATTTGGGTTTTGGGTCTGTAAAAGCATCACTGCAGCCCTCAACGATTTCGGAAACTTCATCCCCGAAGAGTTCTTTAATTTTAAGCAAAGTTTTGTAACCACCCTGGTCTTCAGCTGCATCATGCAGTAAGGCTGCTATAGCCTGGTTTTCAGTCCCGTCATTTTCCAGCACAATCGAAGTGACAGCTAAAAGGTGAGAAATATAAGGAGTTCGGCTTTGTTTCCGGTATTGGTTTTTATGCAGGCGAAATGCGAAACCTAGCGCGTTTTCAAATTGATGGGATAAGGGACTGGTCATGGGTAAGCTTTTTCGTTTGTGGTCTATTGATTTAGCAGTTTACGCAATAGGAGCTATTATACTCCTGATTAGGAACTAATAGTCAGAAGGGTGGGGGCTAGCAGTGGGCTTTTTTAAGTGTTACTGGAAACTTTGCCCCAGGTGTAAAAAGTGGGCACAAAAATGAGTCGGGATCCATTATCCCGGGAAGCTTTATCGTGTTTTTTCAGCTCTCGAAGTTCAGTCGGGGATAGAATTCCCCTAAGATCATCCTCAAGGACAAGCCATTCAGAATCAATTTCCTCTGGAGAGGGAGCCTGGTTCCACCTGCCTTCATAGACTCCAGTTTGGATGGCGGTTAATCCGGAACTGTGAAAAAGATCCTTTAATTTTCTTCCCATTCTGGGATCCGCGCCGGCGTTCAGTAAACCGGAAATTTGATAATCTCTCAGCTTAATAAATTCTGGCGGAAAATCTATTCTGCCGCCGTAATCTGGTTCCGCAAAAGCAACCAGATAACCTCCCTGTTTGGTGATCCGGATCATTTCTTTTAGTGCATGGGCAGGATTTCCGACCCACATTAGAAAATAATGGGAAAGCACCATGTCAAATGTACGATCAGGAAACGGAAGTTGATGGACATCCGCGCCTAACAAACTGCAGTCTGGGCATGAATGTTGGGCTTGCAGGAGGTGTTCTTCAAGGATGTCTCCCCCATAAATTTCCGCCGGGGAGAGGGATTGAAGATCTGGAAGCAGGGCGCCAGTCCCACATCCAATGTCAAGGATCTTTTCAAATGGACTGTTGCTGAGAAGTTCAAAAAAGTACAAGCGCAGCGCTCTGGTCCATTGCGCTTGTATCATAAAACGATTATGCCAGTCCTGGATTGATAAAGGCATGAGGACTTCCCTGTCATTTACCCTGGTCGCCCTGCCAGATTGTCTCCCAATGATCATCCAGCAGATTCCCAAGGACCTGATTGATCCCCTGGGCAGGGAGGAGATCACCATCTGGTTCAACATAAAACCAGGCTTTTCCTGCTCCGACTGGTAATTCCTGGTTTGTTTCCAACTCAATTGAGATCGGATTGTGTTCTGAGTAGGGGACTGGAATATCCCATTTTAAGGGTAAACCTGCTTCTGCGAGCAGCGTTTGGGTTTTTGACAGGGCTTGTGTGAGCTGTGGATCAGAGGGAGAACTGACGGATAAGGAAATCGCGTTGGCTCCAAATTCCTTTAAATTCGCTACAATTTGGGGTAGTTTAGCAATGATTTCAGGATGAATCGTCAGATGAACTGTTGTATAGAGATCCTCGTTAAGGATAGCTCTTAAAGCTTCCCAGGAATCCTTTTGGGTAGGAGAAAGGGCAAACAAGAGGTGATCAAGTCCGCTCTGCAGCAGTTCATTTCTAAATTCGGGGTCAATCAATTTGTAGCCGCCTGTTAATAGACCCGTAACCTGGCCGTTCCTCTCTGCATGAGCAATCAACTGTACCAGATCTTTGCGCATAGTCGGTTCACCGCCGGTAAAGACCAGGTGGGGGATACCTGCCTGCCAGGACCGGTCAATAATTGTTTCCCATTCTTCTGTTGATAATTCGCGGTCAACTCGTCTTACCGGAGCCAATTCCGGATTGTTCTTTTCCGGAAGTTGATAGGTTAAAGCGCAATCCAATCGGTAGGGCGCGCCTGTAGCACCTGAGTAGGGATCCTCCCGTGATATGTCCAGGTAACTGACTGGATCCAGATCGGGGATTTCAAGCAAAGTGTGGATTTTTTGTTTCAGTTCTATATAGTCCAACCGGGCATCATTCCGGTTAATTTGATAACGGTTTGCGATCACCCGAGCAACCTCTTCAGTAGGGGTTTCGCGGAGGAGGTGGTAGGCATACTCAGTTGCTGTTTGATTTAAATGGAGGATTGTGGAGGCGTTAATTATTAATAAACCCTCTCCCCGGGCATTTATCCGCAAGTGCAGACGGTATTGTGATTCTGCAGTGGGTGGAGTTTGATAATGATAAACCCCGGCAGGGATTAGTTCAGCTGGTTTGAATAGCTGGGTTATGCTGCTTAAAAATGTGTTCATAGCCTGCTCCATTCAGGGAATGACAATCCCTGTTGTGTACGGGTTTTGAGTATAGTTATATCACCATGTGTCATAGCGTATAAGATCCGCGAGGGGTTTTCTGTTTTTTTCTCCTGGTTTATCTAACGGATATCCAAGTGGTGTAAAGGCAATTGGTTCAACTTGATCCGGTAATTTGAGATAATCTCTGGCAGCGCGGGGATTAAATGCCCCAATCCAACATGTGCCCAGACCGAGATCCGCAGCCTGAAGTGTTATATGGTCAACAACAATGGCTGCATCCACGATCGCATAATTCTTCTTATCATACGAATGGCGAACCCAACCTTCTTCCGGAATACTGCAGGCGCAGAGTATCAAAGGCGCTTGAACAAACCAATCCCGATTGTATATTTTCAGCAGCTCCTCACCTTTGTTCTCGGTCTTAATGACAATGATTTGAAAGGGCTGCTTATTTGCTGCGGTTGGAGCAAGTCGAGCAGCATTCAGTACTTGCTCTAATACTTGATCTTCGACAGGAGAAGGTGAGTAGTGACGACAGCTGTACCGATGTTTAATTAATTGTTCAAAATTCACTTGATCTCCTTTTGTGCTTAATCTTTCAAGCCATTCTTAAAATTACAACAAGTTTAATAAATGCCACAACCAGAGGGTTGTCCCTGCTCCCAGTATACCCAACCCTGATCCAGCAAAGGTATCTGTCAGATAATGGACACCCATGACTATTCTTCCCAGAGTAACGAGTATTGCCAGCAAGAGAGTAGCTGCCAGGAAAAGACTGCTGTTGCCGGTAGCAATGGGCAGGATGAGGGCGAGATACCATATTCGCAGCGCATCCCCGCTCGGAAACGATGGATCATGGGGACTGATTGGCTGCAGCATGGTTATCTCGGCGTCAGATGTATAAGGTCTAGCACGGTTAAAAACCATCTTGACGATTTGCTCTATGCCGACAATTATCAAAAAAATCACCAGTGCAGTAGATCCCAATTTCCAATTCAGGCTGATCAGTAATACGATAGTAATCACTGCAAAGGATGTGCGTCCGAAAAACCAGATCTCCTGAAAGAAAGGAAGCCAGGGTTTATTCCTGAATCTACTCTGCAAGGTCAGAACGATCCGGGTGTCCAAAGGTTTAATCGCAGGTAATAAATGAGCGCAACCCAGTATGAACACAATAAGCCCCAGGATCTGATAGATCATATTCCCTCTTTCAACGTATCCGGCCAGACGGGATAGTACATCAGCCATTGCTCCGGTACCTTTCGAATATAGCCTTCAATTTTCTCCAGGATCATTTCTGTGTTGAGGATAATATCATCCAGTTTATTTTTGTACCGTTTAAGGGGGATGGGATCCGAATACATGAACCCATATTGTCCATTGGGATGCATAAAAGCTGAAACTACCATGACCGGCACATCCGCTGCAAGCGCTGTGGTGATATACCCAACAGGCAGGGGGCTGGGCTGGCCAAAGAATTTTACATAATGCTTCTTTTTTCTTCCCGGGACCGGTCGGTCGACACCTGTTGCAGTTACTCCCCCATTTTTTAGATAATTGACTATTTCGGCTTCCAGTTTTGAGTCGCCCAAAGGAGTGATATCCAATCCGAAGTTAACCCTGATTTCATTTTGAAGTTGATAACCGCTTCCAGGGTTGGGAAAGGATAATATTTTCCCGCGAAATCCATTTTGAGCTAAGCCGCAAATCACCAGGTCAAAATTGCTTATATGGGGTGAGACTACCATAAGTCCACTTTTCTGTTGGCAGATCTGGATAAATTTCCTCATTGATTCTGAGAATGGGACCATGGATTCAAGCTTCTCGGGCTTGGTGAAAAAGTGATACAGGTCATAGTAACATTTCCCGGCGTGTTCAAGGATACGCTGGGTTTGTTGAATCAGTTCGGCCCGGGTATTTTTCTCACCATTAACAATAAACTGGTTCGCCCGGATTGACCTGGAGATTGCTAAATTCTCAAATCTGGTTAAGAAGGTAGAAAAGGACCGGCAGAAGGCATACCCAATTTTTGGCGGCAGTGTTTTGCCAATCAGGATTGAAGCCCGAACTGCGTATATACTGTTAAAGAAATTTTGATTAGCCATAAGATATAAACCATTAATAGCAGTTTTATGAGAGCTCTGTGGTTGATGTTGATTGTAATGACCGATATCCCTCTACCAGCACAGGAACTCCGCGGATCACACAAAGGAAAACACTGAACCATGTAAAACCGAGTGCGATTTGATTGACAAGGTTGCTCCAATCCGAACCGCTCACGACCAGAGCAAAAGCCAGGGTTAAGAGCGCGGCTGCAGCACCTTTTGCAAAGCCATATAAGGCTCGCATAAAACGGGAGCTTACAAGGAAACGATTAAGGGGCGATTGGATTTGATCAAACGGGCTGAGTTCTTCTTTCATCCTTATGGCCCGGATGGCATCCACTGTCGTTCCCCTGATTAAAACTATGATCGGAACCAGGACTGGGATTAAGCCCAGGTGGGCGTAAACAACCCAGAGAACATACTCCAGGGTGCGATCTGTGGCGATATCGAGTACACTTCCAAGCAAGGACTGCTCTCCTCGTCTGCGAGCCACCCAGCCATCAAGGGTATCCATTAAGAAGATCAGGATGATAAATGGAACATTCCATAGCAGCGCTGTATCACCTCCGATGTAGAGTATGGCGATATAGATAAACAGCAGTGGAAATCGGGATATGGTAATCAAGTTTGCCATAATGATGTAACCCTTTCATGTTCGAAGAACAATTATGCTGGGGGAGGAATCACTGGATAAACAGGTTGAGGGTGATCAGCATAGGCCAGAGGACACCCTGAACCACATTCTTCCAGCAAGCTGCAGGTTTGACAATCATCAGGGACGAATCTGCGCTCCCGCAGCTCCAGCGCAAGATCATGCTCCCAGATGGATTTCCAGGAATCGTTGAGAATATTTCCCAGCTGGTTGTAATAAGATTGACAGGGGATGACTCCTCCATCAGGCTCGACACACATATTGTACAGTGCCGCAGAACAACCTTTAATCCCTAGATTCAGTTCCAATGGATTCAGGCGACAGTAGAGTGTGGGAGTATACCAAATTAATTTCTGTCCAGCCGTCAGGGTTTTTTCCTGTGCGAGAGTTAAGAGAGGTTTTAATTCACCCTCCGACAAACCGGTTCCAACATCCTTACCCCTCCCTGAATAGATTAACGCATTTAATCCAACAGTTGGCACGCCTAGTTCTGCCAGGAAATCAAGGGTGTAATCCATGCTGCCCTGGTTAAGTTTCAACATGGTTGTATTGGTCATCACGAATAATGGACTGTTCAGGGCATTATTTAAGCCGGAGATGGTTTGCTTCCAGGCACCAGGCTGGTTTACCATCTGGTCGTGAATTGCCGGGTCGTGGGATTCAACTGTAATCTGAATATGGTCTAGACCTGCTTTTACAAGCTGATCCACATATCCTGGTTCTGATAATCTTCTGGCGTTTGTGTTCAATCCTGTGATTTGACCTTTTTCCTCAGCAAAGGCGATTAAATCCGGCAAATCATTTCTCAGGGTCGGTTCTCCGCCGGTGAATATTAAATGGGGAATGTTAAGGTCCCATAAACGATTGATGATTTGTTTCCAGTCCCCAGTATCCAATTCAGGATAGGATCTTAATCGGGCGTTATAACAATGAGGACAATCGTTATTGCAGCGGTAAGTGATTGCTAAATCCATGCGGTACGGTGCGGTTGGGTGCTGACTGTAGGGAGCATTAATTTCAACCCCGGAATAAGTGTTTACCGGAGTGCCGTCTGCCTGGATGAAGGATTCAAGATCCCTCGTGATCAATTGGATATCTAAATCGGCGTCTTTGGCGGAGAGGTCAAAAACCCTGGTCAGTTTCTTCCGGATTTTATCCCCAGATTGCCCCTTGAGGTGAAAATAAGCGATGTAAGCCGCAGTAGGGTTGAGATGCAGAATAGAGTTGGCATTGATCACCAGCGTTCCACAGCCATCTGGATCCATTCTGAGGTGTAACCTGGTTTTTGTGTTCTGATCCCCTTGTCGGAAGTGGTACAACCCGGAAGGGATGTTGGTTCCAGCAGGTTTGAATACCCGCTTATTCCGCGGCCAATGCTGGGAAATCTTGCTTAACATTGTTATTAGCGTCCACCACCGGCGCAGGCACAAGCGCAACCTGCACAGGCACAGGCACAAGCACAGGAGCTTCCACCACCGCCTCCGCTGCTCCATCCGCCGCGGCTGGAAGAGGTAGTTTTTGGAACCGGGTTTGTTTTTTGTGTGATTCTACTGGTGAAATCAGTGATATTCCCTACCACGCTGCTTGAGAAATTGGATATCCCGTTTGCCATTGAAGCAGCAAATTCACCTCCGGGCAGATTTGGCAGTCCGCGGCTGCCGGAGCTGCTTGGGGCTGAGGTTTTTGCACTTGGCCCTGACGTCCTGGTGGTTCTGTAACCAGGATCATACCTATGCCACCAGATTGGAATGTAGACGGGGCCTCTTTGGAAGACATCCTGCGTTTTATCTTCAAAATCCCCATCCAGCATGGTCCAACCCATGTGGGAGTTGTATTTCTCACTTTTTACTTCCGGTGTTTCAGCGTCTTCCACTTGCTTCCAGGCTCGTTTGATTATTTCTTCGTAATAGCGGACTGTTTCTTTGTGACTGAAACCTTCCATCTTCTTCCCGACACTTTTAATCAGGTCGATCATTAAATCCTGGAGAGCGGTTTTACGGATCCGTAATGATTCATTCTTAAAAGCCACTACAAATTGGGTTTCATATTTCCGGAGTTTCTCCGGTAGTGGATCACTGAATTCCAGTTTTAGTGGTTCTTGCTTGAGGACTTGTGCGGCGTCTTTCTGTAACAGAGAGAACAAGATCATGGTGAAAATCTTATCGGCAGGCCGTTCTAATAGTATGGCAGCTTCAATTGCCGTGAGTCCACGCTTAATGCCGTGTCCCTCAATGCGGATTTTTGGCGGGAGGTATTTCATTTTTCGTTTTTTACTGCTGGAGACGGAGACTGCAATAATTAACACAAAAAATAAAACGAATCCCCCTACACAAAGGATTCCAGTAACAGCTTCGGGCGATATGCCTAGCTGCTGCCAGAGGCTGGGCTTGGATACAGCAGATACCGGGACATAAGATGACGGAAAAGATGCGCCGAATTTATATCGCGATGAAACATCTGCTTCTGTATTCCGCCAGGTGTATGTGATCCGGCCCTCGTCATCCATTCCGGTAATTGGCGAAGAGGAAAATCCGTTGGGTGCAGAATGCCAGCGGGGTTCTTCAGGTTTTACTCCGGGAGGGAGGTGATAGGTAACCGTGAGATCTGTCCTGCCGGCTACATACTCTGATCCGAAATTTGTTGGCATGAAGACAGCGCTGGCATACTCGTCCGCTTCTGTATCCGGAAATAGAACATTCTCAATCCCTCCAATATAAACCCGGACAACCCCTTGACCTCCAGGTGGAATTGCATTGGAGCCTAAGCCTACTGCAACACCTGTTCCGTTGCCTTCATAATCGGAGCTGGAGATGTAAGACAGCGATTGCCCATTCGCGTCGGCGGAAATATTGCTGTCTGAATAGCTGCTGTTCGGCAATCCAACATCGACATATTCAATCGCATGTCCTTCTGGCTGATTGGTAAAAAAGAATTCGTAGATTAGATCCAATGATCCGTCGGATTCCCAGTAGGCATGGACTGTTTCCTGATCCAGGCTGAAGTAATAACTCTGTGCCAGCGCAGTGCCAGGAATCAGTAATAGGATAATTAACAGGAGATAGAGAGAGAATTTTTTCATGAATAGCCTCTTCCTGGTTACCATTTTGGTTCTTCCGTGAGTTGATAGCTTGTGCCGCAGAAAGGACAGGCAACTACCGGGGCGCCGGCAACCATCGAGATATGTTCCGGGCTTAATTGACCGCCGCATGATTCACAGTTCAGAGTATCCAGATTCACATCTCCAGACAGATCAATCTGAACTTTTACTTCCTCATCTCCGGTTGCTTGTTTCCTGGCGATAAACCAGATAATCCCGAATCCAACCAGTACGCTGATTGCACCGATAATAAGCCAAACCGGCTGGCCATCACGGCCAAATGCACCCCAGATAAAAATTACTCCAAAAAAAATCGCGATGGCGGCAAATATATAACCGATTATTTTTCCAGCAGACATGATCACTCCTCGTTCTAGTTGGATTTTTAATTTCTCTCGTCAGTAATTATAAAAATAATATAAAAATTATTGTATTCAGATCAAATATCTACCTGCAGTGCTCGTAAACATTATACCAATATCCTACCTGAGCCAAGAAGTAAATTGAAGCGATTCTTATAATGATTCTGGACTTATTTTCCCCCCCTGATATGAGCTATAATGGGATCTATGGAACACCCCACTGAACAACAGCGTGTGATAGAACTCCAGCGGCAGCTCCGATTACATAACTATCGTTATTATATTCTTAATGATCCCCTGATCAGCGACCTCGAATTTGATAAGCTTTATAGAGAACTCCTCGAGTTGGAAGAGAAGTATCCCGATTTAAAAACTGATGATTCTCCTACCCAGCGGGCAGGTACCCAGCCTTCTGATGCATTTGCCCGGCTGGAGCACCCTGCTCCAATATTAAGCCTCGACAATGCCTTTTCTGCCGATGAGTTAAGGGCCTGGCAGGGGCGGATATCCAGACTGGATGAGCGAGTAGCCCAGGCCAATTTTACTCTTGAACCGAAACTGGATGGATTGACCGTTGTGCTGCACTACCAGAATGGTGTATTCAACCGAGGAGCCACCCGGGGGAATAGTGAAATCGGAGAAGATATCACTGAGAATCTGAGAACAATCCGTACCTTGCCGCTTCGGATCCCTCCTGATCCGGAAGGTCCAGTGCCACCCCAGCGGCTGGTCGTCAGGGGAGAGGTATTCATTCGATTATCCGATTTTGAGAAACTAAATACTTCACTGGAAGAAGCCGGGGAACGTACCTATGTAAACCCCAGGAATACAGCAGCAGGATCTTTACGTCAATTGGATTCTTCCCTAACTGCAAAAAGACCACTGACCCTGTTGATTTATCAGATAGTAACCAGTTCGGATCCCTTGCCGGCAACTCAAAAAGATACTCTTTTTTACCTGGGCCAGCTGGGATTTCCTACTCCCGAATTTGATTTTTGCCAGGAATTGGAAGTTGTTATTAATTCCCTGGAGAAGTGGGATCTCCTTCGCAAGAAGCTTGATTATGAAATTGACGGAGTGGTTATTAAGATTAATGATCTGGAATTATCTGAAAGCCTGGGTGTGGTGGGAAAAGCACCCCGGGGAGCAATCGCGTATAAATTTCCGGCTCAAGTAGTTACCACCACACTTGAAGATATCAAAGTAAATGTCGGCAGGACCGGTGTAATAACGCCATATGCAATCCTGGAACCCGTTGAAATTGGCGGAGTGACGGTTAAGCAAGCCACACTCCATAACTTTGATTTCATCAGCGAGAAGGACATCCGGAAAGGTGACCGGGTGATGGTCAAACGAGCGGGAGAGGTCATCCCTTATGTGATGGGACCCGTAAAAGACCTCCGGTCGGGAGCCGAGGAGATCTATCTGCCGCCGGATATTTGTCCGGTTTGCAGGGAGCCTGTTGAACACCTGGAAGGAGAAGTTGCCTGGTATTGTGTCAATTCCAGCTGCCCAGCCCAGCTGATCCGGAATATTGAACATTATGTATCTCGGCCGGCAATGGATATTGTTGGATTGGGGATCAAAATCGTAGAGCAGTTGACCAGTGAGGGATTGATAACCAGCACTGGGGATCTATACGATTTACAGAAAGAAGATTTGCTGGAACTGGAAGGATTTGCGGAGAAAAAAGCTGATAATCTGTTAGCGGCAATTGAACAATCAAAAAAGTTGTCTCTGGATAGACTAATTACCGCCCTGGGAATAAGAGGTGTAGGTGAAGTGGTTGCAGCAACTTTAACAGCGCATTATTCAGACCTGGATATGCTCAGTCAAGCCTCAATCGACGAGCTGGAAGCAATCCCGGGAATAGGACCGAATATTGCCCAGGCAATTATTGATTGGTTTAACCGGATCTCAAACCAGGACCTGCTCCAGAAACTAAAAGAAAATGGGGTCTGGCCAGTAGTTGATAGAAGAAGTGCAGTTGAGCCTGATGACCTTCCATTTTCAGGGTTAAGTTTTGTGGTCACTGGAAAGCTGCAGGGATTTACCCGGGAAGAGATCAAGGAAATAATTCAGACATCTGGCGGCCGGGTGACAGGATCGGTCAGCGCTAAGACAGATTACCTGGTAGCTGGAGAAGATCCTGGATCAAAGTTGAGTAAAGCCCAGGAACTGGGAATTAAGATCATCTCGGAGGAAGGGTTAGTGGAGTTAATAAAGGGATTTCAGGGAGTATAACAAGGGGTAAACACTGTCAGAAGAAAAAAGCTTGTACTTAAAAAAAGGACGGGAAAAACCTGTTCAACACCGGCACCCCTGGATTTTTTCTGGAGCGGTTAAACAGGTGGTGGGAAATCCAGATCCGGGGGAGACTGTTCAAATTCTTGATGCGGATGGATCCTTTTTAGCCAGGGCATCCTACAGCCCGACTTCACAGATCAGAGCGAGAATGTGGAGCTGGAATCCGGAAGAAAATATTTCCCCGGATTTTTTTCGATCCAGGATTAAGCGCAGCCTGGCATACCGGAAGCAGATTGGTTTTAATTTTCAAATGATGCGCTTGATTTATGCAGAATCGGATGGACTCCCGGGATTAATCACAGACCAATATGGAGATACGCTGGTTGTCCAGTTTCTCAGTGCTGGCAGTGAGTATTGGAAAGAAGTGATCCTAGAAATATTGGCAGATCTGACTGGCGCAAAAACCATTTATGAACGATCTGATGCCCAAGTTCGGGTATTGGAAGGACTGCCTCAGCAATCGGGAACGATTTTTGGTCCCGATCCGGAACCACTTCTGAAACTAAAGGATTCTGGATTCGAGAGTTGGGTAGATATTCGAAACGGTCATAAAACGGGATATTATCTTGACCAAAGAGAAAATCGTTCTATAGTCGGCGGAATGTGTGGTGGAAAATCTGTCCTGGACTGTTTTTGCTATTCGGGTGGTTTTTCAATTCAGGCATTAAAGAACCAGGCAGGGTCAGTTACTATGGTAGATGAATCCCGCGACGCTCTCCAGCTTTCAGAAAAAAACATTTCCCTAAACAAATTAGATAGGGAAAATATCGAAACAATCCAGGGCGATGTTTTTGAAGTGCTGCGGAAATTTCGGGATCAGGCAAAAAAATTTGATGTGATTATTCTTGATCCGCCCAAGTTTGCTCCTACTGCAGCATATGCAGATAAGGCTGCCCGGGGGTATAAAGATATCAACTTGTTGGCGTTTAAATTACTCAATCCAGGTGGAACCCTGGCTACCTTTTCCTGTTCAGGCGGAATCAGCCAGGATTTCTTCCTTAGAGTTTTGTCAGGTGCTGCCCGGGATGCCGAAGTTAATGCTAGAATACAGGTAAGTATGCGACAAAGTCCGGATCACTCAGTCAATTTGAGTTTTCCGGAAGGATCCTACCTCAAAGGATTCATCATTCGTGTAGAATAAAGAGGAGGTTTGAGATGTATACAGATACTGGTCAGGGGCTGGTTGAGTATGCCCTGATTCTACTTCTCGTAGCCCTGGCATTGATTGTCTTGTTATCAATTTTTGGTACTGAAGTCGCTGATGTGTATCAAAATCTTATTGATAACTTTAATAATTATTAAGATTTTTTTATTTTATTCTAATGAAATTTTCTACAGAATTATTTAGAAAATAACACTCTGATTGTAGAGAGAAAGAAGCGAGGATATTTTCCTCGCTTTTTGATTCAATAATTCAATAGGTCGTTATCTGCTAGCGATCCCTCTCAGAGAGAGGTGTTTTGCCGGAAGGATCATAAACGTAAACCCGATCTCCAAGACTGGCCCAATCAAAGAGCCAGTGAGAATCACCCACCGACATATTCACACATCCGTGGGATTGGGGATAGCCGAGGTTTGCGCGCCAATATGCTCCATGGAATGCCCTGCTTTCATCAAAATACATGGTCCAGGGAACACTTTCAAGGTTATAAGCGTGTGAGGGATCAGTGAGCCAGCGCATCCGAGTCAGATCTTCTTTTTCTGCAATATCAAATATCCCCGGGTATGTGTAAAAGGGTCCCAAGCCGGTGGCAATCAGCGTAGCAAAAACCAATTCCCGATTTTCGTAGACAGCCAGGGTTTGTTCATACAAATTCACTTCTATCCACCGGTCCCAATCCAACCCTTCCGGAGGAACGGACCGGGGAGATACTTTGGCAACCGCCGTCTGAATCAACCATTCATCAGGACCGACCAGGTACCAATCCCAATTGCCCACTGTTTGAATGTCATAAATCTGCACCAATTGCTGGTGTTCCAGGAAACGACCGCTATAATCATCTTCGTTGTAGCCAGGCGTGCGTTTAGTTTCTGCTTTTCCACCCGTTGAAAACATGCTTAAGACCCAGCCAAAATCATGAGCTGGTGTTTCGGTGAATTCCACTCCCTGGAATAAGGGGACATCGGTGAGCAGAAGATCAGCAGAGGACATCCATCCGATTTCCGTATAGTGATAATACTTCCCTCCGCTGTATTCAGATTTGGAGATGGAAACGTAGTTAAAACCCGGTGTGATCCAACGAACGATTTTTTCCTTATTATTTTTAATGGCGTCATTTAGGGTAAGGAAAATTGGCGCCCTGTCTGAAACTACATAGGCGTATTTGTATTCCACATCATTTAATGAGGGATCAGGGTTTTGAATCGGCAGGGGAGTTTCAGGAAAAGTTATTCCTAGCTCCGCCATATCGCGAAGATAGGCAGTGGGACCCAGGGGCATGCACTCCCGGGTGGAATCATAAAAGATGTCCGGGGGGCAAAGCGGCAGGTAGTCACCGTCAGATCCTTCTGCCTGGACCCTGGAAGGAATCAGAATGAAAAACAGTCCTAAAAAAACAGCCAGAATAATTTGTCTACGCATAAGAGTAATCCAGGATTAAGTGTCCCTGGCAGATAATTCAATCTGATTTTGTTAGCCTTTTAGTTCGGCAGGTAAATGCTGAACATCAATAGTCGCATCGTCGCAGAAGATCATTGCTCTTTCTATGACGTTTCTTAGCTCTCGAATATTACCTGGCCACTGATATTTCTTCAGTAAATCCAGTGCAGCCGGAGTCATATTCTCAATATTAATGCCCATCTTCGGATTATTGGTTTTTATAAAATGCCCTGCCAGGCCGGGGATATCTTCTGGATGTTCCCTTAAGGGTGGGATCTCCAGATTGATAACCTTAAGGCGGTAATAGAGGTCTTCCCGGAACTCTCCCTTCTCTATCAGGGCGGGTAAATTCCTGTTGGAAGCTACCAGAATCTGAACATCCACCTGGATTGATGTTGTACTGCCCACCCGTCTGAAAGAACGCTCCTCTAGGGCCCGGAGAACTTTTGCTTGCATATCAGCAGACATGGTGGAAATTTCATCCAGGAATAAGATCCCTTCATCGGCGACTTCCATTAACCCTCGTTTTCTCTTTTGTGCGCCTGTAAACGCGCCGGCCTCATAACCGAACAGCTCAGACTCAAGCATAGTATTCTGAACTGCAGCACAGTTTATATCAATAAAGGGTTTTTCGCTGCGGGGTCCCATCCGATGGATTGCCCGGGCCAGGACCTCCTTACCGGTTCCTGTTTCGCCGGTGATTAGGATTGAGGTTGATCTTTTGGCTGCCCTTTGAGCTCGGGAAAAAACATCACGCATGGGTTCGGAATTGATCACAATCGAATCCAGTGCCTCACGCTGGGCTTTCCGAAAATGGTTTAATTCTTCCCGCATCTCAACAATATCCTGGGCCCGTTTTATACTCTGTTCAAGACGTTCAAATTTAATGGGTTTTTGAATAAAATCATGAGCCCCATTTTTCATGGCTTCAACAGCCATGTCAATTTTTCCATGGGCTGTGATCATGATGATAGGGGGGCGGTTGGGCAATTGGGCAGTCTCGGATAATAAATCCGGTCCATAGCCATCTGGAAGCTGGACATCTAGTAATACAATATCCGCTTCCTGGGCAGAAAGATGTTTGCGGGCAGTTTTCAGATCTGCTGCTAAGAGAACTTCATACCCTTCTGATTCCAGATAACTCCCAATATTGTTCCTGGCATTTTTTTCATCATCTACAAGCAAGATGGTTGCTGTCATTCCTTGGATTCCTCCTTGTTAGCACCGGGAAGGATAACCTGAAATGAAGTTCCTTCCGGGAGCGGGACTAAGGTGATTGTCCCTTCATGCATGGTAATAATTTGTTTGGTAATGGATAGGCCGAGTCCGGTTCCATCCGGTTTTGTCGTAAAAAAGGGTTCAAAAATGTGATCCTGGACCTCTGGTGGGATGCCCGGGCCGGTATCCAGTACATCCACCTGGATGCCTATTGAACCAGTGGTTTTTTGGATTGGTTTCAGCCGAATAGACAATACGCCGCCATCGGTTTCCTCCATGGCTCTCACAGCGTTGCTGATCAGGTTATTAAAAACCTGCCCTAATGCCCTGGCATCACCCAGAACGGGCGGGAGACCGGGCTCAACTTTTAAGACGTGGGTAACTGATGTTCTTTTCATGCGCGGAATCCAGCGATTTAATATTTGACCTATTAATTGTGGAAGATCTAATGGTGTTCGATGATAGCTTTGTGATTTTGAAAAAGTCAGGACTGTATCCACAATATGGGTCAGCCGATCACAATCATCAATTACCCCCTTAAGGACATCCCGCTGCGCAAAATCCTCCGGGAGGATTTTATTTAGCAGTTGAATGCCTGAGGTGATATTGTTGATTGGATTTCTAATTTCATGAGCAAAAATGGCATTCATTTGACCAACCAGGGCGCGGCGTTCAAGCTGCTGGGTTTGAATGCGGACTTTTTCTTCCTTGCTGATATCCTGTACAAAAATGAGAATTCCCTGGATTTCCTCTGATTCCGGTTTTGTAACCGGGAAGGTTTTAATAAGAGCCGGGAATACACTGCCATCCCTGTGATGAATTTCTAGCTGTCCCAGATCATGAGTAGGGATGTTATCTAACGCATCTTGAAGCGCAGGGGTTAACCGGTCAGTACCAATGATTACATCATCGATATGTCGATCCACAATCTCCTGTTCAGCGTAGCCAAGAATTTGTTCCGCTGAGGGATTTACCTGCTGGATTAGCAGGTCCGGATTCAGGTATAGGATACCTTCCGGCATATATTTATTGATTGTGTCCCCGATGGCTTTTTTTAAGGCTGTCCGGGTTAAACGGTCGCTTAAATTTGTTTTCAGGATAAAGCTATTAAGTACTCCTTCTGTGGCAGAGACCAGTAATTTCATGGCTGCTAACGCGGCTTGTTTTTCCGGAGGACCTGAATCGCTGTATCCCATTGCTACGAGTAGACCGCTGATTGAGTTGTTATCGTTTAATGGGGAAGAAATTACATATGAGGAACCCTTCTGGGCTGCCCGCTCCATCAGGGGAGACAAAGGCGGTTTAAATGGGGGGGAAAATTGAGTGTCCTTGTAATGAGAGAAAAAGTCTGCGGTAGATATGGTTGAAGGTAAATATTCAGACGGATTATCCAGGACCACAGCTTTTAATTGGGGATGATTGGAGTCTATCTTATATATTCCCAAAGACTCTGCAGTGAGCATGCCTTTTCCAACCTGAATGATAATTTCCAGGGCTTGATCCAGGCTGGGTTGATAAAAAATCTCTGAGAGGGCAAGAATGCCCTCAAATTGGTCAATTTCCTGGGCTGGTGATAAATGGTGTTTTTTTGATTTTCCGTGAGGATTAAGGCGGTAAACTGTAAATCGTTTGGTTTTTCCCAGGGTTTTTCCTTGAACTTGGGTAGGGATTTTTTGTTTCCGCCTGGTGATGAGATCAAGTTTCCTGCCTTGGATACTGTGCAGCTCAAGATTTAAGGCAGGATCCTGGGTAATCGGAAGTAAATTTGGTAACAGAGTATCAAGGTGAAGATTTAATAGTTCTTTTCGGGTATAACCGGTTAGTTCTGCCATTGAGGCATTTGATGCCAGGATTTCCAGATCTTGATTAGATACCAGAAGAGTAGGATCCGGAGAGATATCCAATAGCTGGCTTACCTCATTAGGGATCAATTCAACCTCGTCCCCTGATCTGGATGGATTTGAAATCAATGAAATCATGAACCTTTATATCTTTTGCCGGAGGCGAGATGACAATATACCCTCCATAGCTCGATATTTAGCAACTGTTCTCCGGGCAATATTATACCCGGCAAGAGATAATTCTTCTGCCAGCTCAGTATCGGTTAACGGTGTCTTCTCTTGTTCAACCAGGCGCAGCAGGGTGGTGCGAATGGGCAAGCTCCGGTCAAAGAATTGTTTTAAAGGGATAATCTTTTTGTTTGGAAGCTGAACAGATTTGTCTGAAACTGCCCGGGAAATTGTGGACTCGTGCACTTCCAGTCGTTCTGACATATCTGCCTGTGTTTGGGGTTGCATTGTTGCTGGGTCACCGCTGAGGACATACCTGCGTTGGTTAGTGACCAACTCGGTCATCAGCTGCTCCATGGTGTGATTGCGCTGTTGGAGGCATTTGATTAACAGGGAGGCGTTCTCGATATCCTTTGCCCAGGCATCGCTTTTTTCGTCAGGGGCTTGCTTTTGGGCCTGGCGGAAGAGAGGGTTGATTCGTAATGTTCCCCGGTAGGGGCTGATAATTTCCACGATAATCCTGCGGGTGTGTGAATTTTCCACTTCCCTTAGGATAATATCCGGTTGATGATAAGCCTGGGTTTGTTTTTTACTTGGTTGGCGGAAATCGCCCCAGAATGCCCTTCCTGGATAGGGATTGAGGTTTGAACGGATAAACTCCGCGATTTCCTGGGCGTGTTCAAAGGAGGTGTTTAGTTCCTTGGCCAGCTTGCGGTAGCTGTGTTTACTCAAGTCCTTCATGCCGATTTTAATCGCTTCCTCGGCGAGGTATGGCACCACTGAATCTTCCCGGAGTAGATTTAGCTGGATTAACAAGGCCTCTTTGGGGGAGGATGCACCCACGCCGGTGGGTTCAGCGTGTTTGATAATATCTGCCACCCGGGTTACTCTGGACAGGGGGACATGGTAATACTGGCTGATTTCCTCCAGGGGAATGGTCAGCAGTCCATCCTCATTTAAATTATTGAGAATATGGGCTGCGATCAATCGCTCGTCTTCCTTAATTTCTGGTGCGATTTGCCGGAGTACATAGGAGGGGAGATCTTCAACCAGGGGAGCCAGATTATCATAAGAAACCTCGTTGGACGAGCCCCGGATTCCATTTTTGTTAAACGAAGTTGGGAAATCTTCTGGAGCGGAGATAAAAACGATCGGTTCATCTTGTTTGGTATCATAAGGCTGGCTGCAAACCGGACAGGGACCCGGGGTTGACAGGATTCTACCGCAGCTGGGGCAGCGCCGGTCTTCGACAATTTCCAGGGCGGGGTTATTGGCTAATTCAGTCCTGATTTTTTGCCGGATCTCAGTAGCGGGCATTTCCAGCAAGGACATGGTTTGGGCTAGGTGAGCTGTGATTTGCGGTCTCAGCTCCTGATTTTGAACTTGGAACATCGGATCCTCCTTCTGAAGTATAGCGTTGAAAGTCAAATGTTGCAAGATATATGCCAAACTAGTAGCAATTTTTATACCGAAGGAAAAGGGGCTCCAATCCAGGGGGTGGATCGGATTTATATCCGAGGTGAGGTGGTAGAATAAGAAACGGTTCCCTGCGTGAATAAAGACACCCCTTTATAGCATCTTTATTGCGTATAGGCATTATGTTTTTAAAGTCAAATCTTTCTAAAGCCACCCTGTTTTTAATGACTTTGTTAGTGATTTTTTGTCTGGAGGGATGCCAGATAATGAAGCGTCTGGATAGAAGTAATGAGGGTTTTAATGGAGATCGAGCTTATGAGGATGTGATCCTTCAATTGTCTTTTGGCCCAAGGAATCCAGGTACTGAAGGACATGATTTGATCCAGGAATGGATTGAAAAACAGTTAATCAAAAATAATTGGCAGGTGACTTCCCAGGAGTTAAAGGTTAAGGATAAAACCATCATAAATCTGATTGCCAGCAGGGGATCGGAAACCAGCTATATTCTGTTGGGCGCTCATTACGATACGCGTATTTATGCTGATCAGGATTCCGATCCGGCTAAAAGAAAATTACCGGTTCCGGGAGCAAATGATGGTGGATCGGGTGTTGCTGTGCTCTTAGAATTAGCCAGAATTCTCCCAGTCGATTTAGGGTTGCCGGTCCAGCTTGTTTTTTTTGATGCCGAAGATAATGGGAATATAGAAGATTGGGATTGGGTTCTTGGATCAAGAGCGTTCGTTGAGATGATAAAGAATCCACCGGAAGCAGCCATTATTGTCGACATGGTTGGAGATGCAGATTTAAATTTGTATCAAGAACGGAATTCTGACCAGATTTTCGTAGAACAAATTTGGACCCAGGCAAAGAAACTGGGATATGATAAAGTATTTATACCGGAATATAAACATTCAATGTTGGATGACCATATACCGTTTATTGAAGCAGGCATCCCGGCAGTGGACATTATTGATTTTGATTATCCCTACTGGCACACAACAATGGATACTGCGGACAAGGTATCTCCTGATAGTTTGGAGATAGTTGGGGATACTTTGTTGGCCTGGATTTTATCGTTGGAATAAGGACCAAATTTACTATTCAAGAGAAGATAATATTATGAACCAGGGTAAACAGCCACAAAGTTTAAAAGTAGATCGAGCCTTGTTAGTGGGCGTGGAGATCTTTGATGATCAGAAAGTTTTGTCGCTAGAAAATTCCTTAACTGAGCTGCGGCGGTTGGCAGACACAGCAGGTTTTGAAGTAGTCGGGCAGGTCACACAAAAACTGGATCATCCAAATCCCAAGACGTTCATCGGCTCCGGAAAAGTCAAAGAGGTAAAGTCAATTGCCGATGAGCTGCTGGCGGACGTGATTTTATTTGATGATGAGCTCTCCCCCCGGCATCAAAGAGAACTGGAGGAGCTGCTTCGTCAGGATATTCGTCTTATTGATCGGACCGCTCTGATCCTGGATATCTTTGCCCAGCATGCCAATACCAGAGAAGGGGCATTGCAGGTTGAATTGGCTCAATATGAATATCGTCTACCCCGATTGACAAGAGCCTGGACCCACCTGGTCCGGCAAGTTGGTGGAGGTGGCGGCCGGACTGGAGGTACTGCTGGGGTGGGACTCCGGGGACCTGGCGAGACCCAACTGGAAGTTGACCGGCGTGATATCCGACGCCGGATCAGCCACTTGAAGATGGAGCTTGAGAAAGTCAGGGCGCACAGACAACGTCATCGAACGCGCAGAAAAGAATCCAGAATCCCAATCGTATCTCTGGTTGGATACACCAATGCAGGAAAATCTACCTTGTTGAATCAACTTTCCGACGCAGATGTGTACGTGGCAAATAAATTATTCGCCACCCTGGATCCTACAACCCGCCGGGTAGAGTTGGCTGATGGCCAGCAGGTTCTTCTCACTGATACAGTGGGATTTATTCAGAAATTACCTACAACGTTGGTTGCGGCGTTCCGGGCTACACTGGAAGAAATCGCAGAGGCTGACCTGTTACTTCATGTTGTTGATGTGACGCACCCGCATGCCCTATCTCAGGCAAAAGCAGTTCACAACACCTTAAGGGATATTGATGCTGAGGGAATTCCCACTATACCGGTCCTGAATAAAATTGATCGTTTGGATGATCCGGAAAAAGCACAACTTGCCTTGAATTCATTTCCGAATGCAGTGGCTATCTCTGCTTTAAGGGGAGATGGGATAAATGAATTGCTTCAGACTGTAAAAACCAGGTTATTTGAATCCTTTGAGCCTGTTCAGGTGGAAATCCCTTACAACCAGGGAGGTTTAATATCCCTGTTTCATGAGGAAGGGCAGGTCGAACAGGTAGAGAATCGATATGAGGGGGTTTTAATTCAAGGGAGATTACCTGTCAGGCACCTGACAAAATTTAAGCCATTCCTTGTGTAAGGATTTTTGACTTCATAGCCATTGTCTTCCACAGCATCCATTTGAGATAATCCGGTCTCATCTGGGAACCCTGACTTTTATCTTGGCTGTAGAACCGGTCCACTTTGCAGCACTTCTTCTGGTGTTGAGTCTTGATAACGTTTGATATTGGCTTGAAATTGTTCAACAAGCTGGTGGATGCCTTTTTCATATGCCTCAGTATCAGACCACATGCTGGAAGGATTAAGGATTTCCAAGGGGACACCGGGGCAGCTTTGGGGGATTTCAAAACCAAACCAGGGATCAGCTTGATAGGTAACCTGATCCAGATCCCCATTCAAAACGGCAGATAATAATGCCCGTGTATGATGAATGCTGATCCGGCTTCCAATTCCAGCTGGACCGCCAACCAATCCTGTATTGATCAACCAAGTTTTGACATTATGCTTCACCAGGTTCTTTCTTAATAATTCCGCATAATAGGCCGGGTGAAATACCATAAAAGGGGCACCAAAGCAAGCGCTGAAGGTGAGCTCGGGTGCTTCCCCAACACCTGCTTCTGTTCCGCCGACTTTAGAGGTGTATCCAGAAATGAAATGGTAGAGAGCTTGATTATGCGATAACCTGGCGATAGGCGGCATAACACCATTGGCATCAAAGGTCAGGAAAATAATATTTGCAGGGTGGGTTCCACGTTTGGCTGGAAGTGAATAAGGGATGAATTTTAACGGGTAGGAAGCCCGGGTATTTTTAGTAATCGAAGCGTCGAAAAGATCCAATTTCCCTGTTTCCGGATCCATGATTACATTCTCAAGGATTGTGCCATAGGTTTGAGTAGTGGCATATATGTCTGGTTCAGCTTCTTGAGAGAGGTCGATTACTTTGGCATAGGAGCCATCTTCAAAGTTAAAGATTCCTTCCTCATCCCAGCCGTGTTCATCGTCTCCAATTAACTTTCGTTTGGGATCCGCGGACAATGTCGTTTTCCCGGTTCCCGAAAGACCAAAAAATAAAGCGGAGTCCCCGTCTGAACCGACATTTGCGGAGCAGTGCATAGTCAGGATCTCTTTTTTCGGCAGGTAATAATTCAAGGCAGTGAATATGGATTTTTTGATTTCTCCCCCATAACCGGAATTGCCAATCAGCACCAAGCGCCTGGCAAAATTTAACAGGATCAGGGTGGAGCTGTTCAGGTTGTCCTGGTTAGGATCTCCCTCAAACTCAGGTATACATAAAACAGTGAATTCCGGTTGATGAGTCTTCCAGGCGGCGGGTTCATCTGGCGTGATAAACATGTTTCTGGAGAATAACCCCTGCCAGGCCCAGGTAGAAATGACCCGGACAGGGATCTGATGCTGGGGACTGGCTCCTGCGATACCATCCTGGATGAAAAGATCTTTTCCCCTCAGGTACTTGCGCATTTTTTCAAAGATTCTTTCAAAATCGTCCTCATTAAAGGGGACATTGTATTCCCCCCAGGAAATATCCGAAGCCGTACTTTTCTCTTTGACGATGAATTTGTCATTTGCTGACCGGGCAGTTCTGTGTCCTGAACGGACAACAAGGGCTCCCTGAGGTGTTTGAAACCCTTCTCCGCGGAAGAGCGATTCCTGGTAGTATCCATCCCTGGACAGGTTCCAATAAGCTTTTCTATACCCGGATATATCCAGATATTCCAACCCAAAATCACTTTTCCGGTTCTCGGCTTGGTCTTCCCAGGGGGACTTTTCTGGAAGGCTCATGCGATTCTTTTTCTCTCCCAATCGCAGATCAGGTTTTTTCCCCCGATGGTTATTTCCGGAGGTGCATCTGGATCGATAGCCCAGCGAATTCTTCTTGTGCTTTCGATTACCTGTTCTGTAGAGCAGGTATAACTTAAACGCAGGTATCCTTCCTGTCCAAATGCGCTCCCGGGCACAGTGGCGACAAACGCTTTTTCGAGCAGCAGGGCGGCAAGCTCTTGAGAATCTGGATAAAATGAACGAAAGTCTGGAAAACAATAAAATGTCCCCGCTGGTTTTGCCAACTCAAAGCCGTTAATCTTCTGTAATTCCCTGATCATGATATCCCTATTGCCTTGAATGAAGGATAACAATTTCTGGAAGGTCTGGTCCCCATCCAGCAATGCTCCCAGGGCGGCTTTCTGCAGTAGTACCGAAGCTCCCGAAGTGGAGTGACTCTGTACTTTTTCCATGGCTTTAATTACAGTTTCGGAAGCAATTGCCCAGCCAATCCGGAAACCGGTCATCCCATAGGTTTTAGAGATCCCATTAACGATGATTAAATGAGACTTATTGATGGGTTTTGAGGTAAAGACATAACCGGGGACCCACTGGGCAGAATCAAATATGAGCTGGTGGTAGATATCATCCATAATCAGGAAGATACCCTTTGTTTCACAGAAATCCACCAGGGCAGCGATCAACTCCGTGTCGTAGACTGCTCCTGTGGGATTATTGGGTGTGTTGAGGATGATCGCCTTGGTATTTGCTGTTACTGCACCAAGGGTGGTTTCTATTTCCGGGACAAAACGCTCATCCGTGGGTACGAATACCGGCTTCCCGTGGGCCAACTTAACCATTTCTGGATAACTGACCCAGTAGGGAGTAAAAAGGATTACCTCGTCGCCGGGATTCAAAAGGACATATAACAGATTAAAGAGAGCCTGTTTAGCTCCCACGTTTACAGTAATATTACTCAGGTCTGGTGATCTGCCGTAGTGTTGTTTTGTATAATCCTGAATAGCCAGTTTCAGGGGTTTAATACCTCCTGTAGGACCGTATTTAATCTGCCGAGTATCCAGGATTTCCTTCGCGTGTACAAAGGCATTTTCGGGGAAATCATTCAAAGGTTCACCGACTCCTAAATTAATAACGTCGGCACCTCTCTCCCGCAGCTGGCGGGCTTTGTCACTTAAGGAGAGGGTAGGAGAAATCTGGATAGTTGATATTTGATGGCTTAAATTTTTCATATATGGATCCAGTCATACAAGTATATTTTGTTTAATAATCATAAAGTGGGAATTCATATTCCTGCCTGGCGGACAGGGACTTCATAATCAATTTCGTGAATAATTAATTAACTTTCTCGGATTATCTTAGCGCCCAAAGAGCAGAGTTTCTCGTCGATGCGTTCATACCCTCGGTCTATCTGTCCCACATTGCGGATGACAGATTCACCTCTTGCGGCCAGAGCTGCCAGTACCAATGCCAGACCTGCCCGAATGTCAGGGCTGTCCACGGTGCCGGAGAATAATTCCGAAGGGCCATTAACTATACAGCGGTGGGGGTCACACAGCACAATTTGCGCTCCCATGCTGGTTAATTTATCTGTAAAATACATCCTGCCTTCATACATCCAATCATGGAAGAGAACATTTCCACTGGATTGGGTAGCTACTACGATGGCTACGCTCATCAGATCGGATGGGAAAGCAGGCCAGGGCATAACACTGATCTCAGGAATTGCTCCCCGGAAATCAGGCTTAATCACTTGGGATTGTTTTCTGGAGACAAATAAGTCCTCGCCTTGAACATCCCAGGATACACCAAGTCTCTGAAAGACTTGTTCAATCATTGATAGGTATGTCGGTCCTGCGTTTCGGATGGTGATTTCTCCCCCGGTTACTACAGCCGCGCCCACATAACTGATGACCTCCAAGTAATCCGGGCCGACATGAAATTCTCCACCTCCAAGTTTTGATACACCTTCGATATGCAGCGTATTAGAACCAACCTGGCTGATTTTAGCACCCAGGGAATTCAATAACAGGCAGACCTCCTGGACGTGCGGTTCCGAAGCGGCATTGCGGATGATGGTTTTTCCTGCTGCGGTAACTGCCGCCATCACGGCGTTTTCTGTAGCAGTAACGCTGGCTTCGTCAAGAAGAATATCTGCGCCAGTCATCTTCGCGGCTGAAAATTGAAATAGCTTTAAGTCCTTGTTATAGGTAGTTTCCACACCGAGGGCTTTTAAAGCCAGAATATGCGTGTCCAGCCTCCGCCTTCCAATAACGTCTCCACCCGGTGGCGGCAGCCTTAGCTGTCCTTTACGGGCTGAAATTGGACCGGCAAGTAAGATGGAAGCCCGGATTTCACTGCAGTGAGCGGGATCCAAATGGGTGCAATCAATATTCTTGGCATGAATTTCCCAAGAATGATTTCCCAGATGGGTAACTTTCACCCCGATGCTTATTAGTAAATCCCGCATTGTCTTTACATCATTAATTTCTGGCACGTTGTGGAGCACCACGGGTTCTTCTGTGAGAATGCAGGCAGCCAGTAATGGCAGCGCGGCATTTTTATTTCCTGAAGGGGTGACCTCACCCTTAAGTGGGATACCACCTTGAATAATAAATTTATCCATCAGTAATCCTTTCTGGATTTTTAATAATCGACCTTAGTTGTACCATATCTTCTGGGGCGCAGTGCTTTAATTATTCCACATCACCACTGGAACAGTACTGAATCACCTCTATTTAGCCCCAGGATTTCAGCTGCAGAACCCTGATTACATACAATTTCCAGTAATCCTGTGCTGCCAATTACTCCTGCGCAGGTACTATCAGTTAGCGCTCCAAAAGTTTTTACCAGCGGCATGGTTTGATCGTTAATGGTGATTATTACCTGGGATTGAGTATGAATCTCACAATAGCCTTTGTTTATCCAGGAGTCAAAAAACATATTACTGGCTTTCGATTTTTGAAATCGACCTATTGAGGTAAAGAGATTTCCAAATCTATCATTGGACAACACTTCACCGGTGAGTGTTTTTTCCTCCATAAATAACCTGGGATCTGGTAGGCGATTAATGGAAGTCACCCTCCTTCCGAATTGTTCCCCGGATATACTTTGGGCTGCGTGTGCGGCTGCAGGGGCGAAGATATCTCTTCCGTGAAAAGTGCTGCTTGGCAAGGATAGTTGATATTTTGGATTGGTTAATTCCCAGGCTTGGTATTCCTTTTTATAAAGGAGATAACTGAACAATCCATTATCAGGACCAATAAAAGTCTGTCCACCGCAGTTCAGGATTATCCCTTTTCTGTCTGTGCCTACACCAGGATCAACAACAGCCAGAAATACCGACCCCTGGGGAAGATCCAGTGCCGACTGCCAGAGGGCAAATGCCCCTCGCTGAATATCCCCGGGGGGGATTTGATGTGTAAGATCAATAAAAGTTGAGTCAGGAGAAATCTCCGCCAGGACAGATTTCATGATCCCAACATATGGATCATCGGTACCAAAATCTGTCAGAAGAGCAATTATTGGTGGGTTCATTAAGGTATCCAACGCAAACAATATTTCCTACTTTAAATTATAATACCTGCATGACTACTTTAATAATAATAACTAACATCGTGCTGGGATGGATTGGTGCTGCGCTGGTAAATTACCTGGCGGATGTTCTTCCGGGGGAGCGCAAACTAACGGCACCCAAGTGTACTCAGTGTAGTGAGAATTTATCCTGGACGTATTATTTGGGGCTGATCCGTTGTGATGGGTGTGGAAATAAACCCACTGCTCGGCATAAAGTAACCTTAATCCTGGGGGTGTTATTCGCGGGATTATTGGCTTTATTTCCACTGGAGAGTTTGGGGAATTATGGCGGTTTATTGTGGTTGGCTTATTTTGGCTTGGTTACGGTTATTGATCTGGAACACAGGTTAATCCTTCATCCTGTCAGCCTGGCTGGTGCGGTTTTGGGCGCGGTGTTTGGCATTCTCAACCATAGTGTGCTGGATACCATTCTGGGCGGCGCGGCAGGTTTTGCTATCATGTTGATCTTTTATTATCTGGGAGAATTATTTGTTAAAGTATTATCCAGAAGGCGGGGGGAGGAAATTGAAGAAATCGCGCTCGGATTTGGTGATGTTAACCTGGCAGGTGTAATCGGCTTGCTTTTAGGTTGGCCGGGGATTACCGCAGGGATAATTTTGGCAATACTCATCGGTGGAATTGTCAGCGGAGGTTATCTGTTATTGCAGGTGCTTCTTAGAAAATACCAGGCATTTCAGGCGCTTCCTTATGGGCCGTTCCTTATTATCAGTACTTTGATCTTGTTGTATATCGCTAGCTTTTAAGGTTAACCGTAAAGGGGATTATTAAGAAAACCTAACAGAAATGTTAGGTTTTTTGGTTTAAAAACACGAAGTTTCTGCAATCCTGTAAGGTGCTATTGATAATCGATCAATATCAAATACACTCCAACTATTGATAGTTATTATTTAAGAGACATTATCGATTTTTAGGAGGACCAGTGAATAAGGGCTTGAAGGGGCGGGACCGTAAAGGTCAGGGGATGGTAGAATTTGCAATTGTTTTCCCATTCCTGCTGTTGTTATTATTCGGGATTTTCGAGTTCGG
Organism: Anaerolineales bacterium; assembly: GCA_049644605.1. Classification (GTDB taxonomy): domain Bacteria; phylum Chloroflexota; class Anaerolineae; order Anaerolineales; family UBA11858; genus B10-G9. Next base: position 57,779 of record JBARSF010000051.1, on the reverse strand, counting down.
CCGAATTATGTTTACCTATTCAGTTGCTTTAACGGCCACTCGGGATGCTGCCCGATACGGAGCTGCCATTCAGGATATTGGCGGGGGGATACCACAATATGAAGATTGCATTGGCATCCGTGAAGCAGCAAAAAGAGTTGGAAGATTCGCTGGAATAAATGATGCCAACATCACCATTAAATACAGCAATGCATCCGGTGTCTACTCATCAGTTTGTCCTCCCACAACGGATGTGGAATCCGCGGATACGATCTCAGTTACCATCGATACCTCTGTAACTCCGGTAACGCCGATAGGAAATTTTAATCCCATCCCTATTAATTCCAGTTCAAGCAGAACGATATTAAAAAACGTCAAGCTCGGTTACAGCGGTACAGGAATGGGATCCCTCACCGGTCTGTTGTCAGATGTGAACTTTACAACAACAGCTCAGACTGCCGAAGAAACCATGGGAACGATTACTGTTGTCCTTGAGTTGAACCAGGCTTCAACTGATCTTGTCACCGTTCCTTTTTCAGTTACGGGAACTGCTCTGTCGGGAGGAGGAGAAGATTATTTGATGACGTCCAGCCCGGTTACCATCAATCCTGGCGATACAACCGCTACCCTGTATATCAGTTTAAATAATGATGCTGTAGCAGAAGGTCCTGAAACCCTGGTAATTGGTATTGATACACCAATCAATGCTACCAAAGGACCCCAGGATATCCATACCGTAACGATTGTTGATCCACCGGATGTATCATTTACAACTCTGAGCAGTATAGAATCGGAATCCACAACCACAACCGCTCTGATGGTTGAGCTTTCCAAGGGAAGCACTCAAAATGTGTCTGTATCCATAAGCACTTCCGGGACGGCTTCCTGGGGCGGGGCTGGGGATTATACAACCTACCCAGATCCGATAGTAATTCCTTCGGGATCCCTGACCAGCTTGTTAATGGTTAACATTAATAATGACACTATAGATGAGGATGATGAAACCGCAGTCATCAGTTTGGTTTCACCGGTGAATGCTTTAGTAGGTTCCGTCCCGACGCATACAATGACTATCGTTGATGATGATGACCCGCCGGCAGTTTCTTTCTATACACCAAATCAGGTTGTTTCCGAAGAAATTGGGTTATTTTCAACATCGATTACTTTGTCAGAAGTATCCGGTAAAACCATAACGGTACCCTATTCAATATCAGGGACAGCCATCCCGGCAGATTACATTATCCATGATCCATCACCGTTGACCATACCTGCAGGCAGTTCTACTGCTGACATTAATATGAGTATTTTGGAAGGGGATGGATGGGAAGTTGATGAAACCCTGATCTTAACTCTGGAAACTCCTGTGAATGCAGTAGTAGGATCACCGGGAGTTCAAACCATTGTAATTACTGAACAGTCAGAACAGCCCAGTGTGTATTTCGCAGCCAGCGGTCAGACTGTTGTGGAAGGAAATCTGCAATTTAATATAATTGTCCAAATGAGCAATGCCTGGAGTGATGAGGTAATCATTCCTTTCACATTAACAGGTACGGCAGAAAATGGACCAACAAAAGATTATTCAATTACTGCCAGTCCGTTGGTTGTGGCTGTGGGCTGGACCCAGGGAGAAATCCTGGTTCAGATTGTGGATGATTGCATCGATGAAAATGATGAGTCGTTTGTAATAACCATGGGTGAAATTACCAATGGATACCTGGGATCACCTACTGTTCATACAGTCCAGATCATTGATAATGACTCACCCCCAGAAGTGAATTTTGCGGATACTCATTCCGCAGTATCGGAAGATGGAGGAATGAGGTCCATAACGGTTAACCTGAGTATTCCCTCTGTCCATGAGGTAAGTATTCCGTTGTATCTATCCGGATCAGCCGCCCAGGGAGCAGATTATTCAATATCCACCTCAACGCTGGTTATTCCAGCAGGTTCCGTCAGTGGAACGTTTGAGATTACATTGATGGATGATCCGAATTATGACCCTGAGGAAAGAATAATTATCGATCTCGGAGTTCCAACCAATGGAGAATTAGGATCATTAACCAGGCACACAATGGATATTGAAGACAACGAACTGCCGCCTTGTGAGGTTGGATCTCATCTTTTGACGGTAGGGGCTGATTCACTATCCTTATCAGTTGTGAATGAAGGAGAAACTATAACCTTCACAGGTGGGTCACTCACCTGGCCGGAAGCAAGCTCCAATAGTCCCCGGTTGATTACAATCAGTTTTGCTGGATCGAATGTGTTCAGCGGGACTATTAAACCAACCTATCATACCTATTTTGCCTGGGAAGAATTTTCCAGCCTGGCAACTGAATCAATTTCATATCAATTTGATAGCGACCTTGGATCTGGTGACCATGTTCTGATTTTGAATTTCCAGAATCCTGTCGACGGTGCTACCTGCTCACTTACGGAAACCTACAATCACCATTAGATAACAATGAAACCACTAAAAAGCACCCCAAATCCTAAGCGTTTTGAACGCGGTCAAAGCATGACGGAATTTGCCTTGATTTTGGTGATCTTGCTCATCGTGCTGGGGGGTATTGTCGATCTCGGGCGGGCTTTTTATGCTTATATCATCATTCGTGATGCAGCCCAGGAAGGCGCGGTGTATGGGTCTATCGCGCCCAAGGATGATATCAATTTATTTAGGAACGAGGTACAGACCAGGGTGGAAACAGCTTTTTTGGATCCGGCAGATCCTTCTAAAGTTCCCATTGATGTCAGTAAAATGAATGTGCAGACGGATATTATTGGTACCGCCTGTGCTACACCCGGTAATGCAGTGCGGGTGCGGATTGAATATACCCTTCCGGTAACCATGCCATTTCTTGGAACAATCATAGGCTCCCAGGATATTAACATGTCTGCCAGTGTTGAAAATGCAATCCTCTCTCCGGTTTGTCCTTAAATCACTAGAACGCGTTTTATTGAAGGGAAGAAATGATAGAAAAACTTAACTACACGAAAAGATACCCGGGAGAAGAAGGCCAGGTGATGGCATTTTTAGCCCTCTGTTTTGTAGTCTTATTAGGATTTGCTGCTCTGGCACTTGATGGGGGCATGCTGTACTCTGACCGCAGGCACGCTCAAAATGCCGCAGATGCATCCTCTTTAGCTGGTGGCAGCGGGGCAGCCTTTTTTATGCGAACCCAGGGAGTAAATTACAATGCCTTTATCTGCGGGACGAGTGGGACTATTAATACTCAAAACGCTGCTGAAACAGCTGCCAAGTACAACGCTTCATTAAATGATTATGTGATTGACAATGATATTAGTGATAGACACGGGGTAACTGTCACCTGTGGAATCACAGACCTGGGCAGTTATGAAGATAAACATATCGATGTCACAACTCACATCACCCGGGATACATCCACAAATTTTGCCCACCTTATTTATGATGGTGAATTAAAAAATCAGGTTGAAGCTGTCACAAGGATTTACCCTCCCGCGCCTCTGGCATTTGGTAAGGCTATCATTGCCCTTAACGAAAGCGCTTGCTCTGGTAATACATTCGGGGTGATATTTTCAGGAAGCAGCACAACAACTGTTACAGGCGGGGGGGTCTGGTCAAATGGCTGCCTTACCGGGAATGGAACCAGTTTTAATGTCACAGTTAATAATGGGGGAGTGGGTTTTGCGGGATCCTCAACAGGTACCTTAACGAATATTAATCCTGCTCCTGAATATATCCCTCACCCTCTCCCAGATTATTCTACAGTTGTGAGTGAACCGAATTGTACTGGACTGCCAAATCGTGTGGTCCCCAATAGTGGACCTGCCATATTGGAGCCCGGGATGTATGATGAAATCAAATGGACTGGTGGTGTGTTATCCCTTAATCCCGGTTTATACTGCATTACTGGTTCCAAGGGAATGAGCATCAACGGTGGGGAGGTTCACGGAGATGGCGTCACGCTCTTCCTGGTTGCGGGAGGTGTAACAATTAATGGGAATGTTTCTCCTGTTGACCTCCGGGCTCCGGAAGAGACCCCGGATCCTGCCCCGGCTATTCCTGGAATTCTATTTTACCTGGCCAATGGCAATACAAGTACAATCAGTGTAACCGGCAACAGTACTTCGTTTTACCTGGGAACCGTATACGCACCTGATGGAGATCTTTATTTCTCGGGATCTTCCGGTACAAATCCTACCTTTAATACCCAGCTCATCGGGAACAATGTGGAGGTGAGCGGAGGGGCGGTCATTGATATTAACTTCAATGATGACGAGAATTTTGAAAAACCACCTTACATGGATATGCTTAAGTGAAACGTCTTATCAAGAAGCAGATTGCCGGGAATTGAGAACCACTTAACTCAGCCAACAAGATTTTTGAAGTAAAATATAGAACCCGGGTAATGATTATCGAACCCGGGTTTTTATTATTAGTTCTATCTTTAGTTATTAATGGGTGAATGAGCTTTGCAGAACAAAACCAGTTTTTGGGTAATGTAACTAATATTAAAGAAGGTATTTATCAGGTTTTTATCTTTCTGCGGCAATACGGGAATTCCTATCGGAAATGATAACTCGAGAATCATAAAAATTTGATCCCCGGGAGTATAATTTTTCAAACCATCTGCCTTTGTAATGGCATCTTTAGAGGTTCGTATGTCCCAAAAAGAAATCTTATTATTGGTTGGTCTGATGTGTATTCTCTTTTCCTCATGCTCAGAATTAGAGGGGCAGGAATTGTTAATTCCAGAAGTGAGCGAAACTCAGCTTGTAATATTGCCTGCTAATACACCAACCCCTGAACCTTCAGCCACATTAATTCCAACTCAAATCTACACGCCAACGATAACACCTACTGTTATATTGGATGCGGCCCCACTGGAGATCGAATTTAAGGCCGAGGATGGTCAGGAATTATCAGGGATTTACTACCCTGCAGATACCAACCCCGCCCCGGTGATCGTATTAATGCACTGGGCGAGGGGAGATCAGCAAGAATGGGCGGATATTGCTTTCTGGCTTCAGAATCGAGCTGGGCTGATCAGAGAGCCTGATTATAATCATTCCTGGAGATCATCCAAGTGGTATCCGGACAATTTATCTGATATGTCAATAGGTGTATTTTCATTTACTTTCCGGGAGTGCTCCGGGGGCTGTCAGAGCTATCTTCCGGCGGAGTGGCTGCTGGATGTCCAGGCAGCCATGGCAACGGCTGCTGGATTATTCGGCGTTAACAGCAATCAGATTTTAACAGCTGGGGCTTCCATCGGAGCGGATGGAGCAGTGGATGGATGTGCCTGGTTGAATCAAAGCGGGTTGGGGGAGTGCCTGGGCGCTTATGGATTATCACCGGGATCTTTGTTGACCGTTCCGTTTGAAGCGGCAGCTGGAGAGCTGCTCCACAGCGATCCCCCTCTCCCTGTCTACTGTCTGTATGGTTTACGAGACGACGCATCGGTAGAAACCTGCTCAGCGGTCCCTGAAGCAGTGTTGGTGGATTATGGGTATATTGAGAACCACGGTTTTGAACTTTTCCAGCCTAATCAAGATCCTGATCCACTCAACCTGATGCTGGAGTTTATTAGTAATGCACTTCCAGAATAACCCAGGAAGTTAACCATGGATAAAAAGAAATTACTGTTTTGTTTATTGATCATCAGTTTGTTGGTTCCGATCCTGGACGCCCAGCCAGCTCAAGCCGCTAGTAATCAAAGCGGGATTTGTAATGGTCCTGAAGAGGTGATGACCATCCTCGTAGTTGGGACGGATACCCGGAGTGTTGGTTACCTGTATGGTTTAGCGGACACGATTATGGTCTTTCGGGTTGATTTTCAGAAAGGGGAAGTGGCTGTGATGGGGTTTCCTCGCGACCTGTGGGTAATCATTCCTGATGTTCAGGAGGATAATGGAAGAACTCATGGGAAGTTGAATATGGCTTACCATTTTGGCACTGAGGGCATGGGGTACTATAGCGGTTCTGGGTATGGCGCGGGGTTAATGCAGGCTACATTTATTGAGAATTGGGATTTTGAGATTGATCACTATATAGTGGTCAATATGAGGGTTTTCAGAGATGTTATTGATGCAATCGGGGGAATCGAGGTTTACAATCCTTCGCCGGTGTATTCGTTTAAACAAAAAAACACGCCCAAGTTTTATATTGGCGGATTTTATTTTATGGGAAATGATGCTTTAATGTACGCCCGGTATCGGGATCCCAGAAATGTAAATGACCGGGTAGGTCGCCACGAAATCATTCTGAAAAGTATGTTTGATAAAATCTTCAGCCTCTCAACCATCCCGAAGATCCCTCAGATTGTTGGTCTCTATAAAGGGAATGTGCTGACTGACTTACACCTGGCAGAGCTCAGCCAGTTATTATGCTTGGCAGCGAAAACTGATCCGGATGATGTTCAATTTACACGGATTCCAAAAGACGAACTTTATATCCCGGATTGGAAGGGTTTTGTCTGGCTTGAAAAAGAACCAGGAACAATTAATGATATCCTGGAAAAGTTTGATGCCGGGAACTGGCCAGAATAGTTTTGGTGTGATTTCTCGGTTTTTAGGTATTGGCTCATTCAGAATTGCATGAAACTGACCCTAAACCCTGGGGTCTTTTTTTGAATCGTGATCTGGGATAATCAGATAATAAAACCTGGGTCACTGAATCCAAAGGGCAGGGGAGTGAGGGTGCAAACTGGTATGATATTAATATCCTCAGATGAGGAAATAACTTCCTGAGGTTCTTCTAAAATATCCTTCCTCAAAAGGAGGCTCGTGAACCGATTAAGTATTAATCAGCAGATCACATTTATTTATGTTCAGGAACTGGAAACTTCAAGAAAATTTTATGAGGAGTTAGTTGGATTTCGGCTCATCCTTGATCAGGGCGGATGCCGTGTAGTGGAAACTGCAGGGGGCGGTTATCTGGGTTATTGTACTCGGGTGAATAAGCCCCAATCCCGGGATGGTATTATCCTGACTCTAGTCACCTCTCAAGTTGATGAATGGTATTTGTATTTTGTTGACAAAGGAATAAATATTCCTGAACCGCCAAAGGTTAACCCCAACTATAATATTTATCATTTTTTTCTAAAGGACCCAGATGGATATATTTTAGAGTTCCAGCAATTCCTGGATCCAAATTGGAATAAAAGGGAAGGGCAGAACGGAGATTAAAAAAGGCGGATTTGCTGGGCGGGGGATTTCCCATTTACGAGGATAAATGGGGATGATTTTTGAGAAATCAAATTCAACTTCCATAAGGTACTGATTGATTTAAAAGCTCCTTTCTTCCGGATGGCGAGAATCGTATCTGCCCGGGTTGGCCCAATACCAGGCACACGCAATAAGGTTGACCGTTGAGCAGTATTAATTTCCACGGGTTGACCCTGCAGGTGCTGTTCTGCCCAAGCTAATTTGGGGTCCTTTTTTAGTGAGAGATTTCCTGACTCCTGATACACCAGATCTTCGGTGGAAAATCCATAATCACGGAGAAGGTAAGAAGCCTGATATAACCGGTATTCCCGACTGGATGGAGAGGGGGGATGATTTTCGAGGGGTGTATCCTGGATGGGAGTAAAACCAGAAAAATATACCCGGGTGATTCCTGAGTCCTGGTAAAGTCGGACTGTGGTTGCCAGCAGATCTAGGTCAGTTTCACCTGCAGCGCCAACCACAAATTGAGTTGCGGATGAAGGCCAGGTGCCTTTCCAGGCCAGAGCAGGAGATTTTTCTGCCCGGATTTTCTGGATCCAGCGCAGGGGATTCATTAAATCAACTGAAAAATCCTTTTGCGGCGCCAGAACTGCTAAAGCTTTAGGGTGGGGGGCTTCTAAATTTACAGACAATCGGTCAGCTAACAGCATGGCTTGCTCGATCTGATCTTCCTCAGCCCCGGGCATGATTTTTAAATGAAGGTATCCGCGAAATTGATACCGCTTACGCAGGATTGCGGCAGTATCCAGCAGCTGATCCTGAGTAGTGATTGCTCCGTGAAAGACGCTGGAACTCAGGAAAATGCCTTCCACAAAGCCGGATACGTACAGGGAGTTGAATAAACGAGCAAAATCATCGGGAGTGAAAGCTGCTCTTGGTATATCACGCTGAGCCCGGAAAGGGCAGTAAACACAGTTCTTTTCACAGTAAGAGTTAATTAAGGTTTTTAATAAGCGGATGGACTGCCCATTCGGCATTAGAGCCGTTTTCACAGCAATTGCTTCCTGTTCGCCAGGAGGCAAGGGGTCATAATGACACTCTTCGGCTGGTTCAAGGTGCATTTGCTGGGTCAGGAGCTTTAAACGCTCAATATCACTCATAAGAGCAATATAGCACAAATGTTCTAAATTTTCAATATAAACCATATTTATTTGCGTAAATTAGTTATTGAAATTCAATAAACATGGAGCTGGAAGGCGGGGAGCTGAACTGGAAAAGAATTCTTTAATATATAGATATGCAGGGAAAATAATTGGAGGAGGGGCTTGACGAACTAACGAAAACCCATTAAAATCCTTATGGTTGTGATAAGTACTATTATCGTAAGCATAGTTATCTGGACGAGGAAATCCGCTTTTGTCCCCAAAAACCACCCTAACTATCTTGGATGCAGTTCAACGGTATTTGGATAGTGTGCGTCTATCGCGCAGTGCCAATACTGCCCGGACTTATACCAATGCAATGCATTCTTTTATAACCTCCTGGATTGAGCGCGGTAATGATCCCTCAATAGATCAAGTATCAACGATCCAAGAAAATTTTATGGCTGATTTTGCGGCCGATCTAAAATCATACTCACCCAACACAGAACAGCTGTATCTTACAGCAGCCAGCGGGTTTTACGAGTTTTTAGCAGCCGAGAGCCTCTCTGAGATCAATCTTCCCCAGATGCGCATGTTAATCAAGCGCAGATCACGGAGAACAGGACAAAGACTGCCCCAATTTCCTAAAGCTGATATTAAAGAAGTATTAAACTACGCGCAATCACTCTCCCAAATGCCTACAGAAACCAAAAGACAGCGGCTTCAATTGTTGAGAGATCGGGCTTTTATCCTCACCCTGGCGGATACCGGATTGAGGGTACATGAAGCCTGCAATCTACGGAGAGGAGATTTAGACTGGCAGGAAGGAAAGGCTGTTATCATTGGCAAAGGAAACCAGGAAGCCATTGTGCGATTTTCCACCCGGGCTTTAACCGCGCTAAAGGATTACTTAAATACGAGGGCGGAAATTGACGGTGGTTTTGGCCGTGCATTAACCTCCCTGCCCCTTTTTGCCAGGCATGACCTTGGAGCTGGAAAGCGAGTTGAACCGATCAGCACCACGACTGGTAGGAATATCATCAAACAACGGGTCAGGGAAGCGCTGGGAGAGCAAGCTGCAGGCACTATCACACCGCATTCATTCCGTCATTTTTTTGTAACTGAAGTGCTGCAGGGATCAGGTGGAAACATCAAACTTGCCCAAAAGCTTGCCCGCCATAAAAATATTCAGGTGACGCAGCGCTACGCCCATCTGAGTGATGATGAACTGGATAAAGGATATTATGAAATCTTTGAAGATTAAGGAGTTAGTTAATAATGGAATATCGTAATTTCGGGAAACTGGATTGGCAAGTTTCAGCGCTGGGATTTGGATGTATGCGTTTTCCCGTGATAGGCGGAAACTCAGGAAGAATTGATGAAAAACCAGCAGCTGAAATGTTGTATTATGCCATCGACCAGGGAGTGAATTACATTGACACTGCCTATCCCTACCATGGTGGACACAGTGAAGGATTTGTTGGTAAAACGCTGGAGGGCCCCTATCGGGAAAAAGTTAAAATTGCTACCAAGCTTCCCAGCTGGAGTGTTGAAAAAGAAAGCGATTTTGATCTTTATCTAAATGAACAATTGACCCGCCTGAGGACGGAGCAAATTGATTTTTATCTGCTCCATGCCCTGAATAAAAAAAACTGGCAGAAAATAGAGAGTTTGGGCGTTTTACCTTGGGTTGAGAAAACTATTCAGGATGGCAGAATAGCCCATATCGGATTTTCCTTTCACGATGATTATCCTGTATTTAAAACGATTATTGATGCCTATGATCGGTGGGAATTTTGTCAGATTCAGTACAACTACATGGATGTTGATTATCAGGCTGGAGAAAAAGGCTTAAAGTATGCGTCAGAAAAAGGATTGGCAGTAGTTATCATGGAACCCATTCGGGGTGGCTGGCTGGTCAATCCTCCCCGGCAGATCCAGGAAATCTGGGACCAATCTGAGAATCACAGGACCCCTGCGGATTGGGCCCTGCAATGGTTGTGGAACCAACTAGAAATATCGCTAGTATTAAGTGGAATGAGTGAGATGCAGCATGTGATCGAAAATGTAAACAGCGCCAGCAATTCTGGCAGTGACAGTTTAAGCGAGGATGAATTAACTACCCTAAATCAAGTGAGGGAAGCATACGGTAATTTAGCGCTGATTCCCTGCACGCGTTGTGGTTATTGTATTCCCTGCCCGGAAGGTGTTGATATTCCCCGCATACTTAACATTTACAATGACAGCATCATGTATGATAAGTTTGATTACGCAAAGGTGGAGTATAACGTTTGGGTACCGGCCGATTCCAAGGCAAATTTATGTGTGGATTGTGAGGAATGTGAAGAAAAATGTCCTCAGGATATTCCGATCAGCGATTGGATGGAGAAGATCCATCCATTATACTCTCCAGAATAACTGGGAAATTGAGACTATGTTAAAAACTAGGGATGCCCCCTACTCTACCAGAAATGGACACAAGCCGGGTATAATACTATACGAAATGGATAGTAAAAAATGATTGTCGCTTCAGATCTCAACGGAACCCTGACAACTGGCGCGCCTGCGCTGGCAGTGACTGAATGGATTAAGTCCAACCAGCCAGAAGAGTACCCCTGGTTATATAAATATAGACTATTTATATCTTATCTTCAGGTACGATTTGGATGGGTGGCTATTGATGCCTGGGCAGATAAAGTATTACGTGAAGTTGTGTCATTGATCAGATCCCCAGATCAGAAAATACTGAACTCCGTTATGGAATATGTGGTTGAAACTGAACTCTGGCCAAAAAGAAGGAATAGTGTGATTTCTCTTCTCCAGGAATACCATAAGAATGGGGCTGAGATTTATATCATAAGTGCTGCCTATGAACCTGCAGTTAATTTATTTGCACACAGGATTGGAAAAGACAGGGTAAGAGGTATCGGAACACCAGTATATATAACAGAGAATGGACTTTCCTTGGCAGATAACCTTACAACGAGGGAACACAAACTTCGCCGGGTTACTGAAGTGATTGGATCAAAGCAGATAGATGTTGCCTTGGGTGATACTGTGACGGACCTTCCTCTTCTGGAAAGAAGCAAAAAACCAATTGCTGTTTTTCCCGACCACGAGCTTAGATTAACAGCACAAGAACGGGGATGGCAAATCCTGGAGTGAGATTTTGGACAATGATACTTTGTAATCCTTTCTTAAAAAAGAATCCCTTGATATTAAGGCTGCATTACGCCAGACAGTTGGAGGTTAAATGAATAGCTTAATCAACCGGGTTTTAAGAGCAGCGTTGCTTGATAAAGAGTTTTTTAAAGAGGCTGAGGCAGATACCAGTTTAGATCAGGAAGCATTGGTAGTTGTAGTTATTGTATCTATCGCAGCTGGTGTGGGCGCTTTCCTGGGAAATTTATTCAGCGGAGAAATCTTCACAGCCTTTTTGGCATTAATTATCAGTACAATAGTTGGGATTGTAAATTACTACATCTGGGCTTATGTAGCCCACTTCATTGGCACCAATATGTTTAAAGGAGAGGCAGACCCCGGTGAGCTTTTACGGGTTCTTGGTTATGCCAGCGGTCCGCGGATTCTTAGTTTACTTGGTTTTATTCCCTGTTTCGGCGCTGTTCTAGGTTTTGTGGGAGGAATTTGGGTGCTAGTTGCTGGATTCTTTGGCGTCCAGGAAGCGCTTGAACTGGATACTACTGAGACTCTGGTAACTGTTGTATTAGGCTGGTTGGTAATATTTATTATCTATGCCCTGGTTACCAGTGTGCTGGGAATTGGCACTATGGGATTTAAGAGTATATTGTCCTCCTTAGGAATATAAATGGCCAATGAGAATAATAAAATCTGACTTCCATTCAGCGCCTGATCAAGAAGAAAGACAGGGTCAGGAAGCAGCTGTAATTATTGATACAGCCCGATAAATATTAGGATCCTTAAGGGAGATAAAGATGTCTATTCAAAAGCAATACTCAGGCCGATTAAAATTCCTTGCCGGGTATTACGGTATTCTGCAATCCCTTCACTTAATTATGTTAGCCAGGGCGGGATTGATTTTTCTGATTTCGGGCAATATCCCGTACCCAGCTCTGCCTCCAGCGGCAGGCTGGTCATCTCAAGAACTTCCTTATTTATTTGGAATGGGCGTTATGGATGCAGGAGCTGCCTGTTTAGGGATTTTCGCTGCCTATTATTTTATAAAGAACGATCGTTTTATAGCCAGGTACTGGGTTCTGTCTCTGGGGATCGCGCTGACTTCAGCGATAATATTTACTGTGGGAACGTTTCCAAGCGGTGCCTGGCACGATCATCCCCTTGCTTATGGATCGCTGGCAATTTTCTTCTCTCCCCTCTTCCTGCTATTTGTAGACGTATTCTCGTTTCTCAGAAAATATGAGTATACCAGAGAATAATACTATACGCAATAGCTGTCCCGAATGGGTTTTGAGTTACTCTTGCCCTTTTTCGATTACCACCCACACAAAATGATCTTCGTTGAACACCTCAATCGATCCAGGAAGACCAGTGAATAAGTCACAAATTTCTTGACCGGACAGGAAATGACTGCGCATCAAGGCCAGTTTCTCTGCCAGGGCAACTAATTTTACACCCCTGGTGTGTATATCGGGTTCTTCAATCACAATCCTGCCCCCGGGTTTAATGACTCTCCATAATTCTCGTGCGGTTTGAGCCTGATCATAAACGTGATGCAAGGCATCAACCATAATAATCCGGTCAAATGAATGATCTTGAAATGGCAGCTTTTCAGAATGTGAATTGATTGGACAGAGTCCATTTTTCAGCTGCGATTTTCCCAGCATCTGAAACGATAAATCAGCAACCACTATTTGCTCTGCCTGCCCAGAAAAAAATTGGGAAATCCGGCCTGTTCCTCCGCCCACATCCAGGATATTCCCTGCTGGGTTAATATTTACCAGCTCAGTTAACCTTTCCGGTGGTTTGGGTTTAATGACGCGGTCATAGATGGGAGCGAGGAAATTAAAATGATCAAACATATGTATACTCCCCTAAAAGAATAAGTTAATTTGACCTGGAGGTGTGCTTTCCAGTCTGCGGTTAATAAAACTATTATAGTTGATTTATTGACGCACAGCAGGCTCTGGCTTATAATTTTCCAGCACCATTTTTATCTGGGGAAGTGCTGGAACTGGCAGACAGGCATGACTTAGGATCATGTGCCTTTATGGCGTGTGGGTTCGACCCCCACCTTCCCCATCTTCGGAAACCTAACCTGTGGCGAGGGGCCTGATAAAACCGGCCCTTTTTGAATGCCACGATAAAATGTGAGGAATAAATTGAAAATTGAACAGACTTACCAAGAAGATCACCAGCTTGAAGTGGTTGTAGAAGCGGATCAGGATACATTTGAAAAAGCAAAACACCTGGCTGCAAAAAAGCTGGCAAAAGAAAAAAAGATTCCGGGATATCGGCCTGGCAAAGCACCTTATCAGTTGATCGTAAATCACTTTGGCGAGAGCATGATAATAGATCATGCCCTGGAGCATTTTTTGGATGATATCTATCCCAAAATCCTGGAGGAAGTTGATTATGAGCCTTTTGGCCCGGGCCAGGTGAAGGAAATTAAGAGCCTGGAGCCGCCAACATTTATATTTAACATCCCTCTTCAGCCAGAAGTATCTCTGGGAGACTATCGGGAAACCCGCATCCCTTTTGAAGAAACTGATGTCGCAGACACAGAAGTTGATGAAGTTCTGGAGAGAATGTTGTCTCAACAGGCCTCCGTTGAAGTTGTCGAGCATCCAGCAGAAGAAGGAAATCTGGTAGATACTTCTTTGGTCGGCCGCCCAGTTGAGAGTGATCCGGAAGATGAAGATAGTTATTTACTGAATAATCAGCCTTTACCGGTAATGATTAAGACCAAAACTGACGATGCCTCAAAAGAATGGCCTTTTCCTGGATTTTCTCGGCAGCTACTGGGTGTATCTGCCGGAGATAATCTGGAACTGACCCATGAATTCCCAGACGAAGAGACAGTGGATGAGGATTACCGGGGAAAAGAGGTCATCTATTCAGTCTCCGTGGAAGGCATTCGTGAGCGGGTCCTGCCAGAATTAAATGATGAGTTTGTAAAAACTGTCAGTGATCTGGAGACGGTTTCAGATCTTAAAGATCAAATCCAGGAGGAATTAACCAATCAACGGGGATTGGAAGACGAAAATGCCTATGTAAACCAGATTCTGGAAGCCATCCTGGAAGATGCTGAAGTGAAGTTCCCTCCTCAAATGCTTGAGAATGAGATTGAAGGAGAGGTGCGGGAGTTGGAATCCCGTTTAAAATCCCAGGGAATGGACCTCGAAATGTATCTGGGTATTCAGGACATGGATGAAGAAGGACTTCGAGAACAAATAAAACCCAATGCTGAGAAAAGAATCGTTCATGGATTGCTGATCGGTAAAATTTCGGAATCTGAGGATTTGAATATCAACCCCGAAGATATAACGGGAGAGTTTACTTCAATCTTGGATAATCATTTTGGTGAGGACGAATCTGGCCGCAAAGAATACATGAACAGTGGAGATTCAGTTGCTTTGTTAAACAGGGTTAGCTCCCAGGTTATAACCAGAAAAACCCTGGATTTCTTGATGGCAGCAGCCAAAGGTGAAGATATATCTGGTTTCCTTAAACCGGAAGAAAATGAGGAATCTGAAGATCTTCCCGAAGATACGAAGCAGGAATCCACCCCGGAAGATATCCCTGAACAGGATAATAATTCAGATTCTAAAGAGACAGAAAAACCTGACGAGCAAGATTAAATGTCTTGCTTGATTAGTAGATTATAGGAGGCACGATGCAGAAAATGGAACCCCAGGCGCTCATTCCGATGGTAATTGAAACATCCGGAAGAATGGAAAGAGCCTACGATATTTATTCGTTATTGCTTAAAAACAGAATTGTATTTGTTGGAACACCGATCACTGACCAAACGGCAAACCTGATTGTCGCTCAACTGCTTTATTTAAGCAACGAAGACTCAGAGGCGCCTATTCAGATGTATATCAATTCTCCGGGAGGGCAGATTTATGCCGGATTGGCCATTTATGACACCATGCAAATGATTGCCAATCCAATCAACACTGTGGCGGTAGGTGTGACAGCCTCGTTTGGCACTGTGCTGCTGACAGCAGGCACTCCGGGTCAGCGGTATGCTCTCCCCCACGCAACAGTCCACTTACACCAACCGCTAGGAGGCGCTCAGGGCCAGGCTACAGATATTGAGATTCAGGCTAATGAAATCTTAAGGTTGAGGTCAAAACTGAATGCCATCCTGGCCCACCATACTGGGCAGTCGGAGGAAAAAGTTAAAGATGATACGGAGCGTGATTACTGGTTAACCGCTCAAGATGCCGTTGATTATGGGTTGGTTGATAAAGTGCTCGAGCCGTCCAAGGATAGGATTCTAGCTCCGCAGAGCAAGGATAAAAAAGCAGAACAAGAGGAAAAACCTTCAGCAGAATAACCATCGAATTCCCAAGCCCGGTTGAAGCCAAAGCCGGGCTTTTTTTTCTCAAGTAGAATACCAGAGGATTCCGCGCCAGATATCCTATTTGCGAATGCCCTGGGATTAATCTACGATTTAAATGCTCATGAAAAAAAATCTATTTGATCTGGATTTTAACCAGCTGCGTGAAGAAATCCAGGATTGGAACGAGCCTGGATATCGGACAGGACAAATTTGGCAGGGACTCTACCAAAGTTATTGGAGATCCTTTGCCGAATTTACCAATATTCCCCTTCCCCTCAGGGATAAACTTGGGCAAATGTTTAACCTTGGGGTTTTAACAGCCGAGGAGAGTTACCAATCAGAGGATGGCCTCACCAGGAAAACCCTTTATCGACTTCCAGATGGTGCTGCAATTGAAACTGTTCTAATGGAATATATTGACCGGTTTACAGTTTGTATATCAAGTCAGGTCGGCTGCGGCATGGAGTGTTCATTCTGCGCAACCGGGAATATGGGGTTTACCAGGAATTTATTGCGGGGAGAAATTGTTGAACAGGTGATAAAAACGGCTGCTTATCTCCAAGAAAATGGAAAAACCCTAACCAATGTTGTTTTTATGGGTATGGGAGAACCATTTAATAACTATCAGGCTGTTTTAGAAGCGATCCAAATATTAAATAATCCCCGGGGTTTTGGTATGGGCGCCAGACGTTTTACTATCTCGACAGTCGGCCTTGTTCCTGGAATAAAAAAGTTTACAGAAGAAAGCAGTCAAATCAATTTAGCTATCTCATTGCATGCTGCGGATGACAGGTTGCGGTCAACTATAGTACCGATCAATACTAATTATCCCCTTGCTGAATTGCTGGAGGCCTGTCAAGAGTATTTGCGCAAAACCAACCGCCGGATCACGTTTGAATGGGCGTTAATTGATGGTTTAAACGACACGGATGACCAAGCCCAAAAACTAGTAGCACTGCTCAAAGGAATGCTGGTCCACGTCAATTTAATCCAATTGAATCCAGTAGATCATTTCCACGGGAAACCATCAGCAAACAATACTGCAAAAGCATTTCAAAAGATATTATCCGAGGGGGGAATTCCCTGCACGATCCGTTTACGCCGGGGGATTGATATCCAGGCAGGATGTGGTCAGCTGGCAAGTAAATCAAAGTAATTTTTCCAGGTCCCCCATATCAATAACAACCGGGGGATATTTGCTCTTCTCCTTTCCGACAGGGAGTTTCATTTCATGCTAAAATGTAGCTTAAGAGCAAGGAGAAGATATGCCCACCCAATCTGTTCGCCTGGTCTTTCCTCCCAGTTTACAGGATGAACCTATCATCAATCGATTGCTTCGTCGTTATTCTTTTACCGTGAATATTCTACGCGCAAATGTGACAGTGGAGAAAGGGTGGATGGATATTCATGTTACAGGCCAAGCAGCAGAAATTGAGCAATCATTCTCATGGCTCAGAGAACAAGGTGTGGAGGTTGTTCATTTGACAGATTAAACAATGAATCTGCGGATTTGTATTTATTTACCGGCAGATGGTATTTAACATGATCTGCCGGATTTTACCTTAATGAGAGACTTCAAAAATGAGTAATTACAAACAAACCGATCCAGCAATCTTGCTGGCCCTCGAGGAATCCCTGGAAAAGGGAGATTTCAGGACAAGTGTAGAACTCATCCGGTCATTACATCCGGCGGATCAGGCAAAGGTATTTAATGAGCTAAAACCTGACAAACAGGAACAGCTGCTTGATAAGATGGAAATTCCTGAAATCGCAGATATTTTTGATGAACTGGATGACAAACAAACCCTAACAGCAGCCAGAAATCTACCCCTCCCCTTTCTGGCAGATATTATTGATGATATGGACCCGGATGAGGCAGCTGACTTATTGGGCGATTTGTCCGGGCAGGAAGTCCGTAAAACTATATCCTTAATGGAAGAACCGGAAGAAGTTCTTCCCCTGCTGCGTTTTCCAGATGAAACAGCAGGCGGAAGGATGACTACGGATTTCCTGGTTCTGGGACCGGAGGATACTGCGGACTCTGCTATCCAGTACTTAAGATCAACCAGGGGGAAAACGGATATCCCGTATTATTTATTTGTTGTTAATCAGGAAAAAGAGCTGCTGGGTTTTACGGGATTGCGTGAGCTGGTTTGTGCGGATCCGAATCAAAAGATTCAATCAATTATGAATACGCACGTGGTTAGTGTCCTTGCGATGCAGGACCAGGAAGAGGCTGCTCGCGTAATGAAACACTATGACTTATCTGCTTTACCGGTTTTAAATCAACCGGGACAGCTGGTTGGTGTAATATCTCACGATGATATCCTGGATGTATTGGTTGATGAGTCAACAGAGGATATTTAC
Organism: Anaerolineales bacterium; assembly: GCA_049644605.1. Taxonomy (GTDB): domain Bacteria; phylum Chloroflexota; class Anaerolineae; order Anaerolineales; family UBA11858; genus B10-G9. The sequence goes on along the minus strand of JBARSF010000051.1, from coordinate 39,635 downwards.
CGGTTGGCAAGCGTTTCTGACTCAGCCTTGGAGCCTGAAAGCAAACTATTCCAGCAGCTCAAGGGCCGTCTGCCCTGGCTGCTCTTAAACACAATCACTGCATTAATTGGATCCTGGGTGATAAGCAATTTTGGAGATCTATTTGTCAAAGTAGCCGTGTTGGCTTTTTTCCAATCCGTTGTAGCTGCCCAGGGAGGAAACGCAGCCAGTCAAAATGTTGCCATGATTGTCCGTTCTTTAGCACTCGGGAAAATTGAACCAAAAAAATTCTGGGCGATATTAATGAAGCAAATCACAGTTGGTTTGTTATTGGGTTTATTGATCGGCCTTATTGTAGGTATAGGAGTCGGCCTCTGGCAAGAGAATCCTTATCTAGGTCTGGTCCTGGGATTGGCTTTGCTGGGAAACATGCTGGTTGCGAGCATCGTAGGGACTCTGGCACCCTTAATTCTGGAATTTGTTGGTCAGGATCCAGCGCTTGCTTCATCAGTCCTGGTTACTGCGATCACCGATATCATTGGCTTCTTGATTTTTTTAAGCCTTGCCAGAGCATTTCTCCCATTAATTCAGCAATTTATCTAATACCTGGTGAGAGATCCAAATCTTAAGTGTATTTAATAATCCAGGCTGCTTCGGATAACCAAAAAAGGATATTGGGTTTTCATTTTCCAAATGTTAATGTAAAATTTGACCATGGAAGTTCAAATCGCGATTTCAAAGACAAAGAAGTATGCCACCTCCTCAAGTGGTGATACAGCGGAAGTAATTGAACGGCCGAATGGCGGTATGTCGGTTGTATTGGCGGATGGTCAGAGCTCCGGTAAGGGCGCGAAGTGGGTTTCAAGCCTTGTAGTAAGAAAAGTTATTCAATTCCTGGCTGATGGGGTTAGGGATGGTGCAGCCGCAAGAGCTGCCTCAGATGCCCTCTTTACTGAGCGAGGGGGACGTGTTTCAGCAACCTTAAATATACTTTCTGCGGACCTGCAAACTGGAACTCTGGTAATCACCAGGAATAACCCTGCTCCGGTAGTGATATCTTACGGGAATCAAATCAAATTGCTCTCCGAAGAATCAGATGCAGTAGGTTTAAGACGGGATACCCGACCGATGATATCTGAAATCCCGCTGGATGCAGGTTTAACTGTGGTTGTTTATACGGACGGTCTTGTGCATGCAGGTTCTTATTTCGGGGATTCACTGGATATCTGCACTTGCTTAAAGGTAGAGTTGGAAGATGAGAATCCAGCTCCCGACAAAATTGCTGATTCTCTCATGACACATGCCTTAAAGCTTGATCGAGGAAGACCGCGAGATGACATTAGTATTGTTGTTTTGCGCGTCGTTACTGGCGGGAGCGATATGATCCGTCGCATGTCTGTCCAGCTTCCTATAAACTCGTTAGGAAAATGACTCCTGAAAAACCAGTTATTGGTGTTGTTGGACCCTGTGCATCGGGTAAAACAACGCTTGTCGCAGGCTTGCGATTAACGAATTATCAGGTAAGGCATATTGCTCAAGAGCACTCCTATGTAAGGGATATGTGGAAGCAAATCAGCAACCCTGATATTTTAATCTATCTTGATGTGTCATTTGAAGTATCCAAAGCCCGATCGGGAACTTCCTGGACCAAGAATATTTTTGAAAAACAAGTAATCCGTCTTGAACACGCTCGCAATCATGCAGATCTATACATACAGACGGATAATTTAAATCCGAAACAGGTTTTAGACCAGGTTATAAAAGCCATAAAGGATATATAATCCTGGATGTATACATCTAGCATACAAAATAAAGATAATGGATAAAAAAGAGATTGAATCCCCTCCAAGTAAAAAATCCGAAATTCAAGATGTGTCTGATAAGATGAAGGAATTGGACGAATTAAAAAATACCTTCATCGCACTTGTGAGCCATGAACTCCGGACTCCCTTGAATTTATTAAATGGCTATCTGGTCCTGGGTATCGAAGAATTGGACAATAATCCCAAGAAGGCGAGAGAATATTTCACACTTGTTGAGAATAACACCAAAAAAATAATGCGAGTTGTCCAAGAATTAACTGATTTTACACGGCTCCAGCTCGGAAAAGAGATCACATATCTAAATCCGATTCCAATTGAAGATGCTTTTTTCCAAACCTTTGATCTACTTAAACCGAATCTTGCAAATAAGAATATTAATCTGGTTGCTGATTTTCCAGAAAACGTGAGGCAGCTGCGATTCGATGGTGATAGCCTGATCATTCTATTCCGCAATTTAATCTCCAATGCGGCAAAGTTCTCAGAACAGGATGGAAAAGTGCTTGTTGTTGGAAAAATCCTGGAAGACCAATTGTCTCTCACCTTTCATGATTGGGCGAGTCCAATTCCAGAAAATAAAAAAGAAACCATATTTGAAGATTTCAGACAGCTTGAGAATTACTTGACTCGTCGTTATGAAGGAATGGGATTAGGTTTAGCCGTAGCACGACGAACTGCCAGATTCTTGGGTGGTAACATCCTCCTTGAGGTCCGCGAGGATGGGAATACGTTTGAGATTATCCTGCCAGTTGAGATCCCCGAGTCGAAAGAATAATTTTAATTGGATTGTATGATGATTAAAGATGAAACCGAAATCCAGTAGGGATTTCGGTTTTCTTTCTTAAATTACTATTAAAACTCGAGGTTAATTTTCTTCGCTTAGTACATCTAAAAATTGATCTAATACATTGCGGAGCATCGGTTCAGGTAGAGCGCCAACTTGCTGGTGAACTACTTTCCCACCTGCCATAAACAGCATGGTAGGAATCCCCTGGACACCATATTTATTTGCCCATTCTGAATGGTTGTCAGTATTTACTTTGGCTACAATAACCTTCCCTGAATATTCTTTGGCAATCTTCTCCAGGATTGGCGCAACCATTTTACATGGACCACACCAGGGAGCCCAAAAATCAACGATCACGGGCAGGGCTGACCCTACTACGGTCTTTTCAAAAGCATCATCGGTTACATTTATCGGTTCATCAAACATGTTTTCTCCTGTTTTTCTCAAATACTATTTTACTATTTGAGATCCAACTCACTAAACGAGGTCTATTTTTATCACACAGGTTTAATTATGCCATAGGATAACCAGATAATTAACGCATTTCTTATTAACTTTCCTTTGTATCTGTGTATTTTCTTAATATAAATTCATCATTTCAGGATGTCTAGTATAATGATGAGCATGGATTTAAAATTTTCAACAGATCAAGTAAACTCATATCAAATAAACACACCTGTGTATCAAGGTCCTTTAGATTTACTGCTAGAACTTATTGAAAGTGCAGATTTAGATATAACGACCCTTGCCCTGGCACAAGTGACTGATCAATACTTAAAACATCTAGAAAAGATGCAAGATTTACCTCCAGATGAAATCTCTGCTTTTCTCGTTATTGCTGCCAAGCTAATCCAAATTAAATCTGAAGCTCTTCTCCCCCATCAGGAATCAAGCAGAGAGGAAGAAGCAGATATTGGAGATGAGCTAGCTCGTCAGTTAATTGCATATAAAAGATATAAAGAGATTGCAGACTTATTGTCAGATCGAAAAGATCAAGGCTATCAAACTTATATTCGGCTCTTCTCCCCTCAAATAGAGGTACGAGATCAGATTGATTTAGGAAGTTTTGGAGTTCATGAACTTTATGAATTGGCTTTTAGTGTTTTTCAAAAGGAAATTGATAGAAAATCGATTAGTACTGTTGTGGAACGGCCAAAAATTACTATAAGGGATAAGATTACTCAGATATCCAAACGTTTTGAAAGTTCAGATGAACTGACTTTTAGAGAACTGCTTGGGCATGAGTATTCAAGATTAGATATAGTTATTTATTTTCTTGCCTTGCTTGAGTTAATAAAAGGGAATTTTATCATCGTTGTGCAAGAAAAATTATTTGAAGATATAAGACTGAAAAGAATAAAGGATGTGGTGGAAATGAAGAATTTTGCATTAATGAATAGAGAATTATAAGATAATGTGTTTAAATGCCTATACGCAATTTTATTATAATCTAATTGTGACCTTCATTTACTAAGATGCTTTCATTTTCTAGATCTTTTTTATCTATGCCAATCTCTTCAATTCATTTTAACCTTTCCTTTCCCCTCACCTCTCAAGTCCCTTCCGGGCTAATTCATTCTTCAGGTTTTCTATCTACCCCTATCCCCATACACGAAGCCTTTACTCATATTTAATATGGAGTTCACAAAAGCACAGCTAGAAGTTATTGAATCAAAACTCACAGGCTCAATTTTCCTTACAGGTTCAGCTGGTACTGGAAAATCAACTGTTGGTATTGAACGGATAAATTTCCTGGTATCAAGTGGCATTCCCGGGAATAGTATCTTGCTGTATTTTCCTCAAAGAACTCTTGCAGGACATTACCAAGAAGCAATAACAAATCTTTCCTTCCAGGGTCATAGTTTACCGGTTGCTGCCACATTTGGCGGCTTCGCTCGTCGCTCGATTGAACTCTACTGGCCGCTTATTGGTAAAGAGTCAGGCTTTTCTAGTCCAGAAAAACCACCTATTTTTCTTACCCTGGAATCGTCTTTGTATTTTATGTCTCGTTTGATCACTCCCTTTATTATCGATGATGGTTATTTCTCTTCAGTTACCATCCAGCGCAACCGTCTTTTCAGCCAGATATTGGATAACCTAAACAAATCAGCCATCCATGGCTTCCCTCATACCCAGATTGCAGAACGCCTTCTTTCGTCTTGGATCGGAGATCCTGCCCAGCTCAGCATCTTCCAAGATGCTCAGAAATCCGCTGAGCTTTTCAGGGAATATTGCTATAAAAATAATTTACTTGACTATTCTCTGCAAGTAGAGTTATTTGTAAAACACCTCAGCGGCCACCCCCAGATCATAAATAATTTAAAAAATCAATACAAGCATTTAATCTATGACAACCTTGAAGAAGATGTGCCTGTTTCGCACGACTTTATACGAGACCTTCTTCCATCGTTTGAGACGTCCTTATTAATTCATGATCAGGATGCAGGGTATCGGGTTTTCCTGGGCGCTTCTCCAGAAGGTGGATATCAACTCTCAAATCATTGTTCTAAAATTATTGTTTTTACTCACTCTTTTACCATGGACAAGGACTTGGTTCTTTTCAATTCAATCCTTTCAAATATTATCCAGGTAATGGATCCTCCGCCCCTCCAAGGTGTTCCAGATTTTAAGGGCAAGTTCACAATAAATTTCCAGCCTCATTACCCCCAAATGGTGACCTGGGTAGCTGAAAAAATTAAGAATCTAATCGATAGCGGTACATCTCCTCAAGAGATCGTCATTCTCGCACCCTATCTAAGTGACTCTTTAAGGTTTTTATTAACTACTGAACTTAACAAGCTAGAGATAAATTCTACCTCTCATCGTCCCTCGCGCGCCCTCCGTGATGAACCGGTATCTCAATGTCTCCTGGCCCTTTCAGCACTTGCCCATCCATCATGGGGAATTCGCCTGACTATCCAAGAGCTTTCTTTTTCATTAATTCAGGCTCTTGATAAATTTGATCTCACCAGGTCGTATTTACTTGCTAAACATGCCCTTCAGCGCCGTGATGCAGACTATGGGCTGATTGCGTTTGATAGCTTATCATCAGATATTCAAGAAAGGATCACATATTTTGCTGGAAACCGTTATCAAGACCTGATCAATTGGCTCGGGGAGTATCAAGAACTTCCACCTCAACCCTACGATCACTTTCTGATCAGGTTATTTGGCGAGTTGCTCTCTCAACCTGGATATGGATTTCATAATGATTTTTATAAAGGCCAGATTACGGAACAAATTATTGATTCTGTCCAGAAATTTCGTCACTCTGCTGGAGAAATCCTTGGTCTTGATCACATTCAGTTAGGCCATGAATATTACCTGATGGTTAAAGCAGGTGTTTTAGCGAACCAATATCCCAAAGCCTGGATACAGCGGCCTCCTAATGCGGTATATTTGTCACCTGCTTATACTTTTTTGCTTAGTAATAAACCAGCGGTTTACCAATTCTGGCTTGATGTTGGATCCCGTGGCTGGTACGAAAGAATATTCCAACCCCTTACTAATCCGCACGTCCTTCATCGCGATTGGGAAATTGGCCGTCCCTGGAGAGATATTGAAGAAGTAGCTCTCGCGCGAAAGAATTTAGTGTGTTTGTCAAATGGCCTGATTCATCGCTGTAAAAAAGGGATATTCTTTTGCTTAACTGATACTGATGACCGGGGTTTTGAACAGAAAGGTCTTTTGATTCAATCCCTGAATAAAGTTATGACTCAGCTCCGCTCTCTTGAGAATATTTAAGTTCAATAAATGGCAACTCATTTCTCTCCCCGCCCCGCACAGCAACAAATCCTCTCTTACCGAAGTGGCACGATGGGCATTTCAGCGGTTCCCGGAAGTGGAAAAACCTGGACCCTTTCTCTCCTAGCAGCAGAAATTATAAGAAATAATCTTATATCCAGTGATCAGGAAGTTCTAATTGTTACTCTGGTTAATTCAGCGGTAGATAATTTTTCCCGGCGAATTAGCTCGTTTTTACAGTCCATGGGGCTTCTCCCTTCTCTAGGGTATCGCGTTCGCACTCTTCATGGCCTGGCTCATGACATTGTAAAGGAGCGCCCCGATTTAGTAAGCCTGGATTCAAATTTTCAGATTATTGATGAGAGGGAAACCGTTCGCATCAGAACAGATGCTGTCTATGATTGGTTGAGGAAATTCCCTGAAACGCTTGATCCTTATTTGTTAAATGACCTGAATCTCAACAAAAAGAAATCCCTCTATTCGAAGCAAATACCAGAACTGTTATCTCAAATAGCTTATCAATTCATCCGTACCGCAAAAAATCACCAACAGTCGCCAGAATCCATACTTACGCTTCTAGGTCTTTCCCCTGATAAATTACCCCTGGCAGAAATTGGTGCAAATATTTATAAAGTGTATCAACGAAATCTCGAATATCGAGGAGCAGTTGATTTTGATGATCTAATAAACTATGCCTATAAAATACTCTTGCAGGACTCATCCCTCTTGGATCGCCTCCGAAGCAATTGGCCTTTTATTCTTGAGGACGAAGCCCAAGATAGCAGTTTAATGCAGCAAAGGATCCTCTCCTTGCTTTCAGGGCCTGATACTATTCGTAATTGGGTCAGAGTTGGCGATCCAAATCAGGCAATTTACGAATCCTTTACTACAGCTGATCCCAAACTTTTGTTAGATTTTATTCAAAATGCAGATCAGAGCTATGTGCTGCCAAACTCTGGTCGAAGCACTGAAGATATTATCAATTTGGCAAATTATCTTGTTCGATGGACTACATTCCATCACCCCCTACCACAAGCCAGGGATGCGCTGTATTCGAACTTAATCCTTCCAGCACCAGCAGATGATTTGCAGCCAAATCCTGATAACATTCCCAATCAAATCCATCTTTTCACCGACTCCCTTTCCCCTGAAAAAGAAATCCAGTTGTTAGCCGCGTCAACCGCGGAGTGGCTCACTAAAAACCCTGATCGCACTGTAGCAATCTTAGCGCCTCGTAACGAAAGGGGAAAAAAAATAGCTGCGTACCTCAGGTCTGCTCATAGTGTAGAACCTGTAGAGTTTCTTAACACAACACTCGCTACCAGGAAAACATCCGGCTCTTTAGTCCTTGTTCTTTCATACTTGATTGATCCGATCTCCAGTTCAAAATTATCGGCCGTGTTTAGGGTTTGGAAAAGGGATCTTCAACTTGATTCTGAGGCCTGGGAAGAGGTAAACCTAATAGCCGGAATGATCAAATCTATTTCTAAAACTGAGCAATACCTGTCCCCTGATCCAGCTGAAGATTGGTTGGAATCCCTAACAAAACTTGACCCTATGTTTTTGGCAGAACTTAAAGATTTCCGTAATACTGCCCTAACATGGCAGCAAGCATCACTCCTGCCTATCGATCAACTTATCCTTACAATAGCGAGTGATCTTTTTCACGAACCTGAAGAGCTTTCAATATCTCACAGAATTGCTAATTTTCTAAAACAATTATCTTCTCAACATCCGGATTGGGGCTTACCTGCTCTACTAGACGAATTAAAATCCATTGCACGAAACGAACGTCGTTTCTTTTCAATAAGTGAAGAAAATCAATTCAACCCGGAGGATTATAAGGGGCAAGTTATTATTACTACAGCTCACAAAGCCAAAGGCCTTGAATGGGATAGGGTCTATTTAATGGCAGCCAATAATTATAATTTTCCTTCCAATCTACCGGAAGATACTTTTATTTCTGAAAAATGGTTTATCCGTGATCAATTAAATTTACCTGCTGAATGTCTCGCCCAATTATTATCGTTATTATCTCTGTCAGAAGGTTATCAGGAAGGAGTAACAAGCCGGTCCTCCCGTTTAGAGTACGTCCGCGAACGTTTGAGATTATTATATGTTGCTATCACCAGGGCCAGACAAGAACTGATTATTACCTGGAATTCGGGACGTTCTGGAAAATCCACTCCCGCGGTTCCCTTTCTAGCCTTATCTGATTATATAAATACCAATACCAATTCCAAATCTAACCCTGAAAAACTATGAAATTGTCTACTCTACACGATTTTCAACTTAATCAAAGCAACCTTCAAGATTTTATTGATTGTCCACGACGGTTTCAGCTGAAGGTGCTTGAGGGAATATCTTGGCCAGCAGCTGACTCTGAACCCATCGAGAAATTTGAACAATTTACTCAACTTGGTAACCGGTTCCACCTGCTCTGCCAGCAATTTTTTTCAACAATTGCTCCAAATCATATCCAGGATTCAATTAAAGACCCTGTTTTACTGGCCATGTGGGAAAATTTTTTACCGTATGGACAAAACTTGCTTAAATACCGTCTGTATTCTGAACAACTTCTTACTGTCCCTTTCCATCACTACAGGTTACTAGCAAAATTTGATTTGATTGTAGAACTATCTCCCACTCAATACTTAATCATTGATTGGAAAACCTCATCTAAAAAACCACCTAGAAAAAATTTAGAAAAAAGAGTGCAGACTTTTTTATATCCCTATATTTTTTTCCTTGCTGGATCTGATTTGTTTCAGGATAAATCTTTCCAGCCTGATTTTATTGAAATGCAATATTGGTATCCCCTACATGAAGATCACCAGGAAATATTCCTCTACTCCAAAGAGAAACACAACACAGTAACTTCAGATCTTGATCGTCTTGTTACTGAAATCAATTCCATGATTGAGGGACAAAACACCTTCTCATTAACTTCTGATCTCAGTAATTGCCAATATTGTATATTCAGATCTTTATGCAACCGTGGAACAAAAGCTGGCCCTCTGGATAAAACTCAAGTAATGGAACAAGATGATTTATCAAATGTATATTTTGATTTTGAACAGATAAAAGAAATTGAATTTTAAATGATCTTGGTAGTATATTGCCTATGCGCAATTTTACAAAAAAATGGGTTTTCCCTGAACTATTAAATATTCCTGGTTCTTTTCAAGCTTCTCTTGGAGTCTCTGCTGTTGTCGCCCAGACCTTATTCCGCAGGGGTATTACAACGCTTGATGCTGCAAATGGTTTTTTAGATCCTGCTGTGTATAAACCTGCCTCCGCAACCCAACTGCCTGGAATAAAAAAAGCTACCGAACGCCTTCAAGCAGCCTTAATGGACTCCGAAATTATCCTGGTTTGGGGTGATTTTGATGTCGATGGACAAACGTCTACAGCTCTCCTGGTGTCCGCTCTCCGTGATCTGGGAGCTGCTGTTTTTCACTATATTCCTAACCGCGAAAGGGAATCCCACGGAATATCTACTTCTTCCTTGTTATCTCAACTCGACCTTATTAATCCCTCCCTGTTAATCACCTGTGATACTGGAATTGATGCTGTTGCACCCGTTAACTTAGCCAAATCCCTCGGTACTGATGTAATTATTACCGACCACCATCAATTACCATCCACTCTCCCTGACGCCTATTCCATCATTAACCCGAACCTCCTTCCCGTAAACCACCCCTTATTCTCCCTTCCTGGTGTAGGCGTTGCCTACAAGCTGATTGAAAATCTATACCTGATTTACGATCGACAAGTCGACCACCTTCTTGATCTCGTAGCCCTGGGCATTGTTGCCGATGTTGCCCATCTCTCCGGAGATACTCGATTCTTGCTTCAACGTGGATTGCCTATTCTTCGCAACACATCCCGACTTGGGCTTCTTCAGCTATTTAACAATGCTAAACTGTTGCAGTCTGAAATCAATGAAGACCATATTGGTTATGTTATTGGTCCTCGTTTAAATGCGCTTGGCAGGCTTCATGATGCAAATTCTTGTGTTGATTTTTTTACTACTGATAATATAAGCAGAGCCACAGAATTGGCTAATCAGCTTGAAAGTTATAACCTCCAACGCCAGCAGCTTACCGAATCCATTTTTAAGGACTCACTGAATCTAATCGAAGCTAATCCAGATTTAGTAGATGATTACTCAATCCTGGTTCTTTTAGGTCCTCCTGACTGGAATCCCGGGGTTTTAGGTATCGTTGCCAGCCGCCTGGTTGATCGTTTTCACAAACCGGTCATTATGCTTGCCGCCGAGGGAGCCGAAGCCCGAGGGTCAGCTCGCTCCATTCCCGGGATCTCCATTGCCGACCTTCTCGTCAGCGTAAGTGATTTATTAATCCGCTTTGGTGGACATCCCATGGCTGCTGGCATGCGACTATCTCTTGATAATGTATCCCAATTTCGCCGGAAATTATCGCAAAACTGCATCCGATTATTTGGCCTTTCCCCTCCAACTCCAGAGCTTATAATTGACGCTGATCTGCCCTTTAGTTCAATCTCCAGTGAATATATCAACGATTTCCACCGTCTAGCGCCTTTTGGTTCAGGGAATCCCAAATTGATCTTTTCAACCCGGGGCGCTTCAATTTTGGATGATAAAATTATTGGCAAACGGCAAAATCATAGAAAATTGACCGTTGCTGACAACGCTGGCACACACCAAGATCTATTATTTTGGAACAGTGTGGACGTGGATTTGCCCAAGGTTCCTATCGATATTGCATATTCTCTGGAAATGTCGGTCTATCGGGGGAATCCTCAAATTCAGCTTACTTTGCAGGATTTTCGCCCAGCATACGAGCTTCCTATCTCGCTTAAAGAAAATATTGGTATTGAGCTAATGGATTATCGCCAACAAAAAGATCCACTGAAAATCCTTGCAGAATTAACGGATAAATATCCGGAATCAATTATCTGGGCAGAATTCAACCAGCCACCTGGTTTTAAGACTTATCCCCGAGGTGATCTACAACAATCGCCCGTCCTGGTTGTGTGGACTACACCCCCCAGTCCAACAGTTTTTCTAAAAGCCCTGAAAACTGTATCTCCAGAAGTTGTCTTCTTATTTTCAGAAGATCCAATGGCAATGGATAATAAACCCATCCTGGAAGCGATCCATGGGATGCTGCTGCATCTCCAGTCATCTCAAAAAGCTTACGATCCTACTCTTTTTGCGCAAAAAATCGGCCAAACCACTGCCCTGATAGGAATTGGGATCAAATGGATTCATTACCATGGCGACTATGATTTGTCCTTTTTAGATGAAAAAAATCTTGTTCAGCCAGGTAGCGGTTCTCCTCTACCCGATTTTCCCATGGTTAACCAAAAATTTTCCCTTCTCCTCCAGGAAATTGCATCTTACCGAGCCTATTTTAAGAAAGCGGATATAAAATACCTCTTATGAAAACTAACTTTGACATACTTGCCGACCGGCGTGATTCGGATAGCATAAAATGGAATCTATACGACGAGGACGTTCTTCCGCTCTGGGTTGCAGATACCGATTTTTTATCTCCTTCTCCTGTTATCAAAGCCTCAAAGAACAGAACAGATCATGGAATTTTTGGTTACGCTGAGTCGCAAGAATCTACAAAAGAAGCCGTCAGGAACTGGCTGTTGACCAGGCATAACTGGCAAGTAACGCTTGAGGATATTATTCTCCTCCCAGGCGTAGTGCAAGGATTTAACTATGCTGCGAAAGCTTTTACTAATCCGGGCGACTCCGTTTTGTTTCATACTCCTGCTTACCATCCCTTTTTCCAGGTAGCAGGTTACTCAAATTTAAACCAGATTACAACTCCTTTAACACTGCTTGCTGACAATACTTATATTGTTAGTCAAGATAAATTTGTATCCTCGATTTCTCCTCGAACCAGATTATTTATATTTTGTAATCCTCATAATCCTACTGGGATGGTTTTCTCAAAATCCGAGCTCGAATTGATTTCCCAGGCTTGCTTGGATCACAAAATCATCATTTGTTCAGATGAAATTCATAGTGACCTTGTTTTTTCTGGTTCAAAACACATCCCAATCGCTTCACTGTCAAAATCGGTCTCAGATATTACGATTACCCTTGTATCTCCCAGTAAAACATTTAACCTCGCAGGGCTTAAGTCATCAGTTGCAATTATTACAAATCCTTTCTTGAGAGAGCAATTCATACAGAGCATGAGTGGCTTTGCGGGCTCCGTAAACCTTCTGGGGGAAACAGCAATGCGCGCTGCTTATCAATTTGGGGAGAACTGGCTAGATCAATTACTACGTTATTTAGAAATCAACCGTGATTTTTTAATTGATTATGTGATGACTCAATTACCGGGTATCCAAGTAAATAAACCGGAAGGCACGTATCTATGTTGGCTTGATTGCTCAGAAACTGATCTAAATGACCCTGCAGAATTTTTCTTATCCCAAGCCCGTGTAGCCCTGAATTCAGGCTCCTGGTTTGGTGAAGATTATGTCCATTTTGCACGAATCAATTTTGGTTGTCCGAGAGAAAGGCTCTTCGAAGGCCTTGAACGCATCAGGACCTCCTTGACCAATCGGTAGCATAGACTTTTGATTCCATGTAGTAAAATTTCTGCATGACTTCTCTTTCGAAAAATTTAAAAGCTCTTGGTGTTCGACTTGGCGCTGATAGTATTAAATCTCCTTCTAAAAGCGATACCACCCCCCAGTTAACAGATTTATTTGCTGGCAGCTGGGAAAAAACTTCGTCTGGTGATTGTTTTGTAATCCGAAAGTCTTTTCCGCGAGACACGCTTCATGGAAACTTATCGTTTCTTCGTGAACCAGATTTACAGGTTTTTGATTACAACTCATCTCTTTCCGGTATCTCCTCAATTCCTTTAAATAATTTTCTATTCATAGACACTGAAACTACGGGCTTGTCAGGGGGCGCCGGAACTTATGTTTTTTTAATTGGAGCAGCAAAATTTGTTGATAACGCCTTGTCTTTTGCGCAATTTTTTCTCCAAGATCCTGCAAATGAACCTGCGCAATTAGAAGCTTTAGAGAAATTCATCGCCCCAGCAAAAGTAATTATTTCCTATAATGGGAAATCTTTTGATCTGCCCAGATTAATAACCAGGTATAAATTTCATGGTTGGCCATCACCTTTTGAGAATATTTACCACCTGGATTTACTGCACATAGCCCGTCGGCTCTGGAAATTACATCTCCCCTCTTGTTCTCTGGGAGATATTGAGCATTATCTGCTTGGTATAACAAGATCCTCGATTGATATTCCAGGATGGCAGGTTGCAGCTCATTTTTTTGATTACCTTCAAACAAGCGATCCATCACCCTTGTCCTCAGTTTTTTATCATAACGAGATTGATGTAATTTCCCTGGTTACTCTCCTAAATTACATTGACCAGCGGTTGTCGGATCCTCTTGCCGATGATTATCAATCCCAGGAAGATTTGGTATCGATAGGAACTTATCTGTTTCACCAAAAACAAACCGATCAAGCGATTTCTGTTTTATCCCATGCTCTGAATAATGTTAAGCTGCTTGATGGTATTTATCAGGTAGGTTTATCGAATCTTGCTTCTTTTTACAAAAAAATGTGTGATTATTCAAATGCCCTGCCGCTCTGGGAAAAAAGCGCAGCCCTGGGAAATCTTCGGTCTTTCATCGAGCTAGCTATTTATTTCGAACACAAAAAAAATGACTATCAGGAAGCGCTTCATTGGACTTTGTCCGGATTGGAGGCTTTATCAGATCAATCCCAAGAAAATCAAAATACAACCACTAAAATTGCTTTAGAGCATCGCCTTTCCCGCCTAAAAATGAAAATAGCCGCTTCCAATCAGTAGAAGGAGTCGGCTATTTTTTATTCTTATTCTAAAATTCAATTCAGCTTATTTAGTTATTTTGCTCACCTAATTTGCTGTACGCTTTTTTATGAGTTTTGTCCAATTTCCGGTATGAATTTTGATAAATAGAAATTTCATACTGTATAATCAGAAATCGCAAACAAGGATATTATTCCTCCAGTTTTTTGCTTAGATTTGAACTATGCAGGATATTTATCTATCTATCATCTAACGCTTCCAATGCTGGAAGAACTGCCCCTTCCAGCATTTTAAGAGAAGCGCCTCCTCCAGTTGATATGTGAGTAATTTGCTCACTTAATCCCGCTTGTTGAACAGCAGCTGCTGAATCTCCACCGCCGATAATAGTCACTGCGCCGCTTTCTGCAACAATTTTTGCTAGTGAGAATGTCCCCTTTGCAAAAATCTGGAATTCAAAGACACCCATTGGTCCATTCCAGACAATCGTTTTACTATTTTGCACAATGGTCATATATTTATTTAATGAATCAGGCCCAATATCCATTATCCGCCAACCATCGGGTATATCCCCCATTTTTACAACTTCAAAATTTGCCGTTTCGCTAAAATCATCTGCTATCACAACATCGTCCGGCAGTGATATTTTACCTTCGGATTGTATAAGTATCTCCTTGGCAATCTCAATTACTTCCATATCGACTAACGATTCCCCCATTTGATATCCCTGGGCAGCGAAGAAAGTATTTGCCATTCCTCCGCCAATAAGGATATGATCTGCCTTATTGATAAGGTTCTTAATGACTTCAATCTTCCCACTTACTTTTGCGCCGCCAAGTATTGCAGTAAATGGTTTTTCTGGTTTCGAAATTGTATTTCCCAGGTAAATAATCTCCTTTTCTAAAAGATAACCAGCTACTGAGGGAAGGAATTTTGTGATGCCAACGTTTGACGCATGAGCCCGATGGGCTGTGCCAAATGCGTCATTAACAAATATCTCGGCCAGGCTTGCTAATTTCTTCGCCATTCCTGGGTCATTAGCCTTCTCTTCCGGGTGGAATCTGGTATTTTCCAGCACCAGAATTTCCCCAAGTAATAAGTTGTTTACAGCCTGTTCCGCTTTTTCTCCGATACAATCTTCGCAAAAATAAACTTCTGCTTCCAAAATCTTGTCTAAATATACGGCTACCGGTCTTAAGGAATATTCTTCCTTAAATTCTCCGCCAGGGCGTCCAAGATGAGATGCTAAAATAACAATTGTGTTTTGAGATAAAAGATACTCTATGGTTGGTAGTGCTGCTTTTATCCGTGTATCATCAGTAATTTTTCCTTCTCTCAGCGGTACATTAAAATCCACTCTAACAAATACTCTTTTCCCACTTAAATCGACATCTTTTATGGTTTTCTTTTGAAACATAGCTCCTCCCTTCCCAATTAAAAAAGCGCCCCTAGATATTATCCGGGGGCGCTTTGACTTGTTGAAACTAAAGGCTTTTTGCGATCATAACCGCCATATCAACAGTGCGAGAAGAATATCCCCATTCATTGTCGTACCAAGAAACAACCTTAACCATGGTTCCACCCAATACGTTGGTAAGATCAGAATCAATTATTGAGGATAGCGGGTTCCCCTTAAAATCCATCGACACGAGTAACTCCTCTGTGTAGCCCAGAATTCCCTTAAGTTCTCCTTCCGAGGCTTCCTTCAATACTTGATTAACTTCTTCGATACTTACTTCTTTTTCCAGTTCCATCACCATATCGACGATGGATACCGTGGGTGTTGGGACCCGGAGCGCAAAGCCATCAAATTTCCCTTTCATATCAGGAATAACTTTTGATAAGGCAGTCGCGGCTCCGGTTGTTGTAGGAATAATATTTAACGCTGCGGCTCGAGCTCGTCTTGCGTTGCTGTGAGCGAGATCCAATAGTCTTTGTGTTGTTGTGTAGGAGTGAATTGTGGTCATCAAGCCTTTCACAATACCAAATTTCTCGTGGATCACTTTCACTGGAGGTGCTAAACAATTTGTTGTGCAGGATGCATTTGATAAGATATGGTGTATTTTCGGGTCATACAACTCATCATTAACACCAAGAACAACTGTCAAATCCTCCCCTTTCGCAGGCGCTGAAATAATAACTTTTTTAGCTCCTGCTTCAATATGCGATTGAGGGCCCGGATTTTTACTGGTATCTTTAAAAACACCTGTCGATTCAATTACAATATCTACTCCCAACTTCTTCCAGGGAAGTTTTCCAGGATCTCTTTCTGCAAATACTTCAATCACATCACCATCAACAACCAGATTGCCGTTATCAACTTCAACGCTTCCTGAATAAATTCCATAGTTGGAATCGTATTTAAATAATCTTGCATTATCTTCAGCTGCATAAAGGTCATTTATCGCAACAACGTCAAATTTATCAGCATGATATTTTTTTATCGCTTTTAATACTTGCCTTCCAATTCTTCCAAATCCATTAATGCCAATCTTCGTTTTCATTCATTTCCTCCAATATATTGCGCTAATTTTCGCATTTTACACTACTAACCCGTTTTCTGCAAACTATCACATAGTTAATGGTCCTGTTCTCTCCCTTAATAGATCCATTAACACCAGAGTAATTTTTTCAGGATCATGCCGCCAGGGATGATTTTCATCTATCAGGTCTTTCTTGTAAACGTTGTATTTCACCCTTAATTCATCTTCTACGCGCACACCTTCCACGGCTGGGTGATATTTAGTTGGTGATACATCGTTTGCTACGATAATGTCAAATAAATTTGTTTCCACATGGTCTTCAATTACTTTTAAATGGTCTCCGCATGTGAACCCTTCAGTTTCACCTACCTGGGTTGCTACATTACAGATAAATATTTTTAGAGCCTGGCTTGCCCTGATGGCAGCCGTTATGTCCTTTACTAATAAATTTGGGAGCAGGCTGGTATATAGACTTCCTGGGCCAACCACTATCAAATCTGCTGAAAGTATTGATTGGATTACTTCAGGGTACGCTGCCGGATTTCCCGGCTCAAGCATAACTCTCTGTATTTTTCCTTTTGATTCTGTTATTTTACTTTCCCCCTCCACACGGATTGATTTCTTTTCGCCAGGCATTTTGACATCTGCAATTAAATTTACATTTTCCAATGTAGCAGGCAAAACTCTTCCTGATACTGCCAGAACTCTGCCCGACTCAGCTATCGCCTGCTCAAAACTTCCAGTCACTTCAGCCATCGAGCTGATAAATAAATTCCCAAAGGAATGTCCTTGTAAGCTGCCATTTGCTTTTGCAAATCGATATTGAAATAACTGGGCTAATAAATCTTCATCATCGGATAGAGCAGCCAAACAATTCCTAACATCTCCTGGAGGTAGTATACCCAGGCTTTCCCTCAGCCTGCCAGATGAACCACCATCATCTGCAACAGTTACCACAGCAAAAATATTATGGGAAACAGTTTTTAACCCACGAAGTAAAGTAGCCAATCCGTGGCCTCCCCCAATCGCTACAATTCTGGGACCATGTTTCCTGCTTTGATATTTTTCCAGACTATCAACAATTGTATGCCCTGGTCTCAAAAACGGTCCTAATAATGACCGGTTTAACCCGATAACACCCCAGACGATAACCGTCGCGCCCAGAGCCTCAAAGACCAAGACTCTAATTAATCGCGGTAGAGCTTGCAGTGACGCAAAAGATATTATCGGAAGCCACCAGGTATCTGGAGTTTTTCTATATAAATCTATTACCAAGACTGCCAATCCCAAGGAGATTATCGTTGTTCCCAGCAAAATAGCGAAGATCCAACGTTTTACACCCAAGCCAGGTTGCAGCCACCTCATTAATCCAGATATTTTTTCTCTAAATTTGTCCATAATCCATTTTATGAAATATCCTAGCGAATGAATCATAGCAAGTGACTTGGATTCCGTCAACGCCTGAATGTAAATCATTTTCGATTCTTCCTCTTTGAAAATATTCGTAAAAAGTTCTCGTACTGCCTGTTTATTTCAAACAACAACCTTCTATGCTATACTTTCAACTATGAAATCAACACTTGCTATTGATATTGGTGCTTCCCGCATGAGAGCAGCCTCTTATACCACAAAAAGCATTGAATCAATTCAATATAACCAGATCCCAACCAGATCAGAAGGGATGCCAATCGAGGATAGGCTGGTTCACCTGATTGAAACTGTTTGGCCTGAAGACTATGAAGTTACAGCAATAGCCGCAGCTTGTCCAGGTCCTTTAGATCCATTTAATGGCATTGTGGTTGAACCTCCCAATATTCCAGAATGGAAATATTTCCCGTTGCAGGAGTTTCTCGCCACGACCTTTGATGTTCCAGCAGCAATTAACAATGACGCAAATTTAGCCGCTCTCGGTGAATGGTCTTTTGGAGCCGGAAAAGGTTTTAGCGATTTGATATATCTTACAATAAGCACTGGTATCGGGGGAGGGTTTATTATTGATAACAAACTCCTTCTGGGTACTTCAGGCTTCGCTGGTGAAGTTGGGCATATGTCAGTCATTCCGCAAGGTCCAGCCTGCAACTGCGGCAAAGAAGGTCATCTGGAGGCAATCGCCTCCGGACCTGCCATTGTCCGCTGGATTAAATCTCGCCTAGAAGAAGATAGTCTCCGGGATCATTTTCCAGAAGGAGAACTTACCGCCAAGCATATCAGCGATGCAGCAGAAGCCGGCAACGAGCTTGCCATCGCAGCTTATGAAAGGGCTGGAAAATATATCGGACTTGCGATCGCAGATCTTGTCCATATTTTTAACACCTCTCTGATAATTATTGGAGGCGGTGTGTCCAGGGCTGGTGATCTACTTTTTGATCCTATCCGCCGCTCTGTTACCAACTCTGTAATTTCTGACGTGTATCTGGATAATTTTCAAATTCTCCCCGCTGCGCTGGGAGACGATTCCGGCTTAATGGGGGCTTTAGTTTTATCCCGGGAAATTGCCTCTTCCTGACAGGTTTTATATCTAATACTTAAAATTTTCTTTTTAACCAGGTTGTTCTTAAGATGACCTTACACCGTTTTAATTGGATTGACCCTCATCCAATTCCCTCAATTACTAATCAGGAACTAGAAATATATCCTCCTGTCCTCCGTTCAATATTATTTCAGCGTGGTTTTACGACTCTGAAAGATTCTCAAGCTTTCCTCTCTCCTGAAAAACCAGCCTGGTATCCTTCACAACAAATTCTCCATACTGAAAAAAGCTGCCAAATCATCACTGATGCTTTTCATAAAAAGGATCGGCTGGCCATTTTTGGAGACTATGACGCTGACGGCATTACCAGCACAGCCCTTCTCACCCATTCCCTTTCCAAAATTGGATGCCAAGTTATTCCATATATCCCCAATAGATTAGAAGATGGGTATGGTTTAAACAAAAAAGCTCTATCGTCTCTTTTTGACCAGGGAGTTAAGCTGTTAATTACTGTTGATAACGGCATTCGTTCTGAAGAAGAGGTCACTTTTGCCAATTCTCTTGGCATGAAAGTAATTGTTACCGATCATCACACTCCGGATAAAAACCTTCCTCCGGCAGCCGCGATCGTAAATCCAAAGCTTCCAGATGATCCATATCCATTTAAGGATCTGGCCGGTGTAGGAATTGCCTACAAATTGATCTCTGCGTTGAGTGTGTCCTTTCCAGAAATAATTCCCTCAGATTATCTTGATCTTGTATCTATCGGAACCATCGCAGACATTGTGCCGCTTGTCAGTGAGAATCGATACCTTGTCAGCCAAGGTCTCGCTGTGTTAAATAAGTTGCAGCGGCAGAGTTTAGTCTCTCTTCTGGGAGCGGCCAATCTCCTCGACCAAAAAATACGCTCCTCCGATATCAGTTTCCAGATTGGGCCTCGAATCAACGCACCTGGCCGCTTGGATTCAGCTGAGCTGTCTCTTGACTTGTTGCTTTCCGATGACCCTCACACTTGTGGAAATTTAGCTCAAATTCTTGAAAACCAAAATTTCAAAAGGAAAAAGATCAGCAGCTCGATGGAAAGTCGCGCAGAACAGATGATAGCTGGAGTTTCTCCCTTCCCTCCAATTCTATTTGTCGTTGACACTGATTTCCATCTAGGCGTGGTGGGCATCGCTGCCGGTTACCTGACCAGAAACTTTTATGCACCGTCAGTAGTCGGTAAAGTTGACCAAGAGACAATCACTGCATCATGTCGTAGTATTCCTGAATTTAATATTGTTGATGCTCTTGATCGCTGCCAGGACTTACTAGAGCGCTACGGAGGCCATTCCATGGCCGCAGGATTCACGGTGACCACCCATAATTTTCCTGAATTAAAGCGGCGCTTGATCAACTTAGCAAATATAAGTATTGCTGGTCGAAAATTAAAACCTAGCCTGGTTATTGACGCTGAAGTTTCCTTAGCTCAACTTGATGATTCACTTTATTCAGATATTGAAAAACTTGAACCTACAGGCTCTGGAAATCCCAAAGTATTATTCATTACAAAAGATCTGACAACTTCTCAGAAAAAAGTCGTTGGTCAAGATGGCGAACATCTCAAGTTATCAGTTTCCGACGGAAAATATTGCTTGGATGCAATTGGGTTTGGCTTGGGCTGTTTGAGTGAATCTATTCCCCACCGTGTTGATCTGGTTTACAAATTTGATATAAACGAATTCCGCGGATCCAGATCTTTCCAATTGATTATTGAAGATCTGAAACCCGCTTGATTTTCCCTTTAGTCAACAAAACGATATTTTATCAGTGCCCAAATCGCTTCAAATGCATCCGGTAATCCAATTTTTTTCCCTTCCTCATAATCCCGTGGATTAAACGTGATCGGTACTTCAAATATTCTATAATTCCTTTTTAGTATTTTGGCAGTAAATTCAGGTTCGAATTCAAATCGTTTTGAATGAAGCGGCATATCTTCGACTACTTTTTTCTTAAATACCTTGTATCCTGTTTCCATATCCGTTAGGATAGTGTCGTAAAGAATATTCGTGAATAAAGTCAATAATTTGTTGGCAACCATATGCCAGAACATGGCTACCCGCCGCGTGGCACCCAGGAACCGTGATCCATATACTACATCAGCAATTCCTTCTTCAATTGGCTTTAATAAATCAGGATAATCTCTCGGGTCATATTCAAGATCAGCATCCTGGATCAGCAATACATCTCCTGTTGCTGCATCAAAACCAGTTCGCACCGCAGCTCCTTTTCCTTGATTCTGATCATGCAGGATAACTTTAAAACCCTCTTTATCCTGGTATTTTTTTACAATTTCCCTTGTACCATCAATTGATCCATCATCAACAAGAATGATCTCGCCAGGAATTCCTGTAGCCTGAACCCTTAAAATTATTTCTTCAAGGGTGTTTTTTTCATTATAGATAGGGATAATTACTGACAGATTCATGTTTTCCTTTTTGTTAGTTTCCTTAAAGCATGCTTAAGGCATGCTATAATTTGTTATCATAACTTTTGCTAATTATAATGGATTATTGAACACCATTCGTTTATTCGGAGATTATCTATGAATCCTCCCAGAACCCAAGTAACTGAACATGTAGCTGAATTTCATCACACTGGCACTAAACCATTTGGACCCCCTCCAATTACTCAAATCAGCGATACAGGCCTTTCTAGACTTTGGCTTCAAGATTTGGCATTAAAAATTCTATATTTCCAAGGCTATCTTACAGGCTACGAATTAGCCGAAAATATCTCTTTACCCTATACAGCTCTTGTGGATAAGATTGTAGATTCATTAAAGAGAGAAAAATTTATTGAGGTAAAAGCCTCAACAATGGGTTTAGGAGAAGGATCTTACCAATATGGAATTACCCAGGCAGGAATAAACCGCGCCCGTGAAGCCCTTGAAAGAAGCCAATATGCCGGACCAGCCCCAGTTCCCCTCGAGGATTACAACAAAGCTATTAGCAGGCAAAGTCTAGGTAAATTAAATGTGTCTCCCAAGGCGCTCAGATCTTACTTATCAGAACTTACGCTCTCCGAGGACATCATCAACAGAGTGGGCCCTGCGATCAATTCAGGCACATCTGTTTTCATTTATGGCCCTCCCGGGAACGGTAAAACCAGCATAGCCAGGGCAATTGGTTCCATGATTCTTCGGGAAAGTATCTACATACCCTACGCCTTGTATATTGAAGGACAAGTTGTAAAATTGTACGATTCAGTAAATCATGAATTAATACCAGAGAGAGAGGTTACAGAGACAGGCACCGGCCAATTAAAAACCGGGATGCGCCGTGATCCACGCTGGATACGCATTAAAAGACCTTTTATTGTAGTAGGTGGAGAATTAACGCTTACTGACCTGGATCTTGTTTTTAACCCAGTTACTAAATTTTATGAAGCGCCCTTTCAGCTTAAAGCTGCCGGTGGATTATTACTTGTTGATGACTTTGGCAGGCAGCAAGTACGCCCAACTGACCTGCTTAATCGCTGGATTATTCCTCTCGAAAACCAGATCGATTTCTTAACATTGCACACAGGACGCAAAGTTGAAGTGCCTTTTAACGAGTTGATCGTGTTTTCCACCAATCTTCCACCAAGAGATCTCGTTGATGAAGCATTTTTGCGCCGCCTTCGTCATAAAATTCGAGTTGGGGATCCTTCTTTTGATGAATATAGAAGTATCTTTATAGCCGTCGCCGAATCAAAAAAAATCCCCTTTATTGAAGATAATTTGGCTTATTTAATTAAAAACTGGTATCTCAAGCCTAATAGAAATCTCAGAGGCTCCCACCCCAGGGAGATATGCAATCAGATCCTGGATATCTCTAAATTCTTGGGCTGTAAACCCGAAATGACCAGAGAGCTCATTGACCAGGCTGCTGATGCTTTTTTTGTGGATCTATAGAGTATTCTCTTCTGGTTTTAATGTTTGATTTTCTTACTACGCCCGTAGTCATTGCTCACCGAGGTGCCAGTGCCCACGCGCCAGAAAACACACTGGCTGCTTTTCATTTGGCGATAGAACAAGGTGCAGATGCCGTTGAATTTGACGTCCAGTTAACTGCCGATAAGGCAGTTGTTGTTTTTCACGACTCATCGCTTGAAAGGACTACCAATGGATTCGGGAAACTAAAATACCAAAACCTGGATTATTTAAAATCTTTGAATGCTGGAAAATCTTATGCACCGGCATATCAGGACCAACAAATTCCCACCCTGAACGAAGTATTTGAGGAGATCGGAAATAAAGCCCTTTTAAATGTCGAATTAAAAAATCTCTCATCCCCTTTTGACGATTTACCTGCGCGTGTCGCTCAAACGATCTCTGAACATCAGGTACTTGATCGAGTCCTTATTTCTTCGTTCAACCCTATTGCTCTCTACAAAATAGAAAAACTATTACCTAAAGTCAGGAAAGGTATATTATTTCATCGTCTTCCAACAATTCAGTTTTTCAGTAATCTCTCATGGTTTCCACTTAATTACCAGACAGTACACATTCCCTACAAATCACTTAATTCCGATTGCATAGCTTCCTTTCACGCTTTAGGCAAATTAGTCTTTTCCTATACCTTAAACCACACCCATGATATCCAGAATGGTCTCAATCACGGACTGGATGGATTTTTTACAGATGACCCTGCCCTTGCAAGACGATATTTATTAAACGCTGTATAATGTGTAGCTGATGGTTCATATTTTATTTAGTATAGTTCTTGTTTTATATTCTTGAACACAATGGTTATACGCAATTTTCTTAAACGTGTCTTTTTCCCCTGCCTCCTAGCAAGCTCATTGCTTTTAGGGTCACTCCCGCTGAACATGGCTTTAGCTCATAACGCTGCTTTTACTCCTTCCGCTAAAGCCAAAGCCCAATTCGATTCCCTTTCCCCTGAAGAAAAAGTCGGTCAAC
Organism: Anaerolineales bacterium; assembly: GCA_049644605.1. Lineage (GTDB taxonomy): Bacteria > Chloroflexota > Anaerolineae > Anaerolineales > UBA11858 > B10-G9. The sequence goes on along the minus strand of JBARSF010000051.1, from coordinate 15,584 downwards.
TTTTTCTAATTACTTTTAATGGGAATGACACCAGTCCTGTTTCTCCAATTTTTGATCTGATCGTAAATTATCATCTGGGCGGCGTCATACTAGACCGCGACAATGATAATTTCCTGAATCTTGACCAAATGCCAGAAGAATGCAGGACTTTATCTAATAATTTACAGCTCCTTGAATACGACGGAATAAGTCTGCTTGCGGAAGATTCTCCTGTAACGGGGAATCAGAACTCTAATTTTATACCGCTTTTTGTAGGTCTTTCCCAAGAAGGTAATCAATCAGATTTTTCAGAAATTCTCTTTGGACTCAGCCCGATACCAAGTCAGATGTCGATAGGCGCGACCTGGGATGATGAACTAGCCGAGCGTACCGGTGAACAAGTTGGTAATGAACTGTCTAACCTTGGTATAAATATGCTTTTTGGACCATCTTTAGATGTCATAACTAATCCCTCACCCGGACAAAGCAATCTTGGCGTGCGCTCATTTGGCGGAGATCCTTTTTGGGTTGGCAAAATGGGACAGGCTTATGTTCGGGGCGTCCATCAAGGTAGCCAGGATTCTATCGTTGTTGTTGGCAAATATTTTCCTGGACTTGGCAGTTCCGACCGCCTTCCTGAAGATGAAGTTGCAACCGTTCGTAAATCTCTTGAGCAGTTGAAACAAATAGACTTGGCTCCCTTTTTTGCTGTAACTGGCCATGCCCCATCACCCGATTCTGCTGTGGATGCTCTTCTCAACTCTCACATTAGATACCAGGGCTTACAGGGCAATATTCGCTCCACAACAAAACCAATCAGCCTGGATCCTCAAGCGTTTGATCTTCTCATGAATCTGGAACCATTCGGATCCTGGAGAGAATCTGGCGGTTTGATAATAAGTGATAATCTGGGCAGCCAGGCACTTCAAAAGTTATATGACCCTTCAGGTGTAACATTTAACATTCGACGCGTTGCCGTTGATGCTTTCATCGCCGGGAATGACGTTTTATATCTAGGAAATTATGGAGGAGACAACGAGCCGATTCCCAACAACGAAATAATTTCCACCCTCGATTTTTTTGCCCAGAAGTACATTGAAGATCAAGATTTTGCCGACCGTGTTGACGAATCAGTTCTCAGAATCCTCACTGTAAAAAATTCCCTTTATCTTAACTTTAATATCTCCTCTGTCCTTGCTTCTCAATACAATTTATCCGAGCTTGGCAATGGTGATATTGCCGAAATTGTAGCCAGACAAAGCGCTACGTTAATTAATCCATCACAAGCAGAGCTTGATGTAGTTCTTCAGGATCCCCCCTCCTCCTATGATAGGGTTGTTATTTTATCTGATACTGAAATTGAAACTCTTTGTGAAGAATGTCCTGAAGTATCCACACTCGGTATCGATTCACTTGAAAAAGCTATATTAAAATTGTATGGTCCACTTTCCGGACGCCAACTTGTCCGCGCAAATATCACTTCCTATTCTTTTAAGGAAATTATTACTCTGCTTGACTTCCCAGATGAAGTTGTCCATATTATTAATGATCTCTACAATGCTGATTGGATTCTTGTTTCTGCGCTTGATGTCAGTGAAGACCGCCCTTATTCAAAAGCATTCACCAGACTCCTTGCTGAACGCCAAGACTTACTCCGCGATAAAAAGATTATCGTCTTTGCGCTTGGAGCTCCATACTATTTAGATGCAACCAATATTTCCAAAATAACAGCATTTTTTGGCTTGTACAACAAGCTCCCAGCTTCTCTTGATGTCGCTGCCAGAATCCTATTCAAGGAATTCCCTTCGATTACTGGACACCTGCCTGTGTCTGTCCCCGGCATTAATTACGATTTGATTTCAGCAACTTCTCCCAACCCCGATCAGGTTTTTTCCCTCTTTGTAGGGGAAGATGTTAATCTCACAACAACTTTAGAACCATCCGAGTCGACTCCTGCCGCGCCGGTTTACCGTGTCGAGGATATTATCGAGCTGCACACAGGTATCATCTTTGACCATAACTGGAACCCAGTTCCCGATGGGACACCAGTGACTTTTTATATAACAACACAGGGTAAATCTACTGCTCTACCTCAAATTACAACCCTGAATGGATCCGCATCAACCAGCTTTCTTGTTAAGTCCGGAAACAATATAACTGTTCAGGCTGAAAGCTCGCTAGCTAGATCTGAATCAATTGAAATTACGATTCTGGGAGATTCTATTGAAGGCGTAGAGACAGAAAATAATGGTGATCCAACTCTAGATTCCACTCAATCGCCAACCGAACTCCAACCAGGGCCGGGAAGCGAAACCCCTCAGCCAGATCAAATCGAACCCAATGGTGCACCTTGGCAGATTTGGTTCGTATCTCTAGTGATTATCATCACTGTGTCTTTAATCGCCTATCAAGCTGGTGCATTATCCGGTTTTGTTCGCAGTGGCATCAAATGGGGATTCGCTTCATTGATTTCTGGCTTACTTGTATATAACTATATAGCATTAAACCTTCCGGGGGTTTCCTGGTTGCTTTCAGACAATATAACGTTATTCACAATGGGTTTATCTGTCCTGGTAGGAGCGCTTTTAGGGTGGCTGATTTCCTACCTGTATCTAAAACTATTTTCAGCTTAGTATTTATCTAAGAAGTGTCGCAAACACACTGACAATCAGGAGTAAGGCGGCTGCCCACGCCATCACCTGTTCTTCAGATGCTTTAATAAAATCCCCCAAATTTGGCGCTGGAAGTGCCGCATTAGGATTTTGTCTAGGATTCCAATCTCCCAGCAATGCTTCTCTTAATTCAACAACGCTTTGAATCCGCTCATCAGGGTGTACTCTCATCGCCAGATTTACTGCCTTTTCTGTTCTGGGGCTGATATTCTTATTAAAATCTTTGATTGGTAACTCACTGTTTGGATCAAGAAATCTTTCTCGTGCCTCCAGGGGTTCTTTATTGGTCAAAAGATGATAAAGTGTCGCCCCAAAGGAATAGACATCACTTCTGGGATCAGTATGTCCTGTATCTCCCCCGTATTGTTCAAGAGGTGTATAGTATGCAGATCCATGGCCATGAACTACGGTGATTGTCTTTTCTCCAGATACTAATATCTTAACCAGTCCAAAATCTACTAATTTTATTATTCCGTTTGGCGTAAGCTTGATATTACTTGGTTTAATATCTCTATGAAGGATCGCGGGGGACTGTCCGTGCAGGTAAATAAGCGCATCAGCAATCTGGTTTGCCCAGTTTAACACATCTCTCTCTGGCAAAAACGCTCTTTTTTTCTTTTCTTCCAGCATTAATGTCCTGAGGTCCTTTCCAGGCACATAATCCATTACCAGGTAACCCCTATCCTCATCTGAAAAAAAATCAGAAACTTTAGGCAGATTTGGATGGTCGAGCCTTGCCAGCACCGTTGCTTCTCTTTTGAATTGCTCTCGGGTCTGCTTGATCACATCGTCAGGCAAGCTCTGCTCATAATAAACAGCTTTTAATGCCGTTAATCTTCCCGCTAATCGAAGATCGTTAGCCAGGTAAACACAACCCATGCCACCTTGGCCAATAATCTCTTTTATTTGGTATCGATCCTTAATGATCTCTTTTATCTTATGTGTGCGTTCCATAGAAATTTTATTGTAATTACTGTTTGCGACCTTACATATTGAATTATAATCTACTTAACGTTTCCGCATTGTAATTCTAGTTATTCAAAGATGACTGATATCATCCAATCTCAACCTGTTATTGTCGGCCAAGGAGGCTCTTTAAACGGTTACCGCTGGGCGATAGCTGAAGAAATTTCTATCGGCAGGATCGGGACATGCGATATTGTGATCTCTAATCAACAAGTTTCAAGAGAACATGCCCGTGTTTTTATCTCGTCTCAAGGACCAGCGATCGAGGATCTCAACAGTAAAAATGGAACCTTTCACAATGGGAAACCCGTTACAGAGATCACTTCTCTTATTGATGGTGATATTATCCAAATTGCATTAGCCCAAGAATTTATTTTCCTTGGTCAAGACGCAACAGTTCCTCTTGCTCCAGGGGATTTTGAGGCTTCTGTAATCTCTTATTTCAGGCGTATCCGACTTGAGAAGGAATCTTATCGAACCTGGATATTAAATCGTGAGCTTGATCCGCCCCTCTCGTCCTTGCAATTTAGGTTCCTTGTTCTCCTTTCGGAATCTACGGGCAGAGTAATCTCCAGATCTGAAGTAATTAATGCTGTTTGGGGATCTCAGGAATCGATTGGTGTCACAGATCAGGCTCTCGACGCCCTTGTCAGGAGGTTGCGTGACCGACTTGCTGAAATGGATCCCAACCACGATTACATCATTACCGTCAGAGGACAAGGCTACCGTCTGGATAATCCACCAATCATAACCAGCAACTCAGACTGACAATCGAATCTAATTTCCTTCTATTTCCACTCAAATCCACTTCTGACCGATACCATTTATTCACTAAGTTTCATTTTCATCGTTTTTCTGATGATGGCTTTATAAACGTTGTTCAATTTGTTTAATGTATTCTCTAATTCCTTTTTATTTTTTTCTTCCGCATCGGCAATTTGTTCTCCAAAATTATTGACAATCGAAGTGAGATAGTCAACTAACTGTGAAGAAATCTGATCTTTCATTTCCTCTATTAGGTTGTTTAGCTCTTTTTCATTATCTGCTATAGCCATTAGCTTTTCAACGATTTTCATTTCTGCTGGCGTAGAAATCTCTTGAATTTTGTGCAGCAATAACTCAAGTTTTTCTTTCCTCTCATTCTGTTTTTCAGCCGTTGCGCGTTCCAATTCCGCAGATAGCGCTTGAATAAAATATTGATCGATTTTATCCAGGTTTTGTAATATTGCTTCTTCCAGAGGTTCCATCTTCAGCAATGAATTAATTTGTTCCACGGCGTTATTAAGTCTATCCTGTACTTGCTTGTCAATTTCTTGGGTTATTTTGAGCATCATATTCCGCTTTTCGATCAAATTTTTCCTAATGTCTTCGGCAGATTTTTCTATTCTTTCTGTGAACATTTGGAAAAATTCATAATCCATCGCAGGTCTCGCTAAGCGCGTTAATGCCTTAACGCGCTCCTTGCTTGGCGCACTGATAATCAATTCAAGAAGTGCTCCCCTGGTAAGATTTTTTCCCAAAGCTTCTAAGGATTGGCTGGCTGCCTGGATTTCTTTTGTCTCAGAGAAGATTTCTTTACCAATATCTGTTTCCTCCATAAGAGCGTCCTGGATTGCCTGGATTTTCTTAATCGACTTTTCATCCTGGCTTGCGACTATTCGCTGTGCAATTTCCGCGAAGATGGCAAAAAACTCCCGGTCAATTTCTTCATTGTTCTTTTTGACTGTATCTATTAACTGGTCCACTTCTTGGTTAAACAAAGTATCTAGCAGTTTTATTTTTTTCTGCTGATCATTAATCATTTCTTCTGTAATTCCATCCTCCAAAAGAATATTTTTTACAAGGCTTTCCATACTTAACATTGCCTGAGGTTGAAAAAAATATCCCTTCCTTTCTTCCGGTGTTACGTTATCAATAATCTTCTTTAACAATGGCGCTAATGCAGTCTCTTTTTCTACCATTGTTTTATTGGCGTCCGGAGGTGAAAACGTATAAAGAAGTTCTTTCTTTGCATCGTGATAAACGATCGGAACAGGGATCTGCCCTTGAAATCCACAAACCTGGCATTGGGCAAAATTTATTCCTCCCGCTAACAAGGCTTCTTTCAGGCCCGGATTTTTACCTACGTCAATAACCTGTTGGATTTCAGCAATAATCGGCTGTTTGCAATTAGGACAACTAGTTTGTATTTTTGGCATATGCACTCCACACTTAATTTTCTTTTGGTCTTTGTCTCTGCTATTTTTTACTTATAAATTGCCTTTCTCTATAGAGGGAAAAGCATACTCTCGCTCCATTATCTGTACGCGGTTCACTCCAAATTCTTCCATCATGCGCTTCGATAATTGCCCTGCTTAGGTATAAGCCTAAACCTGCGCCCTGAGTTTTTTTTGCCGCTTCATCCGCACGAAAAAATCTATCAAAAATATGGGGAGCATCTTCTTGTGAAATCCCTGTCCCCTGGTCTTGAATACACACGATGATTTGCTCAGATCTTATCTGTCCACTAATGGTTATGGGACCTCCCCCTGGTGAGTATTTGATAGCGTTGGAAAGTAGGTTATAAAAGACTTGTTCCAGGCGTTTTTTATCCCCCACAATCACAGGGAAATCACCGGGAAATTGAACCATTATCTTATGTTGATCGGTTTGAGTTTGGAATCTTTCTGCCATTTCATCGGCGAGTTGGTTCATTTTTATTTCCGATAGATTTAGGCTAAATCCACCAGCTTGTAGTCGAGAGGCGTCAAGTAAATTTTCAATTAATTCAGTTAGCCGATCTGTTTCTTCTTCAATAACCTCTAGACTGTCTTGCACAATTTCGCTATCCCAGGCCACGTCTTCTCTTCTTAATGTACCCACATATCCTTTGATCAATGCAACAGGTGTTTTTAACTCATGGCTTATAACAGAAACAAAAACGCTTTTGATTTCTTCTGCTTCTCTGAAATGCGTAATATCTCTAACAGATGCAATCAAATTTATTAGATTCCCTTCTCCTGATAATAGTGGTGCATATGTAATACCAACGGGTATCATGTCACCTGCAGGGCGATGTAAATCTCCCTCGACGTATAAATTGGCTTTTGCCGTTAATGGCCAACCACTTAATTCGGCCTCTTCAAGCGTTGTTCCTTGCTGTAGAGAACCCATTTTTATAATTTCTTCATGGGTCTTCCCTTCAATTTCTTTTTCGTCTTTTCTCAGGATTCTTGCGAATGCTTGATTGCATTTCTCGATTATATGGTCAGCTGACATAATGACAATGCCGTCAGCAGCAGAATCCAGCAGTGCGTCAAGCCTGCTTTTCTCCCTTGTTACCTGAGTATAGAGCTGGGCATTCTTAACTGCAATTGCCGCCTGATCCGCAAAGCTTTGCAAAACTGCCCTGTCATTTTGTGAAAACGATCCCTGATATCCTCTAAAAATAAAAATCAGCCCAATAACCTTCTGTTCAGAAATTAACGGCAACCCCACTCCCGTTAATAAGTTCATGCTGGCCCGTTTTGTAAGCAATTGAAGCAGTCTATTTACTTCAGGTAATTCTAAACTCGCTTGATCTTCCTTCTCAGGGATTTCCGCCAAAATAGGTTTTATATGCTGTAAGAATGAAGGCTGTATTCCGTAAGATGCCCCAATATTCCAACCGCCCTGTTCTTCTCTCAGGGCAATTAAACCCGCTTTGCCAGCCAGCATTTCTGCAGCCAACTCCAGTATCCGCTGCAGCAGCTTATCAAGATTTAACTCCTGAGTAAGACTGCGGGCGATTTCAAGTAGGTAATCTCTCTGCCGTATCCGATGATCTGGAAGCATAAATCAAATCTTTTTATAATCTACTAATGTTAATTCTAACTAATTTATTCTCAACTTTCTGCCAAGCCAATCACGTGTTCAAATATCTGTAAACCTTCGTCGATTTCTGCCTTTGAGATCGATAGCGGAGGGGCAAATCTGATAGTGCTATTTCCGCATCCCAGGGAGACTAATCCATGTTCAAAAGCCAGTCTTTCAACTTTATTTCTGATTTCACTGTTATATTCTTTTGTTTTTTTGTTCTTAACAAAATCAACACCAAGCATTAAACCGATTCCCCTGACATCCCCTATGCTCTCATGGCTCGATTTAATTTCCTCTAATGCCCCCCGCATGTATTGTCCCATTTCCTTCGCGTTCTGAAGATATTCTTTTTCAATTAATTCTATTGTTGCCAGGGCAGCAGCGCAAGCAATGGGATTCCCACCGTAAGTATTTCCATGCGCTCCTTTGGGCCAGGTCATAATACTCTTTTTAGCAATGATAGCTCCCAGTGGGATGCCGGACGCGATGCCTTTCGCTGTAGTAATAATATCTGGTATGACATTAAAATTTTCAATGGCCCACCACTTTCCTGTTCTTCCCATACCTGATTGAACTTCATCAGCAATGAGCATTGTTCCGTATTTATCACATAACTTCCTTAATGCAGGAAAAAATCCCTCTGCCGGCACGATATACCCCCCCTCGCCCTGGATCGGTTCAATCAAGATACCTGCCAGATCCTCAGCAGGGATCTCTCTACCAATTATTTGCTCTTCGATGTATCTGACAATTGTTTCCCCATAAGGTTCATTCTCTTTGGAGTTTAATACTTGTCGATAAGGATCAGGGTAAGGCACATGGGTTACACCGCTCATCAGAGGATAGAATCCATGCCGATAAACAGCTTTGCTGGCAGTAAAAGCCAAAGCTCCTAGCGTTCGGCCATGAAATCCTCCCGTAAACCCAATAAACTGTGATCGTCCAGTGTGAAATCGGGCGAGTTTTATCGCGGCCTCTACACTTTCTGCTCCAGAATTTGTTAAAAATGAGCTAGCATCTTCATTAAAAGGCACAATTTTATTCAGTCTTTCAGCAAGTTCAACCCAAATCGGGTGATAAAAAACGGTAGATATGTGCAGGAATTTATCCGCTTGATCCTTAATCGCTTGTACTACATCTGGGTGGCTGTGCCCGGTTCCCGTTACGGCAATTCCAGCCGCAAAATCAAGATACCGGTTACCGTCTACATCCCAGACCTCTGTGCCTTTTCCGTGCTCCATTACAAACGGATAAGCTCTTGGATATGCGTTTGAGATAAATTTGCTATCCTTTGCCACTATTTTTTTTGCTTTAGGGCCCGGCACATTCAAGCGTTCCATATATTTCTCCTGCTTATTTTACATTTTCCTCAATGTTTTTTCTTTTTCTTTCCGTTTGAGAACGTGGATAATTATATCATGCTGATCATGCTATACTTCTTTACCCTAATCATGAAAACATAATCAAGAATTGGTATATAATCACGCTATGATGTCCCATTTTTCATTTGAATTACAGGCCATAGAAGGTAAAGCGCGGGCAGGTGTTCTTTCAACACCTCATGGCCCGATTTTGACTCCCACCTTTGCCCCCGTCGGTACCCAGGCAACAGTTAAAGGTGTCACGCCAGCTCAGCTTTATGACCTTAATGCTCAAATCATTCTCGCGAATACTTACCATCTTTATCTTCGTCCCGGTGATGAACTAGTCAATAACCTGGGGGGATTGCATACCTTTATGGGCTGGGATAAGCCCATTCTCACAGATTCTGGTGGTTTTCAGGTTTTTTCTCTCAGTACGATCAACAAGATAACCGACGAAGGTGTTAAGTTTCAGAGTCATATAGATGGCTCCGAACATTTTTTTTCTCCTGAGCTGGCTATTTCTATCCAAGAAAACCTTGGGGCTGATATTGTCATGTGTTTTGATGAGTGTTCAACCCCTTATGACCGTGAATATAACGAGCTTGCTCTCCATCGTACTCATAACTGGGCAGAGCGCTGCAAAAAAGCCCAAACCCGTGATGACCAAGCGCTGTTTGGAATTACGCAAGGCGGTATCTTTCCCGATCTTCGCATTCAATCCGCACAGTTCATAGCCGGGTTGGATTTTCCCGGTATTGCCATAGGCGGGTTATCTGTAGGAGAAACAAAAGATGAAATGCTTGAGATTATTGACCTCTCTACCAGCTATCTTCCTGAAAATAAGCCCCGCTACCTGATGGGTGTTGGCACACCACTTGATCTTGTACAAGGCGTTTTGCACGGGATCGATTTATTCGATAGCGTAAATCCCACCAGGCTTGCACGTCACAAAGCAGCTTTTACCAATTATGGCCGAATAAATATTTCTAACAAAATTTATGCTGCTGATTCTAAGCCAATTGTTGATAATTGCTCTTGTTATACTTGTAAACATTTTTCCAGAGCGTATCTCCGTCATCTTGTGAAAGCTAACGAAATATTGGCCTCAGTCCTGCTTTCACTTCACAACCTGCATATCCTGATAGACTTAACTTCTACTCTCAGGACAGCAATTATGGAGGGTACTATCTCCGAATTTGCAAAATCATTCTTGTCTGCAGCATATAACTACGGAGAGTCCAAATGACTATTCTGCAATCCATTATCCTTGGGGTTATCCAGGGAGCCTCTGAGTTTTTGCCTATCTCCAGCTCAGGTCATTTAGTCCTGGCACCTTATATATTCGGCTGGAATATCCACCCCCAAGAAGCATTTATTTTTGATGTCTTAGTACAAGTAGCCACTCTTTCTGCTGTACTGATATATTATTGGAAGGATTTACTGCAAATCCTAAAATCCGTCCTTAAAGGACTCGGCTCGCGAGATTTATTCCACGATTTTCACGCTCGTCTGGGATGGTACCTTATCCTGGCTACTATACCTGCCGGCGTGGCAGCGATCTTGTTTAAAGAAACCTTTGAAAAAGCCTTTAGCAGCCCAATTGCTGCGGCAATTTTCCTCTTATTTACCAGTGCGTTTCTGCTGGTTGCCGAAATTTTCGGTGCCCGTAATCGATCTCTGACCACCTCGACTTGGTTGGACGCTCTATGGATTGGATTTTTCCAACTATTCGCCCTATTTCCCGGGATATCCAGATCTGGAGCTACAATCTCAGGCGGCATGTTGCGCGGTTTAGATCGCGAATCTTCTGCAAGATTTTCTTTCTTGATGGCAGTCCCGGTAATGTCCGCCGCTGGCGTTCTCGCAATCTCGGATTTAGTCACCATTCCTGACCTGGTAGCCAAACTTCCCGTCTATGCTGTTGGTTTCCTATCCGCTGCCCTGGTAGGTTATTTAGCAATTCGCTGGTTTATCTCGTATCTCTCGAAACAATCCCTGTATCTCTTTGCAGGTTATTGCGCCCTCCTGGGATCTATTTTTTTGTTTTTATCATCCAGGTAATCAACGCCTATATGAAATCTCAACCTTTCCTCCTCCTCCTAATAATAATAGTTCCACTCACTATGCTCTCTAGCTGCCAGGACGAACTACCACTCCCTCCTCTTCCTTCGCCTCGTACGATCCAGATTGGTATAACCGGTGACACCCAGGTGGTAATAAAAGATGTGCTTCAGGACTGCATAGATTCTTCTCCTGATCTTTCACCACAATTCCTCCTGGTTGTTGAACCCTATCCAGATCCGACTGAATATGATCTCTTGATATGGCAGGGAAGTCCTTCCCTCTATCCAAAGCTTCAAAATCAGGACATTATCTCAATCGGATTAACAGCAGATGATTTAGTTTTGATCGTCTCAGCGCAAAATCAATTGAAATCACTTCCTTTATCAACCATAAGAGCTATTTTTTCGGGAAAAATTCAAAATTGGTCATCACTGCCTGATAGCGGTTTGACCGGTCAAATTCATTTATGGGTATATTATAAAAATCATCCTTTAAGATTGGTTTTTGAGAAAACGCTCTTAGGCAGCCTGCCTATCTCTTCCTCTGCTTTCATTTCGCCTTCTCAGAAAGAAGTTATAAAGACAGTCAAAGATTCACAAAACGGGATTGGATTCATCAGTCAATCTGCTGGGGTTCAAAATTTGAATGTTCTTTCAATCTCAGGCATTAGCTCTCCCCCATCTGTTTCCATTCTGGCCGTTTATCAAAAAGACACCGCTGCGTTTGCCTCCCCCCTGATAAAATGTTTACGCACAACAATGCCGGAGTGATCTCTTATATCAACACATCCCGGATTGCTTTCACTAATCTATCCGGCGTCGTTGGTTTTGTTAGATATTTAGCTACCCCCATATCTCTTGCCTCAACTTTCTTCTTCACATCAGTTATCGCACTCAGAACAATAACTGGCGGCATTGGGACCAACACAACTTGCAGTGATTTCAGGATTTCAAATCCTGAGCGATCCGGAATCATTAAATCTAATACCACCAGATCAAACGGGTCTTTAACTCTATATCCAATTTTTATTTTATCTTCTACAGTCTTCCAGGATTCTGCTGTTGTTACGCGGAATCCAGCTCTTTCCAAAGCCAATTTCAAGACTTCCAGTGTTTTTGCATTATCATCAATGACCAAAATGTGATATTTCATAATGCTAACTCCTCTATTTTGCCTGGCCTTTGAAAAGTTATTGACCCTCAGAAAATTGTTAATTTGATCATTTTTCAGTGTACCATATAATTACATCTCACCAATATTTTGTTAATGTTGGGGAGATATCTTTCAGAATTAGGATATAAAATTCATTTCTAACGATTTTATTATTAAAATGACTATAAGATTTAGTTAAAAAACAACCCCTCTGCGGTTGCGATGTGCCTATGCGCAATTTTAGTTGACAGCTCATTATTAGCGTATCAATCACGAGGTGCGGTTTGGTTAAAATAATTACTGATACTACTTCCTGCCTTCCAGAAAAAATTCAGCATCAATATCAAATCTCAGTGATTCCCCAGTTAATCCATATGGGTGAAAAAACTTACCTTGAAGGCGTGGATATCGATAATCGTTATTTTATGGAACTGCTGCATAGTTCAGTTGAGTTACCAAAAACAGCTGCTCCGCCGCCTGAGTATTTCAAGACTATTTTCAAAAACCAGGCAGGAATTGAAGAACCTCTGCTGTGTATCCACCCCTCTTCTGATCTTAGTGGCACAGTTCGATCAGCTGAAACAGCCCGTCTTGATTTTCCAGACCTTGATATCCGGATAATTGATACCCGACTGATTGCCAGCCCCCTTGGCGTCCTTGTTCACCAGGCTGCTATCTGGTCCACTCAAACCAATGATCCGGATGAGATAGTTCGTCGGATTAATTCCCTTGCCAGCCGTGGAAAAATCTATTTCCTGGTTAAGTCCCTCGAATTCCTATCTCGTGGTGGAAGAATTGGCGGTGCGTCCGCACTCCTCGGGAATGCACTTCAAATTAAACCAATCCTGAGTTTAAAAGACGGACAGGTTATACCTCATCTTAAAGAGCGTACTTTTTCCAGGGCAATTGATAGATTAAAGATACTCGTTCTTGAGGAATATCCATCTGGCCAGGAGGGTCTATTAACGATAATGCACGCAGGCAACCCTGAGTTGGCGTCAGACTTATCTCATTTCTTTCAGGAAAATATCAAACTTCCACCTCCCCTGATTCATGATCTTCCCCCAGCAATTATCACTCATGCAGGCCCCGGATCAATTGCTGTCGGCTTTTTTTCCTGATATTCTGTCACGCATTGAATAATCGCTAATCGCTCGATAGTCCCATATCAAGGTATAATCCCGTTATTGCGTTCGTAAAACCCGGAGGAATTAATGGAAGTAAGACTTATCGATTCCAGTAATAAATCGGACGTTAGGAAATTTATTCAATTTCCGTTTGATCTCTACCGCAAAAATTCCTATTGGGTCCCCCAGATGCGATCAGATACCAGGTTTGTTATGGATCGTTCCAGTTATCCTTTTTATCAACATTCGGAAGCTGATTTTTTTGTAGCGGAGAGTGCAGGTAAAATTGTTGGCCGTATCGCCGCAATATCCAATAATCGCTTTAATAAAGCTCACAACCAAAATACTGCTTTTTTTTATTTCTTCGAATCCATAGACGATAACAATGTATCTGATGCTCTTTTTGAAGCAGTTTTTAACTGGGCAAAGGGTCGCGGCCATAATCTCGTTTATGGACCTAAAGGATTGTTACAGGGAGATGGAATTGGCTTGCTTGTTGAGGGTTTTGATTATGTCCCAGCTATGGGCATTTCCTATAATTACCCTTATTATGACAAATTAGTTAAAAGAGCCGGATTTCAGAAGAAGTTTGATTATTTTTCCGGTTACGTTGATACAACAGTTGGATTAACTGATAAAGTCAAGCGCGTAGCGGAAAAAGTAAAACAGCGCAGTGGATTCTGGGTCAGAAACTTTTCCAAAAAAGAAGAATTATTAGCTATCGCGCCAGAACTCCGCCAGGTTTATAATGCGTCCTTTTCTGGTGCGGAAGGATTTAGCCCAATAACCGAAGATGAGATCTTTACCATCGCTGAGCGGATGTTGTCGATAGCTGATCCCCGTCTAATTAAGCTTGTTTACAAGGATAAACGCATCATAGGGTTTCTATTTTCTTATCCCAACGTTGGCAGAGGTTTACAAAAAACTAACGGCAGATTATATCCTCTGGGGTGGTTTCATTTATTACGGGAGTTCAAAACCACCAAGTACATGGATTCAAATGGAATTGGCATACTCCCTGAATACCAGGGGCTCGGACCCACTGCAGTTATTTACACTGAAATGGAAAAGACATTTCGAGATTATGCTTATGAGCATGTTGAAACTGTTCAAACCAGGGAGGATAATATTGCCAGCCTTGGCGAATCCAGTAATTTTGTGATGGATTGGTGCAAAACTCATCGCGTTTACGAAAAAGATTTGTAACGTTAAACTGAATCAATTGTTAACCTAATCAAACCCTTTTTCACATATCACAAGGACAAGCTATGCAAAGCAGTACCGCGGAATATAAACCGCTGTCAAGATTCACAAAAATAATTTACGGCTCTGGAGATCTTGGTCTGGCAAGCTGGGGTACATTACGCCAGATTTTTTACGCGATCTTCTTAACAGACGTTGTTGGTTTAGAAGCCCGCCTTGCGTCCGTTGCTGCCCTAATCGCTGTGATCTGGGATGCCATAAATGATCCACTTGTTGGCATGCTTAGCGACCGCGTTTCAACGCGCTGGGGACGCAGGCGACCTTTCATCCTGATCTTCGCCATCCCCTTTGGTTTAGCCTATTTATTAATGTGGTGGGCACCTCCCTGGGAAAACCAAATCGTTCTTGCCGTACACATGATGCTGGCTTATATATTCAGCGACACCCTGCAAACCCTGGTTGCAGTTCCTTTTTATACCCTCACTCCCGAAATGACGCCCGATTATGATGAACGAACGGAGTTAACCACTTACCGGATGTTTTTTAACCTGGTTGCCTCTCTGGTTGTTGCTGTTTCTGCACCAGAGATTAAGATTGCTGCCTTACAATCAGGATTTACTCTCAGCCAAAGTTATCTAATAATTTCTGGCTTATTTGGCGGTATTGGCACCATTCCCTTCCTGATCATGTTCTTTTTTGTCCGGGAACGACACACCCAACCTTCCGAAGAATCCCCAACCGTAAAAGAGATAGCAGAAACAGCCTGGCAAAACGTACCCTTTCGATTTGCTACAGGCTTATATATGTTGAACTGGGTAACTGTGGATTTAGTGGCCTTGATGCTGCCTTATTTTTTAACTTATTGGATAGCTCAAGGAAATCTTACGGCAGAAATATCTCTGTTTGGCATGAATATATCACAGGATTCAGTTATCCTGGGATTAATGTTCATCACAGCCATAGCTGCCCTTCCCTTCTGGAATTGGTTTTCGAAATTTACAAGCAAAAGAAAAGCCTACATCTACGGGATGGGATTCTGGATGGTGGTTCAATTGTTGATCATTACTGTTAAACCGGGTCAAACCACCTTGATCTTGGTCCTGGCAATCCTGGCTGGAATCAGTATATCAACCGCCCATGTCCTTCCAGAAGCTATTTTCCCGGATGTGATTGAATGGGAGGAACTTAGGACTCGCAGACGCCACGAAGGAGCTTATTAC
>JBARSF010000050.1:0-46087 GCA_049644605.1 Anaerolineales bacterium | reverse complement strand
AATTCAAAGGATTCTCGCCAGCGTCGAGTGTCTCAGTTGGGTCGTAAATTGCCTGTCATCGCGGATAAATGGGTGTCTGCTTAGCGCCGATTGCAGTCCAACAGAATATCGCCTAACAAGCGCATGCAGTTGGACGCGGCAAAGCCGCGCCGCTGATGCGGAGCGTTATTTTATTAGATTGGTTTTATAGCCGAATAGGAATAAAGCCGTTATCCGCCAGGTCGCAGGTTCGAATCCTGCCGGACCCACTGTAATGGACTCGAACCTGACTGACTGCCAGACGCCCAAATATCAGCTGATCTCTAATCAGACGCCTATATGACCCTCTAACTTCGAATCAGATTCAAGGGAGTATTCTGATCCAATCAACCTCTTTTATATATATAATATTAAATGTTGTATACACTTACCCACTTGGAAAAGGTTCGTAGGTCTGATTTGCAATAACAGGGAGCTTATTATATCGACATCAAAGGAACGAGTGTACCAGGTTCTCAGGGGTGAAACGCCCGATCAGGTCCCGGCTGCACCAGCCTATCTAATTCTCTTTCTGGCTGACTTCGAGCGCAATTATTATATCGAGCAATACCGTCAGCGGATGCGACGACTCAGTCGCTATCCCGTCAACCACCAGGAGGATACCCGCTTTCGCGCCCAGGCCATCTACCACGCCTACGGCATATTCAAGGAGCGGCCGGATTGGATGGAGATCGGACAGGGGGCGAGCCGATTCTGGGCCGAGCGGATTGAGATTGTTGATGAGAACGACGTACTCTACTACGAAGACCAGCGCACGGGCGTACGCAAGCCAATGCACGCCTCCCCGCTTCCCTGGGGCAGTATGGAGTACACAACCGAGTTTGATGCCACTCAGGACCTCTGGGACACTTCAAGAGAGATCCAGAGCGAGGAACAGATCGACGCACGATTACCGCTCTCTGACCCGCAAACGATGCTGGAGCGGGGAGATTTTGACCTGCCGCGACAGGTAATGGCCGATTATGGCGATTCAAAATTTATCACCACTATACTTGACACACCCTTTTCTGACGCCTATAACGTTCTTGGTTTCAAGGGACTTATGGTCATCCAACACAAACAACCGAAACTCTTTCACTACCTCCTGGAACGTCAATTGGAAGTCACAAAAAAAATGATGGGGGTTTGGGCAGAAGTTGGCATCCACGGGGTCTATGTCGAGGAAGTCTTTACCGGGGCGGATATAATCTCGCCCCGCGCCTATGACGAGTTTGTCTTTGCCTACAACAAACCTTACTTTAAGCATATGAGCGGCCTGGGCTTGCGGCCTATCCACTATGTCTGCGGTGACGTGATCCCCCGCCTGGAGCAGATTGCTCAGCTCGACATCGCGGCCGTGGGAGTGGAAGAGAGTAAGAAGAAATTCGTGATCGAGCTTGAAGAAGTCGTGCGGCAGGTCGCCGGCCGGGTGGCGGTCCTGGGCAATATTGATGCTGTGCGCTATGGACAGAACGCCTCCCTGGAAGATATGGCGGTCGAGGCGAACCGGCAACTGCGAATCGGTCAGGATGCACAAGGTTTTTTGCTCAGTACGGGAAGCCCCTTCCCACTGGATACCAACCCGAGGCTGATTGATACAATGGTCACCACAGCGCACGCGTTCGCCTCACATACCTGAGATGACGCCGCTGACACCTTAGCAGTTTGGCGGACAAGTCTGACAACCTTACATATTTCACCGGGAGATTAAAACTTATGAATTGGACAAATATCAGTGACCGGGAAACAAATGATGGCGGTATCACTCATCTCTCAGATGAACAATTTCAAAAGATCCATGCAGCCAGTCTAGAGATTTTGGATGGCATCGGTGTACAACTTCATTTGGAAGAAGCAGTTGATCTGTTGAAAAAAGCTGGTGCAAAAGTAACCGATGGAAATCTTGTGCATGTACCGCCGAAGCTGGTTGAAAGTGCCCTTTCTACTGTTCCCAAGGAAGTTACCCTTTACGATCGAAGTGGCAATCCCGTGATGCCTTTAGGGGGAAAGCGCTGCTTTTTTGGCCCTGGGTCTGATTGTTTAAACATCATCGATCACCGCACTGGAGAACGACGAGAACCAATCCTCCAAGATGTTATCGACGGAGCCACTATCTGTGATGGTTTGTCCAATATTGACTTTGTCATGTCAATGGTCTTGCCAACAGATGTGGATAAGTCCCTAGCAGACACCTATCAGATAGAAGCAATTCTAAACCATACGACTAAACCAGTTATCATTGTCTCTTATGAAACAGAAGGGCTTGAGGATGCGGTTGCAATGGCAGAAGCTATTGTTGGAGGAGCTGAAGCACTCAGGCAAAAACCGATTATAACCTGTTATATCAACGTGGTTTCTGGTAGGGTCCACAATGCAGATGGCCTACAAAAATTGCTTTATCTTTCTGGCAAGGGTTTGCCATCAATTTATATCCCCGCATCGAATGCTGGGGTTACTAGTCCAATGACACTTGCAGGTGCTGTGGCTTTTGATAATGCAGGCGTGTTACTGGGGGTAGTGCTTTCCCAGCTTAACCGCGAGGGTGCACCAATGATAATCTCGGCTATGAATCCGATTTCACTTGATATGAAAACGATGGTCGGGCCATATGCCTTTCCTGAGAAAGGATTTATGCGTTCTGTTGCTCAACGTTACGGTGTACCAACCTTCAGTTTGGCTGGCGTAAGCGATTCAAAGGTTGTAGACCAGCAGGCAGCGGCAGAAGCGGCGTTAACAATTCTGGTGGATGTGTTGATGGGCGGCAATATCATTCACGATCTAGGTTATCTAGAATCTGGGCTTACTTATTCTTTTGCTCAATTAACCATATGTGATCAGATCGTGGATTGGGTGAAAACATTTTTCAAAGGTATTGAAGTAAACGATGAAACTTTGGCATTGGAAGATGCAGCAAGAGTTGGGATCAATGATACATTTTTGAAGACAAAACACACTCGTAAGCATTATAGAAATACCTGGTATCCAGAGCTGTTTGAACGCGGTAATTATTCCGACTGGGAAAGAAAAGGAAGCAAACCTTTGGCAGCACGAGCTGCAATGCGTGTTCAGGAAATATTAAACTCTCACCATCCAGAACCCCTTTCTGATGATATCCAGATGCAAATCAAAGAAATCGTTGAACAGCGTGTGGAAAAAAGCCGTTCATAACACAGGAGAGAAATATGTCTCAAGAACAGGTCAACCTTGTCGTCCGCGGTAAAACTCTAATTGATGGCACAGGTGCGGAACCAATTTCATCCGGACTGGTTGCTGTTAATGGCAAGAGTATTGTCTACGTTGGCCCTGTTGCTGGAGCACCCGAATTCCCTAATGCCCATGTCATTGATCTGCCAGAGGCAACCTTGTTACCTGGCCTGATCGACATGCATACCCATCCTAGCTACTACTGGGAGGAGCCAGACTCAGGAACCTACACCGATACCTCTGACAATTTGAAGAACTACAACCCTGTCACAGTTGCTCTAAAGGCCAGCAACTACCTGTACAAAGCGCTGATGTCGGGCGTCACTACGGCACGTGACACTGGTGGCCTTCTCGGTGTCATGCCGGAGGTCAGGTGGGCTATCCAAAATGGCTGGATTCCAGGACCCAAGATATATATAGCATGCCGCCTAATCACGCCCACCGGTGGGCATTGTCATTTCCTACCAAACTTTTCCAACCAGGCAGATGGCCAAGATGGTTTTCGCCGCGCTGTGCGCGAGGAGCGACGAGCGGGGGCGGACTTTATTAAACTTGCCAACAACGGCGCCGATTGTACTCAAGAAGAGTTGGATGCAGCCGTAGATGAGGCGCATCGTCTTGGGCTCAAGGTTGTCTGCCATACAGGTAAGCCACCATCGCAGAGCATGGCGATAAACGCTGGCGTCAACACCTTTGAGCACGGCGCCCCCACACGAGAAGAGATCGACTTGGCGGTGGAAAAGGGAATCACCTGGACCCCGACTGTGGCAGTAATTTCCTATTATGACAAGTATTACAAAAAGAAACTCGAATCTGCTAACCCGGATGTAGTGCTTTCTGCAAAGAAAGAGCTTGCCGAGTCCAAGGAGTACAAGACCCGGAAGCGAGAGTCGATCTCCTATGCCTTGGAATCGGGGCTGAAACTGGCAGCTGGAACTGACTGTTGGATCAGTACCTGGCGAGAGCAAGCGATGGCAATCGAGCTACGCAACCTTGTCGAGTATGGATGCAGCCCCATGCAGGCTATACAGGCCACGACAGGGTGGGCGGCTGAAGCCATGAACTGGGATGATATTGGCACACTGGCGCCTGGCAAACTGGCCGACCTGGTTGCAGCAAACGGCGACCCTCTTAAAGATATTGAGGTTATGAACCAGGTATCTTTTGTGCTACGGGAGGGTGTGGTAGTCAAAGACGATAGCCAAAAATAAATGTTTGAGGGATTAGGCCTTTTTTTTCTTGTCTTGCATGATCCGTCTGTTTCCATGCAACGGCAGGCCTGCCGTTGACGATCGGAAAGTCGGCGGCTTGATTTAGAGAATTTATTTTCTGTCGATGGTAAATACCATTCAGGTTCGAGTTGGGTCCAATACCGCCCACAGTCTTGGTCCCATCCCGAACCACATAGTGAGGAAGTAGAGCAATTCCTGGCCATGCTGCGCTTGGAGCAGAAGAGCGAGGTAAAGAAGCTCTCAGAAGTCCTCAAGTGAGGTTGGGATGGGATTTTCTGTTAATAATCCGACGCCAGAATTTACAAGTGAATATATTACTGTCAGATCTGCAGCAGAATCCAGTGGTTACAACCAACAGCATCTTCGCCGTTTGCTGAGAAATGGTCGATTTAAAACACGAAAAATAGGTCAATTATGGTTAATCGATCATGATGATTTTGTAGAATACTTAAGAGACGCTAATCGTTCAAAAGATAAAAGATTTGGCCCCCAATCAAATACGTAACATATATATTATATAATACAGATAAGCAGATATCAGGCAAAATGGACCGATTATTACCGTTATTCGGTCCAAATTGCGCGATATCAATAGGTTAGGGTGAATATTATTTGTTGTCAATGTTATAAAACGGTGGGAATATATGATCGATTTTGATGAGATCTTCTCCGTAGATGATAGATACAAAGCTTTCCAAGAACATGAATCGGGAGTATTAGTTTCAATAGCTGGACCCGGTACAGGAAAGACTTTTTCCCTTTTAAGACGGATAGAATCATTAGTTTCTGATAAATTTATTACCCCATCATCAATTGCATATATAACATTCATTCGCGAAATTAGTAAAACTTTTATTAATGATTATGAAGAAGAGTTCAAATGCTCTATAAATGATCCAGACCAACCAAGGATATCTACACTTCATAGTTATGCTTGTAGACTTATTCGTAATGAAGGATTCAATATAGGGTACGATGGTGAACTGTACTTTACTAGTATTGCAAGCGATAAATCAAATGAATCTGACATTTTTTGCGAAGATTTGATTCCATACGTTTCAGAGTTGTCACTCACAACAAAATCAAAAATTAGAAAAAAACTAAAAATTGTAAAAAGTATTTGGCAAAATGATGGGGATCCTGGAAAAATAGATGAACCGATACCCACTCTTCTAAATATAGCTTTACAACTCGCTAGATCTTACCGGCTAGTAGACTGGGATCAGGCAATTCCTCTTGCATATTCTTTATATGATTCAGCCAGGGAACATCCGAAATGGATCAATGATTTAAGACACTTTTTGATAGATGAATATCAAGATTTCAATACAAGTGAGCAGAAATTTATTATGAGAATCGCTCGGAATGTTGACTCAATGGTGATCGTAGGAGATGATTGCCAGAGCATATATAAATCGAGAGGTGGATCTCCAAAAGGTATCATTGATTTATTCTATTCTGGCGACTTCAACAAAGTAACCCTTCAAAGAAACAGAAGAAATTACTCAAAAATCCTAAATTATATAAACACTTTACTATTATTAATCAGAAGAAATGCAAGTCCAATGCTTCCTTATCATGATGGGGGAGAAATATCCTGTTATAAATTTAAAAGTAGCAAATCAGAAATTGAGTTCTTGATTGATTATTTAAAAAATCGTATATCCGAATTGCCGGCTGAGCCCAAATCAAAAGAGGGGATAGTATGTCTATTCCCTACAAAGAAAGTAAGGGATTTTTATTTCGATGCATTGAGAGACCATATCCCATGCTATATCCAAGATTCACAATATACCGAGGAGCGGGAGTGGGTTTCTATTCTAATGCAGTTATATTGTCGTCCATATCAAAGATTTATCGAAAGATTAATTTTGAATTCAATAACAACCATCAAGCCTCGTCATAAAAAAACAATCGTAAGAACGATTCTCGATAATGATACTTCACCTACAGATGCGGTTAAAGTAAATCTTGAATCCGGTTATTTTGCTGGTGCCTCAATTATTGGAGCTATTGAATTTATTGGACTTTGCGATCAGTTTTCAACAAGGGATATAGATTCCATTACTGATTATCTTGGAAATATTATTGACCTGGAAAATGAAGAGATTAGGCTTTTGCTTGAAGACTTTGACAGGAAATTTAAGGATTCTGACCAAGAGTATTCTATTAATGATCTCTGCGACTGTCTTCTGCCAGATACCGCATTACCATCAGAAGATATTCATTCTGTTAAGTTCTTAACAATGCACAGCTCAAAGGGTCTTTCTAAGCAAGTGGTGGTAATGCCTGGCTTAGAAGACTCTTGGTTACCAGGCTCTTCTACAGGACCACATTTAGCAGAAAAAGCCAGGTTATTTTATGTGGCATTAAGCAGAGCTATGAAACATGTGCTAATTACATATCCCCTAAATAGAGCAAAGGGAGATCCATTAAACTTTCCAATTTCTGGAAGGAAGGAAGGAAGTATCAAGATTTTTGACGGATATTAATTTACATGATACCTACCACTCATAAGCTCTATTAATCATTAAGCTGTAAATTCACCCTAACCCCCGCTCCACCCGACAGCCGGTTAAGGCGGAGTCCTGGGATCTCGAACAGATATAGCGAGGCCCGGCTGCGGGTGAGCTCATCCGTTAGGAGCCATGTTTAAATAAAATATATTCCATAGTTGGTAAATGAGGGGGAAAGGTGGAAAAGCCATGGATTGGACAAAAACCGCGACTGCAATTGTGGCTATTTATGGAGCTATCATTTCAACTTATACACTTTACCGCCAGTATAAAGCTCGTCATGCACAAATAGAGGTAGAACTTAATTATTATCTCCCTTCTAACCGCCCGGTGAATGCATGGTCAATAAATCTAAGAGCAAAGAATAAGAGCCAATTCAAAGTTATCCTTAATAGTATAGGTTTTATCCTACCTGAACGGAAAGTTCATTTGCCTACTGGATGGAAGGATGGAAAATTTTTAGAGACGTTTCATCATTCCAGACAACAGGAATTACCAATTGAACTAGAACCACATTCTAGTTATGAAACAAAAGTCCCGGCGTGGGATTTTGCACAGAGTATCTCTCGTAAGGGATTCAAAGAATCTATAAAAGTATGTGCGTTTTTCGTTGATGGTCTTGGGAATAAACATAAGAGCAAACACAAAAGATTCAATATAGAGGAAGTTATCAATTCTTGATCATTTCCGCATTTCATAATATTCAATTCCGAAAAATATTGCATATCATGAATCCAATATTGGCTCCTAACCTCCGCTCCACCTGACAGCCGGTTTCGTAGCGGCAAGTCAATAATTATCCTCCCTTATCGGTTTCAGTTCTATAATCAATACCAGTGAACCTCGCCAGCAGGTGAGCTCTTCCGTTAGGTGCTTAGATTTTAGGTACTAATATGACTTTAATACTAACTGAACTATCAAATGCTGGTATTGCTATGGCAGCAGACTCAGCGATAACAAGATTATCGAATGGACGAATTATTGAGATTGATCAACAAGGATGGACGAAAATAATTCGCGTTCCAAAGATCACTGCAGCAGTTTCTTATTGGGGAATGATTGGCTCCATTACTCAGGTACAGTTTGATGTTTGGTTACGTCGCGTTATCGACCAAGAGGAAAATTACGAAAATCTAGAAGAATTTGCAGAATATATAGCAAACACTTTAAACGAGGCGTGTAACAATCAACCTTTGGATGATGGAGAAGATACAGGTATTCACATTGCAGGATATCATCCATGGGCTGATGAAGCTCAGCGACCATTCTTTTATCATGTTCATAATGGTCATGGTAGATTCAATATTCAAGAAGAAAAGAATGATCAAGGTCATCTAATATCTGTAATACCCACTTGGCAATCAGAACCACGGAAATTATTTGAAGCACATCAAGATTTTCCATTTACGTCAGAACCCATAGAAAACAGTATAGCTGTTCTCAAAGATGGATATATTACCCGAAATGGAGCCTTCTTTATTTACGCTGTTCTTTGGAATTATATGCAATATGCATTCAAGTATATAAATTTAATTCCAAACGTTACCCTTCCAAGGAATCCGTCAAACATTAGTTCCAGAAAAGGTTTCCTGCACGTAATGCTTGAAATGATGATTCAATTTTATAGATGCAGTAATCAAAGTAGAATTGTTGGCGGGGAAGTTACTAGTGAGGGTATTGGCCCAAATGGTTATGTTCCATAAATTTGTATTATTTTGTTCCAATTTAAAAGCTTCTTACTGCACCTAACCCCCGCTCCACCCGACAGCCTCCATATGGGGCGATTTGGTCTTTCGTTTCCCCTTATTGGTTTCTCATCTATAATCATTAAATGCCCATCCGGCTGCGGGTGAGCTCATCCGTTAGGCTTAAAAATACTATTCTGGGTTTAGCTAGGACAAACAGCTTTTTCTTAGCAAAGAGTGGTGGAAGGGTATTATTTTCTGTGAAAATTGATGATATCCCAACTGTAATTCGTACTGGTTTTTCAATATCCTCATCGCAAAAAGACCTGTGTTTCATAGATAGCAACCTCAGTAAAACCAAATTTAATCTTTCATCAGTCCTAGAGGAAGGATTGAATTGGGTAGATCTTAGTTTACAGATTGCAGAGGATTTTATTGTCCAAGCTGATTGCCGTCTTGGAGTTGATAAAGAAATCCCTTATGACCCCAAAGCCATTATGTTTCAACCCCTATTCTTGCCAGAATGTAGGTTGGATTTAGATACAAAAGGAAAGAATATTCATAAGAGAGGGTTTTTCTCTTGGTGGTCTGGGTCCAGGCATCTATCCCTTTTAGGCGTATGTGATAATTGTAATGATAGTTTTAGGTTGGCGATCTATGATACTGGATGGGCACCAGAAATTTACTATTACTGTGAGAAAGGAATTCATTTATTATTAGCAAAACCAAATAGAGAGTTTCGCCTGGTAGATGCAAGCACACATCATGTCATTGAAGCTATGCTCCCAGAGTGTAATATATGTGGTACTAATTTTTTACTCAATAATTCTTTTCGATGTCTGCACTGCGGAACACCATATCTCAACCTTGAAGCATTTCCGGAAGAGAGGAGTGAGCGTTATGCTCTTTCCCTTTACGGAGAAGAGTATCAACGCTTTAACTATTACAAACCAACATAACATTTCATGCCTAACCCCCGCTCCACCCGACAGCCGGTTAAGGACGGAAGACCGGTGACGGGGGACAGGAAAGGAAGACCCGGCTGCAGGTGAGTTTTTACGTTAGCCCGCTAATCGCTAAGTAATGAACCTTAAGCATTTCACAGTCGCCTTCTTGGGTATACCGTGTCCCAAACGCGCAATTTATTTAATCCCTTGTCCCTATACACACCGGAGGTGAATAATGAGTAACCAGTTAGTCAAACAACGCAAATGGCTGTACCCAGTTCTTTATGCCGCTTTTTTCATTATTAGCATGTTGCCGCTCTACACAGAGAAGCCATATCCTCCTCAAGAAACACAGGATGTGATTGTCAATCTTCTGATGGTGGCCACAACCCCCTATAATGCTTATGCTCCGATATTTCACGTCTTGACCCTCTTGATGATCGCCCTGATTGCTTGGCAACCGGTAAAGATGGGACGTGTTTGGGCTGGTTACATGGGATTGAATTATCTGATAATCGCCCTAGTCCAGACGATGGGAACGACCGTGAAATATGGTTTTGTCCTGCACACAGGTGGAATGGTCATGTATTGTGTGTTAGGGTTGGTTTGGCTGGTCGTTGCTTATCGCAATGAACTTCAGACTTCATTCAAATCATTCTCTTGGCAACATCTCATATTGCTACCTATTGCGCTTTTAGCTTTCTGGGCGCCATACGTTACCTCTGGCAGTGGAATAAAACCAGACTTCAATCCACTTTTACTTCTAGTTTCGCCGGATTATGGGTTGACTTTTTGTTTCACCACACCAATCTTTTTATTCTTATTGATTCTTTTTTATCCGCAGGTCAACAAGCTGGCATATAGAATAATAGCGTTTAACGGTTTATTATATGGGTTGTTTAATCTCACTTACTGGTTCAAGCCGGAATTGCGCTGGATGGGATTTTTGCATCTGCCATTGCTCATCATTTCTGTATATGCGCTCATATTGCCGCGAATTTACAAAAAACAGGCAGCGGGCTAACCCACGCTCCACCTGACTGCCGGTTTTTACAGATAACCCGATTTATCCCCCTTTATCGGTTTCAGTTCTATAATCATAAAAAGAAATCGCCTGGCAGCAGGTGAGCTCATCCGTTATGCGGCCTATGTATGAACTGGTACAAAGGATTAGATTATGGGCAAAAAACTGATACTTGGCATTTTCTTGACTTTCTTCTTTCTCGTGATTGACTGTAGCCGTGTCTCCACGCGAATAACATCCAGACCGGCGAGTATAAAAATCACACCCACCAATCCAAATTGGGCATGCACTTCGTTTTGTCTTGACAACGGCGATCACTGTGTGTTTGGGACGAATATGGACCACGGAACGTTTCAGGTCGGACAGGTGTATGTCAACAAGCGGCACGTGCTAAAGACTGCCTGGGAATCGAGCACATCCGGCGAGTACGCCCGTTGGATATCCCAATACGGCAGTGTGACATGCCCCCATTATTTGTACCACTCTTTATGTTAGTCCAACCGGCTGAAATTGGGTAGTAGGAACCATGATCGCAGCTGGTACCGGTGGTCTGTAACCCAAAGCGCTGTGCGGTCTGACTGTGTTGTAATCCTTCCTCCACATCTCGATTAAAATCTGAGCTTCTTTCAAAGTATAGAAAATCTCTCCATTCAGTAATTCATCTCTCATTTTTCCATTGAAGGATTCGATATAGCCATTTTCCCAGGGGCTGCCCGGCTCGATGAAAAGCGGCTTGATCTCCAAATTGGACAGCCAGCTGCGTACTCGTTTGGCGGTGAACTCCGCCCCATTATCAGATCGGATATGAACTGGCACCCCTTTCTGGATAAATAGCTTTGTCAAAACATCCAACACGTCATGGTGGGTAAAGCGTCTAGCCACTTGGGCTGCCAGACATTCCCGGGAATACTCATCAATCACATTCAGGATCCGAAAGGGCACTCCGTTGTGGGTGCGGGCCTGCATGAAATCATAACTCCAAACATGCTGGGGAAAGAGCGGTTTCAGCCGCACAATAGAGCCATCATTGAGCCACAATCGTCCCCTTTTAGGCTGTTTCTGGGGGACTTTCAGACCTTCCTGACGCCAGATCCGCTCCACTCGTTTGTGGTTGACAATCCAGCCTTCGTTTCTCAGCAGCGCGGTCACTCTGCGATAACCGTAGCGCCCGTATTGGCTGGCCAGATCAATGACCCTGGAGGTCAGGAAATCTTCATCATCGGCTGGCCGCTTATTGTACCGCTGGGTTGCGCGCGATTGCCCCACCACCCGACAGGCTCTGCGTTCAGACACATCCAACACTTGTATAGTCTGTTGAACAACTTGGCGCTTCCTGTCGGGCGAAATTATTTTGACGCCAGTCCACCTTTGGTGATTCCCAGCACCTCCTTGAGAATAGCGTTATCCAATGATAGGTCCGCCACCAGCTTCTTTAGCTGGGTATTTTCTTTTTCCATTTCTTTGAGCTTCCTGGCCTGGGTGACATCCATACCCCCGTATTCCCGGCGCCAGCGGTAGTAGGTTTGGTCACTGATTTCCAGGGTTTTGCAGGCCTGTCCCACTGTTTTCCCCTGGCTGAGATAGACTTCAGCTTCACGCAATTTGGTGATGATCTGTTCTGGTGTATAGCGTATGCGTTTTGCCATCTTTCCTGCCTCCTGTATGTACTAATCCTAACACTACTTTTGGACTAGTTTTTGGGGGGCAGGTCATAAGGAGTCTCTCAATTCGATACTGTTATGGTCTTACTATTTGCTAACTATAGTCAGGTTGGATAAGAACCTTTATCCGCCAGGTCATGAGTCCTAATGATAAGAATGCTTATCGAAATAAAGTATTGTCTTCTATAACTCATTTTTGCCATATCTAAGCAAAAGGAGAATTAAATGAGCTTGGCTAATGAGAAAAAAGAATTGCTTGAGTGGTTGGAGGATAATCAATCCAAGTTTATTGAAATATCTGATCAAATCTGGGCAAACCCTGAGATCATGTGGGAGGAATTTTTTGCTTCAGGCTTACAAGCAGATTTTCTTGAACAAGAGGGTTTTTCTGTCACAAGGGATGTGGCTGGAATGAAAACCGCATTCATTGCAGAATATGGGAAAGGCAAACCGATCATTGCAATGATCGGGGAATATGATGCTTTGCCAGGTTTATCTCAGAAAGCACAATCCACCAAAGAAGCCGTTGAAAAAGGTGGGCATGGCCATGGCTGTGGACACAACATGCTGGGGACTGCCAGCGTGGCAGCTGCAGTTGCTGTAAAACAATGGTTACAGAATAAGAACACCTCTGGCACAGTTCGTTATTATGGCTGCCCCGCGGAAGAAGGCGGCGGGGGTAAAGTCTTCATGGCTCGTGATGGATTATTTGACGACCTCGATTGCGCCTTAACCTATCAACCTGACGACATGAATTCAACCACGTCAGGTAGTACAGTAGCGATCCAATTTTCTAGTTTTCTCTTCACGGGTGTTTCGTCTCACGCAGGTATGACTCCCCATCTTGGACGTTCTGCATTAGATGCAGTTGAGCTAATGAATGTAGCTGCTAACTACCTCAGAGAGCATGTGCTAGATGGTACCAGAATTCAATACATAATTACGGATGGTGGTCAGGCCGCTAATATCGTTCCTGAAACTGCCGAAGTGGAATATATACTTCGAGCAGGAACGGCAGATTATCTCAAGGAAGTTGCTGATCGTCTAAGGAATATTGCTAAAGGCGCGGCTTTGATGACTGGTGCAAAGTTTCAAGAAAATGTTAAGATCGCTTATTCAAGTTTAGTTCCTAACCATGTTTTATCGGATTTGATGTACGCAGCCTTAGAATTCATTGGGCCTATCGAATTCTCTGAAAACGAGATTGTTTTTGCCCAAATAATCAACGATTCTTTTCTTGGCACAAACGACGAGTATATACAGCGAAAAATTGATTATTATAAACCCTCTGCAGATATTGAATCAATGCTCATGTCCCACATAGACACGCCATTGATAGGTGCTAACATCCCGACAATGGACAAAGGCATGGTCCATGGGGGTGCATCTGACGTGGGTGATCTAAGCCAAGTAGCACCCACTGGTTTTCTCGGAACAACCTGCCATACTACTGGCACACCTGGGCCAATGTTGCCACCGGAGGTATGTCGATCGGCCATAAGGGTATGATGCATGCCGCTAAAGCAATGGCAATCTCGTCTTTGGATTTATTTTCAGATCCAAAAAACATTCAAGCTGCACAAGAAGAGTTTGAGCGGAGAATGGGTGGAAAGAAATATACATGCCCAATTGCGGATGATAAAAAACCTCGTAGCTTTGAACCCAAATCATAAAGGAAGTTCTTGGAGCAATTGAACAAAATAATTCTAAATAATGTAGGAATAATGGAATTGAATACCAGGGATAGAGTGCGGGTATTCAATTCCTTTAACCATTTTTTATTGAAGAACCTTGTTATTAATTAATCTGAATTACGTACAAGGAAAAAAGCAATATTATCAGAACATTAAACTGATTAGTTACATGCATGATGTTTTGGTAATTGCATTTAATGGCAATCATACAACCAAGGGGACAAACCAAAGACGGGGTCAAGGTACGGATCACAAGGATCGTCCCACCAGCCAGACCAGAATCGGTCAACAACAAATCTAAGGCAATCAGAATGACCTAATCACCTAAGTTTCTTAAAAATTGTCCAAACCTGAGCTATCGTAAGATTTCATTTATCCGGATCAGTTATAAGTAACCAATGGGCTGGGATCGTGATGAAGATTGATCAATCAGGTTAATATTGATTTTCGAACCATATTTCTGTCGACAAGTAGAGCGAAATGAAACCGAAAACCTATTTATTAGGTTTTATGCATGAGTCAATATATTTTCCATACGATCAATAATACCTTGTTTGAATTCAGGGTGTGGCAACACATATAGATTATTGTTACGAATAGCCTTGAGAACTTCAGTGGCAACTTGTGAAGGGTCCATGCCTTGATCTAAAATCTCCTGCATGGATTGAATGCGGTCTTGCTTTTGACGTTCATCTGCTGCCGATCTGCGAGAGAGATGTGAGGGTTTATTGCGGTCCGCTTCCACGAAGTGGGTTTTGACAAATCCAGGACATAAAACTGATATATTAACATTGGCTTTACGCTGCGCCAAGGCTGAATGAATCGTTTCAGAAATTGATACTACAGCATGCTTGGTTGCATTGTATAATCCATAATCGCCACCGGAGAGCAGTCCGGCAATCGAAGCTGTATTGACGATGTGACAATCTGCAGGCTCTTGCGCCAGCATAATCGGTGTGAAAATGTGAATCCCATAGATCACACCCCAGACATTGACACCTACGAGCCATTCCAAGTTGTCTAATGGAGTCTTCCAGATTGGCCGATCAGCCATATCGATGACTCCAGCGTTATTACAGAGAATATGCACGGCCCCAAAGGTGTCCAGTGTCTTTTGTGCAAGATTGGTCACGTCAGCATAGTTCGACACATCGGTCTGGACGCTAAGAACTTCCACCCCCTGAGATTCAAATTCTTCAGCGGCAATTGCCAATGCCGCGGATTCTATATCTGCTAAAACCACTTTCATCTCTTCCTGAGCGAATTTTTCAGCCA
Organism: Anaerolineales bacterium; assembly: GCA_049644605.1. GTDB lineage: Bacteria > Chloroflexota > Anaerolineae > Anaerolineales > UBA11858 > B10-G9. The sequence goes on along the minus strand of JBARSF010000050.1, from coordinate 30,831 downwards.
GGGAACGGCCAATACCGCTAGCGGCACCGGTGACAACTGCAACTTTTCCTTTAAATACCTTCATGTTTTCTCCCATGATCCAATTACCCACCTGTTCTATGAAAAATTAGACCATCCCTAGTTGTTTCAGTAAACCCAATCGATTAACTTCCTCCCATTCCTCAACTACCTTCCCGTCTTCTATTCGGCTGATAGTGATTCCTGTAACTGTCACACGCTTGCCTGTTGGCTCAATGCCCTGGTATTTTCCTTTATGGGTTCCTGTCCATGTCCAGCGAGTTATGACTTTATCCTCAGCAGCAATCATATCGTCAGCAACGAGGACTCGATCTGGGAAGGCAATAAGATTCAAAGCAGCCTGTTTTTTGCACTCTTCCATATTGTCAAACACTTCGCCGGATCCGTAGCAGATACAGTCAGAAGCCATATATTCATTTAATACAGATAGATTTCCCTTGTTGATCTCCTCAATATAGTATCGATGCAGTTCTTTATTTTTCTCCAGCATTGCTAATTCTCCTTGATTTCTGTGTAATCATAATCGAGATTTATTTCTTGAAAATTTATGTGTTCTTGTCTATAAAAAATAATGAAATGAATAAACATTTGATGCCATTCAACTCATTGAGAAATTAAATAAATACCAGTATAATCACATTTCATATAACGTAAAGGTCAAAAAAACATTTATATTTCTATCGTTCTGAAAAATACTCATAAGGTTAAGATATATGGCTGAAAAAAGCAAACTTGGGAAAAAAATCAGAGAGCACCGCCAAGCCCATCAATTAACCCTTGTTCAGTTGTCTGAAAGCTGTAATATCTCCCCCTCTTTTCTAAGCCAGATAGAACGCAATCAAGCTACACCTTCAGTGGCAACCCTATACGCAATTGCGGGAGCACTTGGGGTTTCCACAGCCTCATTCTTTTCCGAGCCTCAATCGATTAAAACACCAAAAGTTTCCAAAGCACAGCCTCGTGGAGGAAAGGTAGTTCGAGGCGATTGTCGAAAAAAACTCATTTACCCCGGCACAAATATTGTCAATGAACTTCTCTCGCCCGACCTTCAAGGATCATTACAGATGATGTGGGTTGTTATGCCTCCGGGGACAGATAGCGGTGATGATCCGTTCACACACGAAGGAGAGGAATGCGGTGTAATTCTTCAAGGGCAACTTGAAGCAAGGGTTGGTGATGAAAAATTCATCCTTGGACCAGGCGATTCCATCTATCACAATAGCCTTATCCCTCATAGCAGTAAAAATATTGGCGATTCAGATGTCATTATGGTGGTTGCTAAGACTCCACCTTCCATTTAGTTTTATCCAACATGTTCATTAATTTCTTCTAAGCGAAACCCTCAATATCATAATTTTATGACAAGCATTACCAGTAGTGAATATTTGTGCGCGTATTGCGGATAATGTTACTTTCCTTTAACTCCCGTTACTTGTCATTGTCAAACCTAAAAAAGTTTCACTTTCTCTTGAAATTTATATTATTTGAAAAATATCTCAGCTTAAAGCATCGATTAAAGGTTTCAGATAACTTTGACTTAATATAAATCCTTCTTGTACTTTTTGCAAATTCTCTAACCAATCTCGATCTTCTAGTTCAATACTTAGTGGGCCGTCATACCCACCATCATGAAGGGCTTTAATAAACGCTCCCAAATCTATTTCGCCACGCCCCGGTAACTTTGTATGTCGCCATCCCCCATTGGTCAGGTCCATAACTCCTCTCCGATAAAGCTGTTCTTTGGAGATTTGGGTATCCTTAGCATGTGCGTAGAATGCCTTATTTGCATACTCTTTGGCGGCCCTAACTGGGTCAATGCTTAGGTAATGTAGATGGGCTGGGTCAATATTCAGGCCAAAATTTTTCTGCGGCAGGACTTCAAAAAGTTGGTCCCAAATATCTGGTGTATGGGCAACATTGCCAACTAAACCTTCAAATTGCCAACCTGCCATTGGGCAATTTTCTACACAGACTCGAACATCTCTATCTGCCGCGAAATCAAGGATTGGTTCAAATACTTTGCCGGCCATTTCAATGTTGGCAGCAATTGGCATTGTTTCATCCCGGCCAATGAATGTGCATACCGTATCAACATGCAGCTTTGCTGCTACATCAATGACTTTCAACAAATGGTCAATATTAGCTTTTCTTTGAGCTTTGTTATGATCAAGGTTATTGCCACAATAGGTTAAACAAGATATATCAATCTTATGTTCCTGGCAGGTATTCAGAATTTCATTGATTTGTTGCTCGGTAACTGCATTTACATCTAATTGAGTTCCATTAAATGGCCGACTGTTATCTTCTGGCCAACAAGCGACCTCGATTGTTTCAAAGCCCTTTTCCGCAGCCCAAATTATTATTTCGTTTATCGATAACGGACTCAATCCGACGGTTAGTATGCCAAGTTTCATTGTTCTTCCTCCAATACATTCTTAATAGTTTTCGGTTTTCGATTCAATCCTTATTCGTCTTGGTCCATCTATGTCATATATATATGAGCAAACCCAGAATGATAAGCCACCAATTAGGGTCAGTGCTGCAGTCAATAGAAAGAAATCATGATAACCCGAATTAGTGATTATTTGTCCACCCAATAAAGATGAAATCGCCCAACTTAGACCAACAGCCATAGTAGCTGTACCTGACATCACTGTGCGCCAATTAATTGACAAATGCTCCTGGTGATAGATTCCGAAAGCTGGAACAGTGAATGAAGTCAGAGCCATCATAATGAGAAACCCCAGTCCTGCAGCGCGCCAATTTGGGAACAAAGCTAACGGGATTAAACTGCCTGCCATCCCCAAAATTCCCATGAGAATTGTACGTCTCAGACTTAACAACTTAATCATTATGGGTGTCGCCAGGGCAGCTGGAATGGCCAATAATTGCCCAGCAGCCGAAAGCAAAGCGATCAGTTTTGTTGATTCGCCCAACTGGGTTTCCAGATACACATTGAAGAATGTTCGTACCGACCCTTCACCTGTTCGCATCATCAACATAACAAAAGTAAGTGGGATAATTAATCCAAACGGCACCCTTCCTGCTTTCTTTGCATTAGGTATCACAGGTGAGTCATTTTCTATGTCGCGCGTTGAGATTAAGGCCACCAGACCTGGAATGAGGAATAAGGCTGCGAACAATAAAGTAAAGCCGTAATAGGTAGGGGAGCTTAATGAACCTCCAAGCTTAGAAACCAACAAGCCAGGCAGTAAGCCCCCAATCAAATTTCCAGCAATCCCGCTCAATGCTAGTAATGCCCCTATTGATCCAAATACTAATCCCCTCTCCTCTGTTTCAGTAGCACTTATCATAAAAGGGATGATATTGACAATAACTAAAGCCAAACCCATCCACGAAAGAGCATATGTAATGATCAAAAAAGTGGACCCAGCTGAAAACTGGTTCCACTTTATCAAAGGAAGCACGATAAACGCCAATAAGTTTAAAGCCATGCCCAATATCATACCTTGGCGATTTCTGGTCCGATTAGTACTCAAACCGACGACAAGACTGGAGATAGCAAAAACAATCTGGCCGGTAGCGTTGATGGAACTGATGTATCTTAAATCAAATCCAAGACGCAATAAAAAAAGGTTGAACAGGACAGCGTAGATTCCAAAATAACTGAATCCAAGCGATGCTTGAGCGACAAGACATAAGCGCGCTTCCCGCCTGATCAATCGAAATGAACGGAAGTAAGTGTTTATTGGATAGTTTTCCTGTACTTTTATTGCACTTGAGGCAATACCGTTTTCGCTAATGCTTCCAATCCATCCAGGTCGTCGTAATTGAACCATTGGAGCATAACTTGCTGCATTCCAATTTCTGAAAATTCTCCAAGTTGCTGGACGACCTCCGATGGAGTGCCAACAATCATACCCCGATCAAGTAAAGCCTGTGGATCTTGTCCAGTAAGGTTCCGATCGAGTTCTGCCTGATCCCGTCCAAACATCAAGCCTTTCATCTGGGATCGACCGACATCTTCTGGCTTCCGTCCATTTTCAATCAACTTTTGATCCAGAATCTCACTCAGCTCTTTGAATTCAGCTGGGGATCTATAAATACCATTCCATTCATCAGCGTATTTCGCAGCGATGGACATAACCTTATTCGGCCCATTTCCTCCAATCATTATAGGAGGTCCGCCTTTTCGTTTTGGATGAGGAAGCAGGATCGCATCTTTCAATGTGAAATAATCTCCCGAAAATGAAATCGGCTCAGTACTTCGCAGCAGTTGAGTGATGATCTCCAGACCTTCGATCCATCTTCTGAAACGACTTTTGGTATCTAACAAGTCAAATCCGAATGCCTCATGTTCTCTAACGCCTCCTCCCCAACCTGCCCCGACACCAAGGACAAACCTGCCGCCTGACAAATTATCCAGATCCTTTGCTCTTCGCGCAATATGGGCTGGATGGTGAAATGAAACAGGAGTAACAAGTGGACCAAATTGGATCCGTTTCGTATTGCTGGCCAACCAGGTTAAGGAAGTCCATAACTCAAGGGAATCCATCTCTGGTGGCTCAGCATCATAAAAATGATCGCTACGGAACATACCATTAAATCCTAGATCTTCTACTGCTGGAACCAATCGCATCCAGCGTTCCCAATTCAATCCCCGCTGACCTTCTAACTGTATGTTTATTTTCATATTATCTACTCCTAGTATGATTTTCCGGTTTCAACGATTTCTAAACCGAGTTCAAGGTCCCTCAATGCATCGTCAGCAGTTGTTCGTGGCAGTTCCTGGCCAGTGATACAGCGTAGAAAATGTACAATCTCTTCTGTGAAAGATTCTTTGAATTCAAGGGAAGGTATGCTTACTCCGTGAGGTGTTGTGATCTTCAGCTCCGTGGGCTGCCTCATCAGCATAGGAGCAGGAATTGTCAAATCCAATTGGCCCTTGGTCGTGTTAATTGAAATCTTGCAGTCAAATGGGATTCCTGGCGGGTGGATCAGTCCAACTTCGAAGAATGCCCGCGTCCGCTCAAACTCAACCAGCGCCAACCTGGGGACATCATTGCTAGCGAATAGAACAGATTTTGCTTCCCCAAACAATCCTCTGGCCATATTGACTTCATGAATCCAACCCTCAGTCCATTCCAGTTCAGCTGGAAAGGTTTTTCCATCGCGAGATTGAGCCTTTGGGGGTGAACCGATCGGCAAAGGTTCCTCATCAAGTGATATCTGACCCAATGTCAATCCACCAGCCCTCCAAAGACCACCAAAACTATGGATCCGCGCCCATGTGATCTCTCCTAACTCACCAGAATGAAGCATCTTCCTTGCCATAAGAAAGGCCGGATCATAACGATTGTTATAAGCAACAACCATAAAGGTTTGCCCTTCTTCACATGCTTTAACGATCTCACGGCCTTTTTCCAAGGAATCTTCGAGAGGTTTTTCCATAAACACAGGTATGCCTCTCTTCAAAATCGGGACGCAAGCTTTTGCATGGTTCATACGCGGAGTAACCACGACCACTCCATCTAATTCCGCTTCTCCGTCAAGTAGTTCCTGGCTGCTTCCATACACCTTGGGAATATTGTAGGCATTGGCAACCTTCTGTGCAGCAGCCTGGTCAAGGTCAGCAATTGCGACCAAATCAACGCCATCAACGCTTATCAAATTGGGCAAATGTGCCATTTGCACCATTTTCCCGGCCCCAACGATACCGATTTTTAATGTCATTTCTCTTCTCCTGAAAGATTATTCTATTGGATATTTTAAATTCCACTGGGCTCGAATGTTATCCAGGGTTCGCATAATTTCTAGAGACTCATTGAGTGGCATTACTTCGCTCTCAAGCTTAGATTCACGCAAACACCTCATAACCTCAACTATTTCATAATTATAGCCATTGCCCTCAAACGGTATTTCAACAATTTCATCTTCCTGATCATTCATAGCAATGGTCATTCTTGTTGGATTAAAAAGCGGTGGATGAATTGTTATACGGCCTTTACTTCCCATTATTCTGAATGCTGGTGGGATGCGCGTATTAAAAGATAGATACAGGACAGCCATTGGATCGCCTTCGTAACCAAAAATGATTGCTGATTGCTCATCAACACCTGATTCACCCAGATGAGCCATACTCGCTATTCTTTTGGGCGGCGAACGGAATATCATTGAGGCTAATGACACAGCATAACAACCCCCGTCGAGCAATATTCCACCTCCCATGTCAGGATTGAAGAAGTATAGCGATTTATTATCTCGTGGCGCAATGAAACCCATACCAATTTCAAGAATTTTCAATTCGCCTATGACCCCATCGGCGAGTAGTTCACGCAGCTTTACCATTAATGGTATGTACCTGGTCCACATGGCTTCCATTAAGAATAATTTCTTCCGCCTCGCCAAGTCTATGGCTGTTTTGGCTTGTGTCATGTTGAGAGTAAATGGCTTTTCGCACAGTACTGCTTTTCCAGCCTCTAGGCTGAGAAGGGTATTTTCCGCATGAATCGCGTGTGGTGTGGCGATATATACAACATCAACATCTGGGTCTTCTACTAATGAAGCGTAATTGCCGTGACGGTTCGGCACACCAAATTCATCCCCAAACCCGTTCGCCGAATCAATAGATCTAGAGCCGATTGCTATCAATTCAGCATCTGGAACATAACTCAAGCCCTTTGAAAAAGCTTTTGCTATCTTGCCTGTTCCGATAATACCCCACCGAATTTTATCCATAATTAATTTGGTCTCCTATATTGGATGAGACATAGCCGTCAGCCCACCATCGACTGTGAGCACTTGCCCGGTAATATGTGATCCATCATCGCTATTTAAAAAATATATTGCGGACGCTATCTGAGACGGTTCTGCGCCTTTACCTAATAATGCGTGCCCAGTGAGACTCGCCCTTAACTCTTCGGGGGATTTACCACGTTTTGCGGCTTTCTTTTCATGAAATTCTGTGACTGTGACGCCAGGACAGATGGCATTGACCCGAATATTGTTCTTTCCATATTCATTAGCAAAACTTCGCATAAGGCCTATCACCCCTGCTTTACTCATATCATAGAGTGGCATTTGGCCGCCTGCTACTCCCTCTAAGGCATTGATTGATGATACCAACACGATAGCACCATAGTTCTGGTCAATCATTTGTGGCAGGACTGCTTTGCAGGAATAGGCTACGCCTTTCAGGTTGACACCAACTATTAAATCCCAGTCCGCCTCCGTGGCTGTGAATAGATCGCCATTAATTTGGACTCCGGCGTTAGCAACAAGCGTATCAATTTGCCCCCACTGATCTAAAACAGCCTGAGCCCAAGCCCTACAATCAGATTCTTTGGACACATCACCATAGATATACTTAGCTTCTCCGCCCTCAGCAATGACTTGGGATTCAGTCTGCAACCCGGCTGAATCTACGATATCGATAATACCTACTTTGTATCCTTCCCGGGCGAATCGCAAAACACTAGCTTTGCCTATTCCGGAACCTCCACCTGTGACGATTGCAACTTTAGTTATTGAAGTCATGATATTCATTTTTCCTTTCTGGGCATTGAAAACCCATTATGGGCTCCCAAAGCAACACAATTTTTATAAAGACATTATAGAGAAAACATATACCCGATGATCGTTCAATTGAGTAATGTTATCTTTTTTATTTGATGAGATCTCTCAATCTGGAGGGTCGGAGTATAGGTGGCACGCAACTAGATGATCAGAGTCTTCGAATGGAAATAATCTCGGTTTTATCTCTAAACAATGATCCATTCTTTTTGAACATCGATTATAAAAGCGGCAGCCACTATCGGATTTGCTTCGATGTTGTTCATCGTCTAGTGCAGTTATCTCCCCAGACCACTTACGATTTATATCTGGAATCGAGTTGATAAGCTGTTGGACATAAGGGTGTTTGGGATTATCGATGACATCTGTAATCTCACCACCTTCAACAGTAGACCCCTGATAAAGGAGGTATATCTCATCTGCAATTTGGTAGGCAGTACTCAAATCATGTGTGATGTAAAGGATTGAGATTCCACCATCATCACGTAAATGCTGCATGATATCAAGTATTGTGGCTCGAAGGGATGCATCTACCATCGATACTGGCTCATCGGCAACGATCAGATCCGGTTTGAGAAGGTATGCCCGGGCGACCATTAATCGTTGACGTTGCCCTCCACTAAGTTGGTGGGGGAACTTGTGCAGCACTTCCTGACTCTGCAAGCCGACCATATTGAGCGCCTCTTCGATCAATTCCTTTTCCTGATTGCGGTTGTTTGCCAATTTGAAATTCTTTATAGTGATATCAAAAATGTGCTTCACTGGATAAAAAGGGTTGTACACGGAATAAGGATCCTGAAACACGGCTTGCACGTGGCGTGTATAGTCCTTCCGCTGCTTCCGATCCATTTTTGATAATTCCTGCCCACGAAAGAGGATTTCACCAGAAGTGGGAACAGTTAACCCAAGCATCAGGTTCGCTAATGTGGTTTTTCCACTTCCACTTTCACCCGCGATGGCAATGATCTTGGATGGTTTTTTAGGAATGGTCAGTTCAAAATCCTGAAGAGCTACCAAGGTATTTTTGCTCTTTGTGATTCCAGACCCATATACTTTAGTGAGATCTTTTATTTCAATAAATGATTCAGACATAAGGTTTACTCATGGTTTACTGTATAAATGGCAAGCTACATAACAGTCAGGTTTTACTTCTTGAAGTGTTGGAACGACTTTTTTACAGATATCCATTACCTGATCACAGCGGAATTGGAAAGCACATCCAGGAGGCGGATTGCGAAGATCATGCGTAATGCCTGAGGTGTACTTTAACGGTTTTCGTTCAGATATTGATGGAATCGAATCAATGAGTAATTGAGTATAAGGATGCAATGGCTCATGTATAACAATGTCCAAGGGTGACATTTCCACCAAATTACCCGCGTACATCACTGCAAACCTATCAACCATCTGTGCAAGTAAACTAATGTCATGGCCGATCAATAACATTGACATACCAAAACGATTTCGGATGTCTAATAATGTTTGAGTAACAACCCGTTGTACGATCACGTCAAGAGCGCTGGTCGGTTCATCTGCAACCACTAATGTGGGCTGCAAAGCAATTGACATCGCTATACAAGCGCGCTGTTTCATCCCACCGCTTAATTCGTGAGGATATAATGCGCCGACCCGGCTTGGTAAACCTACCACTTGCAACAATTCCTTGACGCGTTTATTGCGATCAGAACGCGTGAGTTTCCCTTCATGTGTAGTGATGACATCGGTGACCTGGTCGCGTATTCGCATTACAGGGTTAAGCGAGTTCATTGCGCCCTGGGGTATGAGAGCGATCTCTTTCCAGCGGGCAGAACGCATAGCTTGATCGTCCAGATTAAAGATATCCACTTTCTCTCGAATAATTGCGGAACCCTTCGATATCCGTCCTGGCGGTTGTACGAGCCTCAAGATTGCCATGGCAGTAGTTGTCTTGCCGCATCCCGATTCACCCACTAACCCCAGTATTTCCCCGCGGTATATTTTGAAACTAACGTTATTTACAGCGATGACATCCCCTTCAGGTGTCGCGTAGTGAACATTCAAATCCTTTATGTTCAATGCGACCTGTTTTTTATCACCACCATTCTTAGAATTCTTTATTTCATTCATGGTTTAAGCCCTCGCAGGCGAGGATTAGCAATTTCATCAAGTCCAATATTTATTAGAAATAGACCTATAAAAATTATCACAAGCACAACAATTGGTGGTCCCCACCACCACCACATTCCTCGAAACATTGCAGTAGCTCGCAAGGCTCCATTGATCGTAGTGCCAAGCGTGGGTATGCGGGTTGGTCCAAGCCCAAGAGTTTCGACACCTGTTGAAGCCAGGATTACACCCGAGACAGTAACCACAAAACTCGCTGCCAGATATGGCAGAAGATTAGGCATGATTTCCTTGAACATAATGTCAAGTTTTGACGCCCCGGATATCATGGCTAATTTGATGAAATCTCGTTCACGCATACTTAATATCTGAGCTCGGATCGAACGAGCCGGCAGCGGCCAGGCAAAAATAGCCATGATCATGGCTAGATTATTTACCTCAATTTGAGGCAAATAGGCCGCGATCACTACTAATACTGCCAACCCAGGCATACTAACCATGGTGTCGCAAAGTGTGCTGATAACAAGGTCCACCCAACCACCTAAAAGACCGGCTGTAAAACCTAGTATGATCCCAACCAGCATGCCAATACTCGCTCCAATCAAGCCTATTCTTAATGTGCGGGGGGTGCCCACCAGAAGAACCGCCAGCATATCTCGGCCATTACTCTCTGTTCCCAAAGGATGGGCGGGGTCAGAATCCTTGAGCAAACTACTAGGTTTCTCAGTTACCCAGAGAGGAATAACATTGGTGGGTGACGATCCCACCAAAGCCATTTTTTCGTCTCTTATCACTGGTCCCAATGCACTAATAATGAACACGCCCAATAATATGGCAGCGCCAATGATTAATTTTGAATTAAACCAGGCCGAGTGCCAGAACTTGGCCGACCTGATGTTCGATATTTCTGATTCCGAATGATCTTTTTCATTCATATTCTGTTCCTATCCCTTCTTGTATGTTATCCGAGGGTCGATGAGGGGATATGTAAGATCCACCAGAAGTATTGCTAAAGCCACAGCAAGAATGACATAGAAAACGATACCTTGGATTACCGTATAGTCACTACGGAGAATTGCTTCGAAGAGAAGATACCCCAACCCTGGATAGGCGAACACCATCTCAACAACCACAAAACCGCCTGCAATCGTGCCCAGGGTAACGCCAAGTGCTGTAATTTGTGGAAGCACTGCGTTGCGCACACCGTAGGCCCAAAAAATACGCCAGGCGCTTAAGCCCTTAGCTTTTGCTAGAATCATAAAATCCTCACCATCTGTGGTGATCATCATCCCGCGCATTTGTAATGCCCAAGAACCAATGGTCACCATGATCACAGATAAAGCCGGAAGGAGAGAATGTTTTATAACACTTGAGATATACTGCCAATTCCAACCCACAGTCAGCCCCCGGTCAAATCCACCAGCATAAGGCAGCCAATCAAGCGAAATAGAGAACAGATAGATCAGAAGTATGCCCAACATAAAAGCTGGAATTGATGTGAAAATCAATGATAAAGGTAGAATTGCTTTAATTAAACCTGGTGTGCCCCGCCAGGCCATTAACGCCCCGATAAGATTGCCCAATATAAATGATATTAGGGTTGCTACTGCAAGAAGTCCTACAGTCCAAGGCAAACTACGAGAAATCATCGAGTCTACAGTTGCTGGAAAAGATGTTAGGGAATAGCCTTGTTGGAAGGTAAAAGTATTATAAAGATAGCGAAAATACTGCACCAATATTGGTTTATCCAACCCAAATCGCTCCCGCCACATATCAATCATCTCTTCAGAATTTTCAATATGCGCACCGGTAATTGCCATTTGTCCGATCATACCCTCAACGGGATCGCCAGGCGCCAAACGCGGTATGATAAAAACAATGGTTGCGCCTAACCACACTGTAAGCAAAAACATTCCAAGGCGCTTGAGAACATATTCCTTCGTCAAACCTTTCATATTAAAGCCTTACATGATAATTATGTCGGCGGCCATAACGACCGCCGACAATTAATCGGTTTATGATCTACTTATTTTGCTGGGACGATATTAAGCAGCATAATATACGCTGACGGTGATGACAAATCTGGTTGCAGGTATGCATTATCAGCTGATGGCCAGTTTGTCCAGTAGGTTGTATTCAGTGGAAGGATAATTGGTTGTTGGACCAACGGAATCGCTGGAATTTCTTCTAACCAGAGTTCCGCTGCTTTCACAAACAACTCTTCGATCTTCGGATCACCTGGTTGCAACAACCCTATGTCTTTAACATAGTCGCTGTATTCAACCGCATTTTCAGTGTTCCAATATCCTGCATTGCTGTAGAAGCTGCTGGGGGGACTACCATCATCTGAGATATGGCGTACACTGAAGGAATCCATTGATTTCCAAGGATCAGTTGATGAACCACAGGATCCGAAGAAGATATATGACTCTAACTTGCCAGCCATCAGATTGTCGATAAAGGTTGGGATAGTCTGGATATCCTGAACTGCATTGATTCCAACAGCTTGCAGCTGTTCGATCAGCGCGCCATTCAGAGAATTGATGATCGTATCATCGTAGTTGACAATAGGCATTGTCAGCTCTTGACCATCTTTTTCATAATATCCAGATGCTTCATTAAGTACATAGCCTTTGCTTTCAAGCATGCTCTTTGTTAGCGCAGGATCGATTTTGTCGATTGGGGACTTTGAGTAGTCGACCAAATCCATGTAATACTTTAGGGCTGGGAAATTGGGCATATGGAAACGTGATGGAGCTGCTGCACCACTGAATGCGATGTCAATTAGTTGGTTGCGGTCAATAGCATAGTTCACCGCCCAACGCATTTCATAATCATCCCATGGTTGGATAGTAGTATTGAACTCCAGGTTTCTGGTGCAGATATCGGTCCAGCCGAATGGCGGTTCGGGCAGCCAGGCAATCACATTTGGATTGAGTGTCTGCAACGTATCGTACGAGGCAGGGGATGCTTCATTCATTGTGTCTAGATCGTCTTTCGCCATAGCAGCAGCGCGTGTTTCTTCTGTACCATAGTAAATCCATGTCACATGTGGAGCAGGAGGCAGCGGAGAAAATCCTGACGCAGCGCCCCACCAGTTATCATCACGCACAAACCGGAATTCGGAATCCGTGAAGCTTTCAACCACATAAGCGCCGGTGAAGACAGGCCATCCCGCATCCGCATCGTAGTTTCTGAATGTGACCGGATCGTCGATGTAATCCTTCCAGATATGTTCTGGTACGAGGTGAAACGCTGAGCTGTCACCACGAGATTCGAAATAGGTATTCTGGAAACGAGGATCAGATACTTCGAGGATGAACTTTACGGTTAGATCGTCTACTTGTTCAAAAGTTACTCCATCGAATTTGTGTGGCGTATTCAAATCGGGGAAGTCTTTGAGCATGTTTATTGTGAAAAAGACATCATCGGCATTAAAAGCCTCCCCATCGCTCCATGTCACACCATCGCGGAGGGTCAGGGTCCATTCGGTGAAATCATCATTGGCTGTCATGCTTTCGGCCAACCAGGGGGTTAGTTCACCTGTGATCATATTGATGTAGAAGAGCATTTCCGACATAGAAAACATGCCCTTAACGCTTGGTCTACCGGATGAGTATGGATTCCAGTTTTCAGGATCACCCTGCTTGCCACCTTCAAGGTCGAAGATGACGACTTGGCGCCGTTCTTCTTCCACTGGGTCTAGCGCCTCAACTTCAACTTCAACTTCAACTTCAACTACAACGGTTTCAACAACGGTGATAACTTCCCCTTCCGCTGCGGGAGCTGCACATGCTCCGAGGACTAAAATGAGTAGTGCACCTAATAATAGATATACTAATTTCTTCATCTCAATTTTCTCCTAGATACTATTCGATTATTGATTAGCGGGACATTCCTTATTTACTAGTTATTAATTGGTCACCTCCATTTAGTACGTGAAAAAGCTTTTTGAGTAAGAGAAAGAATTTTGGCAGTGTCGATACTCATAAATTTCTATGCTAGTCCCATTCACTAGGTCATCTTATTGTCTATTCTTGGTGGATAGAATGTTTATACTGGACACATTTCAATTTTTCATCTTTCGTTTTAGGGAGATAAAAGGTAATGACAATACATAAGAAATTACTGACCAATTCAAGGCAGCTCTTATAAAACCCCCAATATCTTCGGGGCTCATATATACTTTAACTTTCATGGGTTGGGATTCATGGCTTCTTATTACAAGTTGGTCATCCTTCCTTGACATTTTGCCGATTTCAAAATCCATACTTACAAGTCTACTTACAACCTTCATTCTGTTAATCCTTTCTCAACCTATTTGTCTCTTGGGCATAGCGGATGCGCTTTTCGAATAGCTTGGGAATATCTTCTACTGATAAACCAGCAGGTGGAGTAAATTGGCCGCGGCCATAGAGTGTCTTTAACACCTGCTTGGCCCCTTCCATCTTTTGGGCCAGGTTCCGAGGTGGATTTCCGGGGGGGAATAGATTGGGGGGATAAATCGGATTCTCATAAATCTCCTTGAAACCTTCGGTGCGAACATCGATCCACATATTGTGGTTCGCAATCGTTCGGTGGTCACGCAATGCTTCAACGTCGATAGTAGCGGCAATGATCTGTTCTTCTGGGTATGGGGCGTATCGCATTACCATGCCGGTGTAATCCATAATGAAGGAATGGCCAGGGCAGAAGGCTTTAGGATAGTATTCATAATTTACTTTGCCCCAATTTGAACCAAGCAGGTAGCACATATTGTCATGAGCGCGCGTCCGGCGAGTGAACATCCAGAAATCCCAGGGTTCACTGACCCCTTCAACCTCCTGGATAGCCCCAGGATGGCAGATCACCTCGACCCCGTTAAATCCCAAGGCTCGAGAAACTTCTGGAGTGGCGCCATCGTGGCAGGTCATCGTCCCCAACTTGCCTATCTCGGTATCGACCACGGGGAACCGTGTTTTTATAGAATCCCCAAAGACCCGGTTGTAATCATCCAACATATCATGGGGGCTGGTGCCCAACCCAATAGATGCCGGGATATGCCATTTGTGATAACGCAAGATCACTTTTCCATCAGGACCAATGATAAATGCAGTGTTAAACCAGCGGTCTGGAAATTCGGGCACTTTTTCAACCACACCACCACCCGCGATATAAATGCCGTATTCTTTACATTTTTCGCCAAGAACATCCAATTCTGGTCCTGGGATTGTGATGGCTTTTTTCATAAAAGCTTCAAGCCCATCCTCACCTTTACCTGGAGTGGTAACTCCCTGTAAAAAATACTCTGGAAAGACCACCAGTCGGACGGGACGTTCATAGAAATAACCAACTCCAAAATCTATCAAATTGCAGTATCGTTCCAGATTTCGATAGATATCATCTTGTGTTTTAGCCACATGAACTTCGGGCTGAATGACTATGGCGGTATATTTTTCAATTTTCTTTGTCATTTTCGTTATCCAGTTAAATCCGATTTACTTAAACGATCTTCTTCCTACAAAATGGGTTAATAACAAGCATCCTGTTTGTTTAATAATCAGACTCTCGTAACCCTAAGTCTTGAAGGACAACATTTGCTGTGATTGTTCCCGCAGCTGAAATCGCACCTCCTGGGTGCGTGTAAGGCCCGGTCATGTAGAACTTATTTACGGGCCCCCTGTATTGTGAATATCCGGGGAATGGCCGGAAATAACCGGATTGCGACATGCGCATCGGGCCGCCCGTAGTTCCGCCATCGACAAAACATGGGTTCTCGCGCTCGATTGATGGCCCTGTGGCAATGAATGCATCCAGAATATTATCATCCGTCATGTTCGTCGTATATTCTCGTAGTTTTTCAAGTTCGACGTTGTTAATATAATCCTCGGCGATGTCTTCCCAATTCTCACCAGAGGCCAAATTCATCGGCACAAATGTATCCATAATCAAAGTATGTTTCCCCTCGGGGGCCCTGGTGGGATCCACAAGGGTCCAGCAGGCTACCCATAAGAAGGGATTGGTAGGAGCGATACCCATCGCTATTTCAGCATATTGCTGAATAATATCTTCAACTGAACCAAATATCCGCTGGAAAGGCGTTTTGTTCATTTCTTCATTTTGGATGTACTTGGGCGGCTCATTCAGTGCATAATGGGCCCGAACAATCGTGAATTCTCCGGTTTGATAATTTTCAGCTTTTCTGATAAATTTTTCGTCCAGAACGCCGTCCTCAAACATTTCTAAATAAGTGTGTTTTGGATCAATATTCGTTATGACAGCTTTCGTGGCTAAGATCCTTTCACCATCCTCCAACACGATCCCTTTAGCTTTATTGTCCTCAACGATGAACTGTTTGACCGGGGATTCTGTCATCACAGTACCGCCATAATGCTGAATGAGCTTCGCCATTGCTACCGGGAGCTGCATAGTTCCACCTTCGGGTATGGATTCGCCGAAAACATGGATTGCAGGGATCATAATATAGAACATATCCCCCTTGCCCTCCTGAATTGGATTGTTTCCTGGCGCCGTTGCCCAACCAAGTATCTGAGTCCGTATAAAATCATTTTCGAAATTCTCTAATGTGAAATCCAGCGGGCTGAGATTGTAATTGCGCAACATATCCAAACCATCTTCACTATTTTCCATAACAGATGGTAGATAACTCGGCGGGTATGGAGGTGAAAAGAAATTTGAGATAAAGCCATCTTTCACATCCACAAAACCATCAAAGATTTCTTTATATCTTCTCGCATCCTTCTCTGAATAATAAGAAATGTCTTTGACTGTCTTATTAACGTCCTTATAAACAATAATACCGGGGCCATTTTTATCCGGATGTCCAGTGATGTGATCATTGGCCCAAATGTACTTCAAACCCATATCCTCCAATTCTGGCAACAGTTTGACAAAGTCAGCGTTTGCATGTATCCAGACGTGGGACGATCCATAAAGATCATGTTTAAATCCAGGCAGTGTAACTTCGCGGGTGACAACCCCGCCACCTAACCACTTCCCTCGCTCTGCAACTAAAACCTTCAATCCTTCTTTGGCTAAAACAGCACCACAAGCCAATCCATTATGACCACCGCCAGCAATAACAACGTCGTATTCTTGCATTTTTCGCATGCTCCTTGTCTTGATGATCAATGATTATTTTTCTTCTTTACGTTACGATCAGAAATATTAGTTCCGATAGTTTTCATCATAATATTTCTTAATGCAAAATTACTACATCAAAATGACGGTGGTGTAATTGCCACAATAATGATTGCGTCAATATCACCGATATTTCTACTGCGATGTGGGATTGTGCTTGACTGGTAGATTGAGTCCCCAGGGTTTAATATGAAGGTTTCATCACCTACCCAAATCTCCACTTGTCCTTGAAGGACAAATCCACATTCTTCACCATCGTGAACAAGTGGAATATCACCTGTTCCAATCCCAGGCGGAATTATCACCCGCATCATTTGGATATTTCGTTGTAAGTCAGGAGAGAGCAACTCATTACGAATTCCAGATCCCGGATAGATTAACGTCTTGCGTTGATCAGCTCTCACAACCTTAGCTATCGTTTCTGCCAAATGTAAATCGTTGTTTTTTTGATCTGGTTCTTCAAAGAATGTTGCTAAGGGAATGCCAAATACATCAGCAATAGTATGCAACGTTGCAACTGAGGCATTGGCTTGATCTCGTTCTATTTGACTAAGAAATGAAGTGGAAATATTACACTGCTCGGCAAGTTCTGTAAGAGTCAACTGCAGAGTCTTGCGGTATTGCCGAATTTTTGCACCCAATGAATAAGTACTACCCTGAGGAGCAGATCTCATTGCCACAATAATTTCACCTTGACAGTGTCAAATTATGATAGTAATTAACTTTATTTACTCATTGTACAATATTTTCGATAAATGTCAATAATCTTTCCATGAAAGTTCAAAAATCCATTGCTCGCAGATCTTTTTGTTGTAGTGCTGGTAAAAAAATTCGCCTGACCAGCTTCATTTTTTCAATTTTTCTGATTCTACTCGAAAATCACTCAATATATCCACCTTTTTTGATCGGCAGCGGTGAAAAATCATGGCCTGGGGATGTTTATCGCTTACGCATTAGGCCCCTATCTAGTTATCACCTAAACCAATTAATATTTACTCCCAACGAAATATCGCGTGACAATAGCATCAATTTGTTCAAAACACTTAGGTTGAACAAGTAAAACTCTCTTGACAAACTAAATTATTTTCTTATAATCAAAATTAATTTGATGTGGTCAAATATTTAAGAAATTATTCAAACATTTAATATCCATTTCAAGAACAAGGTACGATCATCTAATTTTTGGCATTTATTCTGCTGTTATATACCTAAGGCCGAAAAAAAATACCGGTAAGTTAATACTTTCGCCTCATTTTCTATTGAATGACACTCGTTTTGATAATCCCTCTCACTGGAAAGAGACGGACCAAAGAGGTAACCGGAATCATTGGTGAATTTATCGAACGACATCCAACAACCCCAGAGTGTGTATGGCGATCGATCTTTTTGCAGTTAATGATAAAGTATCTGTAGGTTAATTACTAAAGAGGATATAACTATGACATGTGCCTGGCGTGGACAGTATCTTGAAATCGACCTTACTTGCGGGGAAATGGTAGTAAAGCCCATCCCAAGAGAAATTTTGTTACAAACCATAGGCGGTACGGGGCTGGCTGCACAGATGGTCTACGATCATGTACCCTCTGGAGCTGACGCCTTAAGCGCTGACAATGTTTTGGTAATTGCTGCCGGTCCCCTAAGCGGTACTACCTGGGCAGGTACCGGACGGCTGGTAGCCGCCGGCCTTTCACCACTCACTGGAATTTGGGGAGAGGCTTCAATGGGAGGTTATTTTTCAACCCACTTGAAACGCTGTGGATATGATGCCTTACTATTCCGGGGTATTTCTCCAGAACCTGTAGCACTGCTACTGCAGGATGAGGTAGCCAAACTTATTCCTGCTTCTGATCTGTGGGGGATGGAAACATATACGACCGAAGATGAGTTAATTTCCAGGTATCCCGACTCTGAAGTGATCTCCATAGGCCCTGCCGGTGAACGTCTGGTTCCGATGGCTTCCCTTGTCCATCACAAAGGAAACAACGTCGCCGCCAGGTGTGGATTGGGGGCGGTTGCGGGGAGCAAACACTTGAAAGCCGTTATCGCTAAAGGGTCTCTGGATCTGCCCATCGCTGATCAAAAGAAGTTTAATGAATTGAAGCGTGAAGCGATCCAATTATTCAACAAGCACGACTTTATCCAGGTTATTCGGCATGGCCAGGGGACAGCAGCAGCCACTCCGATATCCATAGAAATGGCCGATATGCCCGCCCGAAACTGGGATATGGCCGCCAAAGATTGGGGCGATAACGAAGCCCAGAAGATCGCTGGCCCTGCCATGCAATCCCTGTTCCCAGCCAAAAAAGATACCTGCTATGCCTGCCCTGTTGGTTGCAAATGGTCTGTCGATGCGCCACAAATCGATGGCAATGAGGGTCACCTGGCAGGCCCGGAATTCGAGAGTATCGCCGGATTAGGGTCTCAATTGCTGCTCAACGACCCCTTGAGTGTTATCCAAGCCGGGGATTTATGTAATCGGCTGGGGATCGACACCATCAGTACCGGTGCAACTATCGCCTGGGCCTTGGAAGTGCATGAAAAAGGTCTGCTCCCTGAAGATTACGTGGATGATGATTTGGATTTGTCATGGGGAGATTCAGATTTGATTTTTGAACTCGTGAGGCGGATTGGATATTATCAACAGGGTTTAGGAGAACTGCTAGCCCATGGAACCCACTCGGCTTCAGAAACCATCGGCGCGGGGAGTGATTATGCCATCCACGTTAAAGGCCTGGAGCTGCCCTACCATCATCCACGCGCTATGCGGGGTTTGGAATTAGCTTATGCCACATTGCCGCGCGGCGCAACCCATAATGAAGAAGGTACTTCCTGGGATTTTGATGACACAACATATGAAGACTGGGTGGGAGCCAGCATTGAGAGCATGAACTTATCTGGTGCCAGTAATTCGATGATCTATTGCCAATTTTTGTCTGGTGCATTGAACCCTGATTACACCATTCGTTTGTTGTCAGCTGTAACCGGCACCGACTACACCCTCGAAGAGCTAACCCGCGCTGGGGAGCGGGGTTGGTATTTGCGCCGGGCAGTTAATTTGCGATTGGGTGTAGATTTGAGCGCAGATACACTTCCCAAGCGCATCCTTCGCCAAATCAAAGAAAGCCATGCTTCATTGGCGGATTTCGAAAAA
Organism: Anaerolineales bacterium; assembly: GCA_049644605.1. Taxonomy (GTDB): domain Bacteria; phylum Chloroflexota; class Anaerolineae; order Anaerolineales; family UBA11858; genus B10-G9. The sequence goes on along the minus strand of JBARSF010000050.1, from coordinate 10,886 downwards.
GCATTAAGTGAATTTTATAAACAAAGGCAGTTGGATGAACGAGGCGTGCCTTCAGCCCGAAAACTGGAAGAAGTAAATTTAGATTTTTTAATTGATGAGTTAGACGCAAAATAAGCTTGCGGAAATCGGATCATAAGAATCTGCTATAGAGCGTTTGCAGATACCATTTTGGAGAATCAATGACAAAAATGTTTGGTGCTGAAGCAGTTGTTAAGTGTTTGGAACGGGAAGGTATTGAGATGGTCTTTGGTATTCCAGGTCATTACAACATGCCGATCTTTGATGCCCTTTACCGCCATCCTACTATCCGGGTGATTACGGTCCGTCATGAACAGGGTGCCGCTTTCATGGCTGACGGATATGCTCGTGCAAATGGAAAACCCGCGGCTATCATCCCACTACCTGGTCCAGGATTGACAAATGCGATGACTGGCATAGGAGAGGCATTCTACGATTCAACACCCATGTTGGTATTGGTTACGCAGGTCAACCTTGAGTTTATCGATAAGGAGGCCGGCTTACTTCATGAGATGACAAATCAGTTTGAAATGCTAGCCCCACTAACGAAATATGGGTATCGAATTAGTGATGGCGCTCAGATCTCGGAAGGTTTCCATCAGGCTATGAAGGCTTTGTGTGGTGGGCGGCCGCGGCCGGTTCAGATAGAAATCCCTCTCGATGTTCAGGTCGAAACCATGACTTGGACCGATGAGATGGAAAACCAACCACCAGCTGCTCCCATTCCTGGAGCACCTCCAGCAGATCAAATTGAGCAAGCGGTAACCGCTCTAATTAAATCGGAACGTCCCTTGATTTACACTGGCGGTGGCACAATTAGCAGCGGTGCCACCGCGGAATTAACCAGGCTGGCGGAGAGGTTAGGCGCACCGGTGTTGATGACAGGCATGGGAGTAGGCGCAGTTCCTGGTAACCACCCCTTGGCTTGTGGTATTGGTTGGGCACCAGTAGCAAATATCACCCCCCTTATCAAAACAAGCGATCTTTTCCTAGCTATTGGTACCAGGTTTAATGAATCGATGACAAATGGATGGGATCTACCTCTGCCTTCTACGACGATACGAATTGATATCGATCCTACCGAGATAGAACGGAACCTCCCCATGAACCAGAAGATAGTCGCAGATGCCAGAGCTGCGATCATTGCTATTCATGAAGGTTTAGATCACCACGGTTTCAGCCAAGCAAAAGAGATGGATCCTGCACTACAAAAAGCCAGAAATGAATTAAGGAATGCTCTCAAGGCATGGGTAGGTTCCACAACCCCCTGGATGAACGTCTTGAGGGACACATTGCCGCAGAATACGATTCTCAGCTGTGATATGTCAATATTTTGGGCAGACATGTTAGGTATATTCCCAATATATGAACCCCGCACGATGCTCTTTCCTTGGGGGTTTGGCACTTTAGGCTTTGCCCTTCCTGAAGCTATCGGTGCCAAGTTAGCCAAACCCGAATCCCCTGTCGTAGCTATCTGTGGAGACGGTGCCTTCCTGTTCACAGGAACTGAACTAGCAACAGCAATTCAATACGGCTTGAGCCTGCCGATCATCATCCCCAACAACAATGCCTACGGTATGATCAAAATGCAGCAGCGCGACAGGTATGACGAACGCTTCATGTCTGTTGATCTCGAGAATCCTGATTTTGTGGCATTGGCCCAAGCATTCGGCGCAGATGGGGAAAGGGTAACAACTCCAGAAGAGTTTGGTGCGTCACTAAAAACTGCACTTCAGTCTGACAAACCAACAATAATTGAAATCCCCTGGGGCTGTAATTGGGGACAGGAGAATTAAACATGGGGAAGAAGACTTACGTGCAGGGAAAATCTATTGAAGAAGCTCAGAGGTTATCCGGTATGACAGAGATAATAAAAGTTGGTTCAAATGAAAATGTTTTAGGTCCTTCACCCAAGGCTCAAGAAGCGATTGTTTCAGCTTTGCCAGATGCACACCTGTATCCTGATCGCCATGAAGACGCCCTTCTGAAAAAATTGGCCCACCAAATAGGGAGTGGCCTAGAAATCAGCAATTTTATTTCCGGAAATGGGTCTTGTGATGTGCTTCGAATGATCACACAGACATTTATAGAACCCGGAAAAAAAACCTTGATTGCCGCACCCACATTTAGTATGTATGAAATTCTGACACTAATGTTCGGAGGAGATACCGTTTTCGTCCCTCTGAAAGACTTTACCGTGGACCTGGATGGTCTATTAGGTGCGATAGACGAAACCACTGCCTTGATCTTCGTGTGCAATCCCAATAATCCCACGGGGACATTTGTGCCGCACGGTCAGGTAGAATCATTTCTTAAGAAAATACCCAAGGGTGTAGTTACTGTCTTTGATGAAGCCTATATGGAATTTGCAGACGACCCAGAATTCCCCCGCATGATTGAATTTATTAATGCTGGTTATGATGTGCTCGTAACCCGCACGTTCTCAAAATTGCATGGTTTAGCCAGCCTTCGAGTTGGGTATGGTTTCGGTCGTGGAGACCTGATGGAAAAAGTTCGGCGGCAAAAGCTGCATTTCAACAGTGGTCGTCTGGCATATTTGGGAGCCGCAGCCGCAGTTGATGATAAAGAATTTATTTCTATGAGTTTAAAAATGGTTCAGGATGGGCGACATTACTTTTATCAAGCCTTTGACGATATAGGAATCCATTACCTGCCCACCCAAAGTAATTTTATTTTTCTGACGGACCTTCCAATGGATGCCAATTACATCTGTGATGAAGCAATGAAGAAAGGTGTGATCGTGCGACCAACGAATCCTTTTGGTCTACCTGACAATATTCGCATCACTATCGCTCGAAAGGAAGAAAATGAGCGTGTAGTGGAAGTGATTCGGGAGATTATTTCTAAATGATCGTTAGTCAGCAAACTAGCCAAAGTGATGGGGTGTTGGAACAAGAGCAAATATTGGCTGCCTTGCGCTCAGGATTAAATGGGAGATTTTCAGGTGCGAAGGTTCTTGTTCTAATTCCTGATCATACGCGCTCGTTACCTCTGCCTCTTCTCTTCCATGCGTTAGTGGAATTACTACACGACACATCTAAGCTGGATTTCATGGTCGCCCTTGGCACACATCTGGAACTGAGCGAAAGTAATTTGCTTAAACTAGTCGGAATCACTCCCGGAGAACGCAGAACGAAATATTCAAAAATTGGTTTGCTGAACCATACTTGGAATGATCCCGCAACACTGAGAACTATTGGTGTGATCACTCAAGATGAAATCAAACAGATCGCCGGTAGAAATTGGCATTCTTCACTGGGAGGAGATGTCCCGGTTCGGATCAACAAAGCAGTATTTGACTATGATCATCTAATTATCCTTGGACCGACTTTTCCTCATGAGGTAGTCGGATTCTCGGGCGGGGCAAAATATCTCTTTCCAGGGATTTCAGGCCCGGAGATGATCAACTCAACCCATTGGTTGGGCGCACTGATGGGTGTAGTAAATACGATTGGCATCAAGGATACACCGGTACGTACGATGATCCATACTGCGGCCGAAAAACTTGCTGTGCCCATTACTCTCATTTCTCTCGTGGTTGAATATGGAGGACTTGCAGGAATATTCATTGGAGATTATCAAGATGCCTGGAGTGCAGCGGCGGATTTATCAGCCAAGCGACACATCCAATGGGTGGAACAACCCTTTCTAAAAGCACTATCTTGCGCGCCGCCAATGTACGATGAACTCTGGACTGCAGCTAAGGCAATGTATAAACTTGAACCCGCGATAGCAGTTGGCGGGGAAGTTATCATCTATGCTCCACACCTAGACACTGTCAGTCATGTTCATGGTAGGTACATTGCCGAAATTGGTTATCACACCCTACCCTATATTCTTCTGAACTGGGATCGCTACAAACACATCCCACTCGGAGTATTGGCTCATTCAATACATGTAAGAGGCACGGGGGTCATGGAAAACGGGGATGAAAAACCCAATGTCAGAGTTTCCCTAGCGAGTAAAATCCCACTCGAGGATTGTGAGCATCTCAATCTGGGGTATGTGAATCCCGAAAATATTGATATTACTCAATGGAAGAACCGAGAGGCAGAAGGAATATTATATGTTCCTAAAGCCGGTGAAATCCTTTTCCGTACTCTTAAATTTAATTACTAACACAAGAAGAAATTTGGAGGATCCAAGATGAAAAAGTGCGATTTGGGCCTTATAGGACTTGCAGTAATGGGGCAGAATTTGGTCTTGAATATGAACGACCATGGCTTTAAGGTCGCTGTTTATAATCGGACAACATCAAAAGTGGATGATTTTATCAATGGAGAGGCAAAAGGAACTGAAGTTGTCGGTGCCCATTCCATTGAGGAATTAGTGGATTTATTAGAGAGACCCCGTCGAATTATGCTTTTAGTCAAAGCCGGTCAACCGGTAGATGATTTTATTGAGCTCCTACTCCCTCACCTTGAAAAAGATGACATCATAATTGATAGCGGCAACTCAAACTACAATGACACAATCCGCCGGGCAGCATATGTTGAATCTATGGGACTTTACTATATTGGAACAGGTATCTCCGGTGGAGAGGAAGGGGCCCGCTTTGGCCCTTCGCTCATGCCTGGAGGATCAATAGAAGCTTGGCCGCACGTGAAAGAAATATTCCAATCGGTCTCAGCCAAAGTGGATGGTGGTGTGCCTTGCTGTGATTGGGTGGGGAGTAATGGTGCCGGTCATTACGTCAAGATGACTCACAATGGGATTGAATACGGGGATATGCAACTCATTTGTGAAGCCTATGACCTGATGAAGAATGTCCTGGGAATGAACAACCAGGAGATGCACGAGGTATTCACTGAATGGAATCTAGGAAAATTGGACTCTTATCTGATTGAGATCACCCGGGATATTCTAGGTTACCAGGATGAGAACGGTGAATATGTCGTAGACAAGATCCTGGATACTGCTGGCCAAAAAGGAACCGGTAAATGGACGGCTATCTCCTCCCTGGAGATGGGCACACCCTTAACCCTGATCAACGAGGCTGTACTCTCCCGTTTCCTGTCCGCTCTCAAGTCTGATCGTGTGGCGGCTTCGAGTGTTCTGGCAGGCTCAAAATATTCTTTTGAGGGTGATAAAAATGTCTTTATTCAAGCGATCCGGGATGCCCTTTATGCTTCCAAGATCATGTCCTATACCCAAGGATATATGCTGATGCGTTCAGCCGCGGAAGAATATGGCTGGGACCTTAATTATGGCGGTATTGCCCTGATGTGGCGTGGAGGTTGTATTATCCGCTCGGCATTCCTTGGCAAGATCAAAGAAGCCTTTGATAAGGATCCTGAATTGTCGAATTTATTACTGAATGATTATTTTAAAACCGAAGTGGCTACAGCCCAGGCGGGCTGGCGGAAAGTCATCGCCACCGCTGTAGAGGCTGGAGTTCCAGTGCCCGCTATATCTAGCGCGCTGGCATTTTATGATGGCTACCGGCGGGAGAGGTTACCAGCAAATCTACTGCAAGCCCAACGAGACTATTTTGGCGCTCACACCTATGAACGAGTGGACAAACCGCGGGGAGAATATTTCCACACCAATTGGACCGGCACAGGGGGAGACATCACATCCAGCACATATAATGCCTAAGAGAGAGGTAAAACGATGACAGATAACTTGAAGATCAAAAAAGAAGCTGCCCTAGATTTCCTATCCCTCGGGGCATTGAACCACCGGGTAGATTCCGGAGTAATTCCTTTTAGCAAAGCAAAGGAATGGACCATTCATCCCAGCGGTGGTGAATACAATGTGGCTGCAAACTTGGCAAACTGTTTCCGACTGCGCACCGGGATGGTATCTGCAATGGTTAAATATCCTATCGGAGACCTTATTGATGAACGCGTCAAGATGATGGGAGTAAAACCTTTCTATAAATACTTTGAGCATAATGGGGTGAACGGTCCCAACATGGCTACAATTTATAGTGATCGAGGTTATGGCGTTCGGGCCCCAGTCGTCTTTTATAACCGGGCAAATGAAGCGGGAGCGATGCTCAAACCTGGAGATTTCGATTGGGAGGATATATTTTCTGAAGGCGTCCGTTGGTTTCACAGTGGTGGGATTTATGCTGCCTTATCGGAAACTACAGGTGAATTGATCATTGAAGGTATGAAAGCCGCAAAAAAAGCAGGTGCTATTACCAGTTTTGACCTTAATTATCGGGCCAAACTCTGGAAAATCTGGGGGGGATTGGACAAAGCTCAAGATGTGATGGGACGCATTGTTGAGCACGTTGATGTGTTGGTAGGCAATGAAGAAGATATGCAGCTAGGATTGGGTGTACAAGGTCCAGAAGTGGAATCCAGCTCCAAATTGGATCCTTCAACATTCTTTGGGATGATTGATAAAGTTGTGGAAAAATTCCCTCAGATCAAGGTAGTTGCTACCACACTAAGAGAAGTACATACGACAGCCCACCATTCCTGGGGTGCTGTGGCCTGGGTTGATGGCAATACCTACATCTCACCAACTGCAGAGTTAACAATTTACGATCGGGTGGGTGGTGGAGATGGTTTTGCTTCAGGATTGTTCTTTGGTTTGCTTTCTGGAGATGATCCGCAGGAAGCCGTAAATTTAGGTTGGGCTCATGGCGCTTTAATAACCACCTTCCCTGGTGATACTACAATGGCTAACCTGAAGCAGGTCAAAGCTTTTGCAGGTGGTGGATCATCAAGAATCCAGCGATAGGACGATCTCAAAGAACAGAGAGAGTATGTAACAATACTCCCCAGCGTGTTGACAGAAACCGGTCAAGATTCCTTATTGAATCACCTGATTTGATGTCAGACGCCCCCAGAATAAGACCCCTGTTTTCCACATATTAGAGGGCAATTCTAAGCGATTTTTGGCTATATTGGCATCTGTACCCTAATATCAGTTCTATTCTTGCCTTGGTTGGACTGAGGTTGCACCAGGAAGCCATTAAATACCCAAATTATCAGCTCCCTCCACTATAATACATATAAGCAGATATCAGGCAATATTGCGCGTTTATCTAGGTTAAACAGGCAAAATTGCGCACTATCTACAGATTAGCTCATTCGTATAAAGGAGAAAAGAAGAATGAAAACCTACATTATAACGATCTTTCTAGGCATCTTTATATTGGCAGCCTGCACACCCACTCCAACTTCTACACCTGAAGAGGTGTTACCTGCGGCTTTACCCATAGACACACCAACACCTACAGCTCTCCCAGAAGGGAGAACTATCTTTATTTCAAACCCATCCGATAGTGGTCCTGGGACCTTGCGTCAGGCGCTGGAAGACGCGGGGGATTACGACACGATTACCTTCGACCCGGCTGTCTTTCCGCCCGATGTACCGGTCACCATCTTTATCACTAGCGAACTTCCCCACATTCGGGTAAGCCACCTGACCCTGGATGCCAGCAATGCCGGTGTCGTTCTGGATGGCAGCCAAATACCCGGCGATTGGGTAGCTGGTTTGCAAATTGTATCGTCCGAGGCAAACACGATTAAGGGTATGCAAATTTCTCATTTCCCCGGACCGGGCATCGGAATCAGCGGTATTGCCACCAACAATGTGATCGGCGGGGATCAGGGTGTCGGCGCTGGGCCTTGGGGGCAGGGAAATTTGCTCACCAATAACGTCACTGGTATTGACCTGACCGTCAGCGGCACCAAGCTCAATACAATCACAGGAAACCTTATCGGTAGTGATCTTGAGGGCACGGATGGATTGAGTAATGACCGTGGCGTAACTGTATGGGAAGGTGCCAACCGAAATACCGTTGGCCCTAACAATATCATTGCTAATAACAGAGAAGGTGGCGTAGTAATATTCGGCCGCGAATCACACCACATTACTATCACTCAAAACAGCATCTACGAAAATAACGAAAATGACATTTGGCTGGAGGGAGACAGTAACCAGGGTGTAACTTTCCCAATCGTTTTTGATTATGACATCTCCGTAGGGACAGTAACGGGGGTCACTTGTGCGAATTGCATAGTTGAAATCTTTTCCAGCAGTAGCAGCGGGGGAGAAATCTATGAAGGCCAGATAACAGCAGATGAGGTGGGATCATTTATCTTCGATAAAGGGGTTTCCTTTTCAGGTCCTACCTTGACTGCCACAAACACCGATATAGACGGTAATACGAGTGAATTCTCAAGGCCGACTTCTGGAACTGCCAGAACCTTAAATATGCAACAAGAGAATGATTTTCCCAAAGTGCAAATCATCCATAAGTCGTTTGATGATATGGCTGATAATCATATAGGCGTTTGGTTCGAAGATCACAAGAGGTACTACGATACGGATTTTGTGTATAGGAATGGGTTCAAACGAATTCGGATCGGCTCACTGTATGGGGAAGGACAATGGTGGGGGACCATCATCAATTCAGACTCTCTCTCCGACGAGGTGGATCAGACCATTTCTGAATATGCCGATGACGGTATGGAAATCGTACTCATCCTGGCACCGGGAGCAGGTGTAAAAATCAATTATTTGGAATATGACACTACTTTCAAAAGTGAGGAGGAAATTGAACGCTATTTAGAATTCGTCAGCTTCGTGGTATCTCACTTCAAGGGTCGCATTCAGGGCTACGAGATCTTGAATGAGCCTGGATATATCTCTGTCGAGACATACGCCAACCTGGTCAAAGCAACGGTTCCTGTCATCCGGGGAATCGATCCTGATGCAAAAATTATCATCGGCGCGATCCATGGAGATTGGGTGAACGGATATCCAGGATATGGTGAATACCAGCGCTTCAGCGTTGCCATGGGATACTTGAACGGACTACTTCGATCTGGGGTTGTCCAGTTGGTAGATGGTATCTCGTGGCACCCTATGTATGACAACATACCTAGTGATCCTTACTATCAAGATTATCCCGAGTTAGTTCAAAGTATCAAGGATTTAGCAACTTCGCAGGGTTTCACAGGAGAGTACTTCGCAGACGAGATGTTGTGGACCACCGTGGACGAGCCGGATTGGGATAACGGTCCACCGGTCAGTCAGCTCATTGCCGCCAAGTACTACACCCGAACGATAACAGAACACCGTGGGCTGGGCGTTAATGTAACAATCCAAACATTCTTTCAGGTACCCTTTGTGGAGCCAATTCACAATCTTGCCGATAGGCTGGCTGGAGCGGAGCCGGCCGACTTTCCGTTGTCTTTGGCAAGTGAAGCTGTCAACATGAGGCACTATTCATTCGTGCTACCGAATGGCGACGGGCTAGTTGCGTTGTGGACAAACGGTATTCCTGTGGAGGATGATCCTGGTATCGAAACAGCCATAACCATCCCTGGTTTTTCAGCAAGAGAAGTGACTGGTATCGATGTTCTTTATGGCTTCGAGCAGGAACTAAATTTTGAGGTCGTCGATGGTGCCTTGATCATCAATAACCTGCTGATCAAGGATTACCCGATCCTCATCAAGCTCAGCCAATAGTACACCGTAACAACAAGCGTTTGTAATATCAACGGCAGTATTTAACAACCCAGTTGCGCTTTCATGATCTTCGCCACACAGCAGCCACCCATATGCTTGGCAACAAAGTGGATATGTTTACCGTCTCGAGACGATTAGGGCATACCAAGGTCAGTACAACCCTGGACATCTACGCTCATGCAATCCCTGGAACACAGGAAGAAGCTGCCGAGATCATGGATGAAATAACGGCTCTTGTGGCACTGCCGGCTGACTTGACTGCACCCCAGTTGCACCCGGTTGCACCAGGAAAGATCTATTTTATTAACTAGAGTGGCGACTCGATTTAAATAAAAAAAGACCCCTATTGGTCTAATTCAATCGGGGTCATTTTTGCCGTGTGCAATACTTATTTATATTACCATTTAAGTAAGTATTATATATTAAAAGAAAAAGGCTTCTGGTATTGATTGTGATCGTTATTTATAGTTCCAGGAGAAGGCGTTTTCCTCCATCATCAAGTTGAATATTTCCTGCAACGCTGTCAATGTAAATGACAAGAATTTTTCTCACCCTCAAGTGCAGCTGAAGGAGCTATGATTGCTGCATATCCTTGATCTCGAGCTGTATCTGCTAACACCCGACATTTTTCCAGATCATCCGGATCGTCCCCGACCAAGAACGATGAAGATGGCGGAACGAGGGATGACTTTTTATTTGTGAAATCAAGAACAGGATTGATGTTTACTTTGATTGAAACCAGCTCTCTTGGTTTAGCCTTGGAGAGTTTAGAGTTTTCTTTCTCAAGATATTTGTTATATTCTGCCCTGGCTCCTTCCTGCGATAATGTTGTATAAAGACACCCAAAAATCCCTGACCGATTCCACCGCCCCGCAGCCCTCAGGACGTAGCCTGTATGCAGCGGATGCGCACCTTTTGGGACATGGCGCCATACATCCCCCTGAAATCTCATGCAAAAGCACCCGAGTAATGACCGGCAAGCACGGATATGACCTTACTGAATTCCCCTTTCCTGATGAGATCTATGGGCCGCTGGTCCCGGAGCAAAGGCACAGCCCCGTACAACCATTCAAGTTGAGCGTCTTTATTAACAAAGACCTCAGAGAGAAGATAAGAGATCTCACGGATTTTTGAAAGGCGCTCCTGAACTTCGGCTGAAGGAACCGATTCGAGTTTTCGGTAGCGAAACACCGTTTGCCGATGAACGCCAAGCGCTTCTGCGACTTCAGTGAAGTTTAGTCCCATGATTTCGTTGGCCCGCTGAATTGCATTCGCCGCAGACTGTTTTTCGAGAATAGAAATGTCGGCCGTAGTCATTCTTGCCTCCGTACGGTTTCTCTAAACTAACGTTGCTTTATATGTTACATTGTATGTTACTATTTATGTTATATCAAGTGTTGTCCTTGTTG
>JBARSF010000049.1:0-65224 GCA_049644605.1 Anaerolineales bacterium | reverse complement strand
TACTAATAGAGTGTAAACATCTTCATCACCATTTTTATTTTCGAAAGTATTTAACAAAGACTCAGTTATTTTATATCGCAGCGAATAACCCCCCCCTACCCAGGCTTCAATCACCTCCCTGGCCTGGGCTTCCCGAGGATTATCATCACTCAATCGAAAGCTGTAGACTTTACTCATAGGACTTCCAGCATTTCAAATAAGCGCCAGAGTTTTAACCCACCCCGCACGTTGGCTAAATGTAAGGCGTCAATTCCATCAGCCAGGATCACGTTTTGGTGTTTCAGGATCGGCTTTACTCTGGGATAAAGCAGGGCACTCCCACCGCCTGTCAGAATAATCGTATCCCACGATAACGCACCCCCAGCTAAGCGCTGGTAAGAATCCGCAAAACGATTCAAAAACAGGCTGGTAGCCTCTTCCACATCATCAGCACAATCATATTGTTTTCCACCTCCCTGAAATAATCCAGTGGCTATCGCCCGACGCACCCTGCCGGGAGGCAGGACGCTGGCATCTTTTACCGCTTCTAGATTATTTGCCCTAAAACTTTCCTCAAAGTCTGAAATCACGCTTTGGATACCCAACGGAACACTGCGGGCTAGGCTGTAATCGACCACGCCCCCTGGATTTACTGCCAGAAAGTCAGTAGTAAATCCTCCGATATCGATTACCAACGCTCGTCCCTCACCCACCTGCATATGCTGGTAATGGCGTCCATCTTCCGTGAGCAGCACGTTCATTAACCCCCCGACGGGTTCATCAAACGTATTTGCATAGGTAACTTTAAAATTAGCCTGACCATGGATCGTTTCGATCTGCCATTCTCCAATCACGGACTGCATCAAGTCATCCCGATATTTAACATCCCCTGGAGGATGGCTGCCAAAAACTGAAATTTCTCTCCCTCGGCCATACAAACGTTTCATGGCTGCCGCAGCTAACACGCCGTAGTAATCACGAGTGTACCGGGCTGTTCCTGAGCGCTGCACTAGCAGCCCGTGCCTTTCAGCGCTCTCCCCGATCACATAGGGTTTACAATTCACCCGGAGATAATCTTTGGTATCTCCATTAGTGCTCGCTCTGGATAAAATCTTCTGGTATTCACTCTCGGTTAAGGGGCGGATCGCATGAGGGAATGCCACCTCCCCACCCTCACGGCGGGCGATTTTGGCTTTGATAATACTGTTGCCTGCGTCTAAAACTAAAACACTCATTTTAGGCTCCTTTCTAGGTAGGTGTATACGTTTGTATACGGTCAGCGTCTACAAATGTATACGATCGAACATAAAAAAATTATTGGGGTCCAAACCGTTGATCCTTTGAGTTCCCAGCCTGGGTCAGATATTCTTCAAAAGATCCCAGTTCGATCAACCAGACCTGACCGAGTTTTATACCAGCCAGTTTACCTGAGCGCAGCAAACGCCGCAGGTACTGCTGGCTGTAGCCGGTGCTTCCAGCTGCGGCTTTGACTGATATGCAGTTATTCACAATCTCAGGGGAATTCAGGGGTTTAAATGCAAACATCCCGACCTCACTTTAGATGCCGGGCAATTCCTCCAGCTTGCTTCTTTGATCAAAGCGCAGCATTTCCAAGAATTGCTCAACACCTATGTGGTGTGGTTCGGGATGTGTCTCTGTTGGTGCCCCCACGGGGACTCGAACCATAGACATGAATATGTAGTGCTAAAAGAATAAATCCTTGTATTATACATATAAGCAGATATCATTAGGTTGGGCGGCTTCCGCAAACTGAGGTAAGGAAGACGACCCCCTCAAGCACTCGAATTGAAACGCCCCCCGGCTAAAGAATACCTATCTGAGGATGAAATAACCCATGAAAGCCCCAATAATTGAAGTAAAAGACTTCCGAAAAACCTACGACGATTTTGTCGCTGTGGACAGCATCAGTTTCGACGTAAAGCAAGGTGAGATATTTGGCCTGCTCGGCCCTAACGGCGCCGGAAAGACCAGCACACTGGAAAGTCTGGAAGGGCTGCGCGCGCCGGACAGTGGTTCATTACTGGTGACAGGCATTGACCCAGCGCGTGAGCCCCGCAAATTGCGGAACATGATCGGCGTGCAATTGCAATCGGCGGGATTACCGGAAAGCATTACACCAGACGAAGCCATGAAATTGTTCTGCGCCTATCACGACCTGCCCCCCCGCTTCGACTTGTTGGAACGGTTGGGCCTTACTGAGAAGCGGAATTCCCAGTTCTACGAACTCTCGGCCGGGCAGCAGCGTCGCCTAGTATTGGCTCTGGCAGTGGCTCACAACCCCCGGGTACTCTTCCTGGACGAGCCCACAGCCGGTCTGGATGTGGCAACTCGCGTCGAATTGCACGACCTGATGCGGGAACTGCAAGCCGGCGGCACCACCATCATCTTAGCCACGCATGACATGGCCGAAGCTGAAGAGATGTCAGATCGGGTGGCCATTATGCTAAGAGGTAACATTGTCAATATCGGCACTCCGATGGAGATCACCGCCACAGGTGCGGGCTTGACCAAGATTTCCGTGCGCACACAAGCCTCCAGCTTGTCTGACCCTGGCATCACGTTCCCGGCCGTAAGCCAGCATATGTTCAAAAACGAGTACAGCATCTACTTCAGCACGGATATCGGTCCCACGGTGTCAGCCATTATCGCCCACATCGAGTTCCAGGGGGATACACTGATCGACTTGCGTGTGGAACGGCCCTCCCTGGAAGATCGTTTCCTCGAAATCACCACTACTGGAGTTGTGCAATGAACGCTTTTATCCACCACTTCGCTTTTGAATTCCGCACTGGCATCCGCAACAAACAGTTACTATTGATGAACTATCTGTTCCCTCTGGGTTTTTATCTGATGATGGGATTCGTCATGGCTGAGATCAACCCTCTCTTCCGGGAAGACATCATCCCGGCGATGGTCGTGTTTGCCATATTGGCAGCAACGTTACTGGGTATACCCGATCCACTGGTCAACGCCCGTGAAAACGGTATCTTCCGCAGCTACAAGATCAACGGCATCCCCTCCATCTCGATTCTGATCATCCCGGCTTTGACAACCATTTTGCATCTGGTAATTGTGGTTACGATCATCACTATCAGCGCGCCCCTGCTCTTTGATGCTCCTTTGCCGCTGGATTGGCTAAATTATATTCTAATCTTCATTACGATGGCTTTTGCCTGCGCAGGCATTAGTGTGTTGATCGGGGTTATTTCCCCCAGTTCACGCATGACAGTGCTGTGGTCACAGCTTGTTTTCGTCCCCTCCATGTTGTTGGGGGGGCTGATGCTTCCATACAGCATGTTGCCCGAGGCAGCCGGGAAAGCCGCACAGCTTCTGCCTGCCACTCAGGCGATGAACGCCTTCAAAGGACTAGCGATGGGGAAGGTGGCTGATTTTTCCCCCTGGGGTTCTGTTTTCGCCTTACTCATCAGTGGCATGTTGGCGTTTGGACTGGCAGTCTATCTCTTCAGTTGGGACAGCCGCAACACGGCCCGACGCGGTCATCCCTCGCTGGCATTGCTAGTACTGCTGCCGTATGTTGTCGGAATATTCTTGCTGTCGTGATCAACAAAAGACTGATAATGAGCTAAACAATAGCCGCCCAACCCTGCCTGAACCTGACCTGGCTTCACCAGGGGGTCACCGGTGCGCTTCGCAAATAGTCAGTCCGGTTAGCAAAGGTTTCGAGCAAACACCGCCAGGCAGGTTATGCAAGACGTTAGCCGCAAATAAGTGAGTTTGCTGTTCTTTCTAAAAGATAAAGGAGTAGGAAATGCGGAGGCATCAAGCTTTAGGAAAAAAATCAGTCAGCCTTCTTTCTATAGGCTTAATCGTGTTCACTCTATCCTGTAATATTATCAGTCTAGCTATCTTCCCCCGGGCAGAAACACCAAGTTCAAATATTCCTGAGCCCGTTACTACGCAAACGAAATCCCCAACACCAATCGTTGTTGAAACTATTACACCCACACCAGAAGAATTGTCAGTGCTGTCTATTTGGCGGGAAGAATCGTATTTGATAACTTTTGAATTCTCTTACGATCCACTTCTCTGGGAAGTCGATCCGAACAGCGGGATGTTTTCAAAGCTTGTTTCCTTAACGATTGATAACTGTTCCCTGTTTCCAGAGGGCGGCAGAGGATTTTCTGAGGACTGGACATTTGAAATGGAACAGAATTATCTCAATGACCACAACCTTAGAAAAGGCACACTTCTTGACAATTACGGTCAAGTGCAAGGTATTTATTATTATCCAGATGAAGGTATGTTTGGCCTGGAAATTTCTAACAATTTGGTCGAGTGTGCCAGTGCAGCCGAGGAAGTCATAATAACTTACCGGCAGGTGAAAATTGACGAGTAAGGTTTCCTGAACAACATGCGGCTAACAAAGCGTGCACGCGGACGGGGCTAATGCCTGCGAAAAACTGGCGCGGTTTTCTAATTTTCATGCCATTATAATCAAGTCGGCTTGCCAATCCGCCCCGCCGGTAACGCAAACCATTAGGTGCACTGTTTTTGAATTCAAATCCTAAACAAAAAAGTCCTCCAAAAAGGAGGACTTGCATTTTAAAGTGCCCCCACGGGGACTCGAACCCCGGTTTTAGCCTTGAGAGGGCTATGTCCTGGGCCACTAGACGATGGGGGCGGAACGATCTTCATTCTATCACGCGCCATACACCCCGTCAATAAATGGGCCTCTGGGATTGCCCCACCATATATGATTTCCTGTTAAAATAAACTCACTGATAATTATAGACAAGGGAGTTATCATGCGTCATCAAGTTACAGGCAAACAACACAATTCAAAAATGTGTTTTGTATGCGGATTAAAGAATCCGTCAGGTTTAAGTGCCTCGTTTTTTGAATTGGAAGGGGATCAGCTGGTAGCGCTGTTCACCCCCTGTGAAGAGCATCAAGGGTACCCCGGTCGTTTACATGGCGGACTGGCCGCGACTATCCTGGACGAAACCATCGGTCGGGCAATGAATATTCAGCAAAATGAAATCTGGGGTTTTACTGTAGAGTTAAAGGTCCGCTACCGAAAACCGATCCCTCTAGGCGAGGAATTGCGGGTGGTTGGTCGGATCACAAAAGAAAACCGGCGGATGTTCGAAGGCAGCGGCGAGATCTTGCTGCCCGATGGAGAAATCGCAGTGGAAGGGTTTGGAAAATACTTCAAAATTCTCCTGGATGACATCTCCGATTTTGATTTTGATGAGCAGGAATGGAAACCTGTCCCGAGTCCGGAGGATCCAATAATAATTGAGTTATAGATTTTAAAAAAAACAATCCGTATCCATTAAATGGATTACAGATCGAATGATTTATAAAACGTCAGAAACGGTTTCTTTCAGGGAAACCGTTTCGCCTTATTTAATCAGCGGATTCTTCGTTTTCCAGGAGCTCTTTTAGGCCTTCCAACCGCGGATCGACACTTTCCTGCCTGTGACCGCAGTCCTCCAGGTTTAGATTCATCCCGCAGACCGGGCATAAACCCTTACATTCATTAGAGCAAAGCTGGCGAATGGGAATATCCAGGGTTGCATAGTCGCGCAGGATGGAGGTCAGGTCAATCGATCCATCTGCCGGGAGCAGCTGTTCCAGTGTACCATTTCCCATTTCACCTGCAGGATGGGCTGCGAAAATTTCAGTAAAATCTATTTCCAGAGGCTGCCAGTAATCATCCAGGCAGCGGCTGCAAGCCAGCTGGGTTAAGGCTGCTAATTTTCCTTCTGCAACGACCCCATCCTCTGTAACCGATACAACGATGTTACCTTGGATATCAACCAGGGTGAGTTCGGACGAGAAGGTCAACAGGGGAAAATTAAAATCAAACTCCTTGTGGGTACCGGGGGAACCCTTAAGCAAGTAGCTGATATCCAATCTCATGGGATCATTCTTCTTTATGGCCATTTGATTTCCTACTGATCGGGATTTTCCCATTAAACAAAGAAAAATCCCGCCATCTCTTGTGGATTTATTTCGCATGTAATTATATCACTTGCATAAAACCAATTCCATGCCTGGCAGGTTAAGATCCAGGCTTCGTAATTTACCAGCTCTGGTTATAATCTCTAAAGAGGAGTTCATTTAGAAACCTACCGATGGCCCAGGGAAATCTCGTCATACTAGCAGCTCAAATTGGGGATTTCGTTAACCAAATCCTGCAGAGACAGACTCAGGCAGTCCTCTCCGGTATCTCCAGCCGGGGGATCTACCTCCAGCCGCCTGGTGACTGGACTCTTTTTATATCCTGGGAACGATTCCATGGCCCACTGACAATTAACATTGCCGGTAAACCAGACCCGCTGAATATTATCCAACCTGGGAGTGAAGCAAGACTGAACCTCCGGGAGATCATATTCCCGGGAGATAAGATCCAGATTTATTTGGGCGAAGCTAATATCTGGCACTCTCCTCCCCCACCCATCAAGACAGATATCAATACCAGGCAGGTAGAGATCATTATTCAAGATGCTCTACGCCTGGCAAAAGAGAATCCATACCTCTCTCTGCTAGAAGGGATCCTGCCCGGGAATCAAATCCCCCTCCCGGAAATTGCTGGTTTTGATGCCTGTCTTGATCCTTTCTTGGATAGACTGGAGGAAAAAAACCTGGATCAGGCACTGAATCATTTGTCAGGGCTGATTGGACTAGGTCCCGGGTTAACCCCTCTGGGGGATGATTTTCTTCTTGGCGTGATATTAACTCTCAACCGCTGGCAGTATAGTTTGTTCCCTGAACACAATATTGAGAAACTGAACCAGAGCCTCCTTAAATCCATATCAGAGAAGACCACCACATTAAGCGCCAGTCTACTGGCCTGTGGGGCGGAAGGGATTGCGGATGAGCGTTTGATAAGAGTCCTGGATTCCTTTTTCGGCGAGGATGATCTTAAACCAGGTATTGTGGAAGAATTATTAAGCTGGGGAAGTTCCTCAGGAATTGCCGTTCTGGCGGGGATGATAGCGGTAGTGACAAGGTTGCCAAGGTAGTTTCAACTGAAGGTGGGGGAAAACAGATTTTTTCTTCCCGGCGGCTTTGTTCGCATCCTGAGCGGACTCCGAGTGAAATGAGGAGGGAGTCGAAGGGAAATCGCCGGCAAAGAAAGGTTTGTAGTTCTCTATAGTGTGGCGTTTACTAAACTGTGATTCAAACGTCAGTCCGTTCGTGATGAAATTAAGAATTTCAACCCGATCAAATTTTGCGAAATTATTTTCTTCCCGGCGACTAAAGTCGCGGGCTAGAATACAGAAGTCCCACCACAGTGGGACTTAAACTTATGAGGCCGCGATTTTAATCGCCGGCCGAATTTGAACTGATACTGGTATGTTCCTCAGGAATCGCAGTTCTGTCGGGGATGATAGCGGTAGTGACAAGGTTGCCAAAGTAATTCCGACTGAAGGCGGGAAAAAATCATACTATCTGCTCCCCGGCGACTAAAGTCGCGGGCTCAATATGGAAACCGTCCCTAGGACGGTTAAATATTCTCCTTAGTTTTATATTCTTGATTATTTTGGAATTTCCCAATCCGCAAAAGAGGATCCCGCCTTGTGGTGATCTTTTTGACGGGAAATGTATCTAGATATTTTTGATAATTGATCAGGAGAAACTGAGATTGCTGCATATCCCCCTTGCCATTTGAAGAAACTCCCCGGATGGATAATCTGGTTAATATAGTGAGATGATGATCCCTTAATATTTTTCACAAATTGTCCAATACTAGACGCCGTATGTATCTTCACCAATAGGTGAACATGATCTGTGTTTCCGCCAATCTGTAGCAATATACCTTTTTGCTCTTCACATTTATTTGCGAGGTAGCTATACAAAATCGGTTCCATCTTACTATCAATTAGCTCTAAGCGGTCCCAAGTAGCCCAAATAAGATGAATATAAATGTGTGAATAAGCGGCTCGCATATGTCTCCCCCTTTTTAAGTAATTCTATCTATATCATAAATAATAAACATCCAAATATCAACAGAAGTCCCATTTTAATGGGACTTAAACTTCTGAGGCCGCGATTTAAATCGCCGGTCAATTCGGGCTGATATCGAGGAAATCCCTCAGAATGCGAACAAAGCTTCATGCTGAAAAGCAGAAGTCCCATCAGGGTGGGACTTAAACTAACGAGGCCGCGATTTTGCTTGCATCCTGACCGGACTCCGAGTGCAATGAGGATGGAGTCGAAGGGAAATCGCCGGCCTTTGGGATGCATAAAAAAAGTCCACTATTATATAGGGGATGAAGGTGGATGTGACCGAGCTGTTAAACAAGCTGAAAACGAATTCCAAGGACGAATTCGTTTTCAGATCTTAGGATATAGATTCGGAAGCCTTTATCTTCAATTAATTACTCAGTTTATCTAAACTCTCCACGTGGGCAGGATCTATCGCATCGCCAAATTTGGTTTTACTCATCCCCTCTTTTACCTTCATCAGCTTGTCATATTGATCATCTTCCACAAATGCCACACAGCGGCCAATGCTGGATTCTCCATCCACAAAACGCCAGGGGAAAAAACCAATTGTAACCCGCTGGTTTAGCAGCAGATCAATATCTCCGCCAATACATTCAGCATGGATAATCCCATGCGGGAACATTTCAATATGCATCAGCTGGTATTTACTGTCATCATAAAAATCAGCCAATGATTTGCCGTAATTTTTCTGGAAGACCTTATCTGCCTCTTTTGCCTGGCGAGGCATCCAATCCCGGATGATGGTGTTCATGGGATGGTCTGCGCTGCCGCAGTCCACACCCAACCAGCGGAGTTTTTTCTTTTTTGCCCACTCTGCAAATTCACGGTCAGGGCCGGGGTGTTTCACCATATAGCGAATTTCATCCGCGGTAGGCTGATCCCAGCCGAAATGATGATAGCCGGTATGGATAAGCAGGATATCTCCTTCTTTTACCTCCACCCTCTCCTCAACCATTTTGCTGGTGTAAACCTCATAATCTCCTACCGCATCGCTCAAATCAACGATTACACCTTCATTTACCAGGAAATCCAATTCCAACTCTGCGATATCCTTTCCCGGCGTATAAAAATGAATTTCCCCATCCAAGTGAGTTCCGACGTGGTTGGAATGGGTCACAACCTGTCCATTAGCCCCGTTAGGAGCTAATCGCTTAAAATATTTCAATTCCAGTGGAATATAAGTCGGCCAGGGTGGTGTTCCAACCCCTAAAGGAATAGTTAGGTCTATCAGTTTCATGGCTTCTCCTTCATCATAATAAGGGATGCGATCCCTTTTGGATTAAAACGCCCCGGAGAGCAGCATCAACACTACTCCTCCAGCGACGACACTTCCCAGTTGTCCTGCGGTATTGGCTCCCATAGCATGCATGAGCAGGAAATTGTCCAAATCATATTCCTGGCCTACTTTCTGAACAATCCGGGCTGACATCGGAAAAGCACTGATGCCAGCAGCTCCAATGAGAGGGTTAAATTTCTTGCCAGAAAGCAAGTACATAATCTTCCCAACCAGAACCCCACCTATGGTATCCAGCACAAACGCCAACAGCCCCATCCCCAGAATTAACAAAGTGTCCGACTGAATAAAACTATCTCCGGCCATGGTACTGCCAATCGTTAACCCCAGGAAAATAGTAGTCACATTGGCGATCTCATTTTGGGCAGATTTACTTAATCGCTCCACCACACCAGATTCCCGCATCAGGTTACCGAACATCAATGTGGCAATCAGAGGAGATGCCTTGGGAGAGAGCAGGGAAATTACAATCGTCACCAGAATTGGAAAGAGGATTTTAACAGTTTTAGAAACCGGTTTTTCCGTATACGGCATGCGGACTTTTCGTTCCTTCTCTGTGGTTAATAACCGCATTACGGGCGGTTGGATGATAGGAACTAAAGACATATAACTATAGGCTGTCACCGCGATAGGGCCCAGCAAGTGGGGCGCCAGCCGGCTGGAGACATAAATCGCAGTGGGTCCATCGATGGCACCGATAATACCAATTGAAGCTGCTTCATTCAGGTCAAAACCAATACTGAGTGCCAGAAGAAGCGTACCAAAAATCCCAATCTGGCCGGCAGCCCCCAGAAGTGCCATTTTGGGATTTTCCAACAAAGGACCAAAATCCGTCATAGCCCCGATACCGATAAAGATCAACAGCGGGAATAACTCTGTTGTGATTCCGGCCTGGTACAGTACTCCCAGGAAACCGCCATCCGATGCATCGGTAATTCCAGTCAGCGGCAAGTTTGCCAGAACCGCCCCAAATCCTATCGGCAGCAGCAGTACCGGTTCAAAATCCTTTTTAATCGCCAGGAACATCAACAACCCACCCACCAGAATCATGATTAAATTCTTCAGTGAGAAGACTTGAAAAGCGCCCAGCAGATGACCTAAATCCGTAATATCCATAGTTATTAGTTTATTTGGAACAATTTTGTGCCGTACTCGACAGACTGACCTTCCTGAACACAAATTTCAGCAATCGTGCCGGCTTGAGGGGCGTGAACCGTGTTTTTCATTTTCATGGCATCCAGTATACACATGGGATCACCTGCCTGGACAACCTGCCCCGGATTCACCAGGATTTGGACGATATCTCCAGGCATGGGTGATGTTACCTCACTTGCTGTGTCCCCTGGTGCTGAATGAGTTGAGGGGTCAGCCCGGTGTTTGACAGGGGTCGAGCTGGTAGTGTCAAGGTCCGGTAAAAGATCATCTAATTCAATCTCATACCGAGCTCCATCCACAATTGCAATAATCGGTTGGCCCTGTAAGTCCTCAATTTCGACCAGGTACCTTTCACCATCTACTGTAACCCAGATTTTGTGAGCGGAATCGCTCATACTCACTCCTTCGATTGAATCCTGTCCAGCGCTCTTTTCCACCACTCCCCGGGAGGAGTTTCCAGGACTTTCCCAAGGCTCAAATTTTGTTCTCTCTTCTCTCGCATAATCAGGGCAGCGGCAGATGCAGCTGCGATTTTGCGCTGACGCTCTCGATCAGACGGTGGATGTTTTTCCCTGGAAGCAGAAGGCTCCTGACCAGGCTGATCTGGGGGGAAGAGTTTTTTCAACAACCATATCACCAGGATTAATAATCCCAGGGCAGAAAAGGTAATTAAGATCCCGATCCCACTGAGGGTTAAACCCTGCCCAATATTATTCAATCTGATCCTCCCAAATACCTACACTGGCATATTGCCGTGTTTTTTCGGACGTGTTTGGCCTTGTTTGTTTTTTAGCAGCTCCAAAGCAGCAATTAAGCGCGGTCGGGTTTCTGACGGAATTATGATTTCATCCACATGTCCGCTGGCGGCTGCCCGGTAGGGATTGGAAAATTTATCCTGGTATTCCTGAATGAAATCTTCCCGCGCTTTTTGAGCGTCATCTGCCGCTTTGAGTTGTTTGGAATACAGGATATCTACCGCGCCATCTGCACCCATCACGGCAATTTCCGCTGTTGGCCAGGCAAATACCAGATCTGTCCGGATATATTTACTGCTCAGGACGATATAGGCGCCGCCATAAGCCTTGCGGACGATCACAGCAATTTTTGGGACAGTTGCTTCAGAATAGGCGTAAACAATTTTTGCGCCATGGCGTATGATCCCTCCATGCTCTTGCTGCACTCCCGGGAGAAAACCCGGGGTATCAACAAACGTGATTAGAGGGAAATTATAGGCATCACAGAAACGGATAAAGCGGGCAATCTTATCGGACGAATTGATATCCAGCACCCCTGCCAGGGCATTGGGCTGATTGGATATTATCCCTACTGCCTGACCGTGCAATCTGGCAAAACCCACCAGCGCGTTGGGCGCAAAATCCAGATGGACTGGGAAAAAACTGCCCCGGTCAACAATTGTTTCAACCACCTGGCGCATATCATAAGCCTGTTCAGGATCAGCCGGCACTAGTGTGTCCAGGGTTTTGTCCTGTCGGGAGGGATCATCTTCAGGTTTCAGGGCAGGCGGCGGCTCAGCATTGTTGCTGGGAAGGTAACTTAAAAGTTTGCGGGTAAGTTCCAAGGCATCGTCTTCAGAGTCAGCCACAAAATGCGCCACACCACTCTTGGCGCTGTGCACCCCCGCGCCGCCCAAAGATTCAAAATCTACCTCTTCATGGGTGACAGATTTAATCACTTTAGGACCTGTAATGAACATGTGACTGGTGCCGCGGGTCATAATCACAAAATCAGTTAAACCGGGAGAATATACGGAACCGCCCGCGCAGGGACCGAGCATGACGCTGATCTGGGGAATCACGCCGCTGGCCTGTGTATTTCGCCAGAACAATTCCGAATAAGCTGCCAGGCTGTATACTCCCTCCTGAATCCGGGCCCCAACAGAGTCCATTAATCCAACCACCGGAACACCGGAATCCATCGCCAGATCTACGATCTTGGCCACTTTCTGGCCCTGCACTTCTGAAAAAGAACCGCCCATCACAGTAAAATCCTGGGAAAAGAGGGCTACCATTCTCCCGTTGATCTTCCCGAAACCAACCACGACGCTGTCACCCGGTACCTTCTTTTCATCCAGGCCAAAATCTGAATGCCTGTGAGTCATTAAAGCATCCACTTCCCGGAAAGTTCCCTCGTCGAGCAGCGCCAGGATTCTTTCCCGGGCAGTCATTTTTCCTTTCTCGTGCTGAGTTTGGATCCGCTCCTGGCCGCCTCCCAGCGCAGCAGCTTTTCTGGTCTTTTTTAATTCCGAAACCAGGTCCTTTTTCTCCTGCTTTTTTCCCTTAGAACTCATACCGGGCTGCCTCCCAAACCTTAATATCAGGCTTACATCAAGGTTCCAAAACTTACTCCTGATTGATCTTTTCCTCCAGGGACCGATATATCTTGTCCGCTGAAAGAGGTAAATCCGAGAATCGGATGCCCACCGCATCATATAGAGCATTGGCAATCGCCGGTGCGGTTTGGACCATTACATGTTCCCCAACTCCCCGGGCTCCCCAGGGGCCATCTTCGATAGGTGTTTCAACATAATCCCCATGGATCTTGCCTGGGATATCCGCAATGGTCGCGATCCGGTAATCCACAAAACTGGGGTTAAGAACTTCTCCGTCCTTATTAAATTGAAGGGCTTCATAAGCAGAACTCATGCCGTGCACCGCGCCCCCTTCAATTTGGGTCATGATCAAGTCTGGGTTAATGGCTCTTCCCACGTCATAAGCGCTGGCAAGGTTAAGTACTTCCAGCTGCCCGGTTTCCAGATCAACCTCCAGGTCGACTGCCTGGGCACCCACAGTATAGTGAACAACAGCCCTGGTACCCTGTCCGGTTTCTGGATCCAGATTGGTGACATAAGTAGGCATAAAATGGCCTCTGCCAACCACCGGGCCGCCTTTCCAACCCTCAAAGTCTTCATTCGGCAGCCCATAAATGACCATCTTGTCCAGCGGCTGCTCCCGCTCAGATTTAAAGGATATTACCAGGCCGTCCTTAATGGTCAGGTCATCCACGCCCTCTTCCCAGTGATCCGCCACCGTTTCTAGGATTTGGATTCTAGCGTCTTCAGCCGCTGCTTTAACCGCGTTGCCCAGCGACCAGGTCAGCCGGCTGGCTACAGTTTGCCATTCGTAGGGGCTGTATTTGGTATCGATGGGAGAAGAAACGGTCACAGAATCGTAAGGCACACCCAGGGTCTCAGCGGCTATTTGCGCCGCAATCGTAAAGACACCCTGTCCCAACTCCTGTCCGCCGACCTCAACGCTCACCGTCGCGTCCTCATTAAACCTTACCACAGCAGAGCTGCCGGGATTGGGCGGCATAGCCGGCGCCTTCCACATGATCGCAATTCCCTTTCCGCGCTTTTTGTTGGGCGCTGTGGGTTTTTCCTCTTTACCCCATTCGATTGCCTCGGTAACCTTGTTTATGCAGGCTTCCAGGTCAATCGGGGTCATTTTCATCCCGGAAACAATCTCATCATCTGTCCGGACACAGTTCCTTATTCGGAATTCAGCCGGATCCATACCAATTTTTTCTGCCAGCTGATCCATAATCTGTTCCAACCCCCAGTGGATTTCCGGCATGCCGAAACCTCGCATGGCACTTCCAACAGGATGGTTGGTGTAAACACAAAGTGAATCCGCTTTAACATGAGGTACATCGTAAGGACCAGTGCAGGAGTACCCTGCCGCACGGGCGATGTTCACTCCATAATCGTTATACGCCCCGCCGCCAAAGTAGTAAGTAAGTTCCATCCCCAGCAGGTTTCCTTCTTTATCGCAGCCGACTTTGATCTCAGAAACCAGGGATTGGCGGACGGATGTGCCGACAAATTCCTCTTCCCGGGTCAGGCGCAGTTTCACCGGACGTCCTTCAACCGCCTGGGCCATGACCACAGCGCAGGCTTCCATCGTTACCCCTGCCTTGCCGCCAAAACCACCGCCTACCATTGGAGCAATCACCCGCAATTTGTTGTGGGGAATGCCCAATCCTTGTGCAATCATGTCCCGCATAGCAAATGGGGATTGAGAACTGGCCCATAAGGTCACCTGTCCTGATTTTTCACTCAGCGCAATTGACGTGTGTGTCTCTATCGGCACATGCTCAATAGGAGGCAGGCGGAACTTGCCTTCAGCAATCGCCGCACAATCCGACCAGATCTTTTCAACTTCACCTTTCCGGATTTTAAAATGTTCGGAAATGTTGGTCCCCGGTTCGGGGAAGATAAAATTCGCCACTTCATAGCTGCCAAGTTCTGGATGGAGAAGCGATGCCTCGGGCTGGGCAGCTTCAACCGGGTCATAAACCGCCGGAAGCAATTCGTATTCAATATCTATCAATCGGGCAGCTTCTACAGCGATTTCTTCTGTAATCGCTACCACACCTGCTACGGGTTCTCCATAATAGCGGACTCGATCTGCCGCAAAAATTGGCCTATCGATCAAGTACAAACCCATTCGGGCGGTGAGATCTTTACCCGTCACAATCGCTCTCACACCAGGGAGCTCCTGGGCTTTTTTTGTATTAATTGATTTAATGAGTGCATGCGGATGAGGGCTGCGCACGAGTCTGCTGTAGAGTAAACTGGGACCAAATTGAATATCATCCACATAAACAGCACAGCCAGTGACTTTATCAATCACATCTGTTCGCTGAACACTCTGGCCGATTAAACTCGATTCGGTGATTTTCACCGGGCACCTCCATTAAGAGAAGCCTTCATAACGGCATCAATGATCCTCTGGTATCCCGTGCACCGGCATAAATTACCTACCAGCGCTTCCTGGATATCCGTCTCTGTGGGATGAGGGTTTCGCCTCAACAGCGCTGTGGCAGCCATCAGCATGCCCGGTGTACAGTATCCGCATTGCACTGCATTCAACTCTGCAAATGCCTGCTGCAGGGGAGTGAGTTTACCATTATCAGCCAAACCTTCTATAGTAGTGATTTCTCTTCCGTCCAGCTCAACTGCCAGAACAAGGCAAGAGTTCACCGGCTCACCATCTACAAGCACAGTGCACGCGCCGCATTCACCCGCTTCACAACCATTTTTTGTACCGGTAAAACCTAATTTCTCCCGAAGGGCATGGAGAAGCGTCATATTGGAAGGAACCTGCAGAAGTTCTTCAGTGCCATTTACAATCAACGAGATTGTATGAATAACCATGTTTTCTCTCTTCCTTTATCCCTTGCTCAAGAACCTTTAAGAATATCCCAGACTTCATTAAGCCCTTTATAGGTCAGATTTCTCACCATTTTCTTCTGGTAATCCGCAGTTGCCCGAACATCTTCAATTGGAGCGGAAACCTTCATCGCTTCCTCTGCAGCCAAAGCCAGCAAATCTTCAGTTACTTCTTCCCCGGCTAATAGCGCTTCCGCTTGAGGCACACGGTACGCCGTGGGAGCGGTTGAATTGATTCCAATCCGGAACCGCATTCCTGCCGGTACTTCAGGATCCGGGTATCCCAGCACTGCAACCCCCACAATTGCCAGATCCCCCATTTTTGATCTCCCCAGCTTAATATATCGTCCGACAGCGCCTGGGGGAGGATGCGGAAATCTGATTCCGGACAAGAACTCATCATCGGCCAGGGCTGTTTTTCCAGGGCCTACCAGGAAATCACCTACCGGGATCAAGCGTTCCCCATCAGGACCCTTCAGGCAGACCTGTCCTTCCAGAACCAGAACAGCGGGAGTAAGATCTGCGCTGGGCGAAGCGTTGCATAGGTTTCCACCCAGGGTAGCGCGATTTCGCAGCTGGTAATTACCAACCGTATCAGCGGATTGGCTTAATAACCAATAATGTTCTTTTACATCTTCATGGGCAGAGAGCTGGTTCAAGGTAACGGCCGCTCCAATACTCAATCCATTTTTTTTATCATAAGAAATATCAGGCATACCGGGGAGGTATTTCAGATCCAACAAAACCTCCGCCCCTCCGCTTCGGTCACGCATCTGGACAAACAGATCCGTTCCCCCCATCATCAACTGTACCTGGTCTCTTTTTTCAGCCAGCAGCTGAAAAACCTGCTGGGGTGATTCCGCCTTGATATACTCAAAATCTGGTAAACCGGGACGCGCTAACATGAGTAAAACCTCCTGCCAATCCTAAGACATACTCATTTGTTATTCTTATTGTTATCTTTGATTTAATAATGATTGCTCAAAATCCCGGGAAATTCTTGTCCTACAAAAACATATACAATACATTTCCTGGTACCCCAATCGGGAACTTAGGAGGGATTTTTTGATTATATCACCCGCAAAAGCGGATTTTTTAGTGTCTATTTTCCTGTTCTTCGATGCACCTTGTCAAAAACAAATGGGCATCCGCCTGGGAGGATGCCCATCTATATCTCAACTCTGCTACTTAAAGTTCCGCAACTGCGGGCGGTTTGAAGATCAAGAAAATCGCATTGATCAGAATGCCCAGAACAGCAGCGGTGGCAATTGCCGGTAAACCATAGGGGAACACTCCCTGGAAAATTGGAATGGGCAGGAATCCGCCCGCATAACCAATGTTTCCGCCGATCCCTACAACCATGATCACTGCTCCAATTGCTAGGTTGCGGGGATTAAAGAGGCTGACTTTGTTCTCCACCATCAGCGCGATACCCTGCATACCAATCACACCAAACAGGTAAATCGCCAGACCCCCGCTAACCGCCTGGGGAACCGTGGCAACCAGGGCTGATAATTTACCGATGAATCCCAACAGCATGGAAATGGCACCGGCCATGATCAGTACCGGTCCGGAGTAGTTGAGCGTGATTGCCATCAATGAGTTATTCTCACCGTAGTTTGTGCCAGCGGTGGAGCCAAACAAACCGTTGATGAAGTCCCCAATACCATCCAGGATCAGGTTAAACCCGATATGCTTATCTAACTCATAGGGTTCTTCGCCAACTTGTTCCGCGTAGCGATCAACGTAGAGGCTGATCTGGTACAGGTGAGCGGTTGATTCAGGGATAGTAGCTATGGCCATGATGCTGATGCTGAAAATCGCCGTAACCACCATGGCACCCGTAAAGGTTGGGAAGGTGAAATGCGGAACAACCAGCCAATTCGCAGCTACGACACCTGAAAAGTCAACCAAACCCAAAGGAATGGAGATCAGGTATCCGGCGATTGCACCCAGCAGGATAGGAATCATGCCCACAAATCCTTTCCCGCGCAGGTAAACCGAAAACAAAATCGTAACCAGCATGCTGACTATTGCCACCAACCAATTCGTTCCTGCCATACCTAAAGCAGCAAAACCAAGACCAAAACCGATGATCCCGGCAACCGAACCGGTAACGATGGGAGGAAGCACTTTATCAATCGCTTCCTTACCAACAGCTTTGATGATAAAGCCAATAATAATATTAATGACACCCGTTACGAGAATTCCAGCCTGCATCAGACTAATTAATTCGTCACTGGCTGGCTGTCCCCACTGGGCGTTGGTAATGGCCAGATAGGCGGTCAGATAACTGAAGCTTGATCCATAAAACAGGGGGATGAATTTTCCAATCCTCCATTTCGATAGAATCAAAGCCACAATTGTCGCCATACCTGCCACAAACAGCACAGTTGAGAGATGGAACCCGGTAAACAAAGCACAAAATGCTGTTGCCGGGAACATGGTCAACACATGCTGAAAGCCCAAGACAATCATCTTCCCAATTGGAGGAACTTCATTGGGAAGATAACCTGGTATTTTCCGATCTTCAATTGCCATTTATTCACTCCTTATATATTAATCTTGACCCATATTAGAGATAAATACTGGTAGAGACTATTGTAGGATTTCCAGTTTCCTCCTTTTCCCAGGCAAAACAGGTATGAAAATTCACGCCGCCCATAATAGATAACAATAAATCATAGCTCTAGATACTGACTGCAATGTTCAGGTAAGACTCAAAAGAACGATTAAACCGATTACTACCAGGATAACTATTCCCAGGACCCACTTTGCCCAGGGGGTTGAAAAAATCCCACTTACAACGTCTTTCGCTACAGCAGAAGCGTAGTCACCTTCTGATGCTTCTTGATAAACTGCCTCCCTGCCCTCTGCAGCGGCTGCGGTTCTTTCAGCTAAATCCCGATCCAGGGTTTCAAAAGCCTGATTGATAATACTTTTACTCACCGTATCGATCAACCGCTGTCCGACTCCTGCTAACTTTCCCCCAATCTGCACCTCGCCGGTATACTTCATCAAGGTTTCCCCTTCCCCTTCATCGATCAAGATTATGTCCCCGGTTCCTTTCATAAATCCCGGTTTTCCGCGGCCCTCTACTGTCATGGTGTAACTCTCTGGATATTTCTCGTTGGATATCACCAGCTTACCAGAAAACACTCCCGCAACCGGTCCAACCCGAACATTCATAACCGCTTCATATTCATTATCCGCAACCAACTCCATACTTTGAGTACCGGGCAGCGCTGCTGCCATCACTCCGGTATCCCTGAATAAATCCCAGACCTGCTGAGGTGTGCTTTTAAAAGTATGTTCTCCTTCTACTTTCATGATTAATCCTCCTTCTTATGAAGCAGTTCAAACAACCGGTTGGGGCTGAGCGGCGTTTCCAGAATTTCCAGGTTATATTCCGGCAGAGCGTTTTCCAATGCCTGGGCAAAAACCGCCGGAACAGGGATCGCTCCAGCTTCACCAACACCTTTGGTTCCCAGTTCATTATTGGGAGCTGGTGTGTTCATATGGTGAACTTCAATGTAGGGCATCTCAGCCGAAGTGGGAATAAGATAATCTGCCAGGCTGGCATTCAGCAGCTGTCCATTCTCATCAAAGTGAAGTTTTTCGTAATAAGCATTGCCAATGCCCATCGAAACCCCACCGTGAATCTGTCCTTCCACCACCAGGGGATTGAGCATCGTCCCACAATCCTCAACCGTGACGTACTTATGAATCTTAATCATCATCGTTTCCGGGTCCACTTCCAGGATCATGCCGTGAACACCAAAGGCTGTTGCGCCGTAAGCAGGGCCAAAGTATTTGGTCGACTCCAGGCCTGGTTCTGTGCCCGGTTCAACTGCTCCCCGGAATGGATTGGCAAGCAAAGCCAATTCACCGAGACTTATAGACTTGTCTGGGATATCTGCAACCCGGACCAAACCATCTTCCAGCTCTAATTCCTCCTCCGGCGTTTCCAGGACCTTGCTCGCTAATTTGAGGACTTTGTGGCGCACATCTTTGGCGGCAGCCAGAACCGCATTTCCCGCAACCACGGCTCCCCGGCTGGCGAATGTGCCGGTCCCCCAATGAATTTCTGCTGTATCACCGGTCACCATACTGATATCGTAAACATCAACCCCCAATTGTTCGGCGATAATCTGCGCAAAAGAGGTCATATGACTCTGTCCCTGGGTGCCCACACCGGTTGCCGCGCTGATCTTTCCACTGGTTTCAATAGAAACTCTCGCCCCCTCGTAGGGGCCAACGCCGGTGGTCTCAATAAAAGGCACTATCCCAATGCCAACATGTTTCCCTTCTTCCCGCAGTTTGGGTTGCTCATTATTGATGAAATCATCGTACCCGAGAGCTTCCAGGGCTTTGTCAAAAGCCGGTTCATAATTTCCACTGTCAAAAATAAGTGCTGTGAAAGCCTGATCTATGATTTCATGGTTATATGGGAAAGCATCCGGTGGGATAAAGTTAAGCCGGCGGATTTTGATAGGGTCAATCTTTAATTCTTTGGCAGCAATATCCAGCAGCCGCTCCACGACATATATTCCCTGCGGCCGACCAGCGCCTCGAACTGGAGTTACGATGGTTTTATTGGTAAACACCACCGTTAAATCGCTGGAATAATTAGCCACATCATAAGCCCCCATGGAGTGGGATTGGGTGTTAAGCGGTGTGGTTAGTCCATAGGGGTTAAAGGCGCCGGTATCATGGATTATTTTTTGTTTTATACCGAGAATTTTTCCTTCTTTGGATAGAGCCATCTCGATATCATGGATCTGTTCCCTTTCCTGGGTGGTGGCATAGAAGTTTTCCCGGCGATCTTCAATCCACTTGACAGGTTTTCTCAGTTTCATGGATAACCAGGGAAGAACCATCTCTTCAGCATAAAACATCATGATCTTGGGGCCGAATCCTCCTCCCACAAAGGGCGCTATCACCCTCACCTGGTGGGTTCTAAGACCCAATCTGGCGGCTATCCCATTACGAATCGGTATCGGCGACTGGGTTGCATCCCAGACGGTGAGGTTTTGGCTTTTTTCGTCCCAATTTACTACGATGCCCCTGTTTTCCATCGCAGCCGCAGCCCCCCGGTCCAGATTAAACCGCCGCTTGATAACCAGATCAGCTTCTTTTACAGCAGCGTCGTAATCACCCTTGTTCTGTATCAAATGGGCTGCCAGATTGGAATCCAGATCATCATGCACCAGCGGGCTGTCAGGTTCCATACATTTTTCCAGATCGACTACTGCCGGTAATGGTTCCAGCTCAACCAGGATTTCTTCCACGGCATCTTCCGCAATGTAGCGGTTTTCCGCTACCACGACGGCAATTATTTCTCCGGCATGTTTGACTTTGTCTTTTACCAGCGGAACCTGTCTCCTTGAGTTAAAGACCACATTTTCCAGGGTGGGCGGCGGAGAGACAAGAGGAGGACCGGGCTCCCAGTCATCTCCCATATCTTCCGCGGTGTAAACACCAATCACGCCTGGCATTTCCAGGGCCGCGCTGGTATCAATGCTGATTAATTTGGCATGGGCATAGTCGCTGCGAAAAAATGCGGCGTGAAGCATATCGGGTAAATTAACATCACCGACAAATAAGGCCTGACCGGTCAGCAGACGAGGATCTTCAACTCGTTTTACTCGTTTTCCGATTACTTTGTATGTCACAGATGCGCTCCTCTTCCTTACTAAGATCAGGTTCTCCTTGTGGAGAATAATTCAATTAAGATTTCATTTTTTCAGCCGCTATCTTAACGGCATCAATAATATGTTGGTATCCGGTACAACGGCAGAGGTTGCCAGAAATAGCTTCTCTAATTTCTTCTTCAGTTGGATTAGTGTTTTCTTCTAGATATGACACCAAAGTCATTAAGAAACCTGAAGTGCAAAAACCACACTGCAGGGCATGGGCTTCCCGGAAAGCTTCCTGGAGAGGATGCAGATCATCCATGGTTCCTAATCCTTCTACAGTGATAACCTCGTGGTTATGGACCTGGGGTGCAAATAATAAACAGGATCGGACTGGTTCTCCGTCCAGCAGCACCGTGCAGGCTCCACAGACACCATGTTCACAGCCAACATGAGTACCAGTTAACCTTAAATCATTCCTGAGAAAATCGCTTAATAAGGTCCGGGGATCAAGATTTTTTTGGTAGGATTGTCCATTGACAGTTACTGACAGGTTGAATGTATTTTCCATGATGGTCTCCTATTTTCCACCCTTTGCGCGTCGATGGGCCTCTTCCAGCGCTCGCCTGGTAAGCACCTTGGCCAGGTGTCGTCTGAAATCTGCAGTCGCATGAATATCGCTGCCAGGATCAATTTCCTCCCCGGCAGCTTTTTCAGCTGCGGCAGTGATCAAATCTGGTGTGATTTCTTCTCCTTGCAAAAGTGATGCTGCTTCCGGCGCTGAAATAGGGCCATCACCTGCACTCAGGTAGACCAACCTGGCATTTTGACAGCGATCTTTTTTATCCAGGGTAAGAATAACCGCCACACCCACCAGGGCAAAGTCATGCGGCCGGCGTGCAACCTCTTTTAAAGACCAACCAGTGCGGGGAGGGAGCGGCGGGAGTTCAATTTCCACCAGCAGCTCTTCCGGCTCCAGTACAGTCATTAGCAGCCCTACAAAAAACTCGCTGGCTGAAACCCAGCGTTCCCCCTTTTGGCTTTGGAGTTTAAAGCGGGCTTCCAGCGCGGTAGAGACAACCACCAATTCCGCTGATGGGTCAGCGTGAGCCAAGCTGCCGCCAATCGTGCCCCGGTTGCGAATCTGGGTAGTAGCAATCTGAGGCATTGTTTCATGGACCAGGGGGGCACGTTCCTTGATTAACGGGTCTTTCTCCGCCTTGCTGTGGCGCACCATCGCCCCCAGGCGGACTCCCTTATCCTGGGCTTGAATCGTTGAGAGATCCGGGATGTTATTAATATCCACCAGCACAGCAGGTTGGACCAAACGGAAGTTCATCATTGGCACCAGGCTTTGTCCCCCGGCTAACACCTTGGCATCATACCCATATTCATCGAGAAGGGATAAAACTTCCGGAACGGTCTCTGGGGCGTAGTACTTAAAAGGTGCTGGTTTCATATGGTTTTCTCCAGTCCGGATTTAGGTGATGCAATTGATTATAGTCAATTCAATCTCTTCAGGTCAAATATTTAGCTCAACGATTTCGCGCTCCAGGCAGTATTTTAAAGAGGTTGGCTGGCGCCCTAACAGCCAGCTCAGCACGCCGGTATTGCCAGCAAAACCAAATTGCTCGTAATGCTGGAACATTTTCACCAGGGTATCGATCTGGTAGGAATCCAGACCAGAAGTCTTAGCCTGCCTTTCCCAATAGGCAAGCGGTACCTGCTGGGCTTGGATTCTCCTTCCCAGAACCTCTCCCAAAACCAGGGCAATATCCTGTTGGGAAAGGGCTTTTGTTCCCACCATCTCATAAATCGCTCCCTGATGTTCCTGGTTTGTTAACACGATAGCGGCAGCATCAGCGAGGTCCGTTAGATCAACTAGACTCAATCTGCTATTCACGGAGTATGGTACCTGGTAGACTCCTTTTTCGACGATCTTCAGCATGGATGAGGTGATGTTCTGCATATAAGCCGCAGGCTGCAGGATAGTATAAGGCACACCGGACTCGATGAGATATTCCTCCACCCGCAGCTTGAGCCAGTGATGAGGCATGGATTCAATCTGGGGATGAAGGACAGAATGATATACAAAGTGACTCACTCTGGCTCCCCTGGCAGCACTGATGATCAACTGGCCCATCTCCAATTCCTCTGGATGAACGTTAGGAGGAATGTGGTAAATAGCCCGGACACCATGGACAGCTTCCAGCAGGTCATCACTCAACAGCAGGTTTCCTACAATCACCTCACCGGCACCTGCTTCCAAAACGGCTTCCCGGTAGTCTTTATTATTAACCATAGCCCTCACTGTTTCGCCTGTGCCAGCAAGGGCTTTGATAATCGATAATCCAGTTTTCCCACCTGCGCCGGTTACAAGAATCATATTCTCTTAACCTTGATCAGCAAAGTCCTCATCCAATGGGGTTGGTTGTTCTTCGGCATGAGAACCAAGAAATACCTCATATGCTTTCTCGAAGTTGGGACCATCGTAGAGAAATCCCTTTGCCTTTTTGCCAGCCCATTTCTTAACCCGCCATTGCCCAAGCACCGGCGAATAGAACAATGAGCGATTTTCCATGACCACCTGCATCGCCTCTCCCCACTTCATTAAGGACTCTTTGATAATCTCCACTTACACTCCATGCACTGAACCAATTACCTGAAGAAGTGTTGGCTAAGGATTATATAATGTAAAATCAACTTTCCTTGAAGGCTACAAACCTCGCCCAACAGGAAGCCAGCTCCATACCTTTCTGTACAAAACAACCGATGTAATAACGTCCGCTGTCCATATTTGCCAGATCGGTTCCCAGGTTTTCAGCGTGGATAATGCCTTTCGGGAACAAGTTCAAATGCATATCCTGGTAATACTTATCCAGCGGGTAAATCTCATCCCAATCCTTTCCGTATTGTTCAATTAATTTACTGTTGGCTTCCTCAAAGGTTTTAGGATGCCATAAACGCTGAATGGTATTCATCGGATGTTCCATTGCGACACAATCCACTGCCAGCCACTTAATTTCCATCTTCAGACACCAATCTGCAAAATCGGGCGAAGGTCCAGGATGCCTGATCATGTAGCGGAACTCATCCGAGTCCGGGCTGTTCCACCCATACTTGTGGTAGCCGGTTTTAATAACCAGGATATCGCCTTTTTTTACCTTGGCTACCTTCTCCACCATTTCTGGTGTATAGACACTGGTATCGGTGACAAATTCAGAGATATCCGCCACCACGCCCGGTCCGAACCACTTTTCAAAGGGGGTTTCGCCGATGGTTAACCCACCGGCGTGGAAATGCACCTCACCGTCCATGTGAGTCGCTAAATGGAAACTGGCCCGGCAGTGAGCGTTATTCCGTCCTAAGCCAAAATACTGTCCACCCACCCGCTTGGTGTAATTGACACTTAAGGGCACATAATTAGCCCATTGGGGGGTTTGAACGCTGAATGGCAGTGTCATATCCAGCATTTCCACATCACGCATCTGGCCAAAAAACTCTTCTGGTTTCATGCCTTCCGGAGCCTGCAGCGCAACTGCCCGGCTCCAGGAAGACTCAACTTCCATAAATGGGATCGGGAAAATCATGATCCAGGCCCGCTGATTTTTCAGCTGATCAATTTCTCCGCCTAATGATTCTGCCAGCAGGAGTCCATTTTTTGGCATGGTGATATGGGTGAGTTTGTGATACCACTCCGCGGGATACAGTTCATCCCAGGTTTTGCCATGGGTTTCCTTTAACTTCGCTTCTGCCTTTTCAAATTCCCGGGCATGCATGTATCGTAAATTTGTATTCATGGGATGTTCAGCACATCCGCAATCCACACCGATAAGCTTTAGTTTTAAATCCAGCGCCCATTGGAAAAACTCCGGTGAGGGGCCGGGGTGGCGAAGATAATAACCAAACTCCTTATTTTCAATCCCTCCCTGGGCTTCCGGGTTAGGTATATCCGGCTGATCCCAGCCATACTTGTGATATCCCGTATTGATAATCAGGAAATCTCCCTCTTTCACTTCCATATTGGAAGTAATCATCTCCGGAGTGTAGAGGCTGTAATCCGATACCTGGTCAGAGATATCAACCACCACGCCTTCCCCACTCAGTTCGGTTAGTGGAATATCAGCGATTGCTTGCGCTCCAGAATGAAACGCGCGGGGTCCTACCAGGTGAGTGCCGGTATTGTTGCTCCACTCGATTTGCTGTCCGTTCGCGCCCTGCCCCCCACCAAATGATCCTGTCAAACGTTTAAAGAAGTGGACCTGGAGGGGCATTTCTCCAGGAAATGGGGGCGTGAATATGCTTAATGCTTGAGTCAGATCAATCATCCTGGCGCTCTCCAGCAGACTAATGACCTTATCTCTCTCCATAAAATTCCTCCCAATTTAATCCAATGTTGTAATTCATGATCGTGTTTTTTTTCCTAGGAGATCTTGTAGTGCTCCGCGAAGGCGACCAAGGCTTCCTGGAACAGGGAAATCGGGGGGCGGACCAATCCAGCGCCAACCTGGCCGATCCCTGCGTCTTTATGGGCTATACCGGTATTGATGCGGGGTGTAATTCCTTTCTCCACAATTTTCCTCAAATCCATCCCTGTCGGGGTGCCACGGAAGTCCAGGGGTGGAATCGTAAAGTATTTATGTTCTGTATAGGTAATCTCGTACATTTCCAGGGTAGTGTTTATAGCATCTTTGGGGGTGCCGCTCACAAAGTTGACGATTGCCGGTGCGCTAGCCATCGCAAAACCCCCAATCCCGACGGATTCCGTAATTGTGCTGTCGCCAATATCCCCGCTGGAATCCTCCTCCGAGAATCCGGGGAAATACAAACCTTTGGGTGTGGGCACCGGTGCAGTAAACCAGCGCTCCCCGAGACCGCTGATCCTGATTCCAAAATCAGTTCCATTACGGGCCATCACACTGACAATTGTGCTTCCTTCGATACCGTGGCTGGCATCAGACATTGCTTTGCAGGCAGCCATGACCGGATTAAGTACACTCAAGGCATTTTCACCCAGGAAGGTAATCACTTCGGATGCCACAGCCGGATCTTTGGACACCTTGGCGATAAAGGGCGCCAGTTTTGCAGTATACAAGATCGATCCAGCCTTGTTGCGATTGTGCCCTTCATCACCCATATGGAGGGATTCGGCCAATAAAGCCCGGATGTCAATTCCTCCACTGGCTTCAATCGCCTCCTTCAGGAGCGGTGCCATGACATCCTCCATCCAGCGGAGTTTATTGATTACCTCTTCACTGTAAGCGCCGTAACGGAGCACTTTGCCGTACCCTTCGTTTAGATTGGAATAAGAAAAATTCTGGTGGGTTTTGTTTTCCAGGATATAGACAGACATTGAAGGGCAGGTAACTCCTGCCATGGGGCCCACAGATTGATGATGGTGGCAGGGTTCCAGCTGAATCTCGCCCGATTCAACCAACTTCTGGGCTTCTTTCATATTTTTAGCTTTGCCCTCGAAGATCAGCGCTCCGGTAATTGCACCCTGCATGGGACCGGAAGCCCGTTCCCAGGTGATCGGCGGCCCCGCATGCAAAAGCAAATTGTCCTTCATTCCCGGAATCACATCGATTGCCTTTCCCAATCCAACCAGAACCGGCCGGGCTTCCATCATTCGTTCTACAGCTTCACCGTTTGCTTTTTCTATATCCATGCCCATCTCCTTATTCGTAAAAATAAAATAATTTCCATGATCAGGATTTCTTCCGGGTGTACCTTTTTCCCGGTTCAAATTTTGATTTGGCTTCTTTTAAGATCTCTTCATATAACGCCAGGTTGCGATCTTCCAGGTGATCAAAGGGCTGGATGCTTTTGCTTCCCCAGGTAATATATCGAAGCGGATCCGGATCCAGTTTGGCAGCAATGATCTCTTCCGTTCCCCTCGCCTGGGCTAGCCTCCAGGCGATTGGATTTACAATCATGCTGTGCCCAAAATAATAATTACTGGCGGCGTCTGGTCCAACCATATTTGTGCTGACCATATAGACATGATTGTCATAGGCCCGGGCACAATTGGTGATATACCAGATATCAAATCCCCGCAGTAAAGCGGATGGCCTGACAATAATTTCCGCTCCTTTAACTGTCAGCAGCCTTGATAACTCAGGGAAATCCCCGTCATAACAAATAATCATACCGATATTACCCAAATCGGTTTCATAAACATTGGCTTGAGTTCCTACTTCTGTCCATCCCCCTGAATCCCGCCGCTCTCCCGGAAAGGGATGCGTTTTGTCATAGATGCCGATAATCTCTCCCCCCGGTCCAATTAAGATAGAGGAATTAAAAACTTCCCCCCTCTCATCCCCTCTCCGATAGGTGGGCCAAACAACATGGACACCCAGGTCTTTGGCGGCTGCCTGGATTTCTTCCGTTAACGAACCGGGGGCTTCGTCAACCAGATCCCATAAATCCTCCGCCGATAACGCTGTATCAAATCCAGTGGTGACCGTCTCAGGAAATACAACTAACTCCGCCTGATATTCAGCAACTGCTTTTTTTAACCACTGGATACTTTTAAGGATATTTGCCCGGGTATCGTTGGGAGTAATCGCTATTTGCACACAAGCCGCTGTGAATTCTTTCATCAGGAATTTCCTCCTCTATCCTTTCATCTTCTCCAGCAGAGCCATTAAATCAGTATCCCCACCAGCCGCAGGTTTCCAATCAACCTGGACTGCACTGACATTTTGAGATAACAGGCTTTCTGTAAATGATACCAACCCCACATTGATGGCGGAAAAATCACCCGTTAATGATTTCAGGTCAACCGGAGAGAATGCCGGGGAAGACGGTTGTTCTTTTCCTTCCAAAGACCGAACTAATCTTCCCGCATACCGAACAGCAGCATCATTGCTGTGAAATACCCGGGCTCCTGCCGCCTGGAAGCGCTCTTCCTGGGATTTCATATCCTGCGGGTCAGCATCGGTTCCGGAAATCACAACCACGACCTCAAGGTAGCGACCGGATTTTTCGGCTTTGGAACGGGCGGTTTCGATCACCGGCGCCAGCTCAGCGGCTGGGTCCGGGTGAGATCCATAACCCAGTACAACATCCAGAAAGATCAAGGCTGTTTCCGGGTCTTCCGCTTCGGTTTCCAAACGTTTAATCCGCAATTCATGATCCATCATGGGATGCAGCCGGCCAACTGTAAATTCATCCTCTCCCAAATCAACGATTGTATGCCCTTCGCTGACAAGGGAGTTTTTTAAGCGAAATTCCTTTTTAATGGGCACATTCGAGTATACGCCGGGTAAATAATAATCCAGGATTAACAATGCTTCATAAGCCAGGGTTCCACCGGAAAACAATCCCCGTAAAAATTTTTGGTCATCCGCAAATCGATCCAGCGGCAGATCCTGTTCGGGTTGTCCTGATCCCTTAGCGGCTGCTAGTTCTACTGCTGCAGCGGCTGTGTCATCAAAGGTTGTTCTAAAGTACAGATTATCAACCTGGTGTAGAACCGAGGGATAGCCAATAAAATTGACCACTACGGGTTTACTTAATTGCCTGGCATAATTAATTAATCCATCTGCTGCTTGAGGATCAGGAGGTTTTGACACCAGCACGATTACCTTGGTTTCCGGATCGCGCTCCAGCAGGTCCAAAGCCATCCGGGCTGTGAGGCCGCCGACCTGGGAAGAAAGATCCCGTCCTCCCGTGCCAAGAGCATGAGTGAGGCCGCTTCCTAATTGATGGATCCGGACGGAAACCTGCTGCAATCCTGTCCCTGAGGCGGCAACCATGCCAATGGGCCCTTTTTGAACATGGTTGGCAAATCCCAGTCCAATCCCATTAACAATCGCCGTGCCGCAATCTGGCCCCATAACCAGCAACCCTTTCTCCGCGCCCTGTTTTTTAAGTTCAATTTCCTCCTCCAGCTTTACATTATCACTGTAGAGGAAAACATGTTTACCCAGACCCAAGGCTTCCCGGGAGACACCGGCGGCATATCGCCCAGGCACTGAAACTAGAACCCAGTGAGCATCCGGCAGCATTTTTACCGCAGACTCCAGGCTTTTGGGTAAAAAATCACTCCCTGCAGTGTCCCGGCTCCTCCTGGCAGCGACCAGCTCATCAACTTTTTCCAGAGCCCTCTGCGCCTCTTTGGCATTGGATGCTTTAACCACAATAACCAGGTCGTCCCCTCCTGCTCCCATAATCTCATCGACCAGCAATCCGCCTTGACCCAGCAGGTCTTTATTGGCTTCCGTGCCCATCACGACTCCTGCGTCAAGAACCTGGGGAAGATCCGCCAGAGAGCGCTGCAGCTGCATTAAAATGATGGAATCATAATAAGCCCCGGAACGGATTTCTGTTTTTATTGAGGACATAAAACCTTCCTGATCTTTACCTGTACTGTACTTTACCCAGCTCTCTTAAAAAGAAAAACACTTTCCTTAATCAGATTACACCTTGTTCCTGGAAAGTGTCTGCCTGGTCCGGGCTGTACCCCAATAAGTCCACCAGGATCTCCAAATTATGCTCTCCTAACCGGGGTGGTGTGTGATGAATAACGGCCGGGGTGCGGGAGAGTTTGTAGGGAAACCCGGTGAGGGGAATTGTGCCGGCAGCTGGATCCTCCACCTGGAGGATAAGTTCGCGGTCATCAACCTGCGGATGATTAAATACCTCCGGAAGTTGATTAATGGGTCCGCAGGGCAAACCAGCGCTCCGGAATAGATCCAACCACTCTTCAGCCTTTCGGTCAGAAAAGGTCTCATTAAGAAGGTTAACCAAATCCTGACGATTCTTAACCCGGTCTTGATTTGTTTTAAAGCGTGGATCATCCTTTAGCTGGGATTGATTAATCGCCTCACAAAGGTGCTCCCACTGCCTTTGATTGGCAGCACCCACCACAAAATCCTTATCCTGGGCTTGGAACAGTTCATAAGGAGCAATATTGGGATGGGCGTTCCCTAATCTTTTGGGAGGCATTTTACCGATCAGATAATTGGATGCGACATTTGCCAGCAAGGCAACCTGGGAATCAAACAGCGAGACATCGATGTGCTGTCCCTTTCCAGATTGACCTCGTTCTACCAGGGCAGCCATGATCGCCGATGAAGCAAACATTCCGGCGGTGATATCAATGATCGGAATCCCAACCCGGGAAGGCGGACCTTCAACAGGTCCGGAAATCCCCATCATGCCCCCCTCAGCCTGAATGATCGCGTCATAACCGGGAAGCTCACTATAAGGACCGGTTCGGCCGTAGCCGCTGATCGAACAGTAAATTAATCGGGGGTTTTCAGCAGTTAACTCCTCAACACCCAACCCCATTTTTTTCAAAACTCCGGTTCTAAAGTTTTCAATAAATACATCGGAAACCTTAACCAGGCGGTGGATTATCTCCTGCCCTTCGGGAGCTTTGAGGTTGACAGTAAAACTTCGTTTATTCCGGTTGACGGAAAGATAATAAGCTGATGTTCCGGGATAAGGACCATAAGCTTCTCCTACAAATGGCGGTCCCCACCCGCGGCTTTCATCGCCTGATCCTGGACGTTCTACCTTGATTACATCGGCGCCAAAATCTCCCAGCATCATGGTGCAATAGGGTCCGGCCATAGCCCGGGTGATATCCACAATCCGGATATTGTTTAAAGGGGTCACAATATTCTCCTCGGGAATTGAGACTGATAATTATTTCCCACATCTTCCCCCGGGAATAAAAATCATCCGGGAGATCCGGTCTCATAAGCAAGAACCAGGAAAGTGAAATCAGCAGGTGACAGAACAATATTCAAAAAATAGAATAAATCCAAAATCCTCCTGCCAACGTACCTAAATGCAGATTGTGATTGGTAGATTTAGTATACCGTATTTGAAGGACTGTGCTCCTTCTATTCTGGATGTACAATACGAGTCTGGGAGGGTTGACAAATCCCCTTTCCACATATAGACTAGAAGGGAAGAACTAGTACAAAAGAAAGGTGGTATTTAGCGTGAGTTTCCTATTCCTGTTGGTTTTAATGGCTTGTGTGATCAGTATCGTCATGCAGATGGGCATGTCCAGCCCATCTTTGCGTCGGGCAGCCATCCAACCGGGGAATCATCGCTGATAAAACTTCGGAAAAATGAAAAGGCTGTCCATAAAGGACAGCTTTTTTTTATCTTGTAAACAGATTGGGAGTGAATTATGAAAAAAAATATCCTGGTTGCAGTCGCCTGGCCCTACGCCAGCGCTGATATCCATGTCGGAAATATTACCGGTTCTTACCTGCCGGCGGATATTTTTGCCCGCTATCACCGGTTGCTGGGCAATCAAGTGCTGATGGTTTCAGGATCTGATTCACACGGTACTCCCATCACTGTCCGGGCTGACGAAGAAGGATGTACGCCGGAAGAAGTGTATCAGAAATACCACCATAAATTTCTGGACTTATTCCAAAAGACCGGGTTAAGCTATGATCTGTTCACCAGCACCCATACTCAAAATCATTTCCGGGTTGCTCAAACCATGTTCAGCGCTTTAAAAGAAAAAGGATACCTCTATACCGAAACTCAGAAGCAGTGGTATTCAACCTCCCAGGAACGTTTCCTTCCCGACCGTTATGTGGAAGGGACCTGCTACATCTGCGGCTTTGAAAACGCCCGGGGAGATCAATGTGATCAATGCGGTAATCTGCTGGAGGCTAACGGGCTCATTGATCCACATTCCAAAATGGATGGTTCGACCCCGGAACTGCGGGATACGGAGCATTTTTATCTTGACCTGGGAGCCCTTCAACCTCAAATTGTTGAGTTCCTGAAAAAACGGGAAGGCTATTGGCGGCCAAATGTTCTCCGCCAATCACTGGGGCAGATCCTGGCGGAAGACCTGCGCGGTCGGGCTATCACCAGGGACCTGAAATGGGGTATACCGGTACCAGTTCCAGGCTGGGAAGAAAAACGCCTTTATGTCTGGTTCGAAGCAGTAATCGGCTATCTTTCAGCGGCAATAGAGTGGGCCGCACTTTCAGGGAACGAAGAAGCTTGGAAGGAGTGGTGGTATAACCCCGACAGCCGGGCTTATTATTTTATCGGCAAGGATAATATACCCTTCCATGCTGTCATCTGGCCGGCTGAATTAGCCGGGGTAGGGAACACATTCGGCGCCTTGTTTGATGAAGACGATCAACACGATCTGATCCTTCCCTACGATGTGCCCGCCAATGAATTCTTAAATATGGAAGGAAAAAAGATTTCCGGCAGCAGGAATTGGGTAGTTGACGGATTGGATTTTCTATCCCGCTACGATCCGGATCCCCTGCGTTATTACTTGACAGCCAATATGCCTGAAACAAGGGACGCGGATTGGGAATGGAAAGAATTTGTCTCCCGGAACAACAATGAATTGGTTGCCACCTGGGGAAACCTGGTGAACCGGGTCTTATCCTTCGCTCATAAACAATGGGATGGAATAATTCCCGAACCGGGCGAATTACGACCGGATGACCAAAAAATCCTGGATACCATTCAGAGCGGGTTTAATAAGGTAAGTGATTTATACAACCGGGTAAAACTCAGGGCAGCCCTCACAGAAACCATGCTGTTGGCTGGAGAAGTAAATAAATACCTGGATGACAAAGCTCCCTGGTTTGAAATCAAAGAAGATAAAGATGCTGCAGGCAAATCCATTTATACAGCGATCAGAGCGATCGATTCTCTAAAAATCCTCTTCGCTCCGGTACTCCCGTTCACCTGCGAACAGCTTCATCACACTCTGGGATATGAAACACCCCTGTTTGGAGAGCAATACACCGAGACCGTGGAAGACAATCTTGGAATCCATGAAGTGCTGCGGTATCGCCATGGGGTTACCCCCTGTGAATGGCAGACCAGCGAACTAGCCGCGGGAAGCCCGTTTCACAAACCAAAACCATTGTTCCAGAAACTTGATCCCGAGGTTGCAGAAGAAGAATATAACAGGCTGGGATCAAGTGAATAAAAAGTATCCGTAATCAATATTTGAACTGAATCCCAAGGACAGGACACAAAATAAAAACACCTCTCGAATTATGTAAACTGGGAGGTGTTTTTGTTCGATATCCAGCTGCAGGCGCTCCCTCACCCGTCCCTTCAACTAGCTCAGGACAGGCCCGGGCGAGGTCATAATACCAAACGCACCCGGTGACAGGTGCTATGAGTATTGGCTAAGGTGGACGGGAGCTACGAGCGTTGGTAAAGGGGGACGGGCACTCAGAGCATTTGTGGTTTTTCTATCTCATGTTCTCCTGCGCAAACAATTATCCTCCCTGGAATTCAGACAGTCAGGTGATAAATCACCTGGCCAAAAACTGCGCCCTCACCGAGGGCTTGGTAAAATCAACCAACCTACATCAATCTTAATTGGATTTAGATAAAACAAAACTGACGTCTTAATAACTCAGACATCAGTTTTGGATAATTACCCACAAGAGGTTTTCATTCCTTAACCTCATCTGGCGTGAAAATTTCCTCAATAGAACAGTTAAAAAGTTTCGCCATCTTAAATGCCAACGGCAGGCTGGGATCATACTTCCCTGTCTCAATAGCATTAACAGTTTGTCGAGAGACATCCAGGGCTTCAGCCAATTTTGCCTGAGACCAGTTTCTTTCCGCCCGTAAGACTTTTAATCGACTTTTCACCGATATCTCCACAGTGTCCACAATTTTCCAAACAACCATGTAAACGACATGACCAGCAAAACCAGTCCAACGTTGACCTCAGATAATCCGGCAAATTGGAAGAGCGCATAACCCCCGACAAAAATAGCCGTCCCCGCAAAGCTGATGGCAATTGCTTCGGTCTGGATGCGTCGCTG
Organism: Anaerolineales bacterium; assembly: GCA_049644605.1. Lineage (GTDB taxonomy): Bacteria > Chloroflexota > Anaerolineae > Anaerolineales > UBA11858 > B10-G9. Next base: position 31,168 of record JBARSF010000049.1, on the reverse strand, counting down.
TAATTCATCCATGCTGGCAATCGCCATGCCGATACTAACGACAAGGGAAGCCCATCCAAGCAAGGGAAGAACAGCTGCCCAGAGCTTCTGCGATTGACTGATCTCCTGATCAAGCAGATAACTGTATCCAAAGCTGGTCAAGAGAAGAATAGTGGCTGCGATGAGGATACGTCGGAATAAAGCCATTGGATAGCGCATCTTCGGAGGTTTGCGGCTGATGCGAAATCCAATCGCAGCGCCGAATAATGCTCCAGCAACCAGGCCAATAACCAGGCTGATTTCGAAACCATAGGCATACAAAAGCCCCAAAGAAGCCCCAGCGATACTTGCCGTGATTACGTTCTTGGTTTCTTCAGGAGTAGAGTTAATCTGATCTGCGTTTTTCATTTTATTATTCTCCTTATGTAAAGCATACTTGACACATTCATTATACAACCATCAGAGAATGTTGTCAAGGGTACTTTACACTATGTAAAGTTTTAGCGACTATAGGGGATTTAAATACAAAAGGGGATGCTGTAAATGGGCATCCCCTGACTCAAACCGTATTGGAATATCCCTAATTCTTAAAGGATTCCAGATCCAGGATTTTTTACTACGGGCTTACCACCCTACCGATAAACAAAATCGTATCTGTCTCCTGAGTCCAGATCAGAAACAGGAATGGACGGTCAACAGTAAGTTCGATTGGTGATTCGGGCATGGCGCTTGTCGCCATCTCCATCGCAGTTGCCGCTGCGGCTTCTGTGCCTTCCTCATCAACGCTGACAAACGCCTTATGGAAAACATCTGAGATAAACAGCTCTTTTGACCCTATCATACCGGAGAAATCCGCCGTGTCGCTGAAGGCAGTAGGCATTCCCATTTCAGCCAGAATCTGCGCCAGACTGATCTCCGACTCAAATTCAAACTTGGGAAATGTCAGGGCAACTGGAGAATAAGCTAAACTATTAAGAATCTGGTTTAGTGTATTACTGGATAATTGGTTCTCAAATTCCTCAAAGTTTCCCCGGTCAGGTACTATCACCAGCATGGATGCCTGGTTCCCAGTGTATGGCAATTCCACCGCCTGGTAACCCTCCCCCAGAAAATACCGGAAGGAAGCATCAGTCCCGGTTTTCATCATCTGGGTTGAGATCTCCTCCCCATCCAGTCCGTAAAATATCCCTTCTTCTGTCCGGTTCTGCATAAATGTCTTCGACCAGGTTGCCTTAAAATAAATGGCATTACTCAGTACCATCCGGGTATCACTGGTTATGCCCCCCTGGGGAATTAAATCCTGGATTTTTTCCTTGGTTTCATCACTGACCCACTGATTGATGGTCACCCTGGAATCTTCTGGCTTGGAGATAAAATCCAGCAGCCTTAACCCGGCTCCATAGTTTTCAGCCAGGATATCCAGAAAATCCTCTTCAAAATGGAAATCCTTCTGTCCCCAGATCGCATTGGCAATATTCAGCTGGAATGGGTCCCCCTGACCCTCCGGGATTTCAATTTCCGCCAGGTCAGTCAGCTTTTGATCCAGGGCATTAAAGGCGGGGTGCAGACCTTCCTGGGGGAGCAGGAATTTTAGAACAGCAGCCATTTCCTCAGCTGTGCCTCCCTCTGCTCCTGCATAGGTCATTGCCAGGGCTGCTGAAAGGCTGTAAGGAGAATAAAACAGGTTGCCAGTATTAGATTGGAGCTTGTGGTAGAGATCCAGGGCGAAGGACGTATTGCCTTCCGCCAACTTTTTAAGATCGGTAGGAGGAATATTTCCTATATCTACCCGCGGCTTATTTGATTCCAGCACCTGGGCTTTCCCGGTATCAGGTAAAGTTGAATTCAAAATGGCACATCCTGTCATTACTAAAGTAAATAATCCAGCAGCAAGCAGCAGGGTCGTTTTTTGCAGATTAGTAATAATCTTCATAAGTACCTCCATCATTAATAGTATTTGATTTCCATACTTATGACGTATCCGGGGTAGATTATGTTCCCGGGATATATGGATTATTCCTGAAAACTCACAATGGTCACCCCGTCTCCCCCTTCATTTTCTTTACCACTTTCAAATGTTTTTATCTGCGGATGAGTCTTGAGTACCTGTCGGACAGCACTTCTTAAGCGTCCCATTCCCATCCCATGAATGATCCTGACCCAGGGCAATCCCGCCAAAAAGGCTTTATCAAGATAATATCCCAGGTTTTCTAAGGCTTCGTCAACTTGCTGACCACGCAAATCAAGCTCAATCCCGGGTGAGGCTCTATCTTTGGGTGTCCGGACGATGGATGGGGGCGTTATTTCCAGTTGAACCTGGTCCTGATCTATGGCATGCTCCAAATCAGCTTTCTGCGCCCGAACCCGTATATTCCCCAATTTTAATTCCACATCCTCTCCAGCTACCGAGAGCACAATTCCTTTTTTCCCAAGCGACCGGATATACACGCGGTCGCCCTCCCCGATTGGACCTCCTGGCTGCGGGAGAGCTATATCCGGTTTTATGCGAGAGACAGGTTGGGAAACTTCTCTTTCCACCTGGGAGATTTTTTCACTTAATACTCCTAATTTCTCTTCCGGGTCTTTTTCTTTTTTTATCTCCGATTGAATTTCCTGGAGTTCTTCCTGCAGCTCCTGCACAGATTGTTTCGCTTCCCGGCGGGCTTTTTCAAGCGTGTCCCGCCGCTCATCCTCAATCTCAAGCAGGCGATCCGCCAGTTGTCTGTGCAGCCCTTCCGCTTCTTCCCGGGCCCTATCTGCCGCCTGGCGGGCTTCTTCTGCCAACCTTCGCTGCCGGTGGATATCATCCAGTAAATCATCCACCTGCAGATCTGCCGGATCCAACGTCCCCCTGGCTTTGTTAACAATCTCCTCGGGAAGTCCCAGGCGGCTGGCAATTGCCAAAGCATTGGAACGGCCGGGAAGTCCGACTGTTAAATGATAGGTCGGACGCAGGCTTTTCAGATCAAATTCAACTGAAGCGTTTATTACCCCTGGGGTAGCATGGGCAAAGGCTTTTAAATCCGGGTGATGGGTAGTAACCAGGGTGGTAATGCCCCGCTCGAGCAAGGTAGACATTAAAGAGCGGGCCAGGGCAGCCCCTTCTTGTGGATCAGTACCAGCGCCAAGCTCGTCCAGGATGACAAGGGACTTGCGGTCAACTTTTTCCAGGATATCAATTATATTGGTAATGTGCCCTGAAAATGTTGACAGGGATTGTTCAATAGATTGTTCATCCCCGATATCTGCGTAAACATTGGAGAACAGACTCAGCTCCGAACCCGCTGCGGTCGGGATATGAAGGCCGGTTTGGGCCATTAATACCAACAAACCGACAGTTTTTAAGGTCACGGTCTTTCCCCCTGTATTGGGACCGGTAATGATCAAAGCATAGGTTTTATCATCCAGGGCAATATCAATTGGCACAACATCCAATGGGTTCAATAAAGGATGTTTAGCCCCAAATAAACGCAAGATAACCCCGGGATGCCCTTTGGGGATCTTTTTAGGAAAGGGTTTAATGACCGGACGGAACGCACCGCCGGCAGCAGCATATCTTCCCCTAGCAAATGCCAGATCCAGTATGGTCAGAGTTTCTATCATTTCGCCCAGGATTGGGGCCTGCTCCCCAACCTTTTGAGTCAAATCAGCAAGGATCCTGCGCACCTCATCCCGCTCATCCAGTTCCAATTTCCGGAAGTTGTTATTGGATTCAACCATATCCTGTGGCTCAACATAAATTGTTGCGCCGGATGTGGATTGGTCATGCACAATTCCGGGTAGTTGCGCTCGGGCGTCCGCTTTTATCGGCAGCACATACCGCCCGTTCCGTTGGGTAATAATGGATTCCTGCAGATACTTAGCAACCTCCGGTTTTTTAAGCATCTGGTTCATGCGTTTTTTTAACCGGTTGTGCTGTACTTTTAAGTCTCGGCGAATCTGAGATAATTTCTGCGAAGCGGTGTCCAGTACCTCTTCCTTCTCTGAGATCACCTTAGTTATTAAACTCACCAGACCTAAAGAATCAGGCAGCTGGTTGGTTATCCCTTCCAGTCTGGGAGATTGCCCCGGCTCCTTATTCATAAAGCGTTTTAAGTTTCTGGCAGCCACCAGCGTATCCTTAACCTGCAGCAACCGGTTGGGCTCAAGAATAACACCCCGGACAGCATCCTCAAGGATTGGCCGCAGATCTCTCGCCCCCCCTATGGTTGTGCCGGGATGCAGTGTTAATAACACCAGCGCTTCAGCAGTTTCATCCTGAAGGATTTCAACCTCATCAAGATCAGTCAGCGGCTGTAGTTGGGCGGCTCTTTCCCGGGCAGGATTAAAATGACATAAATCCACCAAGGCGGATAAAATCCGGGGATATTCCAGTGTGTTTAACGTTTTTTGCTCCATCGCTGTCAGTTTACCATACTCGCTAAACAGGGGAAGAAGGATTGTAATCAGCAATCAGTATGCAGCAATCATTATCAAGGCTAACAAAACCTGAACACGGATTACAGAATACTGGACTCTGGCAGCATATCTAATAACTCGAGTATAATCCTTTCATATTATTAATTACGGGAACCAAATTACTGAATATGTCCCGACCCATCTGGTTTGTCAACTTCCTGAAGAGGATTTATCCCAGCCGCCGAGCTCTGGCGAAAATGACCCGTATCCCCCTGGTGGGAGAAATGATCGATCATATCATCTTCCGGGGGGATGATATTGTATATTTGCCGATTGATCACACCATCCAGATAAATGCCCCACTGGAGTCACCGGAAAGTGTCATTATCCCTTCCCAGGCAGTCGAGCATTACATCAACCAGGCCAGCCATCACTGGATTATGGATTTTTGCATTTGCCGGGAAGCAGACAACTGCCAGGATTACCCCCAGGAACTAGGCTGCATCTTTTTAGGAGAGCCTGTTTTACAGATCAATTCCAAGTTGGGGAAACTGGTCAGCAAAGAGGAAGCTCTTGCTCATGCCCGGCAGTGCCGGGAAGCCGGGCTTGTCCACATGATCGGACGCAACCGTCTGGATTCAATCTGGCTGGGCGCAACACCGAGTGAACAGTTAATGACAATCTGCAATTGCTGTCCCTGCTGCTGTTTATGGGGAATTGTCCCTGATCTTAATCCAAAAATCAGCCAAAAGATAGTCCGGATGCCGGGTGTTCAAATTCAGGTTACAGAGGACTGCACCGGCTGCGGTCTGTGTGCGGATGGAGTCTGTTTTGCGGAAGCAATATCGGTCGAGAACGGAAGGGCTGAAATTTCCCTGGAATGCCGTGGATGCGGACGATGTGTGGAAATCTGTCCTGAAGATGCTATCCTCTTAAGCGTAGAGGGGGAGAAAAACATTCAAGAAATTCTCAACCGCTTCTCCAGCATGCTTAATCCGAATTAAAAAATTCACGGAGTCTGAAAAAGGGACTTGGTCCCTAGATAATAAAAAGCTTCCAGAGTTTCTAAAAGCTCCAGGAACCTTATTTTTTATCCTTCCACCTCAAACGAATCTTCCGGAACCCAGGCCGGGGCACAGATCGCTAAAAATTCCAAGTCGGTTTTTCCCTGGTTTATGATTTGATGTTGTTCGCCAGGTTCGATTAAACAAGCCTGGCCGGGTTGAAGGGAGAATTCTCGCTGATCGATTCTCATCCATCCTTCCCCCTCCAGAATAAAGTAGGTTTCCTCTGATTTTTTATGGTAATGCAGGGCGGATGATTTTCCGGGAGGTATGATGACCTGAGCAAGGCTGTGTTTTGATGTCCCTCCTGAAAGTTTTTGTTTGCCGATCAGCTCAAATATTATTTCTCCCTGAGGTGTGGAAAGTGCGTTTTTTATTTCTTTTTTTGATGTTAGTCTCATACTGCCTTCCTGAAATTCCGCTTGACCATCCCGGGTTATTGATAAAGATCATTTGTCCTGGCTGCCATAATAAAATCATTTTCATGCAATCCATTGACCACATGGGTCCACCAACTGACAGCAGCCCTTCCCCAGCTGACCAGAATCGCGGGGTGGTGGTCCACTTCCTCGGCCATTTCCCCTACCTGGTTGGTGAAATGAAGCGCTCCCTTAAAATCCGGAAAAGGGAAACTTCTTTCCAAACGGGGAATACCTTCCCTTTCAACGATTTTCCAATCTGGAAGTTGATCCAGGTATTCTTCGATCTGTTCAGGAGAGAGGGGTTTTTCATCTCCTCGGAAGGGAAGGAAGGGTTTTGAAGCCAAATTTGTCATCAGATAATCCTCCATATTTTCCAATAATGTAGTAAAAACTTACAGAGTATTGTTCGAAATACTGTTCCCGACAGGTCTTTCCAGCTGGAAAAATTTTATTTTTACCAAATCCCTGGTGAACTGGTGGGTTTCCTTAAACCCTAATCCCTGAAACGTCCGTAGAGAACGCTGATTAAAAGCCGCGACAGTTACTCTGAAGGTTCTGGGATGGTAAGCTTGATAAGCAAAGGCTAATATTTCCTTCACAAAACCCCTTCCTAAACCTTTGCCGGTGAGATCCGGTCGTAAACCAATCCCCAGATCCAGAACTTCCGGCTCCCCCCGGGTATAGTCCCCCCCCTGGACCCGGGCATCCTCTCCAATACAACAATAGCCTACCAGATTTGTATCTTCATCCAGCAGGATATGGTAGCGGTATTCTGCCCGTAAAAATCCAGGGATATCCTCGCTGGACATACTGTACAGATCGTAGGGAGGATCATAGGTCCAGGCTGAAATTTCCTGGGCATCTTTCGGAGTAATGGGAGAGATAATATAAACCATTCGGAGTGTTCTTTGGCAGCCAGTGCAGGAGGGGGAAATCTAATCAAAAGATCTTGTTAGTCTGCTTTTAAGATATGGGTGATGATGGTCGCGCCGCTGCCGCCGATATTTTGGGCCATGCCAATCTTGGCGCCATTTATCTGTGCAGGACCCGCTTCACCGCGCAGCTGGAGTACTGTCTCGGCTATCTGATACATGCCGGTGGCACCCACGGGGTGTCCCCTGGCTTTTAAGCCTCCCATGGTCGTGATCGGGATTTTTCCCTGGGGAGTGATTTCTCCTTCCAGAGCCAACCGGGGGCCCTGCCCCCGCTCAGCAAAACCGCAGGCTTCCAGGGAAAGTGAGGACATGATCGAAAAAGCATCGTGGACTTCAAAAAAATCAATCTCATTCGGTTCTACACCAGCTTGTTGGTAAGCTTTTTTGGCTGATTTTTCGGCTGCTTTCAGCCATAAGGGATCCTGCCGGTCATGGACCGCCAGGCTGTCAGTGGCGACAGCGGATCCTACAATTTTAATATTCGGTTTTCCTTTCCGCCCCTTTACTAGATCCGCCGGGACCACTACAGCAGCCGCAGCTCCATCACCAATCGGTGAAGCGTCCATGAGATTAATTGGATCCGCGATCATGGCCGCTTTAGTATACATTTCTTTTGTGATCGGTGACTGAAAACGGGCATTGGGATTATGGACACCATTGGCATGGGCATTTATGGAAAAAGGAGCAAAATCCTCATGCTTCCAGCCATATTCATACATATACCTGCGCATTATCAGCGCGTTTAATCCCACAAATGTTACTCCATGGATACCTTCCCAGTCAGCGCTCGCCGCTGTTGCCAGAGCAGCGGTAGTTTCCATGGGAGAGGTGTCGGTCATTTTTTCAACTCCGACAGCCAGGGCGCTGCTTACGATCCCCGATGAGACAGCGATCATCGCGGTTCGTAATGCCAAAGCTCCAGACCCACAAGCCGCCTCAACGGTCATTGCCTCAATTCCCCTTAATCCAACCCAGTCGGATACCAAGGCGCCAAGATGACATTGTTTATCCAGCTGGCCAGCCATCATGTTTCCGACATAAAGCGCTTCCACCCGGCTTAATTCAGCGTCTTCCAGGGCCGCGAATATCGCATCCCCTGCCAATTCAACCAGCCTTTTATCCCAGTGCTCAGCTACCGGTACCTGACCGATGCCAATAATCGCTACTTCTTGCATAAAATATAAAACCCCTCTCCCTCACCGGACCACCCGGTTAAATCAGAGGGAAAATCAATTAATTGTCCTCACTCCTAATTATGGTTATCTCTGCTCTCAATTCCTATCATATTAATAGGGAACTTCCTCATTCGCGAGGAATGAAAGCAGTTGCAATCATACTTCTCTATATACATGTTAATCGATTAATAGACAAAAGGAATTATTTTGTAGGATTCATTCAGATAATTTTCATAGCCATCCACAGCTTCCAGAAGCAGTGTTTCTTCATACTTTATCTTCAGGACCAGGTCCAAAAGTAACATCATCCAGATAGATAGCCGAAAAATACTGAAGCTTGTTATTATCAAGGGGAGGGTGGTCAGTAGAAGAGCCAGATACATTGGGTGTCGGATTGTCCTGTACGGACCTACCTTGACAAGCTTACTCCAAGAAAGCGGATCAGGTGTTATGTTAAAATTACCTGGACGTATGATGATAATTGACCAGATTCCCAGACCTAAACCCATCATTTCAACGAACAAAAGCCATTTATTCTCTGAAAATAATGGGCCGGAAATTGTTATTAATCCGAGGCTAACAATTTGAACAATAACAAATAAATAAGATTTCCAAGATTTTATCTTTGGATCCACCATTAAACGATCTCCATATCTTTCATATTCCAGTTTAAATCATTTATAAATAAGACAACACTTTAGATGGGTTGTGGTCAATATGCCTTACATGGCATAATTTTCAGCTACTATAATTACCCCCACGCTGTTCCAAAGATTTAGTTAAGAACCACTGCCACATTAGCCAGGATCACCAGACCAAGAAATATTACCGTCCCGATCCCACTGCCTGTCTGGGCAGCAAAAAACACAACGATACCCGGAACGATCATTAATATAAACACTATCAAATAAAAAAGAGTCGGCCTCCGGTTTAACCAGGATGAGAGCTGTTTCATATCAGGTTTATCCCGATCATGGTCATAATGCTGACAATTAAGAGCAGCACACAAATGGCTGGTAATAATTTTCTCAAGATGTCCCCTTCTTGACCTTCCATTCCTGCCGTGCTCGCACCGACGATGACCTTGGTAGGCGATGCCACCGAGCCGAGTGCACCTCCGGTTGTCTGAGCTGCCAGAATAATCCCGGCAGGCAGTCCCAGGATCTCGGCTGTCCGAAGTTGCAGGGCAGAAAAGACCAGATTCGAATTGGCATTACTGCCAGTCATCACTGCGCCCAGGGCGCCAATCCAGGGGGATAACGCCGGGTAAAACCAGCCAATCGAGGCAGAAAATCCCCGCGCCAAGGTATCGGTCATCCCCGCATGCTGCATGATCACAGCCATCATAACAATAGAAGTTATGCCCACACTGGAAGATATCACTCGTTTTCCTGTACTGCGAATGATCCTTGGGAACGCCCCGGGGGAGTACCATCCAGCGCCTTTAAATATCAGATAAGCCGCGGCAGAGGATACCAGCAATATCATGCCGGCATGTCGAAAAATGGTTATCTGCCTTCCGGGGCCGGCCGGCACAATGTATCCAACATTGGTTGATGTGGCAGGAAATGTAAATCCAAATTGAACCTGGCTCAAGAAATCTTTGATCGGAGTGACCAGTTGAATAATTAATGTCAGAGCAACCAGGACACCATATCCGGCCAGGGAAATCAGCAGCGGCCGCCAGTCCAGTTTTTCCTGGGATTGAGTCTTAGTTTTATAAACCATGGCGAGCGGAATGCCAATCATTAATCCGGCCGTTCCGCCAACCAACCCGCCAATATTCCATAAACCCATGGTCACAGTCAGGTATTGCGCGGACGACATGACTAACCCAACAACCAGGATCGGCCCTACCAGGCGACGGACTGTTCCCCACCCTCCTGCTGCCAGGATGGTAGCAAGACCAACAAACAGACCAGTAATACCCAGGAAAATCGCCGCTGGTGAAGCCAGGACCTCCCATCCCAACCCTGTGGCGGCCATCATGGCATTAAAGGATGCGCCTAGCGATCCAAATGTCACTGCCCAGGTATGGCCTAGAGATGGAATCACAACCGCACTTAAGGGAGAAAATCCCAATCCCACCAGGATGGGGGCAATCACAGCAACCGGGACACCAAAACCGCCCACTCCTTGTAAAAAGGAAGCGAAAATCCAGCCAATCAGCATGGCCTGCAAGCCTTTGTCCACAGTCAGGTAGGGAAGAGATTCGCTTAGTACTCGAATCCCGCCAGCTTCATCCACGACCCGGAATAACAAGAAAGCGGTCCAGATGATGAGCAGCACATCCAGGATCAAAAACACTGCCTTCGCATGGGCATAAGCAAGGGTTTCGAGATTGATCCCAAACCAAATCCAGGCAATCAGAAGGGCGGTCAGATAGCCGGCTCCCCCGGCTCTGGATGCCTTCCAACGGAACCCAACCATCAGGATCAAAATGACAAAGATAGGCAGAATCGCAAGTAAAAACATAGTCTTTTTAATAATCTCAGCAATACCCCCATATTGTAGCACGGAAGCGGAGTGCAGCCCTGTCAGCTCACTAGCCTTGGCAAACCTGTCCAGCGACCAAAATCAGATTGCTCCGTGATGTCGTTTCCACCCGGTCATGCTACAATGAATACTCTATCCTTAAGTCAAATCCGAGAAAATATGGACCCTTTTATCCTGGATCAAATCGAATTTACGGTATCTCCCCAATCGGTGCTAAAAAAACTCCATGTAAGAGAAGGGAGTAAAAATGAAGGGCAAGTTCTTAAACTAGTCAAAGAAGCCCAGCGTATCGGTCGGCCGCGAGCAATGTATACCATCACTGGAATCGATGAGAGAGATGAGAATGGCGTGGTTCTGGGCGGCATACGCATGGACAGCCGAATATTAAGTGTAAATCTGATTGGGCTTCATCGGGTGTTTCCCTATATCGCGACCAGTGGAAGAGAGCTGTACGATTGGAAAAATACCAAGGATGATATGCTGGAAGTATTTTACGCCGAAGAAATCAGCCAGATGGCGCTGTGGGTCGCTGGGGAAGCTCTTCTTTCTTACCTCAAAGAAACCTACCAATTAGGTAAAACTGCGACCATGAATCCAGGATCACTGAAAGATTGGCCTATCAATGCTCAACGCTCTTTGTTTAAATTATTAGGAAATCCTGAAGAAGCGATTGGGGTTAAGCTGCTTGAAAGTTTGTTAATGATTCCGAACCAGACGGTGTCAGGTATTCGTTTTGCCTCTGAGAGCGGCTTTTCAAATTGTGAGCTGTGCCCGCGAGAAAACTGTGATCACCGCGGGGCTCCCTATGATAAGGAACTTTTACAAAAGAAATATCAATGAAATGGGCTATTGATACAGGAAATACCTTTCCCTGTTTTCCCAGAAAATATCCCCTACACAGATTTTAAAAACTCAATTACCAACTGGGCTGTCCGGGAAGGCGCTTCAAGGGGAGCCAGATGACCTGTGTCTGTCATGTTAAAAGCCTGCCCGTATGGAAGCAGCTTTTCCATCATCCAAACAACCCTTGCTCTTAATATATATGATTCCTCTCCACGGAGAATCAATACCGGGCAGGGAATTTTTGGTAAATTTTTCCATACATACCCATCCGCAATTCCGCTGGTCTCATAAATTTTCATTTCCCAGGCTGGGCTATACTTCAACATGACAGATCCATCAGGCGTATCGCTGGACAGACCTGACACATAATCCCGCAGCACATTATCGGATAACCTGGAAAAGATTGGTTTCCCCCTATAATTACTGAACATCTCCTCCCTGCTTGAGAAAAACACTCTGCGCCAGAGTGTTCTGCGAATTATTGGATGCGCCTGCCGCAGCATGTTAAAAGGGGCTGCCATCCGCATTATTAAGCCAACTAGCGGGGGAAATAAAACCGGCTCAATCAGTACCAAAGCCCGAAATATTTCCGGGCGTTTTATAGCCGCCATCAGACTCGTCATTGCCCCCACAGAATGTCCCACCGCAATGATCCCCCTAGCATGATTTACTTCTGGCTCAGTTTTATTCTGTTCGGAATCCACCTTCTCTAGATATAGCAAATAATCATCCCGGAAAACTCTCCAATCCGACACGGATTCAGGATTCGCCTCAGGCCAAAAGGGACGCAGATAGAGTCCTTTAACCTGATAGTCTGATAAAAAGGGATTTAGAAAAGTTCTGTAGGATTCGGGTGGATAACCGTTGGCATGGGTAAACAGGAGCAGTGGACCATTCCGACTGTATTCCAGGGGTTCAATCATACAGTTCGTCCTGATCCTGTTTTTCCCTGGCTTTTCTTCCCCTGCGTTTCCCCTTGTCCCGCCTGGATCGGGAACTGCGCTTTAATAACAAACCCAGAGACGTTAAACCAATTCCCCCAAAAAAGAATATTGAAGAATCTAAAACAAAAGAGGATGAGGTAAAGAATATTACCAGGCAAATCAAACCGCACAACACAAAAAAATTACCCAGGCGCTTTTTCATTAAATTGTCCCATGGAAGCTGTAAGATGTCTTTTCCCCGAGCAGCTTCATTCTACGTAATCCTCCAATTTATAGGACACGTTGGGACTGCGCAATTTACGGAGAGCGGTCGCTTCAATCTGCCTAATCCGTTCCCGGGTGACATCAAAGTAGGCGCCAACTTCTTCCAGGGTATGTACTTTTCCGTCCATTAATCCAAATCGAAGCTCCAGGACCTGGCGCTCCCGGACTGTAAGATTATCCAGGGCTTTTCCAAGCTGTTCCCTCATCATTTCCTGGGCAGTAGCCTCGATGGGGGAAGTGGCATCTTCATCCTGGATAAAATCTTCCAGTTGATTATCATCCTCATCACCTACCGGGCGGTCCAGGGACATGGGATCTTCAGCCGCCCGCAGATAACTGTGTACTTTGCTGGTGGCTTCCCGCCACTTGCGCAGCAAATCCTGAGGAAGATAATCTCCCACCTGTATGTGGTCCTTGATTTCCTTTTTATCCGCAGTTGACAAATATTCTGTTTCCAGGGCTATTTCCTTTAAGGTGGGTTCATGCTCCAATTCTTGGGTTAACCGCCGCCGGATTCTGAGCAGCTGGGTGACTGTTTCAAAAACATGCACGGGAATCCGGATTGTTCTCGCCTGGTCAGCGATCGAACGACTGACGGACTGGCGGATCCACCAGGTTGCATAGGTGCTGAATTTAAACCCGCGGGTGGGATCAAATTTGGATACAGCCCGCAGTAAACCAACATTGCCTTCCTGGATCAGATCCAGGAAAGAATTTCCCCGGCCAATATAGTGTTTGGCTACACTGACGACTAATTTTAAATTGCGGCGGATTAATGCCTGGTAGGCTTCGTAATAACGGCTCCATAAGTCTTCAATTTCGATCTGGAGCTTTTCTTCTGGCGGCAGTTGTTCCTGGAATTTACGCAGTGTTGGCAAATTGGTTTTTTCCTGCAGCCAGGTTTGCAGCCAGTTGGTAATCTCGGTGGGAAAAGAATAAAATGCCACAAAAAAATGGAAAATATTTCGGGCAACACCACCCCATTCTTCATTTTCCCCCCATAACCCGTTATCCAGGTAATCCCGGGTATAGGAAGGCGGTTCCAGGAACCAGGTTGAACGCAGCGCTTTGGCTTCCTCAATGATTACATCCCAATCGGGGCATTCCATTCGAAGCCGCTTCACATCCTCCCGGATACGGCGGTGCATAACACGTAAATCATCGTAAATCGCCGAGTAGATATCAAACGCTTTGGGCCGGTCCATATCTACCAGCGGAGGTTCTCTCTTTAAGCGATCCATCCGGCGGGTTGACAGCAATCGGGCTCCCAACCAGAATTCCTGGTGCACATCCAGCAGATCGATCGTACCGATATCATTCAAGTACATCTGGACCGGATCATCGCGCAAAGCAGCTCTGATATTTGCGCCTTCTAGATCTGGGATCGTATGTTCTTGTTGCATCTTGCCTGCTACCTCGTTGAGTTCAATAATGAGCGGGATGGGTAAACATACTTGCCGGTTCCTGTTCCTCCTTCAGGAATTAAAGGGAGCGCTCCGGCTGGTGTAACGTTTCATTGCTTTATCTATTTTATGCTTTTCTTGCAAATAATGGGAGATATTTTTCTGGTACTCCAGCGCTTTATAGTCCCCATTTTGATGGACTGCTTCCTGCAGGTACCGGTAATGATCATTATTTTTAATAATTTGCCATTTTCTAAGGTTAAGAAATGCTCTCATCAAATCTTCCAGCACTTTATCAGCTTTGGGGTCAAGATTCTCAGTCTTGATTAATAACTCATCCACAATCTCAATAAAATTATCTGGCAGGTGGTGAAGAACATAATCCCGGGGTTCTTCATCACTTTGCTCCAGGGCATCTTTAATATATTTCACCAGGATCTGGAAATCCATATTCTGAAAATCCTTCTCGTCAAACCTGGATAACCCTTCTTTCCCTAATTCGCGATCCACTTTGTAAATTAACTCAGGTTCACGAAGCAAAATCCCCACACAGTGCGCTTCATACAATTCGCCCGTACGTTGGCCCCTCTCGCGGAGTGAAGGATCTTTGGCAGCAGGGAGTTCGGCCCTCTTTTTTAAAGCCGGTCTCTTTTTGCGCTCAGGACGATAGCTGAGCAGAGCACTCTCATTGATCTCCAGCATGCGGGACAACCGTTGGAAGTAAGCATCCCGCTCAATTGAGTTGGGAATATCATCAATTAACGGCAGCACCTGCGAGGCGATTGCACTCTTCACCTTCGGGTCATCCAGCGCTTGCTCCCTGGCAAGCGTATCCATCACGTGAGCCACAACAGGTTGGGCTGTATTTATCAGCTCCTGCCATTGATCTGGATTCTGGTTCACCACATCATCAGGGTCCATGCCTTCCGGCAGTGTAAGCACCCGGATATCTGCTTTTAATCTCGCTTCATGGTGGAGTAAACCCCGCGCATCAAATACCATATCTGGTGTTCGATCCAATGCTTCGCGAGCGATTGTTAAACCCCGCAGGGTAGCTTTTTGTCCCGCCGCATCGCTGTCCAAAGCCAGGATAAATTTATCTGTATATTTTTTGAGGATACGCAGTTGGTATTCCGTTAAGGCAGTACCCATTTGAGCCACAATATTGCGGAATCCGTGCTGGTAGGGGCCGATCACACCCATGTAGCCCTCCACGATCACGGCCTGGCCTACATCGCGGATCTCCTTGCGAGCGGAATCCAGGCCATAGAGAAGCCGGCTTTTATCAAAGATCGGCGTTTGGGGCGAGTTTAAATATTTGGGCATATCATCGGGATTTAATATTCTTGCCCCAAATCCGGCCATTTTCCCGCTCCGGTCCCGGATTGGAATCATCAGGCGGTTTCTGAACCGGTCATAATATCCACCCCCTTCCCTTTCAGAAAGCAAACCAGCTTCCTCAAGTTCTTCAACCGTGTACCCTTTGGATAAAAAATATTCCAGGGCTGAATCCCAGGCATTCGGCGCATATCCTAATCCAAAGGCTTCAATAGTATCCTTGGTAAGCTCACGTTTCTGGAGGTAGGCAGCGGCAACCTTTCCCGCTTCCGTTTGGGTAAGTTGGTGGCGGTAATAGACTACTACGTCTTCCAGTAATCCCCTCAGCCTTTCACCTTCTTCTTTTTGTTCAATTGCCTGGGGTGTGAGCGGTTTTAACTGGACACCGGCACGTTCTGCCAGATGCTGGAGCGCTTCTGAAAACTCCCAGCCTTCTTTCTTCATCGTGAAACTGAAGATATCTCCCCCTTCATCACATTCACTGAAACAGCGCCAGGTTTGGGTATCCGTAAAGACCACAAACGCCGGGGTATTTACGTTATGGTGAAAGGGGCAAAACCCGGTGAAGTTCCTCCCTGTCCGGCGCAGTTCTACACTTTCAGACACCAGGTCAACAATATCAATCCGGTCTTTGATTTCGTCCGTAACGCTCATAGGTCCCACCGCAATTTTTGTTAGACTCAAAATGGATTATACCAAGGCAGCCAGACATCCGATATTAAAAATTTCCATCCCGCTCTCCTGAGGAGAAACCGGGGTGGAAATTGGTATCAAGCAGTGCCTTTTTCAAGGGAAACCTTTCGGTCTAAAATCCTTCCAGCCGGGTCATATCCAAAATCCCCTCAGATAGAATGGTAATCTTCTGCAGCAAACCCAAGCGATTTTCGCGGATTGCCTGGTCTTCGTCCATCACTAACACATTGTCAAAGAAGTCCGTGATGCGGGGTATAAGCGGTGTAAAGGCCTTGAAAAAACCCTCCAGATCCCCGGCAATTTCCTCCCTACGGGATGCCTTTTCCACAGCCTTATACAATGACTTCTCTGGATCCTCTTTAAACAGCTTTTCGTTAACTGGGTAGGTTTCCTTAAGGTCCCGGGTAATGCGCACACAGCGGGCAAATGAATCCAGGGTTAATTCCCAGACCTCTTTCTGGACCCGGTCGCTTAACAATTTTACAGCCCTGGCAGCCCCTGCCGGATTATGTCCCTGGGCAGCAACCACAGCATCCACCACGTCATAGGCGTATCCTTCGTCACGTAGATAATTATGGAGACGATCGCTGATGAATAATAAACAGGCATCTTGGTCCGCGGGATCCATTTTTATGGGAAGTTCACTGACCGCAAATTCCAGGGCTGTATTCAGATCCAGATCGATATCCCAGCTGATCAGGTTGCCGACCAATCCCAATGCTGCCCGGCGCTGGGCAAACGGATCCTTGCTGCCAGTGGGTGCCAATCCGGCCGCAAAAAGCCCTGCCAGGGAGTCCAGTTTATCCGCCAAGCCAACAACCAGTCCCGCTTTGGTAGCGGGCGCAGGATCATCAGCCGCAGCGGGAAGGTAATGTTCGCGTATGGCTTCAGCGACCGCTTCCTTTTCACCGGAACTCCGGGCGTAATAATACCCCATCACCCCTTGAAGGGAGGTCATTTCCACAACCATTTGAGTTGCCAGATCGGCTTTACAAAGTTCCGCAGCCCGTTGGGCAACCGCCAGATCATCCTTAACAAGCTCCACCAGGGGAGCAATATGATCTACCAACAACCGGATTCGATTGGTCTTATCTCGCATGGAACCTAAATCCACCTGAAAAGTTAATAAATCCAGGGCTGGGAGATAGTCTTCGAGCTTCTTCTCCCGATCAGCCCTCACAAAATATTCCGCATCCGCAAATCGGGCCAGGATCACGTCCGTATTGCCCTGGATGACCAATGAAAGATCTGGATATTCATTTTCCTTGCTCGGTTTATTGGCTACGGTAATAAAATACGGCAGCAATTCACCCTCTTTCTCAACCGGGAAATATCGCTGATGTTTTTTCATAACGGATATTAAAACTTCCCGCGGAAGGTTCAGGTAGTCCAGATCAAATTTACCCAGCAGCGCTGTTGGCGCTTCCACCAGGTGCGTCACTTCACTTAATAAGGCAGGGTCTGGCGCAACCTCACCTTTTACTTTTTTCGCCAGGACATTAAGATCCTTTAGAATACGTTCTTGTCGCTGGTCTTGATCCAGCAGGATTCCCTCGTTTTCCAAGGTCTGGAAATAAGCAGTCGGTGATTCAACTTCTAGATCCTCGGTAGTAAAGAACCGCAGTCCTTTGGTACAAGGCTTAGACTCCAGCCCTGCATAAGAAAATTGGAGCCAGGATTCCCCGTGCAGCGCCAGCAGCCAGCGGATTGGCCTTGAAAAGGAGAGTGTCGCATCATTCCAGCGCATCGACAGTCCAAAACGGATTGATTCAATTAATTGCGGGAGGGCACCCGTTAATACCTCGTGAGTAGGCAATCCTTTTTTGCGCTCGACAGCCACTACATATTTGCCGCCGTCTAGTTCCCGGATTTCCAGCTCATCGATAGAAACACCTTTAGAGGACGCAAATCCTTCCGCCGCGCGAGTGGGGTTGCCCTCTTGATCATAGGCGCGTTCCGTTGGTGGTCCTTTGACCAGCTGTTCCAGATCAGTTTGCCTGTCAGCCAATTCCTCAAGAGACACCACCAACCGTCGGGGGGTTGCGAGAATTCTTAATCTCGAATAATTCAACCGGAGATCATCCAGCATTGTTGGCACAGCGCTTTTCAGCTGAGTAATCGCATCCACCACATCCCCATGGGGGAGCTCCTCAGTACCGATTTCCAGCAGGAAAGGCGCCGGTTGGGAGGGATGTTCCCCAGCGGGATAACTGGCAACTTGAGCTTCTTGAATACCCTCTGCTTCCAACCAGGGGAATTCCAGTAGCTGTCGTTCTTCCAGGTAAGCATCCGCCACTCTGCGAGACAGATCCCGCATGCGGTGAAATAATCCCTGCCGTTCTGTGACTCCCACAGCACCGCGGGTATCCAGGAGATTAAAGGTATGGGAACACTTCAGTACAAAATCATGGGCCGGGAGAACCTGTTTTTCTTCCAGGCAGCGATTGGCTTCTTCTTCATAAAGCCGGAACATTTCGCGCAGGTTTTCTACATTCGCCAGTTCAAAAGCATATTTACTATGCTGCTGTTCACTCTGCAGCTGAATATCACCGTAGGTATAACGCTCATTCCAGCGGATATTCTTAAAATCGTCCACACCCTGCAGGGCCATGGCTATTCGTTCCAATCCATAGGTGAGTTCAACGGACACCGGATTCAGCGGTTGTCCGCCTGCCTGCTGGAAGTAAGTGAACTGGGTGATTTCCAACCCGTTCAGCCACACTTCCCAACCTAAACCCCAGGCACCCAGGGCAGGTGATTTCCAGTTATCTTCCACAAACCGGATATCGTGAATCTGGGGGTCTACGCCCAGGGCTTCCAGGGATTGCAGGTAAAGTTCCTGGGGATTTCCCGGGTCTGGTTTTAAGATGACCTGGTATTGAATGTGCTGGTAAAAACGATTGGGATTTTCCCCATATCGCCCATCATCCGGGCGGATAGAGGGCTCCACATAACCAACATTCCAGGGTTCTGGCCCAAGCACTCGCAGTGATGTCGCAGGATTCATGGTCCCGGCTCCGACCTCGGTGTGGTAGGGCTGCCAGATCAGGCACCCTTTCTCTGCCCAGAATTTTTCCAATACCATAATAATGGTTTGAAAATCAAGCGCTTCTGCCATATCGTCTCCTGCAAATCTGAATTCCCTGCGGATCCTGGTAACCGGGAGGTTAATTTAGAACCTCAAACCAATAATATTTCCGCGGAAAATAAATTAAAATTTATGTCCGAAAATTATAACACGGGGAGTCCCTGTGATTCCCGGTCCACCCGGCAGCCCATCCCTGAATAGTATCCTTTTGATCCCACACAACTCAATAATACAGTATAATCTCAAAACTTCAGGAAAAACGAAATTCAAACATCATAAACAACAAAGAGAGCAAACCATGACCACAACCTATACCCAAAAACGTTGGAGTTTATCCGCCCTTTTCCCGGGCCACGATTCCCCTGAAATAAAAAAGGCGATGGAATCCATTGATCAGGCAGTAGCTGCCTTTGAAAAACTGCGCCCCAAACTCACAGCGGATATTGATGAGAAAACTTTTCTGGAAATCACTGCGGATCTGGAAGAGATCACAGACCAAAGCAATCGCCTATATGGATTTGCAGGTCTTTGGTTTACAGAAGACACCCAGAATCAGGACGCTTTGGCACTGCAGGCTAAAGTTGAACAATACCTGGTGACCCTGCAAAACCGGGTTTTGTTCTTTAACTTGTGGTGGAAAAAATTGGATCAAAAAAATGCCGACCGGTTGATGAAAAATTCCGGTGATCTGGGCTATTGGCTGGAAGAAATGCGGCACTTCACACCCCACACATTGTCAGAGCCGGAAGAAAAAGTACTCAATATTAAAAACGTAACCGGGTTCAGCGCGCTGAATACCCTGTATTCCTCGATAACCAATCGCTACAGCTTCAAGGTGGAAGTGGATGGAAAAGATCAGGAATTAACCCGGGGAGAATTAATGGTGTATGCCCGCCACCATAATCCGGACCTGCGAGCTGCTATTTACCAGGAGCTCTACCGGGTTTACGGTGAGGATGGTCCAATTTTGGGACAAATCTACCAGACTATTGCCAGAGATTGGGCTAATGAAAACATTGATCTTCGTGGTTATCAAAGCCCGATTGCTGTTCGCAACCTGAGCAATGATGTCCCGGATAAAGCGGTGAATGCCCTGCTGGAGGTCTGCGAAAAAAATGCCTCTTTATTCCAGCGTTTTTTTGACCTTAAAGCCCGCTGGTTAAAAGTGGATCGCCTGCGGCGCTATGATGTGTATGCGCCAGTTGCCAAAGCGGATAAAACCTACGGGTTCCAGGAAGGGGTGGAAATGGTCCTGGACGCTTTCCGGGATTTTGATCCCCGCGTCGCTGAGCTGGCCCAGAAGATTCTTGATGATGATCATATAGACAGTGAAGTCCGAAAAGGAAAACAGACCGGTGCTTTCTGCTGGTCACTTACACCGGATATATCCCCCTGGGTCCAGCTAAATTTCCAGGGCAGAGCGGATGATGTTGCTACCATGGCCCATGAACTGGGACACGGCATACACGCTCTGCTGGCAGCGGATCACAGCATCCTAACCTATTCCTCAACGCTGCCGCTGGCTGAAAATGCTTCCACTTTTGGTGAAATGCTGTTAATTGACCGTTTACTTTCCCAGGAGGATGATCCTGCCGTCCGTCGGGATATCCTCTTCCGCCAGGTGGATGACGCCTATGCAACCATCATGAGGCAAAGCTTCTTTGCACTTTTCGAACGCGAAGCGCACAAAATGATCCAGGACGGCGCCATCATTGACGATCTCTCGACCATGTATCTGGACAATCTTAAAATACAATTTGGAAAATCAGTTGAAATCAGCGATGAATTCCGCTGGGAATGGGTTTCCATCCCCCATTTTTACCATACTCCATTTTACGTTTATGCCTATGCCTTTGGCCAGCTGCTGGTGCTTTCACTCTACCAGCGTTATCAAAAGGAAGGGGACGCCTTTAAACCAGGCTACATCAAAATCCTGGAAGCGGGCGGCTCTAAATCACCAGCCGTTATCCTTTCCGAAGCTGGAATTGATATCTCCAGCGAAAAATTCTGGCAGGGAGGTTTTGACGTTATAGGACGAATGGTAAAGGAATTGGAAGAGCTGCCAATCAAGTGAGATTGAACTATTGGATACCTAAATAATGCAATTCATGATGGATTGGTTAATTGGTCTCTTGAGGGATTCCTCGTTTCACTCGGAATGACAAAATGGGGGAATCCCATTTATTGTCATAACAAGTGAACCCTGAGCCTGTTGTTGGGGAGCGCGGTTATCTCCATGGTTTCACGATTGTCCGCGGATGCCCGTCCTCCGTCCCCCGTCCTTCATCTCAAATCTGCAGTTCCACCACGTCCTCATCTTCCAGGACATGGTCGCGGCTGACCATCTGGCCCTCAAAATCCGCGCTGGATCCCCAGATCCGGGCAGATTTTAAATTATCCTTGAAATCCTTGTGCACCTTTCCCGCGAAATCCTCCAACTGAGTCCCCTTTTCAATCACAAACGGGGCTGTTAAATCGGGTTCTTTCCCCGGGGCCTTGGAATAGACCCGGATCACACCCAGCATATCAAATATAGTCTTCTTAAAAGCATCCAGGTTATATCCAGTTTTTGCAGATATGGGCATAGTCAAATAATCCTGTTCCAGCAGCTCTCTGAATATCTGATAGTGTTCCTCGTATTCTTCACTGTCGTGTTTATTGACCACCACCAGGCTGGGAACATATAAAAGAAAGCCCTCTGAATCTATCCGGTCTTCCAGGTGCTGCGGCGCAATTCTGTTTTCCTCTAACTTCTGGTAAATAAACTTCAGCTGCTGGACAGGATCCGTATGCAGATCGAGCAAAATCAGCACCAGGTCCACCCGCCGGATTAGATTCAAGAACTCCGGATCAATATATTCCTCACTGAAAGGAGGGGTATCGATCAGCTGGACCTGGATATTTTCAATCGCCATCATACCGGGCATGGGAGACCAGGTGGTGAAGGGTACCGCAGAGACTTCAGGTTCAGCGTTGGTCTGGGTCTGCACCAGGGTTGATTTCCCGGCATTGGTACAGCCAATGATGACGATCTGACCAGCTCCTTCCTTATTAATATGATAGGGAGATACCTGCTTTCTGCTGCTTTTTTTTGAGGTTGTGGCGGTTTTCAGCTTGGAGATTTTTTTGCGCAGATCCGCCCGGAGATGATCGGTTCCCTTATGCTTGGGAATCGTACTCATCATCTCCTCCAGGAATTTCACTTTATCCTCGGGAGTAGTTGCGGAACGAAATCGTTCCTCGGCATTATAATAATCGGCAGGCAGATTGGTTGGCATATATCAAGGGGGGTAGATGGCTGTTTTGATTCCATTTTACCGCAAGCCGGTCTGAAAGTATTACCAAACCTTACGTTTTTATTAAGCACGAGTGATATAAATCATCTAGAATCAAGGTAGGCTTTACGGATCCTGTTTTTTATGATCAAGCTGTTGCTGGCAACCAACAATCAGGGAAAAATTACTGAGCTGCATTCGCTGTTAAGCGGCCTGGATCTGGAGCTGATCACCCCCGCGGATCTGGAGCTGACCCTCCAGGTCAAGGAGACCGGTGACAGCTACCAGGAAAATGCGATCTTAAAATCTGAGACATTCGCCAAGGCAACAAATCTGTGGTCTCTGGCGGATGATTCGGGTCTGGAAGTGGAAGCTCTGGATGGTGCACCGGGACTGTATTCTGCCCGTTATGCACCCCAGCCGGAAGCAGGGGATCAGGACCGGCGGCGGTTTCTTCTTCAAAATTTAGAAGGAAAACCCTGTCCCTGGAATGCTGCTTTCCAGTGTGTGGTCGCCCTCTGCGGACCGGAAGGATCAATAATTATTAAGGCAGGGACCTGTCCCGGGACGATAATACCGGAAGAAAGAGGGACTGGTGGTTTTGGATATGACCCGATTTTCCAGCTGGAAGATCTCCAGTTGACCATGGCTGAGCTACCTCTGGCAAAGAAGAACACCCTCAGTCACCGGGCTCGGGCAGTCCAGAAGTTAATCCCGATCCTGCAGGAATTGGCTTCCCGGGCTTAGAACAGCGAAGGGCAGAAGGAGCTGCCTAATAGCTCTTGCTGGAAGTCTCACATGATGAAAAGTTGGCTTTTTTAAGTTATGATATAGTGAATCAACCACAAGGGTCAAAGAACAATGCTGGAATCGGAACAAACTGTTTGGATCATATTAATCATAACCGGTGTCATTGCCTTGCTGTTAGGCACTGGCGTAGGCTATTTCCTGCTGCCAAGAGGGGAAGAACCCGAAGAACCCAAACCAAAACCCAAGAAAAAGGAACGTACAAAAACCGATGAACGCATCCGGCGGATGTTCGCGCTGATGACTGACCTGACCGTTACCCTCAACTATGACAGGGTACTGGAAAAAAGCCTTGACGCAGCATTTCTGGCCTTACGCATTTCCGATCATCCCACAGACCGTCTGATCAGCGCGGTGCTGCTTTTCTCAGAAGATGAAATGGCTGTGCCAGATCTGGTTGTAGCCTACGGCCGCGGCTTGCCCCGACCGGATATGACTCAAAGGGTACCGGGTATTTCAGGATTACTGGAAACCGTGATTGAAAGCGGCGACGCGCATATGACCAGGGAGCTTGCCTCAGATCCCGAGCTGAAACAATTTATTGCTTTTCGCGCATGCGCTTCCGGTTACGGTATCCCGCTGCGGGCGGGCTTGGACACTTTTGGTGTCTTGTTATTTGCCCATCCTGAAAAGGACTACTTCTCAGTGGATGCCCAGGAAGTTATCAGCATGGTCGGCAACCAGGCCCAGATTGCGATGCAGAATGCACACCTGTTCCAAGAATTAAAAACCGAGCGGGATCAAATCATCAGGGTGCAAAAAGAAGCCCAGGAAAGGCTGGCAAGGGCTCTTCACGATGGCCCCACCCAGACCGTTGCAGCGATCCCGATGCAGATCAGCCGCGCCCGGCATTTGCTCAACCGGGATGTGGACGCTGCTGCTGAAGCGCTTTACCAGACTGAAGAACTTGCTCGCCGGACCTCCAAACAAATCCGGCATATGCTCTTTACACTCCGCCCGTTGGTTCTGGAATCAGAAGGATTGGTTCCAGCTCTGCAATCTATGGCGAAGAGAACCCAGGAAACGTTCGGTCAAAATGTGATCGTGGAAACCGATGTTGCCCTGGTGGAACAATTGGACATGAACAGCCAGACTGTGATCTTCACCATAGCTGAAGAAGCAGTTAACAATGCCCGAAAACACGCCCAGGCTGAGCATATCTGGGTTAAAGTACAACGCTTGCAGTCAGACCTGGCTTTCCTGGAAATCGAGGATGATGGAAAAGGTTTCCTGGTGGACGACGTGATGGGCAACTATGATGACCGGGGCAGCCTGGGTATGCTTAACATGCGCGAACGGGCTGAATTGGTTCAAGGTGTATTCCACGTTAAATCCATACCTGGATCGGGGACCCAGATCCAGGTCGTCCTGCCTCTTACCCAGGATGCCGCAGACCGTCTGCGGTTAATCTGATCCTCCCCATATTATTCCGATTAGAATCCCATGCCCTACCTAGCGGACTTGTATTACCAGGCTTATCACGCCGATGATCCGAATCGTAAACCTCTGGTGTTGATTCACGGCGCGGGAGGTGAACACCTCTCCTGGCCCAGCCAGGTCCGGCGCTTGGCGAGTTACCGTGTATATTCTCTAGATCTCCCGGGGCACGGCAAATCCCGGAGACATGGTCTCCAGCGAATTTCCGCTTACGCTGAGATTGTCATTAGTTGGCTGAATCAGTTGGAGCTGCCCCGGGTTTTCCTGTGCGGTCATTCCATGGGCGGCGCAATTGCGCTCTGGATCGCGGTTAACTATCCTGATCGAATCCAGGGATTGATCTTAATTGGTACCGGCGCCCGCCTCCCCGTAAATCTCACCCTGATTGAGGACTTGGCAGATGCCAATGTGTATACCGCGGCGGTGGAAAACATTTGCCGCTGGTCGTTCAGCATTCATGCTGATCCAAGACAGGTGACTGATGTTAAAAAAATCATGCTAAAGACCCGGCCTTCAGTGCTGCAGGGGGATTTCCGGGCTTGTGCTGCTTTTAACCTCACCGCCCAGCTGGACCAGGTGCAGGCGCCCACCTTAATTGTGGTGGGGGAACAGGATAAAATGACCCCGCTGCGGTTCTCAGAAGAGCTGGAAGGGGGTATTCAGGGTGCAGACCTGGTGATTCTTCCCCAAACCGGGCATATGGTTCCGCTGGAAAAGCCCCAGAGTACAGCTGATTTGATACGGACTTTTCTACGAAAGGTTACACCCTACTAGAGCTATTGCCTATTCCAAGCGGAGTGGGTATAATATTTTTCCCTGGGGCGGTTAGCTCAGCTGGTTAGAGCGTTGCGTTGACATCGCAAAGGTCGTTGGTTCGAGTCCAATACCGCCCACACATAAAGCTTAACCGCTATCCAAAATGAATAGCGGTTTTTTATTACAATATAATACAGATAAGCAGTTTTAAGGCAGTATTGCTCATTATCTATAAATTCTCGATAGTAAATGGAGGCCTGGTATGGCTACCGCGAACCAAGACTATTATCAAGGTGATATTTTAGAAATCCCTGCTCCAAATTTTCCTATCGAAAAAGTTAATGAGATTGCCAATTTTTTATATGGGTTAACTGGCAAACTATCTTCCCTCGATAGTGAGCGAGACCAGAACTTCCGTCTCAGCACAAAGGCCGGGGATCAATATGTAATAAAAATTGCCAACAGCGCCGAAGATCCAGCGGTTATTGATATGCAGATCAAAGCCCTGGAACATATCGCTTTGGTAGATCCTGAATTACCTGTACCCAAAGTTTTACTGTCTAGGAACGGGTTGACTATTGAGCAGATTCAAGCTGACAATGGCACAAAACACAGTTTACGAATCCTAAGTTACCTGCCGGGTTACCCTCCGGATGATGACCCCACCGACCAGGCACTGCTCCGTCCGATGGGAACTTGCCTGGCACGCCTTGCTCTGGCTTTGCGCGGTTTTTTTCATCCACTAGCGAACTATGAATTGTTGTGGGAC
Source organism: Anaerolineales bacterium (assembly GCA_049644605.1). Classification (GTDB taxonomy): domain Bacteria; phylum Chloroflexota; class Anaerolineae; order Anaerolineales; family UBA11858; genus B10-G9. The sequence goes on along the minus strand of JBARSF010000049.1, from coordinate 5,082 downwards.
TTGAAACATACAACAAAGCTCAGACAATATTTGCCTCATATCACCGATATAAAACATCAAGAACTGGTCAGCTACTTCCTGGACCGCTTCGATCAGAATGTACTCCCTGTGATTCCAAATCTGCGGGCGCAGATTGTTCACAATGACCTAGTACCTGACAATATCCTTATCGCAGAGAATGATCCCGGACATATTGTTGGGATATTCGACTTTGGGGATATGGTCCATACACTCTTGATCAATGATTTAGCCACCACTATCGCACCAATGCTTCGCGGTCATGCCGATCCTGTAGGGACGGCTGTGGAAATCATTGCTGGTTACGATGAGATTATTCCACTTGAAGATGCGGAGCTGCGTATACTTTACGATCTGATAGCTGCACGTTTGATAATGTTGAACGTAATCGCATCCTGGAGAGTTGGTATCCACCCGGATAATAGAGAGTACATTATTGGGGGCGTGGAAGAGACCTGGACCACACTAGAGGCATGGCGTGCCCTGGATTCAGCAGATGTCACAAGGAATTTTTTCCGAATCTGTGGTATATGGGAAGAAGAGGAAGTGAAACAGAAGCTAAAAGAGACCAAGGAAAGCTTCCAATCTCATCTGGAGCGCAGGACTCGTCTTTTAGGCCCATGTACCTACCTGTTCTACGAACGGCCACTGCACATAGTACGCGGCATGGGAGTCTGGTTGTATGATGATGATGGCAACCGATACCTGGATGTTTACAATAATGTCGCTCATGTTGGCCACTGTCATCCCCATGTAGTAAACGCAATTGCCAACCAGTCCCGGCGGCTAAATACCAGCACACGCTACGCACACGGTCTGATCCTTGAGCTGGCAGAACAGATCACCAACAGGATGCCAGAACCATTAAGTGTTTGCATGTTTGTGTGCACCGGTTCAGAAGCCAATGAGCTGGCCTGGCGGATGTCGAAATTAGTATCAGGCAACAGCGGGGCTCTGATAACCCAATATTCATATCACGGCAGTACTGATGCCACTACACAATTTAGCACCGAAACAATTCCGCCAGAGAAATTACCATCGCATGTGCAGACGTTTTATGCCCCCACTTCAGATAATACTTTCCATGAACCGGACTCTGAAATAAGCAGTGCAATCATGGCACTGTGTGAAAAAGGGCATCAACCGGCGATGCTGATCTTAGACACTTCCTTCGTCAGTGACGGTATTTACACTTCCCCAAAGGGTTATCTCAAGACACTTTTTACCAAAACACATGATGCTGGGGGTCTGTGTCTCGCTGATGAAGTCCAGGGTGGTTTCGGACGCCTCGGCCAGCATTTCTGGGGCTTTCAATTTGACGATGTTATACCCGACATTGTGACCATGGGAAAACCAATGGGCAACGGACATCCACTAGCTGCTGTGGTAACCCGTCCAGAGATAGCCCAAGCAATCGCTAAGGAAACAGGTTACTTCAATACCTTTGGCGGTAATCCTGTCTCTTGTGCGGCGGGGTTGGCAGTCCTTGAAGTGATTGAAAAGGAAGACTTGCAGCATAATGCGCTTGAAGTCGGCCAATATCTGAGAGAGCGTTTGGTATTGCTGCAAAAGGATTATCCTGTGATTGGTGATTTGCACGGATCTGGATTGCTCCAGGGTATTGATATTGTTAAACCTGATGGCAAACCTGATCCAGAATTGGCTGACCGGATTATGAATCATATGCGCGAGAATGGCGTTCTAATAGGAACCACCGGGCAACACTACTCGGTCCTTAAGGTTCGTCCACCGATGGTGTTCTACAAGGAACATGTAGAAATACTGCTTACGGCATTAATGAAGGCGCTGGATGAATTCTAATTTATTTTACGTTTAGATGTAATCAGTCGCACATCAAAAGGAGGAATTATGTATTCTAAAACCCCGGATATACTTCCTTTCACCTCGCCCTTCAAGAGCGAGGTATTGAACCAGGCTGAGCTTGAGACTTTAAAAGAAAAGACTATGTACCTCTTGGATGAAGTCGGCGTCCTCTTCCCATCCACCAAAGCGTTGGAAATATTCTCCGATCACGGAGCGCAGGTGGATATGAAGACTGGAATTGTCCGCATTCAACCTGACCTGGTAAGAAAAGCCATGGCAACCGCTCCCCGTTCCTTTGTCCTTGGGGGCAGGGAGGAGCGTTTTGACCTGCTCCTGGATGGAAGCTGCTCCTACCTGTCTACCGATGGCACCGGGGTCCACGTGATTGACCCGGAGACGCGCGAGAAACGCGCTTCCTGCAAAGAGGACGTAGCCCTGATGGCAAGGGTGTGTGACGCATTGCCCCTGATTGGTTTTTACTGGCCGATGATCAGCGCCAAGGACTATGGACACACTGCATCCTTGCACCAGTGTCACGCAAGCCTGACAAACACATTAAAGCACGTGCGCGGCGGGACTACGATGCATCCGCGATTGGCACGCTACGTTGTCGATATGGCAACCGTCGTGGCGGGAAGTGCTGAGGCACAAGTTCAACGACCGCCAATCAATGCCAACATATGCACGATCTCCCCATTAAGTCATGACGAGCACGGGATAGAGAGCGCGCTGGTCTATGCCGAAGCGGGGATTCCAGTCAGTTTTATGGCCATGCCCACGATGGGGTCCACTGCACCGGCAGCTCCACTCGGGGCGCTGGTCATGGGAGACGCTGAGGTGATCAGCGCGATGGTGTTGATCCAACTCGCCTATCCTGGCGCTCCTGTGTTCCACGCTGTTTTCACTTCCCTGATGGATCCCCGTACGGGTGGTTATATCAGCGAAGTGCCAACAACTTCCTATTTGATGGCACAGCAGCTTGCTCACGCCTGGAAGGTGCCTTGTCTTGGTGGAGCTAGAGTGAGTGGCGATGCACCAGAACTCGGCTGGCAATCGGGCTTTGAGGTTGGACTTGGTACAGGTATGACTGCTCTAGCGGGCGCAGAAATTTGTGGATTGATAGGCCTGATTGGCAGCGCTACCACTCTTTATCCCGAAGAAGTGATTCTCGATCACGATGCTTATTATCATATGGTTGAAATATTGAGAGCGAACAACCTGGACCAGATTGACCCGGCTCTCGATGTAATAAAGGTAGTCGGGCAGCGCGGTCACTTCTTAGCCCAGAAACACACCCGGGAGCACATCCGCGATTTCCGTTTATCCCCTCTGCTCAGACAAAAAGAGGAAAACGGAAAAACGATTGATCCTCGCGAGATAGCCTTAGAGAAATTCAAGCAAATTGAAGCATCTCACAATCCGCAACCGCTTTCGAAAGAGGTTCTTACAGAACTAGACCACATAATAGAGGCAGCAGAAAGAGAAGCGGAAATAATTTACGGAATTTAGCGTCGGCTGAATATTGAGTAAGGGATTAAGAGCGGATCTATAACTGCGCGAATAAATCGAATATCTGTTTTTTCGTCCGTTATTGTTTGTTATGCACGATAAACCCACTAATGCGGTTTTATTGTTGGGAGAATAGGAATCTCGACCTATAATCACCTGTTATTGAATGACGGAGCTGATTCGATTCGAGTCCAATGACGCCCACACTTATCAGGAGCCGCTATTCTCTATGAATAGCGGTTTTACTATTTATAATACTGATAAGCAGATATCAGTCCAAATGGACCATTATCAATAGATTGGGCGGCAAAAAGTTTGCGTCTCACAGCGGAAACGTTGATACTTTATCAAGGGCTATGTCACAAATTAAATAAGGAAAAATAAAATGGATATAATCGCAAATACAAATTGTGGAAAAACAAGAGGGTTAAAAGTAAAGGGGAATGTACTTCGTTTTACCAGCATCCCTTTCGCCAAACCACCAGTTGGTGCGTTGCGCTTCAAGGCACCAGTTGATCCTGAACCGTGGACAGATATAAAAGATACCACTGAATTCAGCCCTGCCAGCATTCAACCTTATGATGAAATGGAAACAGCTTCTCATGGGCCGCAAAGTGAAGATTGTCTTTTGCTTAACATCTGGACACAGGGACTGGATGACAAAAAAAAGCGACCGGTCATGGTGTGGATACATGGGGGTGGATATTTTACCGGCGGCACAACCGACTCCACCTATGATGGCGCCTTATTTGCCAAACAAGGTGATGTGGTGCTGGTGTCCATACAGTATCGACTGGGTGCTCTGGGCTGGCTGTATCTGGATGAACTGGGCGGAAAAGAGTTTCGCCATTCCAAAAACAATGGCCTGCTGGATCAGATTGCCGCGCTGAAATGGGTTAAGGATAATATCGAAAACTTTGGCGGGGATCCGGATAACATTACGATCTTCGGAGAATCTGCCGGTGGTTCAAGCGTAACCACACTGATGGTAACGCCTGCAGCAAAAGGCTTGTTCAACAAGGTGATTGCCCAGAGCGGAACATTAGACTATTCGCGAACCTGGGAACGGGGGCGCCGTTATACAAAAGCATTTATGGCAGCATGCGGTGTGGATGATCTCAACGGATTGATAAGCTTGAGTGAAGAAAAGATCCGATCTGCCATGGATGAAATCAGTAATGAAGCCACTTTTATGTCTGACTGGATGTTCGGGCCGGTCTTTGATGGTGATCTACTACCGGAAAATCCTTATGACTATATTGCAAAGGGTAACACATCAGATATCCTTTTGATGCACGGCAGTACAAAAGAGGAATATCACTACTGGCTGTATTATTCTCCGGAACTGATGCGTGATACTCCCCGTGAGGCCATGCTGGATTTATACAAGGATGGATTCGAACTGTCAGATGATCAGATTGATCAGCTTTATCAGTCCCTCACAGAATATTATCCGCATAAAAGCAAATCAGATAAATATATTGATATTGCCACCTGGGGTTTCTTCCGCTATCCGCATTCACGTTTATCTGAAGCCCAGTCGCAGCATGGTCCTGCATGGGAATATCTGTTTGAATGGTCATCTCCAATTGACCCGGAAAAGGGAGCTTGTCATGGCATTGAACTCCCTTTTGTATTTTATATTGAAGAAGATGAAATTTTTAGAGGCAACCCGCCAATAACTCTATTAGAGCAGGTTCAAAATGCGTGGATAAGTTTTGCTCGCAATGA
>JBARSF010000048.1:0-15718 GCA_049644605.1 Anaerolineales bacterium | reverse complement strand
ATAATCCATATCGTAATATTTTGATTTTGCCATGAGAATCCTCTATGTACAACCCGGTCGAGGGATTGGAGGCTCCAAAATAAGTCTCTATCATTTATTGCGCGATGCGTCATCTGGACAGGTCTCTCATGTGGCATTAACAACTCCATATGAACCTGAATATCACCAGATGATATCGGATCATGTGGAAAAAATTCACTACATGTACTTACCCTCTTGGCAAAAGCGAAAGTTATCATACTTAAGAAAGTGGGCTCTGTCCAATCTGTTTAGGTTTAGGCGTGGTTGGTATCTTTTTCCGATTATTAGACTCGTCAGCATTATCCATCGAGAACATATTGATTTGGTACACACTAATAATAGCATCTGTCCAATTGGAGCGTTTGCGGCTTGTGTAACCCGTAAACCCCATGTTTGGCATATAAGAGAACCTATAGGGAAAGATGGACTGTATCCATTGACCCCCGGTGATAAGATAACCGCGCATCTGTTTCCCCGTTTGAGCAAGGTAATCATTTGCAATTCACAGTATACTGCGACTTTTTTCCAATCTCGTGGTATTGAAGTGCAGGTTATTTATAATGGTATCGAAACTGCCAAATTCAATGAAGCAGCATCACGGAAGGGGAATTTGCGTCAAAAACTTGGTTTGCGAGTTGATGATCTAGTAATTGGTATCGTCGCTAGCATTCGAACGGAATGGAAAGAACATGATATTTTCCTCCGTGCTGCTGCCGAATTATTAAAATCATTGCCGCAATGCCGGTTTGTTGTATTTGGGAGTAGTTCTGACCTTCAGGCAACTCCATATACTAGATATTTGGCGAAATTGGCAGAGAAACTGAAAGTAAATAAACAATTAATTTGGGCTGATTATATCGACGATGTGCCTGCAATCATGCATTCGATGGATATCATGGTTCACCCAACTTCCATGGAGGGTTCAGGGCGAGTGGTGATGGAGGCAATGGCAGCAGGAACGCCAGTTGTGGCAGTTCGCTCTGGCGGCGTACAGGAATTAGTGCAAGATGGAAAGACAGGCTATCTTGTGCAACCGAATGAACCAACAGCTCTTGCTGAAGCTACCCAACGTTTATTAGATAATCATGATTTGCGAAGCGAGATGGGAAAGCGGGCAAAAGTATATGCAAAAGAACATTTTTCGCATGAGAATACAGCGGCGACTATCCAAAATTTATATCAGTCAATTCTTTCTACATAACCGATGCCAATTCAACTTCCTGTTGTTTCTGTTGTAACCCCATCTTATAATTCATCCCGTTTTATCCGAGAGACGATCGAGAGTGTTCTCTTACAAAAATATCCTGCTATTGAGCATATTGTTATTGATGGAGGTTCAACGGATGGTACGCTTGATATCTTGCGGGAGTATTCCCACCTGACCTGGATTTCAGAGCCAGATCGAGGACAATCGGATGCCTTGAATAAAGGTTTCCGGCAAGCAAAGGGCGAAATTATAGGTTGGTTGAACGCCGATGATACCTACGAACCTGATGCTGTTTTTACTGCTGTGAATTTCTTGCTGGAAAATGATCATGTAGATCTGGTTTACAGTGATGCGCGAGTAATTGACGAAGGCAACCGGCAAATCGGCATAACAAAGTCGCAGCCTTTTGATCTGAATTTATTGCTTATATCAAATTTCATTAATCAACCAACGGTATTTGTGCGCCGTTATATAATTGAAAGACTTGGGGGGGTAAATGAAGATTTGGATTTTACTATGGATCGCGAGCTCTGGTTACGCCTTGGGTGTAGTTTTGAAATGCATTATCTTCCCGACATAATTTTGGCGAATTTCCGTCTCATTCCAGGCACGAAAAGCTTTGAAGAATCTTATACATTTCAAGCCGAATGGTTACATGTATTGGAACGGTTTTTCCAAATGGAATCCTCGTCATTTTTATCAGATAAAGTCAAGAATGATATTTGGCAAACGCAACAAGCAAAATACCATCTGGGCAAAATGGTCAGTGCGATTCAGAGAAGGGATAAAAAAAGCATGTTCAGGGAGTTGTACCTGGCAATTACCCATGATTCTAAAGTAGCCATTAATCGAGGTACATGTTTTTATGTGATGAAAGGCTTATTGCATCAACAAATTGACAGAACTAGAAAATACAAGAAACAATCTACTCAACTTTAAAGGATCGCCATGTTTGAAAATCTCGAACAGGATTATCAGCGACATAGTAAACAGCCAGGAAATCTTTGGCGGTATTTGTACAAAGCAGCCGCACACGATGGTTTTCGGGCGGTTCTATTGTATCGCTTGGGGGTCTGGTTCAAACAGCATAATATCAGTTTCCTGGCGAGTATGTGCCAACGGTTGATGCATCACTTATGTCATTGCTGGATTAGTGTTTCGGCAGAAATAGGTTCAGGTTTCTTGATCGCCCATGTAGGTGCTATCGGTATTGGGGGAGGCACCCAGATAGGTAAAAATTGTGATGTGAGACGAAATTGCAGTATCGGCGGCAATTTCAGCAAAGTGGACGAACATGGACGGAGCAAACCCAGGATAGGCGATAACGTGTCTATTGGAGTAAACGCAGTCATAACTGGACCTGTTCGAGTAGGGTCTAATTCCATCATTGGTGCAAATTCAGTGGTGAATAGAGATGTCCCTGAAAATGTGATTGTCTTTGGAGTGCCAGCAAAAATAATTGGAGAGCGATGGAACCCTGGCATGAAGCGAGGTCCGTAATAGGTGAATATAAAACAAAGCAAATTGCATCTTCTAATTCACCATCATCATATTGTATATCAAGACAAAGATGACGTAATCTGGTTATCTGCAAATATTGGACGATGGGTAGATGCTATCGCATCCTACGTGGGAGAAATCGGTTTGCTTTTCTACCAAAGCGAAGATAAAACTCCACAACAAGATACACCTATCACAAAGAGCAATGTGAGATTGCACAGCTTGGGACCGCGAAAGACAATTTGGCAGCGACTGTTGCAACTAAACCAGCTCTCAGAAATCTGCGCTGAAGCAGGAGAAAGCGCAGATGGATTATTAATCCGGGGTATTACACCGCACCAGTATGCAATCTGGCGGCAGACACCAGTTGCCTATAAAGCTTTTTTCCTTGTTGGAAACTTGGAAGGAAACCGACAGCCCTTTCCCCGTTCTTTTGGTGAGTTAGTTGATATTATTGCACGGTATTATCGGCTGAAAGGATTGCTACGTATTGCCAAAAGCGATACTCTAATGTTAGTAAACTCTCCTTTGGTTGTATCTGAAATTGAGCAGACGTTTAATAAACGGGCTTACTTTGTTCCCACAAACAGTATATTAGAAAGTGAGTTTCCCCCTCCTCAAGTGCGCCCGATTAAAACTCCGCTTAAATTACTATATTGTGGTCGTTTAGACCTTAAAAAAGGACTTCGAGAGTTATTGCATGCCATAGCCATTCTCAACAAACAAGGGAATTCTTGTCAATTGGATATTGTGGGAACAAAATCAGAACCAGTTTATTCACAGCTTGTTGCATCGGTACAGAAACTTGACATCACTGGGTTAATTAGATGGCATGGATTTGTTCCTTATGGGGAAAATTTATTTACCTTTTATCGAGATGCAGATGTTTTCATTTTGCCGTCTTATACAGAGGGCTTTCCTCATGTTATCTGGGAAGCAGCTGCTAATTGTTGCCCTGTGATAACCACCTGCGTGGGAGGTATACCCACTCTCATAGAACATGAAAAGCATGCCTTGCTAATTCCCCCAAAAGATGTTAATGCTATTGTCATCGCCATCAAACAGTTACTGATTGATGATAATTTGCGCTCCCAGCTCGTGATCAATGCTTATCACTACGCTAAGACGTTCGCTGTGGAAACCTGCGCACGGCGCTTAGCCAATACTCTTGCCCGAGAATGGAACTGATATGCGGGATATTCAACTGACAAATCGAGGTGCTGTTCATTCGCATCACTCAAGAAACCAAACCTCAGAGTATCTAGAATTTCCATCGGGTTCAGTTTGGCGAGCAAAGTGGCTGCCCGCTATTTTAATGAGCGTATATTTTCTGTCTCTTTTTGACTTCCCTTTGCTCCAAAAATTAGAACTACGCTGGTATATAGTATTAGGATTAGCTTTTTTAGCGTATATTATTCAAGGGTGGCCGCTAAATGCACGGGCGACCAGCATATTTTGGAGTGTTTATGGGATGAGCCTTTTAGGGGCAATATTGTCATTACTGCGTACTCCTTCATTAACTTTATCGCTTTGGAATACCGTGGGAGAAGGTATAGCTTTTATAACGTTTTTGCTCTTTGTGCCCGTTATAGCGAGCTGCTTTACTCGGCGTTTCATAATGATTGGCTTTATCGGAACGATGGTTTATTGGAGTATCAATATACAACATTTATTGAATGAGTATGGGACGTTATTCTATTCAACATTTGGAACGACGGGGAGCGATAAAAACAATATTGGATTCGGACTGGCTCTGTCTAGCACAGCGTTATTTTATCTGGCTGTTTTCTGGCAACCCAAAACCGAATTGCGGAAATGGCAAGTATTTTTTCTTCGCCTTTGTATGGCGGCAGGAGGGGTATTTTTCCTTTATAGCATAATGCTGATTTACGCGCGCAGTAGTTTTCTGTCAGCGCTGCTTGGAGTTTGTGCGATATTCAGTTTAGTACTTATCAAAAAACGAGGGTTTTCAAGATTGGTACATGTAATAGGTTTTATTGTTATCATCGCGTTTTTTATTCAATTTGTGGTGCCCAATGTATTGGCTGAATCGCCTTATTGGAATGTAATTTTTGATTTTACTCAACAGGGAATAAATGCTTACGATTTGAGGATAGGGTTACTAGAAAAAGGCTGGTTTTTCGTGAGTGAAAATCCCATAATTGGCGTTGGAATTGGAGGCTCAAAAACTTCCATAATGTTGGAAGGTGGAATTATTCCAAGCTATTACATAGCGAACTCCTATCTTACTGAATGGGCAGAAAGGGGTATTTTAGGGTTATGGAGCCTTATTCTTTTTATAATAGTGTATCTCAAAACTCTCAGACGATATTTTTTTGATTTAATCATCCTTGATCAAATCTGGCTATTATGGTTTTTGTTATTGTTCTTTTCCATGGCCTTCATAGACATGAAGTCTATTACCATGATGATGTTGGTAGTTTTGACAGGGATTGAATATGAACAGCGCTATATAAAACAAACTGACGCGGCATTTTTTAGAAGAGGAGTGTGATTTGCATCTCGGCTTTCATTACCATACCCCAGCTGCTGTCAAGGACAATCACATCTACATACCTGGCTATTTGGGGTGTTTTGTAGACAGCTTAGCCCAATACTGCGGAAGCGTGACTTGCTTTTTCCATTCTCCGACACCCCAAGAAAATTATCTCTTAGACTATGAAATTCAATCTCCCCGAGTGGGTTTAGTTGACTTAGGCACACACACATCTGTCCCCAAACGTTTACTCCGCTCTCGTCGAACCACAAACATAATTAAGCAAAATATGCAAAATTTAGATATTTTGCTGCTTCGTGCGCCGACCCCTCTATTACCCTTCATAACAAAAGCAGCAGGAGCTTTACCAATAGCCTTGCTTTTAGTTGGGGACAATCTTTCTGGTGTGGATGAAATGAAACAACCTTTTTGGCGTAAAGAACTTATTCGCTTGTTATGGCGTTGGAATAAATTTCAGCAAATACAAATTGCGAAACAAAATCTAACCTTTGTTAATAGTCATAAACTTTACGAAGAATTGAAAGGCAGTGTACCTCAGCTATTTGAAATACGCACGACTACGCTCAGCCAAAATGATTTTTTTGAACGAGAGGATACGTGCGGATCGCCACCTTATCATTTGCTTTACACAGGTCGCATAGAAAGAGCGAAAGGCTTACTCCTCTTGGTTGAAACTCTTGCTTTACTTATTCAAGAAGGCAATGATCTTATTCTCGATCTAGTTGGCTGGGCAGTTCCAGGCGATCCGATTTTGGATGAGCTTTTTACTTTAGCAAACCAAAAAGGAATTCAGGAACGTGTAATTTTCCACGGCTTCAAACCTTTGGGCGCAGAGTTATCTGAGATGTATAAGAGTGCTGATCTTTATGTGATAGCCTCGCATGCAGAAGGTTTTCCGAGAACAATCTGGGAAGCAATGGCTAATAGTGTGCCTGTAGTGGCAACGCGAGTTGGGTCTATCCCACACTTTATAGAAGGTGCTGCTGAACTGGTAACGCCAAATAGTATAAAAGACTTGGTTTCTTCGATAAAAAAAATGCTTTACTCGCCTGATCTACGTAAGAATTACATCCAAAAGGGATTTGTTTTGGCAAAGGAAAACACGTTGGAAGTTCAATCTGCAAAAATGATGACTACGATGAAAGAGTGGATTGTGGATCTAAAATGAAAAAAATATTTCGTTTGCTGCGTTACGATTGGCCCTTGCATTTTGTTTTGCTGCTTACCAACTGGCTCCCAGACAATACTCCCTTTTTACGCTTGCGAGGAGGCTTAGCGCGATTATTTTTAGGTTCTTGTGGGAAAAACTTACGCTTAGGCCGAAATATTTCTTTTTATAACCCTTCGGTTATTTCCATAGGAAACGATGTATATATTGCCAATGGATGTTGGTTTATGGGAGGAGAAATTATCCAGGTTGGAGATGAGGTCATATTTGGCCCTTATTGTGTCATTGTTTCCTCAGCACATACACGTTTTCAAGGGTCTTATCGTTATGGGGAACCAAGACAAATGCCTATAATAATTAGTCGCGGTTGTTGGTTGTCTGCCCATGTAACGGTAACTGGGGGTAGTACCATCGAGGATGGTACGCTTATTGCCGCGGGAGCCATAATAAATGGAGAAATTCCCTCAGATGTAGTGGCAGGGGGCATGCCAGCGCGTGTCCTAAAAAAAATAGAAGATGATCAGTAAACCTTCTCCTGGGAAAATTGAGGGGCAAATACTTTTTATCGGAAACTTACTTTCTCATCATGTTGGAACAAAGGGTGTTTCAGAAATCTTAGCCGAAAAGTTAGGGCAGAGAGATTGGCAGGTTATAACCACCTCTTGTTACATTGGAAAAACCCGTCGCCTGGTAGATATGCTGTGGACAATCTGGAACTGTCGAGGTCAATATCAGGTTGCTCATATAGACGTATTTAGTGGTTCTGCTTTTTTCTTGGCAGAGGTGACAAGTATTTTTCTTCGCTTGCTTGAAAAACAGTTTATATTAACGTTGCGTGGCGGGAGACTGGTAGAGTTCTCTAAACGGTGGCAAGTGCGGGTTCGGCGGCTATTGACAAAGGCGGATGTTGTAACGACGCCATCCCATTTTTTGAAAGCCAATCTGCAAGGATTTCGAGATGATATTCTATATATTCCCAATGGAATGGATAGTTCTGCGTATACCCTCAAACTGAGGAGGAATCCATCTCCAAAACTGATTTGGCTGCGTGCTTTTCATGAGATTTATCATCCGATTATGGCTGTAGAAGTAATGGATGTATTGCGAGACACTTTCCCTGATATTCATCTGATAATGATCGGTCCTGATAAAAAGGATGGTTCATTTGAATCCGTTCAACGATTAGCGACGGCCAAGGGATTGCAATCGTGGATAGAATTTGTAGGCTCTGTGCCCAAAAACGATGTTCCCCTCTGGTTACAAAAAGGAGATATTTTTCTTAACACAACTCGCTACGAAAGTTTTGGGGTTTCTGTAATGGAAGCCGCTGCTTGTGGTTTGCCTGTTGTTTCTACGAATGTAGGTGAAATACCTTTTCTATGGGAGGATGGGGAGGATATATTGTTAGTGCCTTCCGGCGATTCTGAAGCAATGGCAAATGCTGTGAAACGCATTTTGACCGAGCCCAGATTGACTGAACGACTTTCTTCGAATGCTCGAAAAAAAGCAGAAGGTTTCGATTGGTCATTTATTTTGCCGCGTTGGGAGCAATCTTTTGCTCAATTACTAGAGCAAGAAGGATAAGTGTTACATGGGTCGTTTTGATGCACTCTATGCGAAATTGCCGGTATGGGCCCAGAACAGTGCTGTCAGTTTTTATGGTGCATATTGGTACTGGCTCCGGTTTGGTCCAGGATACCACCAGTATGTAAGGAACTATAAGGAGCGTGAACGATTTAAAAAAGAACAATGGGACGAATGGCAAACTGGTCAACTAAAGCACCTGTTGACTGCCTGCTCAAGACAGGTTCCCTATTATCGTGACAATTGGAGTGAAACTCAAAAACGTGCGGCGTTGAGTGGTGATTTAAATGTCTTTCCATTGCTTGAAAAAGACCCTATTCGCACCGACCCAAAATCCTTTCTGCGCGAAGATATACATCCCTTCCACCCACAAGGTTTTCTCACCAGCGGCTCAACAGGAACTCCTATTTCCAGTTATTATACTATCCCCGAATTACGCCAGTCGCTGGCCTTGCGCGAAGTCCGTTCAGCGCGTTGGGCAGGCGTATCGTTCAAACTGCCAAGAGCTACATTCTCCGGGCGTATGGTGGAACCAAATCCAAATAGCAAAGGACCATTCTATCGATATAACATGGCGGAAAAACAGGTGTATTTTTCAGCCTTTCATCTGAAACCCGATACAGCCCACCAATATGTGGATACATTGCGCCGTCATAAAACCCAGTGGGCTACTGGGTACGCGGTTTCGTTCTATTTACTGGCACGTTTAATGCTCGAAAAAGATATTCCTTCCCCAAATCTCAAGGCCATTATTACCACCAGTGAGAAACTGACTTCCGAAATGCGGACTGTCATGGAGCAGGCTTACAATTGTAGAGTTTATGAAGAATACAGCACGGTCGAAAATGCCATCTTTGCCAGTGAGTGCGAACATGGGCGTTTGCATGTCAGTCCTGATGTGGCGGTGGTGGAGATTTTACGTCCTGACGGTTTGCCTTGCGCGCCCGGTGAGGTGGGAGAAGTTGTGGTGACGACACTTGCACGTACATACCAACCTCTGATTCGTTTCCGACTGGGAGATGTGGCCATGTGGGATACAGAACCATGTCCATGTGGACGTCAGATGCCAATTTTCAAAGAAGTTGTAGGACGAATTGAAGACGTTATAGTTGGTCCTGATGGACGCGAAATGGTGCGTTTTCACGGAGTTTTTGCAGGTCAGCCGCATGTGCGCGAAGGTCAGATTATTCAAGAATCCTTGGATGATATTCGGGTTAAGGTTGTCCCTTTGGATGGTTTTGGTGAATCGGATATTCAAGATATTGCTCAGCGAGTACAACAACGCTTGGGAGAAAGGGTTAAGGTGGTAGTTGAACCTGTAATGGAGATTCCCAGAACAAAGACAGGGAAGTTTCAAGCTGTGGTATCAATGCTCAATAAGGTGCCATAAAGTTTATGCCAAGCCCTTTTGTTTCTATTCTTCTTCCGATTCGCAACGAATCCGCTAATATCAAGCGTAGTCTACGCGCCGTCCTCACCCAAGATTATCCTGTTGAACGAATGGAAGTCTTGATTGCAGATGGTATGTCCACTGACAACACCCGTGCTATCATTCATGATTTTAGGAAGGATTATCCCAATCTATGTATTTATATTCTCGATAATCCCGGCAAAATTGTTCCTTCTGGCATGAATATCGCCCTGCGCCAAGCCAAAGGTGATGTCATCATTCGTGTGGATGGACATTGCATCATTGCGCCCGATTATGTCCGCAAATGTGTCGAGCATTTACAAAACGATCATGTTGATGGAGTTGGCGGCCCCATGGAATCAATCGGGGAAACGTATACAGCGAAAGTTATTGCAATTGGAATGAGCTCTCCGTTTGGGGTTGGGAATTCAGCTTTTCGTACTACCAGCGGAAAAACTATGCTTGTTGATACAGTACCTTTCCCGGCTTATACACGGCAAATAATCGAGCGAGTTGGGTTGTATGATGAGGAGCTAGTGCGTAACCAAGATGACGAGTACAATTATCGCATCCGAAAAGCTGGTGGAAATATCCTGCTTGCAGACGATGTCCGCTCTAAATATTTTAATAGGGCATCTTTGAAGGGTCTGTGGCGACAATATTATCAATACGGTTTTTGGAAAGTTCGTGTCCTGCAAAAACACCCGCGTCAGATGAGTCTGCGCCAGTTCGTGCCGCTTGCTTTTGTCCTATCATTACTGACATCTTTAATCTTTGTGTTATTGCCAAGTTTTAGTTATTTATCTCTATTTATCCCCATTTTGTATATCTTTGCCAATTTGCTTGCCTCTGTTTTGACAGCAGCTAAGAACGGCTGGCAATACCTGTCACTTTTATCAATCACCTTTGTAATTCTTCATATCAGCTATGGTGTGGGGTTCTTGGCGGGTCTCGTTAAATTCTGGAACCGTTGGGGGGATAAGATCGGGAAAACGCCTGTGTGGTCAAGTGAAACTATTGGATGATATTACTCGTTTGCAAAATGAGTATGAAGATCGTAAACATTGTTTAGCGGAAAACGATGTTTATTCGTTATTTAATAAAGCCAACCTTTTTATTGTTCAGCAACGCCAGCGGGAAGTATTAACGACTCTAAAAGAGAATTGTATTACCGACTTTTCAAAATTGCTGATATTGGAAATGGGTTGCGGGGGTGGAGGCGTATTGACTGAGCATCTAGGTTTTGGCGCATCTCCTGAAAATCTTTTTGGAGTGGATTTGCTTTTTGACCGTTTGCTCCATGCGCACCAAAAACTGCCAAGTTCAGGCTTTGCCAACGCAGATGGACAGTCCCTGCCGTATTCATCCAAGACTTTCGACCTGGTCCTGCAATATACGGCAATTTCGTCTATTCTCAACGCCGATCTTCGCAGAAAAATCTGCGCTGACATGCTGCGTGTGCTTAAACCCGGCGGGCTGATCATCTCTTATGACTTCTGGCTCAATCCCACGAATAAACAGACTCGTGGTCTGCGCTTGAATGAGATTCGAAGTTCCTTTCCAGGATGCCAAATTAGATATAAAAAGATCACCCTTGCTCCACCCATTGCCCGCCGGCTGGTGCCGATCTCGTGGTTGCTGAGCGCCTTTCTGGAAAAACTGACCATCTTCAATACCCATTATCTTGTTGTGATCCGCCCAAATCCGTGCAATTGAAATTCTATCCAAGCATTTATCTGCCGTTAACTGAACTAAACAACAAAGGATGATATTTTTTTGCATCAGCCCGACATTACTCACTCAAGTGCGGCACAGTATTTTGCGGACAAGTCCCTCCGGGGAAATATCATGTCTGTTTCAGAAAAATTCTCAAGTTCTATTTTGTGCAGATCTGCAGCCTTGCCCGATATAAGGCAACGTTCCGTTATGCAAAAATTACCAACCCATGCAGCTAAAAGTTGACAAACACACCCTCGGCCTGATCATTTCAGGGCGCAAAAAAAGTTTGAATGGAGATTCCTTTTCGGGGAAGAAATGGGGTGCCTTAGCGCACAAGGCCCAGTCAGAGGGAGTTGGGCCGCTCTTGTATAGGGTGCTTTCTAATTCGGGAAATTTCTCATCATTGCCGGCAGATACGCGCGATTTCCTGCGTCTTATGTATGCCGGTGCATCAATGCAGAACCATCTAATTTTTAAAGAGCTTGAAGTACTCACTCGTTTATTCCATCGGGCGGGTATTTCAGTTGTTGCCCTAAAAGGCGCCTGTTTTGCGCTGACAATTTATCCTGATCTAGGGCTGCGCCCGATGGGGGACCTGGATTTATTGGTGCCAAAAGAAAAACTGGCTTCTGCGGCTGCAATTGCTAAATCGCTTGATTACCAAATGGCACAGCCTGAAGCATCTCCTGGTTTACGAGATTTGATTAACCACGAGATTTGCCTGCAAAAATCCGGAGGCCGCCCCGTCACGCTGGAATTGCACCGCAGCCTGGTTGCAGATAAAACTTTTTCCTACGCCGTCCCCGTGGATTGGTTCTGGGAGCAAACCGAATCTTTGAAGCCCTTATCTTCAAAGATGTATTTTGAAAACCTGCTAACCTTAACACCTGAAGCACAGGTTTTATATGCGGCTGGCCATGCCATGTTACAGCATGGTGGGAAAAATCTCCCTCTGAGTTGGTTTTATGATATTGATTGTTTAATCCGCTACTATCAAGAAGGCCTGGATTGGGACTTGCTCCTTACACAGGCGAAATCCTTTGAGTGGATATCAGCGCTGGACGCGTTTCTGACTCAAACTGTTTCCTACTTTGACACACCCGTCCCTGATCATGTGAGCGCCAGTCTTTCGGAAAGCTTCGACCGCCATCGTGACCTGGTCGCGTTAAAACAAACTCACCCCGCCACACATATCCTCGCCGAACGCCAAAAGCTGCTGTCGCTGAATTTATATGGACGCTTCAGGCTAGTCCTGGCTTTGCTTATTCCCAGCCCGACTTATATGCGTTGGCGTTATCGTTTGAAAAGCTCGTGGATGCTGCCTGTCTATTATCCGCTTCGCTGGTGGGGTATACTCAAGGAT
Source organism: Anaerolineales bacterium (assembly GCA_049644605.1). Classification (GTDB taxonomy): domain Bacteria; phylum Chloroflexota; class Anaerolineae; order Anaerolineales; family UBA11858; genus B10-G9. The sequence goes on along the minus strand of JBARSF010000048.1, from coordinate 3,227 downwards.
ACTGTCCGGACGTTGCATTCTTTGGCAAAAACCGGACTGCAGGAATAAAGCGCCCTCAATAAAAAAGTGGGAATGTTGATTCACCAAGGTTTCTTATGGTTGTCCGTAAAAAAGAAAATGCTGCAAGCTTCAAATTACTTAGATCTGGCCCCAGAGGAAATATTTCTTTGTGGATGAAGAATGCCATCAAACGCCTGGTAGATATTATTGCAGCCTTATTGGGTTTATTGCTCCTGTCCCCTCTTTTTGTATTTTTGATTATTTTGATTAAGCGAGACACACCGGGACCAATCTTTTTCAAGGGCAAACGCGCCGGGCTAGAGGGTAAGCCTTTTGATATTTATAAATTTCGCACCATGTACGAATGTCCAGAAAGCTATCAGGGACCGCGAGTCACAGGGAGTGGAGATTCTCGCATTACGCCAATAGGGCAATGGTTGCGGGATACCAAATTAAATGAATTACCTCAGCTTATCAACGTATTAAAAGGAGAAATGAGTTTGGTAGGGCCGCGTCCAGAAGACATTGAGATTGCAGCGACCTGGCCCACGGATGCGCGCAAGGCGATTCTGTCTGTCCGTCCTGGCATCACCAGCCCGGCAGCAGTTTTGTACAGAGATGAGGAGAATCGGCTCAATTCAGGGCGGGTTCTGGACGAATATTTAAGTAATATTCTTCCAGACAAACTTCGCCTGGATCAACTGTACGTTGAGAATCACTCGTTCTTCTCGGATTTGGACATTATTCTCTGGACTTTTGTTACCTTTTTCCCTGCCATGAAACGTGTCTCTGTCCCCGAGAAACGTCTGTTCGTTGGGCTTGTATACAGGTTTATCCGCCGTTATGTTTCCTGGTTTGTCATTGACACGCTAACAGTTTTTGCTGCGGTAGGTATAACTGGTTTGCTCTGGCGTTCAGCTGGACCGCTTCATTTAGGGTGGGGCGTTTCCGTGGGTGTTGCGTTGGCGATCGCCCTGCTTTTTGGGTTGATCAATTACTGGCTGGGGCTCAGCCGAATTTCCTGGAAACAAGCAAAACCATCTTATTCCCTTGATCTTGCATTTTCCAATGCGATTGCTACCTTGGTTTTGGTAGGGATTAACTGGTTTTGGCCTACAGGCCCCTTTTTACCACAGGGAATGCTTTTAATAACAGGCCTGCTTGCTTTTCTGGGCTGCCTTACGATACGCTATCGCGATCGTTTAATCACGGGTATTATGTCCCGCTGGCTCTGGCATCGCCGTCGAGCAGGTAGTGTGGGTGAACGTGTGCTGATTGTTGGAGCCGGAGAAGCGAGCCAACTGGCGATCTGGCTCTTGGAAAATAGCAAGTACTCCTCAGTTTATTCAATTATTGGCATTGTGGATGACAATTTATTCAAACAGGGGATTTATGTAGGCGGCTATCCGGTACTGGGCACTATAGATGAATTGTCAGATATAGTCGAGGAAAAGAATATAGGACTGATTATGTATGCAATTTCCAATATCCATGTAGAAGATAAGGCTCGTATTCTCAAGCTTTGCCAGCAAACATCGGCTCATTTGGTGAGTATCCCTGATTTATTGGATTTAATTCATTCTCATTTCGTTCCCAAATCCAAAGAGGCAGCTGCATGAGTTCATTTTGGTCAAATAAGCGTGTTTGGGTTACTGGTGCAGGCGATTATGCACAAGCCAATCAGGGCTTTTTACAGATACGTCCCCAATTCTTACCCAAGGGTTAATAAATGGCTTGGAAAATTCCTTTATCAGATATAAATTTTACGTCTGAAGAATCGAATGCAGTCTTGAAAGTTATTGAAGGTGGCTGGCTCACGATGGGCGGGGTCACGCAGCAATTTGAACAGGAGTTTGCGGATTATACCGGGGCCAAGCATGCCATCGCGGTAGCCAACGGAACAGCTGCCTTGCATTTGGCTTGTGTGGCAGCCGGAATTGGGCCAGGAGATGAGGTCATCCTTCCCTCTTTGACCTTTGTCGCTGCTGCTAATGCAGTGCGCTATACGGGCGCCACTCCGGTCTTTGCCGACATAAAAAGCAAAGAAACGCTGAACATCTCTCCAGAATTTATTGGGGCAAATATCAGTGAGCGTACCCGGGCCATTCTTGTTCTTCATTATGGCGGATATGCCTGTGATATGCCTGCTATTATGGATATTGCTGACAAGCACGGTCTGGTTGTGATTGAGGATGCCGCTCATGCAATTGGCTCGTCTCTGGAAAAACGCATGTTGGGTACCTGGGGACAAACTGGTTGTTTTAGTTTCTTTTCCAATAAGAATATGACTACAGGAGAAGGGGGCATGATTGTTACAAACGATGACGATTTGGCAGAGCGTTTGCGCAGATTGCGTTCACACGGGATGACCTCCGTTACCTGGGATCGCCACCAGGGCCATGCCTGGAGTTATGATGTGGTTGATTTAGGTTTTAATTACCGCTTGGATGAAATTCGCTCTGCTCTTGGACGGGTGCAATTATCTAAGCTAGATGCTTATAATAGCCGCCGCCGAGAGTTGACGAGTTTATATCACGAGCTGCTAGAAGAGTTAGTTCCTGTGGTCGAGATCCCTTTTCAGCATCATACTGGTGTTTCAGCTTGCCATCTTTTGCCTGTATTATTGCCAGAAGATATAAACCGAAAGCAATTGATGGGCAATATGAAAGAGCGAGGTATTCAAACCAGTATTCATTATCCGCCTATTCATCATTTTGGTGAGTATAATAAGGTGCGGGCTTTCTCCCCCCAACCGCTGCGTATAACCGAAGAAGTCGCTGCGCGCGAGGTCAGTTTACCGCTTTATCCAATGCTTTCAGATGAAGACGTGGCAGTTGTAACTCAGGCTCTTAACGATACGATAAAGGCCATATACAAAGACTCATAATAATTCTAAAACTTAAAAGGCAACTTGAATGGAAATTAAACAATATTTATACTTATTTCGGCGCTGGGCCTGGTTAGGTATACTGGGATTGGCGCTTGGTATGGCTGGAGGTTATTTCTTCAGCAGCAGGCAGACTCCGGTTTACAAGACAAGTACAAAGGTTATGGTAAGTGGTTCTTCCAGTGGGACAGCCTCCAATACATATTCTGGTTATATGGATCAGCAATTAGCCAAAACCTATGCCCAGCTATTATCAACTCAACCGATTATTGATGGTGTATCAGAATATCTAGGCTATTCGGTTTTTGGTGGACAAATTGCGGCCCGCGTAGATGAAGAG
>JBARSF010000047.1:0-1505 GCA_049644605.1 Anaerolineales bacterium | reverse complement strand
CACATGCACCCTGTGATCCATAACGACTCGGTCAGCTATTTCTTTCTGAGCGAAATCGATTCGGTAAGAACGCCCGGATATCCCGGGTTTCTGGAAGCTGTCCTCTGCGTGAACGATCTGTTCTTCTTTACCACAGACTATCTGAAATGGATTGTTTTTGTCCAGATGTTCGGACTGGGGATTCTCTCTTCTCTGCTGCTTTACCGGATCGCAAATATTCTGACAGGAAACAGGATGTTTTCCCTTATTATGGGGGTTCTCTATAATCTCAATTATTTTATAATCAGCTTTGAATTTCAGCTTCTGACAGAGAGTTTGTCTACGGCGTTGCTGCTGCTGGTCCTTACCCTTTATTTGGAATATTTCAAAGGGAAAAAAATCCTGGGTTTGGTGGGCGGCGTGCTGTTCGTGGCCCTAGTCTATACCAAACCGAGTTTCCTGCTGCTGGGCCTGGGGATGCCTGTGCTCACATTTTTACTGTTCTATAAATTTAAGGGAAACCCTAAAGTGAGGAGACCTGCAGCCACTGTCTTGCTTCTGTTCCTGATAATCCAGGTGTTGGGGATCGCGGGCTGGTCGATTCGGAATCAGATCAAATACGATTATTTTGGTATCACTACCATACTGCCGTTTAACCTGCGTATGTACACCAACCCGCTCATCCATAAATACCAGCCCACTGGGGACGCTCAGGTCGACCGTATCGCGGCCATCTACGCGGAAGAATTTGCCAAGACCGGATCTGGTTCTCCCACCTATTTCAACTTTGAAATACGGTCTATGCTGGAGATGGGGCTTACGGATATCCAAGTGTCCCGGGATTTTCTCAAGGTCAACCTGAAGCTTCTCCGGGATTATCCTTCTGAATATTTTCAGCGCGTGCCCGATTCCTTCACCCAATATTACCGCCAGTATTCCACCTACTGGTCGGCAGGGAATGCCCGCCCGCTGCTGGCCAAGGGCAGTTTGGTTTCCAGACTGTTGAGGTTTTTCTTCCGCATCTACAAATTTCTTTTTATCACGCCTTACCTGGCCTGGCTGGTTGTGATAGCGGCCCCGTTAATCATTCTCTGGCTAAAGCGCAAGGACAGGTTTGCTCTGCACGGCTGGCTTCAGGTGGAGGCCGTGATCCATTACAATTGTCTGATCGCTGTGTTCACCACATATGCCGGAGTGAACAATCTGCGCTACCGGGCGGCTGTTGAGCCGCTTATCCTGTTGGTGCTCTTTGCCGCTTTTTTTGAATTGGGACGGATGGCGCTTGGCCGTCTCAGAACTCAGGCTTGAACCTTTTCCCCCTATCCCATAAGTGGGATTTACGGAAAAATCTGTGGTTTCCGCATATGCTGCGTGCCTTGCTTGAGCCCCGGTTATTCATAGCGAAGGGATGCTGCCGGATCAGCCAGGGCTGCCTTGAAACTTTGAAAGCTGACCGTGAACAGGGCTATCAGCAGTGCCAGCACCGCAGACAAAACAAAGGGTCCTATCCCTATGCTGATCTTATA
>JBARSF010000046.1:0-11211 GCA_049644605.1 Anaerolineales bacterium | reverse complement strand
TCCCTCTTTAGCCTGGTCGTTGTTATAGGAATTGGATTTCCCCTCGCCTGGGATAGTCTCTCAAAGGAGTGGCAATCTCTGAGTTTCTTCAAACGGAATGTGAAGAAATCATTAGTGTGGGGAATTGGCACAGGGATTATCAGCAGTCTAATTGGGCTTTCAGTAATTAGGGAAATAACTTTACCGAGTAATCTTGGTCTGCAATTGTTGATTGGAATTCCATTCTGGCTCTTGGTAATCAGCCCTTTCCAAGAATTATTCTTTCGTGGATGGATGCAGTCAAGATTATCTGATATTTTTGGCAAGTGGTTGGGATTGATATTGGCAAATGTATGTTTTACGGGTTGGCATTATTTATCTCCTATTGTTGATCTGGCTCCATTTCCATTGACAAGCTTTATTGGGCTGGCATCGACATTTTTTGTTGGTTTGTTATATGGTTATTCATATCAGCGAAGCAAAAACGTCCTCGCCCCTTGGTTGGGGCATTCCATTTCCGGGATCGCATTTATTTTTGCCGGCGCAATGGATATAATTCAGCTAATAAAGTAGTTTGGCGTACCTAACCCCCGCTCCAGCGTACTCTTCGACTTCGCTCAGAGCCGCTGAGCTTTTCCGTTAGGAAAACTTGTTTTTTTCTGTTGACATAGCATGGTATCCGTGCTATCATGCTATTATGATCGTCAGTTTTGCAGCAAAGGGCACGGAAGATATCTTTAATGGCAAGAATTCTCCTTCAGCCCGAAAAACTTGTCCAAATCAAATCTGGAGTGTGGCTTTCAGAAAGCTTGATCAATTGGACTCCGCAATTGAATTACTTGATCTTGCGATACCACCCGGTAATCACCTTGAAGCGTTAAAAGGAGACAGAAAAGGTCAGCATAGTATCAAGATCAATGATCAGTATAGAATTTGTTTTATTTGGACTCAATCCGGCCCATCAGATGTGGAAATTACTAATTATCATTAAAAGTAAGTGGAGGTTTTACAATGGTTCGCATTCCAAGTGATCGTTCACCAACCCATCCCGGGGTAATGCTTCGGGAAGAATTCCTGGATCCACTGGGGATTACTCAGAGGGAGCTTGCTGATGCTATTCTTGTTCCCTACCAGCGGGTGAACGAGATTATTAATGAAAAGCGTGGCATAACGCCAAATACTGCCTTGCGTCTAGCGAAGTATTTTGGGAACACTCCAGGTTTCTGGATGAATCTGCAGCTCCGGTTTGATCTCTATCAAGCCCAAAGAGTTGACAATGAAGAAATTAAGAATATCCAAACCCTAAAGTTGGATCATGCATCCGCTTAGTTACAAGTTTCCTAACAACCGCTCCAGCGGACGCTGGGGAACGCGCCGCTGAGTTTATCCATTAGCCCGCAAACTAATTTAAGAGGATGCAGGTTAGTAAATTGAAAAACAAATCACTCTTCATTTATTTCGCTTTTCTCTCAATACTTTGCTCCGCCATCATCATTGGGGCAAAGATTCTGGGGAAACAAGGGGTATACCTCGCCCAATTCTATATGTTGACACCCGCCATTGCAGCCATCATAATGCGTTTATTCTTCTATGGTCCAAGATTTACAGATGCGAATCTGCGATTTGGCAAAATCAAAGACTATTTCAAGTATTGGTTCCTTTCACTTGTAATTATTGCATTCTCGTACATTTTGTTTACACTAATTGGAAGCGTTTCTTGGGATTTCACAGGTGATACTTTCATTGAGCAACTAACCCAACAATTAGGCATGACAGGGCAGGATATAAACGACACATTGCCACCGGGTTTCACTCCGCAAATAATGTTGTTGATCTACTTCATTGGTGGGATAACGGTTTTCAATATATTTCCAGGAATCATCACAGGGTTTGGGGAAGAGTTTGGTCATCGCGGTTTTATGTTCCCGTTGCTATATAGAATTAAACCTTGGGTGGGTATCATCGGCGGCGGACTAATTTGGTATGCATGGCATTTGCCGCTCATTCTAGTTGTTCCTCAAACAGTCGAATATCCACTCTGGCAAATCCTGCTTAATTTAGTTATTATGGCTATTGGTAGTCTCTGCACTTTTACTTACTTGGCATATATCTATATAAAAAGCAACAGTGTTTTCGTGACTTCAATTGCCCATATAACAATGAATAATGCGGCTGCGTCTTTTTCATATTTTGCCATTATAAATAATCAGCTTCTAGCAAACTTTGGGCTAACGCTAACTATGCTCGCCGTAGTCGTCATCTTGTACTACAAAAAGGAATTGTCTGTTTTCGCTGAATATTTCAAACTTGAACATGCAGGCTAACCTCCGCTCCAGCGGACGCTGGGGAACGCGCCGCTGAGCTCATCCGTGATGCAGTAATAGACACAATCGGTGGTGATATGAAAAAGATGCTATTTACATCTCTACTTATGGTTCTGGTAGCGGCATGCTCATCTGCAGAATCGCAACCTACATTTACTATCGTCCCACCAACAGACACTATTTCTCCCCCTACAACTACTCCTTTGCCACCTACTCCTTTACCGCCTACACCAGATGAAACCGCTGGTTGGCCAGAGTATATTAATTCTGAATTGGGGTATGCTTTCAAGTATCCCGTTGGATGTTTCACCGGACCAATAGGCGCCGATTGTAAAGAAAATCCCCCTGAGCAGCGACCTCCTGAATGCCTTTGCTTCCTGGATACTGAAAATCCAAATGAAGTGCTTATGCAATCATTTCTCGGTAATGCAGAGGAAGGATTAACTTTGGTGACCTTTTACGTAGCGCACTTCGATACTCCGGCGTTCAATCCCCCTGAAGGAGAGAATCTCCCTTCGTGGCTTAAAAATCATTTTTCTTATTTTTCTGAAGAAATACCCCCAGAATCCAATTTGAATCTCGGTGGATTACCTGCAGTTCGTATTTATATTCCCGGATCACAGCAATCATATCCTTCGGAGGAGATCTTCGTTATAAGAGATGGCAAATTGATAAACATCCGTCTTATTGATGTGTATGTGGAGGAACATCGCGAGCTCTATGAGAATATCCTGGCGACTTTCAAATTCAGTGAGTAAGAGAAGGTAGCAGTTACGACATTTTCAATTCGATGGATTCCTCAGGGAGTGGTTATTACCGCATAACTCCCGCTCCACCCGACAGCCGGTAAAGACAGAGGACCGGGGATGGAGGACCGGAAAGGCAAAACCCGGCTGCAGGTGAGCTCTACCGTTAGGCAAAAATGGATTATCTATGGAAACCACAATAATTACCGAGAACATATCTGGAGGTAAGCTTTCTCAATAGGGAGCGAGGTTAGCTTCTATCTTTATACGAAAGAATAAAACCAAGGAAAAATTTAAAAATGAAAATCTCTAAATATGCCAATAATGATAAAGGAACACCTATCCCTTTGCCAGATACAAAAAGGATCTGGATTTTTTGTTTCCTTTTGGGAGCCATGTTTTGGATCATCGGGCTGGTTTTGTGGTGGCAGGGGGGGATTGATAAGACAATCCTGTTCTATTACGACGTCCCGCGGATTGCGAATGATCCAGCTGTCATCCTCTCACAATGGCTCTCCTCCTATGGCATGGCTGCCATCACTGTCCTCTTTTTGGTCTATCTGCTGTTTTCCAAAATATTCAAATCATTGGATGCCCCCCTAACGGTGTACATCTATACGATTTGCTCGTTTGGGTTGAGCGGAATTGCAGGCGATCTGTTAAAAATGGTTTTTGCCCGTCCAAGGCCCGCTGCCACCTTCGGAAGTGAACTCCTGATCTTGAGCCAATCACTGACACCTGCAATTCCCTCCGGGCACGCGACCAAGAGCATTGCCCTGATCCTGCCGTTCATCTTGCTGGTGAGTCATTCAAAAGGTCTTCACAAGGTTATCAAAATCGTGATCGCATTGATAGCAGGCGGAGTTTGTTTCAGCCGTATTGTGCTTGGCGCTCATTATCTAAGTGATGTCCTTGCCGGGATCGGCATGGCCTTGATTGGATTGCCTTTGTCCATGCTGTTTGCAAACATGATTTTGCGTAAAGCCAAGCAGGAACAGCTCCCAGCCTTATCCATTGTATGGGGTATTGTGCTGATTTTCTTGACATTTGTATTTATGGTCAAGTAAATTGAATGGAAAAATGACCAAAAAAAGAAACTGGCACAAGCTTGGTCTCAATTAAATCGAGAAACGCGTAAAAAAGAATTGGCAACCATGAAGCCAGGCAGCATTCATTAGCCTAACCCCCGCTCCACCTGACAGCCAGGGGCGGACCGGGGACAGGGGACCGGAAAGGCAAAGCCCGGCTGCGGGTGTCCTTCGTTAGCTCAGGATAATTAAGCTCATCCGTTGGGCGGCTTTTGATTAGTGAAAAACACAAGCAGGGTGAAACAAAGGAAAGTTGATGTGAGCAAGAGAACACAGCCCCGGATCTGGACGACAAAAACTTATAACAGAGTGTCCCGTCACTATGATGCCATCATGAAATACTTCTTTCCTATTGGTGAAAAAGGGCGAGAGAAAATAGTAGAGAAGCTGACCTCTGGTTCAGTACTTGATGTGGCTTGTGGTACGGGAACCCTGCTTGAAATGGCAAAAAAGAAGGGGCTGGAATGTTATGGAATAGACATTTCGGAAGGGATGCTGGCTCAAGAGAAGAGAAAGATTCCAGATGTCGAAGTAAGCCAGGCTAGTTATTATGAGCTTCCATACACCGAAGAGAGCTTTGACTTTGCAGTAGCGACCAATGCGCTTAGTGGTGACTTTATCGATGCAAGGAAAGTGATCTTAGAAATGATCCGGGTATGCAGAACTGGCGGGTGGATATACATCGCTGAGTGGCCAAAAGCGGAGAAAGATACGTTTATCGAACGATTAGTGGTTTGGTTTGCGAGTCTGAACGATGATGCGCCAAAGGATTATTTGGAGATATTTGGAGAAATGGGATTTGAGCCAGAAGTAGATATTCTGAGTGAAAGATATCACATCTATGGCATAAGGAAGAAGGACAAATCAGAAACCAAGCCACCCAACCCAAATTGCAGGCGACTCGGCTTCGCCTCAGGGTAAGCCTTGCGTTTTTTCATAATTTGGCTCTGAGCAAAGAGTGTTTCAAGATAATGCCGCCGAGCACCTGAACAAATCGTTAGGCGGCTATCAAGAAGGAGAAATGCACATAACCCTGCCCTTTGCTATCGCAGCACTCATGGTCATTCTAGTGATTCTCCCAGTGATCGGCTATATCTCCATTCGACCACGAATGCTCCGCTGGGGAACAACTCCGACTGAAGCTAGCCATGTCATGGCCGGAGATGAGTTGATCTCCAATACAATACTCGTTTCAACCCGCGCCATCAATATCGACGTCGGCCCAGAAAAGGTATGGCCCTGGCTTGCACAAATGGGTCAGGGACGGGGAGGATTCTACAGTTACGATTGGCTCGAAAATCTCGCAGGAATGAATATTCACAACTCCGATCAGATCATCCCCGAACTCCAGAATATCAAACCGGGAGACTTAATCCCTTTCTGGCGTGGGGCTGGTGTCAACGTAGCGGTTGCAGAGCCCCCGCATCTACTAGTCCTCGCGGGTACCATTAACAAGCCGAAAGGAGATGCTGCTGGTTTTGAAGAAGTCGGAGGTACTTGGGTGTTTGCATTGGAGGAAATCACAACCGAAGTGACTAGAATGATCGTCAGGTCGCGAGTAGCGAAATTTCAGCCTGTATGGCTGAGTGCTTTCTTGATGTTTTTGCTTGAACCCATGCATTTCATTATGGAGCGTAAAATGCTACTATGCATCAAGGAGCAAGCAGAAAAAGAATGAAAGTACCGGTCGTATAGGTCAAGCCGCCTAACCCCCGCTCCACCCGACCGCCTGGGGCGGACCGGGGACCGAAGACGGAAGACCGGGATAAAACAAACTGGCTGCGGGTGAGCTCTTCCGTTAGCCGCGCTCACCGAAGTAAATGAGATTTGAGATAATAGAATCTGAAAGGAGTTACATGTGAAGACTGCATCCATTTCTGGTTCGCTAACTGAAAATCAAATCGATCCACGCTGGAAAATGCTGTTCTACATCGCGGCCTTTGCAGCGGTCTATATGGTCATACTGATTCCGATACAGGGGATCGTTTTCATTGTCTCACCACCACCTAGCACTGTTCTCGGTTTTTTCGAGCTTTTCCAGGATAGTATATTGATAGGGCTGATTAACCTCGATCTGCTGCTGACAATTGATTACGTTCTTGTGCTCTTCATTTATTTCGTCATGTTTATTGTACTAAGCCGCAAAGAGAAATCCTTGAGCCTCATTGCCACCATATTAGGTTGCCTCAGCATCACACTCTACATTGTTTCTCGAGAAGCAACTTTCAGTATGCTTGCCCTTAGCAATGAGTACTTCGGCGCAACCACCGAGATGGAGCAAGCAGCTATACTCGCTGCAGGCAAGACGCTTCTTGCAGTTTACAATGGCTCATCCTTTGGCATCAGCTATGTGCTTGGTGGGTTCACAATGCTTCTATTCTCGATCGCTATGCTGAAAGACGAGGTATTCGAGAAAAGCATTCCCATTACTGGCTTGATTATGGGTGTCCTGATGTTTGTGCCACCAACGGTCGGGGAGATTGGAGTTTGGATATCTATGGTTTCACTAGTTCCCTCACTAATATGGATGATTCTTATGTCGCGCTGGCTGTTTAGGACAGCTAGGACGTTAACTCAGTAGCGGGCTAGAAGGAAGACCTTAGAGACAATACTATACAAATGGAAAGCCGACATTCCTCAGTCCGCAAGGACCAACAGGACCGTGCCGGCTTAGTAGATAGAATCGCAACGGTTTCCAAAGATAACCAAGCGACAGAGGTTAAATGCCCATTCGTCTCTATCTCAGTAGGAGCAGTAGGTTTGGTAGGGCGCGGCTAACCCACGCTGCAGGCGACAGCGCCTTCGGCTCTGACTAGCATCGGCGGCTTGTGCATTCTTGAGATCTGGGGCATAGTGAGGCACAAGTGCGAAATCAATGCTGCGCCTGAGTTTTATCGTTATACGCCTCTTTAAAGTAATGTAACCGCATACGCTCGATCGATGAAATTTCAGAGAGAGAAAAATTGCATCAAACAATGAGAGTGCAGAAAGCGTAAGAATAATTCACGGCTGTTGTGTTTCGTACTTCTGCAGACTTGAAAGGAGGAAATAATGTGTGGCTGGATCGAGACGTTGGTATTTGCGGTATTTGGGATTCTAGGACTTGTGAAGGGAGAATTTAAGATCACGAGGAACCGCAAGGTGAAAGGTTCAATTGGGCGTGTTCTAGGTGGTTTGCTATTGATAGCAGCTGCTGTCCCCCTCTTCACCCCAGTAGATTATTCTCTTTATGGAGCGCTAATACGATGGGGGCTTTTAGTCGTTGTGATAGTAATCGGGCTTACGACATCGGAGAAGATAGGTGAATCCGAGGGAGAAACAACTACACCGGAGAGCTAGCATGAAATGTGATCAATAAGCTGCCAGATTTTCAATTTACCAGCTGAGTGACTCTTCAATCTAATTTCATTTTCGTTTCAAATCTGGATCAGGGCTATATACTATTTTTCTTGAATCAACAATCGCTCGTATCGAGAGGTTGCATAACCCTCGCTCCACCTGACTCTTCAACTGCGCGCTGCATTCCATAACGCGCTTCGCTCAGAGCAGGTGAAAAAATCACCCTTTCTTGAGAGTATACTTTTCTCCGTTCTTTGTCAATAAAGTTTTTTTCCGAAACTATTATTGTGGTATTCCGTATATGCTTGTGAGGATATACAAGCTTTGTTTTGTAAAGCATATTTACAATTGCTGATCCAACGAAATATATAATAAAAATAAGCAATAAGACCGCAAGAATCGCGGGTGCGGGCGCACACCATCCAATAGCTAATTCCTTAAAACTATTCTTACTAGTTAGCATCTCTCTGTAGGAAATGAAGTCATAAATAAGGAATGTAACAACAAAATCTAACCCCCGCTCCACCCGACCACCTCCAGCAGTGGTGATTAATCCCATTATCCTTTTATTGGATCTTATTCAATAATCATTTATAACTGGCCCCGTCGGAGGGCGAGCTCATCCGTTATACCGCATAAGCAAATCGGAAGTATTGAATAATAAAAATGGAGGAAATTATGCTACGACAATTTGAAATGATCTTAACTACTTTGTGCTTAGCACTTAGCGCAGTATTTCTGACAGTAATTATATTTCGCATCCGGAATATATACTTTAAGAAGAATACCAGGGTACCTATTTGGAACAAAAAAGTCGGAATATTGAACAGAGTAGCCAAACTAATTATGGCCGTATCACTATTTCTCATGGCTCCCGGTATCATTTACTTTATATTCATTATTCCGCCGCCCACAGCAGTGATTAGAGTCTATGCAAAGACAGTTTTTTGCATAATTTTCAGTGCTTGGGCTCTTATAGAGATTTTTCTGTGCTTTTCAATTTCAGAAAAACTACTCATGGGTTCCAAGTTCAGGCGGGCAGCGTTTTTCTTTACGGTCATCTTATGCATCACTGCTGCTGGATACTTGTTTCCGCTTATTCCCAAGTCACTGCCTTACCCGGCAGTGTCAGATTGCGTGATACTTAAGCTGCCTGTGAGAGGGACCTGGTTAGCGGGGATAGCTGGCGCCAGCGAGATCACAAATGGACACTCAACCAATCGGTATGCTATAGACATTTTAAAGCTTGGGCCAGATGGTCGACTGTACAAAGGCAGAGAGGAAGCTGTCACAGACTTTTATTCTTACAATGAGCCTGTTTATGCACCTGCGGATGGACAAATAACCCAGATTGTGAATAGTATTCAAAGCGATCTCATTGGGAACATGGACACGGATAATCCCGGCGGCAACTACATCATCATCGATATCGGAAACGAGAAATACGTCTACTTCGGTCATCTTAAGAAGGGAAGCATAACAGTTGAGGAAGGTCAATTTGTCAAAGCTGGTACTCTTGTAGGTTATATTGGCAATTCGGGTAACAGTACTCATCCACATCTACATATGCATATCCAGAACAAGCCAACATCCAACCCTGATGGAAGGATTACATACCCATTCCGTTTTCTTGAAATGCGAAGAATGAGGCTGATGTTCTGGAAAGAAGTTAGCTATGGTTACTTGTTAACTAATGACAAGTTCAGCAACTAAAGCAAACGCATAAGGGCGGCATAACAAATGGCTTAAGCTGCCCCGAAGGGTTCTGTTCAAATTAAGACGCTCAGAGCACCTCATCAGTTATTTTGAAATTCCGAACCTTCGGTGCGTCGCAACCATCGGGCAGCTTCGCCAAAACGTTAGGAAGCAAGATATATAAGGACACCACAATGAATTTTGATGAGGTTGTTCAGAATCGTCTACAGCAGATGAAAAAATCGTCTGCCCCTAATTATGATCTATGGCCGGAGAAATGCGGTGGCTCAAGAAATGCCCTGGTCATTTTTATTGGACCAAGCCCTGGTGGAAAAAAGGAAATTAACCGTCGTCAAAGAAAACTGAACCACGTAGAACCCCTCTGGGATATACCTTACGTAGAACCAATTGAGTGGAGCAGAGGATTTAAGCTTAGTTTCAAAACAATTGTAGAGACTATAATCGGCAAAGATTATGAAACGTCAGCTAAACTTATCGCCTTACTTAATATGGATTGGATGCAAAATCCTGAATCAAGTGATGTTTCATATCGATATATGTGGGAGGGCTGTAACCATATCATACCAATCATAAATCAATGCGTTCCCAGCTTACTGATCCCAATGGATACTAAAACATTTGGAGTATTACAAATCGCTTTGTACAACAATGAATATGATATTTGCCCTGTAGCAAGCGGTAAAATCAAAATAAGAATTTCTGATCAAGGCAAGAAACCTCGTTAGCATCATGGCTTACACAGCATTAAAAAATAATAAGTCTTTGACCGTAATAAAATCCTTTCAGCATCCGGCAAGGATTTATAATGAACAATACGCCTTCCGAGTAGCTATTGGAATCAAGGAATCTTTCAAAATGATATCCCAGGGAGATACAATAAAATTGAATATCGACTATGATTCCTAACACCTGCTCCACCTGACAGCCGGGCACAGCGAGCGTTTGATCTCTTCTTCTCCTTATTGGTTTCTCATCTATAATCAATAACAGCTGGCCCCGGCGCCAGGTGCCCTAAAGGATGCTCCGCGAAGCTCTTCCGTTGGACGGCGAAAACCTCACTTATTAGAACTTTTGCATTTGCTCAAATCACAAATTCGGTTATAGTAAAGGCAAATTTGGAATTTTCCGCTCCATGGTTTAGGTGGTAGGAGATAGACCGGAAAATTTAATCAACCTGTTGTTGGGCGTTTTGACTCTAAAGGAGATTAACAAGATGATCAGTAGTATAAAAAATTGCACTCTGTTAAACAACGGGCTTAAAATGCCCTGGTTGGGGTTTGGCGTTTTTAAGATTAACGATGGTCAGGAAGTGGAACATGCGGTTAGGCATGCCTTAGAAATCGGCTATCGCAGTATTGATACGGCGACTGTATATAAGAATGAATGCGGCGTCGGCAAAGCGATCCGAGAGAGCGGTATCCCACGTGAGGATATTTTTTTGACCACCAAGGTGTGGAATGATGACCAGCGCGAGAAGCGAACACTGGCGGCATTTGAAGAAAGCCTGGAACGCTTAGAGACCGAATACGTGGATTTGTACCTGGTCCATTGGCCCGTGAAGGGTTGTTATCAAGATACGTGGCAGGTGATGGAAAAGATTTATCAAAGCGGTCGCGCCAAAGCGATTGGCGTCAGTAATTTTCTAGTACAACATCTTGAAGATATTTTACGTGATAGCCAGATAGTTCCCAGCGTGAACCAGGTGGAGTTCCATCCATTTCTTGTCCAACCCGAACTATTAAGTTTTTGCCAGAGCCACAAGATTCAGGTGGAAGCCTGGAGTCCTTTAATGCAGGGTCAGATTGTTACTGAACAAGCTGTTCAAAAACTGGCTGAAAAATATCACAAGACCCCGGCGCAGATAGTTCTACGTTGGGATTTGCAGCATGAAGTGGTTACGATTCCCAAATCAACCCACTCCAACCGCATCGCCGAGAACACTCAAATTTTCGACTTTGAGATTTCAGAGGTAGACATGAATGTGTTGGATGCGCTGGATGAAGGAAAGCGCGTTGGGCC
>JBARSF010000045.1:0-1501 GCA_049644605.1 Anaerolineales bacterium | reverse complement strand
ATGAAGAATATTAACGGTGGCATCTGGCCTTCTCTCAATAGTTCCCAAAGATTGGGCAACCGCGGTCATAAAACCAACAGAAGAATGATTATCAAGAACATACCAGCAAATAGACTTGGATTCCCGTCCATCATCACGCTTCACGATACCACTCGTCGGTCCCAGACCGGAAAGCAATCGCTCATATTCAAGGCCGGTGAGTATGTTGGGGAATTTAGAATAGCCATGCTCTTCCAGATGCTCAGATTTCACCTCCTTCATTCCTGTTGCAAGTATGACGGCTCCGACGTTGAACTCCACCGTCTGCGGCTTCTGATCAAATAGAATGGCTTCCGGTTTGCATGCCTCGACACAGGGCGGGATTTCTTTGTCTCCACACTTTCCGTCTGTGATATAAGTACATTTCTCAGGGTTTATCAATGCCTTTCTTGGTGGAAACGGTGAATAAAACGAGATCGCTTTGGAAGTTCCCCTGCCAAAGTTGAATTCCATCGGAATTCCTGCAACAGGGCAAACAGGAAAACAGTCCGTGCAGGCTGTACATTTTGAAGGATCCACATATCTGGGTTTTTTAATTACTTTAACTTTGAAGTCTCCCGGCTCTCCTTCTATGCTCTCAACATCTGCAAATGAGACGATGGTCACATTTGGATTGCTGGTAAGTTCAAGCATCTTGGGAAGTATCGTACAAGTAGAACACTCGTTAGAGGGAAACATTTTGTCAATCTGAGCCATCTTACCGCCGATTGTGGGCTTTTCTTCAACAAGAACAACCTTGAATCCCTGATTCACAAGTTCAGAACTTGCACGCATCCCTGCCGGACCGGCTCCAACTATAAGTACGGACCCTTTCATAATACCTGACCTCCTTCTTCGAGTACTATTTCAGTTATAAGCCTGCGTGTGTAAACCAGGTATTTCCCATTTTCTTCCACACACTCTGCTTCAAAACCATCTTTTTCATACCGGGCCATTTTCTCACGAGCCTCTTCTTCTGTGAAATAATTACCTTTATCCCACATAAACTTCTTTCCGCCTATTTTTATGGCCAGATTTGGCATAATGTCACCTCCTGAGACTACTGATTATAAATATCATTCCCTGTGGCCTACTATGATTGAAAATTAACCGTATCCGCGTGGAGGGCTGGAGTCTATGTCCAATCTCCGTGAATCGTGCTAAGTCATTGTGTGCCAGCACAATAATATGGTTTGCGCAATTATCATAGGCCATAAGGCATTTTTCTCGTAGGGTAGTATTTTCGTGCAGTAACCGCACTTACTATTCCCGCTGGTCCTCCCCCTATAACCAAAATATCTACTTTTGTTTCCATGGCACACCTCAGTTAAAATGTAATGATATTATCTGCGTTCTTAATCCACTCCGCTAATTCGTTCATTAAGAATACATTCACATCTAACCCGGTATCAAGCAACTGCTCTGCCAACCGAAGCCCATTCCAAGTAACATCTGTTCCATCGTAAGGATTTTTGTTAAATAC
>JBARSF010000044.1:0-3564 GCA_049644605.1 Anaerolineales bacterium | reverse complement strand
AGCTTTTTGGGCATCATCCACTTTATAATAAACAACTCCGTCAACTACAGCATTTAATTTATCTTTCGTGATAATCGATTGAGGATCAATGTCTACTCGTCGTTCTGTTATGTTAATTCGATACATTCTAAACAACCCAGGAAGAATCCAGTTAAAACCCGCAACCGCAGTTTTTGAATACTTTCCAAGAAATTCCACAACGCCTACTTCTACCGGTCTAACTATCTTGACTCCTAAACCGATAATTGCTAAAACAAAAATCACTAATATTAATATATCCATCTCAAATACTCCTTATTATTTTTTACTAAAAATAGGTTCTCCTTATAATTTGCACAATATTTTACACACTCACCTCCATTGTTAATCTTTTTTTCTGCTAAATTTGTTTGTCCACTAATTTAGTGGTAAGTTCATTATATCTGATTATATTTTTGCACACCTAACGGATGAGTTCAGGGCAAACGCAGTTGAAGGGTCGGGTGGAGCGGGGGTTGGGCCGATGATTTACTATTCTTCGCAAAGCCGGATTTCAAAATTCCGTATTAAAGTTTGTCCATGTCCACTAACAATTTCATTGCCCAGCTCTATGCTCGCCAAGTATCCGTCTGTGGACACATATCCGTTTTCAACAAGGAAACGTAGGAAATTGTGAATGCTGACCGATCCCTGAATAAGATCGGATTCATATACAAATGCAAGAAATGTCCACTGATAACTATTCGATGGATTGTGATTTTCTTTCCTCCATAATCCAATCTCGTTGCCAGCAACATTAATCGTGTCTACACGTGAACCAGCAGGCCTGATACCTTCATGTGAGAGCCAAATCATGATCTCATGGGTAATATCAGAAGGTTGCGAAGATTTGGTGTCAGTAATCCACAAATCAAAGGATAGATTGCCCTTGCCGCTTCCTATTTGAAGCACATCAATATCAGCTTCTAAACAATTGATATCATCTATTCGCAAAGGTAGTTCTGGAGAAGTTGAGGGAAGCCAAGGATTCTTTCCATAGGTAATGTTTGGGTAAGCCACAACGTTGAACCGAACACCGGGCCAATTCCAAGCCCAGCCAGCATCAATGCCTTTATTATTGTCACGGATGAACACACACTGTTGATATGAGGTCACACTCCCCTTATTCCAAACATTGTTTTCAACTTGATACTGACCCGCACTTCGCCGATACCAATCGGCACATCCACAGCTTCGTTCGGAACAAAACAAATCCACAATTGCATTGTCTGACCTGCCAAGGATCGCTGAATAAAGAACAAAAATGATCATTCCAGCCGGAGCAATAAGAAAACCATAAAGAAACCGTTTTTTTCTTATTCGAGAAAACATAGATTGCTATCCTGCATATAGGAATATCGATAATTGTTCCGAGTTTATCAAAAGTACATCGGCCTAACGCTCGAGTTCACCTGCATTTTGGAGCGGAGCGGAAAAATGTCAGGTGCAACGATTTGTTAGGCGTGTTTCTGCTAACCATTCATGCTTAACTGTAATTCTATTTTAAATATGATATTTTAAAAGAAACTCTTCCCTTTATATTTAAAAAGCTTTGCATCTTCCTTAGTTGGAAAGCTATTATAGGTTGCCTGGTTGGAATCATTTCTAATCCTATCTTTGCATTCATTATCAAGTTTCTTAATTGCCTCTATTAGTAATGTAGGACCGATATTTATTGTCTTTAAATAGATAGAATGCAATGTATCCTTGGAACTAACGGGTATTTTTCTTTGGACTATGATTGGACCGTTATCGAGCTTTTCGTCCATTTCATGTATTGAAATACCTATTTCCTTTTCTCCGTTCAATAACGCCCAGAACAAAGGTTGTCTGCCACGATACTTTGGTAAAAGCGCGGTATGATAATTGATACATCCTTTTTTTGGGGCATTCAGTAGTTCATTCTTAAAAATTTCTGATGAGGCTATTGAAATAATCAAATCAATCTGATTTTTTTTAATATGATTCACAAAATCATTGGAATTGATAGAGATTGCTTTGTAATTCATCGTTTTGTATTTTCTTATTACGTTGTCAACTGAATAACAACAAATAGATGGAAAAAACTGGAATACAAATGATAGGAGCTTATTCCAAGCAATATGAGCTGCCATTTTAATGAAATCAATTAGACCGTAATAGTTGTAGCGATCCTTGATTTCCTGCAAAACATTCTTCTTGAAAATGGGAGAGAGTACACTAATGCCTTCCACATCATGAGATGTTTTTTTCACTTTCCCCAGGAAATCATCAAGAAACCCAGCCAAGTACATAGGTGCATTTTGAGTAATTATGAAAATCTTCACAGTAGTCTTGCCTTCAGGTAATTATATAATTCTGTCATAGTAATAAAGCGATATTCTTTCCTTTTCAGTAGTTCTACGAACATCGTAAAATACTTTATTCCCGAATATTTTCTTACACCCCATGCAGTTCTTAACTTCCAGGGCAGCTTGTTAAAGCTTTTCTCGTTTACTATGAAGTCATGTAAATGTGAATCGAACACAATAATATTTGGAAGACCAAATATAGAAAAAAATGATTTGTTCAGTGCCATACCTAATAGCTTCAGATAACTTAAAGAGACGATATAGCGCAATTTTGGCACTACAGCAAAGGGTAATTCCATGATGTCATTATCATAAATGAAAGGATTAACCGGAAGTGACAAGTTGTTAAATTTGCCTGGACGGTAAGATGGAAAAACACTAGAGCTGAATTTGAAACCACATGTTTTGATAAGATCGATGTCTCCATCATATAAAACCCCTTGGGGAGCACGATATCCTAAAGGCTTGTTGCCAAACACTGTTTCAAACGTTGATGCAGAAGTAGATATTTCAATTCTGCTATCATGATTTTTAGTATTATGTGTATGTGAATGACAATGGTAATCTTTTGCGAGTGTTTTTATTATCTCCAAACTATTGGGGTAATTGATTAATATGTCTGTTCTGATAAAGGTAGAAACAGGAACATGCAAGTCTGAAAATAGTTTGGCAAGATCAAATAGACTTTGTTCTTCTTCTATTATGTTAAAGGCTCCTATCCTGTCACCATAATCCAGTTCAAAATCCAATGTTATACAGGCTAATCTTTCTTTTTCATTAAATATTCTCGAAATACTATTCATGTTTTCTATCCTACTTTGTTTACGCTTAACCCAGGCATTCACCGGCTGCTGAGATAGCAAGACTTGCCCCACTGACAAGTGTCTATGCTGGCGTACCACCTCCAAGAAACCGAGCGTGAGGTAGTCCGGTGCAATGCCTTGTTGGGCGGCTTTTATAGACTAAAACCACTCCCTTAAACAAGGAGAGAGTAGATAATATTCATGTTCACAATCGTTGTTATGGCAATGAACTCTCGCAACTCAAATTAAATTGGTACACACTCAAAAATCGAAATTATCCGGATCCGGCCCAACGCGCTTTCCTTCATCCAGCGCATCCAACACATTCATGTCTACCTCTGAAATCTCAAAGTCGAAAATTTGAGTGTTCTCGGCGATGCGGTTGGAGTGGGTTGATTTGGGAATCGTAACCA
>JBARSF010000043.1:0-21106 GCA_049644605.1 Anaerolineales bacterium | reverse complement strand
CAACCTATATCTCATTTCAGGCCGCTTATATTGCTTGTGTATCACTGGATTTTCTTCTGGTATGTGAACGCGAGGGGCTGATTACTCCCCGCATAAATACCAGCGGCTGCAGAAGTTACACGATGAAAGAGATCCAATACCTTCAAATCATCCGCCGGCTACACGAAGACCTTAATCTCGATCTTCCAGCCATTGATGTCATTCTCCACCTACGTGGCCAACTCCGGGATCTGACTGAACAGCGCAACACTTTCGAGCGGAAAATATTGGAACAACAAGCTGAACTTAAACGATTGAATAGTCTCCTTCAACAAATTCAATCAGATGAGTAAAGTCCTCAAACAATGCGGGGATTCTTACTAAGACAAGAGAAAATTGGTGCCATCAACCGGGGTTAAGTAGCTGGAATGACACAAACGACCTACCCAAGGGAAGTACAAATAATTGTTGGTGAGTTCTAAATCTGGTATCAAAACATCTTACGTGATAACGGTACACCAAACTCTCCCACCTGACCGTTTGTCAGTGGCTTACAGATCCAATCTGATTGGAGATCAGTCGCCACCTGAAAAACAGCCTAATCCCCCTCCATTTAGATGCAAATTCTAAGCAAATTTTGGTGATATCTCCAATCTAATCGTATTATCTATCCTTTTCTTTCCCTGGTTGCACCGAGATTACACCAGGAACCATTTGAAACATCCCAAAAAGCATTGCACCTGTCACATTTCTTGACTTTTCCCCCCTGAAAAGATACAATCTTCCCACCACGCACCCGTAGAAGATCCTTCGCTACGCACTCCTGCGGAGAGCTGCTCAGGATAAACTCTTGACTTCGAATTGGATGTGAGGACTGAAAATCCTTTCCATGGGGGTAAAATCCGTCCATCCTCTCTATGGAATTAAACTAAAACTGCCCATTAAGAGCACAGTTTCCATCCTTTCCATCCCAATTGCACCACGATTGGTCCAGAACTTCACCGGCGTTGCACCAGAAAAACAATTAATTCAAGCGGATTGGCGGCTCGATTTCAAAGAAATCTGAAGTATGCCCCTACTCTATTCAGTCAAAAAACACGCCCTATTTGTTCTTAGTGAGCGATATCTTATATTCTAGGTTCTTCACTTGCAAGGAATCTATTAATTATCCTAAGCAAGAAGTTTGCGAGCGGTATCTACTGCCGCACCAGCATCTGGGACGAAGCTATCCGCGCCGGTTTGGAAAATTGCATAAATGTCCCCTGTCTCACTTTCCAACCCGACTGCCAATTGTGTGATCAAATCTGCCAGCAAGGCAGCACCACCTCTCTGCAGGATAAATTCGTAAATTGGGCTGTGTTCCAGGCAAATCCATCACTAGAACCGCCGTCAATGCGAGCCAGGTTCCAATCCATGGTCACGTCGCCGGTGACGATTATGTTCTTTGACATTCCTTTTCCATAGTTATTCTCCCATCCCGAGTTTTGTCTTTATTTATGATTATAGAAAAAATTAGGGATACTGCGGGCAAGTTTTCCTGTAATCATCAAAAGGCAAATATGTTGCCCACTCCTCCGGGGTCAGGTTACGGCCAGCCCTGAAACAGGCGCGCTCAATCCAAGCATTAATATCTAAGCTTATCATTCGCAAATACTCCCTTCCTCCCACCAAAAGCTTGGTCCCATCAGGGGAAAAATGACCTGGATCCGTAGTTACAAAGTATCCTCCGTAGGAAAGCAGTAAATCTGTATCAGGAAAGGCTACATTCAGGTGACGAATATTGCCAGATAGCGGCGGGCCTATTTGAACCAAAGAAGGGACGTCGAGAATTTGAAGCATGTCGTCATAAGCCACGGCTATCATCGAGCCGTCGGGGCTAAAGCGCACACCATCTATGCCGCCGAAATCCCAACTAGACAGGTAAGGAATTTTTGAAATGATCCCGCCTGTGTGGACATCCCAGAGAATTAACTGGTTATCATAGCCCAAACTCACCAGGTATGCGCCGTCTGAGCTAATATCCATACTTACAATCCCATCCAGGTGCCCTGCAAATGAATACTCAACAGGTTCCAGTGTGTTAGCATCATACATCCGGATCACAAAGTCCTCATCCCCACCCCAAACGAATATCCACTTTCCATCTGGATCCACGATGATCCCTGCGTAACCCTCTAGGATCTCTCCTGATAATAGGTGCTCCAAGTCACCGAGGATTACCGGTCCGGATACTACATTTGCGTTTAGATAGTCGTAAACAAGCAGTTGATTATTATTAGAAATCGCGGCGAGAGTGGTCCCGGTTGGGAAAAAGTAAAAATCTGCGATAGATGCAAAGTCATCAAAATGAAAACTTTGGTCCAACTCCTTTCCGTTGCTCAGATCAAAGAACTCTAAGTTGGACAGGTCTCTTTCATCTCCGGTATTATGCCCGGAATATGCTAAGATCGTCTCATCAAAATTCATTTCCGCATAGTCGAGTATATCAAACCTGAGGTTGATGCGCTCAGGTGTAGGTTCTCCAGTAGACAAATCCCAAATTACGATTTCATCACTCCCGACTCTGGACCAGTGTTCATTATATTTTTTTATTATTGTATAAACATAATCCCCCGATACAGAAATTTTGAGAATATCGATTATTGAATAATCTTCATATTGGAAAGGGATTTTCCCGGCAGGAGTTTCCCAAATGGTGTACAGGGATATTCTTCCGTTTGATTCACCCGCGATCAACAATTGCTCATCGGAACTGACTTCCATGTTGTTTCTTGGAAAAGTATAACTGTCGTAGTTCCACTTTGCTAATAATTCTCCGGTGGAATAATTCCAAAACTTGATATATTCATCATCTGCGCTGATTAGAGTGCTGTCCCCTACAAACAAAACATGATTAACATTTTCATACGAATCATGAGTTAGGGGGGGGGATATTTTCTCTTGAGCCGCCACATCCCAGAGCATGACCTCCCCTCTTGTATTTCCCAATGCCAGAATCTTGTCATCTGGGCTGAAGGACATTGATATTATTTCTCCAAGCCCCATTTCCTGATCCACTAATAAATCTTTTGTTTGAACATCAACTATCTGGAGACGATCATCTGAGCCGGCAACAGCTATCAACGTCCTATCACTGCTAATTGTCATCGGCCCAGGAGAAGTAACAGTTAAATCGATTCGTTCAATCATCTCGCCTGAATTAATATCCCAAAAATCTAGAGCACTCCTAAAAATTGAACCACTAATACCAATCAGGGTTGTATCGTCAATAAATCGAAGGTGTTCAATTTTATTTTGTCTATCCACAGGCCGAAGTAGTGAATAACCTAACGGCTTTCCTGTCATTGCATCAATTAAGAACACCTTCCCGGCTTCCTTACCCGTTTGGCTGTACACAGCGCATACTAAAATACTATCATCTGGACTAAAGACCAACTCAGAAATTATCATTTCTTCCATATCGATGGGAGGATATTCCAATAAGCCTGTTACCGGATCCAGGAGATAGACTTTACTCTCCCATCCAGCAACGGCGGCGATCTGCGACATATCAGAATTGGCAGCAACCACAAAAATATTAGAAACCTCATCCACTTGCAGATAGCGCACTAATTTTAGATTATAGGTCAGGGCATCCAACATCGCACTTTTGGTATCATTGTTCACCTGTTTTCTCAACCCTTCAATTGCCAATAGTAACGCGACATTAAATTGGGTCTGGTTTTGTTTACTCAGAGATAGTGCAGCAAGGCCCTTTGATTCAGCAATGATACGCTGTTCTTCTGCAATCGCCTGTTGGGTTGCACGAGAAAAAGCCTCTTCCACCGCAGTAGCCTCTGCATTTTCAGCCTCCACCTGCGCAGTTGCCCGCATCTGACTCTCACTCACAGCCACATTCCGTTGTGTCCAGGCCAGGATACCCAGGACCACTGCAACGACCAGACCGAAAGCAACTCCAAACAGTGTGCGTCGCTGCCGCCTGGTGGCCTGGGTGCGGCTGGCTAAAATGTACTGAGTCTGCAAAGTTGTCGGGGCAGGATCTTTTCCCAAAGCCTGTGACAACCAACTTTCTGCCTCTTCCAGGTCCGCGCCGTGTAATAAGTACCCGCTTTCGTTTTGGCTTCGTTCCCATTCCAGCGCCCTGTTTTGAATACGGGTATGTGCCTTCAGCCAGGGCTGGTCGAGAGTGATGCCTGCAACCAGATCAGCCAGTGCTTTAGCATATTTTTTGTCTTCTTCTTTGAAGAAGATCCAGTTCAACGGCTGTAATGTGGAAGGAACAAGCTGGTTATCGATATCTCCGATCACGATCGGAATAAGGCGTTTATTGTTCCGTTCGGCATGGGCTATCTCTTTGCTACAGATCTCGGATTGAACAGAGGTAGGGCTGATGATAAAGACGAAAGTGTCTGCCTGCTCAATGGCTTCTTTAATCTCCTCAAACCAATCTGCACTTGGGGGGATATCTTGCCAATCAATCCATGTTTCTAGCTGGCTGTTTTGCAGCGATTCGTGGATGATCTTGGCAAAGGCAATGTCTTTCCGGGAATATGAAATAAAGGTGTCGGCCATGCGAATTCCTTTGATTGTAGCGGTTATGCCCTTATTCAATTGACAGTCAATAATGAGATACCAGTAATCAGAAGTCTGCGATGTGACTCCCCCTGCGGAAGAAATTAGACAAATGCAAAGAGTATAATAATTAATTATAAAGTAAAGCGAACTCGTTTTCACTTGAGTTTATTGTTTTTCGGTGTTGGAGAGTCGCCCTCCCCTCTGTGTTCATGGTGCAACCGTGGTGCAATCTGAGTAGAAACTATGGAAATTATGGACACAGTAGACATTTTCACTCCCATATTTGCCACTCTTTAGACACAATAGACGCTATATACAGAGTAGAGCCAAACGAGAATAACTTCGAATTGGACGTGGGGGTCGAAAATAGCTTCCATTGGGGTAAATAACGTCCATCCTCTCGATGGAGTCAACTCACGACTGTCCATTGAGAGCATAAAATCCATCCTTTCCATCCCAATTGCACCAAAAATTCTCAACCAAATCAACTGGTTTGGCGGCTTGATTTAATAAAACCCTCATACAAATAAAATATCTTCGCTCGATTTTCTTGTATATATGTAGTATCATCACGAAACAATACATTAATCTAATCGACATTATTCCATTAATGTATAAGGTCCCAATGAAAAGCACCCTAAATCCTCGTAAATACCAAGAAATACTTGCTTTTATTGGGGTAGCAATACTCATCTTTCTCACCCGGCTTCTATTTCTTTCTGAAAGCTACGGCTTGGATGATGATGCTTGGCGCATCGCTCTAGCAGCACGGCAAATTTCTGTCAAGAAGATTTACATATCCTCTCGTCTTCCAGGTTATCCTATTCCAGAAATTTTTTATTCATTGGTTTGGCATTACGGCCCTAAACTAATGGGAGGAATTACTGCTATCTTAAGCTCTTTAGGATCGGCTTTTTTCTACCTCACTCTTAGAAAATTAAAGGTCCAAGACAGCTTACTCATGGCTTTTACATTTGCAATCACTCCCATCATCTTCATTAACAGCACTAATTCAATGGATTATTTGTGGTCACTGAGTTTTACGCTCGGAAGCCTTTATTATATTTATTCAGACGCTCCGTGGCCAGCAGGGATCTTAATGGGCATGGCAATTGGCAGCAGGATCACAGCGGTAGTGTATGTAATCCTTTTTGCTGCACTTATGCACGAACGTAAACAAAGCCTTCGAGCAATCCTTATCTTTGTGTTTATCGCGCTGTTATTTGGTGGATTTTGGTTTCTCCCGGCATTCCTGCAATCAGGTTTAGGTTTTTTGGGATTTTATGACGTAGTCAATTATCCTTCCCCTTATCGGTTTGCAGCCATGATCACTGTGAACCTATGGGGGCATCTAGGGTCTATAGCCCTTGTCATTATCGCTATAGCTGGGATTGTTAAACTGTACAAAGAACGGGTTTCAATTCCTATTAAAGAGCATCTTACTCTGGAAATTATAGTTTGGGCAGCAGCAATACTAATGATGGTGATAATATTTTTGCGTTTACCTCTCAGCCCAGGTTACTTGATTCCTGCTGTTCCTTTTGTCTATTTATTGATCGCGAGATTTAGTCCTAGATGGGGGATATGGTTGTTTTCCTTACTAATGTGTGTGTCTCCCTTTGTGAAAATCAAGTCGTCTGGTATTGAGCTGGGATCGTTGCTGGAAATCCAGGAGCAAAGAGAGCGGCAAGTAGAAACCATTCAGGACTTATATGCCCATTTCAGCTCATTAGACCATCCTGCTCTAGTATATATGCGTTCGGATTGGACTGTCTACTTACGCACGCAGCTTCCAAGAGACTATCAAGGGGACACTCTTTTTGAAATGTATCCAGATGAAAAAACCCTATCCTTTTATTTAGACAAAGGGTATACCATATATTATCATGATGATTACCTCAGGCAGGTTAAATCGCTTTCCGGGGTGGATTTATCAGATTTTGACACAATCCCTTTTTCAATTGAATCGATATCCCCAATTAATAACTAGAATAGGGTATTCTGGCTTTATTATGCCCCCATCTATTATTACCACTTCTTATATTACTGCTTCTATTTTGCCAAAGCATTGATTTACTGCGTTGTCACCAGTTAACCACAAATTATTACATGCAACACCTTAAAAAAAGAAAACACAAAACGCGAGATTATTAATCTAAATCTTCGCGCTCACGCTGAAGGCCTATAAGCATTTGAAGAATTAGCTAATATCAAAGGTAGAAAACCATCAATAAGAACAATTTTCACCTTCGTTGTGGTTATCTCGTAAGTAGTTAGCGCCAGATCGATCAAGTTTCAGAAAGACCACAGTTTCAACCACGAACCAAATCGACTTACTACTTACGGCTTGCATTCCAAGATTACCTACAACTTTTTGTTTATCCTAAAAATTGACTTAACGCTAGCCAACGGTATAATATCCCCACACGCACCCGTAGCTCAATGGATAGAGCCCTTCGACTGCGCTCAGGACAGGCGTCTGACTTCGAATTGGACGGGAGAACTGAACATCCTTTCCATGGGGTTAATATCCGTCCATCCTTTCGATTGGATGAACCTCGAATTGTCCATTCAGTGCACAAAATCCACCCTTTCCATCCCATTTGCACCAGAACTGCACCACAAACCCAACTGGATTGGCGGCTCGTTATTCTAAAATATATAAGCGGTCCGAGTCTAATACAGCCCATTTGAAGAACTTCATAGTGCTGAGAAGTTTTTTTCTATACTGAAGTTTGAGAATAGGGGGTAATTGGATGATTTGCCAAATCTCCAAATGTAAAACAAAGATCATCTTTCCAAAAAACGTCGAGACGCACTTTTACTCACATAAAATTCAAGCGTGGTTCAATTCCAAAACCCGGCATCTAATAAAATTCCATAAATGGAGTAAACACATCTATTAATTCTCGGTCTCAATTGCTTCCTCAATGTTGTTATTGCCTTTGCGATAAACCCTGCTGCCAACTAGCTCAACCGGAATAATGAAATCCCGCCTGTCATATATTACAAAAATTCAACCACAAGAATAAGAATCAATTCTGTTGTAGCCGAAAGGACCATTTTTCTCTCTTCTTACAATTATCTTTAACTAGAAGTGTTAAACTGCTGTATATCTTTTGTTGCCAGAAGAGCTCCATCTGTTGGGTCATCTTCCCGGTAATGACATCCGCGGCTGGTGCGGTTTTTAGCGGCGGCGTAGGCGATAATCAGCGCTGCTTGGGAGCTGTTTCGCAAACCAATCAGCTCGTCGCTAATGCGGGTCTTGCGGTAAAAGTTCTCGATCTCCCAGTACAGTGTGCGCAGGTCACGGATTGCCCGGGTAAGTCGGTATTCGTTTCGTACCAAGCCAACATAGTGCCACATTAAACTGCGAATTGTTGTCATGTCGCTCTGGATCAGGGCCGGGTCTGGGTCGTAGCGCAGCCCGTAGGTCGACCATTCCGGCACGTCTTTTTCAGTGTAAGAGGTTGAGCTGGATATCCGCTTTATGTGATCGGCCGCACGGCTGGCCCAGACCAATCCTTCAAGCATAGAGGTGGATGCCAAGCGGTTTGCGCCGTGTACCCCGGTGCAGGAGACTTCTCCAACAGCATACAGCCCGGAGATCGAGGTTTGACCGTTAAGGTCGACATGAAGCCCACCGATGAAATAGTGAGCAGCGGGAACCACCGGGATCGGCTGCTGGGTAATGTCCAATCCTAACTTCAGACAGTGATGGTATATCTGGGGGAAGCGCCGTTGAATCTCATCAGCAGGTTTGTGAGATGCAATATCGAGGAAGACATTGGTATAATCGTTTGTCAACATCTCCCAGTAAATTGCCCTGGCAACCACATCACGAGGCGCCAGGTCTTTCCATTCAGGGCTGTAACGTTCCATGAAGCGCTCCCCTCCGGGGGTAAGCAGCACGGCACCCTCACCGCGCACCGCTTCGCTGATAAGGAACTTGATTGCGCCGGGGATGTTCAACGCGGTGGGGTGAAACTGGATATATTCAGAATTGATGATCCGAGCCCCTGCGCGATAAGCCATTGCCAGGCCGTCACCGCGCGAACCAATCGGGTTTGTAGTGTTAAGATAAATCTGACCTAGTCCACCGGTGGCCAGGATGGTGTGCTCAGCGATAATTGGAGTGATACTCGAGTCTGTTTGATTGAACGCGTATGTGCCCAGGCATACCGGCGCCTGGTAGACTTTTAGAGGATCGAGCGCGTGATGAGGGAAAGTGATCAGGTCAATGGCAGTGTGATTAGTAAGCAACTGAATATTGGGCTTTTTTTTAACCTGGTCTAGCAGTGCTTCCATGATTACCCGTCCAGTCATGTCGCTAACATGCAGAATTCGTGAGCGTGAGTGGGCCCCCTCCAGTCCAAAGGCCAGCTGATTATCATCGTTGTAATCGAAAGGTGTTTTAGCTTGATTGATTAGGATTTCTTCCAGTAGTCCTGGCCCCAAGCTGGCAAGCTGCTCCACGGCGGGCGGGTGGCATAGGCCAGCGCCTGCATGCAGTATATCCTTTGTGAGCAATTCGGGGCTGTCATCAGTACCGCGGCCGACAATCCCACCCTGGGCGTAGCTGGTATTGGTATCAATGGCTTTCGCGGCACGCGTTATGATGGTAACCTGACGCTTTTTATCTTCCGCCAGGCGCAGAGCGGAGATCACACCAGCAATCCCGCTGCCAATCACCAAAACATCTGTCTTCATGCGAGGGATTCCTTTCTATTTTGAAGTAATTTAACCGATAGCAATCATCCGTTCAACCGACCTGGCGGCGCGCAGTCGGATACTTTCGGGAACTTGTATCTCATATTGGTCATGCTGAAGTGCAGCCAGAGTATCCTCCATGGTGATGGTGTTCATGTGCGGGCATCGAACTGTGCACAAGCGGAGTAGCTCCTTGTCGGGGTTCGCAGCAGCAATATTGTCACCCATCGAGCACTCGGTGAGCAGCAGATAGTGGGGGGCTTTGGTGTCTTCAACATAACCGATCATCGCAGATGTGCTGCCGCTGAAATCGGATGCCTCAACCACCTCAGGACTGCACTCTGGGTGGGAGATAATCACAACATCAGGGTATTGCTCTCGGATGGTTATAATGTCATTAACAGTGAATTGCTCGTGCACCTCACAGCGTCCGTTCCAACCAACAATCTCGAAATCTTGTCCTTCCGGGATAATCAGTTTAGAATCGATCACCCTGGGGATAATGATCCTTTTACCTGTCTCATTGGCCACATTTTTAGCGAGGTATTCATCAGGTAGGAAGATGATCGTATCTGTGTCGAACGATTCCACCACCGCAATGGCATTGCCGGAGGTACAGCAGATATCGACCTCTGCTTTGACATCGGCGTAAGTGTTGACATAGGCAACCACAGGGATGCCGGGGAACCGCTCTTTGAGGAGGCGTACATGGGAGGCGGTGATGCTCTCCGCCAGGGAGCAGCCTGCTTTCTGCGAGGGAATTAGGACTTTCTTTTTCGGGTTGAGGATCTTTGCAGTTTCAGCCATAAATTCCACTCCGCAGAAAACGATTATGTCCTTATCTGTCTCAGCTGCTTTTCGGCTTAGGGCCAGTGAATCACCGGTGAAGTCAGGGATAGAATGAAATAGGACCGGTTCCATGTAGTTGTGTCCCAGGATAACCGCATTTTTCTCTTCTTTAAGTTGGTTGATTTGATAGGCTAGTTCGGCTTTGATTTTCAATTCAAAATCGGGAGCAAATTTGTGTAGTTTATCTTTTAAATATAAATAAATCTCGTTTTCCGATTTCATCGAAAATCCTTTGCTGAAAATTGGTCACTGGAGGACGCTTGGCGTTTCTTTAGATATCGAAAATTCATTTGTCTCGGTTGTCATTCTAGGCGCATACTGAAATCAAACACAGGGACTGAGTGGGTTAGCGCACCGATGGAAATATAATCTACTCCAGTCTCGGCAATTTTCCGGATGCTTTCAAGTGAAACATTGCCGGAAGCTTCCAGCAGAACCCTGCCCTGGGTGTATTCCACTGCCTGCCGCATGGCAGCCAAGTCCATATTATCGAGCATGATTCGATCCACATTATTTTTAAGTGCAGTTTCAAGTTCGAGAAGGTCCTTGACTTCTACCTCGATGTGATACCGATCTTGATGCTTTTGGCGGACACAATCAATCGCCGCCCGGATCCCTCCGGCGCCGTCAATGTGGTTGTCTTTGATCATGACCATGTCATACAAACCCATGCGGTGGTTTCTTCCTCCACCCATGCGTACCGCGTACTTATCCAAGCGCCGGAAACCGGGGAGTGTCTTGCGTGTATCAAGGACAATTGCGCCTGTACCTTCAATTTCCCTAACGTAGGTATTTGTAAGAGTGGCAATCCCCGAGAGACGGCCAAGAAAGTTGAGGGCGCAGCGCTCTGCCGTAAGCAAAACCCGGCCGGGGCCGTTCACCTCAGCTGCCACCTGGCCTTCCTTCATCGGGGTCCCATCTTCTACAAGAGTGACGAAATCTATTTCAGGTTCGACCAGCTTGAAAACAGCTTCTGCCACCGGAAGCCCTGCGATCACGCCGGCTTGTTTGGCAGTTATCTTACCAGACAGCAGCTTGTCTGTCGGGATTGTTGGGCCGCTGGTGATATCGCCGTTTCTGATAAGGTCTGCAAAAGATTCAGTTAGATTATCTGGAGTGAGATCTTCGATCAAAGCGAGCAGTATGATTTGGACGGTGCTTTGGTGACGAAGTTCTGGAGGAAGCAGCGCTTCAACTGCAACAATGTCTCGCTGAAATTGAATGTCAGGGAATAATTTTATAACAGACATCTTACCGATTAGTCTCACATTTTGATATTCTTATGAGCAAGTGATTACATTCTAATCGATTTAATATTTCCGATGGGAAATATACCGAGCGGTTTTTGTCCATGATATACTTTGATTCAAAAGTGAAATAGGACGAATTGCCCAGAATAAACCGATCTATATTAATTCATTCCACTATGAGAAAACTGAAAGAAAGTTACCCAAATTTGACTATAAATTTACCTGGTGTATAATAGTTTCACACCACGCACCCGTAGCTCAATGGATAGAGCGTCTGACTTCGAATTGTGCGATGATGTTGTACATCCTTTCCATGGGGGAAAATCCTGTCCATCCTCTCGATGGAGTTGATAGCAATCTGTCCATTACGAGCATTATATCCATCCTATCCACACCAATTGCACCACATTTGCACCAGAAACCCACCCAAATCAACTGGATTGGCGGCTTGGTTTTCATCAAGTAACTTGACTTCCTATATATAATACAGATAAGCAGAAGTTTGTCCAAATTGCGCCATAACACCTAAGTGCTTATCGCGCATTTGCACGATAATTAACGTTAGGGATAATAAAAGGAATTCTGGTTGTGAAAATCCTCCATCGCATTTTTGAGAATGTTAAAAGTAAGGATGCTCGTACAGTAATGAGAGAATTAGACAGATTAAATCTCTCATATAAAATTGATGGCAAATTCCTTGATTTCAGCACCTTCGAATCGGACGAACATTTTCCAGAAATTGATAGATTAATTCAAAAGAAGAAATTACATGTGCAAACAGGAGTGTTCTTTGATGAGCATGACCTTGAAAATGCCGATTGGTTTTACATCAATTCAAGTGAGGAACAATATCCGCAACCTGAAGGAACATTCATTGAAGAAACCTACGATATCTCTGAGATTTGTTCTAGATGTGGGTATGGTAAACAGCAAATAGCCCCTTTTCGTCTAAAATCTGACTTCAAAAACAACCATGAGTCTTTCCATGGACTCTATTGGGTTCATGACGAAATCTTCATTCGTCCCAAGGCAAAGCTAATCTTAGAGGAAGAGTCTATCTCTGGCTTTTCCTGTTTGCATCCGGTAATTCACATAACCAATAAACCAGTAGAAAATATATATCAAATGAAAATTCACAAATCAAAGGAGCCTGGTTTAATCACAAATGACCTTGAAAAGAGGATTTGCCAACCAGCAAAACGAAGACCTAAACAGGAAACGACTCGATACAAAGCGTTTGGTGTGGATCAGTATCGTGATGATCTGCCATATTGTGGAAATATAAGATATCTATACCCCAGAAGAGACATGATCCGGTTCAGGCAGGAAATGTTCAAAGACAAAACTGACATATTTAAAACCCATGAGCTTTTTGGATATGGGTTTGGGCATTATCTGATATTGGTAAACCAAAGGTTTTTTCAGATTGTAAAAAAACACAAACTTAAAGGTCTTGTGTTCAGACCCGTAGGATTACAATAGTTTGCTTGTAATAATTTATCCCTAACCCCCGTTGCAGCGGCCGCTGGGGTTCGCGCCGCTGAGCTCATCCGCTAGGAAGATCCAATAAACCTGTTGGATGAAGACTCAACGCAATATGAGTTTGATGATACCGGTAAAGGCAGTAAAGGGATCGAAATCGATACGGAGGACGACAACAATAAAGGTAAAACCAAGAAGAACTGAAGTGATTAGCATGATTTTTAGCCAAGCTTTATACCTCGGTTTAAATGATTTAGGGAAGAATATGACGGTTTGGAAGCGCACCTTCGTTCGAAGTTGTTTTATACTGACTCTTCTGCTTTCAGCTTGCAAATCTAGGAGTACGCCCACCAAAGATTTGCAACCAATGGAAACCGAAACTCAAGCTGTGGTGACACCAAGATCAACCGATGTTGGAGATTCTAACATTCAAATCGTGCTCCATAGCCCAAATAGGTTTGAGGTTAGGAATGCGGCTGTGGTCCTATGTATCGGTGATGCTGAATTCTTATCGGCTGGCTTTCTTGCGGGTGATACACATACATTGACCTTCAGACTTTCCCAACAAGAGTTTGCTGATCTATCCGATGGCGAAGCTATCTCGTTCCTATATGGACCCTATGAAAATGAACCTCGCCGATTCTTTGGGAGGCTGCAAAAAGAAATGCTACAAGATTCGGCACTCAAATTAACTACACATTTTGATATGACCAAGCAGGATGCAGTAGACCGCCTCCGGGACCTGCAATCCTCTATGAGCACGGATGACCTGAAAGAATCATTGGATGCTGCTTTGATGGCACTTGAGCGTTCCTTGGAGTCTGATCTCTGGGATGGCCCCTCTCGGCTGGATCCAGCCAAGGGGGAATCGGTGTTCATTTATGAGTTGGAGGCGCTTGAGCAGATAGAAAGGCTCGAAAATGTGGAGAATTTTCCTCTTGAGAGCATAGCCTTGCTTTATGGGCTTGTTGAACAGATCATGCTTGCTGATCGAGGACTTGCGGTGCTTGCCATTGAAGAGCGATGTGCGGGTGGTTTAGACCTCCTGGATATTCAAAGTGCAAGGCTTGAATTAGATATAGGAGATATGCAGAGGCTTAATTGGGAATATCTCAGCGCGGTTGATCATTATCGCGCTGCGTGGCTCTGGGCCGGTTATTTACCCCCCTAACCCCCGCTCCACCCGATAGCCGGTTAAGGTGGTTGGCCTGGGATGTAGGATCGAAAAACCAAGACCCGACTGTGGGTGAGCTAATCCGTTATGCGTTATAAAAAAATGTTTATGAAAAAGCCATATAAGACATTAGAAGAATTCTATAAAGCTATCGAGAAATTAATTGAATTGTTAAGACTGAATGGTTGTGAACCAGAAGCTCAGAAATTAGATAGCCTTCTTCATGGCATATGGACAACCAGTTCGGAACTGATTGGTGAATTGATGCTTTATCTTGAAAGAATTAATACGAATCTACCTAGAGATGTAGAAAAATTAAAAGATGATTGTTTATATTTTGCCAAGCATCACAGAAAGATACTTGGTTTAAATTAATTCTGTTAGAAATTATTAGAGACGCATAACCCCCGCTCCACCCGACAGCCAGTTAAGACGGGAGACTGGGGACGGAGGACCGGAAATACAAGACCCGGCTACGGGTGCCCTCACCAGGGTGCTTCGCAAAGCTCATCCGTTAGGTGACATTGGAGGAAACAAGAATTGGTGTATATTAACTGAAGATGGACATACAGAGTAAGCCAACCCGGTCTTTTGAGCTGGACAATCCGATCAAATTTACCTATCCAATTTTGATCCGAATTATCCTGGGAATTGGGGGACCCGCCTTTCTCGTGGCTGCTGTTTATACATCCCCCCTGGTCAGGGAGCAGGGTCTCGCATTATGGGTTCCAATACTGTTTTTAATTGTGGGACTGATGAGCGTTTTGCTCGTATATATATTTTCCGGACAGATTGTGATCGACAGCTATTCCGTATCATTTCAGAGATTCAGCAAAAAATTTATCATCCCATTCGATGAGGTGCTGAAAATCGAGCATCGTGTCGCGAGTGATCGACTGGTTATTCATGGAGAGAACGGCAAGATAATTATCGAGAAGCAACTTAAGGACTACTTGCTATTCTACTCACTGCTGGACAAGTTATGTCCAAATAAGGAACGCGAAGCAAGCCTGTCACTCCCAATTCAAATCCATTCCCGCCTTTGGCTGCCAGTGTTTTCAGTAGTGTTAATTCTGGTTGGTTTTGGAAATCTGTATTATGCATTTCGTTACGCATACATCCCGGTCGGGATTCTCGGGGTGCTTGTGGCCGTGATTAGTGCGGGTTTCTTTATTTACATTCCTCGTAGGTATATCTTCAACGCCAGAGGATTGACTGCGGTTTCGCTCATCCGAGAAAAGCTATACCGTGCAGAAGATCTGTATGAACTGCAGCTCAATCGGCCTTTTAACCAGTATTCTTTCACTGGAACTTCTTTGCTAGTATTAAAGTTTGAGACTGGGAAAGTTTTTCTGCAGGACTTTGCCGTGGATTTTCCTTTGGAGGTCCTGGCCAAAGTATTGTACGATCGCTACCCCAGACTGTCCTATGGCGCCGGGACCTATGATGAAGAAGCGGAAACCGCCTGGCCTGGGGCTGGTCCGCTGGCTGCCAGGAAAAGAAAAACCAAATTGGTCGCCTTTTTAATCGTGGCTGTCACCCTGCTTGGGGTTGGCGCGATCCTCTTCCTCGCCAGAACAGAGAGCCAGTTCCAGTCCCATACCCCCGACCTGTCGATCTTGGATGAATATCCCAACCCTGGTCCCTGGATCTTTCTCAGGCCCGGTCCCCACGCTTCCACAGACACCTATCACACCTGGAACCAAACCAGTTTTGGTCTCTTCGGACCCTGGATAGTCACCGATGTCGCCGCGGATGATCCGCTGGAGTATTACCAGAAGATCGACCTCAAAATAACCGCTGTTTATGCCATGTTCACTCTATTCTTCGCCGCGGCGGGATGGCAAGGTGTGTATTCCGCGATCAGGTATTGGAATAAGCGGGCCAGGAATCTGGATTAGGATCATATTATCCCAATCCGATAAAGCTTAGAAATACCTGACCTCCTGTCAGACGCCCGGGTTTTTTACCCCTTATTCTCCCCCATTTAGAGGGCAAACATAAGCGTTTTATGGCCAGATAGGCAGTTTATTGGGCGTTTTCCGGCCCTGCTGGTTTCGACCGCCTGGGCTTCGGCATCTACCTTCCGCGGTTCCGACAAACGCGGAGGTGCCAACGGGGCGCGTATCCGCCTTGCACCGCAGAAGGATTGGGAGGTCAACCAGCCGGCCAAACTAAAGCCAGTGCTAAAGACCTTTGAGGAAATCCAACGGGATTTCAACAGCGCCCAGTCAAACGGTAAAAAGGTTTCACTGGCCGACCTGATCGTCCTGGGCGGATGTGTAGGAGTTGAACTAGCTGCGAAGAATGCCGGTCACGATTTGACAGCTCCTTTCACAGCGGGACGCACTGATGCGTCGCAGGAACAGACCGACGTGGATACATTTCACGTACTCGAGCCAGCTGCAGACGGGTTCCGCAACTACCTTAAAGCTAAATATGCCGTAGCGGCAGAGGAGTTGCTGATTGATCGAGCCCAGCTGCTGACGCTGACTGCTCCTGAGATGACAGTCCTTTTGGGCGGTATGCGGGTCTTGAATGCCAATTTTGGAGGATCTCAGCATGGGGTCTTCACCCGACAGTCGGAGACTCTCACCAATGACTTCTTCATAAATCTGCTCGATATGAGCACTGTGTGGAAGGCGACCTCAGAAGATGAAGACCTATTTGAAGGCCGCGACCGGAAAACAGGCGAACTCAAGTGGACCGCCACCCGAGTCGACCTCATCTTCGGTTCAAACTCCCAGCTCCGAGCTTTGGCGGAAGTCTACGGATGTGAGGATTCCCAGGAGAAGTTCCTAGGTGACTTTGTAAGTGTTTGGAACAAGGTGATGAATCTTGACCGCTTCGACCTTGAGTGATCGGAACAAAAACCTTATCCCTGTTATCTTATCTTTTCTCGTTTTGGTTGCACCGAGGTTGCACCAGGAACCATACAAATGGTTAAACAAGACCTGCACCAGGTGCTTTTCTTGACTTATACCCTCTAAAAAGATACAATCTCTCCACCACGCACCCGTAGCTCAATGGATAAGAGCCCTGCGGGCTGACCAGATGGGTAAAAGCCCTTCGGGCTTGACGGAAGACCGGGGTTGCACCGCAACGACCGGATAGGCTTCGCCTCCTGACCAGTTGAACTAACATAAATCCGGTCTCAGTATCCCGGTCGTGAGCGTAGCGAACATCCTGTCTCTTTATACCCGTCGGTCGCGAAGCAACCCTTCCATCAACTGGTTTGGCGGCTTGAGGTTCATCTAGAAGCAATATTTCCTACCATTGATGTAGGGTAAAAAAATTCCAATGAAAAGATTTGCAAATATACGAGAAATGTATCAAAATCCTGCGTGTTAACATTTCACTCAGAACTCGCGAATCGGATCAGCGCAGGATAGTCCCTGACCACCAGGTCATGTATCACCAAACCATTTTCATCCGTTTCAATAACAATATCCTGGTAGAAAGGATACAAAATATCATAACCAATGGCATTATCTGCGCTCAGACCATCAAACAACAGATTTGCCGTGACTCCAGGATCATCATCCAAAGCAATCCCATCTGTCCAGATGGCTAACATCCTGTCACCATTCGAATAGGAAAAGCTGTAATACACAATTTCATCAGACTCGCTTTCAATTTCTACTCTCAAATCATCCGGTTGAGCCCCGATCATTAACTTATTCAAACTTTGTACAACTGTTACTACCTCTGAGATAGTGTCAAATAATTCCCCACCGATCCCGGCCCAGACATCCAGGCCTAAATTGGTCACGATGCCACGGGCATAATACTTGGCAGCCTGGGTTGCTGAATATTGCCAGATTTCATATGGGTGAGGATTGATCGCTGTCCTCCAGACCATTTCCTCGGCAAAGAATTCACCCTCGAATCCATTCTCTTTGGCTGTTTCCTGAATCCCCCTAATAATCTCCGGGTAATCCTCGTAGTATTGACGTGTTTGCTCGTACTGGGGAGAAGGTCCATACATGGAATGCATCGCAATCCCATCCACCTGGTCGATGATGTCGGATTGGATAACCTGGTATACATACCATTGCATAACAGGATCCATCAAATCAGTAGTACCTCCTACAACAATTTTCGCATCCGGATCTTCTTCCCGGATGACCGGGACAACCCTTCGAATCAGATCGATGTAAACATCTACCGGAACGTAAAAATAACCTTCGTTCAAAATCTCATAGTATTTGATCCTACCTTTGAATTCCCTGACAATCATCCTGGTGTAATCAAGATACTGCTGCACCTCTTCTTCGTTTTGATAATTTGGATAGCGGTCAGAATGCAGCTTTTCATCCCAATAAACAATCGTATGCATGATTGTGACGTCGTTCTCATCCAAAAAAGTAACAGCCGCATCATGACAAAGGTTGATCTCAGACCTGGAAAAATTACCCGCCGCCTTCGCCGCATCCAACTCAGTGTAATCAATAGAAATCCTAACCCACTTAAATCCTAATTTCTTAATGTGGCCACCAACCCAATCATTCCCAAACTCAGGGCATGGCGCTTCCCAGGGATCAAATGAAAAAGTATCACCAATCCGGTTATTCTCAGACTCGGTGAGTCCATATCCAGGATAGAATCTGGCGATGGGAAAATCATTGCCAATCTGAAGAGCCAGAACAGATTCAGGATTGATTGTCGGCCTTGGCCGGGCTGTCGAAGTTGGCTTTGGGGTAGCAATAGCCTGTGAGAGTTTTGTAGGGGTAGGTGTTGATGGTAGCTTTGCTTCATTTGAGGTTGAAGATTCCAAAACCTGGCATGAGCAAAGAAGTAGAACAGAATATAGCAGCAACATAATATAGACATTGAAGGATTTCATATCAGCAGACTCCTGTTGTGGACAATGACAATTTTGTTACCCACCAAATCACGACTTCCAAATCATTTTACTCAGCCTGAAAATGTATGTCAAGTATATGGAATGCGAAATCTGACAGGCTGTCTAGCAACGAATCATTTATCGCATCGCTCCCCGGTCGTAGTACGAAGGATAGGATACTAGATCCTTATTCATAAGACGTGCATGAAATTGACTGTCCCCTCTACTGCGGTATAATACACTCACACGCACCCGTAGCTCAATGGATAGAGCGTCTGACTTCGAATTGGACGGGAGGACTGAACATCCTTTCCATGGGGGTAATAGCCGTCCACCCTCTCGATGGAGTCAACCAAGAACAGTCCATCAAGAGCATACAATCCATCCCTTCCACCCCAATTGCACCGGCGTTGCACCAGAAAACCACCAAACTGAAACCAAATCAACTGGTTTGGCGGCTCGATATTTTAGATTGTTACGTATCAATCTTTGAAGTGGAGTGTTACAACTAGTAAAGGTAGGAACAAATCCGATTAAGAAGCAGTACATATTTATCAGGTTGATAGTTTTTTGTTAGAAGACCTTATGTTGGGAGAAAAAATGGCTAAATTTGAACGTGAAGTGGAGATTGATGCGCCGGTTGAGGCCGTCTGGGAAGTCCTTATCAACCCCAAATATTGGCCCCAATGGTTTCCGGGAGTGGTCAGCATCTCAAATGTGTTTACAATCGATACGGGCGCATCCTTTGAGTGGTCTAGCGATGATAAAGCTGGCACAGGAACGATAAAAAAATATATTCCAATGAAAGAACTGGAGATAGTCACCCAGGTTGGGGACGACAAAGATGGACACCACTTTAAACTAAAGCCAGTTGGGAAATTTCTTGGACTGGGGGAAGATGAATGCAAAGTTGAGTACACAATGGATACCCTGAGCGGGGGCGGCATACTAGGCCGCTTCATTACTGGAGGCAATCCAAAAGACGCGATCGAGGTCAAAAAGACAGTGCATAAATTGAGAAAGCTGGTTGAGAGTTTGTAGACTCTTAATATTATGGATTCCCTAAGAGATCTCGCATATTCTCAATATGTAAAACAGCCTGATTTTCAGGCTCAAATCATAATTATTTAGAGACAGTTAGACAAAAGGAGAATTATCATGGGTTTAATCGCAACTATTGTAGTAGGACTTATCGCAGGTTTACTGGCATCTCGGGTTATGAAAGCTGAGACCAGTGCGATGGTCGATATACTCCTTGGTGTTGCTGGTTCCATCCTGGGTGGTTGGATCACGAGTTTGCTTCTCGGGGTTGACCTAGTAAGCGGTTTTAATCTCACAAGCGTCCTGGTCGCATTTGGAGGAGCAGTCCTCGTTATTGTCATCTACAGAGCCATAAAAAAGTAGTGGATTACAACTCGTTTTTACCGCTGGAACAGGTTCGCCTTATCACTACCCGGTGAAATAAAATAATGTAGGAAAGATCTTTATTTACAATCTTGTTCAACCCAAAACAGGAGGAACCCCATGTCCCTAGCAAAAGTGATCGAAGTAATAGCGGAAGGCAAAACGATTGAATTGGCGGTTGATGCGGCTGTCAATGAAGCTTCTGATTCTGTCAGGAATATCAAAAGTATCTATATTGAAGGTATTCAAGCATTAGTTGATGATTCTAAAGTAACAAAATATCGTGTGAATGTAAAAGTCACCTTTGTTGTAGATTAGATATTTTTTGCCTCAAAATTGACTAATTTCCCCTCTGCGGTATAATACGTTTCACCACGCACCCGTAGCTCAATGGATAGAGCGTCTGACTTCGAATTGTCTGGTAGTGGTGTCCATATCGTATCTGGGGGTAATTTCCGTCCATCCTCTCTATGGAGTTGACCAAGAACAGTCTATCAAGAGCACACATTCCATCCATTCCACCCCAATTGCACCAGCGTTGCACCAAAAAACCACCAACCCAACTTGATTGGCGGTTCGATTTCATGGTTTTATCTGCCAAGTTTTGAGTATTTGAGATAAGAATAGCTATCTCAACGTCATTCTATATTTATGACTCGATTGCAATAAAATATTGTTAATTTGAGTCAAAATCCCCCATAAATAAACGCTTGATATATCATCATTTCTTTTTTGAAAACCCCATAAAAGATAGATGAAGTTTGTGTAAAAGCTTATTCAATTTTGATTATAATCAGCGTATGACATCCTCGATCCTGGCTACCAAGCTCTTTATCC
>JBARSF010000042.1:0-59447 GCA_049644605.1 Anaerolineales bacterium | reverse complement strand
ATTCAACACGAATCCAAATCATAACAGGCTGGTTAATTGGTCTCATCGGGGATTCCTCGCTTTGGCTCGGAATGACAAACGAGGGGAAATTCTCAATATTGTCATCCTGAGCCTGTCGAAGGATTCGCAATGACGAACAGAAAACCACCTATTCTGTCATCCTGAACCCTTCGATTTACTCAGGACAGGCTCTGTGAAGGATCCCTACAGTGCCCAGAAAATATTTCACCTCAAAACCTTCAAACCTTCTGGGGCCATAAAAAAAAGCCCTGAGTAAATCTATGATCAAATCTCAGGGCTTTTTTACTGTTTGAGAAATCTATCTTCTCTCGTGTTTCAGCTTCAGAAAATGCGTCGAGCAGGAAATGCAGGGATCATAGGAACGCAGCAAATGCTCCAACGCCAGGCTGGCTTCCTCATTTGACCGGTCAAACAACACCTCAGGAGCGAGCTTAGCAAGGTCTACTTCCATCTGGGCGTAATTCTGAGCGGTTGGCGGTGTGATCTTGGCTTCTTTGATGAGGCCATCTTTACCCACTTTATATCTGTGGTAAAGCAAACCTCTGGGAGCCTCTGAAATACCGTATCCTTCCCCATCTTTTAAGTCAAATTTGACATGAGGAGGACCCTGGGGATCGTAAGCTTCCATCAATTCGATTGCCACGTCATAAACTTCAACTGTCTCTACAGCCCTGGCAAGTAAACCTTTATAAGGGTTGAACTGCGGAGGTTTAAAACCAATTTCCTTGGCGATATCCAGCGCTAATGGTCTGAGCTGTTCAAAGTTTAAGTTATAGCGAGCCAGAGGACCAACAAAGTAAGAATTGCCATCTATGGTGTGGCTGTGCAGCGCTGTTGATTGCGGGACATGGGATTCCAGGTAGCGGGTTTCATATTCCTCTACCGGAACTTTCCTGCCTGTCGAGGAAAGTACATCTCCGTTGTAAATAGCGTAGTGATCTGGATGGCTGGTGGCTACATATTCGTATTCCATCTCAAAATCGGGAAAATCCAGGGTTATTGCCCAGCGGGCAGTTTCCTTGGCAAACTCCAGACCCCATTTAAAGTCTTCGATGAGACCCTTAATTTTCTCTTTGTCCGGCCAGCGGTAAAAACCGCCCACTTTGGTGTTAACCGGGTGCACACTGCGGCCGCCGATTGCTGTTAAGAGAGCATTTCCTAACTTTTTGGAACGCAGGGCTTTTTTAACCACCTCCGGCGCGATGGCAGCGATCTCGATCACGCTGTCGGTGCCAAGTAAGTCAGGCGCCTGGAGCATGTACATGTGCAGGACATGGCTTTCAATATACTCGGCACAGTATAGCAGACGGCGTAGGTCATAGACTTCCTGGGAGATTTTAACACCGTAGGCGTTTTCTAGTGCCTGAGCACTACTCATTTGGTAGGCAACTGGACAGATACCGCAGATCCGGGCAGTGATATCGGGGACTTCCTGGAAGTAGCGTCCCTGGAGGAAACCTTCAAAAAAGCGGGGCGGTTCGTAGATGTTGAGTTCAATGTGCTCAATTTTATTGTCTTTGGTACGGATGTATAAAGCTCCTTCGCCTTCAACGCGGGCGAGGGCTGGGATTGAGATGTTTTTTGTCATTTCTTTACGCTCTCCTCAAGCATAGCGTCAACCGCGTTTCTGAAAGCCGGGGCATATCCGGTAAAATTCCGCAGCAAGTGGGCAGTTTGTCCGGGATATTCTTCAGCCGCTAAAAGCAGCGGCATCATGGCATCAAATTCAGCCTGGGGTGCCGGTCCAAAACAACTGTAGCATCCCCGCCCGTTTGCCGGGCACAAAGCGCCGCAGCCAGCCCGTGTGACTGGTCCCGCACAGGGAATCCCCTGGGTTACCATCACACATACCGTGCCATTGCGTTTGCAGTCCAGGCACACGCTGTGGGTAGGTAAATTGGGTGTTCGTTGTTGAAGCAGGGCAATAATCGCTTCCAGTACTTGATATTTGTTGACCGGGCATCCATGGATTTGTAAATCTACTTTTACATGATCGGAGACCGGGGTGGCTTTTTCCAAGTAGTTCAGGTATTCAGGGTGATCATATGTGGCTTGAGCCAGTTTAGAATGGTCCGCGAAATTTCGCAGCGACTGGATGCCTCCTGCGGTTGCGCAGGCTCCGATTGCAATCAAAACTCCAGATTCTTCCCTAATCTTTTGGATAGTCTCTTTTTCGTGGTCTGTGGAGACAGAGCCTTCCACCAGAGCGACATCATACGGTCCAGGCTGGATTTTACTGGTAGCCTCCAGGAAGTAGGCGATTTCTACCGCGCCGACCAGGTCCAGAAGCTCGTCTTCCAGGTTTAAAATACCCAGCTGGCAGCCATCACAGGATGAAAATTTATGTACTGCTACCCTTGGTTTACTCATTAGAAATCCTCCACTTCAAGATAAGGTCCAATCTGTTCATAACTAAAGACCGGACCGTCTTTGCAGACAAAATATGGACCGAGCTGGCAATGGCCGCAGGATCCAAACCCACATTTCATATTCTTTTCCAAAGAGACAAA
This sequence comes from Anaerolineales bacterium, assembly GCA_049644605.1. Lineage (GTDB taxonomy): Bacteria > Chloroflexota > Anaerolineae > Anaerolineales > UBA11858 > B10-G9. Next base: position 56,916 of record JBARSF010000042.1, on the reverse strand, counting down.
AATCCGATCTCTCGGCACACGACGCGCAATGGCTTCATAGGCTGCAAAGTGAATCATGATCTCTGGGCCGCAGGTCAACAAGGCGCCTTTCTTCGGATCAATTCTCAAACTATAAAATAACATTGGTACCACACCCACCAAGCCGGTCCAGGTGTCATCGCAGGAATCCACACAGACCATGAGTTCGATATCCGCTTTCTCCCAGGCATCAAACTCTTCTGTGAACTGCAGATCTTCAGGTGTTCTGGCACCATAGATCAGGACTACTTTTCCATAATCAGCCCGGTTATCCATAATTTGATATATTGCCGGACGCAGAGGGGGGAGACCGATACCGCCAGCGGCGATGTAAATATCCTTGCCTTTTAATTGCTCCAGGGGCCAGCATGACCCGAACGGTCCCCGCAGACCCAGGACGCCGCCTACGCCCAGGCGGTCGATGGCGCGGGTAACATTTCCCGTCAATCGGATAGTATGTCCAATAGCGTCTTTTTGGTTGGGATGGGAACTGATTGAGATTGCGGCTTCCCCATATCCGGGGATGGTTAGCAGGTTAAACTGGCCTGGTTTAAAAGAAAAATCCTTCTGGACTTCAGGGTCAGAAAATTTAAGCCAATAAGTATTTACCCCTGGCGCTTCTTCCTCAATTTTCACGATCTCTGCCCAATTGGGCAGCATCAGATCAGAACTGCAGTCAGTGACGGGTTTTGTGGTTGTAAGGACGGTCATGAGGGCTCTCCTTCACGGATTGCGGCAATTTCTTCAAGATGATTAATTTCTGCCGGGCACCAGGTTATGCAGCGGCCGCATCCTACACAACCTGAGCTGCCAAATTGTTCATACCAACTGGCGAATTTATGGGTAAGCCATTGCCGGTAGCGGGATCGTGTATTAGGACGAGTGTTTCCATGCGCCACATAGGAATAATCTGGGTTAAAACAGGAATCCCAACTTCGTTCACGGATTACGGTGTCACCTGGAAGCAGGGTTTTATCGGTTGAATCCCAACAAAAGCAGGTGGGACAAACCTGGGTGCAGCTGCCACAGCTCAAACAGCGCCCGGCAACATCAGCCCATTGAGGGTGATCGAGATTTTCAAGCAACTCTTTTTCCAAGTGGTCTGGGTCTGGTAGATTTAGACCAATCTTCTTAATAGCTTCATCAAGGGCAGAATCTGCTTGTTTCTGAATTTTGTCATCGGCAGCCTTCCATTCCAGATTTGATAAAGCTTTTTGGCCGGCCTTGGACCCGACTTCAATCAAAAACTTGTCCTGTAATTCAGTAAGTGCCAGGTCAAAACCGGTCTCAGCTTTAGGACCGGTGCCCATTGAAGTGCAGAAACAGGTTCCGCAAGGTTCAGTGCAGTTGGTTATTAATAAAAAGGCACCTTCTCGCCGATCCCGATAAACCGGATCGCAGCGCTCACCTTCCAGGAATATTTTGTCCTGGATTTGGATTCCCGCAAGATCACAGGGTCTAACGCCAATTAAAGCGGTTTTTGGAGTTTCTTCCTCAGTATTTACCAGTGACCAGGTCTTGGATTGGTCCTGCTGGAAAACCATTAATTGCGCTTGGGGAGGGAAAAAGTATTTCTTCCAGGTATGAGGTCCGGAGGTGACATCAAAATAATTCTCCTTTCCATTGGAAGAGAGGGAATATTTTCCTGGTCCTTCCTGGCTTGTATAGCCTTTGGGTAAATCTGCCAAGCTTTCGATGGGACCCAATATGACCGTATAGTCCTTTACCTGCGGGCCAGCCAGGGCAAAATCCTGGCTTAACAGGGTCTTGAGTATGGTGTCTAGTTCGGGTTTTGAAATAACGATGGTTGCCCCGATTTCTGGGGGGTTTTTAGGCATTTTTTCCTTCCTTGCTGGAGTGTGAGAACATATCAAGCAGTTGGAGCCGGGTGACTAACAGCCTGCTGGCAGCCACATTGGCTATTCTTCTCATAACAACATAACCAAAGGAGTGGTTTTGGTCACATAATTTCTGTAATTCAGCAGCTGACATCTGGACCAATACGCAGGGTAGAACAGTTACCGCGGAGGCAGTGCGTTGACGGACAACCGGTGTAACACTTGACCACCCCAGCATTTCTGTTGGCTCAGCCGTGTAGATCCTGGCCCGGCCTTTTCCGGGTACTGCGATTTCCACGGCAACCCGTCCTTTCAGAATGACGTATAGATAATCTTGTTTATCCCCTTGATGGAACAAATCTTTCCCGGCATCAACTTCAATAATGCTGGAAATGCCCGCGAGTTTGTCGAAGTACTCCTGGTTTAGGTCCTGAAACCAGGGAATAGTTTGTAAGGCGCTGACCAACTCCTGTTTTGGGGTCATGGAATTCTCCTTTCCTGTCTCCGGATGAGTGGGGTTGTTGGCTGTACTCCGGGAACGATGGTCTTGATATTAAAGATTGTGAAATATTTAACGTGAAATTCGTCACATATAATAATATAGATGGGCTTGGAATACAAGTGTTAGGTTTGTCATGTTTTCAGTATGTTATATAAATTCCCGAATAAAGTAAAAACTGCTTTATATTGATTTAAATAATTACTTTCTGGGATTAAATTGATGTGTTAGGGCAATTGGCAAGATTGGATGTTCTGGATTTGCCCTTTATTCTATTTATTACTTAAAATAACTTATTAATCAAGAAGGTTTCAGTTTACAATAACATTCATCGGAATAATCCTTGTATTACCTGTCGTGTCGTAACCTTCGATTTGTTAATCGGGTGAGTAATATATGAAACCTATTTTCCCAAACAAATCAAATCGATCATCTGTGACTGGACGACGAGGGATGGTCGCTACTTCCCAGCCATTAGCAGTTGCTGCGGGTCTGGAAATCTTGGCACAGGGTGGTAATGCCGCAGATGCCGCTGTTGCATCAGCAGCTGCACTTAATGTAACTGAACCTACTTCCACAGGGATTGGCGGCGATGCTTTTGCCTTATTTTATTCAGGTACCACCGGTCAAATCACGGCCCTGAATGCTTCAGGGCGCGCGCCCATTGCATTAACTATAGATCTAATAAAAAAAGCAGGATTATTTACTGATACAAGCTCGCCTATTACAGATCCCTATCATCCTTACACGATTACAGTACCCGGGGCTTGCGCGGGATGGAGCGATTTAATTAAGCAGCATGGACAGCTTCGGCTAAATCAGGTGCTAACCCCCGCAATTCGTTTGGCGGAAAAAGGTTTCCCGGTAGCTCCAATCACAGCGTACTACTGGAAACAAGGGGCCGAGCGCCAACTGGCGCAGGCATTAAATGGGACTGAGTTGACCCTTAATGGGAACAGCCCAAAAGAAGGTGAAATATTCCGAAACCCGGGATTGGCTCGTACCCTCCGCCAGGTGGCAGAGGATGGTAAAGATGCGTTTTACAAGGGCGAGATAGCTGACGCCATTGTGGAGGTGGTTCAAAAATCAGGTGGTTGTATCTCCTTGAAAGACTTGGAAAATCATTGCTCCACATGGGAAGAACCAATTAGCACCACTTACCATGGTTACCGAATCTGGGAGTGTCCTCCCAATGGACAAGGACTTACTGCTTTGTTGGGGTTAAATATCCTGGAAGGTTTTGATCTGTCGGTTCTTGACCCTCTCTCCGTAGAACGCCTTCACCTCCAGATTGAATCCCTGCGATTAGCATTTGCTGACACACGCTGGTATGTGGCTGATCCCCAATATAATGAGCTCCCCATTTCAGAACTGCTCTCCAAGAATTATGCTTCCTCTCGCCGCAAACTCATCGATCCTGGAAAGGCGACAATTAATCAACAGCGCGGTTCACCAGTAAGATCCTCAGATACAGTGTATGTTTCCGTGGTGGATGGCGAGGGCAACGCATGTTCATTTATCAATAGCAATTATATGGGTTTTGGGACGGGGATTGTGCCAGAAGGATGGGGTTTCACGCTGCAAAATCGAGGCCACAATTTCACACTAGATCCGGAACACCCAAATGGATTGGCACCTGGAAAACGACCTTACCATACCATTATTCCAGGGATGATTACAAAGGACGTTGAACGGGCAGATGGGAAAGGTCACCAGTTATTTGCTTCCTTCGGGGTGATGGGTGGATTTATGCAGCCCCAGGGCCATTTACAGGTTGCCAGCGCATTGATCGATGATGGGGCTGACCCCCAGGACGCATTGGATCAGCCACGTTTTATCATCAAGGATGGCACGGCTGGCGGTGGAATTGGACTGGAAGCGGGTATTCTAAAAGAAACCATCATCCGCCTCGGTGAAATGGGCCACACAATTGAAGAGATCAGCGGATATGAGAGGTCCATATTTGGACGAGGGCAGGTGATTATTCGAGATGCTCAAAGTGGTGTTTTGTGCGGCGGTAGTGATCTGCGGGCGGATGGTTGTGCAAAAAGTTTGTAAGTTAAACCAGATTATTAAGTCGACCATGAGATTCTTTAATAAAATGGTGAATTAGTCACTCGATATTTTTTCCAGATTATGATATCAGTTATAGAGAACTGGATTCGATGCATTTATTATGAAATTATACTGAGGTCAATATGCCAATTACCTGAAACAATGGTTATTTCTTTATGTAATCTAACAAGCTGGGTTTTTATTCAGCCCCCCTATATTCTTTGAAAACCTATTCCAATTAAACAAGAGAGAATGGAAATGTCAAAACCTAAATACGATGATTTTCTTTTCCGCCAGGAGATTGGGGAGATTTCTCCTTTTATTTCCGACCTGATCCGTTGGGAAGATGAACGCCAAGCCCGGAAATTAATCTTTATCCCCTCTCAATCCTACGTGCCTAAATCAGTCAGAGAAGCACTGGGTACTCGTTTTCAGAACTTATATGCCGAGGGATATCCACCAACCCGGATGACCCAATCATCAGAAGGGGAACTACAGGATGTTCCCTGGCAGCTTGCCTATTACCGCAGATATGCGGACCGCCGGTTTTATAAAGGAAAGGATTATGTAAACTTGCTGGAATCACTGGCTCAAAGGAAAGCAGCTCAGTTATTCGCCCACGGGGACCTTAAACCAGAGAATATTTATGTCAATGTCCAGGCGCTTTCTGGAACACCGGCAAATCTTGGTGTGTATTGGTCCTTAATGGAGCCTGGTAATACCTTTATGGGACTGGACCTCTATCAGGGAGGACATCTCTCCCATGGGTCGGAATTTAATATCTCGGGACAGCGCTACAAGGTGGTTTCATACGGTGTGAATCCAGAAACCGAGCGGCTTGATTATGATGCCATTCGGGACCTGGCTCTAGCGCACCGCCCAAAAATTATTGTCGCTGGTTATACCTCGTATCCCTGGGCGCCTGACTGGACCAAATTCAGGGAGATTGCGGATGAGATTGATGCCTATCTGATGGCGGATATTTCCCATGTTGCCGGTATGGCAGCCGCGGGAGTGTTTCCAAATCCAGTCGGGATCGCCGATGTGGTGACGTTCACCACTCATAAGACCATCATGGGTCCCCGCGGGGCGGTGGTTATGACAACCGATGAAGACCTGGCAGTGAAGATTGATCTGGCAGTATTTCCGGGAGAGCAAGGCGGACCTCATGTGAATAAGTTTGCTGCCATGGCTCTTGCCTTTGAGATTGCCGGAACAGAACAATTTAAAGCCCTTCAGGAACAAATTGTAATTAATGCCAGGGCCTTAGCGGATGGTCTTCAAAAGTGTGGATTGGACCTTGCCTATGGAGGAACAGACACACACCTTTTACTGCTGGATTTAAAATCAATTTCGGTTGATGGAGCCGTGCCGACAGGGATGGTCTACCCAGTCTGGGGTGAACCTGCGGTCCGAATTATGGATCTGGCTGGTATGGTTGCCAATAAAAATACCATTCCAGGAGACCTGGAAACTTCACTGGCAACGGGTATTCGACTTGGCACTCCCTGGATAACTCAGCGAGGATTAGTTGAAAAGGATATGGAAATCCTGGCGGGATTGATTCACAAACTCTTATCCAACCTGAAGCCTTTTGCATATAACGGATTAATTGGGGTTTTACCGCGAGCGAAGGTGGATCTGGATCTATTGGAGGAGGTAAAAAGTGAAGTAGCTGAGGTGGCAGCCAGGGCTGGGATTGATTTTGAAGTTGAGCCCAGTGGTTATCCCCATCATATGATCAGGGATGACAACTTGAATATACTCCCCCGAAAGATCCGGGTTTCTGGATGGCGAGCTCGCCAGCATCTCAATCAGGTTGTGACCTCAAACTTGCTTTCACTCAAAAATGGAGAAACTATCTCTACCTATTTGCTGGACAGGAATGGAAATCTGATCGATGAGGTAGAGATTTCCCGTGAAAAGCCCGCTGATGCCAGCAGAGATCAATTTATCCTATTCCCGAGCCTGGATCAGACAGATCAAGTTCTAGCCTGGTTAAGGGGGTTAGGAGATGGATACACACTATTTGATAAAGAAGATTTATTCCGGAAGGTTGAAGGCCCGGTGGTTGTAGAAGCTTTTGAAGTAAAAGAAGGCCGATCCAGTTCTGCAGAAACGGGTATCCAGGCAATCAACCTCTATCAATCGAATCCGGACCGGTTTGATTTAACCAAACCCTATTTTATTGGCCAGGATTCCCTGCTATCAAAATCCCCGAAATCTTCCCAGGATCAATGGGTTTGGAAAGAGAAGGAAGCAGAGTTAAAAAAGACCGAATTAAATGAAATCCATAAAAAAATGGGAGCAAAATTAGTTCCCTTCGCAGGTTGGGAAATGCCTGTGCGTTATTCATCGGTGATGGAAGAACACGGTGCTGTCCGAAAAGGAGCAGGCTTGTTTGATGTCTCTCACATGGGAGTATTTGAGGTCTCAGGTCCAAACGCAACCACATTCCTGGATACGGTGTTTTCAAATTATGCAGCCTGGTTGGAGGAAGGGCAATCCATGTATGGCTATTTCCTGGAACCGGATGGCAGCGTAGTGGATGATGGCATCATATATAAGGTTCGGTCTGATTATTATTATCTGGTGATTAATGCCTCCAATGAAGATAAAGATTGGGATTGGCTAAACGCTGTTAATCAGAGTAAGGTGGTTATTGACCATAACCGCCCCTGGATCCATGTAGAAACTCCGGCGGTACTCAAAAATCTTAAGGATCCCAATGCAGGAAAGGATCAGAAGCGGGATATTGCCCTTCAGGGACCAGCATCGCTGAAAATTCTCCAGGATATGGCAGATGATCCACAGTTAAAAAAGAAGCTCGCTCGCATCCGGAGAACTGAATTGATCTCCTGCGAGCTGCAGGGTATACCACTGGTGATTGCCCGGACCGGCTATACCGGTGAATCCTGGGGATTTGAAATCTTAGTCCATCCAGAGGAGATGAAAAAACTCTGGAATACAATTCTGGAGGTTGGAGAGCCCTACGGAGTTAAACCTGCCGGATTGGCATGCCGCGATTCAACCCGTATTGAAGCGGGTTTGCCTTTGTATGGACATGAGTTAGCCGGATCGTTCTCCGTCTCGCCAGTGGAAGCAGGGTTCCCCGGATATGTAAAATACCATAAACCGTTTTTTATCGGCCGGGATGCTCTTTTAGCCCAGGAAGAAAAACGAACGCGAGAGATTATCCGCTTCCGCTGCGACCAGAAACGGGTCCGCCGTCCAGATCTGGGTGATCCAGTGGTGGATAGCCTTGGCAATGAAGTAGGAAAAGTTACCAGCTGTTCGGTGGATGTGGAAGGATATTTAGTAGGACTGGCGCTGGTGGATAAACGATATCAAATTCCTGGTGGGCCACTCAATATATTTCCCACCCATGGAAAATCTCTGGAAGAAGCCTTACTTCAGAAGAAAAAAGTGATCTTACCTAACAAAGTCACTGTCTTATCCAGATTCCCGGAAAAAGAAGATCAAAAACCGAGCTGGCTGGTAGGAGAAGACTGAAGAAAATAGTAAAACTAATAAAGAACTAGTAATTGTGAAATTTGACCCTGGGAAGAACTCCGCGGCAAAGATATTCTAGACAGGTGGAATTTATATCATCACAGGAGGAAGGAATGGATCCTATTATATTTACAATACCTGGTACCAATATTTCTCTTCATTGGTATGGTGTGATCATGGCAGTTGGGATTATTATTGGCGGAATAGTTGCTGAATGGGGTGTCAAGCAACGAGACGGGGATGGAGAACATGTCTGGGAATTGCTGATTTGGGCAGCTCCAGCAGGCATAATTGGCGCAAGATTATGGTATGTGCTCAATGATATTCTTGGAGGTGGACAATATTACCTGAACAATCCCCTACAGATTATCAACCTGCCTCAGGGAGGCCTTCATTTTTATGGCGCTGTACTATTTGGTGCCTTGGGGGCATTGATTTATGTGAAAAAAACCGGGCTTGATTTTAGATTATTCCTGGATGCCGCTGCCCCTGCCTTGCTGGTGAGCCAGGCGGTTGTCAGACCGGCAAACTTTATTAATCAGGAACTATATGGCCCTCCTACGGATTTACCCTGGGGAATAGCCATTGACGCGGCTCATCGGATCGCGCCCTGGACGGATACAATCCTCTATCCAGTGGAAAGTACACGATTCCATCCAGCTTTTGCCTATGAAATGTTATGGAATTTCCTGGCGACTGGCATCCTGTTATGGATTTTCATGGAATTAAAAGAAAAAATAAAACCAGCCACTATTTTTGCTGGTTGGCTGGTCCTGGAAGGGATTGGCAGGGAGATCATAGAATTCTTCCGCCCGGATCAACCCCGGGTTCCCGGTACGGACATCAGTTATTCCCGCATTGTGGCCGGGGTGATGATCCTGGTGGGTATTTTCTGGCTGCTGATTAAGTATGAAATTATCAAACTTCCATTCCTTAATTCGGGTCCGGAAAAATATAAATTACCAAGCACTTCTGGTAACAAAAAGAAAAATTAAGAATTGAACTTTTAACCAGGAAAATTAAAACGGAGCAATCCAAGTGATTGCTCCGTTTTTTGTAGTTGTGCTTAGATTGATTTTTCCGAAGAGTGACCTGACCACCTTTACCCATGGAATTACGGACAATCGCAGAAGCTTTTTTCGGAATACCAGGTTCCTCCCGATTTTTTTACAGTCCTTCTCCGACAAGTTAGTGTTACAGGCATTAGGCGTGAGTATTTTGGTTGGTTTTGGTTAATCATCTGACTCTATTTCCTGGTAGTCCATCCTGGCCTAAGACTGGCTTTAAGGCGTTGGTTGTTATCGTAATACATGGATTGGAATTGAAGAACACTGCCAGTCCAATAACAGGCATTGTATAATAAAGGTGGGGATTTCAACTATGCAAATCAAAAATCAAACAGCGAAAAGCCAAACTCAAGGGAGGTCTGAGATGGCAGTCACGATTCTTATCTCAATATTGCTTCTGGTATTCTTTCAACTACTCACTGATTTTATTCATTTTATCTATGCTTTTGGGCTGATGGGTACCAGCATACCTCCCGAAATAGTAAGCGTTTTGTTCCTTTTTACACCTCTGATTTTGCTTTTTAAGAGAAAACGTTTTTCCCGGGAGGTTTTGTTACTCTTAGGTTTATTGGTGTTGTTAACCCGGGGAATAGAGCCCCTGTTGGAAAGCAAGTCGCGAATGTTGGTCTCCGGATTAGGGGTAGGTGGGTTCCTGTTATTCCTGCCCGCATTGATTGGATTTCAATCAGATCAGAAGGAAGGTCCCAGCTGGTCTTCCTTGGCCCTCTCCCTGATCGGGGTGATCTCCTTTTCAACTCTCTTCCGAAGCTGGGGCTCGGGATTGGACCTTTCCACAAAGGGTTCGTTCCAAGTATTGGGTTGGGTTTATGTCTTGATTGGGAGTTACCTGTTAATTACAACATTCCGGGATCAACCTTTAATCGCAGATAAAAGCGTGAAAACTGGTTTTGGTCATCTGACCCTTCAATGTATTGGATTTACTTCTGTACTGGCTCTGGTTTACTTCGCCTTTCTGGCGCCCAACTTGATGGTTCGCTGGACGGAATCCTCTTATTTCTTGATCACCTCCTTGCTGGCACTTTCCTGGCTTGCGATTGCAGTAATGTTAACCTTTTCTCCAGGGATCTTAAAACGCTTGAAACCTGCTGTTGTTGTGGTTTGGAACCTGATTTTTACCATGGCTTTGCTGGGGACCATCTTGCCGTTCCAAATAAATTTCCCACTTGATCCGACTTTCTATCCCCTTTCAGAACCCTCGATGGCACCCTGGACGCTAGTCCCGTTGATCCTTACCCTATTACTCAGCCCGATCCTTGCGGTAGATTTTGGGATCTTTTTCCAATCTGTTCGGGACGCGAAACCCACCTCACGAGAATTGGGTGCGAGTTTTGGTCTGGCTGCCCTGTTTCTGCTGGTTATGATCTTCGCTCACGTTTTCACCACGGTATATGATTACATTCCTGTGGTGGGCCCATTTTTCCGGGATAAATTCTGGCTGGTATACCTTACCTTGGGGGTGGTCCTCACGGCTGCGGCAGCAGGGATTCCTCGGAAAGAGGGGCAATTTAGAACTGAACAGGAAGCAATCAGTCCGATCTGGTTCTGGATTCTTACTACGGCAACCATCGGGTCGGTTTTGGGTGTCATTTTCCTCAAACCCAATCCCCATCCTGTATTCGATGATCCTTCCACCCTTAAAATCCTTACCTATAACATCCAGCAAGGTTTCAGTGCAGACGGACAATGGAATCCTGATGGACAGCTTGATTTGATCCAATCCTTCAACCCGGATATTATTGGACTTCAAGAATCAGATACCAACCGTATTGCAGGAGGGAATGCAGATCTTGTCCGTTATTACGCTGATCAGTTGAATATGTATTCCTACTACGGACCGAAAGTAGTAACCGGTACATTTGGCATCGCCTTGTTATCAAAATACCCTCTTGTAGACCCCCAGACTTTTTATATGATGAGTACTGGAGAGCAAACAGCCTCAATAACTGCAAAAATCCAAGTAGGAAAGGAATGGTATACAATCCTGGTGACCCATCTCGGGAACGACGGTCCTATTCAGCAACAGAAGAACCTTCTCCAGGAGATAAAGGGAATAGAGAACTTAATAGCTATGGGTGATTTTAACTTCCAGCCGGATACTGAACAATATCAGCTGACGACCGATACTTTAAAGGACAGCTGGTTGGATAGATGGCCTGAAGATGTGGATGATTATGGCATCCGCGTGGAGAATCGGATTGATCATATCTTTCTCTCTCCGGAGATTCCCGTGATCGATGCTCGTTTTTGGGTGGGTCCCGAATCGGATCATCCAGCTTTAATCGTGGAGGTGAGACACTAGGCTCGTCTTCCAATAGGAAATCCCATCCCCACCATCCAGATAATTGACTATCTATCAAATGGGTGGGAGGGATTTCATCTAGAAAATATTCAAATTGTCAGCAGGATAGGCTCCAGGCGCGAAATTTTGTTTCGAGGGTGTTATTATCCATCGTGTAACCAACCAGGATTATGGAATCCAGCCGTTTATTTTAGCCTTATTCTGGACGCAGTGCAAAACTAACCACCATAGCTCAGCGCGAGTAAAAATTTCAATAAGAGGACCTTTTAGTAATCTATCTTCCAGTTGCCAGGTTACTAGGGACAAATACAAGTGCCGGCTGCTGTATTCCCCAGACTCCAGGTTCCACCGGCTTTTATACAAGCGCTCTCTAATAAATTAGGGCTGCATGCAATAGGCGTGGGAGTTTTGGTTGGTTCTGGTGTTGGCTCTGGAACTGGCGGAGCTGGACGCGTTTCCGCATTTTTATAATCAAAATTACCACAATCAACTATCTTTGAGGGAGGGGGTCCGATGTATACCCAGCCCTCAAATCCATCAGCATCCCGGAAATAACCCCAGAGAGGCCTACCGGGTTCGGAGACAGCGAGCAGCTCAAGTTTATGACCTTTTAAGAATGCTGTGAGTGATGGGAAATCTATATCGTGTGGTCCCATACGAAGATGGGCGTCTTTAAGTAAGACACATGCAGGGATGGATGCTTCAGGAGCGGGCAGGAATTGGTAATCCCAACCAAAGTTGACATCCCCGACGTGCCCGCCGGAAGTAGTGGTGATTTCAACTTCTGCCGGATCAGCGCCCCTGACCGGATAAGTCCAGACGCCGGGGATGAGGATTGAATCATTGGGTGGCGCTTGGGCATCTACTGTCACGCAATATGTACCAGCAAATAAGTATGGGAAACTGAACTCACCGTTAATGTCTGTAGGCACAGTAGTTAAAATGAGGGTGATTGGGCAGGGGCCGGTACCAATCTTAACTTCTAACCCCCCAATCCCCGGTTCCAGGGATTCAAGGACCCCGTTCGCTCCTAAACTACCGCCTCCTAAATTAACACATCCGGGGGGCGGCGAGGCGGGAGGGGAATATGGAACGGCACAGAGGTCGTGCCAGACTAATCCAGAGGCGGACGCATCTGGTACTGGATACAGGTAGCGGAAGTTTATATCCTCCAGGATGTCTCCCGCGCTAATTGCCAGGTCATAGGAAACAGGATCGGCGGTTTGCTGCAGGGGAGAGGATGCCAGGCAGACATCACCTGGATCAATATCTACAATCATATAAAAACCCGAACTGTCGGATTCCACAGTAATGATCTCGCTGCCTCCCGGGCAGGGACCTTCTTTTAGAGTCAGCATTGCACCGGTAACAGTGCCTTCACCCGGATCTCTGATTGAATTATCATTGTCATCAATATAGGTCCAGCCGCGGATGAAACCGCTGGTGCTCAGATTTTCATGAGCGCCTCGATCACAGGCTGCCCCTTGCGGCCTGGTTGTCCCATGCTGGTCGATAGCTGTGCAGCGGTCTGGATCACCGGAGTCAATTGCCGGGCTGCTTACACCCAGGGCATGGCTGGGTGCCATTCCAGCAAAAGCTGCCAATGGTTCCAGCAATGGATCTGTGCTGGGTAAATCATCAATTCCCGCGAAACTGCAGCTTCCATCATTTTCAATGTTATATCCACCTGAATCCAGGGGAATACCGGCGCAGTTTCCACCGGTGTTATATGCCAGAGCAGAACTGCGAATCGTTGTTTCCATACCGCCATCTACCCGGATTCCCTCCGGATTGTTGTCAGCTACTGTGATAAATCTTAGCTGGATGTTGCCGGTATTATAAATCCCACCACCTCCCAATCCTCCAGTCGCAATATTGGCACTGATTGTGGTATTTAGAAGCAGGAAACCGCCAGCGGGTCCCAGGTTATAAGCTCCACCACCCGCACCGCCGATTGCCGTGTTTTCAGTCAACCCACTTTGGTAGAGATGGAGCATGCCTTCCTCGTTATAAACCGCCCCTCCCAGATCTGCAGTATTGAGAGTGAACCAGGTATTATAAAGGGCTCCCTGGCCGCTGACCCAGTTGAAAAAACCTCCTCCATTTCCTTCAGCATGATTGTCCTCAAAGTATAAATCAGCAGCCTCAATGGTCCCGTTGTTCCAAATTCCCCCGCCGTGAACTCGGGCTTCATTCATTCTGTATTCCCCGCCGGTAATATTTAGGGTAGCATCAGGACCATTCCAGATTGCCCCGCCGTGGTCATCCGCCTCATTCCCGAAAAAATTAACATCTTCGATATTAAGGACAGCTTTATCATTATTGTAAATTGCCCCCCCATATTCCGCGGTATTTGCCAGGAATTGTCCCGTGGTGATGGTGAGTTCTCCACCATTAAAAATACATCCACCTCTTGCATCCCCCATACCACCGGGTGGGATTTCCACACTGTTGTAATTGCAGGTAAAATGGTCTGCTGTTAATTTGCTATCGTTTAAAACCCCGCCGCCGATAATTGCGTTCCCATCTGCTAACCAGACATGATCAAATACAACCTCTGCAGGATCGTGAATATGAAATGCCCGGTCAATATTGCCATGGATCGAGGGAGCGCCGGTACCAATAATCACCAGGTTTCGCTTGATATCCAGGTCACCAGTATATGAGTCATCTTCATCTATACCAGGAATGGTTAACATATACCCACCGGCTGGCAGGTGAATCGTATGGGGTCCGGTACAGGCATTGGCGTTTATGACCGCTTCCCGCAGTGAGCAATCCAGGGAACTGCACACCCAGTCATTGGTGTCCGCTATTTTTGTGACGTAATAATCTGTATCGCAAACAGGGGCTGGGATGCAGGCGGATAAAAAGATCAGGATAAAGCCAACAATAAATAGGAAAATCCATTTAGAATGAGATTTCATCTTTCAGCCTCCTTTGGCTTTCAGAATTCAACTTCTGGATTAACTGGGTTTCAGCAACTTTTATTATTTTTTTACGTATAAAATATAGAAAGTAAGCAGCTCTATTTCTCATTCTACCAAACTTCCCAGAGGATTGGGCACTCTGGGTATCTTGTCTTGAGGATTGGGTATAGGTTCTGCATGTTACACTATGTATATCAGACAATAATAAAATACATGCTATTCTAGAAAAAGGAGTATATCAATGGATAAAGGAAGAAGAACCAGTATTATCGGGGGTGCATTTTTAATCCTGATCGGTGCAGTGTTATTCGCTGCGCAGATCCTGCCCGATTTTTTGCCCAATTTTGCGGATTTTATTTCCTGGCCCTGGATCATCATCGGTGTAGGTTTATTCCTGTTCGCGCTGGGAGCAGCTGTCGGTGAGCCGGGTTTGGCTGTTCCGGCAACCATCGTGGGTGGTATCGGAGGGATCCTGGCTTATACAGATTACACCGGCCATTGGGAAAGCTGGTCCTATATTTGGACCTTAATTCCAGGATTTGTCGGCTTGGGCATTGTGCTGATGAATTTATTGGGAGGAAAAGGAGAAGGTTCCCTAAAAGAAGGCGGGACCCTGATATTGATCAGCCTTATGCTCCTGGCGGTTTTCGGGTCATTTTTTGGTGCACTCGGTATGGCAGGAAAATACTGGCCTGTGCTGTTAATCCTGTTGGGGTTGGTATTAATGGGACGGACGTTTTTTACAAAAAAATAGATCTGTTCCAAAAGGCTAAAGATATAGTTTGGAGGAAATATCAATGCGAACAAATCGGATGTTCTGGGCTATCTTGCTGGTTGGGCTGGGATTTTTATTCCTCGCCAATAACCTGGGCTTAATGAGTATAAACGTCTGGAGTTTATTTTGGCCAGCCTTTTTAATCCTGTTGGGAATCTGGTTCCTCCTTGGGAACGCCATGGGTTCGAGTGAGATGGCCCTTGAGGAAGGATCTATCGATCTGGCTGGAGCGGAAAGAGCATCAGTACGGATAAAACATGGAGCGGGCCGGTTAACAGTAAATAGCAGCGCGGAAAGCGGCACCTTAGCCTCTGGCACATTTGCCACTGGTTTAAATGCCCGAGTAAAACGGGATGGAAATCAACTCGACGTGGTAATGCAGCCCAAAACACCGGTCTTCCCGGATGTTCTTCTACCCTGGAATTGGGCTGCAGGGAAGGGGTTGGAATGGAATATTGGATTCACAAAGGAAATTCCACTGGATCTGATATTTGATATAGGTGCGGTTGACGCCCATTTGGATTTGACTGATCTGCAAGTTAAAGACTTGAGATTAAAAACAGGCGCCAGTGCAACAGATCTTACTCTGCCTTCCGGCGCTGGAATGACCCATCTAAAAATAGAAGCAGGTGTGGCATCAGTTAACATCCGCATCCCCGATGGTGTTGGGGCTCGGATTGAAACCGAGGTTGGATTAGCATCAGTATCCGTAGATCAGAACCGCTTTCCTAAGGTGAATGGTTATTATCAATCTGATGGGTACGATGTCGCAGAAAACAAACTGGATATCCGAATCGAAACCGGATTGGGTTCAATTGAGATTCATTAGGTAGTCACATTATTCGTATAAAGAAGGATTAAAACATTTCCATTTATCTAGAGGGGTAGAATGCTTTCGAATAAAAACCAGTATATCAGCTTGGTAGACGGATCAAGCACACCAACTCTCCCCGCGGTTTTTAAAGATATTCCTCCGACCAGAGTTGTTCAACTGGGGAGAAATCGCTGGAGTTGGATTTGGAACAAAGCGAATGGTGTGGTAATCCGGCCCAGGAGGGTAGAGCCACCCGGGAAAATACCTTCCGCGGTTAACACAACTTCAGGAAATCGAGTTGAGGTTAAACCGCTTGTTCGTGCCGGGTTAATAACCTTGGCTTTCATCACATTGTTGGGAGCTATCTTTTTGATAGGCTCCCAGGTGAAAAAAGGGAAAATTTAAACAGAACTTATGGGTTTCAAATATTTAAAGGAGGAAGAATATGGTTGAAATCTTAGAAGAGCCCAAGTGTGCTAGTTGTCCCTTACGGCAAAAAGCGGAAGAGAAACCAAAATCATTGATGGGAAGATTCTGGCGCTGGCACACGACCTGGTGTCCAGGCTGGAAAGCTTACCAGGAATACCTGGAGAAGCAGGAGAGCTAATAGAAGAAATATGAATCCCCAGAAGACCAGAGAAAATCTGGTCTTGTGAGTTAAATTTGATGATTTCGGACCATTTATTGCACATAGAAACCAATAATATACAGCAAAATTCAGTTGATTTTGCACTTTATTGATTCATACAATCTGTTAACGGCAACTTGTTATAATGTCTTCATTAAACCTTGTTTTTGATTTCAACAGCCCTTGCCCCTGGTTTATTATTAATCAATCGGGGAGAGGATTTGAAGGGTAAACAACTGACCAAGGATGGTGTGTAGATGATGCGATTTGACCGTTTTACGGAACGGGCACAGGAAGCAGCCCAGCGCGCTGCGGAGATTATCCAGCGTTATGGACACAATCAAATAGATACAGAACACATTCTTCTGGCTTTAATTGAACAGTCGGAAGGGGCGATTTCACAAATTCTGCAATCCCTAAATATCCAGGGTGTAGACTTAAGTGATCGCCTGGATCACATTCTTAAAAATACCCAAAAAGCGAGTATCTTTGGCAACCGCGGTGCGGGCCAGGTGTTTATCACACCCCGTGTTAAGCGTATTGTTGATGTGGCCAACCAGGAAGCCAATCGATTAAAGGATGAATTTATCTCCACAGAACACCTCTTTTTAGCGATCCTGGATGAAAAGAACACCCCTGCGGCCCGGTTACTGGACGCTGAAGGGGTTACCAAAGAGCGTGTTTATGATGCGGTAGATCAACTTCGGGGTGGACAACGAGTGACGGATCAGCGGGCAGAAAGCCGCTACAAAGCCCTTGAAAAATTTTCCCGTGATATGACCCAATTAGCCAGGGAAGGGAAACTTGATCCGGTAATTGGGCGGGATGCGGAAATCCTGCGAGTGATCCAGATTCTATCCCGGAGAACAAAAAACAATCCGGTGATGATCGGCGAAGCGGGTGTAGGAAAAACAGCCATTGTGGAAGGATTGGCTCAAAAGATCGCAACCAACGATGTGCCGGAAATCCTGTCTGGGAAGCGGGTAGTCGCCCTCGATATGGGATCCATGATTGCCGGATCGCGATTCCGGGGAGAATTTGAGGAACGCTTAAAAGCTGCTATTGATGATGTTAAACAAGCTGAGGGAGAAATCATCCTCTTTATTGATGAGCTTCATACCGTAGTAGGCGCAGGTGCAGCTCAGGGTGCAATGGATGCTTCAAATATGTTAAAACCGGCCCTGGCCCGGGGTGAACTCCAATGTGTAGGGGCTACAACCCTGGATGAGTACCACAAATACATTGAAAAGGACAGCGCCCTGGAAAGACGTTTTGCCCCGGTATATATCGAAGAACCCTCTGTAGAAGAAACTATCCAAATGCTGGAAGGTTTAAGGGACCGGTACGAGGCGCATCACAAAGTCCGTTTTTCCGATGAAGCTCTGCAAACGGCTGCTACTTTGGCAGATCGTTATGTTACAGGCCGCCATTTGCCAGATAAAGCCATTGACTTAATGGATGAAGCCGCTGCCAAATTGCGTGTTGCCCTATACTCTTTACCACAGGACCTTAAAGAAAAACAAGCTGAAATTGAAAAGCTTAAGAACGAAGAAGAAGTTGCCGGACATGAAAGGGATTACGAAAGGGCAGCTACCATGCAAACCCAGCGAGTTCGCCTGGAAGAGGAATTCTATAAAGCGCGTGATGCCTGGGAATCGGAACATGAACTTGATGAAGTAGTCGATGATAGTGATGTAGCAGAAGTTGTCTCCCAATGGACCGGTATTCCTATGACCCAGATGCTGGAAGCCGAAGCGGAAAAATTACTGCATATGGAAGAAAGAATCCATGAACGGATTATCGGACAGGATGAAGCCATCACGGTGATTTCAGATGCGATCCGGAGAGCCCGTTCAGGCCTTAAGGACCCCAAACGCCCCATTGGCTCCTTTATCTTTATTGGCCCTTCAGGTGTTGGGAAAACAGAATTGGCCAAAGCTTTGGCAGAGTTCCTCTTTGATGATGAAGATGCACTCCTGCGATTGGATATGAGTGAATACAGGGAACAACACACTGCTTCCCGGCTGTTTGGTGCTCCCCCAGGATACGTAGGGTATGAAGAAGGGGGGCAGCTGACAGAAGCAGTCCGCAGACGCCCCTATCGGGTCATCCTGTTTGATGAGATTGAAAAAGCACATCCCGAAGTCTGGAATGCACTGCTCCAGATTCTGGATAACGGCCGTTTGACAGATGGCCAGGGACGCCAGGTTGATTTCCGCAACAGTGTCCTGATCATGACCAGCAATTTGGGGACTGAATATGTCAGCCGCTCAGGAAGCCTGGGATTTCTCGACAGCAATGCGAGCGATAAAGACCTTGAAGCCAGAGATAAGATTGACAAAGCTTTAAAGGACGCCTTCCGGCCGGAATTTTTAAATCGGATAGACGAGATTATCACCTTCTCGCAACTCACCAAGGAGCATATGGTGCAGATTGTTGATCTTCAGCTTCAGGATGTTGAACAGCGATTGGCTGATAATGGCTTGGAAGTCTCATTAACCAAAAAAGCCCGCGTTTGGCTGGCTGAGAATGGATATTCAGCTGATTTTGGTGCCCGGCCATTAACCAGGTCGCTCCAGAAATTTATTGAGAGTCCACTTTCAAAAAAATTACTGGAGGGTGAATACAAACAAGGTGATATTGTCATGGTTGATGTAGATCCGGAAGATGATACTCGGTTAATCTTTAAAGATAAAAAATCCAAAACCTGAACCGTTTCTCTGACTAAAATTTGATAGTTAACAAATACCAGCACCGGAGGCTCTTTAAAGCCTCCGGTGCTTTGTTTCTGGTATGTTGTCATTCTGATTATTTTGCGCTACACTCATATCATAGTCCAGACTATCCGACTCAACCCCAGGACATCCCATGTTATTTCAAGATACAGTCTTTATTGGCATTGATCCTCCATCTGGCGAGAAATCTCTTACCTATGCAGCGCTGGATCAGGATTTAAACCTGATTGCCATGGCCCGGGGAGATATCAGCGCTGTCTCTGCCTTCGCGGGTGGCCAAAAATCAACCTATGTTGCTATTAATGCTCCCCGAAGTCTTAATCAAGGGTTAATGAAAAAAGAGTCTGTTCGCAATTCTCTATCACCTCAGCCCAATCCTGGCCGATGGACTGCATTTCGGGTTGCGGAATATATCCTTCGTCAAAAGAATATCCGCATCCCCAATACACCTGCAACCCTGGAATCCTGCCAGGGGTGGATGAAAACTGGTTTTACTCTTTACCGCAGATTAACAGAGTTGGGATTCCAGGTTTTTCCCGCCAATAATCATCCCCAGCAATTAATTGAGGTGTATCCACATGCCGCTTATACTGTTTTAATAAAAAAGATACCTTTCCTGAAAAAAACCCTTGAGGGTCGACTTCAGCGCCAATTGCTGCTGCATTCCCTTTCAGTCGAAGTGCCGGATCCGATGCGGGTTTTTGAGGAATTTACCAGGTATAAGATCCTGCGGGGGGATCTGCCCCTGGAAGGGTTATTCTCTGTTGAAGAATTGGAAGCTATGATTGCAGCCTATACTGCCTGGAAAGCAGCTAAAGAACCAGATGAGATCACTCGGGTGGGGGATCCAAAAGAAGGTGAGATCATTCTGCCAAGTGTTGATATTAAACCAAAATACTTCTGAGTGTTATTGAGCAGGAATGACTAACTAATTGCTTGTTGTTTCTGGATTATTTAACCATACGATAAGAGAGTGTGCTGATGAATAAAAAGAAAGTGATCTTCATTGTCAATCCCAATGCGAATATGGGGCAAGCCTGGAGACAGGCAGCAGATTTAAGACCAATTATTCAGGAGTTTGGCGGCGTTGACTGGGCTGGGTCTGTATATCCGACTCACGCCATAGAGCTCACCAAAAAGGCTGTAGAGGACGGATATGAGTTGATAATTGCCGGGGGAGGAGATGGCACAGCTCATGAGGTCGTTAACGCAATTATGTCGTTCCCGGAAGAGAAAAGACCTGCCTTTGGCGTAGTACCGCTGGGATCAGGTAACGATTTTTCCTATTCAGTTGGCATGGAACCGGAACCCTGGAAAGCCTTAAGGCAAATCTTCAATGGGCAGGAGCAGACCATCGATATCGGGGAAATTGAAGATGAAAACGGACGGGTGGAGTTTTTTGATAATACAATCGGGATTGGATTTGATGCCATTGTTACCATTCACTCCCATAAAATGCCGGTTGTGCGCGGGTTCCTGATGTATTTATTGGCGGTGATGAAGACTATTTTCCTTAATCACCATCCCATTGGAATGAACATCACAATCAATGAGCAGGAAAATTGGCAGGATCGCCTGATGATGCTTACCCTGTGTAATGGAAGTCGTGAGGGCGGAGGATTCTTTATTTACCCTCCAGCGGAATTAAGCGATGGTACGTTTAATTATGTTGCAGTCCAGGAAGTGTCCCGCCTGGTCATGCTCCGATTGCTCCCAGCCTTTATGGGGGGTACCCACTTAACACACCCGAAAATCAAATCAGGTGATTTTAAGACCATGAGTATCAATTCTGATTTACCTCTCTTTATCCACCTGGATGGGGAAGTATTTTCAGGTTTTTCTAGCAATATTAAAAATGTCAAAGTTAAACTACACCGAAACGCTATCCGCGTATATTCCTGAGTGATCTATTCATGCCGGATTTGAAACACAGCCTTTCCAAGATGGATTTTAACCATCTGAAAATCATCGCGGAAAAATGGAGGCTGCCTTTTTCCGCGCCAGATGTACGAGAAGGGTTAAATCAACTGGTAGCTCTTTTATTGGACAATAAGAACCTGAAGGAGATCCCGGAAATCCTTTCACCCCAGGAGAAAGAGGTTTTGCTGTGGTTGGATTTGCAGGGAGGAAAAGAACCTTGGTCTCACTTTTCCCGCCGGTTTGGCGAAGTTCGGGAAATGGGAGCTGGAAGGATGGACCGGGAAAGGCCGGATCAGAATCCAATTTCACCAGTTGAAACGTTATGGTATCGGGCGCTGATTGCCAGGGGTTTTTTTGAAACGGATTCAGGCCTGCTGGAATTTGCCTATATCCCGGATGATGTCAGAAAACTTGTGATGGACTTTTTACGGCCAGAGAGTCTGATCCCTCAGGCACAGGCATTCCTATGCCGAAAAGCCGTCCCCCAGGAAAAAGAACACCTTCAACTCTCATCCACTATCGGTTTAGATCATATTTGCACTCTCCTTGCGGGACTACGTATGAAATTGGACTCCAGTCCCCATTTACTCGATGTGGCACCGGGTGAAATCCATTTTTACCGGGCATTATTTTCAACCTTAAACCTGCTGGGTGAGGATGGAGCACCCGCTCCGGAGAATATCCGGGACTATTTCGACCTCCCCCTTGAGGAGGCGTTCCTGCTGCTCTGGCGGACCTGGCGAACAAGCTATACTCATCAAGATCTGGTTTTGATTCCGGATCTTCAAATTGAAGCACTGCCGGATTTGGACCCCGGGCGTGTACGGGAAATGATTATCGGTAATTTGAAGGATTTGGACCCGGATACCTGGTGGAGCCTTGAATCGTTTGTTTCCCAGGTTAAAGACTTGTCCCCTGATTTTCAACGAACAGCGGGAGATTACGACTCCTGGTATATTAAACGGAAATCAACTGGGGAGTTCTTAAGGGGATTTAAACACTGGGACGATGTAGAAGGTGCTTTAATAAAGTATTTAATTGTTGGACCGCTGTTCTGGTTGGGCTTGCTGGATTTGGGAATGCCGGATGAAAACGCTCAACCGGCAGCCTTTCGCCTTTCAGCCTATGCCAAAAAGCTGCTAAATAACAGGGCACCTGATCTCCCGTCCAGGAAACCGGAACGAGTTCAGATTCGCTCCAAGGGGGAAATAAGGATGACAGTGAACGTGCCCCATAAAATTCGCTACCAGGTTGCCAGGTTTTGTGAATGGCATCCAGTCAAAGCCGAGGCGTATATTTATACGGTCTCACCGAATTCACTGAACAGGGCGGAAAAGCAGGGTTTAAGAGTAGCCCATTTAATATCACTGCTTAAGAAACACGCTGAAGCCATACCACCAAATATCCTTGTTGCCCTGGAACGGTGGGAAAAACAGGGTGTTCAGGCTTCAATCGCTAATAAAACGATCCTGAGATTGGGATCCCCTGCCATGTTGAAGTCTCTTAAAAAATCAAAGGCAAATCGTTTTATCCTGGAGCAGCTTGGTCCGACAGCAGTCATTATCAAGGAAGGCAGTGAGGATAAAATCGCAGAAGCGCTGGTTGAGCTTGGATTCTTTTTAGAGGATTAGGACTAGATGGGTTTCCAAATTTGGTAGATACTTAAATCACCCTCTTTCCCGTCTGAGAAAAATGACTCTACAACCTCAAAACTAGCTTGATCCGCCAGGTGGGAAAGTTCATCTTGAGAAAAGTGGTGAACATAACGAGTACCCTTTCCACCTCTCTTCCAATCAAGCAGGTAATCTCCCTCATCCAGGTCATTTTCAGAGAAACCGGCCTCTCTCCAGGGTATAATTCTGCGTTTTTGACGTTCACTTCTTAAAAACTGCCAGTTTGAATGATAATAAGCCCCTCCCTCGGAAATATACCGGCGGATATTCCTGCACAGGGTCAACCGGTTTTTATGACCAGGGATATGGTGCAGGACAGCAAAGGAAAGAATAATCTCATAGTTGGAATCTGGAAGGAAATTTGCCCAAGATGATTCCGACAAGTCCAGTTTAGTAAATTCGGCAGGAAAATCTTCAGAAAATCCCTCTTGGGCTTTTTGAAGTAAATGGGAGCTGAAATCCGTACCGAGGTATGAACCGGAAAATCCTATCCTGACCAATTCACGGGCAAGTTCTCCATTGCCGCAGCCTAAGTCCAGGACTCTGCTCCCCGGTGGAAAGCTTTCGATTAAACGCAGAACACCCGGTTGAAGGCGCTGCCTGGTTTCAGAAAATTCTTCAGCGAAGTTTTGGTAAAATTGATAATTAAGGGATAATATTCTTTTGGCTGTCTCAGAATTCATGGATATATTATACGATATGCCCTCAACGCCGATTGGACCCGAACTGTTGTCTGAACCTCTTATATTGGTCGATAAAGGATATGGCTGCTAAAAAGATAAAGGGAAATCCTGCTGAACCCCCTGCCTATAGTGAAAAAGAACTCTATCTGGCTGACCTTACCTTAAGGGATATTGAAGCTGGGAAAGATGTATTCCAGGCTATCCGGGGACATCCCCTGCCAGACGGAGCCGGGTTTTTAAGCAAACATGCCCTGATCACAGCCTATCGCAATCAGGTCAGGGATGGCCTGCGGCAGGAAAATCAGGACTTATTTACAAAAATCCGCCTGAAACCCATGCGAACTTTATCGGGTGTAACCACAGTAACGGTGCTTACCAAACCGTATCCCTGTCCAGGGCAGTGTATCTTCTGTCCAGATTATGAAGAGATGCCAGTCAGTTATCTTCCTGACGAACCGGGGGCAATGCGAGCGCTTTTTCATCAGTATGATCCTTATACCCAGGTGGCGTCCCGAATAGAATCCTTGCATGAAATTGGTCATCCAACAGATAAAATTGAACTCCTTGTTCTGGGAGGATCCTGGAGCGCCTATCAACCTGAATATCAAACCTGGTTCATTAAACGTTGTTTTGAGGCCATGAATGGGGTGGAATCAGAGTCTCTTAGACAGGCTCAAGATATCAACGAAGGTGCCCAGCATAAAAATGTTGGCCTGGTACTGGAAACCCGACCTGATTTGATCACACCTGAAGAACTGTCTCGGATGAGAGAACTGGGTGTGACAAAAGTTCAAGTGGGAATTCAAAGCCTTGATAATCAGATTCTGGATCTGAATCAGCGAGGACATACCATTGAGGAAGCCCGTCGGGGGATAAGCATGCTGCGGGCCGGCGGGTTTAAAATCGTTGTGCACTGGATGCCAAATTTATTGGGTGCAACACGGGAGTCGGACCGAAAAGACTTTGACCAGCTTTGGGAAAATGTAGCCCCCGATGAATTGAAGATTTATCCCACCCAGCTGCTTAAGAATACCCAATTATTTAATATCTGGGAGAAAGGTGAGTATCAACCCTATTCAACGGAAGAATTAATCCAGCTTATCTCCGACCTAAAACCCACCATACCCCGCTACTGCCGGATCAACAGGATTGTGCGGGATATCCCATCTCAGAATGTTGTGGAAGGGAATAAGCGGACCAGTCTCCGGCAGGATATTCAGGGTGAGCTAAAACGCCGAGGAGAGAGTTGCCAATGCATTCGCTGCCGGGAGGTTCGCGGTCAGGATATTAACATCAACTCCCTTGTTCTGGATGATCTGATCTATTCCAGCAATGGATGTGAAGAGCATTTCCTATCCTACAATACGCCTGATGATCATCTGGCAGGATTCTTGCGGTTATCCCTCCCGGGTAAAGGAGCAGCGTTTACCGGTCTGAAGGATCTAAACCAAGCGGCGATTATCAGGGAAGTTCATATATTCGGGCAGTCTATTCCTGTTGGGCGAGACTTGGATGGCGCTGCCCAACATGCAGGTTTGGGAACAACCCTGATTAAAGAAGGGGAAAGGATCGCAATTGAAGGGGGTTATAAGAAAATAGCAGTCATCGCCGCGGTAGGGACTCGACCGTATTATCTCAATCGCGGGTATACACGAGGGGAGCTTTATTTAGTAAAAGATCTCGTTAAGGGTTAATTACCCTAAATTATTCAACGGGGGAGGTATTCTCCCACATTTCGGGGGGTTTCTAGTGATTGAAAATGGATTGATCTTTATCTTGGGAGGGTTAACTGGTCTCCTGGTAACCTTGTTCTTCTGGAAAAGATCCGGCACGTTTAAGGGGAAAAACAAACCGATTCAGGACCAGAATTTATCAGGATTTTCAGCAGAAAGGGAGAATTCCAGGATAAAAGAGCAAAATAGCGTTTCATCTGCCAATTTAAAAATCCTCTACGATTTGGATAAAGCGCTTGATTCCACACTGGACACCTACATCATCATCGATCAGGCTTTATCCTCGGCGATCTCGAGTCTGGGCGGAGATAAAGCGGATTATTACCGCTACCAAAATGAGGATCATACACTCAGTCTGGTCAGATCGATTGGCCGGGATTTAAAGGATATAAATGATATTAATCAAAAACTTTCCCAAGGGGAGATAATAAACCCATTAAGTTGGGTTCTGGAAAATAAACAAAGCATCCTGCTATCGAAAAGTAAAGAAGCTCCACTCCAGGAAAAAATTACCAATTTCGAAGAAGGAGTTTTAACCTATCTTGTCGTTCCAGTGCTGATCGACCAGGAATTAGAGGGGATGATTTCTCTTTCACACCCAGAGGCAGATGCTTATTCAAAGGAGGGAGAGGATCTACTGATGGTAATTACCCATCAAGCTGGGATGGCGATCAACAATGCCCAAAAATTTGTAGAAGTGGCATTTTTATTAAATTCATTAAAGGCAAAACAGGAATTGCAGGACAAGTTATTTGAACATTTAACGATTGGTGTTCTTCTGTTGGATAACCAATATAATATTTTATCGGGGAATCAACAGGGATTTGATCTTGTAAATAAACTTCAACCCGACTTTAACCAAATATCAATTTCCCAATTGGGAGACAAAACAATTCAGGAATTTGTTGACCTCTCCCTGGAACCACTTCCGGTGGAAGTCAAAAAAGAAGATCATTTACAGGAAATTTTCGAGATTCAATTACGGCAGGCTCAAACGATGGGGGGGCAGTATTGGATATTAATGGTTGCCGATGTGACTGAAGAACGCGGGATAATAAACCGGATTCAAATTCAGGAAAGATTGGCAACTGTAGGTCAATTTGCCGCCGGCATTTCCCATGATTTTAACAATATATTGTCTGCTATCCTTGTATATTCTGATGTGATGATCAGGGATTCACAACTCTCTGATAAAAATAAATCCAGAGTGAACGCCATTCGGGAACAATCACAGCGAGCAGCCGAATTGATCAGCCGGATCCTTGATTTTAGCAGGGGTCAAACGGTGGAGCATAAAGCGGTTGATATGGTTCCTTTTTTGAAGGAAACCCGGGACCTAATCACTCGTGTTTTTCCTGATCACATCCAAGTCCGATTGGAGTTCAACTCATCTTCTGCGATCCTGCCAGTACTTGGGGATCCCACACGGCTGCAGCAGATGATTATGAATTTAGCCTTGAACAGCCGCGATGCGTTGATGGACGGCGGGACTCTGGAGATTCAGGCAGAGCCGATATTTATATCTGAAAAGGATTGGGCTCGATACCCAGAAATGGATCCGGGAAGCTGGATATTAATCCGTGTTCATGATGATGGGATTGGGATAGACCCCAGAGATCAACCAAGAGTTTTTGAACCTTTTTTCACCACCAAGACTTCAACAGGAGGGACAGGTTTGGGGTTAGCGCAGGTGTACGGCATCGTAAAACAGCATCAAGGTTTTATTGATATGGACAGCGCTCCAGGTATTGGTACAACATTTAATATTTACTTCCCCTGTTTGGAAGGCGAGATACCAGAAGTCGAAGAAGCGAAAACTACATTAGACCTGAATGGAGAAGGGGAGCTGGTGTTGGTTGTGGAAGATGATGAGAACCTTAATAAGGCAATCTGGATTTTGTTTGAGGATCACGGTTTTCAAGTTATCTCGGCAGAAAACGGCAAAAATGGTTTAGATATCATCCAACAAATCGGAGAGAGAATATCCCTGGTAATAACGGATGTTATGATGCCCGCGATGGGGGGTGTTGAAATGTATCAGAGAGTTCGGGAAATCTACCCGGAAAAGAAGTTTATATTCATTACCGGCCATCCCTCAAAAGTTGAGGGCAGGGGGATCGACCAGGATCCACTTGCCAGGCTTCTCATCAAGCCATTTTCGATGACCGATATCCTGCATCTCACCCGGGAGATCAGGGATTTTGAAAAAAGTTAATTATTATAGATCTCAGGAAATTGACTTGATTAATATTCAATTTCACTGAGAGGATTCAATTTATCAAAGTTGTGTTTTCCGGATATCCACCGGACTGTTCCTGTTTTTCCGCGGATGACCAGGCTATGGGTCTCTCCACCGTGACCGGTGTATCTTACCCCTTCAAGCAATTCCCCATCGGTGATCCCGGTTGCTGCAAAAAAAACATCATCAGAAGAGACTAAGTCATCCATGGTGATGACTTTGTCGAGAGAATATCCCATCTCCAATCCTAACTTTTTTTCTTCTTCATTCCGGACATGCAGTTTTCCCTGCAGTTCTCCTCCCATGGCCCGGATCGCACAGGCGGCCAGAACACCTTCGGGTGTTCCGCCGATACCAAGCAGCGCATCAATACCTGACTCAGGAAGGCAGGTCATTAAAGCCGCGGCAACATCTCCATCCGGGATTAACCTGATCCGGGCGCCAATTTTCCGGACTTTTTGGATCAATTCTTCATGTCTCTCCCGTTGAAGCATAATTACAGTCAGGTCTTTGAGGGTTTTATCCTCTGAATGGGCGATTTTTTCCAGGTTATCCTCTATGGGCGCCTCAATATCGATTAATCCTTTCGCCGCAGGACCCACGGCGATTTTATCCATATAAACGAATGGACCAGGATCAAACATTGTTCCCCGGGGGGCAATTGCCACGGTAGCAATTGAATTCAGAAATCCATTTGCCAGCGGCCTGGTGCCATCAATGGGGTCCACTGCAATATCTACCTGGGGAGGTTTTCCAGTTCCTACTTTTTCTCCATTAAATAACATGGGTGCTTCATCTTTTTCACCTTCTCCGATTACGATTACAGCATCCATATCGATAGAATTTAACACAAGCCGCATGGCATCAACTGCAGCTTTATCGGCTGTTTCTTTTGCTCCGCGGCCCATGAAACGACCGGCTGATAATGCGGCAGCCTCAGTCACACGGACTAGTTCTAATGCCAGGTTTCGGGTTGGTTTTTGGGTATTCATAGTCACCTCACTGGAGGAATATGTAAAGTACCAGGTAATATCCGATTGGTCCGGCCCAGATCAGGGAGTCTATCCTGTCAAATATGCCCCCGTGCCCGGGAAATAGGGTGCCAGAATCTTTGCAGGAAGCCTGTCTTTTGATCATGCTTTCCGTTAAATCTCCCAGGGTTATGAATACTGAAATAATTAACGCGATGAGTGCCCCTTCAATAAGGCTAATATCAATCCCGGCATTAAAAACCTGTTGATAGAGATGAGTTAGACCTATCCCGCTCAAGGTTCCAGTCAAGACCCCCCCCCAATACCCTTCCCAGGTTTTATTGGGACTGGTTTTGGGGGCAATTTTGTGCTTGCCAAAGTATGTACCGACGAGGTATGCGCCAGAATCGGCAATCCAAACAACCGGCAGGATCAAGAAAGTCCACCACCGGCCGTTTGGCAGAGCCCGAAGGGAAATCAGATACGATCCTAAAAATCCAATGTAGAGAATAATACTTAGTGAAGCTCCAAAATCAACTGCGGGTTTTCCGCTATCTCGCTCAAGCTGCCCGATATAGTAGGCAGCCGTTCCTAGCGTCAAAGCCGCCAGGATGGCTGAACTGTACGAAAACTGAAAAAAAGACCTGATTAAAGCCAGGAGAGCAACACCGGCGATAACCAGGGGAACTGCAGGTTGGAGGTTAATTTTCCGCAGTAATTTTATATATTCCCAGGCCGCTACAATCAGTAAAGTGATGATTGCTGCCTGATAAACATATCCACCGAAATAGATCAAAATAATCGCAAGAGGCACCAGGATTAAAGTTACAATCACTCGTTGAAGCATAGTTTGCTATTATTCCTTATTTTGTTTTACTTCCCCGTAACGCCGTTCGCGTTCGTTATAAGCCACTAGCGCTTTCCGAAGTTCTTCTTTTCCAAAATCAGGCCAATAGGTGGGTGTGAAATACCATTCAGAGTAAGCGCTTTGCCAGATCAGGAAATTGCTGCACCGGTATTCCCCCGAGGTGCGGATGATCAGGTCCGGGTCAGGGCTGTCAGCTGTGTAAAGGTATTTCCCAAACAACTCATCGTCAAGATCTTCAATGGAGTGACCGTTGGCGACGATTTGTCTCACTGCCTGGAGGATTTCATCTCTCCCGCCATAATTGAAGGCAACATTCAGAATCAAGGTTTGATTATCTTTTGTCAGTTCGATGGCTTCCCGGACTTTTTGCTGTAATTCCTGATCAATTCGGTCCAATCGGCCAAGATGCCTGAGCTGGACCCCATTTTTATGCAGGTTTTTTAACTCTCTGTCCAGCATGGTTTTGAATATTTTCATTAATCCCTGGATTTCTTCATGCGGTCGTTTCCAATTCTCTGTAGAAAAAGCATAGATTGTGAGATATTGAATCCCAAATTCCGCGCAGGCTTCGATAACCTCTCGCAGATTTTCAGTCCCTGCCCTGTGTCCCGAGATGCGGGGAAGGCCCTTTTCAAGCGCCCAACGCCCGTTTCCATCCATAATGATTGCCAGGTGCGTGGGTATTTTTTGAATGTTTTCCAGGGTTTTTTTATTCATGGAAGATATCTGCAATCCGTTTCAACTTATTCTCGATCTGGCTCAGGTCCTATTTCAAGTCGGGTTGATGGGCATCATAGAAAATACCAAAGGTGGATCAGACTTCCATGATTTCTTTTTCTTTTCTTTCACTAACGGAGTCAATTTTTTTGGTAAACTTGTCGGTGATTTCCTGAACTTCTTCTTCACCTCGATGTAAATCGTCTTCTGTAATTATTTTTTCATCCTCAAAATCTCGTAAATTCCGAATGCTATCCCGGCGAATATTGCGTAAGGCAATGCGAGCGTCTTCAGCTTTTATACCAACTACTTTAACAAGCTCAAGCCTTCTCTCCTCAGTAGGGGTTGGTAAAACCAGCCGAATATTCTCCCCGTCATTATTTGGCATTAATCCCAGTTCTGACTTTAAAATCGCTTTTTCGATATTCTTTAGCGAGGAAGGATCGTACGGTCGGATAAGTAGAGATCGAGATTCAGGTACGCTGATGCTGGCTAATTCCTGGAGGGCTGTTTGAGTTCCGTAATATTCGATCGGCAGTAATTCGACCAGGGAAGGATTTGCTCGTCCCGTTCGAATTGTATTAAGTTCCTGGATCAAGGCATTAATCGCTTTCTCCATCCGATCTTCAGTTTCTTGATAAACATCCGTAAGCATTTTTTACCTCCAAGATCCGACCACGGTATTAAAACAAGAAAATTTTTACCATCAGAACCGGGTTTGCTTATTTCCAGTACTCCTTAATACTATACTCGATTAACTGTTCTTGATAAAGGTAGACTTTCATCCAGGAAACAATATTTTGAGTTTCTGTCAGTAGAATATTAACCTTTAAATTGTTTAAGAGTCAATAGGATATGGGTCGCTAGCGGGGTTCTTCGGAAACCAATGTGCCAACTTTTTCACCCAGAAGTCCCTTCTTCAGGGCATCGTGATCCCACATATTCAGGACCATGATTGGTAATTTGTTATCCATGCAAAGTGATAAAGCTGTGGAATCCATGACTTCCAGACGGCGATTGATCGCCTCAAGATAGGTCAGGTAATCAAATAATTTTGCGTCCGGGTTTTTCTTGGGATCAGAGTCAAATACTCCATCTACCTTGGTTGCTTTGATTAATACATCTGCCCCGATTTCCATCGCCCGCAGGGCGGCTGCTGTATCTGTGGAGAAATATGGATTTCCCGTTCCCGCGCCAAAGATTACCAGGCGTTTCTTTTCAAGGTGCCGGATTGCTCGCCGACGGATATAAGGCTCTGCGACCGCTCTCATTTCAATTGCTGATTGGACCCGGGTGATTATGCCCTGGCGTTCTAGTGCATCCATCAACGCCATAGCATTCATAACTGTACCCAACATCCCCATATAGTCTGCAGTTGCTCGGTCCATGCCCCGTTCCAAACCCTGCCGTCCTCTCCACAGGTTACCAGCCCCAATTACAATGGCGATTTCGATTCCTAAATTATAGACATCTTGAAGGTGTTCAGCCAGACCTTCCGCCCGCTGAGGGTCGATGCCAAATCCTTCTGGACCGGCAAGAGCTTCACCACCAATTTTTAGCAGGACACGATTATATGCAGGGGATTTGGCCATAGATTTACCTCGGGTAAATGATATTCTGGTCTATATTATATAAGAAAAAAGCCAACCGGCTGGTTGGCTTTTCTATATTATTCAATGCTCTCGCCCCGTTCCCACCTCTCAAAACGGCGGATGACGATATTTTCTCCGATCGAGGCGATCTTTTCATGCAGGAGCTCCTGGATGGTGATCTCTTCATCTCGGATATAGGATTGCAGTAAAAGGCAATTATCCGCTTTAAATTTCTCGACCATGCCTTCCAATATGCGGTCAATGATATTTTCTGGTTTGCCTTCTTCCAGGTATCGGGTGCGAGCAATTTCCTTTTCATGCTCGATAACTTCTTCCGGAACATGGTCTTCTTTGATCCATTTGGGAGCCGAAGCAGCGATCTGCAGGGCGATTTCATGGGTAAATTCCCGGAACTCATCCGAGCGGGCAACAAAATCAGTCTCACAATTGATTTCCACCATTACACCAACCCGGCCATCTCCATGGGAGTACAGTTCAACCATACCCTCAGAGGCATCCCGGTCTGATCGTTTGGCTGCTTTTGCCAATCCTTTTTGCCGCAGGTAATCGACGGCTTTATCGAAGTCGCCTTCCGCATTTTGTAAGGCTTCCTTAACATCCAGAATACCAGATCCGGTCGCTTCACGTAATTTTTTGATTAGTTCAACAGATATATCCATGATTTTTAAGCCTTCTCAGAATCTTCACCCTTACTTTCTTCCGCTGGTTTTTCGTTGGATTCATCCTGGTCGTTATCTTGATACAAATCCGGTTCTTCATCATCCTTCATCTTAGCCAGGGTTGAAGCACCCAGCAGATCCTCGTCACTCAGCTTGTCCCGGAATTCTTCCGGCAGTTGGGCTTCCGCTTCCGCGGCTTCCATGTCTGCCTGGTAGTCTTTCCGCATATTGATGCCTTCACTGACAGCTTGAGCGATCGTCGAGACGATTAGTTGAATACCGCGGATCGCGTCATCATTGGCAGGTATGACATAATCAATACTCTTGGGATTGCAGTTGGTATCGACCATGGCGACTACCGGAATCTTTAATAAATTCGCTTCGTGAACAGGAATTTCCTCCCGGGAGACATCAACCGCAAATAACAGGCTGGGAAGCCCATCCATTTCACGGATACCACCGAGACGGCTTTCTAAACGTTCAATTTCTCTGGTCATACCCAGGGCCTCTTTTTTCGTCCTGAGTTCAAATTCGCCCCGGTCACGCATTCCTTCCAGGCGTTCCAATTCGTGGATTCGCTCCCGGATGGTTTGCCAGTTGGTGAGTGTGCCCCCCAACCAGCGTCCAATCACGTATGGCATACCTACTTTTTCTGCATTCTGTTTGATAATATCCTGGGCCTGGCGTTTTGTTCCCACAAACAGGACATTACCGCCTTTTGCGACGATTTCACGCACAACTTCGTAGGCTTCTTCCAGAGCCTGGGCAGTCTGCTGCAGGTCAATGATATGAATATCATTTCTGGCAGCAAAAATATAAGGCTCCATGTACGGGTTCCATTTCTGGGTCCGATGACCGAAATGAACTCCGCTTTCCAACAATTCCTTCATAGATACAATAGACATATTCAACTCCTTGCGTTTAGCCTCCGTTTCTGTCTTTCCTTCCGGCACCGGAGTGGATCCTCCGGCACGCACCGTTGGGTCGAGAAACGTGTGTGATACAAAATTTGTCCCGCAGGATTGCGGGATCGAAAGCAGTATATCATGTGCGGTGGGTTTCGTCTAGATAACGGGGGATTCTTGGAATTAAATTAAGGCTGGAAGGAATCCCAAATGATAACAATTTCCTGTGTTATGCTAGATATAGAATGGAAATCAAAAGTTTATATAACTGTCATAGGAGTAGCTGATGAGTGAGGAACAGGTACGGAGAGAAGAGTTTAAAGTGAGTGGAGAAACCCTGGAGGATAAGATAAAGGAATTGATCCATGAAGGTAATATCCGCCGGATCATGATCAAGGATAAATCGGACCGCACCCTGATTGATATTCCCTTGACACTTGGTGTGATCGGTGCCTTGCTTGCTCCCCAGCTGGCGGCGATTGGTGCGATCGCAGCCCTGGTCACAGATGCTACTATTGTGGTTGAGATCGCTGAAGAGCAAAAACAATGAATCTGAGGGCCTTAGTCCCTTAAAGGGATCCAGTCCCTTTACGTAGAAGAAGTTGACGGCTAACAAAGAGGGTAGTATACTCTTGGTGAAAACTAAATAAAAAAACCTTCGGGGCAGGGTGAGCGAAAGCAATTCCCAATCGGCGGTATAGCCCGCGAGCGCTTTTGAGCGCAGGATCCGGTGAAACTCCGGGGCCGACGGTATAGTCCGGATAGGAGAAGGTATATCAGGTTCTTACGAACCTCCATGGCTATCTGATCGCCCCGAAAGCAAACACGCTTTCGGGATTTTCATTTCAGATCACCAATTTCTATCTCCTGACGCCCCGCCTAATCCGGCGGTTTTTTTATTGATGGGAGTCAATTCTTTATGAAAGATTCGTTTGGTATTCCTAAGAAAATTGGATTTTTCCTGCTTTCTGCTTTGATTGGATGGCTCCTCTGGCAGGGATTCACGACATTCAGTGATATCCCTTCTTTTATCTTTCCAGGTCCCAAAGATGTCTGGAATAAATTTTTATCAGTACTAAAAGATGGATCTCTGTTCTTCCATACCCTGATCACCCTGCAGGAAGTACTGCTTGGTTTAATTCTGGGTTTGAGCACTGCAATCCTGACGGGTTACTTTTTAGCGAAATCGCGCCTGGTAGAAAGGGTGCTTTCACCTTATATTGTTGCCAGTCAATCGATTCCGATTGTAGCTATTGCACCCTTATTGGTGATCTGGCTTGGTCCTGGTATCCTCTCAAAAATTCTCACCAGCGCTTTAATTGTCTTTTTCCCGGTTCTTGTTAATACCATCGTAGGGCTGCGATCAGTTCCCGGGGAATTGTATGATTTGATGAAATCCCTTCAGGCCAGCCCCTGGCAGCGGATTTACAAACTTGAAATCCCTGCTGCCCTTCCAGTTTTCCTGGGAGGATTACGCATTGGTGCAACCCTGGCGGTTATTGGTGCCGTTGTGGGTGAATTTGTTGGCGCTGATAAAGGGTTGGGGTTTTTAGTGAATGTCGGCCGGGGATTATATGACACATCCCTGGTTTTTGTTGCGGTATTTACCCTGGTAGTCCTGGCATTGGGATTATATGGATCTGTTGTTTTCCTGGAAAGCCGGGTATTATCCTGGCAAAAAAAGAATGGTGATCAATAACTTCACCATAAGGAGCATTTAAGATGAAAAGAGCATATCTTGTTTTAATCATTCTCCTGGCTTTGACTTTTTCCGCTTGCAGCGGGGGCAAATCAAATCAACCAGCAGAGGGGGAGTTAACCCATATCCGGATGCCGATGGGATATATTCCAAACGTTCAATATGCTCCTTTTTATACTGCGGTAGAAAAGGGATTCTTTGCTGAAGGGGGAATTGACTTTGAGTTTGATTATTCCTATGAAACCGACGGTGTAGCACTGGTGGGGGCAAATGAACTCCAGTTTTCTGTCGTTTCCGGAGAACAGGTGCCAATTGCCCGGGCAGAAGGATTGCCTATAGTGTATGTCATGGCCTGGTATGAAAAATATCCCGTCGCGGTCATTTCCTTGACGGATCAGAATATCCATAACCCAGAAGACCTTGCTGGTAAACGGGTTGGATTACCGGGGTTATTTGGAGCAAATTATGTTGGATTACGTGCTTTGTTGGGTGCAGGTAATCTCCAAGAAAGCGATTTAACCCTGGAATCCATTGGATTTAACCAGGTAGAAATTTTGGCTTCCGGTATAAATGAGGCAGTGGTTGTATATATTGCCAACGAGCCCGTTCAACTTAAAGCGCAGGGATATGATATCGATGTGATTCTGGTAGCAGATTATCTGGACCTGGTATCCAACGGAATCATAACCAATGAAATCACCTTATCTGAAAACCCTGAATTGGTGCAGAGAATGGTTACTGCAATCCTGAAAGGCATCCAATATACTGTGGAGAACCCCGAAGAGGCTTTTGAAATCTGTAAAAAATATGTCGAAGGTTTGGAGGACGCTGATCATGAAGTTCAAATGGAAGTTTTAAGAGAATCCATAAAGCTTTATCAAAAAGATCCTTACGGGTACAGCCATCCAGATGCCTGGGCTAATATGCAGGATGTTTTAATCCAGATGGAGTTAATGAAAAAAGAGATAAATCTGGAAGACGCATACACAAATGACTTTAGCCACTAATCAGCATACATTGCTCGAAGTAAAAAAGCTTGGGGTAACCTTTACGGATGAAAAGGGTTCTCTTCAGGCTATAAACCAGATCAGTTTTTCTGTTAAACGGGAGCAGTTTATTTGTGTTGTCGGGCCATCCGGCAGTGGAAAAAGCACTTTGATCCGGGTTCTGGCAGGTTTGTTACCGCCGACCACTGGCGAAGTTTACTTCGATGGGACACCAATAAAACAGCCCCGGCGGGGAGTAGGTGTTGTTTTTCAAAAATCGAATTTAATGCCCTGGAGAACCGTGCTGCGGAATATTACTTTACCGCTGGAAATCAAACACATACCTGAACAAGAGGCAAATTCCAGGGCGATGGGCCTGATTGATCTGGTTGGATTGTCAGGCTTTGAAGATTGGCTCCCCCAGGATTTATCTGGCGGTATGCTCCAGCGAGTGGCGATTGCCCGGAGCCTGGTTCAGGATCCTGAATTATTGCTCCTCGATGAACCTTTTGGCGCCCTGGATGCGCTCACACGTGAAAAGATGGGAACAGAGCTGTTGCGTATCTGGCGGGCCAGGAAGAAGACTGTAATCATGATTACCCATGATATATCCGAGGCTGTCTTTCTGGCTGATCGGGTATTGGCAATCAGCCCACAGCCCGGTAACTTACGGTTGGATTTGGAAGTGAATATTAAGCGACCGCGACAAGAGGGGGATCGTTTCAGTCCTGGATTTGTGGGATTGACACATCAATTGCGCAAAGCAATTGAGTGATAAGGGAGGTAATTTACATCTGTAAGGGAAATTTCTTTTTTATATGGATTTTTAACAATTAAGTGTTAATATTGTCGTGTTGGATATTAATGGTATTTATTACTGGAGAACAATATGATGGATGAATTACAGTCAATCGAGGCCGCTCCGAGAAAAGATAACAAAACAAAATTTATCATTGGCGGCGTAATAATCGTTGGAGCGATCATTTTTTTGATAATTTCTTCCTTATCAGCCAACGTACAATATTTTTTGACAGTTGATGAGGCTGTAGAGAAAGGATTGGCGGGAGAATTATCAGACCGGAATATCCGAGTTTCAGGCGCAGTTCTGGGAGACACCATTAAATATGATATGGATACCCTGGAGTTGAGTTTTAGGATTGCACATGTTCCAGCGGATAATCAACTTCTGGATGTTGAAGGCGGATTAGCCTCAGCGCTTTATAACGCTGTTCAAGATCCTGAGCGCTCTCAACTGGAGGTTATCTATACCGGTCCGATCCCTGATCTCCTTCAGAATGAAGCCCAGGCAATAATCACTGGCGAACTCCTTGCCTCGGGTGTTATTGAGGCTGATGAAATCCTGTTAAAATGTCCCACAAAATATGAAGGATCAGCCCCTGAGCAAGTTGAGCAGGAATTGTAAAATCACCTTCTTTTATTGGTATGGAGAGCGTACATGGCAGCTGAAATCGGTTTTGGATCTTTATTTATTACCCTGATTATTTCAGGCTACGGATTAGGTGCGGCAATTATTGGTGAGACGAAGGGACAGAAAGCCTGGGTACAAAGTGCGCAGGGGGCGATGCGCCTGGTCTTCCCACTTTTGACCATCTCAATTGGTTCTCTAATTTATCTCCTGTTGACCGACCATTTTGAAGTGGTTTATGTTTCTGAGGTTTCCAGCCGGAGTATGCCGGTTTACCTGAAAATTACGGCACTCTGGGGGGGACAATCAGGATCCCTGTTATTCTGGTCCTGGCTGCTGGCAGGATTTACTTCCGCGGTAACCCTCCGAAAATGGGATCGGGATCAGGATTTATTACCCTGGGTGATTGTGGTCAGTCTGGCAACCCTGGTATTTTTCCTGGTCTTAAATATCTTTTTTGAAAATCCGTTCATCCGTTATTGGGAATCCGCCGGAACCATTCTGACTTCCTTTTCCCGTCCGGTTGGTGCTGTTCAGATCATCCCCAGGGATGGCGGTGGATTAAATCCACTGCTTCGGCACCCGGGAATGATTATTCATCCTCCCATGCAGTACCTGGGATTTGTTGCTTATATCATTCCTTATGCTTATGCCATGGCCTCATTAATTACTGGAAGGACAGATGATCGCTGGATCAAATTATCCCGGCGCTGGACGTTGTGGGCCTGGTTATTTCTCTCCCTGGGTCTGATTCTGGGAGCGCGCTGGGCGTATGATGTTTTGGGTTGGGGCGGTTATTGGGGTTGGGATCCGGTTGAAATCTCTGCCCTCATGCCCTGGCTGTCCGGGACTGCTTTTTTACATGCGGTTTTAATCCATGAAAAGAGGGGAATGTTTAAGCAGTTGACGATGGCTTTGATCATCCTGACTTACAACCTGGTAATATTTGGGACTTTCTTAACCAGGTCAGGATTTTTATCCTCGGTGCATTCTTTCGCGGAGAGTACTATTGGTCCAATATTTTTTGTTTTTATTGCCCTGACATTGATCGTCTCACTGGGCTTGTTAAGTCTGCGCTGGAATAACCTTAAATCAAAACAGGTCCTGAGTTCTTTTTTCTCGAAGGAAGCGTTGATCATCATTTCAGTGATGTTATTCTTGGGAATTCTTATTACGTCATTCTGGGGTGTCATGTTCCCCAAGATATCCGAATTGGTAACCGGGCAGAAGGTAACCGTTGGTCCTCCGTTTTATGAACGGGTTGTGGCTCCAATTCTGGGCGGCATGCTGATCATCATGGTGATTTGCCCCCTGGCCGTCTGGAGTTATGCCTCGTTTAAACACTTGGGGCATTTGCTCTGGAAACCTTTGATCGTATCAATCACCGGAATTATCCTGCCGCTGATTGCTGGTATGACTCACTGGACTGCCGTGGTGGCTTTCTGGCTGGTTAGTTTTGTACTGGCGGTTAACCTCTTTGAATTCTTCCGGCGTACCAAATTACGGAGGAAAACTCAAGAGGATTCCTGGTGGAGTTCACTGGTTCATGTCTTTAAAAAGAATCGCAGGGCTTACAGTGCGATGATCATTCATATTGGTGTTGTTCTGATGGCTCTGGGAATTATCGGGATTGAGTTTTTTCAAGTGGAGACCCAGGGTACTATCGCTGAAGGCGGAGAATTAAGCCTGGGTTCCTACAGCATGATCTATGAACAGCTGGACATTTTTGATACAAATGATGGGAGAAATGTCGCCCGGGCTGTTGTTAGTGTAAAAAAGAACAACCAGATTATTGATGAGCTTTACCCCCGGAGGGATTATTTTTACGATTCGGGACAGCCAATGACTATTCCAGGCCTTCGAAGCACCCTGGTTGATGATTTTTACGTCATCCTGGTGGATTGGAAGGCAATCTCAGCTGAAGGAGCGACCTTTAAGGTTTACCATAACCCATTGGTAAAATGGCTCTGGATTGGAGCCTGGGTATTCATTCTCGGGGTTGTTGCGGCAACCTGGCCGGATAAAAAGAACTATCCCGCTCATGTACCAGTGAGGTCTAAATGAACATTTTCTCAAAACTGATCCGCTGGCTGGTTCTCTTTCTCATTGTTGGGGGAATATTTTCCCCAGGACCGGCTGCTGCCCAAGGAACAGATCCAACTGATGATGAGGTGAACGCAATAGCCAAGCAGCTCTATTGCCCGGTGTGTGAAAATATACCCCTGGATGCCTGTGGAACCGCAGCCTGTGAACAATGGCGAGGCATTATCCGGGATAAACTCAGTGAGGGCTGGTCTGAAGACCAAATTAAGGGTTATTTTGTGGCCCAATACGGAGACCGGGTTCTGGCGGAACCACCCCGACAGGGATTTAATTGGGTGGTGTATATTGTGCCTCTCCTGGTTTTTACTGTTGGAATCCTCCTTTTTTACCAGACTTTTAACCGCTGGCGGAAGGCAGAACCGGATCGGAGTATCCGGGGAGATAGCAACAGGGCTGCGAAATCCCAGAAAACCCCGGATGAATATATCTCCCGGGTGGAAGAGGAATTAAGGAAACGTAATTAAGGATACTTATGAAACGGATACTGATTTGGGGCGGTGTGGTTTTACTCCTGGTTGTTGTAGGTTTAGGATTAATTCAATCCCAACAGGGTCAAATTAACCGGGGGGAGGAAGCGCCTGATTTTATACTGGAGACATTTTCCGGAGAAACTTACCGGTTGTCTGATTTCCAGGGCAGTGTGGTCGTGGTTAATTTTTGGGCTTCCTGGTGCGAGTCCTGTAAACCCGAGGCGAAAGATCTGGAAGCTGCTCACCAGTATTACCAACCGCGGGGAGATGTCTTATTTTTAGGTGTAGATTATGTGGATACTGAACCCGAAGCCTTAAGTTACCTGGAAGAGTTCCAGATAACCTATCCAAACGGCCCTGATTTACGGACCGAAATTTCCCAGGCTTTCCGTATCCGCGGTGTGCCGGAAACATTTATCATTGATCAGAATGGCTTGATATCCCACCTGCAGATCGGCCCCTTTAAATCATTGGAAGAAATTAAATCACTCATTAATCCATTATTGGATTCCTGATAATCAAACGGTGTGAAGCTTATGACATTTGGATCTTTACTTATAACCCTGGGAATATTTTTGTTGTCAGTCTTGTATATCATTCGTCCTTTTTTTGTAGAGAGTGGAACATTGAGGAAGGTTTCTTCCGGGAAATACGATTCCCTCCTGGCGGAAAGAGAACGCCTGTATTCTTCCATTGAGGATCTCGACCTGGAATTTGATCTGGAAAAAATATCGGACAAAGAACATACCAGAAACCGTGATTTGCTCCTCAAGCAAGCAGCCCAAGTATTAATGGAGCTGGATCAATTGTCAGGATCAAAGAAGAAACGCCCAAAACCCTCGGAATCTCCAATTATTGAGGATGACCTGGAGGCAATGATCAATGCCCGCCGTCGTGAGTTAAAAAGGGAAAAAACCAGCTCTTGTTCCCATTGTGGAACCCCGGTGAATCCAGAAGATCAGTTTTGCGGGCAATGTGGAGAAAAATTGTGAATCAGCGGGGTATAAATTCTTTTTTGGACATAATCCTCATTGTGGGATTTAGCATTTTAGTAACTGGTTGTTTAAACCTGGCAGGAGATGTGACCCCGCCGCCGGATATTAACCAAACACAACCGGTTAAGAATACACCGGTCCCTTCCCAGGAGCCGACTCGGGAGGAACCTCAACCTGAGGAAATAGCACCCCAAGACCTGGATACTGGGACTATCATGGTAGAGGTTTCTGATCATAGCGGGGGAACTCTCCTGGCCCAGAATCTGGAAGTACGATTGGAAGGCTTTG
Organism: Anaerolineales bacterium; assembly: GCA_049644605.1. Lineage (GTDB taxonomy): Bacteria > Chloroflexota > Anaerolineae > Anaerolineales > UBA11858 > B10-G9. The sequence continues at coordinate 15,776 of JBARSF010000042.1, read as the reverse complement.
ATCATTTTGACCCGGTCTACCAAGAAACTCACCCACTGACCCCTGATGGAGTCGTAGAATTTACTGAAGTTCCCTATCAGGCTGGCAGATTATTCTTTGCGTCTATCGCCTATGGCGGAGCTGTTTACCGTTCAGAAATTAGCGAATACGAATCTGAAGGATCATCCCTGACCTTAGAGGTGGATATTTTTGAGACCACCACGGATGACTCTCAGTTGAGTGTTGACCGGATCCATGTTCTGGTTGATTATCCACAAACTGACCTGGTTCAGGTTGGTGAAGTAATTATCCTTTCCAATAACGGCGATGCCACGGTAGTTGCTGAAGCTGCTGGATTGCCGGCTGTCTCATTCCCTCTTCCTGAAGGAGCGACTGCAATTGAGTTTGAGAATGGCGCCCTGGGTCAGCGTTATCTTCAAACCCAGGATGGATTTGGAGACACAGTAAGCATCCCTCCGGGAGCTGGTGTTTACCAGGTATTGGTATATTTCGCTTTGCCATTTCAGAACAATAAACTTGAGTTCATTCAAGACATGAACTATCCAGTAGAGGCAGTGGTAGTTTTAATGCCGGTGGGGGATATTATCTTAAAAGGGGAGAATCTGGAGGATCTCGGCGTTCAAACAATCCAAAGTGGTACAGCCCAGGTGTATTCGAGTGGAGCGCTCAACCGGGGAGAGCAGCTGCAGTTTGAGATCTCCGGGAAATCGGAGGTTGTCCTTCCCGAGGTTGAGGCCACACCCGCATTATTCCAGAAATATTGGATCGGATTGGCAGTAATAGGTGCGGGAATGTTCCTGACAGGTATCTGGCTCTTTATCCGCAGCAGGAAATCAGGGACATCCAGAGTGGATCCTGGAGAACGGATTGATGACCGAGATCAAATCCTGGATTCTATCATCGCCTTGGAAGATTTATTCCAGCGAGGAGATATAACAAAAAAAACCTTTCAGAAAAAACGGGATCAGCTGAAAGGAAAATTAAGGTCGCTGACCCAGGATGAGAAATCCGATTCATGATCCACCTCAAAAGTGTAGTAAAACGTTTTGGTCCAATAATGGTCTTAAGGGGATTGGATATGACGGTTAAAAGCGGGGAATTTGTGGCTTTGCTGGGACCGAATGGTTCCGGGAAGACTACCACCCTGCGGATCCTGGCCTCTCTATCCAAACCGTCCTCTGGATTGGTTCAGGTGGCTGGCCACCAGCTGCCGGAAGGTGCAGCCGCTGTCCGGGCTCAGCTGGGTGTGGTTTCCCATCAACCGCTGCTGTACGGGGATCTGACAGCGGAAGAAAATCTATCCTTTTACGCTCGTTTATACAGTGTGGAGAGATCCCGAATCGGGGAAGTACTGGATTTGATTAATTTGTCCCATCGCAAGGATCATCTGGTGAGAACCTATTCCAGGGGTATGCAGCAGCGCCTGGCTATCGGCCGGGCTGTATTGCACAACCCCCGGGTTTTACTGCTGGATGAACCCCATACCGGTTTAGACCAGGAAGCGGGTGAAATCCTCGATAGTGTCCTGAAGGAAATTGCTCTGGAGGGGCGGACAGTTGTGATGACCTCACATGATCTGGTCCGGGCTGCTAACCTGGCAACACGGCTGGATATTTTATCCAAGGGGAAGATCATGGCCTCTGCGGAAAAAGAGGATCTTGGACCAGCGGATTTAATCCCCTTTTACCGCCAGGCGCTGGAGAGGAAAGAGGATCCGGTATGAAATCCTATTTAAACGCGATCCGGGCAGTGATCTGGAAAGACCTTACGGCGGAATGGAGAACCCGGGAGAATCTCAGCGCCATGCTGGTGTTTGCCCTGTTGGTGATCCTAATTTTCAATTTTGCCCTGGAACTGGATATTCAAGCCCAGGAATCCCTCTCTGCAGGGGTTCTTTGGACAACGTTTATCTTTGCGGGGACAATTGGTCTAAACCGATCTCTGGCGGTGGAAAAAGACCGGGGCTGTCTGGATGGCCTGCTGCTGGCACCGGTTGACCGAAGCGTGATTTATTTTGGAAAAGCCCTTTCAAATCTGGTTTTTATGGTCCTGGTGGAAATCATTGTTCTCCCTATATACAGCTTTTTATACCAGGTGCCGGTTTTTAACCCAGGATTCTTAATGGTTGTGCTGCTGGGTTCAATTGGCTATGTTGCTGTTGGGACACTGCTGGCAACCATGGTTGTTCAGGTCAGGACCAGGGATATTTTACTGCCGATATTGCTCTTTCCTCTGACGCTGCCGGTAGTCATTGCGGCTGTAAAAGCCAGCCATGGATTTTTACAAATGATTCCATTAGGGGAAATCACCCCCTGGATAAATTTATTGATAGTTTATGATTTGATTTTTACTGCAATTGCTTTTATGGTATTTGATTTTGTAGTGGAGGAATAGTTATGACTAAAAAACCCCGCATACTATCTATTCTGGATGGTATAACCGGGATATTAATAGCAGCAGCTACCGGCCTGGTATTCTTTTTTGCCCCGGTAGAGGTGATGATGGGGGCAGTTCAGAAAGTATTTTATTTTCATGTAGCAACTGCCTGGGTAGGAGCGCTAGGATTCCTAGTCGCTGCAGTGGCCGGGATTATTTATCTTCGAAAGGGAGACCTGAACTGGGATATCGTGGGTTTTGCGGCGGTAGAAATCAGCCTGGTGTTTTTCCTGACGGCAATTATCCTGGGTTCAATCTGGGCTCGGCCGGTCTGGAATACCTGGTGGACCTGGGAACCCCGGTTAACGACAGCCGCAATCGTGGAATTGATTTATGCGGCTTACCTGTTATTACGCCAAGGCGTGGATGAACCGGAGAGAAAAGCCCGTTTCTCGGCTATTTACGCGATTTTTGGATTTACCAGTGTTCCGATGACTTTTTTATCGATCCGGTTGGTGCGGACTATACACCCGGTAGTAATTGGTACCACTGAAGCTGTCAGTCAAGGTGGATTTAATATGGACTCGGATATGAAACTGGTTTTCTTCTTCAGTTTGGCGGTATTTTCAGTGTTCTTTATTGACTTACTCTGGAACCGGATCCGGTTGGGAAAACTGCAAGCTGAGGTAGAAAAGAAGCGAATTGAATCCTATTCTTCAGAAGGGATGTAAACTTTGATGATTAAGCTATTGGTTCCGGACACATTAGATTATATGATTGCCGGCTACATTGTGGTTGGCGTGATGGTTTTTGGATATATTTTAAGTTTAATCTTGCGCTGGAGAAAAGCAAAATTGGAGTATTTAAGTCTCGAGATAAAACAAGATTAAAAAAGTCAGCTCCAATTGGTGTGCACTCCATAAAGTGGAAAAATAAATAAAACCCTCTCGTAAGTAATTTTACAAACTGATGTCTGAATTCCAATGGCGTCAGTTTTGTTGTTATCTAAATCCAATCAAGATCATAATAGGTTGGTTAATTTTGCCACACCCACGAAGAGGGCGCAGTTATTGGCCGGGCGATTTATCACCTGGCAGCCTGAGTTCCCGAGCGGTTAATTATTTACATCAGAAAGGACAGGTGATAGAAAAAGTACATATCCTCTGAACCCCTTAACCAATGCTCAAAGCTCCTGGGGACGGGAGCGTTTATCCATCCTCACACGGGGTATATCCTGAACATGTCGAAGGGATGGAAGAGGGAGCGCCTGCGGTTGGATATCGAACAAAAACACCTTCCTTGTTTATGTTGAACTGAACGAAAGGTGATTTTATTTCGTGTCCTTTTATGGGGGTTCAGTGCACAATCGGGGTTTTCTTTATTTATCCGTTTCTTCCTCCCCGGAAAGTGTCAGCAGACTTTGCCGATCCCTGTTCAGGACCAAATGGGTGACATCCGGTCTGGCGTAATGTCCTGCGGGATCAAAGTTCTGCCTTTCGGCTCTCACCTGGCTGTGGTTCAGATTTGTAACTATTAATCTTTCCTCGTCTACTACCGGTTTGATCACCCATTCACCATCCGGTCCGGCAATACAGGATCCGCCGTTTGCCAGAGTATCCTCGCTGCTTTTTATAATCAATTCTGCCTGGGGTATTTCTTTTGATATGTCATCTTTTCTCATCAGGCCGGAGGCTGAGATTACAAAGGACCTGGATTCCTTGGCGATGAACCTGGTGATATCAAAGGTATTGCGTTCGCTGCCCGGCCAGACTGCAACATGGAGATCTTCACCCAGGGCGTATAGCGCAGTCCGGGATAAAGGCATCCAGTTTTCCCAGCAATTCAGCCCCCCGACCGAAAAGGCACCCAGCTGGTGCACCTGCAGCCCATGACCGTCTCCGGTTGACCAGACCAGTCGTTCTTCATAAGTGGGCATTAATTTTCGATGGGCGGATTTGATAACCCCTTGAGGATCGATATATACCAATGAACAGTACAGACTATGACCTCCCCTGTCTGAAGGCCGTTCAATGATGCCCAGGTAAACGGCGATTTGCCTGGCTGCAGCAGCTTGTGTGAGGGATTTTATATCCCCCCTTTCGATTTGCACGGCCTGATCGAGATAATAGGCATGAATTTCCTTTTGACTGGAGGAGTTGAAACGGGCTCCATCGGTGCGTTCAACCCAGAACGGATAACCAGGTACCAGGGCCTCACTGAACACAACCAGCTGGCAATTTTCATCTGCAGCGTGGTCCAGATATTGCTTAACCTTGGTGATCGTCTTTTGGCGGTTTAACCAGACGGGGGCAATTTGGGCAATACCAACCTTTAAGGGGTCGGAAGTATTTTTAGTGGAGTTTGTAGGCATTCTGAAATGCTCCTCAGTCTTATAGAAAATTATCTATAAACGGGATAGCTTTCTTAGATAAAAACGGTCATTCTTATATTCCGTAATTATTATCTTTTCTTCATTGATCATTTTTTCCAGAATTGAAAGATCAGCATCTGCTTTCTTCAGAAGTTCCATAACAGCATCCTCCCGCATGGGATGAACGGAGGTAATACTTAATAAATCTTCCTCCACATTTCCGCTGTAAGCAAACTCATTTCCTTCATATCCAATCAAATATTCAGTAGCGATAGCGTGTTCTCTAAAAATCTGATAGGCTCTATTTATACTTATCTCTTCTGGAGTTTTTACCCATTTTTCTGCCGGTGGTCGTGTGGGAATACTGAGGTAGGCTGTAGAGGGATTTATGTCCCTAATAAATTGTGCTGTCGTTGTTATGTTATTAATATCGTCATTTAGACTTTCTACCAGCATTGTTTCTGTCGTTAATGTCCCCTTGTATTCATTTGAAAAAGCTTGAATGCCTTGCAGCATTGAATTAAAGGATAATTTTTTATGAGGTCTGTCTATTTTTTTCCAGATGTTTTCGTCAAGAGAATCAATTTTCATAGAAACCCAATCTGCCTTGCAGAGATCCCGCCTGGCATCAGTATTTCCCAGAAATGTTGAGTTCGTAATTACAGCGACCTTAATGCCTGATGGTTGTAAGAAATCAATCAATTTACCAAGGTTTTTATCCAGGGTAGGTTCACCGTCAGGCACAATAGTCAGGTAATCAATGGCTTGATTATTATTTTCGAGAATCGATAACTTCTGTTTTAGTTCTTTATAAAGATCCTCTGGATCATAAAAAACTTGCCTGTCTGCCGTCACTTTTAAAGATCTGCCCAATTGGCAATACACGCAGGAATAGCTGCAGATCTTGGGTGGAATATTGTTAATTCCAAGACTTCTTCCTAAACGTCTTGATGGAACAGGACCAAAGACTCTTAAATTCTCCATTGGGTATTACACCCTCATGATCCAAAAGTCATAAAAATCTCTTAATCACAAATAACGCCGTTTAGTTTGTTTAAATGAAACCACCATTTGTTTTGTCAGGTAGAGGAAAACGGCTCCTGGTTTGTGATCTGTAGCTCCTGATAATACCTATCCAATGATGTTTGATTATTGAAAGTTTTTAATTGTAATTTACACGAGTAGCTTCGTCACTCATGGTTGGTGCGATCAGCGGCTTCCAGGCTGAATCTGCCCAGGTCTCAAGAGAGGTATGCATAGTTAGATATTTTTCTGGAATTGGATGTGTTCCTAAGATGACCTTAACCGGATAACGTTTTTCCAGGAAGGATATAAATATGTCTATGTAGGGACAGGGTGGATAACCAACAACCAGTCCAGTAGCTAAGTGGATAACCTCTGCGCCATTTTTTACCATCTCTTCACCTGCATATTCAATATTTCCGCCGGGGCATCCATCACAAGTTGTATAACCAACAAGCTCAAGCTCGCTGTCTGTATAGATGCTAAAGGCCCCTTCCTTATTTTTCATAGCGCGAAAACACTTTCCCCCTGCGCAGCGCCGATAGCGATCACAGATAATGATTCCAACTTTAATTTTTGATTTCATATTAACTCCTGTCAATTTGATTGCTATTTTTATTATAGTACTCAATGACTAAGAGGGTAATTAAAATAACAAGCCAGAATTGGAATAATAATATAATCGATGTCCTGGACCGCTGTTGGTTTAGGACTTTATGATTCTTGAGCAATATCAGGAATGGGGTGTTTTGCGTCAAACACAAACGATGAGGGAGAAATGTAGATTGAGGTTGAGTGAGGGAGAATTACTCCTGGGCAATTCCCAAAAAATCAATCCGATTACGCCCACTATCAATAAATCCCTGGTTAAAATCATAACTCTCCGCGTTATCACATACAATAATCCCGTCCTCTGTGAGATATTGTAGAGCGATATCAATCCGATGAACTCGATAGAGTCCATCAATAACAATCACATCGTAGGATGAATAGGGTAAACTTTCCAGGACATCTTTGACCTGGGCAACATTGGTGTCTTTGGTATCCATTGATACGTAATGTAACTCCACATTGGGCGGCATTTTTCCCTTGATCTTGTTAAACCAGGCCAGGCCGCCTTCCAGTGTGACTACACTTTTGGCTTTGTTTGCCCACCATAAAGTGGATTGCCCTCCGCCAAATTCAAGAATTTTCTTGTCTTTATAGTTCTGGAAATTTTATAAAGTCTATCGCAGGATAGGTATACCAGGGTAAAGGTTGACCATTCTTTTGAACTGCTTTTCTCAGTAGGGCACTTCGATAATATCCTGTCCGATAGGCAAAAAGGACCGGTCCAACACAGGCGGTTCCCAAACCCCGCAGGGGATCAATTAGCCAATCAGGGAAGATTTTTTTGAACGGTTTAAATATCTTGTGAAATGCAGGTTGTGCCATAACTATTCCTCTTTTCCGTACACTAGGGGACCTGTCGAATTGTTTTGTTATTTATCAGGTCCCTCAGAGAAGTCTTTTTTAACGCCAGGGCAGGTTCTTCAACCAATTTCCAGGACAGGAATGAGATCGATATAGTCAACAAGAACATCACTAACAGGTTTCCCAGTGGAGAGAATCTGGATAAATGCAGGAGCGCGTTGACGACAACCATATGATAAATATAGACTCCATAGGATATATCATTGCCCTTGAGCACTTTGCTGAACCTGTCTTCATAAGAATAGGCAAATGAGATTGTAAGAGCCCCAAGGATCAGGGCTGAGATTGGATTCAAGTAGTTGCCCAGATAACGAATATGTAATAAGTGAGATATGAAAATCCAGATGATATAGATCAGTAAAATTAGCAGCGCTTTCCCCTTTAAATATTTGGCTACAAACTTGAGGTTTTTTTGTAAAAACAAACCTAACAAAAACAAGAAAAAATAAGGCAGCAGGGTGACACCCATTAGTATCACAACCAGGGATTTTTCGCCAGCTGCGAGAGAAAGATAAACTTGATTTATGAGGACAAATCCGATCATTACCCCCCCAGCAGAACAGGATGCCAATTTTTACGGTTAAAAACAAAATATATCAAAGGCAAGAGAATATAGAACTGTATTTCAACTGGAATGGTCCAGAGGCTGCCATTTAAAGTCCCAACTCCATACCCCCTTAAAAAATCAGGATTATATATTTGCCCAATTGTCAGCTGGGCAATTACCCATTTCCCCAGTTCCACCAGGGAAGAACTTGGTTTATATATGATAAATACAGAGCCCAGGGAAATAAAAAAACAAACCCACAAAGCAGGATAAATTCTAAAGAATCGATTCTTAAAATAAGCTCCAACTCCCTGGGGGGCGCTCCGTTCCCAGGATGCTGATACCAGGAATCCACTGATAACAAAAAAGATTGGAACACCAGGAAATATTTGAAGGGATTTAACCAGCCAGGATCCGGGACCTAATCCAAAGTGTTCATGCCCGTGGATAAATACGACTTGCAGGGCAGCAAATAACCTGATGAGATCAAAATTGTTATGGAAAAAATCAAAATCCTTCATTATTTCCCTATCGAGAAGACTGTTATGATTTCATTTTTCAGTGGGCGGCTCGGTTTTCCAGCCTGAAAGTCTCATTATACTCGGGAAATACTCCCTTGGTTTCGTTTCCAATATCTCCCCCGTGTATAAGCAGGACTGATATGGAGAAGGATTCTTTCGAACGAGGGGCAGCCAGCCAGCTTGGTATCCATTAAAGGAATCTGGATGTTTTTCCAAGGTACTCAAGATAGGTTTCACCATATTGTTCCACAAGCCAACATTCTTCTGCCAGGGTTGTGATCAAGAAAATAAGAATTAACAAAATATGGGTTACCCAGAGGTATCCTGAATTTGCCATAATACTCAATCCAATGAATAACATCATATCACCAAGATATTGGGGGTTCCGCGTAAACCGGTAAGGTCCATCCTGAATAAACCCATCCCCAACCCCAGATGTATTTATCGTACCCAGCGTTCGAATTCCCCATAGTAGTAACATTGAGCCGATCAGAATCAACGGAATCCCCAGGATAAATCTCAAGGGCGAGTCCACAATCCAGGAATTCCAATCAACAAATATGAGTATTGTATTTAAAACAAATACCAGATAGAAAAAAAGTCAGGTTATTCGATATTGCCAGGATTTTTTTGAAGGCGGCGGCCAGATGCGCTTCTCAGGAATACCGACTGACCAGAGTATTCCTGTCAGAAGAATTAATAGAATACAAATATCAACTATAAACAAAACTGTTTTTAGCTCAATTACCATTTGGTTATCTTTTCCACAGATTTATTTGTCTATCGCCTTCATATCAGGGTCAATATTACTCTTCGACTAGAGATTCCAGGGAAACACCGGATACGGCGATCGTTTCCCTTAAATTATCATATAAATAGTCCCCTCGTTCAAAAAGCCCGTCCCAGTTAAATAAATCAAGAAGAATCTGACCGCCTTCGTATATTTCAAAATAGAAAAATTCTTCTTCGATAACGTCTTGGGTTTCAGTGGGTAATCCGGGAGAGAAAGTTATGCTGACAAAGGGAATTTGGAGGGTATGGACCAGCATGTCTACAACATTAAGAAGACCGTAATATTGATCCAAGTAATCAAGGCGGGCATCTAGATAGGTCGCTCCGGCGTCACATGTGCCGTTGTATAACCCTTTGATAATGCCTTCCGTGTTGACAGTGTTGATGATCTCTTTTAGGTCGTTATCTGGGTCGATACCTGCAGCCTGCATCATCAATCGGGGGACAATCCAGGATGACCGTGATTCAGGAGCGCTTCTGCAGAAGGTGGTTCCTGCCAGCTCGGCAATGCTGTTAATATTGCTTTCTCTGCGGACAAGGATTTGACCCTGGTAGGCTGAATTGCCAAATCTCTCTGCTGTCAATATCCGGGAAGTACAACCCCGGTCTTGAGCCAGGATATAGCTGAATGCATCAAGGTTGCCTAACTGGGCTTCCCCTGTGCACAGCATATCCACAACTTGCGAATAAGTTTCAAGCACCTGGATTTCAAATGCTAAACCAGTTCGTTCCTTTATGATATTGGTCGCCTGATCAATAGCTGGTACAAATACAGCCATATCAGTCCCTTCAGATACGATTGCCCAAACTATCGGGTTTCCTTCTTCACCAAGAGGTGGGAGCGTAGGAGCGATCGTTGGAATAGTTGTTTCCGTCGGTTCCGCGGTTGGCTCGGGGCTATCTGTAGGCGGCGCGGATGTGTCTGGTGGTTGATCCTGGGTGGCCGATGGAGAACTTTCTTCCGCTGCCTCAGGGGGTTGTTCTATTCCGCAGGCAGTGAGCAATACAGTAATGATAAGGAGAACCAGGATCTTTTTCATTTATATTCCTCCAGAGTATGCTTGTGTATTATGAAAGGAGTCAACTACAAATAAAGTTAATTAGTTGGCATGAATTCATACATCAGTCAGTTAAATATGAAAGTAAATAACATCTAATAAAACTAAAATGATTCATTATAAAGCGCAACTGTTTTATTATATATATTAACCCACACATCGGCAACAATAAAACAGGTGACAGTACTATAAACATGCAAGCTCAGCTGGCAGATCTCTGAGAGCCCTTGACAGCCAAAACTCAAGTCGCTGTCATTAGCAAGGTAGATACCGATAAATCAGTCTTTCTGGGCAATGAATAACAGGTGCAAACCGACCCCCAGCAGTTCTTGTATTGTGCAAATTTTGAGTTCCAATTCCTTTAATCTGTCCCAATGTTTCGTATCTCTAAAGGAAGTTACATCAATGGTATCTGACAGGCTGGGCGTGGATGCTACTTCCAGAAGTTGACAGCCATTTCTTTCAAGAATGGATAACATTTCTTCCACTGTATAAAGGTGTGATTTTGGTCCCATCCCGCAATAAGTAGTATTAGTTATTAAGATCTCCCTGGCTTCCTTTATCTTGCCCTCAGCTAATCTTAAACGCAAAAAACCATATTTGGAATCTGTGCCCAGAATAAGTATTGACCCGCTCTGCGCCACCCGGATTAATTCCGAGATTGCTTTTTCCCGCGCATCTAAAACGTAGGATAGAGCATCACCAACACAAACAATAAAGCTAAACTCTCCATCCTCGAATTGGCTCAGATTACATATATCTCCCCTCAACACCTTGATAGTTTCATGACCAGAATCTGCAATGTTTTTCCGTGCCAGTTCGAGGATTTTTGGGGTGATATCAAGCAGCGTGACAGATTGGCACAATTCCGCCATCATTATGGCATTAACCCCCACGCCACCTCCGGCATCCAGAGTGATATCAGAGGGTCTGATATAACGCTTGATGAATTCACGCGGGATTTCAGTCCGAAGAGAAGGTTTTTTCTCAGATTGATCCTCTAATTCTGCATTCTCTGTATAGGATTGGATAATATGTTGGGGGTCATAATTCATAATTGGTCCTTTATCTCTCTGCGGACTTTTGCATGAGCTCTGCAACTGTATACATTCTAAATTGTATTTCGTGTCACAGGCGGAATTGCTTAAAATGGATTCTTAGGCATCAGTGATCAGCGTATGTATGTTTCTCTGTTTGCTGATAATCTACGTCCCTACTGAATATTTTCTACAAATTCCTAGAAGATGTAGTTTAGGTAAATGTGTCCTCGATCAACTGGACCGTTTTTTTAATACCATCCTCGGAACGAATCTCCCGGCCAAGGTTGGCAGCTGTAACTCCCAGAGTTATATTCCGGACTAACTCATCAAGAGAAGCAGTCAAACCAGCTAAGGTCAATTTTCCTCGCGGGATGGGTTGCGGCCCTACGCCTAATTCGCCCACTTTCTGTCCCCAATAAAATTGATCGGCGATATGGGGGATCACCAATGCAGGTATGCCGGCTCTAAAACCAGCAGCAGTAGTCCCGTAGCCGCCGTGGTGCACTATTCCAGCACAATGTGGCAGCAGCCAGCTGTGGGGCAGCGACCCGCAAGGGTGGATGTTGGGAGGTAAAGCCATTTTTTTGATATCAGCTTCCCACCCCTGGATGACTGCCCGCAGGCCAGCTTGTTGGACCGCATCCAGGAACAGACTGGCGGAATCGGATCCTTCCCGATCTCCGAGGCTCATGGCACCCAGGCTGATCAGTATCGGCGGGTCACCGTTTTCAAGAAATGAAAGCAAATCCCTCGGAGGTTCCCAGCTGCCCGGCGATTTGGCAAACCAAAAACCCACCACAAAATGGTGGAGCTCCCAAAGAGGATTGGGAGAGTAAACTGCAGGACTAATAGGTATAAGATTCAGGCGGGTAGATCTGAAACCTTCCTTTCCTACCGGGGATAACCCCAGTCTTTTCCGAATTTGATTGAGCGGTCGGGTTGTGATCAGATGAGCAAGCCCATCAATAGTGCTGTATAAAATTCGTTTCCCGAGGGGTCGATCCGGGTCAGTCCAGGGAATTGCCCAGGGCATTAGCGAAACGCTGAGGTAAGGTAACTTTAATAACTCTGCTTCGTTTTTGCCCGCCGCAATTGCGGTAGGGACGATGACCAGATCGGCTTTTTGACACAATCCCAGAATATCCTCGTGGGACTGTTCCAACATCTTAAAACCAAATCGCATTCCCCGGATCAGTCCCATAGCCGGGTTGGTAGATTGGTGACGGATAGCAGTTACTTCCTGGGCAAGATCTATGTCCGGACCAATGGGTGCAAATGGCACCCCATGGGTAACAACCAGATCCTTCATTACAGGATGGGATGCCACCGTAGGTTGATGCCCGGCTTGTATTAGCCCTTGAGCGAGTGCGATATACGGCTGTACGTCACCTCGAGAGCCTATGGTAGGAATTAATATTTGCATTCTTATCTTTATCTTCTCTATACTTCAATTATGGAATATAAGGAAAAGAGTGGAAGAAGTCTTCCTTAATAGTAGTCCCAGTACCTTCAGTAATCTTAAGGTAATAGGATTTTTCAGGGAATTGTTCACTGGACAGCCAGTCAGGGGGAAAATATACGGAGTAGAGACCTGCGATGGAAATCACTTCTCCTGATAATAACTCTGAGTTTTTAGCTACGATTTTCCCAAAGTCATCATATGGGAACAGTTCACATGTGAGTTCATCAGCCAGGGTTTCTAGCTCCGATGTAGTCGTGATATCTGTTACTCCTGCAAGATTAAATGTATAAACTAACTCATAAAACCCACCGCGAATTCCGGTGATATCGATAAATTTTTCCTGGCGGTCAGTATAAAATATTTGATCCTCATCCATCAGATTTGGCTTGCCGACTACCCAGCCATTGTTTGTTATATCTCCCGGTATGCCGTCATCTGAAAATTGAGAAAGATTCATAAATAAATATAGATCATCCTGCCAGGCGACATTCCCGTATTGATCCACAATTTGATAAATTAGATCCCGGCGATTCTCAAATTGGTTTTGAACTTCTTCGATTGTAGTTCTTACCGAGAATTCATACTGGTTATAAGATTCCTGGAGTTCATCCAGGATGAGCACGTTCCCTTCAGCGTAGTTATTATCTCCATTTCGCTGATAAATTAAAACCCGCCAACCTGAGCTTACGAGTCCCTTATAGTAGGGTCGTTTTACTTTCGGATACAGGTCTATCTGGATCGTAATACCGGCATTACTAATAAAGGCCTGTCCTGATACCTTCAGTTCCAAAGTTGAAAGATCTCCAGTCGGTGTTGGCGTTAAGGTCAGGATCTGAACAGTATGTGTAGGCGTCTTGCCTGCAGGAGGAAAACTATTTTCTTCCGGATCAAATACTAACCCAAAATGCTCTTCCGCCTGGTGAATGATGTTTTCAATAATACGGTCATTGGGAATAGGCGGGGGGTGGAAAAGCAACGGCCAAACGTCTTCCGGGAATATTTCCTGAATGCTTGATCCCCACTGGTTGCCGGGGGTGGGTGTTTGAAGATCAATATGCCAGCCTTGTTCCTTTTCTTCTATGGTTAGAGCTGCCGGAATATTTCCTCCCCCACCTTCAATCAGTTCCCCCCGGTCGACATAAAACTCTCTAAATTTCACATATAGATAGGTTTTGAAATTATCATCACTGGTTCTTTCTACCGGCTTTAACAAAACATAGGAGTAAAACACTTCCCCTCTAATTGGTGAATAAATCAACCGTTCTTCCAGGCCGCGTTGAATGATGTCTGCAATTGTGTGGTCTATTTCGGAAGGAAAGATGTAACTGTCTTGCCTCTCATCCGTTTGAGGTTCTTGGGTTGTTGTACCTGTGGTGACCCATGGAGTTTCAGAGGGAGATGGTCCGAGAGTTTGGGTTTGTTTTATGTTCTCTAGAGGGGGGCTTGGAGTACTGGTTTTTGAATCCCGAATGTCTGATACACAATTTGCCGTACCAATCGTGATGACTATGAGCGGTAGAAAGAGTATTACGCGATTATTTAAGCGGATATTCATGTTTCTTTTGCAGCCAATACAAAACGGAAATGCCCTGTAATTTGACCAATCAAATCACTCTTATCATCTAGTAAAAATCTTTGCTCAATCTCTTTGTTGTCCAGGTGATCAAGGATCTTTAATCCTCTCTGCTCTAAAAATGACTCTGTTTTCCCTTCCTCCATGGAAAACAAAAGCTCTTCAGCCCCATGGTGCTCTTTCATCGTTTGGGAAAACTCCCTTACGCCAAAATACTCTTCCAGCTTTTCTGCTGGAACTGAAATTGTATAGTCAAAGGCGATGGAAGTTTCATGGTGGGCCGCTTGGCTGACAACCGCTAAGGTTTCCCCAACCGATTCCGCGTTTAGATAATAGCTAACCCCTTCCCATAAGAACAAGGTTTCTTCTTGTGGGTGAAAGCCTGCTTTTTCCAGGACCTCTAGGATAGATTCCTCTCTAAAGTTTATGGGTACAAATTTAATTTGAGGGGGGATATCTATCCGGGCTTTCGCTAAGCAATCCTTTTTTCTGTTTTGAGTTGGCGCGATATCCAATTCGAAGATTGTAGTACCACGAATTATTGCTGAATAACGATAGGCCCTAGAGTCATAGCCAGCGCCAAGCAGCACAATCTGGGGAGTTCCATTTGAAAGAGCCTCAACAAACAGGTGATCAAAATAGGCAGTTCTGGCAATCATATATTCAGTTAAACCCGGTATCGCCTCATTTAATTTGGTTTTGGTATTTTCCCTAACCCTCTTGAATTTGAGGAAAAATCGAAAATGAGGGGGTAAAAAGGTATCAGCCAGATAATCTGGACCTAACCTGTCGTTCTTATACTCCTTATGCGCGATCGCTCTCCGAAGGGCAGCAAACAAAGCAGTTTCTGATGGTTGTTCTTCTACACCTCTATCGGTCATCTGTATACCCTCTCTTGGCAATACTTCTTGGTTAAATCAACCCTTCTCGCCAGCATCCCGTCTTCCGTCCTCAGTCTTCTGTCCCTCATCTAATCTTCCTGCAGTCACCCTGTCAGTCTTTCACCTTCCTCCAACCGTGATCGGCAAATCCTGGAGATCTCCGGCAGTGCCCGTTGAATCGGGATTACCGAGAGCATACCAATCATCTGTTACCAGTACCCGTAGAGTAAACGAACCTGGATCGGAGTACAGCACTCCTGGTGTAAAGTTCTCCGAATGTGTTGCTCCGGGAGCCAGGTCTGGAAGCGTCAGGTACCCAGCAGGGTTGGGCGGTCCCCAACCATAGTGGGGAATCAGCACCAGCTCAAAGCCCGTCGCCGTTGCACCGCCCTGGTTCTCAACCGTGACATCCACAATAACCCATCCTCCGGCGGGTGGAGTGTCGGTATCCAGTGTCACGGTGGTGATCACCAGGTTTGGCTCAAGGACTACTGGCTCCAGCACCGTGATCGGCAAATCCTGGAGATCTCCGGCAGTGCCTGTTGAATCAGGATCGCCGAGAGCATACCAGTCATCTGTTACCAATACCCGTAAAGTGAACGAACCGGCATTAGGGTATAACACCCCTGGTGTAAAGTTCTCCGTATGAGTCGCTCCGG
>JBARSF010000041.1:0-53030 GCA_049644605.1 Anaerolineales bacterium | reverse complement strand
TCCCCAGAAGTTCAATCCAGGATACACAAAGTTGTTTTTTGTGCAAACGATGCTTTTGGGGCGATTGGAGGGCTAAAGATCCTTAAAGATTCATTTAATTTAATCCCTGATGCGATTTCTGGTGTTTGCTCTAGATCCCCACTTCACATTAGAGAATTGTCCATTTTCACAGAAATTCCTGTCTTTAATAGCACAGATCAAAATCTCAATTATTTATACAGATTATTGTCATCTACATAAAAAGCAATCTTATCGGCTAAACAGAATTACAGGAACAATCAGTAAAAGATGACCCAGCCGTGATTGAAGGAAAATCCTGTAATTAAGAAGTATGAGCAACCTGCGCCATTTAAAATCTCCAAGCTTGCTTATGGTTTTTTCCTTTGTAAGTACTATTATGACTTGGCAGAACGGATTAGGAAAAGAACCATTGCTGATTCCATATCAAAAATCAGATATCAACGATAAAGGGCTGAAAAATATTAATATGCTCTTACATGCTATACTATTCTTAAATATTCTCAAGAGGACGAAACAATGCAAGCCTTGTTATTTGCATTTCACCCAGAAGAATCATCACTTTTATCCTTGTTGTTAAAACAAGCGGGATTTGAAGTTCATGTAACGAAATACCTTAAGCCGTCTGTTGAGAATTGGCCTGAACAGCCCCTTGATCTGATTTGCCTTGTTCTTGAAAACGACCATCAAAACAATATAACGACAATAAAACAACTGCGTGGCCATACTGTCGTCCCGATGGTGGCGATCACTGATCCTTTAACTGAGGATGCCGAGATTGCATTTATTGAGGCAGGCGTAGATCTAATCATAACAAGACCATTTGGATTTCGCTTGTTAATTAGCAGAATAAAAGCAATACTCAGGCGGACCGCAGGTGTGCCATTTCACAGCCTTCCTGTCTTAACGCGAGGGTCTTTGGTCTTGGATCCAAGCCATCGAACTGTGAAGGTAGATGAAGGAAATATCAAAAAACTAACCCAACTTGAATTTCGGTTGCTATATGTGCTTTTGACCCATGTGGGTCAAATTATTCCTACAGATAATATAGTAGAACATGTCTGGGGTTATAGCGGAGACGGAAATCGGGATTTAGTACGGGGATTGGTCCAACGCTTACGGTCAAAGGTTGAGCTTGATAAAGGGAATCCCAAATATATTATGACTGAAAAAGGCATTGGATATTATTTAAATATCGATGATTAACACGAGGTAACATTGCGATATAACCTCCGTTTCGCCTTACCGCCGGATAAGGCCAGAAGACCGGAAAACAAAGCCCAGGGGCAGGTGACCTCCTCCACTATTCTCAAAAATAAAGAAGAAAGTTCAAGATCTTTACAATAATATCCAAGAACACTTATTGCCATTGACTTGCTGTCAATGGCTTATTATTGTCGCTAAGAAATCCCCTACGCCTAAGCTGTCATTTGGGCATCTATCATTGAAGTAAATCACTCAACATTCTTCTCCTTTGGTGATATCTAAGAGAATTGCACCCTAAATGCACCTTATGAACAAATCAAGTTTCAAAAATGGCGGTTCAAGTCGATAAGTATTTTGGTTCGATTCGAGACCAACACCATCCACTTTTTTGAACTCGAACCTTATCTTTAATCAAATGCAAATATATTCTTTTCCGGTGCATATAGGGTAGAAACTATAGACAAAATATAATCAATAGACACTATTTTCCCCCTTATTTCCCTCTGAAACCCCTTTTTCTCGATGGATATATCAAATAGCAGAGGCTTTTTAAGCCATTGGTTGCGGGTACCCTAAAGGGCATGTTATTCGAGTCCCTCCACGCTCACTCGACAAATCCCTCATTTTTTTGGGGGTTCTCATTTAAAACCATTTTCCGGGGCAAATCCGGTGCTATTTATTCCGTTTCAGATTAACTAGATAGTTATTCTATAATGTTTTTGATCCCTATTCCCCCAAGATTATTTCTAATGTTATGCATTAATTAATGCAAGAGCTCTTTCCTGCCAGGGTATCAACCACTTAGATAACCAGCCCGGATATATGGGGCGCTAGGACCCCCTAGGGAAACGGATGCCAGTTCAAAACAAGCCAACACCTGGATCCACCCTGTTGCGGGGGTGGAGCGGATAGCAAAACTAGGATATGGAGAGCCAGGGGAAGTCCTCTTCGAAGAGACCTTCCAATTTATAGATCAAGCAGGAATGATGATTACCTCAGGTTTTGAGCAGGAAAATCACCTTTAATTCAGGAAGTATTCCTTATAAGGCAATCGCTTTTCTATATATAATATAGATTGTTGTATCGTTTCTCCTGATTGGCAGAAATTCTGGGGTCTGATGATTTATCAAATCACACGGACAAAAATCATTCTACCCAAAAGGCATAAAGATCTTCTCAGCCGCCAGCGGCTGTTAAGTATGCTGGATGACCTTCTGGAATACCGGCTGACCCTGATCATTGCACCGGCGGGTTATGGGAAAACTTCTTTGTTTGTGGATCTGGCCTCCCAGGTGGAATATCCCGTTTGCTGGCTGACAATAGATCCACTCGATCATGATCCCCTCCGGTTCATGAATCACTTCGTAGCCGCTATCCACCAGCAATTTCCCGATTTTGGAGGACCAAGCAGGTCGCTGCTCAACAATCTTGGGGGAAGTGACCTTGATAGGGAGCAGGCCCTGCGGACGATTATCAACGATCTTTATAACCATGTGCAGGAGCACTTTTCCCTTGTACTGGATGACTTCCACTTAATCGACAGCAACCCTGATATCAATCAATTCATCAACCGATTTGCCCAGGAAATGGACGAAAACTGCCATCTGGTGATCACTTCACGCTCACTGCTAAACCTGCCGGATCTCCCCCTGATGGTCGGACGCTCCCAGGTACAAGGTCTAAGCTCCGATGAGCTTGCCTTCCGTCCAGAAGAGTTCAAGGAACTCTATCAAGTTAAATACCAGCAGGAGCTGAGGGATCAGGATGCTGAAAGAATTATGGAAGAAACCGAAGGCTGGATCACAGGATTCCTGCTTTCCGCCGAAACTATCCACCAGGGATTAACAACCCACGGATACGCAGCCCGGGCAGCGGGGATCGATCTGTACGATTACCTTGCCCAGCAGGTGCTGGATCAACAGCCTCAAGACATGCAGGATTTTCTACTCAGGACTTCATTGTTGGAAGAGTTCAACGAACAACTCTGCCAGCAAGCGCTGGGTAACCCAGTGGGGGAAAAAAGCTGGGGGGATCTCATTCAGCAGCTCCACCAGAAAAACCTCTTTATCCAACCGGTTGAAAACGAAGGAACATGGCTCCGCTACCATCATCTCTTCCGGGACTTTTTGCAGCAGCATTTTCAAGGACATTACCCGGATCAAGCACGGGATCTCCAGCTTAAGTTGGTAGAAGTTTATCAGGCGCAGGGATGGTTGGAAAAGGCTTATGCTGCCTGCGAGAAAATTGGGGATCAAGGGCTGCTGGCAAATTATATAAAGTCTGTCAGCTCGGACATGTTCCACACCGGGCAGATATCCACCCTGAAATCCTGGCTGGACCAACTCTCCCCGTCTCTAATTGAATTGAATCCAGATTTACTGGCCCGTCGGTCTGCGATTGCCTGCAATACTGGTGATCCCAAATCCGGGTTGTGGATGTTAAACCGGGCTTTGGCGGTGGAATCCAGGGTGGAAGACCCCGCCCTGGCAGCACTGCTGCACATCCGGCGGGCAACCTGCCACCGATTATTGGGCAGCTACCAGCAAGGGCTGGATGATGCGCTCAAGGCACTCCGGATGTCTGATGGTGCCGGGGATGGAAAGGTTCTTGAAGCGGAGGCGGAAAGGGAAATTGGACTCAACCAGTACTCCCTGGGACGCAATCAGGATGCAAGATCCCACCTGGAGCGTTCGCTGGCTCGCTACCTCGAGGAGAACGATCAAAGAAACGCCGCACTAGTGGAGATGGACCTTGGTTTCATGGAAACGAACGAGGGCCGCTACCCTGCCGCCAGATCCCTCTACCAGCAGGCTTATCATCTCTGGGAAGGATTAGGCAACCTCAACCAGCTCGTCGGCCTGTGCAATAACCTGGGAGTGCTGGATAATCTGACCGGCGATTACAGAGAAGCTTTCAGCTGGTTTACCAAGGCTCTTGGACATGCCAAACAGACCAGCAACCTTCGGGGGACTGCCTATACGCTGACCAGTCTGGCAGACTTTGCCCTCGACTTCGGGGCACTTCCCAGGGCAGAGAGCTATCTCCTTGAAGCAACAATACTCGCCGATGAGATGGGGGATTCCTATTTACAGTTCTATTTGCTACTGTCTAAGTCAGCTCTGGCTCGAAGGAGAGGTCAATTAAAATCTGCCAGAGAACATCTAGATACCGCATACTACCGGATCAAAGATTTTCCTCCCGGGAATAAAGTGGGGAAATACCACCTGGAGAATGGCCTCCTGCTGATGGAAGAAAAAAAGCTGGACCAGGCCTATCAGGAGTTGCAAAAAGCCCGGGATATCTTTATCACGAACAATCTGCCTGTTGAAACCAGCCTTACCCTTGTTCATCTGGCCGGGATAGACTGTTTAAATGGATCATTACCGGATGCTGAAAGTAAGCTGATCTCCGCTCAGAAACAAATAAAACAACTTGGCACACACCAGCCCCTGGTCCTGGCTCTCTCCAATCAGGAAGATTTGTTATCCTGCCTTGATGAACATCTGCCGGCAAATCAATTTGTTAAAGATATCATCCTGGGGGTAAACACATTCCGATCTTTATTACCCTCTCTTCTGGAATCATTCAAGTTCAACCTCCTTCCTTATGATGCTACGACACATCCTTTCCTGGAGATTTGCAGCATGGGCAGGGTCAGAGTAAAACGCAGTGGCGAATTGATTTCTGTCCCGGAATGGACCAAACAAAAAACTGTCAGGGAGCTGTTCTTTTTCCTTTTATGCCATCCAGAGGGCGCGAGCCGGGAAGAGATCTGCCTGGAATTCTGGCCTGACAGCAATCCACAACAGCTCAAGAAACAATTTAAAAACGCTCTCTACCGGTTGAGGCGGGCTGTAGGAACGGATACGATCATATTCCACCAGCCCACCAGGCTGTATCATTTCAACTGGGATCTTGATTACCGCTATGATGTTGTGGATTTCCAAACAACCCTGCAGGAGGCAGAAGGGGAAACAGACCTGGAGATCAAGATTGAGCTTCTCCAGGATGCAGCCGCCCTGTACCAGCACCCGTTTGCCCCAACCCTGGATGGGATCTGGGCAGAACCGGTCCGTTATGGACTGTATCTAAACTTTGAGGGTGCCATTCTGACCATTGCCGAGCACCAACTTTCTCAAGGCAAACCGGATTCATCCCTGAAAACGATAGAACAGCTGCTGCTGACTGACCCAGGCCAGGAAACAGCCTGGAGGCTGGCGATGCGTTCCTACGCAGCCAAGGCTGACCGGTCCGGTATCGAGCGGACCTATCAGCGCTGCCGCCAGGCCCTGGCACAAAATCTTAACGCGGAGCCTTCTGAAGAAACCATTTCCCTCTATCAGAAGTTGATGATCTGATCCGCACTCCTCCTTACTGGAAGAGAAAATCCATTTAATTTCATTCCGGGTAACTGGAAGGAGTCCCTTGGGGAGACCCCAAGAGTCGATAATGGACGCATCCTACTCATCAACCTATCAATTGGAGGAAAAAATGAATAGCATCATTCAGAAACTGACCCAGTCTGCTGGCAAAATCGATCGACGCCACCTTCAGCTCCTGCTGGCCCTGATGACCCTCAGCTTACTGGTCCTCGGTGCTGGTGCTCCCGCAATGACAGGCGGATCCGGCGGGGGCTAAATGATCCTGATCCTGGGCATAGCCGCGGGATGGCTGGCAGGATTAATCCGGTCCTGGATAACAGGAAAACCCTTCCATGTGCCAGAGTTATCACAATCCTGGCTGGTGTTGGCAGCAGTTATTCCTCAGCTGCTGGTCTTTCAGATACCCTATACTGCAGGATGGTTTTCCGATACCGCGGCTGCAGGGGTACTGGTAATTTCTCAGCTCTTACTGCTGGTTTTCATCTGGTTCAACAGGGACAGGATAGGCATGCGCATCCTGGGGCTTGGGCTGCTCCTCAATCTGCTGGTGATTACCCTCAACAGCGGCTTGATGCCCATCGCGCCGGAAACTGCCACTGCCCTTTACCCTGATGTCCCCCTCTCTTCCTGGCAAATCGGGTTACGCCCAGGGAGGAGTAAAAATATCCTTCTCTGGCCTGAGGATACCCACCTGACCTGGTTATCCGATGCGATCTTACTGCCGGCTTGGTTCCCTTGGACCCGTGCATTAAGTCCTGGTGATGTTTTTATTCTCCTGGGAGTTTTCTGGCTGCTTGCTGTGGAAAGTCTAGATCACCCCACTCCGCCGAAAACAATACCTGAATATTGAAAAAAACAGATTACAAGAGGAATTGCTTATGTTTACCGGATTTACATACCCAACAGACTATTTCAAACAAGTTCGACACAAGAATACTTCTCCATCCAGCGCCGTCAACCGCTTGATCGCTGCCGCTGTGGTCAATAAAAATTTTCGCGACCTGCTGCTGACAGATCCTGGTCAAGCTCTGGCCCAGGGATATCAAGGCGAAACATTCCCCCTCGATTATAACGAAAGGATCCTGGTTCTTTCCATCCAGGCCGATACCTTAAAAGAATTCGCCTTGCAAATCATTTCCTGTCAGGAAGACCGGCTCGAGGGCTGGAGTGGAGAGTGGATTTCCGCTACCCAAAACGCCCTTGTCCATGAACCTGAATAAGTTAGGAAGGTTTTCCCCGAGAGCATCCAGACAGCCAACCGGTCCACCGGATATCAATGGCCAGGATAGGGCTACCAGATTATTTTGATTATTCAACTCTTCAGATTATTTAAACGATTGATAAATAATATTATTTGCTGCGTGAATAGTGCCTGAGAAAAATGTTGGTATCAAAACTCATTAATGACAATAATTAATCCTTCTGTTCCCCATTTGAATGATAAATATCGTTAGGTATTCAACACTTCTGGAGAAAAATATGGGCAAAGGTTGGCCTAGAAATCAGAGCACCGGTCCTGGCGGCGGGTTATACACTGGTCCCGGGGGGGGTATGTATACAGGTCCTGGAGGTGGAGCATCGACAGGTCCGGGTGGAGGAATGTCAACAGGTCCAGGTGGTGGAATGTCAACAGGCCCGGGAGGTGGACTATCCATAGGACCAGGTGGCGGACTTTCCACAGGACCAGGTGGCGGATTATCGACTGGTCCTGGTGGAGGATTATCAACTGGCCCCGGGGGAGGTTTGTCTACTGGTCCAGGTGGCGGAATGTCCACTGGCCCAACTCCTTATTATAGTAATATTCCTCCTTGGCCTGTATTCGTCAAAGAACTTGAAAAAAGAGGATTGCATCAATACGCCGAAATGATCCGTCGCTATTGCCAAATATATAATATGGTTTCCCATATTTTAATGTGATTACAGAAAAAACGTTAATTGTAAATCAGGGATATTCTCCCAATATTTGTACTACTCTGTATATTGGTTCAAACTGCTGAATTTTGGGAGTGGGACCCATGACCGCCTCTGGAACCGACGGTCGATAAACCAAAGCGCTGTGCGGCCTGGAAATTAGCGGTTCATTGATATTAAATCGAAAATCCCAGGTACAGAGCTGTATTTGGAAAAGGTGCCCGGGAAATCATATCAGGGATGATCGGTGAAGAATAGTTTTCAGGAGTAAACGGGGATCAACAGGCTGCTCTGCTGCTAAGCTAAATTCAATTATCGCAACTCTTGGATAATAAGTACTTATTCTTTTTTCCTTAAAGTATATCGATAACTGCATATCCGGTTATCCTGCGTTTTCAAGATAATTAATGTTCGGTATCAGATAGGAGGATAGAACAATATGGATTTTGTTCACTATGATCTAAATCATTTATCTACTGATGATATCGTAGAAGTGTCACTTGATAAACAAGCTAACGTTCGTTTACTCGATCAAAGCAATTTCAATAAATACAAAAAAGGACAAACCCATACTTGCCTTGGTGGATTAGCAAAATCATCTCCGATTTGTCTAAGCCCCTCCCACTCTGGTCATTGGTATATTGTGATTGACCTTGGCAGTTATACAGGAAGTATCAAATCTTCTGTAAGAACGATCAAAGGATAACTTTGTCTTCAGTAAGAAGTCAAATGGAATATTTCACCCCTGCCTCAACAAGGCCAGATTTTCTGAATTCTAATAGCTTCACCATCGGTTTGTGTTCATGAACGAAGGATTATTCCAGAAACCATTCCTACCTGGAATGGGATCAGCTCAATGAGAACAAGCGCAATAATAATCCCTGTGATGTGGGAGACACACACAAGACCGGAATTAGGAGAGCGACCTCAAGGTGTTGTTAATCACCATGGTTATTCTCAATATTGCTTATCCAATAGCTTTGATGATCACAATTCCCAATGGTCTAGCAAGGATTGTAACCCAAGGAAGAGATTGCCATGCTTTATTCCTTCCCCTCTAACAAGGAGAATAAAACCAGGGATACAAGAAAACTATACCTAACATGATTAAAGCATTTTTAAACACTCACAACTGATTAATTATTACTCCGGCATTGGGAGCCAGAACTGGGATTGCAACCATTAATCATTTCTACCAAGTCGGCATAAGAAACCAGCACGGTTACAGATTCTCCTGATTAATTAAGCAAAACAGTGTATGCCCCAAGTCCCATAAAAGCCAAGCCCATCAGGCGCAAACCAGTAATCAGGTTCCGTTCAAATCCTCCCATTCCGACAGCGTCGATAATCACCGCTGTTGTGATTTGAGTTAAAACCGGCAGGAAATTTCCAGTGGCAAATCCAATTTTCTGGATATCATAAGCTAGCCCGGCCACGGAAATAAATACAAGCAACCCCGCAGGACAGCCAGCAGATGATTTGCCCTGGCAATCTGGAGCTCCATATTCCCTCTGTACGCATGAAGCAGACCAGAAGCTATCCTCTGGGGATATATTTATCACCACTTGAATGATATGTAGTAAGGCTGTTCGTGGATTGTCTATTCCAGGATGTGAAAACATTTGACTTTTTGTCGATTGCAGAATGAAAGGACCTGGCTTCGAATCAGCAGTTTTGGGGTCCGAGTCCCTCCACGCTCATCGAGTAAAATCCCTCATTTAATGGGGGATTTTGTGTTTAATGGCTGATCTTCGGTGCAATTCGGTGCACTTTTTTTTATTGTTAGATACTGGTTGAATTAGACTATCAATAACCTGTAGCTATCAAACCTTTGGTTTAATCAACAATCTCACTAGCTATCCGATCCAATAATGAATAATTTCTAGGTAATCCATTTACGATGTTGGTATTTTATTTTCTGTAAGAATAGTTATCGATACTTCCGTTTAAATACAAATCACTCGACAATACGTATCGAGTGATTTTAGTTTTCCAAAACGCCAATAAATTGCTATCTCTTATTAGTAACTTTCAAATACTTCGATTAATCCATTCTTATCAAAACTAACCACATCATAAGGTTCTGAATCAAACCCCTCAATTTCCATGCCCGGTGATCCTGCAGGCATACCTGCAACTGCAATACCTATCACATCTGGTTTATCTGACAATAAGCGTTTAATCTCTGATGCCGGCACATGACCTTCAATAACATAACCATCCACGATGGCTGTATGGCAGGACTGAAATTCCGCAGGAACCTGGTATTGTGTTTTAATCTCTACAAGACTGTCTACATCTTCAGTCTTAACTTTGAAACCATTCCCGGTCAGGTATTCAGCCCAATCGCCACAGCACCCTCAGGTCGGTGATTTATAAATTGTGACTATCCTGCTTTCTTCAACATCAGCACTCTGCAATCCGGCTGGTGCACAGGCGGATATTAGAATAGTTAAAATAAGGCTTATAAATAGAAATCGCTTCATAAGAATTTCTCCTTTTTCAATTTCATTATTAATTATGAATCAGAGTGATCCATTCCTTAATAGTTGAGCATTCACCGCTACGATAACAGTGCTTAAAGACATAAACAACGCCCCAATTGCTGGGGACAGTAAGATCCCAAATGGAGCCAGTACTCCAGCAGCTAATGGAATTGCGATGAGGTTATAACCAGTTGCCCAGATTAAATTCTGGATCATCTTGCGATATGTCTTTTGACTCAATTTAACAATTTTTACTATATCCAACGGATTATTCTTCACCAGGATCAAACCCGCTGATTCAACAGCTACATCAGTACCGCTGCCAATAGCGATCCCGACATCTGCCCTGGTTAATGCGGGTGCATCATTTACTCCATCACCAACCATGGCAACACGCTTACCTTCTTTCTGGAGTTCTTTTACCTTCTTGTCCTTATCCCCGGGTAAGACTTCAGCAAAATATCTTCTTATCCCTATTTCACCCGCTACAGATTTAGCAACATCCTTACTGTCACCCGTAAGCATTACTACTTCAATTCCCAGATCTTGCAGCTTCTTGACAGCCTCTTTGCTTTGGTCACGAATTAAATCTGCTAATGAAAAAGCGGCCACAACTTGACCAGCATATACAAGATAAACAACAGATTGCCCCTTACTGCCAGCAAAACTCGAAAATTCCTCCAGCGATCCAACCAGTTGGATGGAAAGCAAATCCAATAATTTAGGACCCCCAAAATGAGCTTCATGCCCATCAACTTGTGCTGTCACTCCCCGACCCTTTATTGCGGAGAACCCAACTGCATCAATAATGGATACTTCCTTCTCCAGGGCTTTTTTCTGGATTGCCCGGGCAATTAGATGCTCAGAATCTCCTTCAAGGGCTGCGGCGATCCCAAGTGCCTGGTTTTTATCCCAGCCGTTAACCACAGCAATATCAACCACACCGAATTCACCCTTAGTCAAAGTTCCGGTTTTATCAAAAATAATCGTATCTAACAAGCGCGCTTCCTCTAAAGCAATCCGATCCTTGACCAATATTCCATTCTCAGCTCCCAGAGATGTGCTGATCGCAACTACCAGGGGTACTGCCAAACCCAGGGCATGAGGACAGGCAATAACCAGGACTGTCGTTACACGTTTGACCACCTCAATATCAAAACCAACAGCTATTATCCAACCGACACCAGTCAGTAAAGCCACTCCTAATGCAATGTAGAATAACCACCCCGCTGCTTTATCTGCCAAGATCTGGGTATTCGATTTACTCTTTTGAGCTTCTTTAACAAGCCTCATTATTCCAGCCAGAGCGGTGTCATCCCCTGTGGCAGACACCACAACCCGCAGACTGCCTTCTTCATTGATTGTTCCTGCAATAACAGTATCATCAACAGTTTTTGATACTAGGTTAGATTCACCTGTTATCATCGATTCGTTAATATGGGATTGCCCCTCAATAACCCTGCCATCCGCAGGGATACTGGTTCCAGGTCGGATTAAGAAGGTATCACCCGGAGTTAAGATATGAGCTGGCACAATTTTGACAGCGCCATCTTCTTTGATGAGCTCTGCTGTATCCGGGAGCAATCTTGCCAGTTCGTTCAGCGAACCTGAAGCCTGGCGGACACTTCGCATTTCTATCCAATGTCCCAGAAGCATCACGTCAATTAATGTGACCAGCTCCCAATAAAAACTTTCTCCGAAATTCAAAATCGTAGAAGCAATACTGTATAAAAAAGCTACACCAATCGCCAGTGTTATCAGGGACATCATGCCTGGAGAACGCCGTTTTATCTCTGGTATTGCCATTTTTATAAATGGAATACCCCCATAAACGAAAATTACAATTGAAATTACCGGGACGATCCAATTACTACCAGGAAAAATTGGGGTTAAGAATCCAATCCACCCTTGTACGGTTTTACTGAAAATCAAAACTGGAATACTGAGAATTAATGAAACCCAGAACCGCGTGCGGAACATGTCCTCATGGCCGGTGTGATCAACTCCATGTCCTTGGTGTGTTTCACCATGTTGTTCTTTCTGATGTTGATCATGTGCATCGTGGTTGTGTTTTTCTATATGATTTTCATGATTGTGTTGTTTATGTGAATCCATTACTAATACTCCTACTTTTTTTAAGCAAATCTATCCTGCCAAATCTTGTTTCATAAATTCATATTCTTCTTTATTAAGTTCGCCCCGAGCATAACGTTTATTAAGGATCTCTATAGCCTGTTCTTCCTGGTTGATCTTTCCAGAGGATTTATTAATATCTCCTGAAAATAATGCTTTGATCAACCATACAGAGCCCATGATTAATAAAATCCAGACCATAACCATTCCCAATAATCCACCAATACCAAATCCAAAACCATGCATCATTTAATCATCTCCTTTTTCCAATAAATAAAAACTTTACTTCCTCATGGTAGCATGGAATAGTAAAGTTATTTCGTAGAGTGTATAAAGATTCTGTAAAGGTTTTTGTGGAATGGTACTTATCAGATTGGTAATGATATTATGAATTTACTGCCTTTTCCAAGCCCAGCGCTTTCTGCCCAAATCTTGCCGCCATGCGCTTCAACCAGGTGTTTCGAAATTGTTAAACCTATACCGCTTCCTCCGCCTGCTCGTGAGCGGGATTTATCAACTCTAAAAAACCGGGTAAATATTTGGGGTAAATCTTCTTTAGATATTCCAATCCCTGTATCCGAGATAATGATCCGGACCTGATTATTTTGTTCTTTCGCTGAAATCATTACAGTCCCACCGGCAAGTGTGTACTGTAAACTATTGCCAATAATATTAATAAATACCTGCCCTATTCTATCCCCATCAACCCATACCTCTGGCAAACCATCGGGAATAATAATTTCAAGCGATACACCTTTTTCATCAAATTGCCTTTTTAATCTTTTCTGGGTATTCTCTATAAGATCTCTTATGGATAACTCTTCAAGATGAAGCTGGATAACACCTGCTTCCACCCGATTTAGATCCTGCAGGTCATCAACCAACCGCTGTAAGCGTTCCGCTTCCTGATATACCTGAAGGTATGTTTCAGCACCTGCGGGAAGAATATCATCCATCAAGCCTTCCATGAATCCTTTAATAGTGGACAACGGTGTCCTCAACTCATGGGCAATATCCCCAATAAGCTGTTTGCGAAGGGTTTCTGCCTGTTCAAGTTTTAAAGCCATTTGATTAAAACTTACAGATAACTGAGCTAATTCATCCAAACCTTCTTGATTAGATCCACCTGGAATCTGGACCCGTTCACTATAATGTCCATCCGCGATATGCTGGCTGGCAACCATTATTCGACGGATGGGGGCAACAACCTGACGGCTGACAAATAAACTGACTATCACGGCGGCGATAGATGCAGCTGCAGCAGAAAATACCAGGGATTCGTTGACAGCATTGCGAAAATTAGCAAAAAGGTCATTTTCCAGCTGATTGGCTTCCGGTCCCATCACCCTGGCCATCTCTACCAGGTGTCTTTCAAAAGCACCTGGGACTGTAAACTCAGTCGCAGATATCAATACCAAGATGCCGATTAATATCACAATAAGATAGGAGATGAAGAATTTTGTACCCAGGTGTTGCCGAATTATCTTTAACATTTAATTACTCCCAATCATCTTCAAATCGATATCCAACCCCACGAACGGTGGCAATATACCGATCGTCTCCTAATTTTTGCCGGATATGACCAATGTGAACATCAACAACTCGTAACTCTCCAAAATAATCATGACCCCAAACCTTCTCCAGAAGCTGCTCCCTGCTGAGTACCAGACCTGGATGTTCGGCAAGCGCTGCCAGTAGATCATATTCCATGGCTGTAAGTTCAATCACTTGGTCTTTTACCCATATTTTTCGGCTTCCAAGATTCATTTTGATGGTGTTATAAGACAAGATATCTCTTTCACTTTCCTTTCCGGAGAGCTTCAAACGCCGGAGAGCTGCCTTAATCCGGGCAGTTAATTCCCGTGGGCTGAAGGGTTTGGTCACATAATCATCAGCTCCGACCGATAGCCCTACTATTTTGTCAGTTTCTTCGGTTTTCGCTGTCAACATAATTACATAAACATTGGATTCTCTTCTGATTTGAGTTAATAATTCAATACCATCCATGCCGGGGAGCATGATATCCAATACAATGATGTCAGGTTTAACTTCTTTACTAAGTCTTAAACCTGCCAAACCATCCTGGGCAGTATAGATTTCGTAACCTTCTCTTTCTAGGTAGGATGTAACGAGGTTTATTATCTTTTCCTCATCATCAATTATCAACACTTTCTCATTTGCCATCAAAACTCCTATTTTAATATCCCCAGAAACTGCCTGTATTACTTCTATTTAACCACAAGAAGGGCTGAAAGTTATTCAGCCCTCTTGCGCCTGTATTTCTTGATAAACTTAATGATCACTCGTTTCGATCAATTCTCCATGCCAATCGTGGTAGAACACCTGCCCGCTATATCCATTTACGCTTAACATGCCAACAACTTCACCACCATCCAGTACATGAAGTGTATAGTATCCATAAAATAGATCTGAATGGTCATCAGCTTGATTTCCGGGTTGGTACCGATCAAGGTAATCTTGGGCAGCATCAACCGCTTTTTCGCTGGACACGGGCATGTCTGCAATATCTTCAACGCTAATGTTTGAGTTATTGCTATATAAACCTGTTCCCCTCATCATCCCTGGTCCATGGATTTCACCTGAAGTTCCCATCGGGCTGTACTTTAAATTCCACATCATATTTGGGCCATGTTCTGGATAAACCTGTTTTGATTGCGGATCAACCAAAACCTCCATTGCTCCTACACCTGTACTTTCCTCGATAATTTGAGCATAAGCATGATTATCAAAAATCATTATTTCAGACAATATTAAATCTGGATCAGATAAATCATCCAGATACTGATCTATACTTATTTCAACCTCTTCCATCGTTAATGGGTGAATTTCCTGATCAGCGTCTCTATAAAACCTTCCCATCATTCCGTATTCTTTGGAATAATTTGGATGCTCACAAGCTTCCTCACCGAATCTGGAATGCATATCCCATCTAACATTACTCCATTGATTTGAAAAAGGATTCGGGCCGTATCTGCCAATCCAGATTCCCGTATAAACTAACCCACATCCAATAAAAAGAACTGCGGTGGCTGCTAATATGATCCTTAAGGTTTTACTCATTGTTGTCTCCCATAATTAATAATTACCATCATCAATCACGAGGAAGTGTATCAAATTGAAATAAAGGCACCATAAAGGCATTATAAAGAGTATGTAAAGAATGTATTTTCCAGTATCGATAATAATGTTCGATCTGTAAATAGTTTTTAGAAAGAAGGGAAAATGCCTTTATAATAGCTTTCTTCTTACTCTTCAATTTCTTTCCCGGTGTAGATCCGGTGCAAATAGCATAGATACTATTTACACAATAGACTCGGTATACTAGATAATCCCCCTTATTTTCCCCCTTTCTCTGACTCTCTCGACTGATTTCTCTTCCTCAGATGGCCTTTAAAGCCATTAGTTTAGTTTACTAGTTCGAGTCCCTCCACGCTCATCGAGTAAAAAACCACCTTTTTTAGGTGGTTTTTTCTTTATCTAGTCAAATCTGGTGCTATTCTGGTGCTATTATTTAGTTTAATAATAACTTTCACACTTAGTTTTAATCTATAACACTAAAAAATAATTCAACTATAAAGTAATCTGCTTATATGTAAATCATTTGATTTCCTTGGATACCGCGTTTTGATAATGAGTATGTTTGATTCCACTTAATATTCATAATCCTTTGACATGGGGTTGTTCCATCAAGACAAATCGCTTAGTTCCTTGTATTTATTAGAATTTTCAAAATCATGTGTTTTCTCAAAAGCAATGGACAATTTATGATAAATGGGTTTTAGATAATGAAATTGGTCTAGATCCTTATGTAATCTTTCGGCATTCAAGTAATATTTTATTGAATTCTTGAAATCTTCTAATTCAAAATACAAGGTGCCCAAATTTGTAAAACATGTTGCTACTAATGCGATATTATTACTATCCATTGCGTTTCTTAATGCCATATTGTGATATTTAAAAGATTTCTTCAATTCTCCCATCCGACGCCAAACAACACCTAGATTTGAATAACATATTGTGAACTGTGCTTTATCCCCTAAATCTATAGCAATTTTTAGAGCTGCCTCCTGGTATTCAACTGCTTCTTCAAAATTGTTTAATCTACGATTGACCATCCCCAAACTCGCGAAACTTCTAGATTCTAAATGTTTGTTTCCAATTTCTTGAGAGATTTCTAATGAGGTCATGTAGCAATCGAGTGCTTTTTCAAAATTGTCTATACTATAATATGCAAATCCCAAATTCAAATAACTTTCAGCTTCAGTATCCTTATCTTCAATTTTTTGTACGATCTCAATAGATTTTTCATGATAATCAATAGCTTTAACGAAATCACCAATTCGCGAAAATGCATCTCCAAGACCATTTAAGCATCTTGAATGCAATTTCCCATCACCAACACTTCGTGCAATATTCATTGATTTTGTGTAATTAGTAATTGCTATGTGGAAATTTCCTAAACCATAATTTGAGTCACCCAATAATATATAACAATTTGCAATTCCTTTTTTATCCTGAATATTGATAGCTTCTTCCAAAGAAAAACTAATAGATTTAATTGCTTTCTTAAGATTCGAAATAGTATAGAAAAGCGTGGCCACTATAAAATACTTAATAAAAGATTGATTATTGTTAAATTGATTACCCCAATCATTGACATTGATTTTCCATTTTGGCTCAAACTTGTAAAATTTGTACTTTGCGATAATGATTTGTTCGAGAGAATTCCAAATCTTCTTAATTAGTTTATCTGTATTAGTTTCAACTGATAGGCCATTAAAGTTGTTGAATGGAGGTTTGAAGTTGTTCCTCTTAATTACGTCATATTCCTCAGAAGTTGAGTGATTAATAAGGTATATTTCTTTTCTTTTTCCTTCCAGGCTTTGTATTTGTGGGATTAAATCAAACACATCTGAACAGCTGTATCCAAGAATTAGAACAGACGTGTGATCTCCTGTTGAAAATATATTTCTAATTAGATTCATTCTTTTATCTGAAAGACTTCTATTGGAGATTGATCTTATCGTAGTTCTAATGCTATTCTCGTCCTCAACGCTACCATGTAACTTATAAATCTGAATTTTGGACTCTCTACTGATTAGATCTAAATCCAAAAAATCATATTCATAAAAACGAACTTCAAAATCTTTGTTTTTTATTAATCCTTCTATTTCTAAAGCTTTTTCAATTAGGAGATCAAAATTTGTAGTATAAATCTTTTTCAGATACCCATATTTTGCTAACTTAGCAATCAAAACATGGTTTGTGTTTGGTTTGCCATCTACAAATATATTCAAGATGTTTGAAATATCCGAACTTTCAGAAAGATATTCCATAAATGCTTCAAAAGGCAAATCAGATTCAATTATTTCATTTATATCTACTGCTTTGATAGGTAATTCTTCAAGAATTGTACGCGTTAGTTCATTCGCTATAGGCAAGCCAGAATTTCGGGAAATCCCAGCCCCACAAAATACAACTAGGTCTCTGGATCTGATTGAACTAATTATTTCTGTTATTTGATTTTTAATCATAAGTCTTCTCTTGTATACGAAGTATTGCATAATGACTTATTACATCTAGGTGCTATTCTAAATGCAATATTTATTATTTCTGGTTCAGTTATTCTTTATAAATTAATATATCCATTTTGTTCCCCACTTCA
Source organism: Anaerolineales bacterium (assembly GCA_049644605.1). Taxonomy (GTDB): domain Bacteria; phylum Chloroflexota; class Anaerolineae; order Anaerolineales; family UBA11858; genus B10-G9. The sequence continues at coordinate 35,208 of JBARSF010000041.1, read as the reverse complement.
TTTTGAACAGAAGTCAGCAAATGACCGTACACGTCTAAGGTAATACTTGGTTTGGCATGTCCTAACCGTCTAGAAGCCACAAACACATCCACGCCATTGTTTAACATTATAGACGCAGATGTATGCCGAAGATCGTGAAATCTTAATCGTGGCAATCCTGCTCTTTTCAATAACTGTCTGAATTTCTTCAATAAATTCGTAGGATCAATCGGCCTTCCAATTGTTGATGGAAACACCATGTCCATTTCCTTCCAAAGGGCTTTTACATTCTCATCTATTCTTTCTCTTTTTATCCTCTTTACCTGATCTTTCAATACCTCTATCGTTTCTTCACCTATCGCTCTTGACCTGATAGATGTTTTTGTTTTTGGCTTGCCAAACACTAACTTTCCACTGGGCAATCTTTTTAGGTTCTGATTAACCTTGATAATACCTCTTCCCATATCCACGTTTTTCCACTGCAGCCCTAATAATTCCCCCTGCCTCATACCTGTAACAATTGCCAGATAATACATTGCATAATTCCTGTCGTTATTTTCTTTCGCCACCTGGAACAGCTTCTTTACTTCTTCAATATTCAAATACTTAATTTCTTTCTTTTTGGGCTTGGGAGGATCTGTAAACGCATCCTGATTTGATGCAATTAGCCCATACTTCACAGCATAATTTAGAGACGCATGAATAACCGAGTGATTCTTTTCAATGGTTCGTAACCCAACCCCCTGCTCTACTAGATGATTATAAAAACCCTGGATCCTCCTGGTTGACAATTCCCTGAGTTTATACATTCCTAATTTCGGTTTCATGTAGTCTCTCACAAGTTGTGAGTAATAACTCCAGGTTTGCTCAGCCACTTGAGGTTTTTTGGTTTCCAGCCAATCATCCAGAAAATCACTATAACTGATCTTTGAACCTTCAACATTCAATCCATTCTTAACCTCATTCCTAATCATCAGAAGCCAGGCGAGAGCTTCTTTCCTGGTTATTGCTGAAAAGGTTAGTCTTTCGCCATGAATGTATATCTGAGCTCTCCATCTACCATTCGGTCGTTGATAGATGCTACCCTCCCCTTTGACCCGATTTCTCCCCATTGTTAAACCCTTAGTGAATTACTGAGATTGCTCTTGATGAATTCTTCCAAGTCTTGCGATCTCACACGCCGAGCAGAGTTGATCTGCACACACTGGATCTTTCCCGTTTGCATCAGTTTATACACCAGTGGTTTGCTGACATTCAAACGTTCCGCTACCTGGGCAGCATTCATTAATCTGTGAAATTCCTTATTTTGATTATTCATAATCCCCCTTTCCATACAGCGGATAGAGCTTTCCTCTGGTCGGAATTTCCGGATATGACGGATGAAATTCCCGCAACCTCTCCCATTTCCAAGCATCTAGAACTGAGGAACCATCGCAATATTCGTACGGACACATTTGCAGCGTTTCATCTTCAAGGTATTCTCCTGAAAGGTAAACTCTCTCACAATGAAGACACCACATCCAATCACCATCAATGATTCCTTCCCTAACCTCGATTACATGAATTTCTTTACTCACCTGTAACCCCCTATAGTTTCTGATATATTTACGCTTTTATTTTTGCTTTTTCCTTAATTTTCTTAAGGTCTTCCCCGTGCTCAGCCATCTTGTCGATCATCTCAATTAATCCCTGTTCATCACCTCCTAATCTTGCCATTCCGCCTGATATTGAGCCTGAAAGCTGCTTGATATATGCCTTACTAACACCTTTGAACTCTTTCCCCAATCTTGAGGTCGGCCAGAAAACCCCCAAAGCCCAATCATCTTTAATCTCTTCGATAACCTGCCAAAATGGTGCTGATTTCCATCTGCTTCTGTTTACATCATTTTCAGGAATTCCCAACCTGCCCCATTCCATTAAGTAATTCATCAATTCCCTGCGAGAAAAACCATTGAACTGATAAAAATCAACCAGATCATTTGAAAAATTTCCCTTCCTGGGTTTGATCTCCCATTCCACCCTGGTAACGTCCTCCAGTTTAGATTTTTCCCAGACATCTAACCAATAAATAGCATCCCCTTCTTTCATCGCTTGTGCGATCTTGTTATAGATCCTAAGGTATATTGCCGAAGTCCTCGAGCCGATATTAATTGTCTCCAAATCTCCAGTCCGAGAGTTGAAATGTGCACCTGAAACCTTTGATCTTCCGACCCAATTTTCCTGCCAGTCTTTTAATGATTGACCAACCATTGAAGTATTAAACATATCAACAGCCAAATCCAACCTGGTTATATTGATAGGCCATTGTTTCTTGATACCAATATCTGATAGCAAATCCAGGATTATCGGTTTTAATTCCATTATGTGCTGGATTAAGAATTTGGGACCTAACTGAATCCGGATTCCCATTCCGTTTCCATCTCCCCTTTTTTCATCGGTTTCATCTGTCAGATAAAATCTGGCATCATGCTGCCATAAACTGAACTTGTACCCAGCTCCACCAGAACGCAGAACGAAATCACCAACGTCAATACCCTGCTTAAGAACGTGACGATCCACATCTTTCGCAAATCTATACCAGAGATTGAAAATATCACTATAGGGATAGCGAACATTCAAACAGAGGGTATCCAGCAGTACAATTCCTTTTTTCATATACTTTTAATATTCCTTGTATTTTCCACCCCCGTATTACAGTACGGGGGTTATCCTGATTATTGTTTCTATACCTCGTCGGATGAAGATTCTCGTGCTCCTCACGTCCGCGCGAGAATCTTCATCCGATAGGCTTATATCTATTATGATTTTGTGAAATCTATTAAAGACCATAATATGATTGTGTGTATTCGTTACTATTTATCTGCATAACGCGACGCCTTTTTGTAAAAAAAAACCGCTTTGTTGTATTTCTCTTCGTGATTGTAACTAATTGCAACGCTCTTGTCAATAGTGAAAATTTGGTTTATGCTACAATTAAGTAACAAATTGCGATGGAGGTTTTACTGTTATGAGACGAAATCAAGATGATCAAGTAAATAAATATATTCGAGAGCGTATACGCCAAGTTCGAACTGATGTTGATGATACCCAAGAAGATATAGCAAAGAGATTAGAAAAAACAAGGGTAGCTGTTTCAGATATGGAAAGGGGCAGAGTCGCTGTCAGTGCAGCTGATCTAGTGATTATTTCTAACTATTATAAGAAACCAATAAGTTACTTTTTCCCAGAAATGGTTAAAGTTGGAAAAGGTGAACTCTCCCCATTAGACGAAGAATTAATAATGCTTTTCAGGGAACTACCCGAGACTCAACAACACATCACAATAGAATATGTAAAGCAACAATTGGAAATTAGCGATAAAGCTAAAGGTCGTAAACTTGCAGAAAAACATGCATAGATAAAGTCTACCGTCAACACACACAAATTAAATTGGGAGGTATAAAAATGACTCAATTAAATGAACTCGATGTTATGAAAAAAATTGATGATCTGTTTTCTAATATTGAGGATCAAATTACACGAAATAGGATTTTAGTTTGGGCAAATTCTAAATTTGGAGATCCCAATCTTAAACAACAAATGCAGGCTCAACAATCACCAGCTTCAAAACCTACAAAAGGTAGAAAACCTCAAGTAAAGAGTCCGACTAAAAAGAAAGCCAAAACAACTCTTAGCCAGGTCAAAGATCTTAATACTTCCCCAAGCGGAAAACAATCGTTAAATGAATTTGCAGAAGAAAAAAAGCCCAATAATCACAAAGAGAAGGGAACTCTCATAGCCTATTACCTTCGAAACATTCTTGAAAGGGATCCTTCGGTTAATCTTATCTTTACATGCTATAAGCACCTTAGTTGGAGACTCCCTTCTGATCTTCTGAACATGCTCCAGCAAGCAGGTACAGCAGGTTACCTAGATACTAGCGACCGAGAGAACATTGTGGTCACACCTCAAGGTCATAATCTTATTGAACATGATCTTCCCAGGGAGAAGAAGTAGGCGTAATCTTATGACTATTACATCTGGAAATCTATTTCCAACCCTACCAAAGGACTTACGAGAAGAACTTGTTAATACGTTCAATAGCATTTCTCGAAATTACCGAGAGGGCCGATGGGAACCATCAGAGCTTAATGGCGGGAAGTTTTGTGAAGTGGTGTATTCAATAATTAAGGGATACTTGGATGGATCTTTCCCACCTAAAGCAACTAAACCTAGAAATATGTTGCAATCATGTCAATCACTTGAACAATATCCATCAACTTCGGGACCAAGATCCGTTCGAATTCAAATCCCCCGAATGATTGTAGCGTTGTATGAAATCCGCAATAATAGGGGTGTTGGACACGTAGGTGGTGATGTTAATCCGAACAATATGGACTCTACATGCGTGTTATACATGTGTAAATGGATGTATGCAGAATTAATCAGATTATTCCACAACGTAACCCTTGAAGAAGCCACTGCCATAGTGAATGCTGTTACTGAAAGGGTTCTACCAATAATTTGGAAAATTAATGGTGTATTCAGGGTTCTCGATACATCCCTTACAATGAAAGAAAAGACATTACTTCTGTTATTTAGTCAATCTGAATCAATACAAGAACCATTACTATTCAAATGGGTCGAACATTCCAATTCTTCTGTTTACAGAAGAGATGTGCTCAAACCACTACACAAATCGAAATTAATAGAATACGATCAGGACAAAAATACTGTCACAATATCCCCCCTTGGAACAGAAAAAGCAGAACTGCTATTACAGTCTTCCAGCTGGTCTTTTGGCGCCTAGTTAATTTTGGTAAGGTATTGTGTTATATACGATATTAGCTATTTATTCATTTGAGCTTTCATTTCATATCTTGTGCCCTGGTGCTATTCTGGTGCAAATAACTAATAAGCAATATAAACAATATTCTGTATACGCACAGAATTCCCCTCTAGGAGCAGGAAAATCAGTAGATAAGAGAGGATAATCTATCCCTAAGAAGGCCTTTAAAGCCATTGGTTGCGGGTTTGAGTCCCTCCACGCTCACTGATTTAATTTTAATAAAAGCGAAAGAAGGGATGCAATCCTTTAAAAGGATTGCATCCCTGTTTTGAACCTCCCAGCAGGATTGTTGAGCAGTTCTTGATTCTATACCCGGAGCTGGTTACGAACGATTGTATTTGGAGGATGCCGTGATCAGGCTAGATTTTTCTCATTCCCAGCGGAATGTCCAGGAGGAAATCAGCACCCCCGCCACCATCATAGCCAGCAAAACCCAAACCTCGGTGGTGTGCTGGCTCCAGGTCTCTCCCGTCCACAAGCCTCGCAGCAAAGTGACCACATGGGTCAGGGGCAGGAACTTCGAGAAGTTCCTCACTCCCTCCGGCAGGATCTCCAGCGGCATGCCCGCACCGGAAAGGAAAAGCATCGGGTAAAAAATCACCATCCCCACCACCTGGGCTGTCCGGGCGTTGGGCATCACCGAAGCCAGGACAAATCCCAGGGAAAAGAAACTCAGGCTGCTTAACACAAATGCCAGCGCAACGTTAAGGGCATTGCCATCAAACCGCAGATTGTAGGCTAATTTTCCCGCCAGGATCAACAGCAGCATTCCGGCAACCGTCATCAGGAAAAAAACCACTACCTGGGCAACCAGGATCACCTGGGGCCGGAGCGGGGTGATCCGCAGGCGTCTTAAGATACCTTTTTCTCGGTAGGTAGCCATGGTGATCGTCAAACCTACAATGCCGGTAGTTCCAATGATCATCGCTGTATAGGCCGGAATGGACACGTCCACCGTGCCGTAGCCGTTAAACATGGATGAGGGTTCATTTCCATAGATCATGCCAAACAGAAAAAGCATCATCAAGGGAAAAACCAGGGTAAAGAATGCTCCCATTGGCTCACGCAGGAAAAGTTTAATTTCCGTCCAGGTGTATTTCATTAATGCTCTCATTTTATGCACTCCTTTCTTCTCGCAGCTGCCGCCCAGTGATGGTCAGGAAAACATCTTCCAGGTCGGGATGTTCCGTGCGCAGGTCGCTAAACTGGACCCCGGCAGCGGTTAAAGCATTCACCACCTCGGTAACAATCGTGGCGGAATCTCCTGATCCATTTGTCTTTCCGTAGACAACAATCTTATCCCCTTGATTCTCAATCCGATCAACCCGGGAAATATTGGCCAATCCGTCCGGAACCCAATCTCCAGAAACACGAAAGATCACTCGTTCGTTAACCTTCAGGTCAGCAATCAAATTGTCAGGCGTATCGAGGGCAACAATCTGCCCCGCATCCAGAATGGCGACCCGGTCGCAGAGTCGCTCTGCTTCTTCCATATAGTGTGTTGTTAAAAAGACGGTTTTCCCCCGCGCCCGGACATCCCGCACCAGATCCCAGATGGCATGACGGGCATGCGGGTCAAGTCCGGTGGTCAATTCGTCCAGGAAAACAACCTGGGGGTCATTCAGCAGAGCAAGGGCGATAAACAGGCGCTGCTGCTGACCACCGGAAAGCTTGCGGAAAGCCGTGTTTCTCTTTTCATCCAGGCCCAGCCCCTTGATCAGATCCTCCCAATCCAGGGTATGGTCGTAGAAAGAGGCATAGAGGTCCAGGGCTTCCCAAACCTTCAGGTTATCCGGCAGATGGGCTTGCTGGAGCTGGATACCCAGCAAGGGCCGAAGTTGGCGCTCATCCTGGATTGGATCCAAACCAAGAACCCGGATCTGCCCCTGGTCCGCTTCCCGCAGACCCTCGATGCATTCAATGGTGGTGGTTTTACCCGCCCCATTGGGACCAACCATGCCAAATATCTCTCCTTCTTGAACTTCAAATGAGATTTGATCCACAGCGATGGTATCGCCGTAGGTTTTGGATAATCCTTTCACTTCAACAATCGTGTTCATATTTATCCTCACTTACTTTTTAAAATCGATTCCAAAGCGGCCACATGCTCGTTAAAGATCTTCCGGCCTTCCGTGGTGGCGGAGATAAAGGTTCGCGGTTTACGCTCCACAAACTCTTTATTGATACGGATATAACCGGATTCTTCCAGTTTTCGTAGGTGAGCGCCCAGGTTGCCGTCCGTGACCTCCAACAGGTCACGCAGATAAGTGAAATCAACTTCTTCCTCCGCCCCAAGAGTCACGAGGGCAGCCATAATTCGCAGACGAACCGTTTGATGGATGGTTTCATTTAACTCTGCCATGGTTCACCACTTTTTCCGGATGTAAAAACCCAGGAAAATCATCCCGCCGCCCCCCAGAAAAGCCATCCAGAGGTGAAAAAAATCCGGCAGGAGGAAGTAGCCGAAAAGGGCGAGGGCTGTGATTCCCAAACCCCACCAGACAGAAGTTACGGATAACAATAAACCCATCGCGATCCAGCCGATCATCACAAACAAGATGATGACCATCGCCATCTGTTTTCCATCTACAGGAGAGATTACAAGAATCATGGAAAAACAGTAGATAAACAAGAGCAGCCAGAACCAGGCAATTCGTTTCCCGGAAGCCAACCCGGATGGACTCCGGACATTGCGGCTCAACCGGATACCTAGTATGACTGAAATCGCCCCTCCCAGGATATCCAGCCCCATCCAGATTAACCCAGCGGTATTTGTGGTAAAAAAATGGTTGGCGAGGAAGCCAAACAGCCAGACAGCGCCCCAAACAATCAGGAAATTGTAAGCCCCGCTGTTGGAGATGGCTTTTTTGGTCTTGTTCATCATCGACTGGATGGCATTTAAGGCTTCTTCCGCTTCGGTCGGTGTAATGTTCATTTGTTCTCCTATAGAGTAGTGTAGTATACAGAATACTCTGTCTTATAGAGTACTCTACAACAAAATATCAGATTTGTCAAGACCGAATTTTGCCAAATCAGGAAGGGGATTTTATATGGGTGCTAATTCTATGGGAATTTTTATTTCTTGTTAATTTCCCGGAGGATGGTTTTTCCTCTACCCCGGTATACCCTAAATCGAGTACCCTTCTCGCTCCAGGGCCTCCAGCAGTTCCATTCCGCTTTCCGCCTGATGGATGATCCGGGAAATCTCCTGGTCGCCAGGGTTCCCGTTCTGGATTTCCTTGAGTATCCGGCGGATTTCCCCCACATCCAGATCAGGCACTGTAGTTAGTATTGTAGGCTGGTCCAACAGCCCGTTAAAGGTTTTGTCCACTCTGTCAGCGACCAGTTTGGCGGTCAGCGTACTGGTTTTCTGGAGGTCATCCTGAAATCCCTGCACCGTCCGCAGATCGGCCAGGTCCTTACGCCCTATCAGGAAGCAGGACAGCCCCAGCACGATCAATGCCAAGCCCATTTCACTGCCTTCAATTTTGGCTTCGAAGAACTCAATCAGGAACGGATCGCTGTTTCCCAGGCCGGGCGGTAAGAAGATCATCACCAGCCCAATTGATAATAAAAGGAAGCCGGTCCCCACCATTAAATGCCAGAAGCGTATCGGGCTTAGCTTAGTCATCTTTCCCTCCTTTTAAGCTGCAGCTGATATTAAGTATCTATGGTATCTATCTAGAGGCTCTTTTCCAGGCTCCTGAAAAAAGTTGGTCCTGGTCGCAGCGGTTCGCTAATATTCCATCGACCTCAATTCATATACCCTGATCCCGGTAATAAAGGGACACGTATTAGCAATTTTTACAGCTTCAGCCAGGTTTTCAGCCTTAATGATACTAAAGCCGGTGGCCCCCTCTGTGTTCATGGGCAAATCAATAACACCTGCTGAGGTGATTTCTTTGCCAGCAGCAAAACCGCCGCTGTCCACCTCAACATGTTTGATGGATTCAAACCAACCGCCCCAGGCTTCCATGATCTCCGGTGTGGGCGGTTCAAATCCGATGTGTAACAATAGGAATTTTTTCACCTTATGTCCTTTATCTGGATCACTGTTTAGTAGGGTTTAGAGCAAATCTATTGTGATCTTTCCAGACAATACTTAGACGAAGGACATATACTAAATCTTACCCACCGGCGCCAGGTAAACCACATACTCATCCTCGCCGTCCAGCTCCAGCAGGGCATCCATGGCAGACTGGTCATAAGCCCCGATAGCACAGACCCCCAGGCCGAGGGCTTCAGCCGCCAGGTACAGGTTCTGGCAGATATGCCCGGCGTCCAGCAGCATATTTTTGTGGGCATGATTCATGTAGCGCCATTCCGCCCGATAGGGAATGCAGCTCCAGGCGAAAACGCAAGCGGCCTGGCCTACAAATCGCTGGCCCAGGTTGGCTTCGGTTAACAGTTCGGGCAGGTTTTGGGAAGCTTCCAAGAAGGTCAGCTGATGATCCAGCGGCAGATAGCGGTAAATCCCGGGAGTGAGGGTTTCCACCCGGTTTACCGCCAGATAGGTTTCAAAGGGATGGCGGGCGCCACCGGAGGGCACCACCCGGCGGGAGGCATATCCATCGCCCAGCAGTTCTTTTACTCCCTGGGTGCAGTACAGCAGGTATGACAGCTCAGCCAGGGATATCCCCCCTTTGGTATACTGGCGGCGGCTTTCCCGGTCCTGTAACAGCTGGTAAAAATCCGGTTTTACCGCCAGGGACGGATCAGGCCCGGGCAGGGTGATTAAATCCGCTGACCCTGCTGGAACCTCTTTTTGCAAAGGCGGAAAAGGCAAGCCTTTGGCCTGGTCAGAGCGCTCGTGGACGGACTCGGCAAAATCTGATTTCATAAACTGGCGGTTGGTCTTGATGGACATACTTCCTCCTGGTGGAACTCCTGGGAGTGGGTTACTTTCCTTCCCCCTTTCCTATGCTATACTACTAAACTGATAATCCAGATTATTATACCCAATCCCCTGGTTGGGCAGCGGGACAAAAATCATGGCTGACGGACAATCAAAATTTGATTTTGAAAAAAATTGGCGGGACAAACTTTCCCGGGCGGTCGAGGAAAACCTGGGCGAAGAGATCCGCGACCAGGTTCTCCAGGATGGGGATTCCCTGTCCGATGATACGCCCAGCGAAGAAAAAATCCGCTGGACCTGTGAAGCGCTGGACCGCCTGGGGGGTGTGACGGATGAAAAGACCCGCCAGGATATCCTGGCCCAGTGCGCCTGCCAGTATCCGAAAGAGGATTTGCTGGATGTGAAACGGGTTTACCAGGCTTCGGGGAATATTGACCTGGTGGTAAGCATGCTGGGTGATAAGTTTGAACTCTTCCTGCGGGAAAGCCTGGAATTGGAGGAGGAGCTGATCGAGGCCATCGTCCGCCTGGGCTGGGGGCTGGCAGGGGTGCGGAAGGGTAATACGATCATCGCCACCAAGATCCCCAAGAGCGGCTTCCTGGAGCAGTATTTTAATGAAGCCGACCCGCTCGAGAAGCGCCGGTATTACTGCCACTGCCCCCGGGTGCGGGAAGGCCTGGGGCGGGAACCGGACCTGCCGGAAGAGTACTGCTACTGCGGGGCGGGCTTTTATAAGGGCATCTGGGAAGCGATCCTGGGCCAGCCGGTGGAAGTGGAAACCCTGGAAAGTGTTTTACAGGGGGATGAGGTCTGCAAGATCGCGATCAATTTACCTTAATCTAGCCACCAGGGATGCGATCCTTTAAAAGGATCGCATCCCTCTATCGTAAAAAAAAATAAAAACCTGAGATGAATCATCTCAGGTTTTTTTGGGAGTGGTGCGTCGGGACACCAGGGTTTAATGTTGAGGTGTTGTTTTGGTGGGCAGCGCATACACCTCAAATTCTTAAGAATACCCACCGTCTCGGAGGGTTCTCCCGGGACCCGGTCTGTTTTCTGCACTCCTCCTGGCCAGATGCAGGGACGATCAACCTTCCTTCCGACGTTAATATGTACAGGTACTGTAGCATGGAAACTAAACCCTGTCAATAATTTTCGATGGAGGATTTGAAATAGTTTTGTAATGATCGGAAATTTATTACGGGCACCATTTCTGTTTAAAAAATCACGAACCAGTGTTGGTTGAGGCCGTGGGTACCTTCCCAGACTTTCGAATCGCCGCAGACGGTGAAGATATATCTATAATAACCCGGGCGGAGTGTGATCCAGCCAACTGTGCGGGGAGCAATCGAGAAGTATTTGCTGACTCCGGTATCTCTAAATTCCAGAAAAACATTGGCCCACTGGTCGGTCTGATTTCTGACCTCCAATTTTTCACAGCCTACGTGTTCCACACACCAGGGTGTCAGCAGCCAGGGATTTTCAGAGGTCGGTTCCACTTCCGGAGTGGGAGAGAATTCCGGGGTAGGTGTCATGGTGGGTTCAGTTGGCGTCGCGGTTTCCAGCTTATTAAAATGGGCGGTTAATTGTTAGTCGCCATCCATGGTCAGGGTCAGGTTGGGGAATGTACTGGAATCCGCGCCAGACCAGCCCTCAAACTCATATCCCGGGGCGGGGATGGCCTGGACTTCCACCGAGCTGTTCGCGGGAACCTGCTTCTCAGAAGGGTAAACCAAACCCCACTCCTCCGGATAGGCGTCAACTTTCAGGGTATAGAGCACTTCGGCTGGTTGGGCTTCTTCAATTGCTGGAACAGGGGTTGGTTCGGCTGGCTCTTTCGCTCCATCGCAGGCAGTTCCCACCAGGATAACCAGAAGGGGAACAATCAAAAATAATTTCTTCATAGATCTCCTCCTCCCAGAAAAAAATCACCCCCGGTTTAGAGGGTGATTCGATGCCGGCCTATTTGATTGTTCCTCAGGAACCCGGGAGAGCTTTTCTAGAATACGCTTAGATCACAAGGGTTTCACCCTTTCATAGTAGTAAATCAGAGAGGTTTTTGCAACTGGGCGGGCTTTCTTCTGCCGGTGGCACCATCGCCGGGCTGGTCAATTTTTCTCAGGGGATGGATCTGGGTTCCGGTCACCCGTCACCGGTCTCCTGTCCATTTCCTTATTTCCAGGCTTTTTCTGATTCACTTTCGGCTTTGAGGGGATTCTTCCACCATAAAACTGCCAATTTGTGGGCTATTTTCCTGGCTTTAGCGGGGGAGAGTTTTTTCCTTTTGCAGCTGGCGACGATACTCCGGTGGTTGGCGTTTTTCATCTTGGTGGAGACCGCTGTAGTATCGACGTATAAATCAGGACTGGCGATCTTTTGATCATCACTAAACTCTTTGGCAAAACCCTCTGGGCTGCAGATTAAATCGGTGCACTTTTCACATAAAAAGATGTTGCCCGTTTCCTTGGTAGCGTCATGGAACAAACTGGCGCTGGAGTAGAACAGGGAGCCCTCCCCTTCCGGGATCATCCCGGTGCAGTGGTTGCAGATTGTTTTGCCGTCCATGGAAACCTCCTAAAAATAGTTTTTTTCGGGATAAACAGTAAAAGGTGTTAATGAAATTGTATCAAATTGGAAGGCAAGAATCAAAAGGGGGAGGTGTTAATAAGATCCAATCTAAAAATTTTCAAGTTGGGAATTTCATAGTCTACAAACCGGCTGCCGCCATACGAAGAATTACTGGATATTCAGCAGCAGCCCTCCGACCAGCCAGAAGAGATTAAAATAAATCACAAAAAGCTCACAGCCCAGGGGCAGCGGGTTGATGTCTTCCTCCAAGTTTTTCCTTCTGCCCATGACTAAGATTGCTGCCAGGGAAAACAATACCAATCCAAGGATGAACCAACTCTCCCGGAGAAAGTGCTGCTGGGTTTGCCCGCCAACCAGTAACCCCCCAAGGCAATAAAGTATTGTGATTGGAAATAATAAGTTTGCTGTTCTAGTTGTGTAATAACCCGATAATAATCCCCCTACCATTGAAAAGATAACCAATCCACCAAAGATTATCCAAGTAGCGCTTGAATTGATCTCAAGATTTAATTCGGATAAGAGCGTTCCTGCCAATATGGCTGCTCCAAAAAGTAATACCAGATTCCATCCCCTCTCCTCGCGTAATATTAACAACCCAATAAACAATCCCCAGGTAATTATTAGGTGATAAATCCCTCCAACTTCTGGAATCCGTATTCCTAATCTATGCCCTAATCCAACTGCTAATCCTGCTATTCCAAGCAAGGGAGTGATTCGGAAAAGAACAACCAATAGTCTAAGGTTACCTTTGGGGAATGCTTTGTTTTGACCTTCCGGATATGGTTCCATCTTCTATTTCCAACAGAGATCCAAATACAGCCACAAAGAAATGTTCTATTCGAACTGAAATCTGCAAATTCTGATCACCAGGGTGATACTGATAAGGATAAATTATCTCAACTTCTGAAACATTCGAATTTGATGATCCTAATCCATTTACCTCTACATATCCCTTAACAATCGTTGCCACCATCGTCCTCATCTGGGTTCCAACCAGAATCGCCCTCTGATTATCGTTTATCCAACCGAAAAAATCATTCTCAGCAGGAATAGGTGTCGGGGTTGGACCCAGGAGCACCCCAGTGGGTTTAGGGGTGAGTGTTACCAATGCGACTACGGTCTGAGCCTTGACAACCTGGGTTACCATTTGATCGCCCACAACAATCAACCCTGCTTTCCCTGCTGCACTAGCCACTCTTGTCAGTTCCTGCCTTTTCAACATCAATCGGGCACCATCAATAATCACAGCCAGTAGCAGCATAACCACCATCAGGAGCACGGCAAAAATAACAACCACTTGGGCTCTTTCTCTTTTTATCATGGATTTTGATACTCCATGCACGACACAGAACGCCCGGAAACAGGTATCAGCAGATGAGGAAAAGAAAGTCTGACTGGATAGGTAACCGTGAGTGTTAACATTTCTCCTCGGGGAGCTGGATACGGTAGATTCCGCGGAGATTCATCCTGTGTCGGGTCAATATCAATCTTTAAACGAGCGAAGTCTAGTCCATAAGCAACTTTATGTACAGCTCCCATTATTTCTTGATCTCCCTGGACGGGATTAACAATAGTCGCTCCTGCTCTGCCTCCTTCCCAGGCCGCATTAATAACCACCATTTGCACATAGAAGAGAATTCCAAAATCAACCACTGCCACGATCAACAAAATTAATATTGGCAATACAAAAGCAAACTCAACCAGTGCTTGACCGGAAATAACCTGATATTGTTTACTCTTTTTCCATTTTGGAAATATCATTGGTTGCCTTAACGGTTAAAGAGGAAATTTAATATCGGTGGTGCCAGATACACGAGCAGCAAACTGGGTAAGAAGAAGAAAACCAGAGCAGGTATGATACGAATAGAAATTGTATGTGCTTTTACCTCTGCACGCTGACGCCTTCGCCATCGTAACAAATTAGTCTGTATTCGCAATGTCCTGGTCAGCGAGGTACCCAGCTGTTCCGCTAAGTTTATTGACTCAACCAAGTGGGACAAATCTGAAGAAGGTAACCGCCTGACAAGCTCTCGCAGGGCTTCCCGCCGTGAATAGCCCAGATTTATCAGTACTAATACACGTTGGATTTCCAGGTAGAAAATCCCTGTAGAATTCATACTCACACGCTCTAGTGCTGTCATAAAACCCAAGCCAGCCTCCATCGTTAGGGATAACATATCCAGGAAATCCGGTAAATTTCGTGCTACTGCATATTCGCGCTTACGAAAACGCCATTTTAAATAGAAATAAGGACCTACCAGGGGCATGAGGATCAGGACAATACCCAACCCCACGTTATTCATTTGTCCCCCTCCAAAACCCACAGTGACTAGCCCGAGAAATACACCCAGCAGAGTTAAGAGCCACCAGTATGCTTTGAACTGCTCCTCATTCATGTTGATACCTACCTTGTCAGGTATCATTCCCTCCACAAATTTTTTGAAATAACTCGGAGCTCGGATACCCTTTAATTGAGAAATAAGGATCTTCTTCCATGAGTCCAAATCTGGGTCGCTTTTTAGCCCAAGATGGTTTCTGGTTCGAATTTTTGCATGCTGATCATCGATAGTATTTATAGATATAAATACCATAAGCACAATAGCACAAAACGAAGATGAGATTACGAACAACATCAGACTTCAATCCTGATCAAGCGCGAGACGATAACTGCGCCTATCAACTCTAAGGTTCCCGCGATAATCAATACAAAATTTCCGATTACAGTATTAAATAGGCTATCTGTATATCCCTGAAAGGTGGATAATAAAATTAATGAAACTGGCACCATGAGGGCTAATACAATCGCTGATAACCTCCCTTGGGCAGATTTAGTTCTGACTTGATTCTCCAACTCAATCCGATTACGAACTATGTCTGCCATTTCCAACATCATGGATGTCATATTCCCTCCGACCTGACGCTGAAGTATTACCCCCTCGACAAATAACCGAACATCCTCACTGGGACAACGCGAGTGCAAATCCCGCAGTGCCTGTTCGACTGATAATCCCGTGCTGATTTGACCCGCAATATGTTTCATCTCGGAAGCGCTGGGGTTTGAAAGGTTGGGAGCAATAAAATCTACAGCCTGAGGAAAAGAAAAACCAGCTTGCAGGCAATCCACTAAACGATCCAAAAGATCTGGTAATTGGTCCTGGAATAATCGCCGGCGATTTCGGGCTCGTGAATAAATCAAAGTACCAATCCCAATCAATAGTAAAAAAAGAATAAAGCCCCATAACAGGATCCTTTCCTTGAGAAAAAAAAACAATAATATTCCAAAACCAATGAAACTGATCATACAAATGACAATGGTGTATGCTCGATTCCCAAATCCGGCATCTTCCAACAACCGTAACAGAACCCTTCCCACGCCCCTGCTGAAGATCGGATAAAGTGCAGTGTTAATATACTGAAAATATCTTTTTGGTTTTTTCCACCAACTCAAGGAACGAGAAATATCGTCCTGTCTCCTGAGTCGCTGTCGCCAGCTACGACAGACTTCATGACTTGTTATTATTTCTAATATCGGCAGGGATAATACCAGCAGGAACAATCCGGCTGTAGTGCCAATGAAAAATTTATTATATGAGAGGATAATCTCAAACATTAAATCTCTAAATTGCCAGGCAATAATCAGGAAAACCACATATCCAATAATGCTTGTGAGACACTTGAGCATTCATTCCCCCAGCTCATCCTGTAATGAGATTCCACAATATTTAATGATTTCTAAACATCGGGGTATATATCCTGTTGTGTGGAATTTTCCCATCATCTGACCTTGCCCATCTAACCCTTCCTTCGAAAATTTGAAAATGTCTTTGGCCAATACAGTAATGTTTTCCTCCTGTTTTTTATTAGTAGTGAGGATCTCGGCTATCGACACGATTTTTCGCTTTCCCCCAGGCAGTCGTTCCTGCTGCAATATCAAATTTACCGAACTAGCAACTTGTTCCCGGATTACAGGCTGGGGTAAATCCATGTCTGCCATGAGGACCATGGATTCCAAGCGGTGAAGAGCATCAGCAGGAGAATTTGCGTGGATGGTGGTCAATGAACCAGGGTGTCCTGTGTTCATAGCTTGCAGCATATCAAAAGCTTCTGGACCCCTTACCTCTCCAACGATTATCCGATCTGGGCGCATTCGGAGAGCGTTTCGAACCAGTACACGAATCGTGATTTCACCTTTACCTTCAAGATTTGGTGGTCGTGCTTCAAGCACAACGATATTCTTAGCCAGGAGTTGAAGCTCTGCGACATCTTCAATAGTCACCAGTCGGTCTCCCTCCGGAATGCACCGAGCAAGCGCATTTAAGGTTGATGTCTTTCCAGATCCTGTTCCCCCTGAAATCAAGATGTTGATCCGAGTCCGGACACAGGCTTGGAGAAATTGGGCCATCTGTACATTGAGAGTTTCCATTTTCACTAAACGGGTTAAAGTAAATGGAGTTGTGGAAAAACGCCGAATAGTAAGAGCTGGCGAACGTAATGCCAGAGGGGGAATAATTGCATTAACCCGAGAACCATCTGGTAATCTAGCATCAACAAAAGGCATTGATTGATCCACCCGACGGCCTAAAGGGGCTACTATCCGATCAATGACATTGATAATATGTTCATCATTTCTAAAATTGATTTGGATCCGTTCTAATTTCCCTTGTTTTTCAATAAAAACCTCATTTGGCGTGTTTACCATAATCTCTGTGATATCGGAATTATGCAAAAGAGGTTCAATGGGACCTAAACCCTTTATGCGGTTAACGACAGCTTGAATGACCTCTTTTTCTATTGCTTGGGGAAGAATCTCGTTCTGCTTTTTTAAGAGCTGCCAAATTATCAGTGTCAATTCCTCCCGGTCTTCAACCAGGGAATTTCGATCCGCTTCATTTTTTAATTGAGTCAGGACATAATTACTTGTTAAGCGATGTAATCTGTCTTCAATTTCCAAATAATCTCTTCTCGTCATAAGATTTCATTATTTGTCTCAAGGTTCTTGTGCTCAAAGACCCTAATAATCTTTACTGAGAGCTTGCGAAGAGCTTTTCCCAACGGATTGTTTTTATGAAGAACGCAAGGTTTCCCAAAACTGATATTTTCCCAGACTCCTGAAGAATCCATAGGCAACACACTTATTACGGATTCCCGAAAATATTCCCTGATTTCCTCGGGGTTCACCGCTGCGCCAGTAGTGTATTGATTGATCACCAGACCGGTGATTTTTTCTTCTTTTGGTGCTGTATCCAAATAGCGGCTGGTCGCTTGAAGGGCTGGAAGATCGGGGGTGATGACAATTAAACGGACATCAGCCAATGAGAACGCTTTCCAATTTACCTGTCCGCCCCCTGCAGCTGTATCCAGAATGATGACATCATATTGCTTTCGGATAGCTGACAGCATTGAAGATAGATCTTTCTCAGTTAAGACTTGTTTCCAAGAAAATGTACGAGGACAAGCTAATAAATCCATACCAAGTTGGTATCTCGTAGCAACCAGTTTGAGATGCTGGGCTGTCAACTCACCAATCACAACCAACAGATCCTCCCATGTACGTTCTGGTTTTAAGTCGAGCAGTAAATCCGCGGTTCCCAGACCACGATTGAGATCTATCACGACCGTCCGGTACTGATTCCCTAATCCCAATACCACTCCAAGATTAGTGGCGATAAGACTTTTTCCAACACCTCCTTTCGCGGAAAATACTCCAATCACAATACTCATAATTTACTCTCCGGATGGTCGCAGTAACACTAACAGCTGATATGCATTGGCTCGGGTGTAGAGCAGGGATAAGGCTTGCCAATCATATAATGCCAAGACATAGGCCGGAATCATTTCATGTTCAGGTAGAGACACAACCTGAACATCCGTGGCGATGAATCCAGCATCCTCAAGACTATTTCCCGGCAGTACAGAGGCAATTTCCAATCGATCTCCTTCCGCTACTGCAGGCGGCGGGGAAATAAACCACTCTACTGGAATACTCACACACCACTTCCCGCTCGGGCAGCGCTGGGCAACGATACCACCAAATTCGCCTACTAGTTTTTCCGGCAATATGATTTCTCCCTTAACCAGCGAATGTAAGGTTTTTTTTCCGATTGCTTGTTCCTTGATATGTAAATATGACTCAGGTAAAGCGTTTCGAGATACTTCACGAACCTCCATCAAATCTGCTGTTAATATGGTTCCATTATTAATTTCACAAGCGGCAAAAACTGCCCAGGTTAGTTCTCCAGGAGCGAAGCGTTGTTGATTAGAGAAAAATTGGTAGACAAGGATCCCAAAAAGCACTGCTAGTAGGACAGAAACTAGTATATAAAAACTCGTTCGTCTCCGAACTGCGACTTTCCAGTCTGGTGTTGTTGTTGGATATCTTCTCTTAGACAAAATGATCTCTATCCCCCTTAAAAGTCATGGTCTGCAATTTTATAAATAAATACTGATTTTTCCAAATACAATCCCCCTTCAATCAACAAGGCCAAATCCCCCTGAATTATATTCAGTGTACATAATCCAGATTTTCATGTCAATACTCTCTCGTTTTCACTAGAAAATTAACACAAAAACATATTGACAAATTCCCCACTTCACCCTAGCGCTCAACTAGGGAAAGGAGCAGGACCTTAACCAACATCCAGGAAATCCACTAAAATTCCCCAAGGAGCTTAACGCCGGGACGGTCTCCCTGGCCCTGCTGGGCATCCTAGCCCAGACCGAAGAGCCGCTTTACGGCTGCCGGTTCGGAAAACCGAACAGTTTAAGCCTAACGCTATTCCCCTCCCATCCATTTCGCTCAGGACAGGCTTTCGAAGGGGAGCAGGGGGAAAGCGGCTGATTTTCCTCCCCTAAACCAGCTCCGCCCTCCTCCAACCCGTTTGGGTAAATTTATCCTGGGAGGGGCATAAAACATGGTATAATGCCCCATTATCTTTATGCACATCAAAACGCCGAGCGGTACGAGTAACCTTTAGGCTTGCTCCAGAGAACGGGGGCCACTGGCTGAAAACCCCCGCAGCCAAGCTAAAGATGAAAACCCACCGTGAGTGAGTTTCCCAAATCATCCTCTTTGAAAGTATGAAACTCCGGACAGCCCGTTAGCGCTGCACAAGTGCCTGACAAGTGATTGTCAGTGAATTTGGGTGGAACCACGCGAAAATACCGCGTCCCTCTTGGACGCGGTTTTTGTTTAAAGGAGGACGGCATGAATACCTTGATCATGAAATTTGGCGGCACCTCGGTGGGCAGCGTTAAGGCGCACCTGCAAGCGGCTGAGATTGTGCTGGAGCAAAAACCGGCCTGGGACCGCCTGGTAGTTGTCGTTTCAGCCATGAGCGGAGTGACCGATTTATTGATCGAGGGAGCGCAAACCGCTTCCCAGGGGGACGGCCAAACTTACCAAGGCATTGTAGAGGATCTTCGCTCCCGGCATTACAGCCTGGTGAGTGGACTCCTGGATGCCAAAAAAGACCAAACCGACCTGCAGGCTGCGATAGATCCCTATCTGGATGATTTTGCGGTATTCTGCAACAGCATTCACGTCCTGGGAGAGTTAACTTCGCGGGCGCTGGATACGATCTCCTCTTTTGGGGAGAGGATCAATGCCCGGATCATGGCTGCTTTTCTCCGCCAGGGTGGTATAGGCAGTGAAGCTGTCGATTCCACGGAACTGATTATTACCGACGAAAAATACCAGAATGCGGTGCCGCTGATGGATCTGACCCGGAAACGTGTCCAGAGCCTGCTGGTTCCCCTCCTGGAGCGGGATTGTGTGCCGGTGGTCACAGGTTTCATGGCAGCCACAGAAAAAGGAGTGACCACCACCCTGGGAAGGGGGGGCAGCGATTTCAGCGCCTCGATCCTGGGCGTCTGCCTGGAGGCCAACGAGGTTTGGATTTGGACCGATGTAGATGGGGTCATGACCTCCGATCCGAAAATCGTCCCAGAGGCCAAGTCCCTGCCGCTCCTGTCGTATAACGAGGTCAGTGAACTGGCCTACTTCGGAGCCAAGGTGGTTCATCCCCGGACCATCCAACCGGTCATTGAGGGTGGGATTCCCTTGCGGGTCAAGAATACAAACAACCCAACTCACCCCGGCACCCTGATCGTCCAGAAACCGGAACTGGTGAAGAACACAATCAAGGCAGTAACTCTCATCGAAGGTTTGAGCATGGTCAATGTGGAAGGCAGGGGCATGATGGGCGTACCCGGGATTGCAGCCCGCACATTCGCTGCTGTCGCCAGCCAGGGAGCCAGTGTGTTAATGATCACCCAGGCTTCCTCAGAACAATCCATTTCATTTCTCCTGCCCATGGAAACCGTAGAATCAGTCCTCCATGCTCTCCAGGAAGAGATGGGTCTGGAGCTGGCACGAAAAGACATTGAAAGGATCTGGTCCAAGGACAATGTGGTCATTGTGACCGCTGTGGGGGCTGGTATTCGTGAAACGCCTGGGGTGGGAGCCCGAATTTTTGGAGCCCTGGCTGAAGGAGCCATAAATGTCATCGCGGTTGCCCAGGGTTCCTCGGAATGCAGTATCTCCCTGGCTGTCGAGGCCAAAGATGGGGATCGGGCTGTGCGCCAGATCCACAAGGCGATTCTGCTGGACTCTGGAGAATATTTTATAGAATCGGCGGAGGTTTAGATGAAAAAGAATTCGAGGTTCCGTGTTGGCGTGCTGGGAGCGACAGGTATGGTAGGACAAACCTTTCTTAAGCTGCTGGAGAATCACCCCTGGTTTCAGGTATCCTATCTGGCAGCTTCCTCTCATTCCGCGGGAAAGAATTACGCGGACGCGGTGGCTGGCCGGTGGCTGATGGAGGGCGAGATCCCCGAACAGGCAAGGAACTTAAAGGTCAACCCAGTGGGGGATGTTGAGTCCGCCGCTGAGGCCTGTGATTTTGTGTTCTCTGCCTTCAATTTAGGGAAAGAGGAGGTTCGTAAACTCGAAGCGCAGTACGCAGAACATTTGCCGGTCGTCTCAAACAACTCAGCTCACCGGGTCACTAAGGATGTTCCGATGATCATTCCGGAAGTCAACCCTCATCACCTGCAAATCATCCCTGCCCAGCAGCGAAACCGAGGCTGGGACAAAGGTTTTATCATCGTTAAACCCAATTGCAGTATTCAAAGTTTTCTTTCCCCAGTCTCCGCCTTGATAGAGGCAGGGTATGCTGTGGAAAGCATGGTGGTAACCACTCTTCAGGCGGTATCCGGGGCAGGATACCCAGGTCTTGCTGCGCTGGGGATGATAAACAATCTCATCCCCTATATAGAGGGGGAAGAGGAAAAGAGCGAGTGGGAGCCGTTAAAAATATTAGGCTCGATCAAGGATGACCAGTTCGTTGACCTTGATACGCTGACTCTCTCGGTTCACTGCAACCGGGTCCCGGTGAGCCACGGTCACACGGCCACCGTCAGTTTAAAATTCAGGGATAAAAAACCCGCTTTGCCAGAGATCAAGGCCATCTGGGAATCTTTCCAAGGAGCCCCCCAGGTTTTGAGGCTTCCTTCCGCCCCGTTCCCTCCCATTGTGGTTCGGAATGAGATAGACCGCCCCCAACCGGTAAAAGACCGGGATGCTGGAAATGGAATGGCAATCACCGTTGGCCGGCTGCGTGAGTGCCCCTTGCTGGATATTCGATTTGTTGCTCTTTCCCATAACACAATCCGTGGAGCAGCCGGTGGTGCGATCCTGAGTGCTGAGCTGCTTAAAGCCAAAGGGTACTTATAGCTTTATCCCCGAATCAGGAAATCGGTTGGTGAGGGAACTGATGAGAAAACAGTGCTGAGAAATCTATCTGAGCGGAAAAAACCTAACAGGAGCGATCATGAATGTATACGGAAGTACATCGCTGCATGATATATTAGGCGATTTTATTGTCTTTCGCAACCTGGACCCGGTGGATTCTCGACTGCCAGGATTGGCGGATATCAGGAATTCAATCGAGATCCCAGCCGGGAAGACACCCCGTAAAGGACAGCCAGCTTACGCCCAGATCGTTGTTTTTTTGCTGAGGGCAGCAGCTAAACTGATGGATCCAAACTACATCATTCAGCAGTTGGCCTATATCGGGGACACACGCATGAATGATGGAAACGCGTTTTTATCCATTGCCGACGCTGGTGATTGGCGGGGGGCCGCTTTCATCGCTGCTGAGAACCAACATCCTCCATCCATAGATCTTGTGGAACAGGGAACGACGAATATTTTTCTCGCGAATCGTTGGTCCGCATTGAGTGATTTCGAGGACTACTGCCGCGGTCATGATTTTCAGTTCGGGGAGGGTACGGCAGTCATCATCGATTTAGACAAGACAGCCCTCGGAGCGCGAGGACGCAACGACCAGGTCATTGACCAGGCGCGGGTGGAAGCTGTCAGGCGGACTGTAGGAAACCTCCTGGGAGAGGCGTTTGACCTGGAGCGCTTCCAAGAGGCTTATGACCATTTTAATCAACCTGCTTTTCATTCCTTTACTACCGATAATCAGGACTACCTGGCATATATTTGTTTAGTCCTGGGAAGCGATTTATGGGAGCTTGAATTTTTGGTGGAAAGCTTGGGCAAGGAAGGGATGGAGACATTTGAGGGCTTCATCAGCGAGGTAAATAACCGGGTTGAAGAACTGCCGCCTGCCTTGCGCGAAGTCCACAACAATGTGTACGAACGGGTTCAAGGGGGAGACCCGACGCCCTTCAAGGCTTTTCGCCGCCATGAGTACCAGACTACCATCTCCCGGATGGGATGCCGGGGTGATTGGAAAACCGTTCCGGAGTTGTTATCAAAGGAACTTGTCATCACCCAGGAAGTGCGAGAGGCTGCCCTGCGTTGGAAAGGGAAGGGAGCGCTGCTGTTTGGTTTGTCTGACAAACCTGATGAAGCCTGCTTTCCTGGGGAGGAATTAGCAGCTGATGGGTACCTGCCCATCCATAAGGTTGAGACCTATGCCGTGGGTGAGTAAAAAGAGGAGAGATTAACATGACCTACGATAGTTGGCTTGAGTGTATCCAGGGCTGCGGCCGCCGCTATTCGATCTATGATATTGTATATCGCTGCCCGGATTGTGGGGGATTGCTTAATGTTGAGCATGATCTAGACGCATTGAAGAAACGGGGTTCTGAGGAGTGGAAGAATCTGTTTGACCAACGAACCCACACCAATCAATCGCCCTACGGCAGCGGAGTCTGGGGAAAAAAAGAATGGGTTTGCCCCCAGGTAGAGGATAAAAACGTAGTATCCCTATCTGAGGGTCATACGAATTGTTTTCGAGCCCAACGTCTTGGACAGATCATCGGTGCGCCAGATTTATGGGTGAAACAATGCGGTATCAGCCACACCGGCTCTTTCAAAGATTTGGGGATGACCGTGCTTGTTTCTGTCGTCAACCAGATGATTGCCGATCAGAAACCAATCCGGGCTGTGGTTTGTGCTTCGACCGGTGATACCTCCGCAGCCCTGTCCGCCTATGCTGCTGTTGCGGGAATACCTGCTGTAATCCTTTTACCGAAAGGGAAAGTATCAACCGCCCAACTGGTGCAGCCGATTGCTAACGGCGCCCTGGTATTGGCGCTCGATACGGATTTTGATGGATGTATGGCAATTGTGGAAGAATTGACCACAGATCCCACGATTTACCTGGCAAATTCGATGAACTCTCTCCGCATTGAGGGACAAAAGACAATCGGGATTGAGATCGCCCAGCAATTTGATTGGAAAGTGCCCGATTGGATCATTATTCCTGCTGGCAACTTGGGGAATGTGAGTGCCCTGGGGCGAGGATTATTAATGATGAGGGAATTAGGTTTGATAAACCGCCTACCCCGGATTGCTTGTGCACAAGCAGCCAACGCAAACCCCTTATACCTGAGTTACCAGACGGATTTTAAAGAGTATCATCCGGTGAAAGCTCAACCGACATCCGCTTCTGCGATCCAGATCGGTGATCCTGTAAGTTACGAACGTGCAGTAAAGGCATTAAGGGCTTTTGATGGAATTGTGGACCAGGCTACAGAAGAAGAGCTGGCTAACGCAGCAGCCCTGGCGGACACCACTGGGCTTTATACTTGTCCCCAGACCGGGGTGGCGCTTGGTGTACTGATGAAAATGATAAAGCGCGGAGAGATCAATTCCAATGACCAGGTTGTGGTGATCTCAACCGCCCACGGTCTTAAATTTACCGAATTTAAAATTGATTATCACGAGGGTAATTTAGAGGATATTTTTGCCCAGCATACCAATTCTCCGGTCGAACTACCTCCTGATCTTGACCTGGTAAACAAGGCGATAAATCGCTCGATTCGTTAAGAGGGATATTTGATTGTTTACCCCTTTCCATTTCAACCAATTTCTTTACTGGTTATCATAGGTTATTAAAGCAAAGACCCGATAAAGGATAAAGCCGCCAACCCAGGTTCAAGCGATCGGACTCAAAAAAAGACTCATAATGATTATTTTTCTAAAACAATTAAGGTTAGATAACGGATGATCTTAGCGTAGCATTTTGTTTGGGTATTTGTCCCGAGGTAACGTGGGTATAAGAAGCATCCGCATTTTGCGAAGGGCACCTGCCGCCTGACGAAAGCAGTGACTCTTCAGTCATCGGTTTCCCGTCCTTTCTAGGCAGTCAGGTGTCGAAGATCCTGAGCCCAGCCGATGGGTAGTGGAGGTGAGGCTGAAGTAAGATTCTCTTATGAAATTTAGGTCAAGCAGCAACTCCAAGGATCCCGAGCAGAATCATCAAAAAACCAAGCCCATTCATTATGAAATGGACCAGAATCCCAGGAGTGGTATTCTGCCTTTTTGATACGACGTATGATAACGAAAACGTCGAAGGTAAAAGGGTAATTAAATTCCACCAAAATGGAATGTGGAACAAGGTCCAAAGGGTGCCATGAATAAGCCATGTAAACCGACCGTGTCTCAATTCTTGGCGAGGGAGGATATAACCCCGCCACCAGAATTCTTCCCCGATGATGTTTAATAGGAGGATAAATAAGTAGGCTCCTGCTATCTCCCAACTCCCAAGCAAGGGGATTCCAAGAAACTCCGTGGGTATTGATGTTTTTGGTATTCTTGGATCAAGCGCGGGGGGAAGCCATTCTGGAAATGGAAATGACAGGGTCGAGGCGAGCCAGGTTGAAATAGGCATTAGAATAAGTTGTCCACCCACAAACACAACCATCAGACCAAAGGTCCAAAACCAATCAGTCTTTGATAAAGATTGGATACGAAAACGATCTTTCAAACAACCCCAAGAAATCTTTCCCTTTTCAAATTTTAGAGCAATGATTGATAAAAGTAGGAGAAAAGGGAACATCCCAACCACAGAAACCATATAATTCCAAAATAAGGGTACGCCTGCCTTAGCTAAAGTTGGGAGCAACCAATACAATCCGATCACACCTACCAAAGTAGGGCATCCGAAACTTATTATTGTTTGCCAGATAGGCATAGGTTTGAGACTTGTTTTCTGATTCATATTGCTAGTTTGGGTCATATTTCCCTCCAGCCAAACGGTTTATTCACTTGCCGGGCGGATTTACCCTTGGCGCGACTTTCACCCGAATCGAATTTGGAAAATCAGGCCATTTAGACTCCACGCAATTAACCCGGTCGAGCGTAATTTGAGTTTGATTTTGTTTTTATATTCCAGAGTCATGTCTAAATTTCACGCTGGGAGTTGCTGATCATAAGATAAGTAGTTATTCATTGGCTAAGGGATGGTGTGTGAAGAAAACAATAGCCATCCTCCGATGATGACTTCAAACAGAATCACTGACAGACTACTGAATAACTCCAGTGTTCCAGAGATTTTAAAGGCTTTTAGATCAGGTTTTACAAGTTTTATCCCGCTATCGATGATAAGGAGAATGCCGGCAATAAGTCCTAGCCATCCAATTATTAGGGGTACCACTCTATAGCTAACAAACAGGGTAGTGTATGCGAGTGTACCGATGCCGAATAAGGTTTTTGCCAATATCCATCTAGATTTTCTTTTTTGGAGAATAGTACGACCTGATTCACTCAACTCATTTTTTTCAGAGTCACCAGCACCCGCGTATCGGCTTGCTATATTGAAGAGCCCTCAGCATTTGATTTCATTGTAAATAAGTATCAATCCTTCTCCTGTTCGACAGGTGGCCCACACAATTCCAAGAATTATATTATATAGACTAAATGCAATAAACAACATAATGGCTAGGGCAATTACGCGAATATACTCTATGAGCGCTAACACGATGTTTAATTGAAATATTTTTGGATGCCTGTTGATCTTTTGCAACATACTGTCTGAGTCAGAATTACCGATTTTATTTCCGAAAGGAATACTTGCAGCGAGTGTAACCAGAACAAACAGAAAGAGAAAACCAGATAACCTCATTGCGATTTCGACGGTCATAGGAGATCCTCAAACTTACCCTTCTTTGCTCTTCATTTCTTCACATTTTAATTATTACTTTTTTTTGTTCCTGTCTAAATTAGCTGCAACCAGGTATAGAGTTATCTGTTTTTTATATGGCATATAACGGAAAAACTAACCCGTCCTGAGCGGACTCCAAGCGAAGTCGAGGGGGCAGTCGAAGGGTAGGGTGCGTGCAGTGTTAGGCAGCCTCGCCTTACTCCTTGTTTCGTTTAGATCTTTCCCTTAGCTGTTCAACCATCTTCAGCGCCTTTGCTAAGGCTTCTCTCTCACCCTCATCAGGCGGTTCAGCCCAGGGCTGTGCCACTCGCCAGGTAATTTTTCCACTTAGAGGTGGCGCAGGAAATGCTCCGGGATCATACAGTGAATAACCTCGGAAATCCACTTCGTTTTCTTGGTAACATGACCACACTCCCTGTCTAACGACTTCTGGATCACCTTCAAATTGAATGTCAATGAGAGTCACTTGATCCAGAAAACGCTCTATCATTTCTGTGCTTATATTAAACAGAATAGGATGGGGTGAAGATGTGCCGATGATCCGTTTTTTGTCATCTATACCGTTCTGAAAGAGAGCTTTCAGGGCTTCTCCTGTTCGATGACCTTTTGACTCGGGACCTCCCAGGATTAGATATCGAATATTGGGATTGGCAGTGATGTTACAAATGATCTTTTCAAAGCCTATGTTTTCTGTTTGCACAGTACCAGATAACGCAGCACCAGCTTCGACACCAGCTCTAACAAGGGCCTCTAAATCAGGTGGTATTTTATCCGCATCACAATTCAATACAATAACTACTGCGACAGGTGAGAAATCATTACCTCGGATATATCGGCCATCTTCTGGGGGATAATCTGGATGCGGATCAACTTTTAACATTTGTATACGATTCGTGTTCCCTTATTGGTCTGCGCCCATGTATGGAAATTGTTATTCGGGTTCCTAATGGAAGAGCTCACCTGCTGCCGGGGCCAGCTATTATTGATTATAGATTAGAAACCAGTAAAGGGGAGAAGAGGTTATTAGCCCATCGTGCCCGGCGGTCCACGCTGTGCACCCATTTGGTGAGGTGGAGCGGGGGTTAGCGCGCTATCAACTGTACAACAAAACACAAAAAATAATACTCAGAAACTCTCGTTCCAAAGAACGGCAACCCTTAATAAATATGATATTTACTTAGTTAGTGAACTACCAACACCGGACAGGTAGCATGATGAATAACTTTCTGGCTAACGCTTCCCAGCAGCAATCCCTCAAGACTGCTCATTCCTCTCGCACCCATGACAATTAGATCAGCATCTCGGGTTTCAGCCACTTTCATTATAGCTTCAGCCTTAGGACCTTCCAGCAACTCAGTTTTAAACGTCAACCCGGCAAGCTCAAGTTCTTTCACTGCTTCTTTGATGATCTTATCTCCAGCTGCAATTCGGTGCCCCAATATGGTGTCATACTCCTTGTAACCCAATAAATCCGTCACCCTCGAATAAACATGGACAACAAATAGCTTGGAATCATGCAGTTTGGCTAAGTCACGTGCGTAAGCTAATGCCTTTTGTGCATGGTCGGATCCGTCCGTAGCGTAGATAATACAATCAAACATAGTTAACCTCCCTGAGACAATTCTTTAATTAAATTTTTCGCATAAAAAGATATCTCTGTAAATATCCGGCTTTTTGGGACATTATTACCCTTCAGGATTGGCGCGCTAACGACTCCGGGATGATGGTCCAGGTAGGACTCCGAACGAAGTCAATACCGGCTGCGCACCTGGTCCCATCCATCCCTGCGTTATAGCGAGCTTGAATTTAATGGGCACTCTTGGAGCAACAGGCAAAAGAATTATTAATATAGTGCCGATTTTGCACAAGAGATCAAATAACTTGGGGAAGAAGACCACAGCCTCAGTACTTAGCGATTAAGGCATGAGACTGTCTCCTTTGGAATGGCACGAAAAATTGGATGGGGGCACAATAACACCTTTAGGTCAACTGACCATCTATAGAGCTTAGTGAGACCTGCGGCAGTATTCCTCTTGAAAACTGCAAGAGACCGGCCAGACTCCCGTCTCAAAACGCACAGAAATTCCCAAAATGACAGGAAAGGAGACTCAAATTACCCACCAAAAGCATATCTACGCAGCAGGACCATAACTGGCTTATAAGCTCTGACGAGGTAAATCCAAGATGTTCAGTGCAGAGGCCAACGATGAGTGGTGCCGTCGGTGCTTCCTGAGAAGAGATAATTTCCATCATGAGAAAAAATCAGGCTGCGGATTTCTCCGCTATGACCTGGGAAGCTGAACAACTCATCTCCACTTGACACATCCCAAACGTGAACAATCCCAGAAGTACAAATCAATCGCTCCATTTTGTTTTCAGGGATAAACGGACGCGTGAAATCACATTCGCCACCGGCCATTAGAGCACCATCCGCTGAGAAGGCTACGCTGTCAAAGAAGCCCTGGGACGACCCGAATGTGCCGATTTCTTTGTACTCTCCGGTTTCGAAGAGTTTGATCTGACCAAGAAAACAATAATCATAGCCTCCGTCGGCGCAATGAGAAGCGGCCAACATGGCGCTGTCCGGCGAATAGGACATTGGATGATCAATCTTGTTGTTGTCATTAGCGCTGTAACTTGCGATACGTTCGTTGCTTTGTGTATCCCAGACAATCTTTGAAGACCCCTCTCGAATAACAATCTGAGAGCCATCAGGAGAAACCAGTAGGTCAGAGTCGCGCCCAATCTCATTGCTGACAAAATCCGTTCCGAGTCCGGTTCTTAAATCCCAGCGGCGAATATAGTAGCGCGTGGTACCATCGATCGTTCCGCTATGCCCGGCATAGAGATATAAGTTATCTGGCGTGAAAGCATGATTGTAAATCAATGGATAGTCCTCCTCCCAGGAAAGACGCTGGACCAGTGTTCCATCGACCGTATCACGCACTTCGATGACGTTGAAAACGCATTCGTCGTCTTGCTCCTGAGCACAGATTGTAGCGGCGAAGAGATCACCAAACTGTGAGAATGTAACAAATGGCACAAACGAGCCGTCTTCTGCGTAGTCGATCTGGCGCAATAGCTCGCCGCTTTCCAGATCGAAAACACCTGCAAACTTATTAAAGTCAGCGATCAGCAAGGCGCCATCTTCCGAGATATGGAACTCGCTGGGTGTGCCGAGAGTGTCCAGCCATGGCTCAGCAAACTGCGCATCAAGCCAACTAAGCGCTTTGGACTTAGGTTCAGATCCGTAGTGATTTCCGCCACTGCTGACGGAGGTCGGCGGCGGGCTGCCTAAAAACGTGATGCTGGCCAAAGGAGCGCCCTCGGGCCAGCCCAGAACCCATAGATCCCACTGCAACTGATAGCCTCTACCGCCACCTGCCGTGCCAATATAGAAACCTTTGTCGATTCGGGTTTCCTTGATGCAGGTGATTGATTCAAGCTCGTCCTCGCGGGCAGATTCGAGCAAATCAAAACCTCCCCAGGGATCGACATCATAATCGCGATCGAAGATGACCGCAGTTGGAAGCATAGACGCCCAGGTCCATCCAAAGGTGATCCCGGCATCGAAGGCAGTATCGCAGAGTTCACCGGCTTGAACAAGAAATTCTGGGTCCAGATCGCCCTCGATCTCCGGTAGAAGTGGAGGCGTCGCCGTGGGTGGATCAGACGTTGGAGTCGGCTCAGATAGAGGAACGTCCGTTGCGGCTGGCATAAGGGTCGGGGGAATTTCCACATCAGGAGTGCTACATGAAGCGATGATCACAATGCCAATCACAAAGAATAAGCCAGCCGTTTTCGATCTCATAGTTAGTCAATCCTTCATCATATTGTCGATCAGGAGTCTACATGATTGATTCTACACCACAAGGTGTGCCTATGAAGCATCCTTTGTTTCAACCTATGACGGTCGCCAACTCTGCCTAACATGCTGTCACATAGTTGAATATCTGAATATAAAAAGACATGCCACGCGAGCAATAACGGATGAGCTCAGCGGCGCGCATACCAGCGTCTGCTCCAGCGAGATGTTAGGCAGCATCTTGACTGAATACCGATGGTAGTTCCAATTCTAAAATCGCTTTCAAGTTCTCACCTTCTTCAGCCATATGTTGTCCCATCGCATCAATCCTATCGCTGAAAAACAGTGAGAATATCAAATCGAAGATTGGTCCTATGATAGGAGAAGCAGAACCGATATTGAGCTCTGCCACAAATATCACGGCATCCTTGTCCGATTGGACCTGAAATGCACCCCTCCCCATTCTCTCGATAACAAACTCAAGTCTCTCGTTTGGGACTACCTTTGTCATACGAAATCGCATGGAGTGCAATTTCCCGTGGAGATATTCCTCGCATTCAATCTCAGAACCAACTTCGAGCATTGACCCTTGAATCACTCGGCAGGCAACATGATCTTGATGCCATGATTTATACTCCTGCGGCATTTTCTCCAGCCAGGAGAATAACCTACTAGGAGTGGTATGAATTTCAATCCTATCCCTAAGAAAAATCATGACTCAAATACCCAATAGATGCTGCCTAACGGATGAGCTCACCTGGCGCCAGCCCTTGCTATTCCGGTCCCCCGTCCCCGGTCTCCAGTCTTAACCGGCTGTCAGGTGGAGCGGGTGTTATGCTTTATATATCATTTGTAAGCTAGTCATCTATCAATGTTTTATCAGACTGATAGGCTATATCGATTGTGCTGTTGGGACGAAAATTGGATTTCAAATATTCAAGCGATTGCTCTCGGTCTTCCCCGCCTTCATCTGATAAAAAGATTTGCTCACAGTAAACCGCAATATCTTCAATGATCCGTTGATAGCGATAGTATGCCATCGCAATTGGATTTATTTCCGTGAGACCATAACCCTGATAGAACAAGGTTTCTTCTTCCTGTATTGAGTGCCCGTTACCTCCCAGACCAGAACCAATGAACATCAAATCTCGCTCCTTGGGAGCAAAAATCAGCGTATCCCAATCAACCATGTAAAGCGCGTCGTTGATATCAATTAGAAGGTTCCAGGCATGAATATCCCCATGACACAAAATATACTCTGGGGTTTTTTCCTGAAGCTCCAATGCAAGCCGTTCAGACCGTTTTACAAGTTCTGCTGTTTTGTTGTGTTGGGTTTTCAAAAAAGCGGCTAATCTAACCGCAACTGGTTCATCAAATGTCTCATTATCAATACGCTCAAGGAACAACATAACTACTTCTCGCCAGTGGGGAGAGAATAATTCCCGTCGTATACCTTTTGTTATTGCCGAAGGGATATCAGCGGTATGAAATCTTTTAAGAGCTGCGCCAAATTCGATCCTCTGTTGATCTGACAAGTTAACTTCAAATCCATTAAGCCCCTCAACGAAAGGATAGAGTATCATTTTGAAGGGATCTAGGTCTGCCCAGAGTTGCCCCCCTTGGGTTTGAAGAGACGGGATAATCTGATTGATGCCTAGATCAAAAAGAAACTTCGGAATGGTTAAAGAAGCTTCGTTAAAATCCCCTCGCCTTAACTTAACAAAATAAGGTGTTTCATCGTCAGATTTTACACGATACACGGCTGTATTCAGATCAGCACCGAGTGGAAGAAAAACGATTTTATCAACACTCAATCCATATTCATTCTTTATACAGGTGGCTATTTTTTCGTCCTTAAAGTCAGGTTTTTCTAGCATAGAGACAATAATCCCAATAATTGATAAGAAGTTGTTTATATTTTTATGGGAAGCATAACGTTAATTATCTTTCAAATGCGCGATAACTGAATAATGTCTTATTTTCCAAATGAGACATAACGTCTTATCCTGTTATCCTTCACCAAGTAAACCCACCAATTGCTTGATTTATTTCTAAGTATAGCATAGGGATTTTTCGTAAATTGTCACCGAGACTTAATATGCGCTTAAGCGAAATTCCTTTATGAAGAGAAAAAAAATGTCGGTTCTCATCCATTCTTGTCCCCTTTCATGTCAAGGCCCTCTCATTTTTATTAAATATTTATCATAATTCCCCCTTGACATAGTCCCCACTTCAGTGTAGTATTAACTCCATACTAGTACTAAGTATAACTTATATCCCACTTCAGACTATACCCCACTTCACTCTAGCACTCAACTAGGGAAAGGAGGAGGACCTTGATCGACATTCAGGAAACCCATAAAAAATTCCGCAAGGAGCTCAGCGCCGGGACTGTGTCCCTGGCCCTGCTCAGCATCCTGGCCCAGGCCAAAGAACCGCTCTACGGCTACCAGATCGGTAAATTGGTCGGCGCCGGAGATGCAGAGGTGGACTCGGTGATGGTTAAACAGGGCGCCATTTACCCTGTTTTGCGCTCCCTGGAAAGCCAAGACCTGCTCAGCAGTGAGCGGGAAATGACCGACAGCGGGCCGCCCCGGAAATACTACCGGGTCACCGAAACCGGGGAACAAGCCCTCGAAGCCTGGACCCAAATCTGGAAAAATACCAAAACTTTTGTAGACAACGTGCTGGGAGGTGATTACCAGTGAAAACAACTGATGAACTCATTCAGACCTATTTAAACGGCTTAAAAGCCGCTCTCAAGGGTGCTGACAAAGCCACCGTGCAGGACGCCCTGGCCGACGCCGAGGAGCACCTGCGCACCGCCCTGGAAAGTGAAAAAGACCAAAAAGAAGGGTTGGAAGAAAATGCAGCCCTGGAAAAAATCATCCAGGATTATGGCGAACCGGAAGAAATCGCCCTGGCCTATATAAGCTGGGAAAGCTCCCTGCCCTCCGCCCTGGCAGCCACGCCTGCCGCAAGGCGGGCTGCATCCCACACCAACGGGAAATCCTATCCGGGCTTTTTTGGGGTCTTCGCTGATCCCCTGGCCTGGGGCGGCTTGGTGTACATGCTGATCTCGATCATGACTGGCACGCTGTACTTCTCCTGGGCGGTTACCGGGCTTTCCACCTCCCTGTCGGTGATGATCCTGATTATCGGCATCCCGGTGGCGATCCTGTTCCTGCTTTCTGTGCGTGGTTTGGCTTTCCTGGAAGGTCGGCTGGTGGAAGCCCTCCTGGGAGAGCGCATGCCCCGCCGGGCATCCTTCACAGACAGCAGCCTGGGCTGGGTTGAACGCTTAAAACAGCTCCTGACCGGAAAAAGCACCTGGCTGGGTCTGCTTTACATGGTGTTGATGCTGCCCCTGGGAATCATTTACTTCACCGTCATGGTGACCCTGATTTCCCTCGCAGTGGCGTTTATCATCTCGCCCATCGCAACCATCTTCTTTAATGTACCATTTATGATCGACATCGACCCAAGCCATTCCTACATCTTACCGGCCTGGCTGAGTCCGCTGCTATCCGTGCTGGGGTTGGCGCTGGCCGCCGGCACCATGCACATCGCCCGCTGGGTCGGGAAATTCCACGGCCGCTTTGCGAAAGCACTGCTGGTAAGTGATTAGATTTGTTGTATTACAGGGATGCAATCCCTTAAAGGGATTGCATCCCTTTTAAATAAAGGATTTCGTCCCTCCTTGAGAATTACTCCCAATCCCCTTCTGCAATATGCAGCTGAATGGGATTTTTGTATAAAATATGTCTTTCCTCTTCCCATAATCCCAGTATAATATTCAAATATTTCATGGAATACTTTTTTGTTTTATTGATCAACACCCGCCTGACAAGGAGGTTCCAATGAGCAATGTATCTCAAAACGAAGTCCCCAAAAAGAAGCGGGGCTGGTGTTTTTGCGCCGGATGTATCCTGTTTCCCCTGGTCACTGTTTTATGCCTGGTGAGTGCGGTCTTTTTTGGACCGGATGTCGCCGGCTGGTTGGGGATCTTTGGCATGCAGGCTGAAGAGGTGTACGAGGGTGCTCCCGACCCGGTTGCCAGCCGGAGCCTGACCGAGACATTTGAAGAGCTGGGCATCCCCGGGGTTAATGTTTATGTGATTCCCATCAAAGGGGAGTCCACCCAGGGCGCTTTTATCATCCTGGATGCCAGCGCCGGATACAAGGGGATGAATCCGGCCAATACCGCGGACGATGCTTTCCTGCTTGTCCTGCAGGGGATCACCCGGCGCAACCGGGATGAAAACCTGCGCCTGGCCCATGTCACGGTGGATTACCGCGATGAGTATGGTGAAACCGCCACTGCCTTTACCGCCCCGCAGACGCTGATTGAAGACTATGCCGATGGGCGGATCACCCAGGAAGAGTTTTTTGGGGAAATTGAGATCGACCTCCTGGGTACCCTGGAGTATCTGGGAATAGACAACCTGCTGGAGGAAATCCAACAATGAAGACCAATAGGAAAAAACTTATCTATGTGTTGATCGTCATTCTTCCACTCCTTTTCCTCAGCGCCTGTGAGGACACAGATACCGAACTGCTGGAAAACGCTCTTGAAGCCTGGGCGAAAAAAAACGACCTTTATGTGAATGGGGAGTGGAAACCGGAAGGCGTGGTCCTGAAAGCAGCCCAGGATACCATCGGTAATATCACCAATTCAAATGAAAAAGTTCAATTTGACGCGTTGGATGTGATGCGGGATATTGAAAAAGCG
>JBARSF010000040.1:0-3418 GCA_049644605.1 Anaerolineales bacterium | reverse complement strand
TTCCCTTTCAGTTTACATGATCCTTTAAGGACTGGGGCCGAAGGAGAGGAGATATCGATGATCTCTACGCCATATGTCCAATCAGGCTCCGGAAACTTCCAGTAGCTACATGCACAAATAGCATAGTTCCCCCAAATGACAACATCGTTGATCTGTACCTCACCACCATGATACCTAGAGAGAAGGAGAGGATCATCAGGATCTGACACATCATAGATATACAGCCCGTCAGGCCCGGCGGCCACATAGGCATAGCCCGATGAAAAGGAAATAGATTCGAGTTGAGATCCGTCAAAATATACTGACGCCGACTCATAAGGGCTAGTCGCGTTGGAGAAATCGACTACCTTCAGGTAACTTCGGGTTACCAGGTAAGCATAATTTCCCGAGATCGTGATGTCCTGCGCGCTTCCCTTGAGGTTTACCTCTCCTATTTTTGTGAGCGAGGAGGGTGCTGAAATGTCCAGCACCTGCAGGGTTTCTCCGTTTCCGATCAAGGCAAGATTCTTTGCCGTATCAACAGCTGAAGCCTGGCAAGCCCCATATGGCCACATCCCCATGAGCTTAACTTGGCTCTGAGCTGCTACGGTCGCGTCCTGGAGGTGCAACGATTCGCTACTTGATGAATAAGTCGTGGTCGAAATCAAAATGAAAATAATGAAAAACCCCAGCGAAAAAATTCTCTTTGTCATCGGATCTTCCCCTCGTCACATTTCGGGCATTCCATCCTTCTTCCCTTTGCTGGCTAATAGAATATAGGAATAAAGCCCGAATAGTCAATCGGCCCGCAAATGTAGAGTTGCTACTTATAGATACAGTTGATCTATCCCGCATATGCTTATTTTGGCATTATATATTAGAGAGCGGCCTTCTTTTCTCGACTACAGGGCGTGAAATGAGCGGCTCCGAACAATAACCGTTATCGCCCGCAAATTATCAGCAGTCATTTAAGAGAACACAATAGCCCCATACCAATATCTGAATAATGTCTCTAAGTGAGAGGTTCTGAATTCTCGCATATGCTTTATTTTGTATCACACATTTAAGAGCGGCTTATCTTACTGGCGAGGCCCACTGGGGGGTAACGGGTCTCTTCCCGTACTAACCGATAGAAGCCTTGGGATTCAGCCTGCAAATCAAAGGCAGACTAAATCCCGTGTCACAAATACGTCACAAAAAATGTATAATCTCGCTTAATTTGGCTTAAAGGTGCTTAAAGGAAAACATGGTTTTACAGGGGAAAAGCTGGCACGCCCAAGGGTTCCTCATTGGAACTTTTACCTCCTGCAAGAACATAAATCCAAAACTTGAAAAACTAAGAACCCTCATGGTTAAATGTGGAGGAAAAAGATGAAGGAGTAGAGATATGAAGAGCATGAGACTGATTTTCGTCTGCTTGTTAGTTGTCCTAATAGCTGGATTTGCATTTGCTCAGGAAGCAGAGCAAGCGAGTAAAAAGGAAACTAAGATAGAACTTTTGCCCCCTGTTACTACTGATCAATCTATCACAATTGGCGACGAGAAAATAAACTACCAGGCAAAGGTAGGCTACTTCCAACAGCTTGATGATCGAGGACAGCCACAAGGCTATATCTTCTACACAGCCTATACTCAAAAAGGAGAAATCCTAGGAGAAAGGCCTTTGACCTTTTGTTTTAACGGCGGTCCTGGCAGCTCTTCTATTTATTTACATATGCTGGCTATTGGCCCCAAACGGGTTGTGCTTGATGAGCAGGGCAATACTTCCGGCCCTCCGCCAATCATGGTTGACAATGAACAAAGTTGGTTGAAGTTCACCGATCTAGTATTCATCGATCCCATAGGAACCGGTTTCAGTTTTCCACATCCAGGCGCTGACCCAGCAAATTTCTGGGGTGCTCACCAGGATGCAGCTTCTGTAGCAGATTTTATCCGCATGTATCTTACAGATAATGCTCGTTGGATGTCACCAATATTGATTGCTGGTGAGAGCTATGGTGGTGTGCGAGGTTCGTTGCTAGTAGAAGAGTTGCAACAGAATCGTCAGATAAAGCTCAATGTCAATGGCATCATTTTTATTTCGCCAGCATTTGAGTACCCAACTCGCAGAGGATATCACAAGATTAACTCATTCCATCTGGCACATTTCTTCCCAACTCATGCTGCGACAGCTCGTTATCACAAACAGCTGGCAACTGAGCTACAAGAGATGCCGTTCGATAAATTTTTTGCTGAAGTAAAAGAATGGGCCAATACCGAATATTTGCTCGCTCTTAACAAAGGAGATTCTCTTCCCGATACGGAAAAAGCAAGAATCGCCGATAAAATGAGTTACTATTTTGGCCTGGATATAGAATTTGTCATGCAAGAAAACCTGAGAATACCTGACGCAATGTTCCGTGAGAAAATCCTTGAGAAAGAAGGTAAACAGGTCGATCGCCTCGATGCTCGCTGGGAACATGGCGCTTACGAACTGACAACCTCACTATCTCCGGCCCTGAATCACTATGTGAGAGAAGTGCTTGGCTATAAAACTCCTAAACCCTATGTTGTCAGCGGTTATGTACGTCCTTGGAAATACAACGACTCCCCCAGCGGTTTTTCTGCTGTTCCTCATTTAGCAAATGCAATGAATAACAATCGTCACATGAAAGTGCTTATTACTGCCGGATACT
Source organism: Anaerolineales bacterium (assembly GCA_049644605.1). Classification (GTDB taxonomy): domain Bacteria; phylum Chloroflexota; class Anaerolineae; order Anaerolineales; family UBA11858; genus B10-G9. The sequence continues at coordinate 764 of JBARSF010000040.1, read as the reverse complement.
ACGACTATGCTTGCCCTGTGGCAACAATTGAATTCGCAGTGAATCGACTGCTCTTGAAACCAGAGATTCGCCAGAATATTAAGATGGTTAATTACCATACTGGACACATGGTTTATACACCCAACAAAGAACTGATAGAGTTAACCGACGAAGTAAGAAGGTTTGTAGAAAATGCAACTAAATGAAGGAAAGAATAGCTGTAATTGATACCTGGGATAATGGAGTGAATTTATGAATAAACAAACTAAAAAAAAGCTTGTTATTCCGATTATTCTTTTCGTGTTCTTTTGGACATTGGCGATACTTTTATGGCAACTGCAGGACAATATCTTTTTTCTTTTTAATTTTGGTTATATAGGGACTGCAATAGCATTTGGAATAGGAGCGTATGACCTTCTCCCCAGGAGAAAGAAACCTATAGCCCGGCGGCTGACTCAGCTATTAGTCGGAGTTTATATGCTTGGCTTTCTTGGCCTTTACAAATATGAGAATATGCAAATTGAGGGTTTTTTCTTCTATTTATTGGGAGGATTTTTTGGCGGATCCGTTATTCACTATCTGGTTGCAAAAGTTATTAATCCAATTATTATCGGAAGGGGCTGGTGTGGATGGGCATGTTGGACTGCCATGGTTTTGGATTACCTTCCATATAAGAAAAACAAAGCGGGCAGGCTTTCTTCCAAATGGGAAAAGTTGCGTTATGGTCATTTCGGAATTAGTTTGTCACTGGTGCTAATTCTTTGGTTTCTGTATGGATACAGGCC
>JBARSF010000039.1:0-12590 GCA_049644605.1 Anaerolineales bacterium | reverse complement strand
AGGTAGACTGCCAGATGGTTTTTCTGATTGGCTAGAGCGGCATACATCAGCGGTTTGCCGTTGTAGGTATCAGGGTAAACTTCCAGGGGCACCTGGTAGGTGATCATACCCCAATTCATGACTTCTTGATATCCTTCTGGCAGGTTGCGGAGAATTATTTCCCGCACCTTTTTTATCGCCTCCCGGCGGTCGGGAGGCATTTCGGCCAAATACTCAGCCACCGTTACTGCCTTGGATTTCATAATCTTGTTCCTCACCACGAATTAGTAATGGTTGTACAACACACAATAATTTATCTCATTTTACACGATATTTCAGGATTGACCTTTATTAGGAACGTTAAACATTTAAACCTGGAACAGTAAAGTTATATCAGCAATCTAAAGTTTGAAACTTTAAACATTTCTTTAACAGGTAAGATGAAAGAGGCCGATTATACTCTCTTCGCTTTCGTTCCAGGCCTGGACCGCGTCCGGGGTGGATAATATTTCCACCTGGCATCCCTGCTCTTTGAAGTACTCCTCCGCTTCGGGGGAGAGCTGGACCCGGTTGAATTGACCGGCGCCAATCAGCAGACGGTCAGCGCCTTCCTGGTAGGTATACTTGGCTTCTGCCAGGGAGATGGTGTGTGAGGTCCCGTAAATTTCTTTGGAGAGCTTCTTCTTCCTCTTAATGACTTCTCCATCGAGGCGAATCAGAATGTCGTGCTTAATTCGATCCCCGTTCACATCTATATAACCAAATCCTGTTCCATTTATAGTGGGTTTCATCTCGTCCTTTCCTTCGCTATATTTTCAAGACCAGGCTGGGGGAAATTTTGAACGACGGCTGATCGTGGGTTTTGATTATTGATAATCTTCCCTCGCTGGATGAAAGGCATCCAGCAAGCGGCAGGGGGTGAGCGCTTTACCGCTGTGCAGCACGCCGCCTGGAATTACCGCGACCATGCCGGGTTCCAGAACCCGGGGCTCACCATCCACGGTGAGTTCAAATTGCCCTTCCAGGACGTTGGCGATCTGCTCATGGGGATGGCTGTGCTCCGGCAGCGACGCGCCCGGATCAACATCCCAGTAAGCCAGGGTCATGTTCTCGGAATGCACAAATACTGCCCGGTAGCCAGGTACAATTTCCCTTTCTTTCAAATCTTTCAGTTTTAGATAACCCATTTCCTCCTCCGGATATTTGGTGGGATGAATATTGTCTTTTGTTAAGCTCTCAGAAGTGTGGTATCCAATCACCAGCAGCCAGATTCCAACCGGCGAGGGAGATGAAATAAATTCCCAACCCCGCTAAGAGAAGGGCGGAGACCAATATCAGCGAGCGTCGAGCTTCAGATCGCAGCAGCAGAGTTGTACCCATAAGTATGATCAGGGCCATTGAGATGCTGATCATGGTGATGTAAAAGGATGAAATCAGCAGTATTGCGAAGCGCGGACCCTCATTCCAGGCTGTCAGTACAGCCGGACCCAGCACCAGACTCCAACCCAGGTAGGAATTAGGGTTAAGCAAATTCACCAGGACTGCCTGCAGGATAGTTCTTGGTCCGGATTGAGGTTCCTCCGCTTTAACTTCCTGATAATTTTTCCAGCCCCGCAGTGAAGACCAGGCGAAAAAAAGAAGTAATCCTCCCCCTGCCAGCTGCAAAAGGTCCCGAAACACATCCGGCAGATAACTCAAGAGGGTCAGCGCGATCAGGGCAATGGGTCCATCACTGATCAGGGGAGCAAAAGCTGCCGGCAGGGTACGCCGCCAGCCATCTTCAGTGACCCTGGAAAGAAAAAACGCCTGCAGCGGACCGGGCTGCAAGCCCGCAGCCAGCGCATAGCTGGCGCCAATCAGCAAATATTCGAGCATAAACTAACCCAGTCTGGCAGATAGGCGATGATTCTCATGGTCTTTTTTTTTTGAGTAACAATAATATCCTGGCTGACAGGAAATGCGCAGTCCTTTTTTCAGGATCTAGCCAGAAATAGTATTCCAAACACAAATAGCAGCAATGCCACCAGCAGGATAGACCAGAGGATCATCAGGTGCTGTAAATCAGGATCTCCCCAGCCGCGAATAAAAGTCCGTGTACCTCGCAATGATTTCAACCAGGCAGAACCCTGACCAGCATAGACCCGGGTGCCAACCATAAACTGGAAAATAAAATTACCAATAAACAATAGGCCAAAGAAGCAAGCCATCCCCGTACCTGCCAAGGAAGAGGTTTCTCCTGAACTGATCTCTGAGATTTCTGCGGGATCAAGCGGCTGGATCACTCCTCCCACCTCTTTATAGGGCACATCCCAGATTCGCCCGGCGATCCGGACTGAAGCTCCGGAGTCATCATCCAAAGAGAAATCCATTAGTGCTTCCAGGCGGCCCTCCCCTGTTTGGATGGTAAGTGTTCCCCGGTCATTATTAGAAAAGAATCTGGTGGACACATCCCTGGTAAAAGAGTACCCTGCGATTACCGGGCCCTCCGGACTGACCGTGTAGGTGCCCGGAACTAAATTCTCCGGCAATTTAATTGTTAGCGTCTGGATCTCGCTGGCAAGATTTTGGCGAAAGATTGAAAATTTAGATCCCCTATCTGAGGTTTCAAACTCAACAATCCTTCCCGATATTGTCTGGTTAACCGCTCCACTAATCTGAATTTGAGTATCACCAGGTGGAGGTAAAGGGACGTCGCAGCTGGAACCAATAACTACAATGAATAGAAGACTCAGTAAGTGATGCTTTTTCATATCACCTCTCATCTTAATCTTATTACTTACGGCTGAGCTCAGTAATTAGGGGCGGATTATTTATTAATTTTACCCGAGAATTCAGGACGGGATAATTATTCCACAGAGAGACAAAAACAGAAAGGCGAGGGTGATGGACCAGAGGATCATCAAGTGCCTGAGTTCAGGAGTTTGCCAGCCGCGAATGAAAGTGGCTGTTCCCCGCAGTGAACGCAGCCAGAAGATCCCTTTGCCGGTATAGACCCGGGCTCCAACATAAAACTGAAAAACAAAATTAACCAGAACCAACCCAACAATAAAGCTGGTTGTACCCAACCCTACCAGATCAGCCAGTTGATTGTACTCGCGTTCACTGGGGGTTTGATCAATGAGCGGTGAAATCCGGGATAGATCCTCTGGATCCGTATTCTTATAGGGGAGATTCCAGACTTCACCCTTGATAGAAATATGTTCTCGATATCCGGTGTTAGGATCAGGGGCGTAAAATGGAACCCTTTCAAAAATCGCCAGGTCAAGAGCCCCAGATAAACCGCTGTCATCCACCTGGAGCGTAATCGTTCCCCATTCGTCATCCACAAAGAATCTGGAGATCTGATCGACCCGCTGTTGATAATCGACCTTGACTGGACCTTGCGAGGAAATTTGATAGGTGCCGATCTGGAGATCCAGGGGCAGGGAAATATCCAAGACCGTGTGATCGGTTCCAGAGCCTGGCTGCTGGATCCAGATTTGAATCCTCGTTTCAGTCCGTTCAAAAAAAAGCTGCCCCCCGGACAGGGTTCGGTTAACAGCGCCGCTTATTTCCAGGTTATATTCTGGGCGTGGTCCGCTGGGAGAACAGCCCACGCAGGCGAGCAGGATCGCCAAGAATAATATCAACCCGGGAGCTAATTTTAATCGTCTCATTGATCCTATTATTTATTCCCGGGTCAGCTCGGTGACTGTGGGCGGTTTCAGCAGCAGCCAGGCGCTGATTCCCAGGGAAATAAGGATCAAAATCCCGCCGATTACGGCAACGCCGCCGGGTCCAAGCAGCTCCAGCAGCCGAATGATGCTCTGGGTGCGGATGGAGCCAGTGGCGGCAGCTCTTCCGGAAGCGACTTCATTTGCTCCCCAGAAAAAGAACCAGGTAACAGCAGCCGCACCAATAGTGAGAACCAGGGAGATGATTATCGCTGTTGATGTCTTCAACGGCTCAGCTTTAACTGAATAATCGGGGCCGAGTTTGTTTTGAAGAACAGATATAACTTGATTTGCCATTTCCTCGTTTTCCAGTTCCGGGTTGGTGGATTTTTTCCGACCCTTTACCTGGTAATAGACGGTCAAAGCACTGATGACTTGCTTGACCGAGGTAATCTGGTTATAAGGAACCACAGTCTTCTCTTTAAACAGGGCTTCAGGCAGTTCCCCTTCACTGATCGCCGCCCGGATCCTGGCCAGGTTTTTGGGCACGGTCTCCGCGCTGATCAGTTCTTCCTTTCCTAACAAGGTGAGATAAACACGGGAACGCTGGGCATAGAGCCAGGTTTGATATTCGCCCAGAGCGCCTTTCCCTTGAGGAGCAGCTGGTTCCGGTTCGGGTTTTTGGGGACCGAGTTTTTCCAGCGTCTCCCGGGCCATTTTGTTGTTGGGGTTAATGCGCAGCACCTGATTCAGGCAGTGCGCCCGCTGCTCCCGCGGCACCAAACCAGACATCACCCACCAGGCCCGCTCACTGTTGGGGTTTTTTGCCAGCACCTCGCGTAGAATCTGGAATCCAGTCCTGGTATCGCCGGCTTTGATCGCAGTCTCTGCCCGTTGAATTTTCTCTAACATAGTGTTCCTCCTCATTCCTTAGTATAAAAAAAATCCGGATGGCTGTCAAATGAGGAAAGGTCCATCCGCGACTCACTCAGAAGCCAGTGACTCTGGCAGCAGGGCTGCAGACTTGAAGAAAAAAACCTCGGGAGCAGCAGGGGAACGCTGGTAAGAAGCGGGGGATTTTTGATCCATCACTAGTAACTATTATAGTGTCCTTTACCCCATCCTGTCAGGGTAAATCCCCCCCTCTTCCTTAAAACAAGAACCCCCTTCCGCCTGATATTGACGAAAGAGGGTTCAGGTGTTGAGGTTCGGTTGGTTCAGTCACTCACCAACAGTGCTTTAGCGAAGAGTCCGTGCACTTTGCCAATCCAGCGGGCAATATGCATGGTGACCGTGGCCAGCAGAACTCCCAGGACCGCAATCAGCGGGGTCAGATAATCCGGCAGGTGCCAGATGACCTCCCCATAGCTGATTGCTTCGAAGGGCACGTTAAAGACGATGGCCGCGATAGGGGCAGCAATAAAAGCCCCTGCCAGGGCAATCAGGGTGACCATAATTGTGAAATAAATGATACCTAAAGGCAGCATCAAGATCATATAGAGCAGCCCCAGCCAGGTGCTTTTGCCGGTTAAGAGTTGTTTAAGGCGTTCCATCCAGCCCAGGCTGTTGTCGGTAAAGGAGGCTCGGCGGGGCATGCGTTCCCCCAGCAGAGCTTCCACCAGCCGTCCTTCCAGGAAAGATAATCCCCGCACGGAAAGCAGGAACAGGATCGTAAAAGGGATGCCGATGATCAGGATCATCAGGCCCAAAGAGAGTGATAAGCCAGTCACCGCAAAGGTGAAGTATAAGATACCTGTCACCAGTGAGATTAACATAAAGACCAGGCCTCCCCAGGCCCGCGGGTCAGCGAAGACCCCAAAAAAGCCGGGATAGGTTTTACCATTCGCGTTCGCGGAGCCGGCAGCTCTGCGAGCTGCGGGAGTGGCTGCCAGGGCAGGGGGCAGGTCCCTTTCCCAGGAAAGGTAAGCCTGGGCAATTTCTTCTGCCTCGCCGTAGGTTTGAATGACCCCTTTGATAATTTCGTTTTCCGCCAGGTCTTCCTGGTCCGCTTTTTCGCTTTCCAGGGCGGTGCGCAGGTGTTCCTCGGCGTCAGCCAGGGCGTCCTGCACGGTGGCTTTGTCGGCTCCCTGGAGAGCGGTTTTTAAGTCGTCCAAATAAGTTTGGATGAGTTCGTCAGTTGTTTTCACTGGTAATCACCTCCCAGTACGTTGTCTAGAAAAGTTTTGGTTTCGTTCCAGATAGCTGTCCAGGCCTCGAGAGCCTGTTTCCCGGATTCGGTGACCCGGTAGTACTTGCGGGGCGGACCGCTGTCGGTCATTTCCCGTTCACTGCTGAGCAGATCCTGGGCTTCCAGCGAGCGCAGGACTGGGTAAATGGCGCCTTGCTTGACGGTTACTGAGTCCGCTTTCGCTTTTTTGTCGCTGGAACCTAGCGGCGAGCCGATAAGCTTGCCGATCTGGTATCCGTAGAGCGGCTCTTTGGTTTGGGCCAGGATACTGAGCAGAGCCAGGGAAACCGTGCCGGAGCTGAGCTCCTTGCGGAATTTTTTGTGGGTTTCTTGGATGTCTATCAAGTTCCTCCTCCTTGCCTGGCGATTGCCAGGGTGAAGTCCGATATAGTATTTAGTGGTGCATATGCGATACTTAGTACTAGTATGAAGTTAATACTATACCAAAGTGAGGGTTATGTCAAGGGGGAAAAAGATTAGTTAAATGAGGCAGCTGTGAGCTTCTTGACACAGCAAACTATATTTATTACACTGGGTGAGAGGAACAACTGGGCAGGGAGTTTATAATTTATATATCTATCGAATTTTTATAGTTGCGATAAATACAGTTATCAGAACCAAAATACTAGTTAATTATTCTTTATCCTACAAAAGATAAAATTCATGAAAAGAAAACTGCGAAGACAGAAAATTGATACTCTTTACATATTAGGAGCTGGGTCCAGTAAAGCTTTTACAACAATAAAAACTAGAAAACATGATTTAAATCGACATACTACTCCAATTGACAGGGATTTTCTAAACCATCTTGATTTCTTCCAACATAAAATTAGTTGGCAAAAACAAGCGTATGAATTAATTAATAAGAATTGGTTGGACGATTCTAATTTATTGGATCATGGGTTGGAAGAAGCAATAATAAAGAGAGTGGCGCATTATGACATGTTATCAGCATTATATCCAGACAGATCAAGATTGTGCAACATCTTTTCTGTAAAAGTAGTCAGGTGATCCATAGTAGTTGAAGTTCAGCACCTTAAAAAAGATAAATAAATTCTGCCTGTCTCCCAGGTTTCACTGATCTCCATCAGCACAGCACTCACTAATCTCAAACACGAGGCCTCGTTTGGAAATATCCTGGCCACTTTGGTGCGCCTACGAATTTCTTGACTGACTCGTTCCAGGCTGTTGACTGTACGAATCCGACGACGGTGATCTTCAGGAAAAGCAAATACCGTCAATCCTTCCGGAATATTGCCTTCCATCCAATCAGCCAGTCTTGAAGCTCGTTTAGCATATTTCTCAACAGTTCTGCGCAGCTGAGCTTCAGCTTGTTCCCGGCCCGAGGCATTGAAGATGGCCCGGATATCTGCCGCAACTTCCCGCTTCATGCTCTGGCGCGGTACATACTGGCTGGCATTCTGCTGCATATGAAACTGACAGCGCTGCCAGGGAATGCCGCTGAAAACCGCTTTGCGGGCGGTCTGCAATCCCATGTGGGCGTCACTGATGATTAGCTGCACATCCTTCAAACCTCTCTCCACCAGGCTCTGCAGGAACTCGCGCCAGTGGAGTTCCTGTTCACCGAGTGAGACGGAAACGCCCAAGATCAGGCGTTTCCCCTCAGGATTCACTCCGCTGGCTATCAAAACCGCCGCATCCCGGATCTGGCCGTCCATTCGCACCTTTTCATAACGAGCATCAAGGTACAAGTAGACAATTGGACCAAGAGGTCGATTACGCCACGATTCCAGGACTTCATCTAGTAAAGTGGCTGCTCGGCTGACTTGTGTGGCTGATACTGCTTTCCCGCACAATCGTTCCGTGATGGCTGCAACCTTGCGGGTGGACACACCCTGAACATACATCTCAGCCAGAGCCAGCATCAGAGCTCGTTCACTGCGTAAACCTTTCTCCAGTGCCTGGGGGTAGAAGCCTCCTTCCCGCACCTGGGGCACATCGAAAGTGATTGGTGCGATCCGAGTTGTGACCGTCTTGGGCTTGAAGCCGTTAGAGTGACCTCGGCGCTTTATTGACCGTTCGTAGGGTCCCACACCAAGGTGTTCTTCTCTTTCGGCTTCCATCGCGGTATTGACCACAACACGGATCAACTCAGGTAGAAAATCAAGGCCTTGCTCTGCTACCTGTTCAAGTAATTCAGTTGGTAAGGTAAAATGGTCTTGGTAGGTCATGGTGTTCTCCTTTTTGCCTAGTAACAATAAGGATACACCTGACCTACCATTCTTTATTTATCAATTTTACAGAAAACAGTTTACACTAACCAGATCAAGACAAAAATGCTCGAATGAGAAGTATATTTATTACCTTTCACATCTAATTGCAGATTATCTTCAGAAGTGTCGTTCAAATCAATCAGGTTATACAAAACTATTTATTAATAAAATATTTCCTTTAAAGACAAATCCAAGTGATTATAAAAATCGAATAATCACTTTCAATTACGATTTAATCATCGATAGGCCATTAATTGATAGGGGGCTTTCGAAGAGAAAAATTTACTTTGATCGTATAGTTCGCAAACAATCTGATGGAATAAAAAGATCCTCATCAGAGAAATTTATGCATCCTTTGATGTTAAAACTTCATGGTTCTACAAATTGGAGATGTACCAGAGATTATTTTGAACAAATTATTGGTGCAACAGTTGATCCAAAAATTAGAATACCTATTTGGAGTAATGATACCAATTGCCCTTCACCTGAGGAAGATGAATCACCATTAATAATTCCGCCCGTTCCAAACAAACCAATCACAAGATCTAGTTTATTTAAAATGCTTTGGACCACAGCGTTAGAGTATTTATTTGAGGCAAAAAGAATAGTTATTGTTGGGTATTCTTGTCCTGATACTGATGTTTTAGGACAAGCTTTGTTTACTCAGTTCTCAAATAGAAGCGTAGAAGACATCATTATTTGTGATCCCAATTCATCTATATTTTCTAAATATTATGAACTTATGAAGGGACGCGTTAAAGCAAATGTTCGTTGGCGTTATTATCATAGTTTTTATGATTTTATTGATTATGAATTGAGTTTGTGATAAGTGTAGTTATCAATAGCACATTCTATGTTTCTATTTTTTCCCATTTGTTCAATAATCACCGTAAGAGTTTGACTCAGGTTTAAAACCAAAAAAAGCGAGAAAGAGATGACAACTTTAACACAACAAGGGATCACAGCATTAAAGCAGGGAAACAAACTTGCAGCTCTAGGATTGTTGCGCCAGGCAACACAAAACAATCCAAAAGATTTATCTGCTTGGTTATGGCTTTCTGGTGCTGTAGATACTGACCAGGAGCGTTTTGATTGTCTGAAAAAAGTACTGGATATTGATCCTAATAATCAGACAGCGCAAAAAGGTATAGCAAAACTTGTTTCAACTGGTAAATTAGATATCGCTCAACGCCCTATAAATAATAGTCAAGTGAATAGTCTCGAAAATGAGATAATGGATATTGATAAAAGCACATCTTCTACAAACACGGAAAGATCAGCACCAGACAAAACTAAAGAAGAAGAGGTTTTTTCTCTGAAACCTTCACTAATTCCAACACTAATAGCAGGGGGTTTAATATTAATTTTATTTTTATCTGGAATAATTGTACTTGGACCTGTATTTTCGATTTATGGAAATATTCAAGTAGTACTCTTCGATCTACTTCTCCTTCTTGGATTTATAATTCTATCTTTCCCACTCACAAGAAATATGTTCACGCTCTTGTTTACAAATTACACTTTAACTACCAGTAGGATAATTATTGAATCTGGATTCCTTGGAAGAAGTCACAAAACTATTCCAATACAAAACATTCAGGATGTTAGTTATGAACAAAATATTTTTGAAAGATTTATTGGCGTGGGAGATGTGGTAGTAGAGTCCGCTGGTGAAAAAGGTTCTATCCATCTGATAGATTTACCTGATTGTATAGAACGGTCTCAACAAATATTAAAATTGATCGAAAAGTAAACACCAAAACCTTGGAGCTGTAGACAAAGACGTAATCAGCTCTAAACTCTACAGTCTGCTAACTTAAATGTAGTTATAACCGTACAGGAACTGAGCCGTTATCCGCCAGGTCACAGGTTCGAATCCTGTCGGGCCCACTTTCCCTCTAAAATAACCCCTAAAAACATCTATAAAACATATACCGAATAGGAATTGAACTCATAACCCGCAGGTCACAGGCTCGTATCCTGTACGGTACATGGATACTTTTTAAGTTATGATAAATGTAGTTATCAAAACCTGTCTGGTTCGAGTCCAATACCGCCCACAAGAATCGCTTGACGACTCTATCGGGCGATTTTTTGTTTCTGGCAGAGATTCACATAACTGAAAACCAATCATCCAATATAACCCCATGCTATACTTCATTTAGGTAAGATAATATCTTTGGATGTTATCCTTCACGTCGATACATAACGCCTAAGTACTTATCGCGCAATTGAAAGATAATTAACGTTAGGCGCTTTGGAATTAGCTTAAGGAATGAATATTATGAATAACAAACATGCAAGAGATGAAGCAGTTGAAAACAAATATTCAGTTTATGCTGCTGGTGGAATATTCACTCAACACGATCTAACAACAAATGTATTGATAAAAGATTCAGTATGGAAGCAATCCAAGGGTAAGTTTGAATTAGTTCTGCCTCAGTCCAAAGAACTTCGAGATATAGATCGCCCAGATATTGCAGCATACATAAGAAATGTTGATCTTGTTCAAGTGGTGAAGGCAGATCTATTCATTGCTCGATTTGACGGGCTAGAGCTGGATGCTGGAACTGTGATTGAATTCATGCTGGCAAAATTCTTAGGAAAGCCAACCGTTATAATACGATGCGACTCACGTCGGTTGGGCGGAGAAAGCTTAGATGAGCCATATAACCTGATGGTGAAAAATTGGCCCCGTACCATAGAGATTCATTTTGATTCGCTAATCAATTTTGTTGGTGTGTTTGCTGAAGAATGGAGTATGCTGGGGAATAGTGATACTTTTCAGACAACAATCGAAGCGGAGTACAAAACGGTAATGAGGGGCATAGATGGTATTGCCCAGAAATTACTTGAAGGGCTGGAAATTGTGCTAGAAATGGAATCTCCATATCCAGATGAATTTCAAGAATTCGTATATGAAGCCATAAGATATAGCCCTGGTAGCGGATTTGAAGAACTACTATCGGATGAAGATTTAGCTGAATTAATTCAGATATTTAGGGAAAAGGGGACATTATAATATCGATTACAAAGCGTCTAACCCTGCATGAACTCGACTTTGGGTACGCGGCGCGAAAATGCGGAATTGAGCAAAAGTTGGGGTTATCGGAAAGCGGCATGAATTGCTAAGTCCCATAGCGGGTTATGCTCTCGTTATATCTCAATAAATTTCACTAAACCATAGCCGAGTAGGAATAAAGCCGTTATCCGCCAGGTCGCAGGTTCGATCCCTGCCGGGCCCACCTTTTTGGACGATTTCCTGTTTTTTTCCCCTCGAAATTTCATCATAATGTACCCGTACAGGTTATGGGCTCGTATCCCGGAGGGTCACAGGTTCGATTCCTATTGGGCATATGTAGAAGATCCTAAAAGCAAGCATCCTTTGTATTTGAAGGGCTAGTTTTTTTGATTTAGGTTCAATTTTGGATTATGATAAATGTAGTTGTCAAAACCATCGCGGGATAAATACTTATCCTTTTATCCCGCATTTGAAAGATAATTAACGTTAGGAACACAAAATCATGATAGATGAAAAACGACTCATTCAGGAGAAATGAACATGAATGAGAAACTAACCGCCAGTGTAAAAGAATTCACTCTCAGCCTGGGCGCAGACCTGGTCGGTGTTGTTCAGGCAGATTCTTTTGGAGAAGCGCCAGAGGGACATCAACCGGAAGATATACTTCGGGGAGCCAAAAGCGTCATTGTAATGGCCGTTCGTATGCTCAACCCATGCTTTGAGTCAGCGCCAAGCCGGGAGTACGCAATTTCTGTTAATATGGTAAGTCATGAGCTGGATCGCATAGCCTTCCGCCTGGGCAGATTTATTCAAGATAAAGGCTTTCGCGCTCTTCCTGTCCCATGTTCTTTTCCCTACGATTTGAAAGAGAACATGGGAGATCTTTCCCACCGACATGCAGGACACCTGGCAGGTATAGGGGTTTTGGGGAAAAACGACCTTCTTCTTACTGAAAAATTTGGATCAAGAATTCGATTAGTTACAGTTATTACTGATGCTGAATTAAAAGCGGATGCACCTCTTTATATAGATCTTTGCAAAGACTGTGATAAATGCATTATAGCTTGTCCTTGCGGAGCGTTAAAGGGAGATCGCATTGTGGATAAGTCTATGTGTGAAGCCCAACACATCAAAGTTGGCGAAAGACTTCACTTAGGTGATATGGACATTTGCGGTGTTTGTATACGTGTCTGCCCTGTTGGGGTTAAGTAACAACATGAGGGTCACATCTTAAAAGTTAAATATTGATAAATAGTATCACCTTGTCAAGAATGAACAAGGTTACGAATTTATTTATGTTGAATTTCAATTTATTGGAAATGAACCAAATAACGATCAAATTTTGAAATTAGTGGACGAGATTGTTCTTTCGATTAAGTAACGAAACTATTTATGAAAAGCGCCCAACACAGCGTGCACAGCGACCGCTACGCGGCGCGTAACGCAAACCGTTAGTTCTTATATGTCAAAATGTAACCGAGTAGGAATAAAGCCGTTATCCGCCAGGTCGCAGG
>JBARSF010000038.1:0-32920 GCA_049644605.1 Anaerolineales bacterium | reverse complement strand
TATTTATGCGGGGAGTAATCAGCCCCTCGCGTTCACATACCAGAAGAAAATCCAGTGATACACAAGCAATATAAGCGGCCTGAAATGAGATATAGGTTGAATTCTCATTATTCGGGTAATGGATAATTTCAGTAGGCATGGTATTTCCTCTTTTACTTCGATTGGCGCAATTTCTTTAAATCTTCATAAAGATTCTGTTCTTCCTCCGATAATTTTTCTGGAAGAACAACGCTCACACGTGCATAAAGATCTCCCCGATCTTTTTTCCGGGTAAGTTTTGGCATTCCCAAACCCCCTAAGCGAAAACGGGTCTGGTTTGGAGTCTCTGGCGGGATATCCAATCGGACTGTTTTGCCCAGAGTATTAACCTCAATATTGCCTCCCAGCAGTAATGTATAAAGGTCTACAAAAACAGTTGTCTCCAAATCATCTCCCTTGCGTTCAAAATCCGGATTAGGAACCACTTCTATAACTAGGTACAGGTCACCGGCAGGCTGACCGCCCGGGCCCGGCATTCCCTTGCCCTTCAGCCGAACCCTGGATCCCGTGCGAACACCCGGAGGAATTTTGGCTTTTACTTTATCATCATTGCTTTTTTGTATGACGCGGCTTGTACCGTGATAAGCTTCTTCTAAGGAAATTTTCAAACTCGTTTCCAAATTTTGGGCTTGCTGATAGGAACGGCTTCCCGGGTAAGGCTGGTAAGTATCCCGCTGCTGGAAACCAGCTCCAGTGCGTGTACCCTGGGCTGCCGCAGCTCCAAATAGGGTATCAAAGAAATCTGAAAATCCTCCCACGCCTTGTCCAAAGATTTGCTCAAACTCTTCCGGACTGACTTGGCGTGTTTTGTATCCAGATGTTCGATCGCTTGTAGGCCTTGACGTCCATTGCGACCAATTAAAGTCTTCCGGTTTTCCGCCAGTCTGTTGGTATTGTTTCCACTGGCTTCCAAACTGATCGTATTTTTGGCGCTTTTCAGAGTCTGAAAGCACCTGGTAGGCTTCGTTGAGTTTCTTAAAATTCTCTTCAGCTTCGGGATTGTCCGGGTTTACATCGGGATGATACTTCCGAGCGCCTTTTCTAAAAGCCTTTTTTATCTGCTCTTCAGATGCATCCTCTGGAACTCCCAAGATTTTATAATAATTTTGATACTGCATAAGGCCTTCTTACCCAGAGAAATTGTATTTTTTGGTCAGTAAGAGTTTTCTTTGCAATTCCCCACTCATTTAGACCGGACAAGTATCTATAAATTGATATAACATTTATTATAGTACAGATGATCACATAAAAACCCATCCCGAGGAGAACTGTCCCCAATTTATGTGCATCCCTGAATAATCGTAAGCTGAAGCCCATAATGCATTTGTGATTAAATTTAACCAAAAGGTAATATCCCTGCATTACTCAATATTACACTGGTTGCTTCCCTATTTAGGGTAGTTTGTGGTCCGTGTCAGATCTTGTGAGATAAATTAGAGGAATAATCTCCATTCAAAAGACGGATATATGTCCCATATGGTCTGGCGACGTACACTAGGTATCTTGTCCGTCAAATTCAGGCACATATTTTACAATTTTCCTAAAGTGGAATGAATTTATTTAGCCCGGTTCTTTCCGGCGTCTGATTCGTTGTGATACTAAGAAAGCGTACCTGCCGTAGTGCTAAACTTAGAGTAGTCACAAACCAGTTCAGTAATAGGAGGAACGCTGTGTTTCGATTTTCCCCTCTTTTTTGGACACAATCGTCTCTTCGACACGACCTTCGGTCGCAGGGCAGACAACCCTTAAATCTAATTGTTGATCAGAGGCTAAACACGGTGTACCTAGAATATTGCCCGCCCGACCAAAATCAAGCCTGAAGTCATGGCATTTTTGGTGAAAAAAGGAAGCAGACCTGGGGATACCGGCAACTGATACTGTATAATGAAAAAGAATGTGATATGAAACAGGGAGATCACCAACAGAAAGAAATGGAAAGTAAATATCGCTGTATATTTGATGCTGTCTGTGACGGGTTGATCATCACTGATCTGGAAACCGGCCTGGTGGTTGAGGCGAATCCAGCAGCTTATTTACGGCACGGCTGCACCCGGGATGAATTCATCGGGCAGCAGCTGTCTTTTTTTATCCACCCCACAAGTCATAAAGCGTTTAATGAGTATATCCTGAATTTTCAATCGGATAACGTGTTCGAAGCCCGGCTGCTGCACACCCGCCAGAACAGCGAACCTTTCTATGCCGAATGGCGCGGAAATTCGATTGCCTATCTGGGCCGGTCTTGTTTCCTCGGTATTATCCGTGAAGTTTACGAAGAGATTCACTCGGATCAATTGCCGTCGCGGCGTGTGGATACTCGTAAACATGAGCAAGATATGTTGCTGACAATCTCGCATACCCTGGCATCTACCCTGGAACTCCAACCAGAATTGATCCTCGATCAGTTACGGGAAATCGTCGAGTATACCCGGGGTGGTTTATTTGCAGTGGAAGACGCTACATTGGTCACTCTGGCCCTGCGCGGGACACCGCAATTGGAAAAGTCGCCACAACTCCAGATCCACCTGCAAAGTCAGGAATCCCTGGATATTTTATTAAACAGACGCCAACCCATTCGCATTGCGGACCTAACAAGCGAGAATACACAGGCGCAATTTTTCCGATTGCTACTAGACGATGGAGCTGCTGATCTGAGGGAAGGAATGAGATCCTGGATCTGGATTCCGCTGGCGGTAAAAACTCGCCTGATTGGCGGTCTGGGTTTAGCGCACAAGAAACCGAATTATTTCACAAACCATCATGCTTCTCTGGCGCTCAGTGTAGCCAATCAGATCGCTATAACTATGGTTAATGTAGAATTGTCTGGACAAGCCCAGGCACTCGCTGTAATGGAAGAACGGCAGCGCCTGGCGCGTAATTTGCACGATGCCATCAACCAGTCACTTTTCACGGCAGGAATCATTGCCGAAGTTATACCTCGGCTCTGGGAACAGGATCAGGCTCTGGCCCGCCGATCTCTAAAGGACTTGCATAGGTTGACGCGAAGCGCACAAGCCGAGATGCGCGCCTTATTGGCTGAACTGCGGCCATCTACATTGATTGACACGAATTTAAGTGACCTTATAAAACATTTGGGCTATGCACTATCGGGCCGGATCGATATCCCGGTTGTTGTTAATACTTCGGGGAACATTGATATACCATCCGGAGTGCAGATCGTTTTCTACCGCGTGTGTCAAGAGGCGCTGAACAACATTGCGAAACACGCCAAAGCCAGCTGGGTTGATATTGATCTTCAACAAGAAGGTGCCGAATTAACACTGCGCATTCGTGATAATGGCAGAGGCTTTGATCAAAATCAAACAAACTCAGGCCATTTTGGCTTACAAATGATGCAGGAAAGGGCTGATGCAGCGGGCGCTCAATTAATAGTAATCAGCCAACCCGGTCAGGGCACTGAACTTACCATCTGCTGGGATGACCCATCACTTAAGGAGGGAAATTGACAGATTTTCGCTCCCCCCCCATACGGGTAATGCTGGTTGATGACCATGAAATGGTGAGAAAAGGATTAGCCCTCTTCTTAAAAGCATTTGATGATCTGGAGCTGGTGGGTGAAGCCGGGAGTGGAGCTGCTGCTATCCAGCTCTGCAGTGAAATCATGCCGGATGTAATATTGATGGATATAGCCATGCCGGAGATGGACGGTGTAGTCACAACCCACGCCATACGCCAGCAGTTTCCACAAATCCAGGTTATTGCCCTGACCAGCTTCATCGAGGGAGACTTGGTAAAGAACGCGCTGGAAGCTGGGGCAATAGCTTACCTGCTTAAAGATGTCGACGCTGATGAGATTGCCCAGGCTATCCGGGCGGCGCATTCAGGCCGTGCTACCCTTTCTCCCGATGCCACTCAGGCTCTAGTTCAGAGTTCCAATCAGCCGCCTGTCCCCGGCCTTGATTTGACTGAGCGGGAGCGCGAGGTTCTCGCCCTGATGGTTGAGGGGCTGAATAATACTCAGATTGCAGAAAAACTCACTGTAAGTCCTTCCACGATCAAATCCCACGTCAGCAGTATTCTCTCCAAACTTGGCGTTACCACCCGGACAGAAGCAGTGACCCTGGCTTTCAGACATAGACTCGTGTCCTGAGCCGCTTAGAAAGATCCCCCAAGTGGCGGAGGATAAAACTCCCCGGGCGTCAGATGCGGCCGGGGAGTCTTTGTTGTATGCTAAAGGTATGACCAGAGTATATTTAGCTGACGGAAGACCTGACGAGCTTTCTGCCTTACGCCTGCTGTTGCAGGATATAAAAATGGAGATAGTTGGTGAAGCAGGGGATTGGTCTACCGCCTTGGCTCAAGCACCTGACCGTAATACGGAGATATTATTAATTGACTGGGACTTAATTTCCAATATACCGGCTGCAGATCTTGGAAAACTCAGAAAGGCCTGTCCGTCAGCGCTGGTCATTGTTCTCATTAGTCAACTGGATGCCCGTCAGCAAGCCGCTCTCTCTGCCGGCGCCGATGTGTTTATCAGCAAAGGAGAGCTGCCCGAGCGCATAGCCGAACATATTCGTGACGCCGCAGTGAGCATTAAGTCTTAATGAAGAGCGCCAACTATCGGGGAGCCCGAGACTTACCTGATGGAATTTGGGGCACAACCGACAGGGCAAACTAAAACTCACAACATCCATATAGCAGCAGAAGTAGTACCCTGATCCCTTTTCAAGGGAAAAGGGATTGGATCAAGGAATACAACAAATTCACAAAAAGGAGATAAAAATGAACCTAATCATCTATCTAATCGCAGGAGCCATCGTTGGGTATATAGCCAGCCGGATCATGAAAACGAGCTCAAAACAAGGTTTGGTGCTCGATATCGTGGTTGGTGTAGCTGGCGCTTTCCTGGCTGGTTATTTCATCAGCCCCCTCTTGGGTATTGGGACTATCAACGACGCCATTACACTCCCAACCATGCTGGTAACACTGCTGGGCGCCGTTATTCTGCTTTGGATCTATAAGCTGATCCGCAAGTAAAGGACAGCTGCACTGAAAAACCCAGTATAAGCTTGGAGATTCTGGCAGCGCAATAAACGGATCCTGGCTCTGTCCAGAATCCGGGAAAATGCCCTCCTTAGTCGCTCCAACTGAAAATTGTACCTGTCAAACCTATTATGAATGATAAAAGGAGAAAACAATCATGAACCTCAAACTTAGTGCGCCAAAAGTCGTTACATTCTGGATCGCTGTGCTCCTTGCAGCACTTGGTATCCTGGCATCACAAGGCATCCTGGCTGCACTCGCCGGCTACGCTTTCTGGCTGGTGGTGGCTGGATTTGTCTTACTAGCCCTGGCAACCTTATTTAAAAATCTATAGCACCTTGATTGGGGACCGGGCCGCTTCAGGAAAGGAAGATTTTCGGAAGTCCCACCTGTAAGCAGCTCGGTCGTCAAGTAATTATTCCCAGATCATAAGAGGGTAGCTGCAAGTCTATGGCCCGAATCAAGGATGCCTGGACACAAATTGCGTCAAATATTCTTAACAGATAACCTGAATAATGAAAAGATACGGAAC
This sequence comes from Anaerolineales bacterium, assembly GCA_049644605.1. GTDB lineage: Bacteria > Chloroflexota > Anaerolineae > Anaerolineales > UBA11858 > B10-G9. Next base: position 27,345 of record JBARSF010000038.1, on the reverse strand, counting down.
GGAGAAACCATGGACAATAAGAATGCTGTTCAGCAACCAGATCAATCACCTCCTGAAATGATTGAAGTCGCTGCACCCCCGGCAGCCGAAACTGCTGCGACTTCTACCAAGGAAGAAAAACCACGGCCCAGTCGACCGCAGCGATTTTTTCGCAAGGTACTTATCTGGTTAGTGATCATTGTTATTGTGTTCTCTGCTGGGATGGCAGCAGATCATTTCCTGCGCTATAAACCTTTGTCTGATGCTCATGTTGAGAACCAGACTGCACTTGATCAAGCCCAGCAGGATCTTAGCGATATGCAGGCAGGTATCGATGAGCTCAATATTATAAATCAGGAAGCCGGAGATACTATTGCAAAGCTTGAAAACGAAAAGAAAGCCCTGCTAGATGAAATAGAGACAACAACAACCCATTTGGAATTACTACAAGTACTTGTAGATGTAAGCAATGCCCGCGTGGCACTTTTCCTGGATGATGTTGAGGAAGCTAAAGCCACACTGGTCAATACTCAGCAGCGGTTGGAAAAACTTCTTCCCCGCATTGCTGAATATGACCCCGCTCTAGCTCAGGACATGCCGCAACGATTAAACCTGATCATCTCAGGCCTGGATAGAGATACCGAAACTGTAATCATCGACCTGGAACTGATCACCGGAGATTTACTTGATATTGAAGAGGCGGTGTTTGGCGGCTGAAATTATTATTCTGCCTGTTTTCAGTAGATCTCAAATTTGCACAATAATGATTTTTAATGGATCAAATATTCGAACCTCTTATCCAACATACAGCTCGGTTACTTGGCGGAAATGAAAGCCCATAATAGCCATTGTGATCGCCAAAGGGAACAAGCGCGGACGTCGGAACAGTTGTCCAGAAAAATAGCCGCCAATAATACCCGTTCAATACCGCGGAGATGCCCAATTGCTAAATGGAACGTCCCAAGGCAAGGATGTATTGCGGGTCTGGGTGACCCCGGATCCTTGGTGGGCGGTACTCACGCAGAAAGGTCATAACCTCTCTCGTAATAGAACTTGGGGTCGTAGATTTGATTTAATAGCTTACGGTAACCTTCTTTCAGCGTTTCCAAGCCCATCTTTGGGATGATATTGGTGGACCCATCCACGTTGTCACCTGAAAAATCCTTCACCAGGCGGCCATCTTGATGCATGCGCTCATACAGACGTGTTCCCAGAGGGGCTTGAAGTAAGCCCACCATGGCGATTATAACTCCGCTTTTTTGGATGAAATCTACCTGTTGCTGAAAGATAGTACATCGGCGCAGCCTAAGCCTATTCCGCCAGGCTGTTTGATGTGAACCCTGCTTCAGGAAAGGCAGTTGTTATCCGTCAATTTCCCTGACCGTCTCCAGGATATGGATACCGTGTTTTTCGATCTCCTTCATGAAAGAATCGTAAGCCTGACCGTAAAAACATTCCTCCGGGGGCACCAGGCCAGTAGCTGTAATTTCTCTCCGTCCGATTAATAACGCGCCAATAGCGGCCGCAAATCCGGTCACTCGCTCCATGGAAGAAATCTTGTTCACCGTGTCGGCTTCATCCCATAAGTAGCTGTCTATGCTGTAGTGTTTGCCGTCCTTGCGCCCGGTGACAGTGTTCCACATCACGCAGACATCGGTGTCACCCTCCCGGGGCAACAGTTTGGGGGAAAGCACAGCCAGCAGGAACTCGCGGGGTGAGATTTTTACTCCCCCGATTTCAACTGGCTCCAGATCCAGCATGCCGGTTTCTTTAAGGGTTTGAACCCCCTGCCAGTGTCCCGGCCAGCGGACAGTTTTTTCAGCGAATTCCCTGAGCTCACTACGGGTGTAGATCATACTGGGCATGCCGGGGGTGATGGCGCACTCCAGAGTTTCGTTGATCTCGAACTTATCAAACTGAAATCTTTCCAGCTCCGTCCCCGCTTCGACTGAAACCACTTTGCCTTCTTTTAAAACCAACAGGCTAACCATGTATTCCCGCAAAACATGTTCAAATGCCCAGGTGATCATATATTTCAGAGGATGATGTTTGGAGGCGGCTTTAGATGGGATCCCGCCCACGCGAGCCACTGCAGTCTCTGCCTGGTCCAGTTTGCGGATGGCCTCGCCGACCATGATGTTGCTGATCCCTGGGGCAAATCCAATGCCATCTAGGAAGGTGACGCCTTTGTCGACAGCCCTTTCATGGAGGTGGTCTCCATATTCATTCAGGGTCATGCCCTCGGGGATTACCAGCCCCTCGATTTCGTCGGGATCCGGGCGTCGGTGATACTCTTCCAGCACGTCAACCAGATCCAGGCCGGCGCTGATAGCTGTATCCAGCAAGGCATAGCTGGTTCTTCTGTCGGGAAGAGTGGAGATGCCTACATCATATTTTTCCATCAACTCCGCCGCCGCTTTGAGATCAAGCACATCCAGTTTGTGGATATGTATTTTCGGGTTTCCGATCCAGTCACTTGTTGCGCGTAGTCTTTTTTCATTTCTGCCCACAAGGCCCACGGTTGCGACCTCTTCTCTTTTGACGAGATCCCAGGCTACAGCCGCTCCAATTTTGCCCGATCCGCCGAATACAAGTATTTTCATTGTTTATTCTCCTGGATAAGTACCTTTGGATATCCTACAATCAAGATCAATATTAACATGGTAGGAGATCACCCGCATATGACATTTGTACTCTCCTGATTGATTTAATAAACCCTGTTAATCAGTAAGAACTGGCTCAGCAGATGCAAAAAAACAGCCTGGGGAAGACTTATGTGAAAAAATATGCAACGGTTTTTTTGTAGAAATTTTTACTTTATATTAAATTACCTGTCAGGAAATCATAAATTTTGAGTGAAAAGACTACTAATGGCTGATAGACAAGCTGAGCAATCCCCGACCCAGGGAAATGAGAGAACTGCAATCCCTTGATGGTGTTTACCTCGGATGATATGATTTGCAGGCCGGGGTTCCAATCTCCTGATACCTGGCTGCCGTCCAGAATCACACCGGCGTTGCTGGCGTCCAGGGTCAGATGTTTGACAAGAGTGCCGGGTAGATCTGTGGAGACAGCGATAGTGGCGGGAGCATCAGGCGGAAAGACAGCCGGGTCGAAGGTGATCGTGTCGTAGTCCTGCGCTTCTTCCAGAGCCTGACGCAATGAGCCAGGGCCACTATCGAATGCACTTGTGACAGTGATAATTCTCCCCTGAGGAAGAGCGGTTTGTGTATCTGTGGGTATAACCGCAGGCAGCACCTCTTCAAGTGAAGAAGTTGTTGTGGGTGTGCAGGCTATCAATAGCATGATGCAAAGAATAATAGCCACTGTCCGGGCTTTCATGCTTCCTCTCTCGCTTTTATAATTATTAGATAGGTAAGAAGTGTTTCTATTGCACTAATGTCACAAAATTATTATATTTTGTTTTCTCTATCCTAAGTTGATTAATTAGAAAATTATTGTTATTGTTCATCCCTATTTTCCACTGACTTAAAGTAAAAATCGCTTGAGATAACTATCAAACGATTCTTGTGGACGGTATTGGACAGATCTCGAACCGATTAATTTGGTTGTTCAGTTTTTATCTTTGAGGGCTTTCTTAATTGTTACTTTATAGACCTCGCCATTTTTATCATAGGTGGTCCATTCTCGAACTTGATCCCCATCATCAAAATATCCAGATCTCATAATTGTTCCATCCTTGCGGAACCACTCCCAGTAGCCGGATAGTTTTCCATCCTGCATTTGTCCTCTTGCCCGGATCAATCCATCTTTGTGATATTCAATATGTTCCTGTGCTTTATTGCCCATGGCACTATTTTACTTGCATCCTTATAAAAATTGGTATAGATAATTTCCCCTTATAAAAGAAAAAACTCACCCATTTTGAGTGGATTTTTGTGTGGACGTTGGTGGACATCTACGGGAGGGAAACATCCAATTTTCCCATCCCGCGATTCCAACACAGGAGTGTTGGAGATCTCGAACCGTTTTTCTCATATTGATAGATCCACAGTAACGATCTTTTATGTTCTATTAATCAATTAACTAATACCGCTTCTTATTCTGCAGGTTACTAAATTTAAAACCAGTAAATTTGTTTATCCTGAATTATGAATGGTTCGGAAAACCTCCAAGATTACATCCGGAATCCGACTTGGTCGCCCGGTATCTACATTAACAAATACCCAATCCGTTTCTCCAAGAACCAATAACATTTCATCGGAGGTCCGTATAAAACGGTATTTACGCAAAGATCGCACACGACGAATATTGTCTACCCATGTTTGAACTTCGATTACTTCACCTACATAAGCTGGTTGCAGGTATTCGATCTTATGTTCTCTCACAACCCAAGTGGCTCTTAATGCCATCGTGAGAGCTGTTCCACCTATAAAATCAAAGTGTTTCTGTGCGATATCCTGCATCCATTGGACATATTTAACATTATTAACATGCCCGTTTGCATCTAAGGCAGTATCTGGAATCGTGATTCTATCGGAATAGATCGGATTATCGATTGAGTTTTTCACACATCACCAATTGGAGTAATACTAGACATTAAATTTGATTATAAAGTATATAATTTCATTAATTGCTTAATAAAAATAATCCACCCATTGCGGGTGGATTCTGTAGTGGGCGGTATTGGACTCTAATCGAACCACCACCAATTTCTTTCTGACACACGAATTTTCAAGGGTTGAAATCTTTTTTGATAATATACAGATGATGCAATTGACAAAAAGTCAATTGTGATTGTATCATGTTGGCCAATTCTTATCTTGGTGGCATAACGGATGAGCTCACCCGCCTAAGATAATTTGATTGCACTTGCGCCGATCGTCTTATTGGGTCGAGTGGAGCGGGGGTTGCTAGAATGGTATTGTGATAGTGCGCGGCAGGCATGGTACCCTGTGGTTGACAACCAAGTTGGGGAGTTTTAACGGGTATAATTACACCGTAAACGTAAACCTCCATCTCTTCTGGCAGAACAGAAATTACAATGAAATACTGAGCAATCCATCAAGTGATCCAATTACCCAATCCAATCATAGGAATTTTTACGGCACAAATCTTAAAGGAGAGACATCCGTGACAAATCAGAATACTCCCCAAAAATTGTCGCTTGGCTTAGGAATCCTGAACTTTACTGGGCTGGGATTAGGTTACCTCTACCAGAAGCAGTGGCGGAGGTGGGGGATCCATTTTCTGGTTACCATCATTCTAATAACAACTGCATTTCTAACCAATGCCTCCAAACAACCCATTATCTGGCTCCCGGTTTTCGGTCTCTGGTTGTGCTGGATGGCTTTTGACGGCTGGCGGACCCACCAGCAGCCAGGCCCCAAAGATTATCTGTTTTCCCTGCAGCTACCAGAAAATCGGCAATGGCTGATACTTGCTGTTCCGGCAATTCTGCTCGTTCTCATCGCAGCCGGCTTGATGGGTTATATCACAATGGGCGGAAAAGAGTTTAAGTTAGGGCAACAAGCATATCAGGAGGCCGATTGTGAATCAGCAGTAGAGCATTTCAATAAAGTTACGTCCATATATGAACTCACATTCAGCTCTCAGATCTCAGCAGCGGATGATCGCCTCCTGGAATGTGATGTTCTGCTTTCCGCAAATCAGGCTTACCAAGAAGGCGATTTCGCAGATGCTATTCAATCCTATCAAGGCTATTTGGAGATCGATTCAGACTTTGAGCTCACAACTTATGCAGAGGAGGCTTTGGCAGCATCCTATTACGGGTGGGCAATGGCTTTGATAGCTGACCATGATTATGTTGGAGCGATAGAAAAACTTTTGGTTATCCTGGATGATTATCCTGATACTTCAGCTGTTGAACAGGTCGCCGAACCCCTTGCTGAATCTTACCTTTCTTATTCTGCTCAATTGTGGGATGCAGGAGATTTTGGAGAGGCGGTTGACACTGCTTTGATTCCGTTAAATCAGTACCCGGACACAGCAGCCGGAGAACAGGCTGATGAACAAATCGCTGAGATTTACTATGACTGGGCAGTTTATCTGGACCAAAACGACAGCTATCAAGAGGCCGTTGAGATCATAGCTCTACTTCAGGATAAGTATCCAGATGCCCCGTCAATGGATGGTGCTATCGACCTCGCTGCCAAGATCCATCATGATTGGGCCTCCTATCTTTATGAAACAGGAGATTATCAGGAAAGCATCAATGTCTCAGAGATTATCCTCGATGAATATACAGATTATTTTGCGGAATCTGAAATCAAGGAAGATATCAAAAATGCCTACCTGGCTATGGGGTTAAAATTACGGGAGTCTGAACAATATTCGCTTGCCATCTTAAAATATGAAACCTTCCAGGAAAAATATCCCCAGGTTTCCCAGATAGAGAATATCCCTCAGTTGATCTTTGAAGCGCATCTGCAATGGGGAGAGCAGCTCATCCAACAAGGTGAGTTTTCCCAGGCGTTGATTAAATTTACCGAGATTATTGAGTTAGCCAGTGAGCCAGACGAGGTAAAAACTGCAGAAGAAGGTTACCAAAACGCGTTGTTGGCTCTGAGTAAAGATACGGGAACACAAGGGCAGGAGATATTAGATGATGCTTTCAAAACAGCCTGCAATGGTGAACCTGCTTCATCCCCCGCTGTTGGATTTGCAGAAGACGAACCCCAAAAAGCACGCTCCTGCAGTTCTGAGCTTAAGCTAGACAAGGATCTTACCGCAGAATATCCGGGGCATTTTCAATATGTGGTTACCATTAGTGATGGATTTGAAACGGTTCAATCCTGCCCATACAAACAGGATCATACTTTAATCAGACAGCGGCAATATCTGCTGGTTACTATTCGGAAGACTGTTACCGGTAACGTGTTCACCACCAAGAAGTTTTATGGTTCTGATCCGCCTAAATGCGAACGCACAGAATGGTTCTCCGGCCCCACAGCTTATAAATATGGAACAAAACCTTCCATATCTGAAGTGAACACCTGGCTGATTGGGTTTTTACAATAAACCTGTCCAATAATCACTTTATATATTAGTCGCTTAATACGAAAGACCATTCCTAGAATGGTCTTTCGTTTTAATACTCCTTGTTTTTTTTGCCTTCATCTTTTACTTGTTGCTTGTGCGAGAGTGCCAACAATTCTTCCAGCGACAACTATTTTACTACATACTAGTTATTCCTCCTTCAGTTCCCTGTCGGCCATTGAGGGCAGGTAAGAACATAGGGTTCATCATTAAAATATTTATGCCATTCAGCCTCAGTGAAATTGCGCCCAACACGCTGACAAGATTTTGTAAGCCACGAATGCAAATTCATATCCCACAGAATGACAGTGTTATCATAGCTGCCGGAAGCCAGTGTTTTGCCATCTGGGCTGAAGGCCACACTAGATACCGGAGTGTTGATGAAAGCAGCGTGTGATACAGAAGAATATTGTCCTATGATTGGTTGCCCAATGGGCTGGCCGGTTGCTACATCCCATAAAATTATTGTGCTGTCATAACTGCCTGACGCCAGAGTTTTGCCATCTGGGCTAAAGGCTACATTGGTAATCCAATCAGAATGTCCGGTGAGCGGTTGACCGATCGGTTGCTGGGCTGCCACATCCCACAGAATGATCGTCTTATCGAAACCGCCGGATGCCAGCATTTTCCCATCCGGGCTGAAGGCTACACTTTTGACCGATTCTGTATGTCCTATGAGCGGTTTGCCAGTAGACTGGCCGGTCTCGACGTCCCATAAAATGATCGCATTAGTGCGATCTTCGAGGCCAGAGGCTAATAACTTGCCGTCCGGGCTGAAAGCCACGCTGGAAATATACGAGTTTTCTGTTAGAAATTCTCTTATAGGTTGGTGGGTTGCAGTATTCCATAGAATGATAGTGCCGTCATTTCCACCGGATGCCAGCGTTTTGCCGTCCGGGCTGAAGGCTATACTTTGTACCTTTTCTGTATGTCCTATAAGCGTCTGACCGATTGGCAAGTGGGTTGCCGGATTCCACAGTCTGATGGTGCCGTTATGACTGCTGGAGGCAAGCATACTGCCATCCGGACTGAAGGCTACAGATAGGATCCAATACTCATGCCCGAGAAGCGGGGGATCGGTAAACTGGCCGGTCGCCAGATCCCATAAAAGGATGGCGCCGTCATTCCCGCCGGATGCCAGCGTTTTGCCGTCCGGGCTGTAGGCTACACTTTGAACCCAATTTAAATGTCCAGTGAGCAATTCTCCATTTGGCAGGTGAGGTAAAGCACTCCATAGAATAATGGTGCCGCCACTACTGCTGGAAACCAACATTTTTCCGTCCGGGCTGAATGCCAGGCTGTACACATAATCTGTGTGTCCGGTGAGTGGCTGACCGATAGGTTGACCGGTCTCTACATCCCATAACCGTACAGTCAAATCCATGCTGCCAGAGGCCAGCGTTTTACCATCCGGGCTGAAGAGGACCCTCATTATCCAATATTTATGTCCGGTGAGTGGTTGTCCAATAGGCTGCCCAGTCGCCACATCCCACAAGATGATAGTTTTGTCATAACTGCCGGAAGCCAGCGTTTTACCATCAGGGCTGAAGGCTACACTGCGGACAGGATCTGTATGTCCCTCGAGCGGTTGACCGATGGGCTGTCCGGTTGCCGAGTCAAATAAAATGATGGTGTTGTCGTAACTGCCGGATGCTAACATGGTCCCGTCCTGATTGAAAGCCACGCCGGCTACGGTATTCGTATGCCCCATGAGCGGCCGACTGATGGCCTGCCTAGTCGCCACATCCCACAGGATGATCGAGTTGTCGTAACTACTTGAAGAGATCTTTTTTCCGTCTGGGCTGAAGGTTATGCTCAAAACCTGATCCGTATGTCCCTTGAGCGGTTGACCAATAGACTGCTGGGTTACAACATCCCATAAAATTATCGTTCCGTCAAAACTGCCGGAAGCCAGCATTTTACCGCCCGGGCTGAAGGCCAAGCTGGATATTGTATTTGTATGTCCCTTGAGTGGTTGACCCATAGGCTGCCCTGTCGCCACATCCCAGAATACTATTTCCCCCATAATGCACCATCCCTCGTCATCCTCTTTTCCGCAACTGCCAGATGCAACTGTCTTACTATCCGGACTGAAAGCCACACTTTCTAAACGAATTAAATCCGTAGCAAGAAATTGGAGAAGCTGTGGGTGAGATCCAGCATTGTCCAATAGAGCACCGCGTGCTTGAAGAGTTTCAAAGGTTCGATGGGCTTCTATCCCCAGTAATAATGAGAGAGAAAAATCAGTATCACGAATATTAACAGATTGTGCGGCTAGCTCTCTTGAACGAGCAATAGTTGCCTCGCGCAGTGCAATTATCGTTTGTTCTTCAGCAATATCTCTTTGTTCCACTGCAATCGCCTGTTGGGTAGCTCGCATCATTGATTCAGCTTCAGCTTCTGCTTGTGCTGTTGCCCTGGAAAATCCTTCTGAAATTGCAATATTCCGCTGGGTCCAGGCAAAGATACCCAAAGCGATAGAAATGATCAATCCCAAACCAACACCACCTAAAGTGATTCTTTGACGGCGGGTTGAATCAGCTCGACTATTCAGGATGTACTGGGTTTGCAAAGCTGTGGGCTGTGGGTCTTTCTCTGCGGCTGCTGCCAACCATGTTTCAGCTTCTGTCAAATCACTACCGCGCAGTAGCAGGCCTCTGTCTTGCTCTTTTCGTTTCCATCCCAGGGCGCGATTCTCAAACCGAGTGTGGGATTTAACCCAAACCTGATCGACAGCGATAGCTGTCACCAGATCCTCAACTGCGCTGGTAAACTTCTCCCCAGTTTCACCAAAGAAGATCCAGTTAAGGACTGACAGCTCTTTGGGAACCTTGCCAGCTTCAATATCTTTGATAACAATTGGGATCAGGCGTTTATTGTGCTTAACAGCATGGGCAATTTCAAACCCACAGATCTCAGAGTCCAACGATGTTTCACTGATTATGAACACAAAGGCATCAGATTGCTCGATAGCCTCATACACCTCCTCCAGCCATTCTGCGCTGGGGGGGATATCCTGCCAGTCGATCCAGGTTTCGAGATCATTTTCTTTTAATGCCTCATGTAATAGCTTGGCAAAAGCGATATCTTTTCGAGAATAAGAGATGAATACATCTGACATGTTTTTTTCCTGTTTTGCGATCAGCTAATATTATTTTCACATGAAATTCTGATTCAATCTTTTTTGTTTAGTGTATGTCGTCGGACCTTTATCATTGACCACCAGGGCGATTCTGCTAAGCGTGTGGGGCTAGCAGGATTCGAACCTGCGACTTGGCGGATTACGACTATTGTCCTACATGGACACTAATGGATGCTCCAATACTCCTTCTATTGTATATACATAATTCAAAATTCTTATTTAATTATCCACCGATACAACCACCAAATAAAATAGAATGGGGTAATAAATATAAAACTTAATTCCAAATTAGCAATCGATATGGAGATTATGTCCCCAACAAATAGGTCGTTTCCGAAGAATTTAACAAACACATAAATAACCCAAACAGGAAGCATAACAAGATAAAACCTACCAAAATAAAACCAATAGTTCCTATTCTCGGTTTATCTTATCTTTGGAGCAGGGATCCTTCTGCCTTTTTTGGGATCTGTAAGCTTGATACAGTGAAAACATACGATAGCTGTCTCTTTTATTTTCCTACCACAATGAGGATATTCAGTTTTCGTGATTTTCTTTATTTCAGTATTAACATCTAATCGACTTTTACAATATCTGCATAGAACAGCTTCATCCTGAATTTCTTCGGCACAATAAGCGCATTTCACCATAGGCATACTCAATAAAAGTTGAATTACAGGCCTTCTTTATTAATGATCTATACGGAATATGAATATATAAGAAGTGTAACATTATTAGAGCAGCTTATTTACCTGCCACTGTGCAATGTTTTCGGCAACATGAGACCTTGATTTTGTATAGCGAGCCGCTAAACCAGTTGATAAATTGATTTACATGGGCAGTTTAGGTGCATTCCGTGGGTATCGCAGATGATTTTGGATTGCCCTGTACCCAAATAAACTGGTCTTTTCTAGGGTTGTATTCAGAATTAATCTCGATCATCAATCACTCAAACCAGGTTTCTTAACCAAATTTCATTTATACTTTAAGTATGAGCAAACCTATCGTCCAGACCTACACACCTCCCGACTTTATTGATCTGGGCTCAGGTAAGCCCAGTCTTGAACTGCTTCCCATTGGAATGCTGGAAAAAGCCGCTGAGCGGTATTTTTCTGCTGGCGATACGCGCACTCTCCAGTATGGGGCAGAGCAGGGCAATGACTATTTTCTAGCGGCCTTAGCAGATTTCTTGTCATCCATGTATAAATCTGATGTCCATCCTGATTCCATTTTCACTACCACCGGAGCCTCATCTGCTCTCGATCTGCTTTGTACCCTTTTTACAGAACCCGGCGATACTATCTTTGTTGAAGAACCAACTTATTTCCTGGCGCTTGACATTTTCGCAGATCATCGAGTCCAGATAGTATCAATCCCCATGGATAGGGAAGGCATGGACGTTGAAAAGCTGGCGGAGAGATTAACTGAGGTCCAGCCAAAATTTGTTTATACCATCCCAACCTACCACAACCCAGCCAGCTTGATCCTCGCTCAGAGTCGGAGGGAGAAGCTGGTCAACCTTGCCAGGGAGTTTGATTTCCTGGTTATTGCCGATGAGGTGTATCATTTCTTGTCATACACCCAAAAACCACCAAAGCCATTGGCGGCCTTTTCAGACCAGGTAAAACAAGTGATCTCGATAAATTCCTTTTCAAAAATCCTGGCTCCTGGACTGCGACTGGGGTGGATTCAAGCCCATCGTTCTATTATCAACCAATTAACCGGATGCGGGCTTCTGGATAGCGGGGGTGGTTTGAATCCTTTTACCAGCGCGATTGTCTATCAGATGATTGTTTCAGGTGACTTAATAAAAAATATCAAGATATTAAAAAACGTCTATCAGAAGCGTTTAGAAGTTATGACTGATGCGTTGGACCGCTACTTGCCGGAAGCGAAATACATTAAACCTCAAGGTGGTTTTTTTTTCTGGGTGCAGTTACCTGGAATAGATACTACCCGGTTGCGGAAACGTGCCCAGAGTTTTAAGATCGATTTCCGGCCTGGCGAGTTGTTCTCCAGACAAAACGGACTGAAAGAATTTATCCGGTTAAGTTTCAGCTATTACAACCCTGCTGAAATCGAAAACGGGATTAAACAGCTTGTTGAATGTTTGTATAGGGACTGACGATATCCAGATAGCTAATGTTTACTCATTCCGTTTTATACAGCCCAAATAATTGATCCTGAAATTTCAAACATAAGACCTGATACAGTTTTATCGGAAAAGACTCCTAACAGTCCTGAAAAAACCTTCCCCCGAAGGGGAAAATAAAGGGGCTCTATCCCTAAAGCTTCGGGTAGGGGATATAGATTATTACATTACAGCTCTTTATCCAATCAATCAGGGGCAGGTTTCAGTTACTAAACTGGCGCGCAGCCTTAACCAAAGCCAACACATTCTCGGGAGGCACGTGCGGTGCGATCGAACATGCCGTGCTTAAGATAAAACCCTTACCCCGGGAACCGATTTTTAGACGGTGTTTTGCATCGATCAAGACATCCTCAGAACTTTTTGTTAATAAGGTGTTGACTGAATCAACATTCCCTTTAATAAAAAACCGGTCACCCCAGGCAGCTACAGCGTCCTCGAGTGCTACGTCTCCCAAAGGGGGTGGATCTAGGCATTCGATCCCTTGTACACCACTCTCAAAGATTAAATCCAATCGATCACCGATTGACCCGCAGGTATGCGTATAGACATAACCCCCCTGATCTCGAACTACCTCAACAATTTGGCTTTCATAAGGCAAAACAAATTCTTTGTAATGGGCCCGGGATATAAAGGAACTTCCTGCCCAGGGAGATGAAAGTTTTATGGCATCACAACCTCGGCGGATTTGCGCTCTTGCCCATACCGCGCTTATTTGAGTAAGCTTGGCTAATATTTTATGAATTTTATCAGGATGTTTAACCAATCCCCGCAGTACATCCCCATAATCAAGAAGATGGAAAATTGAGTCGAAGGGAGAATTCACCTCCCCGTGAATTGAATACCGATCTTGTGTGGCTTTTCGTACTAAATCAATGGGTGCGAACCAGAATTCAGGTACATCCACAAGTGAGTTTAGTTCCATGAGGCCACAGTTCATCCACCAGTGGCTCATGGATGGCGGCACACTATCGATCATCTCCAAAAGTTTGAAATTCTCAAGCGATGGTTTACGGAATCCTTTGGGACGCAGATAGTGGGGATCATCGTCGTATAGACACAGGATAGTCCCGCCGTCTGGAAAGATTAATGCTACACCGTTTTCGAGTACTTCCTGGCGAGTGAGGCTAATTACACGTTCATCGCGCCCCGGCTTATGGATCAAAATTCCGTCAAAATCATATCGATCCCGGATCTCAAGCAAGCCCTGGGCGTACCCCTTATTCGTAAAGTTGAATTCTACAGGATCAACGCTGGTATTGAGTAAAATGTGTCCAATACTCAGCTGGCACATAACGGGGATTTCACTCGGTTCTTGGAGCGCCATCGCTGATTGAATGAGCTCACGACCACTGGTCAAAATATCTTTCTCCTCGAACGGATCGGAAATTTACCTTCAGGGAGTAATAACCTCATAATCCTTGGTCACGATTAGATTTGCTAACGGTCGTAATGATTGAACAACTTCATGTTCTCGCTTCAGCACGTTTAGTCTGAACTCATTTTGTGGTTCTTTCCCCCGGACAAGTTGTGCTTTTTTTGTTTCAAGATACGTTAGATCGATAAACACGCGCAGATCAGCGTTAGCGTTTACAGAGTACAATCCTTCGATGATCAAGTAGTGAATTGAATTAAAATCTGTAGTCAACTGATCGATTTGGTCTGTTAATAAATCAATACAGGGCATTGTCGATTTTTGATTATTTAAAAATTCACCGATATTCTCGTTGATTAAATCCCAGTCATATTCATTTAAACCGATATTGTTAAACCCATGCTCTTTCCGCCAGGCCGTCCTGTCTTCCGGGGGTACCAGGTAATAATTATCGATATGGAGGATTTTTGCCGGATTACCTTTATCCTTCATCTTTTTAGCAACCACGTGGGCCAATTCTGACTTTCCAGAACCGGATTCACCGCCTATCGCGATGATAAATTTATTCACCGTATCATTTTTGATGTGGGTCAGGATTTGCTCCGCAGCCTTATGATGTTTTTCTTCGATTAGAAGTACATCTCCTAGCATAGATTCTCGCTCCTATTCATAAGGGATTTCTGTCCAGTGATGACTTGTTATGGTTATTTGCTCACCGCGGAAAGAGATTTCAGTTTTCTCGTCTTTGACACCCATGATTTTTAATTTGGCCTTATTTGGAGTAAGATCGAATGCATAACCTTTCCCGCGGAAAAATATTTTAAAAGCCAGTTTTCGCCAATGGCCTGGCAATTCCGGGGTGAGATGAATTTGATTTCCAGTGATGGACAAACCCCCATAGGTCCGAAGTGTATCGTAAACAGACCCAGCCATCACACCCGTGTGGATACCCTCGCCAGTTGTGCCGCCCTGGATATCTATGAAATCGCTGCTGAGTGCTCTCTGATAATTTCCCCAACTTGTTGATGTATCTCCAATTAAGTTACCCAGATAAGCATGTGTCAACCAGCTAAGTGTGGAGCCATGAGAGGTTCGGGTAAAGTAGTAGTGGATATTGTTCTCTAAATTCTTTTTATCCCAGAAATGATCCGAACTCCTTAATAATGTCTCTACCTCGTCCACATCCAAAATGTAAAAGGACATCAGCGCATCAGCCTGTTTCAAAACTTGATATTCATCGGGTGATTTGCCCTCATTTTTGAGTATTCGATCCATCCGGGCAATATCCGGATAGATTGTTCGGTAGTGAGTCCAGTCTAATTCTTTGAGATCAAAGAATCCTTTAAATTGCTCGAATAATCCTGAATCCGAGATCGGGATTTGAAGCTTTTGTTGGATTTCACCCCACTGATCCAATTCCTTTTGCGAGAGTTGAATCTTGTCGAGGAGTGTTTTTCGTGCACCCACATCCAGGGCTTTGAGGAGATCCCTGGCCCTGGCGAATATCCAGAGAACCATAATATTCGTATAGGCATTGTTGATTAAGCCCCCTTTCTCCGCGTCTGGGTACTTTTCATGAAATTCATCTGGACCCATAACTCGCTGAATATCAAAACGGCCAGAGTCCTGGTTATAACTTGCTGCGCTGGCCCAAAACCTGCAAATCTCCAGAAACATCTCACTCCCATAATTTTCCAGGAAATGAGTATCAAGAGTGATCCAGTAATATTGCCAGATGTTGTAGGCGATTGCCAGGGATACGTGCCGTTGTAAAGAGCTGTTGTCCGCATCCCATTCACCGGATAATGGATTGAGATGGATGATCTGGGTCTCTTCTTGGCCTGAGCTTCCGCTCTGCCAGGGATACATGGTCCCCATGTACCCAAATTCTCTGGCGTAATCTCTGGCTTGATCGATCCTTCGGTAGCGATAAAGCAAAGTGGATTTTGTTATATCAGGATAATAAAGAGTGATCAACGGCAGAATAAAAAGTTCATCCCAAAAGATATGGCCCCGGTATGCTTCTCCATGTAACCCCCTGGCGGGGATACCCGCATCAATGGCTTCGTTGTGTGGGGATGCGCTGATTAATACGTGATATAGATTCAAGCGAAGCAGTTTTTGAGTCCTGCGGTCCCCTTCAATTTGGATATCCACTTTCTCCCATATATCCCTCCACGCTTCTACACTGGGTAGATAGATATCATCAAAACGATTTACTCCTTTGAGGATTGTTTTTGAACTCTCCAACGGGTTGTCTGAATCCCATTCATGCGATGTGAATAGGGCGGTTAATTTCTCAATTCCGACACAGACGCCCTCTGCTGCGTCAATGGGAAACAAACATTTGGTCACACCTGGAGATTCAGTGTGCGAGAATTCTGGTGTTCTGGGCTGCCCGTTTATATCAACCTGCATCTTCGTCACTGCAGCGATATGGATCTTGGACTGAGTTGTCATCACTTCTAAGTAACTCAAGTTTCCATCTCCCCCGGCGATAGTTGGTTTTAGATGTTTTGAGTTCAAAGTCCGATATCGTTTAACCCCTGAGTTGATGATGTCACCTTGAATAATAGATTTAATTGTCAGTCGTCCAGAATAGTTGATCGGAGTAATTTCATAACGCATTCCAGCTAAATGCGGATTTGCCATGCTGGCGATACGTTTTGAGACAATCCGGGTGATCTGTCCTTCGCCGTCCTTGATGGTAGCCTCTTTTTTGAGGGTTCCAGTGCGAAAATCTAGCTGACGGTAGATGCTCAGGGTCTCTACTTCGTTCATATCCACCCAGGATCCGTCATCGATTTTATAGGTCATAAACAGCCAATTGGGACAGTTGACGAAGTCCTCATTGGTAATCGTTCGCCCTTTAATCTCAGACTCCAGGCGATTGTATAAACCAGCTATATACGTTCCCGGGTAATTAATCCCGTTGGCTGATTGTTCCTCCAGCGCGCCCCTTGTACCGAAGTAGCCGTTGCCAACTGTGAGAAGAGTTTCTCGTATGCTCTCCGTTTCAGGGTCGTAATCATGGTATTTAATTGACCAGCTGTCTTCTTCAAGCCCGGCTATGAACCATTTTTCGATACCATCGATAGAGATCTCTGAGAGGTCCTGTAACACAATATCCGCACCATTAATGAGAAGTTCACCTTCATTATTCGCCCGCGCCAGGCCGATTACAAGGCCAAAGTTTCCATTTCTTCCCGCTTGCACACCGGAGACTGCATCTTCAACGACAATCGTCCGGTCATAAACCGAGCCTAGATAATCCGCCGCAGTCGTAAATATATCCGGCTCAGGCTTCCCTTTTAATCCCAATTCAGCGGAGACTATACCATCAATTCTGGTTTCGAATAAATCTGATAGACCAGCTGCATCAAGTATGGTCTGGCAGTTTTTGCTTGATGAAGCAACCCCGATCCTAATGTTACGTTTTATTAGCTCTTTAATGAGTTTTACTGTCGAGGAATAGACTTCAACCTGTCCAGCTTGAATTAATTCATTAAAATGTTTGTTCTTAAGATTTCCCAAGCCGCAAATGGTATCCAGGGCAGGGGGATCAGTTGGATCACCATAGGGTAGTTTAATCCCGCGCGATTCTAAAAACGACTGTACTCCCTGATACCGGGGTTTTCCATCGACATAGGGCAGGTAATCGTCTTTATGCGTAAATTCTTTGAATAGCTGTCCACCTTTATCCGCGTAGGCCTTGAGGAAATTATTGAACATCTCCGTCCAGGCAGTACTGTGGACTTTGGCTGTTTTTGTGATTACGCCATCCAGGTCAAAAACAACTGCATCAAAGGGAAGTAAAGGCATGGATTATTCTTTCGCTAAAATGTTTTGGTTTCTTTTTTTATATCTTACAGACCCAGCTGCTATTATTTTCCTGGAATCAACCTTTAAAATTTAATATGGTATGTAGAATAAGCTGCTTTACGGTGTAAAAACAAGGGGAAAAAAGCTGGAGCAATAATTCCTTCTTGAATAGAAGATTGATTTGGATTATACTCATTCTACTATATATGGAACCAGTTCCATAGATAGCGTAAGCGATATATGAAATTTTGATCTCCATCCAGGTGTGATGGCGCGTAAAGAGCTAATTCCTGCCTGAGTACGAGGCCACTCTCTCTCAAAGATAAACTTAAGATCAGCGAAAAAACTCGAAAGATTGTATCGAACGCGATCGCAGCTTTAAAAATGCACATCGAAACCGGTCGGACGGCTTTTTTCTATGAGGAAAACACAACCTTTGACGTCGTACTGCTTAATATAACGAAATTGTCCTGTCTTAAGCATTTATTAGGCATTATACAAACCTTGAGGCAGGCAAAAATCCAGCTCGTGTCCTGGTGTGTTGGTACATAAAATTAGACCAGGGTAAGTTTTTCTTAGAAATTCCACGAAACTCCAGAATGGCAGATTTTCTTAGCGTTTGTTTAAACGGTGAATAATTACCAAAAGAAGATTTTGCAACCGAGTAATTCGAAGGAGGTGATATCTCGAAGATTCTATTTATGTACTAAACTAACATATTATCTATATTGGAGGAAGAAGAAAATGAGTAAAAAGAAAATACTATGGGTTATCGTGACTATTTTCCTGGTCATGGCGGTGTCAATGACCGCCTGCCAACCCAAAGAGGTAGCCCCTGAGCCAGAGGAAGCTGCGCCCGTGGAACCTGAGCCAGAGGAAGCTGCGCCCGTCGAAGAAATCGATTGTTTTGGCGGCGAGGGCAGTGAGATTTCGCTGCTGGCTGTTTGGGCTGGTGATGAAGAAGCCCGGCTGATAGAGATCTTCCAACCCTTGATCGATGCCTGCGACATCACCTTCACCTACGAAGGCACCCGGGATTTAGCCGCTGTTCTGGCGACCCGTGTGGAGGGCGGAAACCCGCCAGATGTGACCATGATGCCCAGTGTTGGATCCTTAACACAATACAAGGACAAACTGGTCCCTCTCGCTGATCTGGGTGCAAATCTTGATAACTATTCAGCTTCCTGGCTAGCCTTGGGAACAGTAGATGGTGAAGTGCTTGGCGTATTTGTCAAGAGTGACATCAAGAGTATTGTCTGGTACAGCCCGCTTGTGTTCGAAGCCGAAGGATATGCTGTTCCAACAACATCGGATGAATTTGTTGCCCTGGTTGACCAGATCAAAGCGGATGGCGGTGTGCCCTTTTCCATGGGTATGGAAAGCGGCGGCGCCACTGGCTGGACCGGCACGGACTTTGTCCAGGACATCATGCTGCGAATGCATGGCCTCGACTTTGTCAACGGCTTAGCCCTTCATGACACAGCCTGGAATGACCCTGGCGTTGTAGAGGCCTGGGAGCTGTATGGTTCTTGGGCCGCAGATCCTGACTATGCACTGGGTGGCGCACAGGGAACCGTCAGCACTGGCTTCATTGATGCCATCAACGCTGTCTTCTCAGATCCGCCGCAAGCCTACATGGTGAAACAGAGCGGCTTTGCGGGTGGCGTTGCAATGGGTCAATATCCTGAGCTGGAATTTGGCACAGATGTCGATTTCTTCGTCATCCCCGAGGAGGACGGCTCCGCGCCGGTAATGCAGGTTGGTGGTGACGCAATGGCTGTCTTTAATGACACCCCGGCCGTAAAAGCATTCGTTGCTTACCTGACCAGTGGGCAGGGCGGTCAAGCCTGGGCTGCTTCAGGATTTGATCTTTCACCTAACAATAAAGCGACAGGTGAGTACTATGCCGATGCAATCGCAGCTGCCAAGGCAGATGCGCTCGTTAATGCCTCAGCAGTTAGCTTTGATGTTGGCGATCTCCTGCTGGGTGGTTTGAATATGTCCGAGTTTGAAGCTGTTACCGAATATGTGAGTGGCGGCGATCTTAACGCCATTCTACAGCGTTTGGAAGATCGTGCCGTCGAGATTTATGGCGATACAGCAACAATTGACTGCATGGGAGGCGAAGGCAGTGAAATCTCGCTGCTTGGTGTCTGGGCTGGTGATGAAGAGGCTCGTTTAATCGAGATCTTCCAACCTTTGATCGATGCCTGTGACATTACCTTTACCTACGAAGGCACCCGAGACCTGGCTGCCATTTTATCGACCCGTGTGGAAGGTGGAACCCCGCCAGATGCGACCATGATGCCTGGCATTGGATCCTTAACTACCTACAAGGATGACCTTATACCACTAGATCAGCTTGATGCTAATCTGGAAAACTACTCTCAATCCTGGCTTGATCTTGGAACGGTGGATGGTGAAGTGCTTGGCGTGTTCGTCAAGAGTGACATCAAGAGCATCGTCTGGTACAGCCCGCTTGTATTCGAGGCCGAAGGATATGCTGTTCCAACAACCTGGGATGAATTTGTAGCCTTGGTTGACCAGATCAAAGCGGATGGCGGTGTGCCCTTCTCCATGGGTATGGAAAGCGGCGGCGCCACTGGATGGACCGGTACGGACTTTGTCCAGGACATTATGCTGCGAACCCAAGGTCTAGACTTTGTTAATGGGATACCTTTACATGAGATAGCCTTTACCGACCCAGGTGTAGTATCAACCTGGGAACTTTACGGTTCCTGGGCAGCAGATCCTGCCTACGCCCTGGGCGGCGCACAGGGAACCGTCAGCACTGGCTTCATTGATGCCATCAACGCTGTCTTCTCAGATCCCCCGCAGGCCTATATGGTGAAACAGAGCGGCTTCGCGGGTGGTGTTGCGATGGGTCAATATCCGGAACTGGAATTTGGTACTGACGTCGACTTTTTCGTTATCCCCGAGAAGGACGGCTCCGCACCAGTCATGCAGGTCGGTGGAGATGCCTTGGCTGTCTTTAACGACACACCTGCGGTGCGAGCATTTGTGGCTTACCTGACCAGCGGAAAAGGCGCCCGCATGTGGGCAGGGTCTGGCTTTGACTTGTCACCGAACTCGAAGGTGACGGGATTAAGCTACGCAGATGATATCGCTGCTGCTAAAGCCAATGCTCTAGCTGCCTCTTCAGCTGTAAGTTTCGATATCGGGGACCTCCTGCTGGGTGGTATTAATATGGATGAGTTCGCCGGAATCACAGAATATGTGAATGGCGGCGACCTTGCTACTATCCTTCAGCGTTTGGAAGCCCGCATGGTAGAAGTTTACGAATAAAAACGTTGCAGTAGAACAAAGGTGGGGGGGAAACCCCCCCACCTTTTCTACCAGTAATTCGGAGGAGGACCAGGCGATGAACGACCGAAAAATTAAAAAGGCCAAAAAAGTAAAATCCAGTGGTTCAACCATTATGCATCAAGGTGGATTGATGCCCTGGCTTTTTGTAATACCGGCATTAATCATTATTTTTATTTATATTGCTTACCCCACAATCTATACCGGATATTTGAGTTTACGCAATAAGGATTCGACCGAGTGGGCCATGGCTGCGTGTCGAGAAGGTGAAACCTGCTGGGGCGTTCTTGAAAACTATCGTTACGTTTTCACCTCCGATGTAATGTTACGAGCCTTCAGGAATAATATCCTTTGGCTTTTAATCATGGTCCCAGGCGTGACTGCGATGGGACTTGTGATCGCAGTACTGGCGGATAAAGTCCCGTATGAGAGCCTCGCCAAGGCGATTATCTTCACACCTATGGCGATTTCATTTGTTGGAGCAGGTGTTATTTGGGGTTTTGTTTACGATTACCCGGTTAATCCGAACGACCCATCAATTCCCGTCGTTGGTCTTTTGAACGCGATCCTGGTAGGTCTTGGCCAGAAGCCGATACCATGGTTATCCTCCCCGCCAATCATCAATAATTTAGCATTAATTGTGGTTGGTATTTGGCTATACACCGGCTTCAGCATGACAATTCTTTCCGCTGCTATTAAAGGTGTCCCAAGCGAACTTCTGGAAGCTGCCCGCATCGATGGCGCTACTGAATGGCATGTATTTTGGAAAATCATGGTCCCGATCATCTTGCCCACAATAACGGTTGTCCTCACAACGATGACAATCTTCACTCTTAAGTTATTCGATGTGATCTACGTTATGACGGGAGGTAACTTCGGGACAAACGTTGTCGCGGTACGCATGTACCAGGAGATGTATGTTAACTTTGAAGCCGGACGATCAGCAGCGATTGCCGTAGTGCTGCTGATTATGATCATTCCGGTCTTGATCTACAATATAAGACGCTTCCAACAACAGGAGGCGATCCGATGAACGAAGGTAGAAGAAAAAAAATTAACAAGATTTTAGGGCGCATTCCACTTAACCTGGTCATTGTTGTCCTATGTCTGATTTGGATCCTGCCCACTTTTGGCTTGCTTGTGACCTCTTTTCGCCCACTTCAGGATGTGAATGAGACCGGTTGGTGGACGGTTCTTAATAAACCAGCTGGAGGTGTCGCCTATGAGACATATTGCGGGGAATGTCATGGGGTATCGGGTGATGCCATCCCGGAAGCCAACCTCGCAGATCAAAGTTTCATCGAACAATACCGGCGGTCGGCACAGATTAAGGTAACCTTGGATGATGTTTATGATGGCGAAATCCATATTCCTGAAGCTGAACGACCTAGCGACATTGAACTGGCAAACATCCTGGAGAGTTTAAGAGACCTGGCATCGGGAGAGGGCTTGCCCACATTCTGGTTGCGGAATTATCAGGATGTTCTGGCTGGATATCGAGGTGATGATACTTATGTGGAAGACTGTGAAGCGAGCAACTTACTGCCCGGACAACGCACCTGCGATTTTTTGACAGATATAACTCTCGCCAAGGCCTCCATGGGTAAGGCATTCCTGAACACTTTGATTGTTGCAATTCCCTCTACACTCATACCGATTTTCTTCGCTGCTTTTGCGGCTTTTGCCTTCTCATGGTTGGAGTTTAAGGGCAGGCAGGTGTTGTTTGCTATCCTGGTTGGATTACAGATTGTGCCCCTGCAAATGGCGCTATTACCGGTTTTTAAACTGTACGTTGATCTTGGCCTGAATGGCACTTTCCTGGGAGTTTGGTTGTTCCACACTGGGTTTGGTTTACCGTATGCCATCTACCTGACACGCAACTTCCTTGGTTCATTGCCTAAAGAAATATTCGAGTCAGTCTATCTGGATGGTGCCTCTCCCTGGACGGCTTTCACCAAACTGGCGCTGCCGTTAGCTGTGCCAGCTTTAGCGTCTTTGGGTATCTTCCAATTGTTGTGGATTTGGAACGACCTCTTGGTCGCCCTGGTTTTCCTTGGGGGAGAGAATCCTGTGATGACCTATACGATTAGCAACATGGTCACCTCACTGGGTGCCGGGTGGCACTTACTCACTGCCGCCGCTTTCCTCTCATTCCTGGTTCCTATGATCATCTTCTTTAGTATGCAGCGATTCTTCGTACGCGGTCTGCTGGGTGGTGCTGTTAAAGGTTAATCATCAATAGTACACAAGCTTGATAAAATACACTGAGATGCAATTCATCGTTATCTCAGTGTATTGTTATTATTTTCCAAAAAGGTGCTTTTATGCTGTCAGGCCGGGTAAAATATTCCCTGGATGAGGGGGGACGATTTTCCATCGAAAACTACAACTGGGCAAAACCCATCTCCAATTTCCTGCCAGGAATCGCAGGGAAGTGGGGGATTCCCATGTGGGTTTATTACGTCAGTAAACACCAGGGGGTTTGCAGTCTAGGGATACAGGACAAAGACCACGCGATCATGGAGTTCCAGTCTTTTAACAAAGCCTGTCAGTCTGTTGGCGCTCTTGGTTTCAGAACTTTTATCAAATTTCAAGAGCATGGTATCTACGAAGCTTTCAGAAAGACTGAAAATAGCGCGATCACGCAGCGCATGATCATCTCCGCCCATGAATTAGAGCTCGAAGAAATCAACCAGGACTTAGGCGTTAAAACGAACGTTCTGTATTACACCCTCGTTAATCTGCCTGTTCCAGGTCTTGTACGACGAGTCACGATACAAAACTTGTCAGATAAAAAACAATCTATCGAAGTCCTTGATGGCGCGCCCAGAGTGATTCCCTACGGCGTGACTTTTGAGCATCTTAAAGTCATCTCCAGGCACATCGAAGGGATGATGGGGGTGACTGGTCTTGATGGAGTGCCTATATATAGATTAAAGCAGACTGCGGATGATATTGAAGAGATTGGTTCCCTGGATAGGGGTAACTTTTATTGTGCGCTCTCAGATGACGATCTTCGCCTGAATGAAAACACCATCGTTGATCCAAAATTGATCTTCGGTGAGATCGAACAACTTGACTTCCCGTGGATATTCTCTAAGAACTCCGCGAAAACGCTGATGGCTATGCCGCAAATCAGGGAGAACCGAACTCCTTGTGCAATGAGCTTAATTGTGAAATCGCTAGGAGCGGGAGAAAAAGTAAAATGCGATTCTGTATTTGGACAGGCCGGATCTCAAGAAAGACTCAGAGATTTTCTGGACGAATTTAGGGAAAAAGATTTTCTCAACAGAAAACGAGAAGAAAATAAAGAAATTATCGAAAAACTGAAACAGGGGAGTTTTACTATTAGTGCTGAACCCGCTTTTGATCAATATTGCCAACAGAACTATCTGGACAATGTGATGCGGGGAGGGATTCCATTGAGTTTGGAATCCGAAGGTGACCGCAGTATCTTTTAAATTTATGGTAGGCAAGGCGGAGACCTTGAGCGAGATTATCATTGGTTTGTTCTGGAACCCTCGTATCTCTCGCAGGGAAATGGTCATTACCGCAATATGCTCCAGAATCGGCGGATGGATAATTGGTTAAACCCGGAGATCGGTGATCATAATATCCAGGCATTTTTAAACCTCATTCAATTAAATGGCTACAACCCCTTGGTGGTGGAGGGGGTCAGGTACATTGGGTCAAATTACGAGAAGATCAAGGAAATCCTCCAACGAGTTACGAAAAATCAGGAATGGATAGATTTACTATTGGCCTTTACAAGGAAAGACTTCACTCCAGGGGATTTTCTGATGGAACTCGAGAAATGTGTCGAGGAAATTGACAAGCCTTATGAGGAAATCCTGGCTGAGCTCTTACCCTGTTGTGTAAAGAGTGAAATCGGCGCCTTGCACGAAGGCTATTGGATCGATCATTGGTTTTACAACCTGGATTTGATTGAATCATTCCTGGCGATATTTCCAGATCGTATACGGGACCTCTTAGTTGATAACGAGACCTATTCATTCTTTGATAATCCCGACGTTGTTCAACCACGGTCAAAGAAAACTGTCCTTGTCAGTGGAAAAGTCAGACAATACCAAGCCGTCTTTCGTGACCCGGAAAAAGAAGAATTGATCGCTTCTCGCAGCGAATATGCCTACAAAGTGCATACCCAGAAGGGACATGGTGATATCTACAGGACCAACTTACTGGTGAAATTATTGTGCCTGTTGACCAATAAAATCTCCTCACTTGACCCCTTTGGGACTGGTATTGAAATGGAGGCAGGAAAACCAGGCTGGTGCGATTCACTTAATGGTCTTCCCGGATTATTCGGCTCTTCTATTTGTGAAACCCTTGAACTGATCCGATTCTGCCGCTTGCTGCTTACTTGTTTAAACAACCTCAAGCTTTCTCCCCCTGAAACACAGCCAATATTCACTGAACTTTATGAGTTCATTGGAGAAGTGACCCGAGCCATAAAAAAATTCCTGGATTCAATAAACCCTGATAAAGAGAAAACATTCTGGCAAGAGACCCACACTGCGAAAGAGGATTATCTTATAAATACAAAATTTGGTATTAGTGGGACAGAAGAATCTGTGGGTTTTGTTGAAATCATTGATTTCATCACGGATTGCCTGGAATTGCTCGAAATCAAGTTTACGGATAGAAGTAATGGGAAACTATTACTCAATGGTGTCCCTTATACCTACTTCATCAACCAGGTGTCAGCGTACGAATTGTTAACCGATAGGGAGAAAGATAACAAAATTCGATATGTTGAACCGAAAACGTTCCAACAGACCCCGGTTGCTTTGTTTCTGGAAGGACCGACACATTACATCAGACTTTACCCTGAAGACGCTGAAGCGGTCTATAACAGCGTTTTAAAAAGTGGGATCTGCGATAAAAAACTAAATACCTTTAAAGTGTGCAGTTCCCTGGAAAATGAGAGTTATGAACTCGGCAGGGTAAAAGCCTACCCAGCTGGTTGGTTAGAAAACGAATCCATCTATACCCATATGCAATTCAAATGGTTATTGGAGCTTCTCCGGGCGGGATTATATGAGCAGTTCTTTCAGGAGATAAAAGCAGCCTTTCCTCCTTTTTTAGACCCGCAAACATACGGACGCAGTATCTTGGAAAACTGCTCCTTCATTGCTAGCAGTGCCAATCCGGATCTATCAATCCACGGACAAGGTTTTCAGCCCCGGTTTAGCGGCGTGACAGCTGAGTTTATAAATATCTGGCTGCTGATGACTGCTGGGAAGAAACCATTTTATGTGAATAATAATCATCAGCTTCAATTCCATTTGCAGCCTGTTCTCCCTGCCTGGCTGTTTACGAAGGAAGAAACAGTTCACAATTATTTGAAAGAAAATACCGGATGGGAAGAAGTAACCATACCCGCTAAGTGTTTTGCCTTTAAATTCCTGGGAAAAACCCTGGTGGTTTATCACAACCCTAAGCAGCGCCCGACATTTGGTCAAGATGCTGTTCACGTCCGGCAATACCGCATTAAATATGACAGCGAAGAATTACATGAAATCCAGGGGGCTATTGTTGGTGAACCAACCTCAAAAGACATCAGAGACAAGAAGATAAACAGAATTGAGATCCTGCTGGATTGATTATTAAATCTATCACCCTACTTAATAACTCAAGCAAATCACGCCCAATTAACCCTGATCTGGCTATTAAGTCAATTTCATCAGTAAAAGAAATTGGTACTTAACCTTCATAGTAATCAGGGGCATATCGATTTCCATATACAAAAAAACCTTTGTGCCATTGCGAATGATATGGATGCGGCCAGACACATTTTCAAGGGAAGAATGTTGTCCAACCCTTTCAATGACCCCGTAAACCACATCTCCGATTTCTGGAGATTTTACTATTTCGCGGTAATGGTGAGTTTGCTTACGTTTTAATACATAAGCAGCACTGGGTAAAATATAACCTTGTTTAATTCTTTTCATATTTGTGAATTCAGTTCTTTATAGATAATTAGAGAGCGATCATTATTCTCTCAATGATCGCTCTCCATGATATTCTTTTATTTTCTGATAACTAGTTACTTTTTTTTACCGGTTTTCTTTTTTCCAGCAGAGCTGGAGGATTGTTTACTGCTCTTTTTGGGTTTTCCTGGGGGCATCATTTTCTCCTTTTTTTATCTGATTTTTTGTATTCTTCGATATACGGATATCATCATCAAATAATTCGCAGTCTTCATGATCCATGATTAATAATTCGATAGGATTTAACCAAACAATAACTGACTCAATCAGGCAGGTTTTGCAAATAAGGTGATTGCCAATTTCTGGTTGCCCACCTACATCAACATTACTTTCACAATTTGGGCATAATCCAAAACGCATTCGTATCTCCTGGAATTTTATTTACAGGCTAAATTATAAGATTCCATTATGACAATTGGGTGTTTTTTACCATCTAAAGAAGAGTTAAATTCTTATTGAATGTATCAAAATTTATACTGGTTTTGGGATCATGATTTGTGCAATGATCTTCATTACCGTACTC
>JBARSF010000037.1:0-4478 GCA_049644605.1 Anaerolineales bacterium | reverse complement strand
TACTGAAGATCAGCGTGGTGTGTCTCGTCCCCAGGAAATTCTCTGTGATATCGGTTCCTATGAGAGTGATACAACAATCATTGACAATGACAAAGTGGGTTTCTACGATCCAGCTACCAAGATTTGGAGATTGAGATCCGGGAACACCTGGTCTGACTCGGTGAATTATCTTGTCTGGGGTCCTAACGGTGGAGGATGGACGCCGGTTACTGGGGATTGGGATAACGATGGAGTAGACGAAGTCGGTTTCTTTGACCCTGCCACCAAGATCTGGAGAATGAGAACCGGGAACACCTGGTCTGATTCGGTGGATTATCTTGTCTGGGGTCCCAACGGTGGAGGATGGACGCCGGTCACCGGAGATTGGGATAATGATGGCGTAGACGAAGTCGGTTTCTTTGACCCTGCCACCAAGATCTGGAGAATGAGAACCGGGAACATCTGGTCTAGTTCTGTAAATTATCTTGTCTGGGGTCCCAACGGTGGAGGATGGACGCCGGTCATCGGAGATTGGGATGATGATGGGATAGATGAAGTGGGGTTTTATGATCCCGCTACCAAGATCTGGCGGATGAAAGAGGAGAATACCTGGTCTGGATCTGTAAATTATCTGGTCTGGGGACCTGATGGAGGCGGTTGGACACCTGTTACAGGGGATTGGTAGAGTAGAGTCCACTAGAATTATCGGAATTTGATAAATCTAATCCCATTTTCAAAGCACTAAATATATCATCCTCAAGTAGGGCTCTCAGGTTTGAATAATCAGAGAGCCCTTTCTTATTTAACCGTATCAATGAATCAGTTTTTATGATTCATCCATGTTGATTGAATCATGATAATATATAAACCCAGCGAATTAGTAGCATCACTAAGTATCTTCATACGGTTAGTAACGAACGATGGATATTATGTGTATAATAAATATGGTTATTAAGTTTTCTGGGTTCGTAAACAAAATCTTTTTTAATGGTTTCCCAAACACTAAACAAGAAAATGTAAATACTCAGAATATTGTGATTATTGTTGTTTCAATCATTTCACAACAGGAGAATCCATGAAAAGTCGACATTCGTACTTCCGTAAAATCCTATATTCAATCACAATTCCCCTATTAATGATTCCTGTGTTAGGGAGTTGTTCCAAAAAACCAGATATGATCAGACCAACCCCCCGTGTTGAGAATGGTGGAGATTTTGATTTTGTTTCCCCAGATATAAACAAAGTTGGATTCTATGATCCTTCAACCAAGATTTGGCGGATGAAAACAGGGAACACCTGGTCAGCTTCAGTAAATTATCTGGGCTGGGGACCTGATGAAGGTGGATGGACACCTGTCATTGGGGATTGGGATAATGATGGTGTGGATGAAGTAGGATTTTATGATCCCGCTACCAATATCTGGAGAATGAGAACCGGGAATACCTGGTCTGATTCGGTGAATTATCTTGTCTGGGGTCCTGATGGAGGAGGATGGACGCCGGTCACTGGGGATTGGGATAATGATGGGATAGACGAAGTGGGTTTTTATGATCCTGCCACCAAGATCTGGCGCATGAAAGAGGAGAATACCGGGTCTGGTTCAGTGAGTTATCTGCTCTGGGGTCCTGATGGAGGCGGAGGGACACCTGTCATCGGGGATTGGGATAATGATGGGATAGATGAAGTTGGTTTCTATGACCCAGCTACCAAAATCTGGAGGATGAAAGAGGAGAATACCTGGAATGGTTCTGTGAGTTATCTGCTCTGGGGACCCGATGGTGGAGGATTGACACCTGTCACCGGGGATTGGGATGATGACGGCGTAGATGAAGTTGGATTCTATGACCCAGCCACAAAAGTCTGGAGGATGAAAAAGGAGAATACCTGGTCTGCCATGGTGGAATATCTCTTCTGGGGATCTGATGGAGGCGGTTGGGATCCCATTTCTGGGAGTTGGTAGTTATGTTGGAAATCTTCTTGCAGTAAAAAGGACAATTGCATTGTGTGAAAGAGAAATCTAATTCAATCCAGGCGTAAAATTTAATGATAATCTAACCCTCTTGACTTTGATGATGAATCTAATCCTGGTCAAATTATCAGAGAGAAAATAATAACTTTGCATCGGTTACCAAAGGCATTGACATTAATTATAGTCTTAAAGAATGGATTAATTTATCAGTAGTGCTCTTCAATTACATAAGATCTAGCATCAGTTGAAAGTTAAAGACGGGATTTTTAACCCAAAATGCCTGAAATAAGCGCGGTTTGATGAGGAGTAAAGCTTATTAGATGTCTCTTGACTTGGAAGTTTCAATTTCATTTGGCAGTATCCTCATTCACCCATTAGAGGTACAATTACACACTGAAAATTGGTATAGTTATTATTTATATTTTCTATTGAAGTGAATGTTTTGGGTATTCAACTACCCTTGATTTTACGGAGGTTTAATAATATGGGATTGAGTAAGATTTCTCGCGCTAAGATTCAAAGATTTCTTCGAAAAACAAGATTATTATTTCTGGCAGATAAAATCAATTATTTTGTAAAGGCGTGGTCACTGAAGAAAAAGAATGAATCATTTATTCAGCAAAATACTGATTTCATATTGCCTCCAAAATATTTAGCTTTTGATGCCTATTCAGCACCAGATTGGGAGTTTTATAAAACCAGCGGTGAAAAGACTGCCCGCTTTATCGCTGATCTAACAAATGAGTTCTTTAATGAGGATGATCCATTAACTTCTATCTATGAGTGGGGCTGTGGTCCGGGAAGAGTCATCAGGTTTTTGCCTGCAGCATTGGGTGAAAATGTGCATATATTTGGTTCTGATTATAATTTTGAGACCATTGAATGGTGTAGGAACAATATTCCAGGTATCAATTTCTTTGTTAATGAATTAAACCCACCGCTTTTACAGCCAGAGAAAAAATTTGATTTTATTTTTGCAATATCAGTTTTCACCCATCTTTCCGAAACGAATTGTCTCGAGTGGGCTGGTGAATTGTACAGGGTGCTTAAAGTCAATGGGATTTTATTAATTACCACGGCAGGTAACGATGTTCCTAACGCTGAGATGTTAGAGGTCGAGAAGGGGGAATATGAAGCAAGAGGAGTGCTTGTAAAAGGACAGTATGAAGAAGGAAAAAAGATGTTTCTAACCAGACATGCCCCGCACTATGTAAAGGATATTTTGTTGGAAAAATACGATATCCTTAAGCATGTACCTGGCGATTTTCCTTTCGTAAAACAAGATTATTGGGTAGCGAGAAAACGCAAGTAGTGAATTTTCTTTTATTAAATTTATTATTTCAATGGTTATAAAGTTTGTATGTTATGCCAACCCACAGATTATTTAATGATATGTATAAATGAATTATATAGAAGTTAGTAATTACAAGGTACCAATCTAATTTTCATAAAGGCTAGATTAAACACACAATTTTAAGGTTTGTATAAGAAGGAGAAATCATGGTAATCCAAAAAAACACCAAGAATAAAATCTCAAAACTGTTTACCTTGTTATTATTCATGGGAGTACTATTTGGAGGAGCGGTTAACGTCCATGCTGAAGATGGATATGATAAATCATCTGGCCCGGTGTGGGATTTCTTGTTATTAAATAATCCCCCTTATACACCGTATAATGAATCGCCAAGCGATGGTGCAACCAACCGATCACTCAGCACAGATCTCGATTGGAGTGGAGGAGATCCAGATGGTGATCCCGTTACGTATGATGTCTGGTTTGAAGCAGATGACCCTACACCTGATCTAATAGTTTGTAACGATACAAGCTCATCAAGCTGTAGTTTGCCTACACTCTCTGTACTCACCCACTATTACTGGAAGGTTATTGCTGATGATGGAACTGATATATCTGGTGGTCCGGTGTGGGATTTCTGGACTGGGGATGGAATAAATGATCCTCCGACAACGCCGTACAATGAATCACCATTTGATGGTGCAACAAATCGATCAATCAATACTGATCTTGCTTGGAGCGGAGGAGATCCTAATGGTGATCCCGTTACGTATGATGTCTATTTTGAAGCAGGTGATAGTACACCTGATTCAATTATATGTAACGATACAAGCTCATCTAGCTGCAGTCTACCGACACTTGCTTACAATGCCCACTTCTACTGGAAAGTAATTGCTGATGATGGAATCGATACATCTGGTGGACCGGTGTGGGATTTCTGGACTGTATCTTCTCCTCCATCTGGAGGAGACACCGCTGGTTCATATGATCCCGATACCAGGATCTGGCGAATGAAAACAGGGAACACCTGGGATGCCTCTGTGAATTATCTCCAATGGGGTGCATCCGGCTGGATACCAGTTTCCGGTGATTGGGATAATGATATCTACGATGAAGTCGGTTTTTATGATCCAGTTACCAAGATCTGGAGAATGAGAACCGGGAACACCTGGTCTGATTCGGTGAATTATCTTGTCTGGGGTCCCAACGGTGGCGGATGGACGCCGGTCACTGGAG
>JBARSF010000036.1:0-1590 GCA_049644605.1 Anaerolineales bacterium | reverse complement strand
GGATAATCTTTCCAGGGAAGACGTGAAAGGGTATCAATTGAGTGTGATAGGAGTACAGATCGATACGCTGGTTGAACATGAAGGCGTAGTCCTTTCTGCGGAAAACCGCGAACTATTCATCAACGATCAATTGCTCCAACCAAGCGATCCATTCGAAGGGATCATATATAGTGGAATAGGCGGGAAAAGTGTGGACGAAGAGTTAGAGGAAGAATTTAGTCACCTTAGACACAGGGCTTATGGCTACATGCATCCTGGCACAGCGTTGATCGGTATTTTTCCTGTATACGATGAACTTTCTTCAGGGGGCCCAAGTAGCAGCTTCCATCCCGTCAATGTGATCAGTATATTCGAACCCAACCTGATTGCTGAAACAAATATGTGTGATGTGGTTGATTGCCTGCAAGTATCAGATCCCAGGGATGAGAAAACACCTCCCAGGACCGTTCCGGTTATGTGTGTAGGAGAATGGGCTAACAACTTCATTATTGATGGGGCGGATCTTGTCCCGGTTATGTACCATATCGGTGAAGCCTGGGGGCTTGGCCGTGATCCGGGCTACCTACACACAGGTATTGATGCAGATTGGTTTGAAAACTCTAAGGTACTGCTTTATGGTGGCAGGGTGATGGGAGGGGCTGCTCCATGGTGGCTCTACGGAACAAACCAAGAAGGGCAGTTTGGAAGCATTATTGGACATATCGTGGACCTTGAAACAGGTATCACTCTAGACAATCGTGCCTATGTCACTCATTACTATGGACGCGTAGATAAAAACGATCTATCTCAGGGGTACTTCGCTCCGGCTGATTGGACACCGCTATCTAACAAGGGCTGGATAGTGGACATAGCTGACGAAAAAGTTTTAGTATTTGGAGAGATAAATCCTTATGACGATATAAAGTTCGAAGTCTTGAACGACAGCAACACCGGGTTCCTCTTCTACGAGGAAGGTCCAATCTGGGTAACAGAATGCCAGCACAAATTAATCTCTAACCTGACAGACGTGGAGCTCTATACACAGACAAACACTGCTGTGGCGTCAACTACAGAAGGGGACGAGCACAGGATAAAGGAGCTGCTGCCAGGAATGGATTATCCCCCTTCCCTGCCGGTGATCAGGGAGGAGGCTCTTCTCCTGGGAGAATATACAGATCCTGTCTCCCGTGATGGAAATTATCGGGTCGCAGTCAAACAGATTAATATTGTGCCTGGAAAGCCCGACATCCCAATCGTATACGTTGAATCAGAAGATAAGTACTACCCGGCTGAAATAAATCCAAACTTTAATAATGAGGTGTTCTTTCAAAGATCTGGGGCTGTTGTAATCCCCCCAGACACTTCCTATGTCCGCGTGAAAGTATCTGTCGACTTCATTGACAACGGCGACCGATTTGCAACGAGCTGCAGCCTGGCAGCCAAGAGTTTCCAACTGGTATATCCAGGTTACTTGCCCATTACGGGAATTGGGGACCGCAGACGGGACGCCATGTGGCCCTGCGATAATAAAGACTATTCAACCTGGATAACTTATTTGTTCCCTTCATTGGATGTAGATCTGGATAAGCTGTTGTTTTCTGTGCGTACGAG
>JBARSF010000035.1:0-187616 GCA_049644605.1 Anaerolineales bacterium | reverse complement strand
AATAACATAATGCTTCAGCCTGGTCCTGAATGGCTTGAATCACTTTAGGATGCTGGTGACCCAGGTTGACATTCATGAGCTGAGAGGAAAAATCCAGGAATTTTTTGCCATCCGCATCCCAGAAGTAAACACCTTCAGCGCGATCCATAGGAATAGGATTGACTTCAGATTGCACCGCCCAGGAGAAAAATGTATATTCCTTACTTTCCCGGGTTATTTGTTCTGCGTTCATTTTTGTCTGTTTCGGTGACATAAAATCCTCTGTTAAAACCATCTATATCTTATTATTAAAGATTGGAGTGAAGGTAGACTTATTGATTTACTCAACCTTCTGGTGAATTGAGATCCCCCGTTTTTTCAGTTCCGCGAAAAATAGCTCTGGGTCTATAACAGATTCCGGCGGTAATACACCCCGATCAGTTATATCACCCCTGGCGATCATCTGGGCACCGATGCTTAATGGAATGGCAATATTTTTGTAGTAGGCTGCTTTCCCTCCCCAATCTTCCATCGATGGATGTTCATTACGATGGGTAATCTTAACGTCCTTCCCATCCTTTTTCCCATAAACTTCTACTACCAATCCGTAAGCCCAGAGCGGTGTTTCCTTCGTTTCGGGAAGTTCAAGCAGCAAATCATGCATGATCTCTAACGCATTTGTCTCGACTCCCTTGATGGTGATTGGTTTTTCGCTGTAAAGCCCCGATTCTAACATAGCCTGGGCCAGTTTCATAGCGTGGGGTGGGAAACAACCACGGACTGAGACCTCTTTTGCTCCCAGGCTTTCTGGCATGGTCCAGGTTTCCTCATGCGGGATATAACAGACCTCTTGTTCCCCTATTGGACCTAAAAATTTTACCTTCTTTATCCCTTCGAACGGTCCTACCTGGACATATTCCCCATCCTTGAAGTAAACCCGATAATCATTATCAGGATGGAACTCGTATAGGAAGGTAATCAATAAACCAGGGGCAGGAGCGGGACATCGGAAGGCAGCAAAATTGATCAGGATCTCATCAATCTCATCCAGTTGGTCAGCAGCATTCCTGGCCATGACATTGGTGATCCCTGGAGTTGCCCCCACGCCGGGGATAAAGATCATATCCTTCTCTTTGGCAGCGGCATCAAAATCCCATTGTTCTTCATCATCAGAAACATCTAGTCCACTTACACCCACTTCAACACAGGCCTTTGTTACTATAAGGTCATATTTCCAGGGTAAGCCATTGATGACCACATCAAAACCCGGGAATAGATTAATCATGGAGTCATAGTCATTGGCATCAAAAAAGACTGCACTTAATCTGGGATCATTTAACTCCTTTACAAGATCTTCTGCAGCTTCCAAATTATACTCAGCCACGACGATTTCCTCGAAGTCGGAAAATTTTGCTAGATCCCTGGTAGTTTCGTTACATACAGCTCCTGCTCCGCCCAGCACCAATACTTTCATAAGTTTCCTTCCATTTTTGTTTTTGTAATATCAGTCAGCGATACCTTTGTATCAGCCTTTTGCGGCAATAATGGAATCATTAAAGATATTTAGGGTTTCATTGACATCTTCGTCGGAGAGTGAGTAACACAGGAACCAGGGTTCCCTCGCATCACCATCGGGCTGCACGCCTCGCTGGATCAATTCCAGGGCGAGATTTTCGTAGAGATCTCCATCGCCATTAAAATACTCCCTGAAATCACGTGGTTCTTCATTAGTACCCAGAATCAATCCAAACATTGACGGCACACCAATGACACTGTGCGGGATATCCACCTCCGTCAAGATATCATCTATGCCTTTCATCAGCGCGCTGCCGCGTTTATTAATCGTCTCAAGGATAGGTTCTTTTTCCAGGAGTTCCAGGGTGGCGATTCCAGCAGCTGCGCCAACCACATTGCCGGAGTAGGTTCCACCATGGGCCATTGCTCCTGGTTGAATGGTCATCATGACTTCTTCCTTGCCCGCGATGGCGGCGATCGGGAATCCATTGCCTAGGGCTTTTGCATAAGTTACCAAATCTGCCTGTATTTTAAAATATTCCTGCGCTCCCCCATTAGCGATCCGGAATCCTGTTTTGACCTCATCAAAAACCATCACAATGCCATATTTATCGCAGAGCTCTCTTATTTTTTCGAGAAAACCTGGCAGGGGCATGATACTGGCGGCATTTCCCAAGATGGGCTCTACAAACACGGCAGCAATATCACCCCATTTGGCTTCTATTGTCTCTTCTAATCTTTCGAAATCATTAAACGGTAAATTAATGACATACTGGCTTATCCCTTTAGGGATTCCAGAAGTGTTAGGGTGACTTAAAGGACTGCGCTTCGATCCCAGGGATCCCGGTGCCGATGAAGCTGTACTGAACATGAAGTAATCCAGCATGCCGTGATACTGCCCTTCAAATTTTATAAATTTTTCGCGTCCGGTATAAGCCCGGGCAATACGCAAGGCATGCATGGTGGCTTCTGTTCCAGTATTGGTCAGCCGGACTTTATCTACCTTACACATCCGAGTGATGCGCTCACAGAGCTCAATCTCATATGGTGTTGTCCAGGCAAAGACAGTGCCTCCCTGAATTGCTTCCTGGACTTTTTCTACTACCGCAGAGTAGCCGTGACCAAGAATAATCGGTCCAAATCCCAGGCGATAGTCAATGTAGCGTTTCCCATCAGCATCCCAAACGTAGGAACCTTCGCCTTTGGTGATAATCAGAGTGTCATCATCACCCCAATAACGGAAGTTCGAATTAACTCCGTAAGGCATGACTTCTCTTGCCTTTTCGAATAATTTCTTTGTCTTTGGTCCCTGCATACTCATATCTAACTCCTTCACATATTTCTTATTGTTGGTGTTTTGTTGATTTCCTCTTTAGAAAGATTTCCTTTCCCTCACATTATTATCATAAGAATATGGTTGTCCCCGGTTAATGAGAACAAGGCAAACTTTGGCCTATTCCGAGGGATTTTGCTTTCCGATAGACCTCCGGGAGGATGGCTGCGTACTCTCCCCAGATTCCCAGAGCAATATAAACGATGACTTCATCAGCTGTTTCTCGGCCGGGGATTTTACCAGCGACAATATCAGGCCATTCAGCATAAACATTCTCAAAATCAAATCGCGATTCTTTTTTCAACTGGATTATCTCCGGGATGCGGGGACTGACGTATTTCCAACTATCCACTATCACTTTATCGGCCCCGGTGATCACATCCAAACTGACCTCCTGGTAGGATCCCAATCGGGCAATAAATACACCGGGTTTTATCCAGTCCTTCTTAACCAATTCCTGACTGCCGGTTGTGACAGTAAAGATGATATCTGATTCTCTAACAGCGGAATCCCGATCATCGAGCGAGACTGCTTTTACCGGGAAACCAAGGATCGGTTCAAGTTCAGCAGCGCAGGACTCAGCAGCATCATGTTTAATATCTACGAAATAAGCTTGCTTTAGTTTAAATCGTTCTGCGAGGGCCAGTAAGTGTAATCGCCCCAGAGTCCCAGCACCAAATATGGTAACAACTTCAGATTCCGGCCTGGCCAGATATGCTGTGGTAACTGCTGTTGAGGCTGCCGTTTTTAAACCTGTGACATATCCGGCTTCCATCAAACATGCCGGCAGCCCGGTTTCGGCATCCAGCAGGATCACCATAGAAGATGTAGTTGGGCGGTTGAATTTCTTGGGGTTTATCGGGAAATAACTGAAGGTTTTGACAAATGCCAATGACTCACCCTCAATATATCCCGAAAAAGGTTTTATAAAACTATCCTCCCCGACGTTCATGTAGTATTTATCGCCGTTGACCTTGCCGGCTGCGTCAGCAATGATGCCTTTTTCCGCCAGATCCACCGCTTCAGCTGTTGTGATAGTCTTCTGGACATCGGCCTCAGTCAAATACAATATTTCTTTTGGAACCGGCATAAAAAATCTCCTCTATGTATGCAACCTAAAACCATTCTGAAAAACTCACGATTCAGAATGAGCCAATACAAATCAATCAGAATTCACTTGAAAACAGGCTACCCAGTGGTCGTCAGTGTTTTCATCAAATTTGGGCTCCTCAATCGAACACCTTTCCAGGGCTACAGGACAGCGGGGATGGAATCGACATCCTGGGGGTGGGTCAAGAGGACTGGGCACTTCTCCTTTGAGAATGACATGTTCTCGTTTTAGATTTGGTTTTGGAATCGGAATAGCTGACATTAAAGCCTGGGTGTAGGGATGGAGCGGGTTTTTGTATAATTCATCCCGTCCTGTCAGTTCCACTATCTTTCCCAGGTACATGACGGCAACTCGGTTGGAGATATGCTCAACAACAGATAAGTTGTGAGCAATGAATAGGTAAGTCAGGCCAAATTCATCCTGTAAATCCTGCAGCAAATTGAGAACTTGAGATTGAATAGAAACATCCAGGGCGGATACGGGTTCGTCGCAGATTATGAACTTTGGCCGAAGCGCAATTGCCCTGGCAATTCCAATCCGCTGCCGCTGACCGCCTGAGAATTCATGCGGGTAACGGTGGGCATGATACTTCTCGAGACCAACCTTGTGTAGGATATCCATCACCAGTTCTGTTCTTTCTGCTGGTGTGCCGATTTTATGAATATTTAACCCCGCTTTTATCGAATCGCTAATGAGCTGCCTGGGATTAAGGGAGGCATATGGATCCTGAAAGATGATCTGCATGTCCCGCCTGAGCTTCTTCATTTCCTGTTTCTGAAGCTCAAAAACGTTCTGCCCTTCAAATGTGACCGATCCACTGGTAGGTTCAAGCAAATGAAGAATGGTGCTGCCAATAGTGGATTTTCCACACCCGGATTCTCCTACCAAACCCAGGGTTTCACCTTTACGGATTGAAAAACTCACCCCATCCACCGCCTGGACCCAGTTCACTATCCTTCTAAATACACCTCCCCGAACCGGGAAATACTTCACCAGATCCTTGACAACTATCATCTCTCCGTTGTGATTTTCAGATTTATCTTGTGTCATAGGTTTTTTTCAGCCACCTAGCATTTTATATGTAGTAGAGAACTATGGTTTTAAGGGTGCCTTATGGTTCTCAAAATCGTGAAACAGCCAGCATCTGACAACATGATCTGGCATGATTTCATCCAAGTTCGGATTGATCTCCTCACAGATCGTTAATCCATGTTTAATCCGGGCCTTGCAGCGGGGGGCAAAATTGCATCCCGGCGGCAAATCAACCAGATTGGGAACATTTCCTTCGATGTCCGCCAGGCGGTTTTTGGTCTCTCCCAGGATGGGTATGGAGTTGATCAAACCCCTTGTATAGGGATGAAGAGGTTTTTCAAACAAGGTAACCACACCAGCCTGTTCCACGATCTGGCCGGCATACATCACAGCTACCCAGTCGACCATCTCAGCCACCACACCCAGGTCATGTGTGATCAAGATCACAGCAGTCCCCATTTTGTTTCGCAGATCCCGCATCAGATCCAGGATCTGAGCCTGGATGGTGACATCCAGGGCAGTGGTTGGTTCATCTGCGATCAAGAGCTCGGGCTGCATGGCCAAAGCCATGGCGATCATCACCCTCTGGGCCTGACCGCCGGACATCTCATGGGGATAGGCATGGGCTTTTTGTTCCGGATCCGGGATGCCAACCACCTGCAGGAGTTCAACAGATCTATCCCAAATTTCCTCCTTCTGCAAGTCCGAGTGAATTTCGAACACTTCAGCCACTTGGTCGCCGACAGTAAAGACCGGATTCAGACTTGATTGGGGCTGCTGAAAGATCATCGATATGCGGGAACCTCGGATATTTTGAATTTGTGTTTCTGCTAATTCTCGCAGATTTAAAGACCTGAAGATTATCTCACCATCTATGATACGGCCTGGATCTCTGATGAGCTGCATGATCGATAATGCAGTGACGCTTTTGCCGCAGCCGGATTCACCTACCAAACCCAGAATTTCCCCCTGTTTGACATTGAAGTCAACTCCATCCACCGCCTTGACAATCCCATCTTCTGTGTAGAAATGAGTTTTCAGCCCTTTGATTTCCAACAAAAATCGCTCAGTTTCCTTTACCAATTAAAC
The DNA here is from genome assembly GCA_049644605.1 of Anaerolineales bacterium. GTDB lineage: Bacteria > Chloroflexota > Anaerolineae > Anaerolineales > UBA11858 > B10-G9. The sequence continues at coordinate 181,557 of JBARSF010000035.1, read as the reverse complement.
TCTCCTATCTCTTGTTTATCTCTGGAGTGTTTTATTTTTACTCATCCATTTTAGCCAGGAACTTGTAGGGATCCAATGCATCTCGCAACCCATCGCCGATATAATTCACCGATATGATGGTAAAGAAAATCATCAAACCGGGAAAAATAGCCAACCAGGGATATTCAAGTAGATGTTCCTGTGCATTATTGAGCATATTGCCCCAACTTGGCGTGGGCGGCATAATCCCAAACCCTAAGAATGAAAGTCCAGACTCTGACATAATGGCTAATCCAAGCCCCAGTGTCGATTGGACAATGATAGGACCAAAACCATTTGGTAATATTTCTACTACCATTATCCGTAGGTCAGAAGCCCCCAAGGCTTGGGAAGCTGTTACATAATCCATCTCGCGCAGGGTTAAAAATACAGCCCTTACAAGGCGAGCAACAGTTGGCCAGGAAAGGATTCCAAGGACTATTGCAATGGTAAACATACTATCGCTTTGGATGAAGGGAAGATCGGCCTCACGTAAGATGGCGCTCAACAGGATCATGAACAGCAAACTTGGTAAAGATAGCGTGGCATCGATGATTCTCATCAGGATGTTGTCTAGCCACCCGCCATAAAAACCGGCAACGGTACCAACCGAAATGCCAATGATCGACGTTATTAAAACGACCATTACACCGACGGTCATAGAAACCCGCCCACCATAAAAAGTGCGGGTCAGGACATCCCTCCCCAATCCATCGGTACCAAAGGGGTGGGCTTGTGAAGGTGCTTGAAATCTATTCGGAATATCTGATTCTTCAGGACCATAGGGGGATAATGGGGCCAACAGCGCAGTTAGAACCATTAAGATTATGACCACAGCCCCAACCATCGCGCCAGGGTGGCGACGAAAACGCTTCCAGGTCTGGGCGGCCATAGTCTCTACAGGCTTAATTTCCTGCTCAATTAGTGTTTTTTCGTTGGTTTTCATAGTGTTTGTTGCACATATCGATTATTCAAAGCGAACCCGTGGATCTAAGTACCCATAGGCAATGTCGGCCAATAAATTGCATAAGATTACCAGGGCTGAACCAAGAATCAAAATCCCCAATAGGACCGGGTAATTTCGGGCAGTGGCAGAGGTATAATACAAGCGACCCATCCCAGGCCATGAGAAGATCAACTCGGCATACACATAGCCTGTGAATATATATGGAAAATCTAAAGCAAACATGGTTACCAATGGGATGAGCGCATTTCTGAAAGCGTGTTTGTAAAGAACTTTTCGCTCACTTTGCCCTTTTGCGCGCGCAGTGCGTATATAATCAAAATTAATTATTTCAAGCATACTAGAGCGCAGGAAGCGCGAGTACCAGGCCACCCAACCCACCATGCCCATGGTGACTGGCATGATGAGATGTTTGACTCTATCCCAAATATCGAAATCTGCTCCGATAGTGGCCATACCACCATAAGGTAACAGCGCTTTACCAGTAACTGGATTGTTGAGCGTGCCGTAAAAAATCAGAATCAATATTAAGCCAAACCAGAAATCTGGGATGGCTTGTCCCATGAAAGATAAGGTAGTAGCAGTAATATCAAAGGCGGAATACTGCTTGATTGCCGATATTATACCTATAGGTATTGCTATAAGTCCCGTAATAAACATCGTAATTCCCAACAAATAAAAAGTATTTGGTAGCCGCTCCCAAATTTCCTCTAAGACAGGTTGGCGAGTTTTGAAAGAAAAGCCAAAATCACCACGTAAAATGCCCTTGCGGGTGCCATAGCTATCCGTAATCCCGTTCCCATCAGTATCGATTGCCATCCAGTCATTCCCGGCCAGCCAGATAATATATTGAACTGGCAGGGGCTTATCCAGACCGAATTGCCGCTTGAGTGCCTCCCTTCTTTCTTCAGTCATACGTCTTGCACGGGCATATTGGGCCAGGGGTCCACCAGGTGCCAAATTTACAAGCGCAAAAAGAACAATGCTTACTATTAATAACATTGGGATGGCCTGAAGCAAACGTCGAACGATATATTGTCCCATATTCACACCTTTTTAGGATTGAATAGGAGAGGGGTTCAACACTCGAACCCCTCCCGCTAATTCAATCTAATCAAACATTTCCATTAACCTACTCGGTGACTGTCCAATCAGCGACGTTCCAGGTCAAAATATCAAAAGTTGTGGGTAATACACCTTGCAGCCGCTCTGAAAGGCCAAACTGTTCGAGTGTTGAGAAGAGCTCAATGTACGGTAACTCCTCTTCGAGAATCAAAGCTATATCACAAAAGACTTCCATGCGATAGTCTTCATCCACCGTATAGAGCTCATCGATCAACGCTGCAACTTCTTCAGCTTCCTCGCCTGTCCAATTGGCTAAATTCCACTCGCTATCTTCCGCATAATAATAGTAATCCCACAGGTAGCTTGTTGGATCAATTCCAGAATAACCCTCGTCCCACATATCGATTTCGAAATTGCCAGCCAGCTCAGTTCCGCCTTCGTCTGGACTTGCCCATAGGACAGCGTCTTCAATCATACTTAGTTCTGTCCGAAGACCGATACTGGCCCAGGCCTCGGCGACAAATTGCTGTGCCAGTTCCAGGGTTTCGCCATATCCAGACCAGATAACGAATTCCGCGGTCATTAAGTCGCCTTCTTCAGCATACAGGCAACCATGGCATTCATTGACTCCATCGCCATCGGTATCTTCCCATCCGGCTTCTTTCAAAAGCGCAGCAGCGCCTTCCAGATCATATTCTGGTCTGGGGATTCCACAGCTATTGAATGGAGGTCGGAAGAAATCAGTCCAGACAGGTTTGCCGAATCCGAGGAAGATATCTTCGATAATTGTATCCACGTCAACCGCCATACGCAGCGCGTGACGAACACGTTTATCAGCCAGGAAAGCATGCGGTGTCTCTTCTTCGCCCCAAGCCTTGGTGTTGAGGAACAATTTCATTACCCAGCGGTCGGTCGGCGATACTGCCCATTTTGTGCCATTGCCAACTTCCTGGTATGAAATTGCGTGGTTCTCAGCAGGCCAGTAGTGTACATCCGCGTCGCCTTCGTCCATAATCGCTCTCTTAACAGATTCTTCCGGAACGACCCTGAAAATAACTTCGTCGATGTATGGTTTGCCCTCTTCGTAGTAATTCTCATTGCGGACAAATGTCAGGTGGTCATCTGTGACCCACTCTTTAAGGGTATAGGGGCCAGCGCTCAAAGGTTGATCGTTACAATCCCACGCATAGTATCCTTGTTCGATATCACAGAAATGCTCAGCATAGACGAAGAAATTTTCCCCGCCAAAGGAAGTTACATATTCAGGTTCTGGCCACGCGTAAGTCACAATTAGTGTGAAATCATCTACCCTTTCTACAGATTCAATTGAGTCTGCTGATGATGTCCATACTTCGTCAGCTTGCATTGCCTCCCAGGTGAAAATGACATCATCGACGTTAACCTGCTCGCCATCTTCCCAGTAGACATCCTCACGAAGATGCCAGGTAACGGTCGTCACCCAGGTCTCTTCATCCATGACCACACCGCCGTTTTCGAGGGTGGGAATTTCAGTCGCCAATTCAGGGTAGAGGTTTCCATCAGGATCAATTTCTGCTAATGTAAGCATAACCATCTCACCTATTGCCTCTTCCAAGCCTGAGCCAATATTGTACCCATGGAATTCAGCTGGATTCGCATAAATAAGAATTGTGATGCTGGTTTTTGCCTCAGGTTCTTCTTCCGGGGGTTCCGCTTCTGGTGCTTCCGTCGGTGGTACTTCAGTGGCTTCCGGTTCCGGAGGTACCTCCAGGGTTTCCTCAGGAGCACAGCCAGTGACAAACGCTGCCACCAGGATTAGCGAGATAAAAATAGTTAATACTTTACTTCGCTTTAATAGGGCCATCTCATCCTCCTTTGTAGGTTGATTTGGTTAAGCATCTTAAGTTGGATCATTGGGCTGGAGCAGATCAGTCTGCTCAATTTGATTTATAGTGGAGCATAAATCAGCCTAAATTCCAAATCATCGGCTGATATCACATCTTCAGTATATCCATCAATCAACGCCTGAACCAACATTTCCTGCAATTATCCTGGCATAAAGCCTCCTTTAGGTGCTTTGATTAACGCATACTATTTAACTATAAATCAATCCTGAGATTCACGTCCATCTAATACATTGGGCGGCATCCAGGTATCAAGGTCCTTGATTTTTAAAGGGAGTAAAAAGGATTGTGTGCGGCGAACTCCAGGGATTTTTCCTAAATTCTCAGTGACAAATTCAAAAAGCTCCTCAATACTCCGCACACGCAGGGATATGCTGACATCACACTCACCTGTAGCACAGGCCACATAACTGCTTTGCGGGAATTTTGCGGCTAAATCAGCAACCTCCCGCACCCGACCTGGTTCAACTTCCACAAACACATCCGCCATCACACCATAACCGACCGCTTCTGGATTAACGACTGCTCGAACATTGATAATGCCGTTTTCTGTTAATGTATTGATTCGATTGGTGACCGTGCGGGCTGAGACATCGCCCAGCTTTCTGGCTATTTCAGCACTGGGCATTCGACCATCGTCGTTAAGCAGCTTGATAATTTGCCAATCAAAATCATCAGGTTTGTACATAATCCCCACTCGCTAAGGATAACTGTTATTTGTCATGCAGTTATGGTTATCAGGATAACTTAGATTTACCGAAATGTCAATAGGCTGGCGGTTTTTTTTTATTTTCGGTCACATATCTTCCGTTTTTGTGTATATACAGAAATAATCATGGTATGATTATTCTAGTTAAAAAATCAGTGAGGAAAATGTCCGGGGTGGAAAAAAGGTTTGTCCTGATCAAAAATTAATACCGCACCCAGGGAAAACTATTGTTAATAAAAGGATTAATCGATGAGTAAAGAAACAGCAACTTTGGTATTTAAAAATGGGGCAATTTATACAGTAAACAAGGATCGGTCCTGGGCGCAATCGATTGTTATCAATACCGATCAAATCGTGTTTGTTGGTACGAATAAGAACGCTGAATCCTACATTGGAACTGATACCCTCGTTGTCGATTTGGATGGAAAAATGGTCCTGCCAGGTTTTATTGACTCGCATGCTCACCCATCTCATGCCATGGATCTGGTGGGGAATATCAGCCTGTACGCAGGTGAATCTCCCGAAGAGTATTTGAAGATTATTTCTGTGTTTATAGAACACCACCCAGGAAGGGACTTTTATCGGGGAAGCGGGTGGGCTGATACATTCTTCTCCACCCTTGGTCCAAAGAAAGAAATGCTGGATGCAATTATCCCAGACCGGCCAATTGCGCTCGTGTCGTATGATGGGCACTCAATGTGGGTCAACTCCGAAACCCTGAAGAGAGCCGGAATCTCAAAAGACACTCCAGATCCGGACGGCGGTAGGATAGAAAAGGATCCGGCAAGCGGCGATCCCTCCGGCACCCTGAGGGAAACCGCCTTTAAACTTATTAAAGAAGTGATTCCGGAGTATTCCCTTGAAGAACGCAAGAATGCCCTCCTGGCTTACCAGGAGATGGCTACCGCGGTTGGCGTAACCCTGGTTCATGATGCGATGCTGGATTCAGAATCTATCACTGCCTACAACGAGCTTGCCGGGGGGGACCAGTTGAAAATGCGCTTCCGGGGATCAATCACCATGGAATCTGACCAGGAAATTGCCCCTCAAATTAAGAGGATAATTTCAGAAAAAGAGCGGAACACCCAACCCTATTTTCAGACCCAATCCGCCAAAATATTTGTGGATGGCGTGATAGAGGGGGGGACCGCCTATCTGCTCGAACCATATGCGCATAAACCGGATTTCCGGGGAGAACCGATCTGGAGTCCTGAACTCTTGAATAAAACCTCAGCTGCACTCGACAAAAAAAAGATCCAGATTCACCTTCACGTGATCGGGGATGCTGCCACCCGAATCACCCTGGACGCCCTGGAGCACGCCAGGGAAAAGAACGGGGCCTGGGATTCCCGCCACTCTGTCACCCATCTTCATTTAGTGGACCCTTCCGATATCAAACGTTTCAAAGAGTTGGAAATTATCGGGATCCCACAGCCATTCTGGTTCAAAGTAGATGATTATTATCATGAACTCGCCCTGCCCTACCTGGGCCTAGAACGGGCTGATCGTCAGTACCCGATGGGTAGTTTTCTTGACGCTGGTGTGGTCATGGCTTCAGCCAGCGATTTTCCGGTCACCATTCCGTTCGATCCCCTGATCGCCATTCAGACAGGAATCACGCGGTCCTCAACCGAAGATTCAAGTCAAGGTGTCCTCTGGCCTGAGGAAAAAGCCAGCCTGGAAGATATGATCGTTAGTTTTACCTATAATGGCGCTTATGCTAACTTCCTGGAGGACGAGCTTGGTTCCCTGGAAGTTGGAAATAAAGCGGATCTGATTATTTTGGAAAACAACCTCTTTGAAATTCCTGCAGATCAAATTGCAAAGACAAAAGTACTCCTGACCATGATTGATGGTAATGTAGTTTATCAAGAATCTGAATTCCCGGGAGATTTCTAATGAAGTATTTTTCACCAGTGTACAAACCTGGAAAAAATCTCCGTCCCCCAGATCTTTATGAATATTCTCTGGATAACTTCTGGTTTAAAGCGGCTGGACTGGAAGGACAACTTATCAATGAACCACTCCGCGGCAGTCACAAGGCCGATGTGGTAATCCTCGGAGGAGGTTTTACAGGTCTATCGGCTGCATTTAATATCGTCAACAGATTTCCTGATAAAAAAATCGTCCTCCTGGAAGGTTCCTGCTGCGGTTACGGCGCCAGCGGCAGGAATGGTGGATTTTGCATCACTACCTCCCTGCTGGATTGGGAGCAGGAAGATCCGGATCAAAGAATGAGAGATTTGGAAGTATCTTCCTATGGCATCCAACAGATCAAGACATTCATTTCGGATTTTGGTGCCAAGTGTGATTTTGAAGAATCCGGTATGCTTGAAGTTGCTATGAATGAGAAACAATCCCAAGTCTTGGATGAATACCAGATTGAATTAAGTAAATTTGGCCTTAATTCAACGCTATTATTTGGGAAGGAATTAGAAGAGGTCATAAAATCACCTCTTTTTCACTCCGGTATCAGAGTTCCCTATGGGGCAACCCTGAATCCCGCCAAACTTGCCCGGGAGATGAAAAGGATCGTAGAAAGTCTGGGAGTTGAGATCCGGGAAAGAAGTATCATAACCAGGATTTCACCAGGGATAATCAACCAGGTGGATACAGAGCTTGGTGATATACAGGCACCAATTATGGTGGTTGCGTTGAATGCTTATGGACACAAAGTTGGTTTCTTTAAGAATCGGGTCTTTCCTGTCAGTGTGTTTCAGGTCGCCACAGAACCCTTGAGTGTTAAGCAATGGGCTTCCATTGGTTGGGAGGAGAGATTTGGACTTTCCGATTTTCGCAAGCTTTTCAGCTACAGCGCAAGAACCGCTGATGATCGCATCGTGATAGGTGGTTCTGAATTCACATACTACAATTTTGATGCCTTGAGTTCCGGAAATGATAAGTCAGTAACGGCCAAGATCGTCAATGATTTGTACTCTTTTTTTCCACAACTGGAAGGCGTGACCATAGCTCACGCCTGGGGGGGAATAACATCCTATTCTCTGGGCAGAGGCGCTGCAGTTGGCTCCCTGGGGGATGATGAGAACATATTTTATGCAACAGGTTTTGACGAAGGTGTTCCTGCCACTCAGATCGCAGGACGAATGATCGCCGATCTGATGGCAAAGGAGTCAAACATATACACTAACCACTTCATTGTCAATCGGGAGATCCCTTATGCGGGTCCACGTTTTATGCGGGGTGTTTTTGCCAGAGCGATCAAATGGATGATTAAGAATCTGGACTACTCTCCTCTTCACAAATAAAATTCCAGCAAACACATAAACAATTCAAAACTGAAAATACCAACCAACAATGAAGACCCCAATAAAAGATTTCTTTACCATTCCCGAAACGGAGACAGTTCACCCCGAGGTCATAAAGAATTTCAAGCGCAATTCTTTCGCCAACCTGCTGGATGCTGCATTTTGGTATTTTGGCGGTAGCTTTACTGCTGCTTACACGATAATGCCCGTTTTCTTAAGCACGTTAACGGATTCGCCCATCCTGATTGGATTAATTCCAGCCTTGGAAGCAATTGGCTGGTTTTTGCCCCAATTATTTCTAGCCAAATACCTGGAAGGAATCAACCAAAGACTTCCCTTTGTCCGAAGATTGGGTATTTTTGAACGCCTTCCCTTTTTGCTGCTCGCAATAGGTACTTTTTTAATACCCGGGTTAGATCAAAAAGTTGCTCTTATCTTGATCTTGATCATTTACACGATAAAGGTATTTTCAAGCGGATTAGTTGCACTTCCCTGGCAGGAATTGATGGCAACAGTCATTCCAGTCTCCCACCGCGGCCGCTACTGGGGGATCTCACAAATTGTTGGAAGATTTATAGGATTGGTGGGAGCCTTTATCACCGGTCTAATCCTGGCCAGGATTGCTTACCCAAATAATTATGCCATTATGTTCTTAATAGGGTTTATTGCGGTGTCCATATCATTCCTGTTCTTATCCCTTAACGTTGAACCAGTAATTGAACGTCAATCGTCCCATGTTGATCCTGGCATCTGGAGCAGAATCAAAAAGATACTTGGTAAAGATAAGAATTTTGGTATCTATTTGATCAACCGGGGATTTACCTTTATGTTCTCGATGGGAATGGCTTTTTTCACCGTGTATGGAATACAGAAATTTAATTTGCCCATTTCTCAATCAGCAACATTCACGGCTGTTATGTTCGCATCTGAAATAGTTGGTTCTGGGATCTGGGGAACACTGGGTGACAAAGCGGGTTATAAACGGGTGATTGAATTTTGCAACTTAATATCTATCATTGGTCTATTCAGTATATTATTTGTCGGATCTGTCTGGGGATTGTTCATCGTCTTCGGCATCCTTAGTTTCGCTCATTCAGGAGAATACATATCCAATCAGAATTTTGCCATGGAATTCGGCTCAGAAAAAGATAGGCCAACCTATATTGGAATGTCAGGAACCCTCACAGGACCTTTTTTCCTGGTAGCGCCAATCGTTGGAGGAAGCATAATCCAGCTCTGGGGATATAAGAGCATGTTTCTGGTCGCTTTGATCCTGGCAACTATATCATTTCTAATCGTCAAATTCCTGGTCAAAGATCCCAGGACAGCAAGCGATTTTCATCGATCATGAATAATTACTTTATGAATAACATTAAAGGATCTTCTTTCTTCAACGTATTGATGTTTTCTGTTTTTTGGGCTTTGCAGATCTTTGTCACTAAATTAGCTCTCAACACCGGTGCTCAGGTACTTTCATTCCAATTGTTATCCATACTAGTTGCCCTGGTTATCCTGGCCGTCATAATCCTGCCGGCATTTGGTGGAGAGTTCAGAACTTTATTCAGAGAAAAACCTGGTCTTTTTTGGAGGTTATTCTTCGCCAATGGCATTCAATCAGGACTGGGAACGGGTTTGAGCATTATTGGTATTTCATTAACCTCCGCTATCAATGCGGGTTTTTTGGTTAAGTTGGCTACTGTATCCACGATTTTATTTGCCTGGCTGATTCTCAAAGAGCGGCTGACAATCATTAAAATTTTGATGGTGCTCACGATGCTTTCAGGCGCTTATCTTCTTACAACTAAAGGTCAGATCCTCTTGCCCAGGATCGGTGATCTATATATTCTGGGAGCTTGTGTATGTTGGTCTCTGGGTAATGTACTTATTCGAAAATACTTAAATACACAACCAATTCCGGTTGAGGTTGTCACTTTCCAGAAACCACTTGCGGGATTACCCTTTGTACTGGCCCTCGTCAGCCTCGCGATTTGGGTTCCTGATATTTTTGGATCTTTAGATCAGGTTTTGTCCTGCTGCAAACCTCCCCCGGTAGTACTGCCCCACACCATCGGAAATGGGGTTTTGCTGGTGTTGACCTGGACCTATCTTAACAATACTTTGAAAATCACAAGCGCCTCATATATGACTATGATGTCCATGATCACTCCTGTTTTCGTCAGCCTGCTGGCCATGGTATTTCTCGGTGAAACCATGGTTTGGATTCAGATCGTCGGTGCTGGGATGATCATCCTTTCTGGAATGATCACTTATTTCAGTGGCATTTCCACCGATTAGGTGTGACTGATCAACTCGCTATCCAGAAGACCTGGAAGTGGATTTAGGCAATTAGGCTGTATCGATCTACTCTCTAGAAGTTTACGCTGCCGCTATTGCTTTCTTCAATGCAGCCAGCAGGATATCTGCATGGGCCTCTTCAAATACAAGCGGTGGGCGAATCTTCAGCACATTCTCATCCGGCCCGGTCACACCGATCAAAACTCGATTTTCTCGGAGATGGTTCATGATCTGATCAGCTCTGTCCCCATCCGGTTTACCCTCAGCTGTTATGATATCCACGCCCAGCAGCAAGCCGGCGCCATGGATCTCGCCCAGCACCGAGTAGTCTTCCCCTAGTTCTTCAAACCCTTTCTTCAAATATGCTCCCACCCTGAGTGCGTTTTGTTGCAAGCCCTCCTTTTCGATCACATCCAATACCGCCAGTCCAGCAGCGCAGGACACGGGATTGCCCCCAAAAGTGTTGAAGTAGCCTCTATCTCTGGCGAGAGCCTCGGCAATCTCAGCTGTTGTCACAACTGCCGCAATCGGGTGACCGTTGCCCATTGGCTTTCCCATGGTAACGATATCTGGTATCACATCATCATACTCATAACCCCAGAAATTCCCTCCGAAGCGCCCAAACCCTCCCTGAACTTCATCGGCAACACACAAGCCTCCCACCGCCCTGGTTGCTGTAAACAGGGCCTTCAAATATCCTTGGGGAGCGGTGAATATCCCATCGCTGACAAACGAAGTATCCAGCAGACACATTGCCGGTTGATGTCCATCAACTTCCATAGCCCTGATTGCATCACGAACACCGGCATCTGGTTTTGGCCAGTTTGAATTAGAGGTTGGTGGATCCAATGTCCGAACATGGGGTGGCACTTTCCCTGCAGGTAGGCTTTCCGGGCTGAATTGACCGATCGCGTCAGTACTGCCATGGTAAGAGTGGTGTGTGATCAGAGCCCCCGTATTGCCTGATACCAGCTTGGCCATGATCCAGGCCAGCTCGTTGGCTTCCGATCCAGTACAAACAAATGAACAGATGCTCAATTTTTCTGGCAGCCTGGCTGTGATCCTTTCCGCCAGCTCAAGAATGTACTCGTGGAGATAGCGGGTGCTGGTATTCAGCAGCCTGGTTTGTTCGGCAATTTTATTTACTACATGGGGATGGCAGTGTCCAACCTGCGGAACATTATTATATGCATCAAGGAAACGATTATTTTCCTCATCAAATAACCAGACTCCCTCACCTCGGACTATATGCAGCGGTTGTTCGTAAAACAGGTACGCGAGCGGACCCAGCAGGCGTTCCCTGCGGTCAAGGAGAGATTGATAGGAATCCCTGGAAGCTACTTCACTTTCCTTTTTCTCCCAGAAACCGCATGTTCTTAAAAATCTCTTGGTTACTTTCTCTGGATCCAGTCCCCCCCACTGCTCTAAAATCATCCAGGTTGGATCAACCCCACTCATAATATAGTCATAGTTATCCGGATGGAGTGTCACACGCCAGGTTGCGATCAGATTCAGCATTACCAAACGAGTGCCGACCAGATCATATAGAACACGCAGCTCAGCTTCTTCCAACGGGTTGATCTCGTGATAACCGGCAGTTATTTGAGCAGCCACTTCTACTACATCGCTATCGACAGTGAGAGTATCCGCGATGGTTGCAGTCAGATCAATGATAAGTAAAGTATGGGTCAGATCACCAAAATCAATGATTCCCACAATTTTGTCGTGAGCTTCTTTCCCTACCAATAAATTATTCGGCACCAGGTCATTATGCACGATCTGAGCTCTTAGCTTTGGTATCAAGGGCAGCACATGTTCTTCAAATCGATCCAAGAACTTCTCCGCAAGTTCATAATGTTTTAGATCCTTGACATAACCTAAATATTTCCTCAAATTTGCAGCGTGCTTCAGATCCCACAACAATTCATAATTTGCGATGGGATGGAAGAATCCCTGTAATGCTTTCGCTGTCCTTGCCAGAAATTTCCCCATCTGGCGATAAAAGTCTTCGCTAAAAAATTCTCTCTCAGGGTAAATGCCCGGAAGGTAAGACACCACCCGGACTGGGTGTTTTCTGCCATCTACCGCTTCAACCTCTTCGAGCAGCTTTCCCTCTTTTGAGAGGACAACCTTTGGTACAGGCAAGCCGGGGTCAACAAGGGCAATATGTTCCAGCGCTTTAAGCTGCATATCGATAATTGCTGGATCTTCGGCACTATTGGCAATTTTAACCAAAAATTGATCGCCTGCTCTTGTAACCAGGTGAAAATTTTGATCACGCTCACTGTCCAGCTCTACTACCGTTCCAGCTAATCCAAAGAGATCATCGGCAATTTCCTTTAATGCCTCAATAGAAAAATGAGGTGCAGGGGTTCTGAGCAGGAGTTCTAGATTCTGATTATTAGACATACATTTTTCCTTATCGCACCAATCGTGGGGGGTAGTTTAATCCAAATCTGGGGAACCAGTAGTATGTTCCTAACCGCATTGATTCTTTAACGATTTCCTTTCCATCAAAACCATCTCAGTTCATTACAGATAGATTCGGGTTTTTCAGTCAGGAGTGTAACCTTGACCCTAAAGTCCTTTCAAGCGTTCTGAGATATGCAAGGCTTTTCAAAATCGGGCCTGGATCTGGCCCAGGTGGAACAATTTCAAGGGTAATGATGTGTGGAAAATTATTAAACAAATGGAAAAAATTTGAAAAATCGGTGTTCCCTTCTCCAATGGGCAAGTGATCATCTTCTTTACCATAGTTATCAGATAAATGAATATGGCGAATATTGTCTCCAAGCACCCGAAAGCCTTCCTCAATACCACCTTCGGACTTTATTCTTGCATGGCCGATATCCAGGGTGAACTGAAGAGTATCGCCGACTTCATCCCGAATCCTTAACAGATCTTCAAAAGACTGGGCGACTTCATTCCATCCCAGATTCTCAAGACAAAGGGTAATACCCTTTGATTCAGCATAGGCATTAATCCTTTTCAAAGATTCGATATTATGATCCCATTGAATCTTCAGCAACGGGTCAGTATCTGGTGAGGCACCAGGTTCTATTTCATAGGTAAATTTACCTGGGTGCACTGTGATCACTTCACCACCAAGTTGATGGCAAAAATCAATGGATTTATTAATATAACGGACCGATTCTTCTCTTATCTCTTTTAAGAATGCGGCCATATTGAGTTCATAAAAGGCCGCGTGAACACTGATTTCAATTTCTTCATCTCGAATAATCTTTTTTAATGCTTCAATCTCACTCCAATTCCAATTATCCAGATCGAATGCTGGAAAATAGACATTAACTTCAAAAGCGTCGAAACCATTTTCTACAGCAAACATAAGTGCTTCAACATATGGTGATTCTTCCATAGCATAACTCGTCATCGCAATTTTCAACATTGATGTACCTCTCTTCAAAGTGAACTTCTTTATCTCCTGATAGACTAAGGAAGCCGAAGAGTCATTGCATTCTCAGGGCAATCCAGTGTACAACTCCCGCAATACCAGCACTCATCATACTTCAGAGATGTTGCCTGATGAAATGAAAATTGAGTTGGGCACCAAGGAAGTAAGCTGATCTAGTATTTCGGTGCCCAGTCGTCTCCCCAGACTTCCTTCCACAAGAAGGGTCGCGTGGAATTGGACTTGACGACGCCTCCCTTCCAGAGATCCCATTGGGGATTAGCATATTTTGTAAAGAATTCGTCTACGCGAGTACTTAGCTCCGCTACCACTTCGGCATATTTGGGATTTTGTGCCAGGTTTTTGCGCTCATCCGGATCATTCACCAGATCATAAAGTTCGTGCTGGAAATCATATAAGGTATTTTCTATGCGTTTCATGAATAGCCACTGGGATGTTCGAATCGACCGGGTTTCCTCTTGTTCCATGAAAACCTCGTCGCGAAAATCTATATTTTCATCCCGCAGGAGAGGAGAGAGGCTCAAGCCTGAAATAGACTCAGCAGATTCGAGTTTGCAGCCCGCAATATCAAGAACCGTAGCAAATATATCCGAGGTTCCCACGAGATTCTCAACCTGCCTGCCCGGCTCTTTAAAATCAGGATGGCTGATGATGAGTGGAATGTTGTTTGCCGAGCGATGCATATTTGAGGGCCAAGTATCTTCGCCATGTGCCCAAAATCCATGTTGGCCGACCGATAAACTGTGATCGGAGGTATAGATGATGAGGGTATCATCCAATACACCTTTCTCTTCTAATTTCGCTATCACCTGCCCAACACCGTCATCGACCATGCTCACCTGCGAATAGAATTGCCTCATATAGAACAGGTTGTTGGGCATTTCCGGGAGTTCTTTATAAAAATCGTAATCATAATCAGGCATCTTCTCTTTGCGTATCAAGACCCAATTGATGAGTTCTGGGGATACTCCCTCGCGCGGAACGGAGGCCATGGGCAACTCCGAATACAGGTCCGAGTAACGGTGTTCTGGCTCGCTGGCATACATCTCTCCGTAAGGCGCGTTGTAGGTCAGGAACAAGAAAAAGGGTTCATCTTTATCTGCGTGGTCGTCAAGAAACTCGAGGGATTTTTTCGTGAAGTAGTCGACGGAATGTTCTGGTGCAGTATAGTATTGACCATTGTCGTTCATCTCAACACCATAGAATGAATCCATCATGCCCGTTGCCATCGTGACCCAATGTTTGAAGCCGTTTTGCGGTTTGTCCGCAAATCCAAGATGATATTTTCCGATCAGGGCAGTATTGTAGCCCGCCTCAGCGAGTTTGTCTGGCAGTGTTTCAAATTCGGCGATGGCGTTGTAGTTTTCAGGCCATTGGTTCATCACTTCATCATCAAGCCAGGTGTGAACTCCGTGCTGTGAAGGCATGAGTCCGGTGAGCATGGATGCCCGGCAAGGGGAGCACATGGAATTAGGGCTGAAAGCATTGCGAAACAGCACACCATTCGATGCTAATTCGTCGAGATGAGGTGAGAAGATTTCATCATTTTCATAACAGCCCAGCATGCTAGCCGGGTGGTTGTCAACGAAGATCAGCAGGATATTGGGCTTGCGAGAACTCATGTATATTCCTCTCCTATATAATAGATTATGCTAGACAATGAATATAGCACCCTTAATACTCCGGGGCCCAGCTATCTCCCCAGGTTTCCTTCCACAAGAAGGGCCGTGTAGAGTTGGATTTGACCGTTCCTCCCTTCCAAAGATCCCAGCGCGAATTGGCGTAAACCGAAAAGTATTCACTCAGGCGAGCACTTAGCTTTGAGACCACATCGGCATACTCAGGATCTTGAGCAAGGTCCACCCGCTCATCCGGGTCATTGACCAGATCATATAGCTCGTGTTTGAAGTCGTATTCCGTGTTTTGGATGCGCATCATGAAGAGCCACTGGGAGGTCCGAATTGCCCGGGTTTCCTCTTGTTCCATAAAACATGCATTATCCCAAACAATATTTTCATTTTCAATTAACGGTCTCATACTTCTTGCCGGGCTTTCTTTAATAGGAGGCATCTCCAAACCGACATAATCTAAAATAGTGGCATATATATCGGTTGTGCCTACAAGAGAATCTACCACTTTTTGCTTATTCCCATCATCAGGTGCTTTAATTATTAACGGTATATGATTTGCTTCACGATGTGTATTGGATGGCCAGGTATCTTCCCCGTGCCCCCAAAATCCATGCTGTCCAAGTGACATGCCGTGATCAGAAGCATAAATAAACATCGTATCGTCAGCCAAACTTTTGTTTTCCAACGCCTCAAGAACACGGCCGACACCATCGTCGACGATGCTTATCTGTGAGTAGTAATTACGAAGTGTGGGAAGATCATTGGGGATCTGAAGCAACACATCATATTCACCATCGTCTAAATCTTTTTCCTTTAGAATTGATATCCAATCAATCATCTGCTTACTAATCCCTTCCCGCGGTACAGAGAGCATTGGGTTGTCATTAAACCGGTCTGCGTAACGGTTTACAGGCTCACCTTGAATCGCCGGCCAGTGGCCATAAGGTGCAGGAAAGGTTAGAAAGAGGAAAAAAGGTGTTTCCTTTTCCTCACAGCATTGCTCAATATAATCAATGGCTTTATCGGTAAAGAAGTCAACGGAATGTCCGGGATGCTTATATCTCTCTTCTCCATCGATGATATCATTTTCGTAAAATGACTGGACATGGCCGATCTGCATCGTTACACATTTTTTAAATAGATCAGTGGCACTCTCTGCGTTGCCCAGATGGTACTTCCCAATTAAGGCTGTATCGTATCCCTCCCGAGCGAGTTTTTCAGGTAAGGTATCAAATTCATCAATGGCATTCCAGTTATCGGGCCAGTTATCTTTATAATACTCATCGATCCAGGTGTGAATTCCGTGTTGTGAGGGCATCAATCCTGTAAGAACTGATGCCCGGCAGGGTGAACACATTGCATTGGGACAATGAGCCTCAGTAAAAAGCGTTGCATTTTGTGAAAGACGGTCTAAATTCGGAGTATAAGCCTCGGCATTTCCAGCACAGCCCATAACAGCACCGGGGTGATTATCAGCATAGATCAGCACAATGTTTGGTTTTTTTGTTGCCATTTACATTCCTTCAAATCTTGGTATTTTCTTTATGAAGTAGTTAGAATTCGGGCATCCAATCGTCTCCCCAAACTTCCTCCCACAAAAAGGGACGTGTGGAGTTGGATTTAACGGTACCACCCTTCCAAAGATCCCAGCGCGGGTTGACATATTTTGTAAAGAATTCCTCTACGCGAGTACTGAGCTTAGCTACCACCTCGACATAATTGGGATCTAGCGCGAGATTCACCCGTTCATCAGGATCATTCACCAAATCATATAACTCATCCTTGAATCCATATTTAGTATTTTTCAGACGTTTCATGAAGAGCCACTCTGATGTCCGAATTGCACGGGTCTCTTCTTGTTCCATAAAAATCTCATCTCGAAACTCCGTGGTTTCGCCACTTAGCAGCGAGCCAAAACTTTGACCAAAAACAGGCTCAGGAGACTCAAGTTCGCAATCTGCAAGATCAAGAATCGTTGCAAAGATATCTGTCGTACCTACCAGGTTATCTACCTCCAGGCCCGCTTGTGCGAACCCCGGATAACTGATCAGCAGCGGGATACTATTCGCTGAATGGTGCATATTCGATGGCCAGGTATCTTCTTCGTGCCCCCAAAATCCGTGCTGGCCATTCGACTTACCATGATCGGCTGTATAAATAACAAGGGTGTTTTCCAATACACCTTTCTCTTGCAACTTCGCCAACACCTGCCCGACGCCGTCATCCACCATACTCACCTGGGCGTAGAATCGCCGCATCGCCGGTAAATTGTTAGGCTGTTCCGCAAGCCGCTTGTACCATGCAAAATCTTCAGCAGGATATTTCTCTTTACACAACAAGATCCAATCAATGAGTTCCGGACTCAACCCTTCCCGTGGAACCGAATTCATCGGTAAATCTGCATACAGGTGGGAGTATCGATGGTCCGGATCCGGGACATTTGCGTAGGGGGCGGGATAAGTCAAACAAAGAAAGAAAGGCGGCTCGTTTGGGCTGGCATGTTTGTCAAGATAGTCAAGTGATTTTCTGGTGAAATAATCGACTGAATGTTCGGGTGCCGTATGGCGTTGACCGTTGTCGATCATTGGGACGTCATAGAACGATTCCATCGTCCCCTTTTCCATCGCAACCCAATGCTTGAACCCGTTTTGGGGTTCATCTGTAAACCCGAGATGATATTTCCCGATCAGGGCGGTGTGATAACCCTTTTTCGCCAGCTTCTCCGGCAACGTTTCGAATTCGGCAATGGAATTATATCCTTCCGGCCATGTATCCATCAGGTAGTCATCGAGCCAGGTGTGAATTCCATGCTGTGAAGGCATGAGCCCGGTGAGCATGGATGCCCGGCAAGGGGAACACATGGAATTGGGGCAGAAGGCGTTGCGAAAAAGCACACCTTTGGAAGCCAATTCGTCGAGATGGGGTGTGAAGATCTCATCGTTTCCATAGCAGCCCATCATGCTCGCAGGCTGGTTATCAACGAAGATCAGAAGGATATTGGGCTGACGTAAATTCATATGTATTCCTCTCGAAGGGATAGGAAGTAGAAATATCAATTCCAATATTCTACTAGGCAAAGGCAGATAAGGTAAAGTATTATCATTAAAGCTAGCAAAACGGAGTATTATTCATGTCTTATAAAGATACTTATCGGAGTTGGAGGCCAAATTTATTTCAAGTAATGGTTAAACCTAGAGGATCAATCTGCAATTTAGATTGTACCTATTGTTATTTTCTGTCCAAAGAGAAGATGTATCCAGATAGCTCATTTACGGTGTCGAATGAACTATTAGAAAATTTCACTCGTCAATACATTCAGGCACAACGTATGCAGCAAGTAACCTTTGCATGGCAGGGTGGCGAACCGACTTTAATGGGCCTGAATTTTTTTCGCAAAGCTGTTGAATTTCAGACAAAGTATGCCCTCCCTGGCATGAGAGTTGAAAATGCTTTTCAAACCAATGGCACTTTACTAGATGATGATTGGTGTATATTTTTCAAAGAGAATAATTTTCTTGTCGGCATCAGCATTGACGGTCCACCAGAGCTTCATAATAGGTATAGAAAAGATAAGGGTGGGGCAGATACCTCTAATGATGTGCTGCGTGGATTGGCATTAATAAAAAAGCACGATGTTGATTTTAATATTCTCTGCGCTGTACATGCTGCTAATGTTGAACACCCGTTGGAGGTTTATCAGTATTTTCGGGATAAATTGGGTGGGGAATTCATTCAATTCATTCCGATTGTGGAGAGGGATAATAAGACGGGTTTTCAAACTGGTAACAAAATCAGGAATCGTTCAGTAACGGGTAAGAAATACGGGGCTTTCTTAAAAATTATTTTCGATGAATGGGTGAGTAATGATGTCGGTACTGTGTTTGTGCAGATTTTTGATGAGGCCTTAGGAAAATGGTTTGGTTCACCAGGAGGATTGTGCGTATTTGAGAAGACCTGCGGTCTTGGATTGGTAATCGAGCATAATGGAGACCTGTTTTCTTGTGATCATTTTGTGGAACCGAAGCATAAACTTGGCAATATTATTGAGACTGACATGATTGATATGGTTACTTCTCACAAGCAATTTAAGTTTGGTATGCAGAAACGCGACTCATTACCTCAGTTTTGCCTCGATTGCGAGGTTCGTTTTGTTTGCAATGGGGGCTGTCCCAAAAATCGAGTGAAACATACCCCGAATGGTGTATATGGCTTGAATTATCTTTGTGAGGGATACCGTGCATTCTTCAATCACATTGATGAACCCATGAGAATAATGGTTGATTTGATTCGGCGCAGACGCCGACCCGCAGAAATAATGGATCATAAAATAAAATGAAATACTCCAATTTCCTGGTTGAATCAAAGTCGCCTTTCCTTATCTTAATGAAAACTCTGGTGCAAAGAGAATAGAAACAATAGAGGATTTAGAAAGAAATTTGTTGTTTTTCTCTATGAAATGAGAAATCTATAGAGAATTGATAGCCACCGATTACAAGAATATCTGTATTTATCATTTCTATCCCAGGATTCGTTTCCGTCATGCTCTAACTTCCTAATAATTAATAATCAGTTGTCAAATAACTTCATGGATGATTGACAACGAATTTGCCATCTTTTATCACATACCTGACATTATCTTTATCCAGCAGCACTTCAATGTTCGAAACTGGATCTTTTTTGACAACTAAAAGATCAGCCAGCTTTCCCTTTTCTACAGTCCCAATCTTATCACCGACACCGCACGCTTCAGCGCCATGTTTGGTGGCAGCTGTAATGGCTTCAAGGGGTGTCATTTCCAGGACATCAACCAGCAATTTTATTTCACTGATATTGAACTTGCCGTAAGGTGTAACTGAATCAGCCCAGGTATCTGTCCCAAGTAATATCTTTACACCATGTTTTTTGGCCCGTTTAAGGCTCCTTACCCAGGACGGCAGAATATCTTCATCTTCTTCCAGATCAAAGAAAAAAATTGCCAGGGTGGGAGTAAGAAAAATGTTCTTTTCGACCATTTTCATACACGTTTCATCATCCAGCTCATACCCGTTATCATCGTCGGCATGCTCAATTGATCTGACGCCAAGATCTACCGCAATCTTTACACTTTCAACACTTTCTGCATGGCACATCACCGGCAGACCCACCATCCCCGCTTCTTCCATAATTACTTCCATCTCAGCCCTGGTAAAATGCATATCGGTTGCCCGTTCTTTTTCCCACGCACCGCCGCCTGTTGCCCAGAATTTGATATGATCAACATTCTGGCCGATGAGCTGCCGAACCGCTTTTCTGACCTCTTCCACACCATCAACAAGCTGAGCTTTGGGAAGATTATCTTTAACAAAGTCTTCGGGGAACTCATACATATCCCTTCGAATGTAATCCCCATGCCCCCTTGAACGACCGAGCGCAAGACCGCATGTTAAAATTCTCGGTCCGATAACGGTTCCTTCCTCAATGGCTCTTTTCAGATAGATGTCGTACCTTGAACCTGCACTTCGAATCGTTGTAAATCCATATTCCAATAGCTTTCCGGCTTCACCAACCGTTCTCATCGCCTGTAAATAATTGGACTCGACAATATTATCCAGCAGCTCAGGACTTCCAACACCGACTATATGGACATGGACATCAATTAAACCAGGAAGGATAAAATGCCCGCCAACATCAATTTCTGGGATATTGTCTTCAATAACAATTGACTCACGGCTGCCAACTGCCTTAATGACACCATTATCCACAAGAACCGTGGTGTCATTCAATGGAGCACCGCCATGACCATCAATCACAGTAGCACCTGTGAGTGCATATGTTTGAAGGGGTTCCATCATCATAAGGTCTCCTATCAGAAATAATAAAAATTAGCTTATGAGTTCTTTTGCATTACTAAGAAGTGCATTCTAACAAACTCAGATCCTATTCCAGAGTATGGCTGTAGTACTCTTGAAATCATTTCTACGCAGATCTTTCCTCATATGCAGCAAGAATATCATGCCTTATCCGCAACTTTGATTCATTAAATGAGAGGATGGGATTTTCAACATACAAGATTGTTTCAAAACAAAGAACAACCCTCGAAAGATAATCTCCCATCCTCTGGCTGTGATGTAATTAAATCTGCTTGGTCACTGTCACCCTGGTGATGATATCCATTTCCTCCAACTCTTTGAAGAAAGGCTCGGGGTCGAGGCAGGCTTCTGGTGGATATACTCCAGGATCAATCCTGCCTTCGGCAAGCCAGATGGCGGCTATTGCCGGGGCTGCCCCGGTGGGAAGGGCTCCTTTGCAGGTCAGGGTTCCTATCCGGTAGGTTATATCCTCTCCATCCTTTGAACCCCTGATCTCGGTGACGATTTCTTTGGTCCAGTCGGGAGATTTATTATTAGCCGGAGCCAGCAGATCCGTAACGGAAGGCACATAACCAGACAGCATGGCTACCATAAAATCTCGGGGGACTACTGAAGCTCCATCAACATCAACTGGCTCCTGGCTGGCAAATCCGTAATCTGCCAATACTTTGATTCTCTCGATGGTGTTTTGAGCCATCCCCCAGTAGTTTATCTTAAAGAAACACTCCTGGATCCCTTTATCCTGAAAGCTGATCGGAAGTGTGGCAACTTCAGAATGCAATGATAGGTGCATAGGAAGAATCCCTAACGGTTCAGTGAATAAGTAGTCCTCAAACTCGCTCAAGGGAGGTTTGGCTGTAAATTCCCCATTTTCAAACACCATCGGTTCCACGGTCAATTCATCGATAATGGTGGGCACTGCGTATGAGAATCGTTCATCATCAGGAGCAGGAGGTTTGATGCCATCAAAGATCCTGATACTTTCTATTGTATCCAGGCGATCGGAAGCATATCGAGCTTGAAGGTTCGGGATTCCAGGAGCAGAGCCCATACAGAGGACTGCACTTACTCCCGCTTTTGAGAATCGATCATGAAGCTCGAGCTGCTTCCGGGTGATGTGAAACAACCCCCCCATATCTGTATAGTGGACGCCTGCTTTCAGGCAGGCGTCCATCACCAGCAGATTAGTGTAATAAACTGTTGCATTCAAGCAGGCACTGGCGCCATCAAGGGCTTTTAAAACTGACTTCTGGTCATTAAGGTCCACCTGCATGATTTCGATCTTGGGGCTGTTGATATACTCTGCAACGATCTTAGCCTGGTCTAGATTAAGATCCCCAAGGACTACTTGACCAACACGGTAATCACCGGCCAGGGTTTGCACGGCGATACAGCCCATTTTGCCGGCCCCACCAAGAACTACAATTCGCATAGTTTACCTCCTAATCCCAGAAATGGATTTAGGTATTTGCAATCGGTCAAGTTGGTAATATTAAAGTCATTCTTTTTCTTCGAATACTTCTATCCCCCGGATCTTGAGCTCATCAAAGAAGATCTTGGGATCGATAGCGGATTCAGGCGGCACCACACCCCGGGCTTTTACATCCCCCCGGACAATCATCTGGGCGCCAATACTGAGCGGGATGGCTATATTCTTATAATAAGCGGCCTTTCCGCCCCACTCCTTCATAGGAGGATGTTCAGTCCAGAGCTTGATCTTGAGGTCTTTGCCGTCTTTTTTGCCAAATACCTCAACAACCAATCCATAGGCCCAGACAGGGGTCTCCTTCGTCTGTGGGGAGCGCAGCAGCAGTTGATGGATCATTTCCAGGGTATTGATCTCAATATCCTTATAAGTGAAAGGTTCTTCATCATATAAACCCCATTCCAGCAGGGTTTGGGCTAGATTCATGGCCTGGGGAGGGAAACAACCATGTACGGATACTTTCTTTGCACCGAGGCTTTTTGGCATGGTCTTGGTTTCCGGATGAGGGATATAACATACTTCTTGCATACCAACCTCTCCACCAAAATCAATATCCTTCAACCCTTCTAATGGGCCAACCCGGTGGAATTCCCCGTTTTCATAATAGACCCTGCTCTCTGTTTTGGGATGAAATTCCCACAAGAAAGTAATCAGCAGACCGGGAGCCGGTGCCGGGCAGCGGAAAGCCGCAAAGTTAATCTGGATATCATTCACTTCATCCATCTGATCAGCGGCTTGTTTGGCCATTGCATTCGTGATTCCAGGCGTGGCTCCCACACCGGGAATAAAGACCAGGTCTTTATCTTTGGCAATCTGATCATAATCCCACTGCTCTTCTTCAGTTGAGACATCCAGGCCACTCACACCGACTTCAACACAGGCTTTGGTCACCGCCAGGTCATATTTCCAGGGCAAACCATTGATCACAACATCATGGCCGGGAAAAAGCTTCAGCATCTCATCATAATCATTGGCATCAAACTGAACTGCTTTTAATCTGGGATCGCCAAGTTCCTCTATCAATGCATTGGCTGCCTCCAGGTTATATTCCGCGACCACAATTTCATCGAAATTGCTGTATTGGACAAGGTCCCTTGTGGTTTCATTGCACACAGCTCCTGCTCCACCTAAAACCAGCGCTTTCATTCTAATCTCCTTGTCATAATATTAAAATTGAATTATCCAGTCCTATAAACTCCAATAATGGATTTAGGCCCTCACATAGGTCAGATTGGTATGGTTAAAGCCATTCAGTTTCTTCAAAGACCTCGATGCCCCGAATCTTCAGCTCATCAAAGAAGGTTTCCGGATCGATGGCTAATTCAGGGGGTACCACTCCCCGAACTTTTACATCTCCCCGGGCAATCATTTGAGCGCCGATACTGAGCGGGATGGCAATATTCTTGTAATAGGCCGCTTTCCCGCCCCATTCACTCATCGGAGGATGTTCAGTCCAGAGTTTGATCTTGAGGTCTTTACGATCTTTTTTCCCAAATACTTCCAATACCAATCCATACCCCCAGACTGGCGTTTCCTTAGTGCGGGGTGATCTTAGCAATACCTCAAGCATCATATCGCAGGCATTGGTCTCAACACCTTTGTATGTGAAGGGCTCCTCATCAAATAAACCCCATTCCAGCATAGTTCTGGCAAGATTCATGGCCTGGGGCGGGAAACATCCGTGCACAGATACATTTTTGACGCCCAGGCTTTTGGGCATGGTTCGGGTTTCAGGATGGGGAATATAACAAACTTCCTGAACTCCGATCTCGCCTTTATAATCCACCTGCTTTAATCCCTCTAAAGGACCTACTTTAATTTTCTCTCCGTTTTTGACATAAAACCTGGTATCAGTCGCAGGATTGAATTCCCATAAAAAGGTGACTAACAAACCCGGAGCGGGCGCGGGGCAGCGGAAGGCTGCGAAATTGATCTGGATCTCCTCAACTTCATCCATCTGGTTCACAGCATGCTTGGCCATAGCATTGGTGATCCCGGGTGTCGCCCCAACGCCTGGGATGTAAATCATATCCTTTTCTTTGGCGACCGCATCATAGCTCCACTGGTCTTCTTCTGTGGCTACATCCAATCCGTTCACTCCCGTCTCAGCACAGGCCCTGGTGACTGCCAGGTCATATTCACAGGGCAATCCACTGATCACAACATCATGACCGGGAAATAATTTCACCATTGAGTCGTAATCTTTTGCGTTGAACTTGACAGCTTTTAATCTGGGATCTCCAATTTCCTTGATAAGTTCATTGGCTGCGTCCAGATCGAAATCAGCAACCACAATTTCATCGAATTTGCTGTACTGTGCCAGATCCCGGGTGGTTTCACTGCAGACAGCTCCCGCTCCTCCTAATACCAATACTTTCATTTTGATCTCCTTTTCTAGATATTTAAATTTTTTTGAATGTTGCCCAAGTCAAGCCTGGCCAGATCATTCAGCTCTAACACAATTTAGGATCTTATAGTATAGTGGTTATAATTGGTTACCCTCCTGATAATGCGGTCATGAGATTAACAATGTCTCCCTCTGTGAGGGTTTGATCCACAGTTGCATTCCGTCCGTTGAGCACCAATAAAAGGGAATCAGGATCTACACCGATCGATAAATACTCAAGAACATCTTGAATTGAGCTCCCGCCTGGCAAATCGATAGTAAACTTATCCAGGGTCTCCTCCGGAGTTTGCAATCTTAATGTTGTGTGTAAATGAACTTCAATCTTCATTCTTTTGTCTCTGATTCCCAGTTAAATACACTATCTAAATCCCCATCAGATACATCAAAAACTGCATCATGGGGAGGTAATTTTTCTCGTGTCATCCAATCGGGAATACGGTCATCTGACTGGGTGAAACCGGCCATGGCATTAAACTTTCGCTCCAATCTGAGTGTTTCCCGTCCCAGGGTTTTCAGAATATCGGTACCAACATCCCAGCCATAACGAGCATTGAGCAGCGCGGAGATGGTTTCAGGAGCAGCTCCAAATCCAAAACCGGCAAAAGCACAGACTCCAAGCGTGTCATATCCCGCGGCATTGATCTGGGCTCCCCGGGAAGCCTTTACCTGGATGGTGGGATCCAGATGATCAATCTTGGCTCGAATAGTCAAACCGCTGGTATGGTCCGCTCCCTGGGGAGAGGTGGCATAGGTAACCCCGGTACCTTTGATCGCCCTGGGATCATAGGCTGACATGGCCTGCCCCTTCACCGCCGGTACTCGCTCCACGTTATAAGCCTCACCAGTTGATACGGCACCATGGCCGAGAATTAGTCCCAAGGGCGTTCCCGCCCGGATTTCGTTTATCAGTTCCAATGCCTGGGTACCATCTCCAAATTCCATCAATCCAGCGTTGGCAGCTACGCCTATGGCTGCACCGATCTCAATCGAGTCCAACCCCAGATCATTTGCCTGCCAGTTCAATTGAGCGATCATATCCAGATCGTTAATCCCCAGGTTGGAACCCATTAGACTGATCGTTTCGTATTCCAAGGGAGAAACAATTTCCTCACCATCTTCACCCCCAAAAACATTCGAGCAGCGAATGACACATCCGGCCATACAAGCGTGAGTAGGATTGCTCTTTCCTCCCCGCTTTAATAATTGGTCGCGCAGGTATTCCCCGCTGATGGTATCAATCCCATCAAAATTTCCCTTGGAAAAATTATCTGTGGGAATTCCACCAAAACTATGGCATAGCTTGGCCATACCCGCTGTACCATATTCCGCGTAGGCTTTGATCTGGGGATGATCCAGTAAAGCTTTGTTATAAGTTTTTTGGGCTGTACGGAAAGCATCTTTATTCGCAATTTCGGGCTCTTCTGCCCCACTGGAATCGATGACCAGGGCTTTAATGCCCTTGGATCCCATCACCGCTCCCAGGCCTCCCCGGGCCGCGATCCTGGATGGCACCCTATCCTGATCCAGGTTTTGGATCCCCGCCGCCTTGAGTTTCATCTCACCGGCAGGTCCGATCAATGCAATCGCAACATCGGGACCAAATTTTTCCAGGAGGGTAGCAGCGGATTCATAAACACCCTTGCCTGCCAGGTGTGAGCCGTCCTCAAATCTGCATTCCGATGGTGAAAGGTAGATCACCTTTAAACCGGGATCCTCGGGCTGGTCCTCAAGAATTATTACTGAACAACCAAGATGAGTGATCTTTAACCCGGTACTGCCTCCCGCATTGGCTTCTTTCACTCCACCGGTTAATGGGCTTTTTCCGCCGATGGAGATCCGGTCACAGCTTGAAAGCCGGTGGCCCACCAGTAATCCAGGTGCAAAAATCAGCCTATTCTCCGATCCCAGGGGATCACAGGTTGGCGGCACTTCATCAACCAGTATCCGGGCAATAAGCCCTCTCCCTCCCAGTTTTATCCACTTATCTGGAACCTCTTCTTTAGATAGTTGCTGAGTTTTTGTGTTTACTCGCCAAACTTCCATAGCTTCTCCATAAACAGGGATAATTGAGCAACCAGGTTTCTATATACTTCAATCTCACCACCAGGCCGTTATGATCCGGTTACTTCTTCCAACGCTTCCGTGAAAATGTCTACCGCATGATCTATCTGCTCCTCGGTCACAATTAAGGGCGGGATCCAGCGGATGACATTTTCATAAGTCCCGCAGGTGAGAATCAGCAAATTTCGTTCCAGGCAAGCAGCTTGAAGGGCTTTTGCCATCTCCTTGTCCGGTTCACCATCTGTGGTGAATTCAACCCCTACCATCAGCCCTAACCCTCGTACATCTCCTATGCTGGGGAAGCGCGTTTGAAGATCTCGCAGCAGAGCCCGTAATTGCCCACCCCGCTCAGCTGCGTTTTTTACCAGGTTTTCATCTTGAAGCACCTGGACGGTTGCCAGGGCGGCGGCAGATGAAATAGCACTGCCCCCGCCATAGGTTCCACCGTGGGTTCCGGGCTGCCAGGCGGCCATGATATCCCGCCGGGTAGCAATCCCTGAAATTGGCACGCCGCTCCCCAAACCTTTAGCCATCACAATGATATCCGGTTCAATACCGGCATGTTCAAACGCAAAGAATTTACCTGTCCGTCCAAAACCTGATTGGACTTCATCAGCGATCAAGAGAATTTCATTTTTTGTACAGAATTCTCGTAACTCCTGCAGGAACCCAGCTGGCGCAGGAACATACCCACCTTCCCCTATAAGAGGCTCAATAATAACCGCGGCTGTTTCCTCTGGATTGGTTTGTCCGTGGATCAGGGTATCTAACTGCTTAAGGCAGAATTCTGTGGTAGTCTCTTCGTCCCACCCGTAGTAGTAACTGTAGGGAAAGGGTGCCACAAAAATTCCTGGAGGCAAAGGCTGGTAGTCCTGGCGATAAATATATTTTGCAGTTGTCATGGCCATTGTTTGGGCCGTGCGTCCATGAAAGCTGCCCTGAAAGACAATTATGTTGCGTTTCCCAGTTGCATGCCGTGCCAGTTTAATGCTGGCTTCAACAGCTTCAGCCCCGCTGTTTGAGAAAAAGAAAGTATCTATCGCTGGAGGGGTAATTTTGTTAAGCGCATCAGCCAGGGATACCGTAACAGGCGGAATAACAATATTCATTTGCCCAAAAATGAGCTTTTTTGCCTGGTCCTGGATTGCCTGGACGACCCGAGGGTGGCAATGCCCGGTGTTGGTCACACCGATTCCGCTGGTGAAATCAATATAGCGGTCTCCCGCCGAATCATAGATATAAATACCTTCAGCTCGTTCAGGTTGAATCTCGGTCAGATGGGTCCAGACTGGGGAAAGGTGTTTTATGGACTCGGTCATTTTCTTCCCTTATAAGTCAATTTGATCAATTAGCCAGCTACCTCTTGAGCTTTTTTGTAGATCTTATCCAGTTCTTTCTGGACATCATCATCTAGAGGCAGTGGTTTGTGAGTTTTTAGGATCTGGTCAACTTGCTCCCTGGCTTCATCCAGGATATCTTTCCTTCCTGATCGTACCCAGGATCCTTCAGTGTCGTGCACACCCAGGGAGGGCATGAGCCATTCTCCGGAGCGCATATTTTTAATAGTCGATTTTTCTCCCATGAAGTGACCACCCGGTGCTACTTTCTGGATGATCTCATCCAACCAGGCCTCATCATGAGTTGGTATGCCGCGATAAGCTTGTTTGCTCATCCGGAACATTTCAACATCGATCACCAACTGCTCCAGGCTGAGGATCATTGAACCTCCCAATAAGCCGGGGCCCACCAACAAATCAGGCCAGGACAGCGTACCGATCACTGAGGACATGGCCCGTTCATATCCAGCCTGGATTCCAGGAACGTAGGTATCCGTTCCACCTCCTCCCCCTAAAGCAGCCAAACCATAGTAACGGCTCATTTCAGTCGCTGCGGAACTGAGCAAAGCATTTTCAATCGCTCCAGCGCTGTACATACCTGTACGGGGATTCATAACCCCCGTGGCAGGAGCGTATATAAATGGTGTGCCTGGATCAGCAACCTGGACCAGGCATAACATCGCCAGCACCTCACAGTTCCCCAGGATGGTCATCGAGATCATATTGCCTGGTCCGGTGCCACCCATCAATGGCATGGGCATTACCGCGATCGGGATTTGATATCCTCTCGTAGCCAGGTAGGCATCAGTTTCCTCCCCTTCGATGATCAAAGGGGATAGAGGGCAGACCAGAAATGAGAATGGATTGGTCTTCTTGATAGTTTCCTTATCCCCAAATACGGTCTGGAGGATTTCCAACAGCCAGGCGCTTTCACTGAACGTTGACGAGCCATCCTGGACATGTTTTGAGAAGTTTTTGAAAATCTGGATCCAATGTTTTATGGTATTCGGAAGAGAGTCTTCAACATCACTTCGATACACCATACCCCAGTAAGCGCCAAATTCATCTATGGCGTCAATGACCCGGGTGGCATCGAACCAGTCTGAAGAGACCGGTGGGCGCTTTTGCCGAGTCCTGTGATCAATGACTTCTATTGCTCCACCATCGATGAGTAATGAACAATTCCCTTCATTCA
Organism: Anaerolineales bacterium; assembly: GCA_049644605.1. Classification (GTDB taxonomy): domain Bacteria; phylum Chloroflexota; class Anaerolineae; order Anaerolineales; family UBA11858; genus B10-G9. Next base: position 151,961 of record JBARSF010000035.1, on the reverse strand, counting down.
TACCCAGATCCCAACCTGGCCTCCTGGCACCCAGAGAAAACTTTTTGGGAGCTGCCTGAATGGATTCCTCCAGCAATTTCCGGGGGATGCGGACGATCCTGGTATTCTCATCAACTTTCGCGCCGGCTTTTTTCAGGTAGTCTCGCCCCAGAGCTGTCTCTACCCTGACTCCTGTTTCGGAAAGGATTTTGATTGTACTCTCATGAACCCGATCCCGGTCACCATCTGATAAAACCCTCATATATGTTTTCATAGGTTATCCCTCCCCTCGCAATTCCTTTTCTGCAGCCTTGACGATCTTGCTCAACTCTTTTTGCTGATCACCACTGAGCGGTTCAGGATGATGGTTCTCCAGGATCCAATCCGTCTTTTCCCTGGCGACCTCAAGAACATCCCGGTACTCTCCAGCGGTGGTTGGAACAAGCTGCACATCAGAAAAATCAAGTTTCCGGAAATACTCCCTGGTATGGCGTTCCCTGAGAAAATGTCCCCGGGGTCCAACAGCATCAATCACGTCCAGCGCCATATAGTCCGGGGAGGTGTTCAACTCAGCCAGATCAGCTCTCACAGCATGATAGAGCTCCGCGTCAAGCACCAGCGCCTCTGGGACCAGGAGAGTGCTGCCGCGCAGCAAACCCATTCCGCTTCCCGTTTCTCCCCCACACAAGGCACATAACATGGAAGTCTTTCCCCCGCCGCTGGCAAATTCCCAGCCCAGATCCTGGGCACCAGAGCCGAATGATCCCGCCAGGGTAGGAACTCCCCACATATGAGCCAGCTCCACTCCGATAGCATACACATAACTATCGAGGCCGTAATATGCTCCTGTGCGCGGATGGGTCATTCCTGGCATTAATGAGTGGTAGACTGGCGCGCCGGGATAAGCCATTTGTATTAACACCATGGCGGAAAGAATCTCTGCATCTCCCAGAACGATAGTACCTGCAATGGTAGCCGGGGCAGTGGAACCGGTATTGGGCATAGCCATAAATCCCACCGGAATCCCTGCTTCAGCCGCAACCAGGGCAGCATCCATGGCTGCTTCATCCATAGCTAGGGGGGCAATGGTGCAAATTAACAAGGACAGAGGAGGGCTGTTTCTTAATCTTTCCTCACTGCCAGCCACAACCCGGGCCATCTCAATTGAGTATTTTGTGGTTATTACTTCTACCACCGTCGGGGTTTGGACATGTTTCAGGGTGTTATTAAAGGAAGCTTCCAGCTCGTGAAGAGATGGAGAGTTGGGATGGTCCTGGGCGCTGACCATCGGCCAGTAGAAGCTGATGCTGGACAGATAATCAGCTATCCGGGCAGATATAGCGACATCATCCTTGATGGAGGACCGCAGTTCCCGGGTTTTGTAATCAATGGTTTTTGTGCCGGTCCCATCAGTGGCTTCATAGGTGACAGGCTTAGAGAGATCCAGATCAAATTCCTTTGTGCGGCCGCCCAAAATGTAATGACGGGGAGCATGAGAGAGAGCCTTCATGACCACCTCGGGAGGTAATTTTACGATCTGAGTCTCAAAATCAACCAGGGCGCCATTCTCAGCATAAATCTTCAAGGCGCGCTCGGAAGGGCATTTAAAACCAGTCTTTTCCAGGATATGAAGCGCGCCAGATTTGAACTGATCCAGCTTTTCATCGGGCAGGATGCGGATCTGATAAGACGGAACTAAGGGTTCAATTGGAGGTGTTGGATTTGACATGATTTTTTCCTCGATTTTTCTAAAAGTAATTAGTCTGAATAAAGCTTTGAAAGATCTTGATAACTATCAACTCTACGGTCACGATATGGAAAGGAGGATAGTTTTTTGGTCTCTTCAACCTGGTCCAGGTCTACAGGATAAACCAGGATCTCTTCCTGTTCTTTTGAGGCTTCTTTCACGATCACACCATTCGGGTCGACAAGAAAACTCTGTCCCCAGAAGTTAATGCCTCCCTCACCATTTGGACCCACTCCGCTGGATTGGCCTTGAGGGTCTGAGGGATCAAGTTCAAAACCAACCCGGTTGACAGCAGCCAAAAAACAGGCATTGGCAACCGCATGTCCCTGCTGAACGGTTTTCCAGGCATGATCATAACTGGAATCCTCCCCGATTGTGGAGTATCCAATTGCCGTTGGAATGAGGATGATCTCAACTCCCTGGAGACCTAACAACCTGGCAGCCTCGGGGAACCATTGATCCCAGCAAATCAACACTCCAATTCTGGTGTATTGAGTATCAAATACCTTGTATCCCAGATCTCCGGGGGTAAAGTAGTATTTCTCATAATAATGGGGATCATCCGGGATATGCATCTTGCGGTATTTGCCCAATAAACTCCCATCGGCGTCGAAAACAACTGCTGTATTGTGGTAGATACCCGGGGCCCGTTTCTCAAAAAGACTGGCGACCAGAACGATCTTTAATTCCGAAGCCAACCCTCCCAATTTCTGAATAGTCGGGCTTTTTTCATCAATAACTTCCGCCAGGCTATAATTCTCCGGATCTTCTACCTGACAGAAGTAGGGTGATTTAAACAGCTCCTGGGTGCAGATGATCTGGGCTCCCTTTTTGGCAGCTTCCCCGATCAGATCGACAGTTTTATCAAAGTTTGCCTTGATATCCTCCTGGCAGGACATCTGGATCAAGCCTAGTTTTACAGTTCTGTCCATAAAAAGCTCCATCAAGATTCATTTACTGCTAGAGGTTGGGGCTGGGTAACACAGCCAACCGCACCATCGTGTTCAATTAAGGCCACAACTTCAATACCAACCACATCCCGATCCGGAAACTGCTCCCCGATAATGCTTAACGCCCGTTGATCATTGTGATGTCCGAAAACCGGCACCAGGACTATATTATTGGCGATCAGAAAGTTGCTGTAAGTGCCGTCTGCCAGGGTGCTCTTGCGCCAATCTATCATGGTTGAAGTTTGATAGATTTCAGGCAATGGCAGAGCAACAAGTGTCAGCGATTTTCCTGATTGATCGGTGGCGGATTCTAATTCTTCCAGGGATCTATTGAGCATCTTATAACGCGGATCACTCAGGTTATTGGTCGAGTTATAGAGCACGGTATTCTCATTCGTGAAGCGGGCTACTATGTCGATTTGGGAATCCGTTTCATCACCCCATTGATCACATTCCCCCCGCCCTGCCCCTGTCAGCCAAATAAAATGATTCACACCCAGATAATCGGATAAGGTATTTTCTATCTCCATCTGGCTCATACCGGGATTCCTGTAATCGTCAATGATCGAGGACCGGGTTGCTAAAAAGGTGCCTTTTCCATTCACTTCAACAGCACCCCCTTCAAGGACCATTGGAGCATTAAGTACTGGAATATCCTTTTTTTCACCGATGAGAACAGGTACCTGGTCGTCCAGATCATAAGGAAAACGATTTCCCCACCCGTTAAATTTCCAGTTTGTAATCGCAGTATCACCATTATCATTGATCACAAAAATTGGACCGTTATCCCGAACCCAGACATCGTTTGTTGGTATGATCTGGAAGTCAATGTTCTTTAATCCGATCCGGTGATATTCAAGCTGTTGACTGACATGGTCTCTCTGTTTTTCCCCGCTGACAATGAGATGAACAATCTCATTCCCCTTCAAAATCTCCACCATGCTGAGCCAAATGCGCTCCACTTTCAACTCATAACTATCATGGTTCTTATTCTGAGGCCACTGCAGCCAGGTACCTTCATGCGGTCCCCATTCTGCCGGCATATAGAAGTCAATCGGATTGAGGATGTTTTCTGTCATATTCCTTTGTCCTGTCCTTCAATTTATTTTGGTTTCAGAGTTATTGTGTGCCGGCTGCTGCTGGGTCACACAATGCATCATGCCGCCAAACTCCGCGGTTGCCCAGGCAGGGATGCCGATAATGTCACGATCAGGAAAATGTTCAGCGATGATGTTCTTGGCAGTGGAATCCATAACATCCCCGTAGACTGGAACGAGAACCACGCCATTCGCGATGTAAAAATTGGCGTATGTGGTTAAAGACGGTATGTTTTTAAAAGGAGGTCTGGTGGAATACCCCAAAGTAGAAAACATCTGGTTTTCAGGTTTAGGCAGCGGCACCAAGGTTAATCGTTTTCCAGATTCTGTTGATGCGCTGTTCAATTCATCTCGATGTTGTTTAAGGTATGGATAATAAACATTGGTTTCATCATCCGTCCACAAATACATTACTGTAGATTCATCAATGAAGCGGGCGCACCCATCCACATGCATATCCGTGTCGCTTCCAACAGCATCACAAAATTTCCTCGAAGCCCCTGATAACCAAATGATTTGATTAACTCCGAGGTATTCCCTGATCGCACTTTCAATTTCCGCCTGGCTTGTTCCAGGGTTGCGATTCGGGTTGATGACCGAACTCCGGGTAGCGATTAAGGTTCCTTTACCATTGACTTCAATTCCTCCTCCCTCCAGGGTTATGGAAGCCTCGAACAATGGCAGAGAAAGGTCCTTGGCTACATTCGCCGGAACTAAGCGATCTTTTTGGTAGGGAAACCGCTTCCCCCAGCCATTAAAGTTCCAGGAGGTAACTGCTAGCTTCCCTTCTTCATTGACCAGGAAAATCGGTCCACAATCCCTGACCCAGACATCATCGTTGGAAATGATATGAATATCAATATTCTTATCTGGTATATGGAAAAATCTTAATTGATGCTGAAGATGCTCCAAACGCGGGTCATCAGGCACCACAATGTGCACTATTTCGCCTGCTTGAAGAACCTGAGTCATTTCCAACCACAGGTGTTCCAGGTGCAATTGGGATCCTTCGTGGGTATCGTTATGGGGCCAGATCAGCCAGGTCCCTTGATGAGGTTCCCATTCAGCCGGCATACGGAAACCTAAAGATTTTGGTGTTTGGTTTTCCATAGATACCTTCTAGGTGCCCAACCGCGATGCTTCTTTTTCAGCTGCTGTCAGGATACGATCCAGTTCAGATAATTTTTCCTTGGGCAGCGGTTCAGGAAAATGGGTTTCATTGATCCGGTTAAATTCCTCCAGGGCAACTTCCCGGGAAGGTCTTCGCTCATCACCGAGATAGATTTCACTTGTAATTAAACCCAAGGAAAAATCACGAATGTGCTCCCTGGTGTGTTTCTCTCTCAAGAAATGGGAACCTGGACCAACGGATTTAATCACGTCCAGGGCAAGGTCTTCTTCTTTAAATTCGAACTCCTGGTAGGATAAATAAATCTCGTAACACAATTCATGGTCAAGAATGATTTGCTCAGGATAGAGCAGCATGGAACCATCCAGCATACCCAGATATCCGCAAATTTCTCCCCCACTTACAGGGATAAAAGCCGCACCCATACCTGAAGCGCTGCCGGAGTACCAACCGATATCTTTGGCATCATTGCTGGTTCCTCCACCTCCCAGGCAGGGAACATTCCAATTGTGGGCAATTTGCACTGTCATTGTGCCAAATGGTATATCCACACCGGTAACATACCCACCCGTGCGGGGGTGCATCAGGGAGACTTCTATAGAGTGGAATACCGGAGCTCCCGGGTGCGCTAATTGCATCAACACCATGGCGCTGATAACTTCTGCATCCCCCTCCACCAGGGCACCCCAGGGCGTAGCCGGTGCAGTGGATCCCATGGTTGGCATGGCCATAAAACTGGTAGGAATGCCAGCTTCAGCATAAACCAGGGCAGTTTCGATGCCATGCTGATCATGAGTAAGGGGGGCTATGGTGCAGATATTGGCGCAAATCGGGGACCGTTTCCGGCGCTCTTTCTCGCTTCCAGAAACAACCGTTGCCATCTCAACCAGGTAGGGAGCCAATTCCGGGAAAACTGTTGTACCCCCCCGGACATGTTTCAGGGTATTGGTTAATCCAGCATGGCATTCATGCAGCGGTGCCGTGAGGCCATGATCCTGGGCACTCACCAGCGGCCAGAAGAAACCAAGCAATGGTAGCGCATCGCAAATGCGGGCCATCCGGGCCACATCTTCTTTCCGCGAACTCCTTTCCTGCCGGGTCTTAAGATCAATTACCCGGGTCCCGCAGCCATCTGTGGATAGATAGGAGTGCTTTCCATCCAGGACCAGATCAAATCTCGGCTCTCTGCCACCCAGGATAAACGATCGGGGAGCGGACGAGAGTCCTTTATCAACCAAATCGGGTTTCAACTTGACTACCTGGGTATCCCAATCTACATCAGCTCCAGAATCAGCAAATATACTTAATGCTTCCTGGGATGGAAATCTGATCCCAACTTCTTCAAGGATCTGATAGGTCCCAGATTTGAGGGAATCAAGCTGCGATTGGGTTAATACTTGCCTTTTATGCTTGGTTGGAAATGCCAGTAGATCTGGAGTTTTTGATACCATACTCCTCCTAGATGGAAATTATCGTTAATGCATAAACCAGTTATATACTGATCTGGTAATTCCATCGTTATTTCTTTGTCAGTTTTCTTTTAATTCCTTCTCAGCACTGTTTAGTATCCTGTTAATCTCCTTCTGAATATCTTCTGAGGGCGGTTCTGGATGGTGATTATCCAGGATCCATTTCGTCTTTTCCCGGGCATATTCTTTCGGCTCGCGATATTTCCCCTTTCTATCCAATTGGTGGATCACACTGCGAACCATTGCTGTCCGCATATGTACCCGGGTGTGTTTCTGACTTAAGAAGTGCCCCCCAGGCTTTACCGCATCAATCACATCAATTGCCAGTGTCTCGGGATTTACCTCCATTTCAGTCAGAGAATAACGCGCCCTGTGATAAAGATCATCATCCAGGATCATAGCTTCAGGATATAACAGGGTGTAAGTATCACGCAGGCCAATCCCGGTAACAATCTCTGCTCCAGACAAACCCACCAGCAGGGGGTCAGTCGCTACTTCAGCAGCAGATCTCCAATTATCCAATTCGGGTGATTCTGTTCCAAAAGCTCCTCCCAAAGCAGGCATGCCCCAATGGTGTGCCATTTCTACCGGGGCGTACCGAACCCGGGAATCCAATGGATACCCCACATAAGCCGCGGTGCGGGGATCCGCCCAGGCATGGAGTATGGAATGGAATACCGGTGCGCCTGGATTTGCCAGCTGCATGAGCACAGTGGCGCTGATGACCTCGGCATCGCCGATTGCCAATGCCCCCGCGTAGGTTGCCGGTGCCGTTGTGCCCAGAGTAGGCATTGACATGATCACAATCGGGATCCCGGCCTCTCCCAGAACCAGGGCGCCTTCGATGGCTTCTTTATCCTGAACCAGGGGAGCAATGGTACATACGATCAAAGAGATCGGTGGACGGCGGCGGACTTCTTCCTTGCTCCCCCGAAGAACTGTTGCCATCTCCACCCCATAACGGCAGATTTCCTCACCCATCATGGTCACGCTTTGATAATGCTTGGAATTATTTCTCCAGGTCACATCAATCTCATGTAATGGAGAGGTAACGCCGCAATCCTGGGCGCTGACCATTGTCCAGCTGAAAGCCATGGAGGATAAATAGTCATTTATGCGGGCCATCATGCCCACATCGGCTTTTGTAGACGCTCGATGCTCGCCTGTTTTAAAGTCAACAACCTTATGACCGCAGCCGTCATTTGTAAAAAAAGAAACCCCTTCCTGAAGTTCTAGATCAAACTCGGGATTCCGCGCTCCCAGCCTGAAATATCGCGGAACCGTCGCCATTGCCTTAAACACCAGGTCGCGTGGGATTTTGACAATTTGTGAATCATGATCAACCTCTGCGCCATGCTTGGCGAAGATATCCAATGCCTTTTCAGAAGGGAATTGGATACCTGTATTCTCGAGGATCTGAAGCGTGGCCTCTTGCAGAGCAGCCAACTGCTGATCATCCAGGAAGTTTAACTTCAGTGAAGTCCTGATTGGTTCAATCGGGGGACGATCCATCTGATTTCCTCCTATGCAGGCGCATCCATCAGCCGATAAGCAACATCAACGGCTGAAATGGCATCTTCGGCGTACCCATCCGCGCCGATCTCGACGGCATATTTGTCAGTCACTGGTGCTCCACCAACCATAACTTTCACCTTATCTCGCAGTCCGGCACCTTCCAGGGCTTCAACAAGTTTTTTCTGCTGAAGCATGGTGGTTGTTAGCAGGGCTGACGCACCCACGATATCTGCTTTTTGCTCTTTCACGGCTGCAACAAAAGCTTCTGGATTCTGGTCGACACCGATATCTGTCACCTTAAAACCATTGGCGGTGAGCATTGTACCGACAAGGGTTTTCCCAATTTCATGCAGGTCTCCTTCGACTGTCCCCAGCACCACACGGCCAACTACTTCTCGCTCCTGACCACCAACCAGGGCAGGTTCAAGGATTTCCAGGGCGGCTTTCATGGCATCGGCGCCAATGATCAGTTCAGGTAAATAATATTCTCCCGATGAGAACAATTCCCCAACTTTTTGTATACCGGGCATCAAACCCATGTTAATGCACTTGAGGGGATCTACTTTCTGGTCCAGGGCTTGTTTGGCCAATGATTCAGCATCTTCTGGTTCCCCATCAACTACTGCCTGTATTAATTTATTAAAAAGTTCTTCTGACATTTTCTTCTCCTTTATAAACCAATTTGGATATTTTTTTTCACGTTCGAAAGAAGTTATTTTTAGCTTTTTAATTCCCGCTCCTTTTCTGAAATATTTTTTATTAATTCCACTTGAGGAACGCCTTCCAGACGTTGAGATTAGTTTTCAAATCCAAAATCTGGAATATAGCGGCGCATGATACTCTCAATCTGTCCTGCTGCTTTTCCAGGCAGTGGAGGGGGTTGATGGGTATCCACAATTTCCTGCGCTTTCCTGCTGCAAATCTGGTCTATAGGCTGGCCTTTTTCTTTCCAGGTATCGTAGGTATCACGGCTGATGATTTCAGGATACCAGTGCCGGCGGTAATTCAGTCTCGTATGGTCAGCGGACATAAAATTTCCCCGGGGAGTCAGTGACTTGATAAGCTCCACTTCTTCTTTAGGATCATGAATCTTAATACCTTCCCACATCCTGCGTATTCCAGCAATGATTTCATTATCAAAAATCAACTGCTGATAAGATATTGTTGATCCGGCATTTGTCGCGCCAACCCCATATATAATGGATGCCCCTTCCTGGAGCAAGGGGATCGCCGTGGTAACTTTTTCGAAACCTGCCTGTGCGTCCAATTCTTTGGCGTCTGAAGAAAGTCCGCCGCACATGGAGCGCATGCCATAATAATTACCCATGATGGCAGCTCCGCTGTTAATCATCCCCCTTTCTGGCGCGCCCAGGGGCAGCAACCCTGTTTTCATATCGAGGACAGCGGATACACTGCCGTAAAGCAGCGGCATTTTGGGAAAAAGGATCTGCAGAACCACTATCCAGGCCAGGATATCGGTGTTGATCACAATTAATTCCCCCAGGAGAGTTGCCGGCGCCGATGCCCCACCCATCGCCATGCTTAATAAAGTTATTGGGATACCATGCTCAGCCCATTTAAGCATACAGTGGATGTTTTCCGGGGTGAAATACCCGGGGCTGATCGGGCAGTAAAGCGTGGCAAAGTTGGGTTTGGCGCGGAATGCCTCTTCCCCACCCGCAACTGAGAAAAGCATTTCGGCGGCCGGGTCAACCCGATCGGGAGATAACGTGCGGTGAACAATGGGTTTGGTGGTGTTTCTTAATAATTCAGCAATCTCCACCAGATCGGAATATTCTCCCTGGTCGGTGGCGGTTACTGTAGGACGGACAATATCAACCTGGGGGAGAGCATCTTGAATGGTGACGACCTGGCGAACATCCTGCCTGGTAGCAGACCGATGTTCCCCGGTATCGAGATCAAAGACATTAACCGGAGTCCCCGCCCCCATAAAACAGGATTCTTTCCCAAATTTATCCAATTGGGCCCCATCCCTGGAATATAAAACGAAATCCCCGGGCAGGCTCTTGAGGGCAGTTTCCAACAGGTCAAGGGTGATCCGGACCATCTGGGACTCCCGATCAACGATAAAACCTGCTTTATCGAGCCGGGTCAGAAGGTCCTCATCCGGAACACAAAAGCCGACATCGGTCAGTATATCCACTGAGTTTTCATGGACAAGATTTGCAATGGTTTCTGAATGGGTCAGTCCGTTCACAGTTTTTCCCGGAATATCAATAAAACTCAAAAAACAGTTATTCACCTTCCCCATTATTTTCAAAATATTCCTGGGCAAACCCAGGAGGACGGGCTTCTCCCCAACGATAAGATAGTTTGTGCATTTTGAGCATCATGAATGTTTGTGTTCGTTCAATACCTTCAATCTGCTGTAATTCATCATTGAGGAAGGAAATAAAATGATCACGATCCCTGCAATAGACTTCCGCAACCAGGTCAAAATCCCCGGCTGCCTGGAATAAATAGGAAACTTCTGGCAGTTTGGCTATTTCATCAGCAACGAAGGAGATCCGGTTGGCTTGGACTGAGATACCGACCATGGCCGCTTCATCAATTCCCATATTATGGGGTTCAACGATAGCAACAATCTGCATCAATCCATTATCTATGAGCTGTTTTACCCGCCGCCTTACCGTTCCTTCGGTAGTATCCAACTCCTTCGCAATCGTCGTGAATGGCGTGCGGCCATCGTACTGAAGAATTGAAATAATTTGGCGATCAAGATCATCAAACATATTAGTATTATACAGTAATTCGTAATTTTATCAATACTTTTTGGCGATATTCGTTATTTATTGGAATTTTTTTTCGATTTACCCATAAATCGCTAGGATAAAGTTGTATAGTAATGATAGTTGAATATGAGTTAATAAAGGAAGCGTAATCCTTGAAGGATTACGCTTCCTCGAATTTAAATAACAAGCGCCCTCGGCAGGATTCGAACCTGCAGCCGTCGGATTAGAAGTCCGGTGCTCTATCCATTGAGCTACGAGGGCATATTTACAGTCCTATGCAGCCCTTATTTTTTAGGGGCGGGCCGGATCCCTTTATAAACCCGCCGACCGGAGATGGTCTGCAATATTTTTTGCGGAGGACGGTCCAGTTCTTCCGCTAACTCATCCGGGGATAAGGGGTGGTTGCCGTTGGATAGGAAAAGCCGGAAAAGCGCTTCGGTTAAGGTTGTGTGTTCAGTGATGAATTGCTCTTCCTGGGCGCAGTGGGAAATCAAAGTGTGCTGCAGTCCATCCACGGATTGTACTTCTGCAGTTTCCGGATCTATCCAATCCACTTCCTCGTCACCGGAGAGGTCCGCATACATCTCCTGGTGTTCCTTACAGAGACAGCTTCTTAAATGAACACGCCAGGAGCGGTCGTTTGTCTTCCACCAATCGAAATCAATCTGAAACGGCGTTTCAACCGTAGGTTTCAGCAAGCTGGATAACTTAGGTTTAGGCACCGCTGCTCTCCTTCCTTCCCAACTGGATTAAGTTAAATCCTCTCAGAATCATCAAACCGGAAATGCAAATCGCCCACATGCACAAACCAGGGGCGGGTTTCCAGCAATGACATCAGCGGTCCTGGCGGGCAGCGGCGCACTGTATTTACAGCCGCGTATAATTCCGTGACATGGACATGTCCCTGCGGGTTAAGCTTGGTTAATTCCCGCACCGTATCCACCACAATTTGTTCAAACGGCGGTGGTACTTTTTGATTCTTTTCCCAGACTTGATCTACTGGATCTATATCCGGGACGACGATCGCCATCCTTGCATTATAATCGGATGAGACGATTTGTTTTAACGTCGCGAATACCAATTCTCCATCAGACCCCACCAGGATAGTACGCATCCAATCCTTGGTTGAGCGGGAGCTTTTTGTCTCAACGATCACCTCTCCAGGTTCTTTTCCGGGTTTGATATAAACGATACCTCCCGGAATCAAGCCTTTCTTTTCGTACCATTCTTTTAATCCCGAGACATAGCGCTCTTTGCGGACAACCCAGCCTGGAAAACGGTCCCCGGTATTGCCATCAACGAGGGTAAACCGGATCCGGGGAGCTTCATATGCCGTAGGGAACAACGGTTTAACTCTTTCTGATAGGGGAAGTGTTCCTGCCCGCCAATGGGGAAAGATTAATCGAACTTCAACATCCTCCACATTGTACCGTTGTCGATTCTTCCAGGGGGTTAGCTCATCATCTAGAGATTTCTCCAGAGCCAGCATATCCTCAGTCAGGGAATCAGGATCGTATTCAATGGGCAGGTATTTTAAATATATCGGCGGTTCCTGAACGCTTGCCGGCTCCAGGGCTTTTAAATACCAGGCAACAATGCCTGCTGGACCCACTTCATCAAACCGGGGGTCTTCCTGCAAAGCCAGATCAAGGGAAAATTCTATTAAATTCGAATTTACATCAGCAGGTAAATCCAGATCCTTAACCAACTCAGCTGTGGATAATGGTCCTCCCTGGTTCATATCCAGGACCGCTTCCGCCAAGTTTAAATGTCCTGTATTAACATCTACTAACAGAGCCCGTAAAAACCAGCGCCCTGCGATTTGAACAAAATCCTCATTTACAGATAAACCAAGCTCAATTTGCTCTGCAAGCAGCCCACTGTATTCCCCAATCACAAGCTCAGGGTTTAGGGAATCAGCTTGAGCAGCTTCGGGAGGAATATTTAAGACATGGTCTTGTATCCCAGCGGCAAACTCACGGTGTTCTCCACTTTCAAATTCAACTTGAATGACATTAAATTGACCTACGGCCGGGTTTTCACCGGAACGAAGCTCAATCACTTCCCCTTTCTGCCACTCAAAGGCAGGGAACACCAGCCTTTTCCCAACTTGATAGTCCTCTTTCGGAAAATAAACTTCGTTTCCATCCAGGCGTTTTTTCTCCAGCTGGACTTTCTCTCTGGAAATCCGCTGCTCAACCAGGATGGGCATAAGTTCCTCTGAGGTTAGAGGAGTTTCATTTTCTAATAAGTACTCATAGAGGTATGAGATATCCTCATCCTCCAGTTCATATTCCTCCCAATAATCCTCTCGGAGGGATAATAACGCTGTTGCCATAAACCTTCCTTACACATACGAATACAAAGGCTTGAATATTTTTTAGTTCAAGCCTGTATATTATACTCTACTCTTTCTGGCAGACAACCTTGGTAGAGGATAAATACCCAAACCAGAACAACTGCTTGTCCTTAAGGATAACTTCCTACCAGCCAATCCATCGGATCAACCTGGATACCCCCTACCCAAACTTCCCAGTGCAGATGTGGTCCGCTGGATCTGCCGGTTGAACCGATTAATCCAAGGGAATCACCCGCATTAACCCGTTCTCCCTCCTGTACCAGGAACTCAGATTGATGAGCATATAGGGTATATACTCCCCAACCATGATTGATCATTGTTGTATTGCCGTGGATGGGCAATTGACCAGTGAAAACAACTTTGCCTGGCGCTGGCGCGAAAATATTTCCTCCAAACTGACTGCAAAAATCCAATCCTGTATGGTAATAGAAATATCCACTGCCATTATAGGACCGGCGGTTGCCATAATAGGACAGCCAACAAGTACTGAGCTCTGAAGGTACAGGACTCTGAAACTCTCCTTGCCAGAATTTGTTTGCCGTGGCCTGGTTGGCTATATCCTCCAGCTGGGCAGTTTCTTCTTCCGTAATTTCCAGATTAACTGTCTCTAGCGGAACATTGGTAATTTCCTCGTAGGGATACTCACCACTGAAGACCTGTACCATCTGTGTATGAGCAAAAGGAGTACCATCTGGCAGCGCACCTGAGAGGGACAGCGGTTTTAAACCCAGCGTCTCCTTCGCATGTAAACCTTGCAGAGCCAGATAGTTCACACCGGTCTCAGAGTTGAATGAAAGCGGATATTCCCCCAGAGATCCCTGGATGGTAGTGCCTTCAGGAGCTTTTACTTTAACTACAACCGTATGCCCCTGGATAAAGTCTTCCGGAGTATAGGCAACTTTTCCAATCTCTTCCGGAAATGCGCCCGGTCCCGAGGACTCGGTACCATAAACGTAAAGAACCTCACCCGGGATCAGATCCCATTCGCCATGCTGAGCATTTGTGGTCACCAGGTCCCAGGGATTCAGGTTTTCAGTTACTGCTAATTCCAGGGAAGATTGTTCAGGAGCCAGGGATACACGCTTACCGGCGTGATCGATGGTTTCCTCTTCTGACGCCAGAACGACAGACACACCAACATAAAGTTCCACTGGGCTGGTCAACCGGTTTAGATGAATTAAAGTATCTATTGGCACATCGTAGCGGCGGCTGATGCTCTGCAGTGATTCACCGTAAGCTACCTTAACCGTTGACAGCACACCCGTGACTTCTTCCATACCGGGTATATCCAATACTATACCTGGGATAATAGAACTTTCTCCGGTTAACCCGTTTTCAGACAGCAGTTCATCATAGGAAACATGAAGGTTTCTGGCGATGGTCCACAGAGTATCTCCAGCCTTAACAATATAGGTTGGTCCGCCGGGCTGGTTCTCCTGTGCAAAGGCAGGTTGAACCAGACTGATGGTTAACACCAAAAGAATACTAAAGCGGATTATTTTCTTCAAAGGTCAGTTGATCTCCAATTTTAAATTCAGTCATCCGATCCGGGTTAATCTCCAGCACATACCTGGCTGGATATCGGGGCGTATAGAGCGGTTTCCAACTTTCCGCCACTTGCATGTCAACGATTGTCCGGGCATTGTTCAGCCAGATTACGCCCAGGTCCATGCCTACAAAAAACATATGAATTGCGGCATTGGACCGATTTTCGCCTTTCTGGATCAACAGTAAACCGTCTTCAAGGTCTAATTCATTCCGGAACATTAATCCCCGGAAACGGCACAAGAATGTGTCACAATTTTTTACTCGAAGCGGTTTATCCAAACTTCGAGTTTTATTTATTACATTAACTTCAATCATGGTGAATTAGGGTGAACAAACGCGGATTCCAGGAAATCTTATTCCTCTGTTTGAGAGAGCACGTACTTTACACGTTCTGCCAATTCTTCCGGGCGGAAAGGTTTGGTGATATAGTCATCTACTTTGGCTACCTGCCGCCAAAGGACTATGTCAATGCTCTGAACTTTTGCAGTAACAACAATGACCGGGATGTCCCGGGTTTTCTCATTTTCTTTTAATCGCTGAAAAACCTGCGTGCCATCCATCTCAGGCATCATTAAATCCAGCAGGATCAGATCAGGGATCTCTTGATTAACCAAAGCCAGACCCTCTTCGCCGCCATTGGCGCCCAAGACTTCATAACCTTCTCTGGCTAATATCAGTTTCATCAGATTAGTGGTTTCGGGCTCATCCTCGATGCAAATGATCCGTTTTTTGTCCGCCATCATGAATTGTCCCTTTCTAATCAACTGTAAGTTTACCATAATTTAGGAGGGATTACACCTGCCTGCAGCACATATCCACTGAAAACAACCCCGGAGGATAGGCTGCCCGGACAATAAATTTCCCTTGAGAAAACACGACCGCCATCTGGGCAAAATTTATTGATTAGCCATTCCCTCTCCCTTGTCACCTATTTAACTGTAGAATATAATCACCTGGTAGATTTTGCATAAATAAATTAACCAAGGGCAAAAAAAATGATTGATGTTAATGAATTGCGAAAAGGTGTAACCTTTGAATTAGATGGAAATCTCTACAAAGTTCTGGAGTACGATCATCACAAACCGGGCCGGGGTAAAGCCACCATCCGGGTAGATGTACGAGATCTTCGTTCAGGAACAAGACTAAAAAAGAAGTTTAATTCAGGTGATTCCGTCCAGGATGTTCGTCTTAATTTCAGGAACGCGAAGTATATGTATAACGATGGTGAACTTTACTACTTCATGGATGTTGAAACTTACGAACAACCCGCCCTCCGTGGTGACGTTCTGGGAGAAAGTACTAAATACCTGACAGATGAAATGGAAGTGAAATTAACATTTTATAAAGGTGATCCGCTGGATATTGACCTACCAACCACGGTAGACCAGCAGGTCGTTCGCGCTGATCCCTCCATCCGTGGGAATACAGCCACCAGCGTTACCAAATCTGTGACTACTTCTACCGGCCTTGAAGTGGATGTGCCAAATTTCGTCGAGGAAGGCGATACGATTCGAATCGATACCCGCACCGGGGGATATATAACCAGAGTATGAAAACACCTTCGGGAATTGAATGCCATTTCTTTTTCGGGGATTATCACCGTGGAAGAGACCATGAAGTCTGCCGACTGCTGAATTCAGCGAATCCGGTCCTGGAATGGAAGCCTGCATTATGTGACACCTGCCCGGTTCCGCGGATCCAGCGGGCGAATTCCTGTGAGCATCTGCAGTTGAAACCAACCCTGAAACGGCCTTTTCCTTTCCTATCCCCCCAGGTACAGGTTAAGGCTTTTTGCACAAAAACCCACCAGGATGTAAAAGAACCACAGGTAGGATGCGGTGAGTGCCACCAACTGCCTGAGGTATTCTTGCAGGGATGAAATTAGATCAGGCTCCCAGCGCTTTTTGTTTTCTTGACTCAGTCGTGTTCATCCACGTGGGTTCCAAGACTGAAGTCTATAACAAGGCTGGCGCCGGGCCCTTCGGTTCCCACTTCACCTTCGTTCAGTGTTCACTCAGGATAAACTACCTCTCCAGGGACGCTTTTGATTTTCGATAAATGATGGGATTCACGATAACCAAAAAATCGGCGGAGGTTATATCCTGAGGGGGGTCGAAGGGTCGACGGCTGGTCTGACCCTGAGCCGCGATTTTAATCGCCTGCGAAATATGTAAGTAAATGGATTGGATTTTACCCTGGCCCCGTTCGTCCAAATTTCCTTTCCAGTAAATCAACAGATAAATGAATCATTGTTGGACGCCCGTGAGGGCATGTTCGGGGAGACTGGCAAGCTTCTAAATCAAGCATCAGTTGTTTGCTTTCTTCAGGAGATAAGATCTGTCCAGCCTTAACCGCAGCTCTTTTACAGACCCTGGCAATTATCATTTCCTCAATATTCTTTTCCAGCGGTGTTTCATCCACCTCTAGATCTTCAACTGCCGCTTTAAGAATCGCTTCCGGGGAGACCCCCTGTAATAGTGCCGGTATCGCCCGGATCACATAAGCCCCCGGGCCAAAATCTTCCAGTTCAAAACCCAGTTTTTTCAGTACAGGTAGAAACTCGTTTACCAGGTCAGCACTGCTGGGAGAAAACTCAACCACAACCGACTCGAGTAAAATCTGGGAAAGTGCCTTTTGATTTTTGGCAGCCATAAATTTCTCAAATAAGATTCTCTCATGGGCTGCGTGCTGGTCAATCAAGTACAATCCATCCGGTCCTTCCGCTATTAAATATGTAGCTGCTACCTGCCCGATCAGCCGTAGAATCGGTGACCCTATATCGGCGGGAATCTGCTGGGATTCCACACCCCTGCCAAAAACCCCTTCCTGATGAGTATCCCCTGCCATCTCCCAAGTCGGATCTATCCGCCGCTGCAGATCCCGGTGATCTGGCGCTGGACCTCCCCAAAGATGTACGCCCCCCAGGCTGCCAACCTCAGGAACAGGGGTGTGGGCAAGTAAAGCCCTTCGGGCTGCCCGGCCAACACTTCGGAAGACATCCCCCTTGTCTTCAAACCTTACCTCTGCCTTGGTTGGATGCACATTTACATCCACCTTTTCCGGCGGCAGTTCTAGGAAAAGAGCAGCTATAGGATACCGGCCTTTCATCAACAGGGTGTGATATGCCTGAGTCAGTGATTTACTGAGTGCGGGATCCTGAACCGGTCTCTGATTAACAAAAAAGAGCATTTCGTTCCGGTTGGATCTTGTTAAGCCCGGAGGACTGATAAATCCAGTCACTTTCAGGACATCATCCTCTGAAAAAACCTCAATTACTTTCCTGCCCGTCTCCACACCATATATCGTACTAATGACCTCCCTGAGGTCACCACTGCCGCTGGTTTGAAAAACCAGTTCATCATCGTGATGGAGTTTAAAGCGAACTCCGGAATTGGCCAACCCATACCGGCTAACTACATCGTTGATATGTCTTTTTTCTGTCCGGTCTGTTTTTAGGAATTTTAGTCTGGCCGGCACATTATAAAAAAGGTATTCTACACGAACAGTAGTCCCTGGCGGCATACCAAGTTGGGTTGGGGGTGTTATGTCGCCGCCCTCTACCTTAATTCCAGCACCCAAATCCTCCCGCTGAACCCGGGATAAAAGTGATAAGTGGGAAACAGATCCAATCGATGCTAACGCCTCTCCCCGGAATCCCAAGGTAGAAACCCGGAATATATCGACTGCGTCCCTTAATTTACTGGTTGCGTGACGGTGTACTGCCAAATTCAATTCCCCAGCTGGAATGCCTGCGCCATTATCAACCACTTCAACCAGGCGTTTTCCCGCTTCCCGGATCAGGATGGTAATTTGATCTGCACCGGCATCAAGCGCATTCTCAATTAATTCCTTCACCACAGAAGCAGGACGCTCAACAACCTCCCCTGCCGCAATCTGGGATGCAACTTCTTCGGATAAGATCTGGATGGACATGATGATATTATAACGGAGTGCAGGAAATGAAATGGGTGAAATCCCACGGACCGACCTTCAGGATCAGGATCAGGTATAATGCGGGTATGCATTTTTCCACCCTCTTTTTTGATCTTGATGCGACACTATATCCTGCCTCAAGCGGTCTGTGGGAACAAATCAAGCTCAGGATTTTTAAATACATGCAGGAGGAAGTAGGAATCCCTGAGGCAGAGGTCTCCGCAACCAGAAATAAATACTGGAAAACCTATGGGACAACCCTGGAAGGACTCCGAATCCACCATCAGGTCAAGGAAGAGGACTACCTTAATTATGTCCATAATCTCCCATTAAAAGATTATCTAGCCCCGGACCCGGAACTCCGGGATCTGCTCTTAAGTCTTCCACAGAATTTGTGGGTTTTCACCAACGCAGACCATCGGCATGCCGGGAATGTGCTCCAAACACTGGGCATAAATGATCTCTTTTCCGGGATTGTTGATCTTTATGCCCTGGACTTTATTGTTAAACCCAATCCGGAAGCATACCGGATTGCGCTCCGTCTGGCGGGTGAAACCATTCCCTCCAGGTGTGTATTATTTGATGATCTGCTGCAAAACCTGCTCCCGGCAAAGGAACTCGGATTTTATACTTCACTGGTTGGGACTAAGGACCAGACCAATGCGGTTGATATGCACTTAACTTCAATCCTTGACATAAAACACAAGATGCCTCAATTATGGTCTCGATTATGAAAAGGAAACTCTCATGAATGATAACGAATACTCCCAACATATCCGATTCAGCTACAGTATCAATTTGTTTCGTGCTGTTACCAAGAGTCTCGGGGTGATGCTGGTCTTCTCTGTGTTTGTATTATTGGGAGATTTAATTTTCGAAGCCGGCACCTCCATTCCGGTTATTGCATTAATCATCGCCCTCTTTGTGGCGGTTAATATGCTTGGTTATGTAGAACTGTCTATGAGTGTCCCTGAGCCAGGAGGGGCATATCGGCTGGTTCAATCCTGTGAAGAAGGCAACTGGCTGGCTTTTATCACCGGGTGGACACTGCTCCTGGCAGGCATCGCCGCAGCCGGGGTCCTGATCCAGGGGTTTGCCCAGCAAACAATTGCCTTGCTAAAAACCCTGTTTGGAATCAACCTGCCGGGAAACCCCATTGCTGCCGCCATTCTTATTGTCACTGCTGGAATAAGACTCCTTCCTATTCAGAAAAGAACAAACCATACCCTGTTAATCCTGATATTTTCCGTCTTATTGACTCTGTGTCTGATTGCTGCACCCAGAATGGAGCTGGCCAACCTGGCTCCGACTGAGGTAGATTGGAAGACTCTCGTAAATCTCCTGTTAGTCGCATTTGTGGGATTGGAGATCACAGCGGGTCTGCAGGGTGAAATTACCAAACGCACTACCAATGCGCCCAGAGCGTTATTTATTGCTCCCATCCTGGCCGGCCTGGTTACCGCCTTTATCGCTGCCGTGATTATCGGTCTGAACCCAGCCGGGTCTTTGGTCGAACCAGGATTCCCGCTAGCTGGAACGGCTGAGTTAATTGCCGGGAAATGGGCTCGGGCCGGTATGTTATTCCTAGGGGCTGTGGCAATCCCGCTCGCCTTAAACAGGGTGCTGTCTTTCCTGGTCCGCCTGGGTTTTGCCATGACTGGTGACGGCTTCTGTCCCCCAATTCTTAAACAAACCAACCAGCGTTCCAAGGCACCAGTTTACCTGATCATTCTGATTACCCTTCTGATCCTGCTCACGCTGCTGTTCCCACTGCAAGACCTTGCCCGGATAGGCGGATTATTCTACCTGATGGTGTTAATGGCGGTTAATTTCACCCTCACCAGAAGGGAACAAATAACCTCATCCTCTTTTCACTTGCCTATTCATCCCTGGATCCCTGCCCTGACATTAATATTTGATATGCTGCTAACATTGACCTGGGCAGCATATGCACCTGCAGCCGGTTTGCTGCTGTTGGCCGGATTATTAATTTTCATCTTTTATGGCCGGCACCACAGTATTCAAGCAAAGGAAGGAATTACTGTTTTTAAGGCACCCTTTGAAGAAGAGAAAACCAAAAAGAGTACTCGTGTCCTTGTTCCTATTGCCAACCCGGATACAGCAGAGAATTTGCTTCATTTCGCCGGTTCTCTGGTCCGCCATAAAGGAGGTAAGGTAATTGCTTTGCGGGTGATAACTGTCCCTGGCCAAGTCCCATTAGCTGAGGGCCGGTCCCAAGCACAAACTGACCGGGTCCTGTTGGATGGAGCTATTGCCCAGGCGACAAAAGAAGAATTCCGGGTCCAAACCATGACCCGGGTCTCTCGCAGCATCTCGGAAGGTATCCTGGATACCGCCCGGGAAGAAGATGTGGATCACATCGTCCTCGGTTGGCTCGGGACGCCCAGTCCAAGCTCAACATCATTGGGCCCGGTGATTGACCCGATTATCAAAAATGCTCCCTGTGATGTATTAATTGTTAAAGGAGATCAACGGCAAGAAATTAAGTCCATCCTGGTGCCAACGGCTGGCGGTCCCAATGCGCCTATTGGCGCCCGTCTGGCAGCCACTCTCTCCCAAAGTTCGGGGGCTGCTGTCACAGGACTTTACGTCCAGGTTGGCAGGGCTACCCCCCGCCGAATGGACGAAAATCACCAGACCATCGAAGACACCCTGAATGGCTTGCAGTTCAGCCAACCGCCAGAGATGAAAGTGATCATGGCTGATAATGCCCTGGACGGCATCCTTAAGGAAGCCAAAGCCTACGATTTGGTTATTGTCGGCGCCACTGAACAGGGAACTTTTGACCAGTTTGCGTTTGGAAGCATCCCAATAAGAATTGCCGCCCAGTCTCCAAAGACCTCAATCATGGTCAAAGGATACAGCGGTACACGGGAATTTTTACTTCGCAAAGCCTTTACTTCTATATTTAATCTCTTTCCCACCTTGACTACTGAAGATCAGCTTGAGGTTCGGGAGGAATTGGTTGAAGATGCTCAACCCGGCAGAGATTATTTTATGCTGATTATCCTCTCCTCCATCATCGCTACCCTGGGACTGCTTTTGAACAGCCCGGCAGTTGTGATCGGGGCCATGCTGGTTGCTCCCTTGATGTCCCCCATTCTCGGTTTTTCCCTCGGGATCGTCCTCGGAGAAGTACGCCTGATCCGGACATCTCTGGAATCAGCCTTTAAAGGAGTCCTGGCTTCGATCGTTGTGGCAATTTTGATTGGATTGTTATCTCCATTAAAAGACATGACTCCAGAAATCATTGCCAGGACCCAACCCACCATCCTGGACTTATTCATCGCCCTGGCTTCCGGGATGGCTGGCGCGTATGCTGTGAGCAGGAAGGATGTCAGCGCAGCTCTCCCTGGCGTAGCCATTGCTGCAGCTTTGGCTCCTCCTCTCAGTGTAGTCGGCTTGGGTTTAGCAAACGGTAATATGCAAGCAGCTGGCGGTGCGCTGCTGCTGTTCACCACCAACCTTGTCACTATCAGTCTTGCCGGCGTAATTGTCTTTTCCCTGCTGGGCATTCATCCCCTCAACCTGGAACCAGAGACCAAAAAACGGGTCCAGAAAGGGGTAACCGGGATTGCTTTCCTGGTTTTCCTGATTACTATCCCCCTGGTGATCATCATGAACGGGATCATTAAACAAACCCGGGAGCAGAATACCATTGAACGGGTCCTAAATGAATCCCTTCTGACGGAGGAATTTTCAATCCTGGATATTGAAAGTAATCGAACCGGGGATCAGCTGTTGATCAGTGCGACAATCCGATCCCGGGAACCACTCGATCAGGAAACTGTAAACGCCCTGGCTTTGGCCCTGGAAAATGAACTGAATCGCCCCCTGGTGCTGGATATTATCAGCTTGCCGACAGTCCGCTCGGATTGATCCTGTGGAGCAAAAACACCATCAATACTTGATTCAATAATTAGGGAACTTACCCTTCCAATATTGATAAACTTCTTAGATAGAATTTCTCTCTTTGTGATATTCTGTTGGAGAGAACAACCAAGGAAATCTTACCGGAGTGAAGTATGAATAAAAAAATCTGGATCCTAATCGGAATAGCAACCGGGCTGGTACTGATCGTCAGCGCTTTTTCTGCTGGCGCGGTAGTCGGCAATTTATTATTGCCCCGGCCAAATCTGCCCTGGGGGACAGAAGCAAAGCAACCGACACCCTCCCATTTATCTGAAGGTGAATCAGCTCCTGATCTCTCCAACATTTCGACTGAAGAGTTATTTCTTCCTTTCTGGGAAACCTGGGATATCGTTCACGAACAATATATTGATCAACCGGTTGACGAGACCGCCATGATGAGAGGGGCGATCTCCGGCATGCTGGATGCATTGGGGGATGAACACACCTCATATATGGATCCTAATCAATATCACCAAGCCAATATCCCCATGGAAGGAGAGTATGAAGGCATCGGAGCCTGGGTTGATACCACAAGTGAGTATCTGACCATTATCAGTCCCATGCCCGATTCTCCTGCGGAAGAAGCCGGTTTATTGCCGGGAGATCAAGTAATTATGATCAATGGGGAGGATATGACAGGCATCGATGGGTCGCTGGTGATCCGGAAAGTCCTTGGTCCCGCCGGTTCAGAGGTGGTTTTAACTATCCGCCGCGAAGGTGAACCGGAATCGTTTGATGTCACTATCATCCGGGAAAAGATAACCGTCCCCAGTGTTGATAGCGAAATTCTGGATGGGAATATCGGCTATGTTCAAATCTTCACCTTTGGGGAGGATACCATCAAGGAGCTAAAAGAAAATCTGGAAGATATCTTAGGGCAGGACCCTGTGGGGTTAATCATTGATTTGCGAAATAATGGTGGTGGATACCTTCTAACAGCTGTTGAGGTATCATCCGAATTCATATCCGCCGGGGATGTAGTTCTCTATGAGGATTACGGAACTGATGAGGGTCTAGAGGAATTTAAATCCGACAAGGGCGGGCTGGCAACAAAAATCCCGCTTGTTCTTCTGATAAATCAGGGGGCTGCATCAGCCTCAGAGATTGTTGCCGGGGCGATCCAGGATCATGAACGTGGACCATTGGTTGGCGAGACAACTTTTGGTAAAGGCTCTGTCCAGAATTGGATTGAATTGAGTGATAACCAGGGCGCTGTACGGGTGACAATTGCCCGCTGGTTAACTCCAGACAAAAGGCAAATCCATGGTGAAGGCCTAACACCTGATTATCAAGTGGAATTCACAGAAGAGGACTTCCTGAACGAGCTTGATCCTCAACTGGACAAAGCGATTGAAGTACTGTTAACAATAGTAGACGAATAAGAGAAAAGGATATGTTTTATTTTAACTCTCAATACCTGCTCTATATGGTGCCCGCAATTTTAGTTATGCTGGCAGCCCAGTGGTATGTAAAGTCCACCTACAACAAATGGGGCAAGATTATAACCAGTTCCCGCATGACTGGAGAACAGGCCGCCCAGCGAATCATCTCCAGTGGTGGGCTAAACGATCTCACAATCCAACAAACCCAGGGGCAGCTGACTGATCATTATGATCCCCGGAAAAAAGTGCTCAGTTTGTCGCCTGGCGTCTACCAGGGGAATTCGGTTGCCGCTGTAGCCATCGCTGCCCATGAACTGGGTCATGCCCTTCAGGATAAAGAAGGCTATTTTCCCCTCCGGATAAGATCAATGCTTGTGCCGGCTGTAAACATTGGTTCCACACTGGGATGGATCCTGATCATGGTGGGTTTATTGCTCAATGTAATTGGAATAGCCTGGCTGGGTGTGTTTGCTTTTTCTGGAGGCGCTGTATTTGCCCTGGCTACTCTCCCTGTAGAGCTAAATGCTTCCTCCCGGGCTAAAATGTTGTTAAGTAACAGCAGCATCATTCTCTCAGCGGAGGAAGAACGGGGTGTGAACAGCGTCCTTAATGCAGCCGCACTGACCTATGTTGCCTCCTTATTCACCGCGGTTATGCAGCTGTTATATTGGATATCCATTGTCTCGGGGGGACGAAGGCGGCGGTAATCCGATAAAACTCCTTGGTTACAAACTCCTAACATAATAGAACAGGGGATATTCTGCTATAATCACCCCATGCGAAAATTCATCATCGCTATCGGTTTGCTGCTGGGAGTGATCTTTTTAGCGACTCATTTTGCCGAGATCGAGAGAATCACAATCACGCTGCAAAAAGGGGATTGGCGTTTTATACTGCTGGCAGTCCTGCTGGTTTTTCTCTGGCAGGTTAATATGGCTGGATCTCTTAAAACCATCTTTCAAGCTCTTGGTATTAAAAAACCTCTCTTCCGGCTGTTGATTCTCTCAACGTCAGCAACCTTTATCAACGTAGTAGCTCCTTCCGGCGGAGTCGGCGGGATATCTGTATTTATTGCTGATGCCCGGCAAAAAGGAAAAACTGGCGCCCGGGCTCTAGTCGCGGGAGTATTATATGTACTTTTTGATTACCTGGGATTATTCTTGCTTCTTGGATTGGGACTGATTGTTCTCTTCCGCAGGAATTTACTCCAGGGAACTGAAATTACAGCCTCGGTGATATTTTTATTGATGTGGGCGGGAATGAGTGTGCTGCTCTATCTGGGATTTAAATCTGAACAAGCCCTCTCCGATGCGCTGGCCTGGCTGGCCAGGCTGGGAAACCGCCTCCTGAGACCATTTATTCACAGGGAAAAATTCAGTGAAGGGGGAGCTAGGAATCTTGCCCATGATGCAGTGGGCGGAATTAATGAGCTACGGCACCGGCCAGCCGAATTATTCTATCCCCTCATTTTAGCAATTACCAATAAAACCATCCTGCTATTAATCTTTTATATGATGTTTTTGGCATTTCAAGTGCCGGCTTCAATTGGCACCCTAATCGCTGGTACCAGCCTGGCACATTTATTTCGGATTGTCTCTTTTACACCTTCCGGGATAGGAATTGTTGAAGGTGTGTTAACCATAGCGCTTCGTTCAATGTACATCCCTGTCAGCGACGCACTGGTGATTACCTTAGCTTACCGGGGTGTGACCTTCTGGATTCCCCTGATCCTGGGTGCATTTGCGATCCGCTGGACGGGAGGACCGGAGGAAGGAGATGAATCAAAGTAATTTTTCAAAACCCCCGGAACCAGATCTTATAAAAATCGTTCGTCCGATTGTTTTCCCCTGATTTTTCCCTTGTGTTTTTCCAACCAACCCACACGTTCAACTTCCGGTTTATCAAAATAAGGTACATAGGGTTTGATATCCAGCAGTGGTGTCCCGTCAAGGATATCAAGGTTTGTTATCTGGAGCTTATTATTCCGGATCTCCAGCAGCCGAACAACCGAGAGGCCAATCCCGTTCGGCCGCCTGGGTGCCCGGGTTGCAAAAACCCCCCGTTCCTTTTGATCTAAAAATGGCTTTACCAGCAGGTCAGGTTCTGCTGCTTGATGAAAATGATACAGCAGAATTATATGGGAAAATCCCTCCAAATCCTTTAAGCCTTCCTTCAGCATCGGATCCAGGACCACAGTACCCTCCACACCCTCTGCAGCGCTGGGCTGAATCGGCATACCTGCCGGGTCTTGAAAGGGACTATGGATAACCCCAATTGAATGAAACACGATTTTTTTCTCTTCCATCATTAACCCCTCCCAAATCCGAAAGATCAACCAGAGATTTGAGTTATAAGCCGGACGCCGGCATGGTGGATCTGCCGGAAGTTAGCACCTTGTCCCAGAGCGGCCAAGACAGCGGGAATATTTTCCACCACAGAACCCGCCAGGAGATTTACGCCAAATTCATACAGGATCGGAGTAAGCGGTGTTGATGGTCCGAGGACCAACACAAAAGCATCCGGTTTGCAGCAGGATAGCAAATCAGGCAGAGTATGATTGATAAATGTCATCCCGGTTATGGCAACCAGATCAGCGTCAGGCAGGTAGTCAGGTGCCGCACTGGCAGGCAAATCTTCTCCTGACGGATTAAGGTCAAACACGTTAAATTCCCCCAATTCCTCTTTTAAATGATACACAAAAGGAAAATGTCCGATCAGGACAGCGTTTTTTCCTTTGCCCTGCTCCAGGATTGCTCCCTCGGCATTCTGATCCACCCACCGGGATGGATCCTGTGGTAGAAGGGCGTTAATGGCAGCACAACCGAGGCTTCGTCGGAGGGGTATCTCCGATTCTATCCAATATGCTAAATCCAGGGCAGATAAAGATTCCAGTTCTCCTGGGTTGGGAATGGTTGGTTCACCGGTATGGTGATGATCCTCTGCAAGCGTGGAAGCCAAGCCGCACTGCTGCCGGCCATCCCGGTCTACAACCACAGCAGTCCATCTTAAACCAATCCGTACTTTTACGATCTTTTTATCAGACAGGGAGTTAAGAATTCTGGTGTACATAATCTCTCAAATACTCACTTTAGAAGGAAACGAAGTAATCAAATTATAATACTTTACAGGACAGCTTTGGGAGCAGGAGTTAATGAGCCAGCACTGAGCCCTATTCTCTGGACGAAAGATATTCTTAAAAGCCGGAAGGGATGACTACTACAAGGATCTCAATGGTACAATAATTCACCGAAACCCTGTCTAAACAAGTTTGACCAAACGAACCCCTCACGGTATAATGTTTCGTCGGAAGTTGAGTTTGAATTTTGAAGGAGTAATAAGAAGATGCCAAAACGGACGTATCAGCCAAAAATAAGGCGCCGGGCTCGTGTCCACGGGTTCCGAGCTCGCATGAAAAGCAAAGGTGGACAAGACGTTCTGAAACGGCGCAGATTAAAAGGCCGTTATCAACTTGCTCATACAAAAAATAATCATGTTAAGAAAACAAACTGGAATAGTTAATTCAGTTTGTTATACAACTTGTGGAACGGAGATTTCGCCTAAGGAGTTCAATTGAGATCATGCGGGTGCGGCGATTTGGAAAATCATATGCCCACCCGCTTCTTATTTTGATAGTTCAAGAAGTGGATCACCCCTTTTCCCGGTTTGCAGTTTCAGCAGGGATGTCAATCGGCAACGCAGTAAAACGAAACCGGGCAAAACGACTCCTGCGGGCAGCTTTAAATGCGCTGCTCGAGGATATACAACCCGGATATAATGGGGTTTTGATTGCACGCAAGCCGCTCACAGACTCTAATTGCGAAGAAACCAGAGAAGCATTAGAATCTCTTTTCAGACAAGCTGTACTAGTTCCAAGCAAAATAAATGAATAATCAGCTCAGTGCAGAACAAGTCGGACATCACCACCAAACACAGGATCCTTCCCTAAAAGATCTTGATTTAACCATCTGGACGGTTTTAAGATTCCCGGTGCTGGCTTTAATCCTTCTTTATCAAAGGACATTATCAAAAGCTCTCCCGGGGAATACCTGCCGTTACTACCCCAGCTGCTCTCATTATTCATACCAGGCAATCTATAAATACGGCGTTCTCCGGGGCGGACTCATGGGAATGTGGCGAATTCTTCGCTGCAATCCTTTTTCCCAGGGGGGATTAGACCCGGTCCCGTAAAATAATCAGAAGTAAATAAATATGAAAACAATGAAAAAATATTTCCTAATCCTGTTGTTAGCTCTCATCGCCCTCTCTCTGGGCGCCTGTTCAGGCCGGCGCATCGCAGCGACCGGGTGGTCAGGGATAACCGTCAAAGAGGAGACCGTGTATTTTTCCTACGGTCCCCAGGTCTACGCCATCAATCTGCAAAATGGATCCCAACAGTGGGTTTATCCCTTGGAGGCAGAGAATGGAGTAGATTTTTATGCTGCCCCGTTGTTTGCTGATAATGACAGCCAACTAATTGCTGCCAGTTATGACAGCAACCTGTACAGTCTAAACCCGGATAACGGGCAAAAAAATTGGTCCTTTGAAGCCGCCCAGAACCGACTGGTTGCTTCTCCCCTGATCACAGATCAGGCAATCTTCGTGCCCTCCTCAGACAATAATCTCTACGCGGTAGATTTTGATGGGAACAGCCTGTGGGTTTTTGAGACCGAACAACCGATTTGGGCTACTCCAAGCTGGTCTGACAGCTGCGGTTGTATCTACCTGGCTTCCATGGATCATATTCTCTATGCCGTAAACCCGGAAAATGGATCCCAATTATGGAAATCTGAAGATCTTGGAGGACCCATCGTCAGCCAGCCCGTAGTCTCAGAGACTGGTCTGATTCTGGTCAGCACGTTTAATAATGAAATTCTCGCCCTCGACGAAGAAAGCCACAAGGTAGAATGGCGTTATAATACATCCGATTGGGCTTGGGCTAGCCCTGTAGTAGACGGAGAAATGGTCTACGCCAGTGATCTTTCAGGAACATTTTATGCTCTGGAGTTGGAAACAGGAAAACTAGTCTGGCATCTGCAGCCCGGAGGAAATATTGTTTCTGCTCCGCTGGTTCTGGATGACCAGATCTACTTTTCCACGGTAACAAAAGATACCAGCAGCCTGGTGGTTGCGAGTAAGGAAGGAGTAATCCAGCGCAATCAACCTATTGGCGGCAAACTGTATGCCAGCCCGGCCTCAGGCGGGGAAACTATCCTGCTAGCTCCCTCAGAAGCAGAATTCTTCCTGATCGGCCTTAATCAAAGTGGAGTACAAGTCTGGGGATATCCTCCAGCGAAAGAATAATAAAATCAGGCCAGTTTCAGGCCTATATCAGAAGACACAGGAAAATACTATGTGGGATCAATTTATCACTTTAATGATTACGGTTTTGCTTTTTATCTATGATTTTGTGGGCCAGAACTTCGGTTGGGCGATCATTATCTTCACGGTGCTGGTCAGGGTTGTGACCTATCCCCTGACTGCCCGCCAGATGAAAAGCAGCAAAGGTATGCAGGAGTTGCAGAACTCTAAAAAATGGCAGGATATTCAGAAGAAATACAAGGATGACAAAGAGGCCCTGGCACAAAAACAAATGGAAATTTACAAGGAGATGGGCATCAACCCCATGGGATCCTGCCTGCCTCTCCTGATCCAATTCCCTGTTATTATCGGTCTTTACCAGGCAATCATCCGTGCGCTGGCAGTAACACCTATCCAGCTGGTTAATCTCTCCAAACACATTAATGATGGTGTGAATTTAATACCAATCAACAGCCATTTTTGGTGGATGGAGCTTAGCGAACCGGAACGGCTACCGATGTTTGGGGTCGCAGTTCCAGTCCTGGCAATTCTGGTCGTGATTACATCGTATATCCAAACTAAAATGGTTACTCCTCCCACTCAGGGAGCTGGTGACGCCGGCGGCGGTCAAGGCGCCCAGATGACAAAGGCTATGAGCCTGTACATGCCCTTCTTTATGGGTTACCTAGCATTGACCTTTGCGTCTGGTCTGGCTTTATACTTTATCGCTACCAACCTGGCTACTATTGCCCAATACATGATTACCGGCCAAGCAAATTTTAAGAATATTCTTCCCTCCCTGCCAAAAAGGCCATAACTGATTCACCGTTATTCCCTGGCAGGGAATGACAACATCAACGAGGATTTATGGAAAATAATCGCGCAACCTTGGAGGTTATTGCTCAAACAGTTGAGGAAGCCATCCAAAAAGGATTAAATGATCTGGGATTACCCAGGGAATCGGTAGAGATCGACGTTCTCGATGAAGGAGGACAAGGGTTGTTGGGGTTCGGATCCCGTCAAGCACGCGTCCGGATCTCAGTGCTGCCGGAAATACAAGAAAGTCGATCAGGGTCAGCCGGGGATGCTTCTCCATCCTCCGACGCAGAGAAAGATTCAACTTTAAGACTCGCCGAGGAAATTGTCTCCGAATTGCTTGAGAAGATGAATTTGGTAGCAACCGTTGAGGCTAAGTATGGGGAAGAAAGCGACAACCTTCCTTTTCGTCCAATCCTGGTTGATGTATCAGGAAATGATCTGAGCATATTGATTGGCCGCCGGGCGAAAACCCTAAATGCCCTGCAGTATATTACCCGTTTAATCCTGGGTAAGGAATTGGAACACGGCATTCCACTCAGCATTGATGTGGAAGGATATCGCCAACGGAGAGAAATGCAAGTCAGGCAGTTAGCCCGCAGAGTTGCTGAGCAGGTTGCCGATACTGACCGGGAACAGGCGCTGGAACCCATGCCGCCCAATGAACGCCGCTTTGCCCATATCGAACTCCAGGATGATAAAACCGTTTACACAGAAAGTGTTGGGCAGGACCCTCACCGGAAAGTCGTTATTTATCCCGCAGAGTAAATCTGGCAGCTTTGAATTTAAACTGGCACGGGAATCTTTTCCCATGCCAGTTTTTTTTATACGCGGATCCTTCTCCACCGGGCTTCGGCTTTCAGGTATAATTCAGCCATGAAATCCAGGGTTGACAAACAAAAAATTGATTATTTAATTGTCGGCCATATCACCCGGGATCTCACTGAGGAAGGCTCCAGGTTGGGAGGCACAGCCGCTTACAGTTCACTACTCGCAAGCAGGATGGGTTTAGAGGTAGGGCTGGTAACCTCAACGGATGAGGACACGAATCTAGATCCACTGACCGGGATACACATTCGCAACTATCCTGCAGTAAAGACTACGACCTTTAAGAACCTTTACACTCCTACCGGCAGGACACAATATCTGTTAGAAAGAGCTGATCCACTGGAGATGAACATGATCCCGGAGGCTTGGCAATCAGCGAAGATTATTCATTTAGCACCAGTTGCCGGGGAAATCGATATAAATGTCGGGAGGTTATTTCCAGAAGCTGCAGTTTGTTTATCCCTGCAGGGTTGGCTCAGGGACTGGGACGATGATGGATTGGTATATCCAATCAAATTTCCAGATCCAGGACAGCATTTCGAGGAAAATACTGCTGCTTTTGTGAGTGATGAGGATCTGGCATACGACTCCTCTCAAATCAAAAGGCTGCGGAATTATTTTCCAGTGTTTGGTCACACCAAAGGATATGCAGGAGCAGATATATTCGTGAAAAGTAATTCTATATCTTTCCCCGCGACTTCAGTAGAAGAAATTGATCCTACTGGTGCAGGGGATATTTTCGCGGCAGCGTTTATGATTTATTATTATTTAAGAAACAAAACATTGTTTGATTCCACTAGTCTATCCACCGCTTTGGCGTCATTATCTGTGACTCGTCCAGGAGTCGAAGGGATCCCTACCAGAGAAGAAATCCAAGGAATCGAAGAGGTATTTTAGCATTATGGGACTAATCTATACGATTGCCAATCAGAAAGGCGGCGTCGGAAAAACAACCACGACAATCAACCTGGGCGCATTTTTAGCATATTATGGAAAAAATGTCCTGCTGGTGGATATTGATCCCCAGGCCAATGCCACATCCTCACTGGGCATTGATAAGAATAAAATTTCCGCCGGCACCTATGAAGCCCTGTTGGATGAAATGGATATCCGGGAGTCCATCCTGCGTAATCCCAAGTTAAAATTATCCATCCTGCCAGCCTCCCCGGACCTGGCCGGCGCTGAAATTGAATTGGTTAATGAAGTCGGACGGGAGACTTTGTTAAAGAGGAAACTACTACCATTAGGGGCGGACTATGACTATATCTTGGTGGACTGCCCTCCCTCACTGGGATTGCTCACGCTGAATGGTCTGGTAGCAGCTGAAAACGGTATCCTGATCCCGGTTCAATGTGAATATCTGGCTATGGAGGGTCTAGGACAATTGATATCTACCATTGAGAGAGTCCGCCGGGTGATCTCCCCGGACTTAATCGTCCGGGGTGTAATCCTGACTATGTTTGACACCAGGACCAACCTGGCCAATGATGTGGTGGTAGAAGTTAAGAAACACTTCCAGGACAAAGTCTTTAACACCATCGTTCCCCGCAGTATACGCCTGGCTGAAGCGCCCTCCTATGGCATTCCGATTTCTCTTTATTCTCCGGATTCCATAGGCGCCAAAGCCTATCTGGAACTGGCAAAGGAATTGCTGCTGGGAGATGGCCACAAACTACCTGCGGTATAATAGGACCAGACAAAGAATCCAATTCAAACCTAAAAAAATCAGGGAATAAAAACTTAAACTTATGGCACCAAAACGCCCCGGCCTGGGTAAAGGCCTTGACGCCCTCATTCCTTCCCATCCAGAAGGTGAACTTTTATCTGAATTTGGCGGAGTACTGGAAGTACCCGTGGAACTGATCGCTGCCAATCCCCATCAGCCCCGGAAAGGTTTTAACCAGGATAAGTTAACTGAACTGGCTGCTTCCATTCAGGAACACGGAATCATTCAGCCACTGGTCTTATCTGCCCAGGATACGGACCCGGACTCCCCAAAGTACGCCCTGATAGCCGGGGAACGGCGTTTACGGGCGGCAAAACTAGCTGGATTAAAAACAGTCCCAGCCATCCTCCGAGAAGCTGACAGCCAGGACCATCTGGTGGTAGCTTTAATTGAAAATGTGCAGCGGGCGGATCTAAATCCGCTGGAAGCTGCCTCCGCCTACCAAGCCCTTTCAATTGAATTTGGGCTTTCTCATGAGGAGATAGCTGAACGTGTTGGTAAAAGTCGCAGTGCGGTCACCAACACGTTGAGATTGTTAGATTTGCCTGATGTGGTCCAGCAAGCAGTACGCAAGGAGCAGATCAGTATGGGCCATGCCCGTGCCTTGCTGGCTTTAGGAAGCATCAAAGCCCAAAGCGCTGCCCTACAGACCATCCTAACCCAGGATCTTAATGTTCGTCAGGCAGAAACTTTGGTCAATAATCTGAAAGGAAAAAAGAAGCCGAAACCCACTAAAAAAGACCCCAAATCACCGGAACTAAAATTCCTGGAAGAAGAATTGCAATCCTCTCTGGGAACAAAAGTCCGCCTGACACACAGCAAAGCTGGGAAAGGAACGATTACCATCCATTATTATTCGGATGAAGAGTTTAACACCCTAATCGAGCGCTTCCGGGAAAAGTAGCAGTCCCGCTCCGATCCTCCTGATAAAAAAATAATGGAAACCCTCCTGCTGAACAATGCCCGCATCTATACCATGGATCCCAGGCAGCCCCAGGCGTCCGCCCTGGAAATCCGTGGCGGAAAGATCGAGCGGGTCCTCACAGAACCAGGGGCGGATCGTCCCGGGGGATCCGGAAAAACCCTTGATTTAAACGGCCGGGTCCTGCTGCCTGGACTGATTGATAGCCACCTGCACCTGCGGCATTACGCCGAGACTCTCCAAAAAATCAATTATGAGACAGACACCAAGGAGGAATGCCTTCATCGGGTCGCTGATCGGGCTGCGGAAACCACGCCCGGGGAATGGATCCTTGGCCATGGGTGGAATCATAATACCTGGGCTGGCGAATACGGCACCGCACTGGATTTGGATCAAATCGCGCCTAACAATCCAGTTTACCTGACCGGGAAATCCCTTCACGTTTCCTGGGCTAACACAGCAGCAATCATCGCCGCCGGGATAGGAGAAGGTACCCAAAACCCAGCCGAAGGGACAATTCAAAGGGATGAATACGGACACCCGACCGGGATCCTGTTTGAAAAAGCAGTAAAGCTGATTGAAGATATCATCCCTAAACCCAGCCTTGAAAAAACAGCTCAGAATCTGCTGGTTGCCCAAAATACTCTCTGGAAAATGGGATTAACCGGGGTTCATGATTTTGACCGTGAGCTGTGTATTCAAGCTTTGTTGTATTTAGATAATCGGGACCAACTCCGGCTTCGGACCCTGAAGAGCATTCCCAGGGAATTCCTCGAGGAGGCGATTGAACTGGGTTATCACACAGGCAAGGGCAGTGACTGGCTCTGGTTCGGGGGAGTGAAACTTTTCGCAGACGGTGCCCTGGGTTCAAAAACAGCCGCTATGCTGGCACCTTATGAGGGGTCAGAAAATAACCAGGGCATGCTTATGCTCTCGGAAGAAGAATTGGTCTCCCTGGGATCAAAAGCCGCGGCGGCAGGACTTTCCCTGTCGGTCCATGCCATTGGTGACCTCGCCAATCGAAATGTATTAAACGCCCTGGAAAAAATCCGGAAGCTTGAAAAGGAGCAAGGATATATCCCCCTTCCCCACCGGATTGAACACCTGCAGCTGCTCGACCCGGCAGACGTTCCCCGGTTGGCTGAATTGGGGATCACAGCCTCGATGCAGCCCATTCACGCCACCTCGGATATGGCCATGGCGGATTTATACTGGGGGAAACGAGCCGCCTTCGGGTATGCACCCAAACTGCAGCTGGAGAGCGGCGCGCGGGTGATTTTTGGAAGTGACGCTCCCGTGGAAAGCCCCAACCCATTCTGGGGAATTCACGCAGCAGTGACCCGCCGGAACGCGGACGGCGCTCCTGGTCCAGAGGGCTGGTACCCGGAAGGACGACTGGGAATCCAGCACGCCCTGGAAGGATACACGGTCAGTCCCGCGGCAGCCGCGGGGAAACCCGGGGTGCAGGGTCAGATTTCCCAGGGGTCCTGGGCGGATTTAATCGTTCTGGAGACTGATCCTTTCCGCTGTTCCGAGGATGAGTTGAGGGATATAAAACCGGTGGGGACTATGGTGGATAGCGTCTGGGTCTGGCGGGAGTTTTAACCCGGAATTAACGATACCCCCAGCTGAAGATTATATTCAGGGAATCTGGATCGTTATCTCAATAATTAGGAATTCCACGATCACACTATTCACAATTTAATAA
The DNA here is from genome assembly GCA_049644605.1 of Anaerolineales bacterium. Classification (GTDB taxonomy): domain Bacteria; phylum Chloroflexota; class Anaerolineae; order Anaerolineales; family UBA11858; genus B10-G9. Next base: position 116,869 of record JBARSF010000035.1, on the reverse strand, counting down.
ACCTCGGCTGGAAATATTCAGCAAGATTTGTCGGCCAAGGAGTAACCGGCAAATATTTCACCCTGGTATAACCAAACCGGGTTTTGGAATTTGGACCTGTATCAGAGTGAAAATTTTCCTTGCCTGTTTATGAATAAACTTTTCTGACAAGCAAGAATATGTTCTCTAGAAAAGAGATGCCGAAGGCTAATTACCAAAGCCTTCGGCATCTACAAGGAGAGTATGTAAATTTCCACCCTTAAGAAGTGGGCAATAATAATATCTTCCTTTGGATGGCGCATACAAAAAATATCATTAATAAAATAACAGGGGTAGTGTCAAATGTCCTAAATTTGTGACAGTTGCCAGGGAGTTAAATTTACAGTCCTGTGAAAGCTGGTTTTAAGCCTTGACAAAACAATGTTTATCATTATAATATTATTGTTTATCGATAAATTATTTACGTAATTCATTAACAACGAAGAGGAGAAACCATGAATAAAACCAAAAATAATTCTTTACCCCGTATAATTAAAGTCCTACTGGATCTGATCTTCGGCCTGCTAATTTTTGTGATTGCCGGACTGGTAGTCTGGATGGCTCTCTCACCGATTCTCGCCAATCGGACCGATAGCCTGGCCACAGCTTCGGTCCCTGTCACCTTGGGATCCGGGGACAGCTCCAGCCTGGAAATCACTTTCCAGGACCACGCTGGGTATGTCATCAACAACGCTGCCGTGGAAGAAGTTCGCGGTATGTTACGGGTAGAGACCAAAAATCCCTTGCTGATATTAATTGCCAATGGGGCTAAATTGGTTGTTGCCGCCGGACTGGCGTATATCTTCTATCTGCTGCGAAAGGTAGTCCAGTCCTTCCTGGATGGAGACCCTTTTGCGGCCAGCAACATCCAGCATATCCGCAGATTGGGCTACGCGGTTCTGCTGGTAGGTTTTGGGGGCGGGATAATTGAGGGCCTGGCAGCTTGGGAGATCCTCAGATTGCTGCCGGAAACAATCCCTGCCCTTCAGGCCAAAGCCACCTTTGACAGCCGATTGGTCCTTGGTACTTCGCTGTTTATCTTCCTGTTAGCCCAGATTTGGAGATACGGGTTGGAATTAGAGCGCGATCGGGCGCTGACGATCTGAGGATGCCATGGCAATACGCGTAAATTTAGATCTCCTGTTGGTAAAACGAGGGGTAAAACTCACCGAATTGGCAGAGGCGGTTGGGATAACGCTACCTAATCTATCGATCCTGAAAACCAACAAAGCCCGCGCAGTCCGGTTTTCGACTTTAGAGGCCATCTGTAAGGAACTTAACTGCCAGCCCGGTGACCTGCTGGAATACGTCCCGGAGGAAGGGAATTAGATCCAGAACGGATTGAATTTCCTTTATCCTCATGTACCCTGATTCATAAACCAAAACCTCCGGAGTTCGTGGATTTACTAGTGTCCAGAGAACTCCGGACAATATGTCTCAAAACCTCTCTATCTGTATCTCCTCTTCTCCCTCGCTCCCTATCACTAAGTCCCACAGTCTCCAAGTCCCCCTGTCACAAAGTCACCTTGTCGATTTTTATTCAGCACTTCCTGGTAGAGAAGCCGGAGCGCCGCCAGGGCTTGGTTCTGGGTGGAGGGTGCGACTTCCAGTTCCACAGCACCCATTTCCTGCGGGTGGCGTTTTTTATGAAAGAGTATAAAGCGTTTGATCCAGCCAAGATAGGTTTGTTCGGTGAGGTAAGAATAATTTTTCCGGCGCAATGAATCACGAATTCTGTCGAGGAGTTTTCGATTGGTCATCTGACCCCCTGCTCCTGAGTTGATATGAGGGTTATGCTATACTTGGATTATAAATCAACCATCCTGGATTTGGTTAACTATTGGAATATTATCCCAGCGATTAACCCGCATTGTGCGTGATAACATCCGGCAGATTATCGGGCAGTTGCGACATAATTAACGTTAGCAGGCATAACAATTTTTAGAGATTATTAAGACCAATCACCAAGTGTCCCACCTTCCTGAATATTGAGGTATGACATGAGTGTTGTTGAACGGCTTCCACGCTTAATCTGGCGTTTGTTTCGATTCCTCCCTCCGAGGTTAGCTTATTCAATTGGCCTGGGCTCGTTTGTGGGGCACTCCATTCTCCTATTAACAACGATTGGTCGCAGATCAGGTCTTCCAAGAGTAACACCTCTCCTTTATGATGAGATAGATGGAACTGTATATGTTGGCTCGGCTCGAGGGACAAAGTCTGACTGGTATCAGAACCTTAGGGCAAATCCAAACGTAGAAGTTGAAGTTGGATCTCACCACTTCAGAGGATGTGTTGACCTCATCAGCAATCCCCTCCAAGTCGCAGATTTCTTAGAGGAACGCATGAAACGTCATCCCTTAATAACCGCTGCGGTAATGCGAGCAGAGGGTATTGGCTCAAAGCCTTCACGTGAGCAGCTTGAAGAATATGCCAAGAAACGTACTCTTGTAGCAATTAACCCAATTGATGGGACTTATATGAACAACTCATAGATTCATTCGTTCGTGCCTGCTAACCCCCGCTCCAGCGGACGCCTGGAGGAAGTACCGGGGACCGAGGACGGAAGACCGGGAAAAGCATCCGGCGCCGCTGAGCTCATCCGTTAGGCGGCCCGCGGACGTCTGGGGCACGAGTGGCCCAGGGTGCAGGGGTCTCCTCGGTGATCACCGGGTCGCCTTCGCAGGGAGTCACCGCGAGACGTGCTGCAGGGAGGCCGCTCCGCGGCTTCGCGACCTCAGGCGACCTGCGGCTGAGCCAGCGAGACCGGCCGACCTTCGGAGCCTTCGTCAGGCGTGGCTTGGAGTCCGACTCGGCGGGTAGCTCGGGAATGACCGCGTTGCGGAACCGATGCCTCGGCGCCAGCACGCCGTGGTAGGACACGCCGTTCTTCTGCGGCGGTGGTACCAGGGCGGTAAACTTCTCGGTGAGCTCCAGCTCGGAGAACACGAAGTGGATCAGATCTAAAAGTCAGTTAGAAAACATTTTCAGCTCAAGGTTTATTTTTAGTGGTATATTCATTTTCGTGGCAGAGAAGGTCACTGGTCCGGCGTCCTCTTCCCTTCTATTGAGAAGAACTACAGACAGCCAATGGATATCTGGTTTGATCAGCTGAAGCAGGTTGCTGAAAAAAAGCACATGGAGCAGGTTGCATTTCTGAAGGAGAACTTCGGAATGGGCTATGGGCGTGCCGACGCTGTGGCGGCCTAGACAAAAGGAGGATGTGGCTAATGGTGACTAAGAGATTTGAGACCGTGGATCAGTATCTTGCCAGCCTTGATGAGACCAAGCGCAAGACGATGAGCGAAATCCTGGACCTAGTCACTACAGAATTTCCAGAGTTGGAAACCAAGCTTGCCTGGAATACACCGATGATCCATAAACAGGGCAAATATATTGTGGGCCTGGCCGCCTATAAGAATCATCTGTCTTTCTCGCCCTGGAGTACGGCTGTCATCGAGAGCTTTGCCACGCGTCTTTCAGATTACGTAACCACCAAAAACCTGTTCCAGGTTCCGGTTGATTGGCAAATAGACGCTTCGCTTGTGCGTGACTTAGTTTCTGCGAGATTGGCGGAAGTCCAGGTTTGACTTAGTGCCCCGGATTCCCTAAAGCTTGTAGAACGCCTAATGTCAAAAGGTCAAGAGTCATAAAATACGTCGCAGCGCAATATTTACGCACGTAGCTAGCATCTGCTTTTGAACTTGGAAATTAGCGGCGCAACTGCAGGTCCGGCCAGTAGATTATCTAGCGTCGCTCACCGTCAAAGCCCCAGGGAGGAAAAGAAGCATTAGCGCCTTCGAGGTCACGCCCCCCGGAGCCGAGTCGTTTTCTGTAGACTCCACCGGTGAACGCGTCGTCTACGTCATCTCCGAGTACGGCCCAGCCTCGCAAACGTATAGCCGGGTTGGATTTATGCCTTTATCCGCCAGTTTTCAATCCCCCTTAAGCGTATGATAAGATTTAGTATTTTGAGATAAATATAGTTATCAAAAGTATTCAACAGATAGAGGAAAATAGTATGGATAGAATGAATCCTAAGGTTGATATATATTTAAGTAAAGCCCAAAAGTGGCAGGAAGAATCGGAGAAATTGAGAATGATCAGTCTTGACTGTGGGCTGACCGAAGAATTGAAGTGGGGTAAACCTTGTTACGCGTTTCAGAAAAGTAACATAGTTTTAATACAAGGATTTAAAGACTACATTGCGCTGCTTTTTTTCAAAGGTGCCTTGTTAAATGATGACCATGGTATTTTAATCCAACAAACGGAGAATGTGCAGGCGGCGCGCCAGATTCGGTTTACCAGTCTTCGAGAGATAGGTGAGATGGAAAACATCGTGAAAGCCTATATTTTTGAAGCCATTGAAGTGGAAAAAGCCGGTTTGAAAGTGGATTTTAAAGAGAAAAAAGAACTCATATTTCCTGATGAATTTCAAAAGAAATTAGATGAAATCCCTGCCTTGAAAACTGCTTTTGAAGCCTTGACGCCCGGACGGCAAAGAGCATACAATCTTTATTTTTCTGGAGCCAAACAATCCAAAACTCGGGAGTCAAGGGTTGAAAAATGTATGAAGCAAATTCTCAATGGAAAGGGATTAAATGATCGGTAAATTCGATGAGAAAATAAATTAATCAAACTTTAAGATATTACCTCACTTAGCGTTCATTCGACTCCTTTTTGGATCGCAGGTAACACTCAATCAAGTAATCATGCTTGCGACGGTTATTATCGACGCCAACAAACCGTACACCGAATCCTCAAATACAACCGGCGTCAGTCAAAACTATTTTGATATGCTTCTACCAGCATTCATTCTCACTCTTTGTTTCTCTGTCGCTGTCTCCCTAGTCGGAATATTATTTTGTCGCGAGGATTCATTTGGCTGGAAAATCGTGTCGACGACCTTTCGATCGCACTCTTTGCTGGTTGTTGGTTCGTATTCCTAATTGTGGCAATGTTTTTTGCATTTTCGAACGGTTTCCAAGGAGAGTTAATTTGAACTATTCGTTAATGTCGATTATAAGGTTTACATTAATACTCGCCTTGAAAGCTTGCCCGCATAACCAGCGGATGCATCGGAGTTGGCGGTCGAGCCAATTTTGAAACCACTACTTTCACCGCCAACCCGGTGATCCTTTCCGTTATACCGCTTTGTGTTGAGCGTAGCAAGAAGGAGGAAACCGCATGACTAATTACGCTATAGCCAGTGTTGTTAGTGGAATTCTTTTTGGTGTCCTTGATGCTCTGATAAATGCCAATCCGATGGCCCAAAGGCTCAACGAAGCCTATAAGCCAATCGCAAAAACATCAATTAATCCTGTTACGGGCATTGCGATTGACCTCGTTTATGGATTCGTTATGGCTGGCGTGTTCCTCTTGCTTTATCAAAGTTTACCTGGTGAAGCAGGCATAGTGAAAGGAATCAGTTTTGCCTTTATAGTATGGTTCTTTCGAGTTTTGATGTATGTTGCAACACAGTGGATGATGTTCAATGTGCCTGTTGCTACTTTGTTTTACATGCTAATCTCCGGATTGGGTGAAATGCTCATTCTGGGCATATTGTATGGACTAACCCTGAAGCCTTTGATATAAATTTCTGAGGCAAGGTATAACTCATTTGACAGCAGCACGAACTATTACATTGAAGTTGTTCAGTATCTACACTGCACCCTTTCAGTAGAAGTTTATTCATTTATGTAACATTCTCTAAGACATAAAGGATATAGGAATGCGGTATAACCCCCACTCCACCTGACCGCCTTCGGCGTTGGAAATCGGTTGTTTTTTGAAATTATTGGTTCTTAATCTATAATTATAGAATACAGATCCCGGCATGTGCACAGTATGGGAAATACGATTTGGAGGTTGCCCTGTATGTAATCATCAGAAAACATATCGTAAATAACTCTATAAAAAGCCACATTATTCAAAAGGAGTTTAGGCATGGCTCTCGGCAAAGTCACCCAGGAAACAAACTATAACAAGCCAGCAATCGAAACCCTTGCGGATCTGGAAAAAGCGCTGAATAGCATCGGGAAAGTGAACTCAGTCGATCAAACGAAATTTTCCATCAAAGGTAAAACAAAATATGGTTTACAGACTGTCAAAATTGAAGCGACAATCAATGGCATTGGTGACGAATCTGTGATTTCGTTTACAGCAAAAAGCGATGATATCGGAGGAGTGGGCGCAAAGGATGGACTGAAGCGCCTGATAGAAGTGATGGCTAACGTTGATAACCTTGATTTTGAAGTCAGTAAAACGGGATTTGATACGCCGAAGTGGCTGATGTGGGCTTATATTCTACTCGGAGGACTAGGAATATTGGTCATAGGAATCATGTTGATTAATAATGCTGATTGGGTAGCGGATAATTTACTGGTGATCGGGTTTATCAGCGCAGTTTATATTTGGGGGCTGGGTAAAGTGTTTAAAAAACCATGAGGGTTTTTATTTGGATCACCTAGAGAAGGATAAAATGCACCTAGCCCGCGTTCCCCTTCGATGAGCCTGGACTGAGTTCATGATAGGATTCAGGATCTATGGTATCTTAGCGCCTGGGAAAAACTGGGGACTGACTCTACGGCTGCGTTTTTCCAGAGCAAAGACGAAGTCGGAGTCGAAGGGCTCAGGACAGGAGACGGAGAACCGAATACAGGAAGCGCCGGCAAATCTACTCTATCGCTAAGCTGGAATAAAAACATTTAGGTATTGCCAAGTTTTTCAAAAAACAATGAGTAAACTTACCCTTTACTTGATATCTTATCTTCTTTTAATCTCTGGTGGTTTCATCCTTCTTCGATACTTGGTCCCCCGAGATTACCTTAAACATGGCAAGTTATCCCCTTTCATTACAGTTCTTCAGGCAATCTTATTTTTTATTTACGGCGGATTTCCAACCATATACCTGGATAAAACCTGGCCCAGGGTAACTGTTCCAACCCTTTTCCATACCGTCGGAGTCAGCCTGGTATGTATTGGTTTGGGGATTCTAATTTATGGAATGATTAGACTCGGTGTGTTCCGTTCACTAGGCCGTGGTAAAGCTCAGTTGATAAAATCGGGTTTGTACAGGATAACAAGGAATCCTCAAGGGATAGCCTGTGGAATTTATGTAATTGGTTTTTTTACACTCTGGCCTTCGTGGTACGCGGCGGGGTGGGCTTTGCTGTACGTGGTCCTGATCCATATGATGATTTTAGCTGAAGAACAGCACCTAAAAAGAGTGTATGGGCAGGAATATGTGAGCTATTGCAGGGGTGTCCCGCGCTATCTTGGAAAACCCATCTATAAAAAACTTGATCCAGCATAACATCTTCTCCACTCCATTACTAGCATTCCATAATTGTGCATAAACCAAAAGGGAAATCACAAAATGAAGGAAGAAATAGTATTATCCATCATGAATGATTTGATTAAATATACAAAGAAGCGGGCTTTGGAGTATAAGACATTTACTGGGGCTTTTATTGTCAAGAATAACAAGATCATATGGCGTGACATCAGCTCCATTGAGAAAGACAAAAACCCTCTGGCTCATGCCGAATTAAAGGCAATTCAAGGTTCTTTGTTAATCATGGAAGGGAACTTAGCCGGTTGTCACTTATTTACAACACAGCAGCCTTGTCCAATGTGTGCGTCTGCTGTTGCCTGGAGTGGTATTGAGTCTGTCTTCTACGGATTGCCGTCAAGCCACCAATGGAAGACCCCGGATGAAATGAAGGATTTCTTCTCAAATTTAGGAGTAAGCTGCACTGGCCCCATACTAGAAGAAGAATGCAAGGCCATCGATGACTTTCTTATCGCCAATGGGATATAACAAAAATCGAAAAAGGAAAAGAAGAAGTGTCCGCCTTGGTTGAACCAAAGCTGCTTTGAAAATAAAACTCCAGGCAGGTAGGTTGCGCCACGGTTAGCTGGAGAATTGATTAATCAAAAATTTAGTAATGATCCCAAGTGAGGTGGAGCTCCATGATTTTTCCCGCTGGATTTGCCCTGATTGTTGGGTTTGGAATGATTGCCCAATGGATCCTTTCATATACCAAAAAACAGATACCGGAACTACATACTGAGCCAATTAGGATCTGGTTTCACATCGCTGGGGAATTGGCGACTGCCCTATTCCTCATTTTCAGCGGGATTGGATTGCTGGCAGATAGTCTCTGGGCCCCAACTTTATTCTTTATCGCAATGGGTATGCTTATTTATACGGCAATCGTAAGCCCGGGTTATTTTGCTCAAAGAGGCCACTGGATTTGGGTTGTTATTTTCGGGATCCTGATTGCGATTTCAATTGGTGCCATTATAACTGTCGCTGGTGGATTGCCCGGCTAACCTCCGCTGCCCTTCGGCAGGCCTGATAAGGACAGAACACGGAAGACCGAGGACCGGAAAAATTCCCTCGGAGGGTGCCCTTCCAGGATAAACGGAGTCAAAGGGGTATCGAAGGACTCAGGCCAGGTACTCGATCGCCTGATAAGGATAGTGGACGGAAGACGAAGGACCGAAAAAATCCCGCGGAGAGTCCCCTTACAGATTGGTATATCCTGCTTTGTCCTGAGCATTGGCGAAGGAAGTTTATCGAAGGGCTTCGAAAAACACTTCCGGATGGCAAACTAAATATAAGCGGTGAGGAAAAAGGAGGGTTTACTATGGAAGGAGATCCAGTTCAAGAAGGACAAAAACTTGAGCGCTGGAGGAATGCACTGGAGTTACCACCAGACGCATTCACCGTACTCCATAAACCTGAACAAGCCATCAATCCCATCACCATCCTGGCAACTGTGGACCCCGACGGGACACCCCACACAGTACCCTTTGGCATATTAAGAGCTGTATCCCCAAAATTGCTGCGTCTGGCATGCGATCATTACCACGACACTTACGCCAATCTCTTTCGGGATGGACAGGTGAGTGTGGCTTTGTTAGCGCCGCCGAATATCGCGGTGAGCATCCAGTGGCAAGCGAGGGTGGTCAAGGAACAAATGAAGGCGAGTGAACAATTAGCCATTCTGGAAATTGACATAAAAGAGGTTAAGAACGACATGATGGGCCGGGGAATTATCGAAAGCGCAGTCGGATTTATGCCCCCTGAGGATCTCAAGGAGTACTACCTGGGAGCTATTGCTGAACTCGAATTCCTGCAGCCGAATGGAGAGGTGTGAGTCCCATCCGGGTGGGGAAGCCTGATCACATTTTACTGATTGCTGGAATCCAGAGCCAGGTTCGCTTCGGATTCTGAGGATGTTTCCTGAAGCTTTTCTATTGGATTCCAACAGGAAAATACTGTATGCAAAAACCTTATCATGAATTGACCAGACTGGGTAAAATCAGGCGTCTGCACAAAATAGCCCTCAAAGCCCTTGAGGAATATGACCTGTCTATAGCCTGGGTAAAATTCCTAACCATCGAAACAAATACAATGTTCCAGGTTCGATCCACCGCGGGTGAGAGGTTTGTACATCGAATATACTCGGATGAAGAAACCACATTAAGAGAAAATCAGGCAGAAATGTTGTGGTTAACTGCCCTTGCTCGAGATACTGATTTAGAGGTATCTGAACCTATACCCCGGACGGATGGGAAGTACATCACCATCATCAATGAACCCGGTGTTTCCAAGGATCGGCGGTGTGTTTTGTTTAAATGGGTGCCGGGGCGGCCGCTAGAGAATTATCTCAATCCTGAAAATTATTACAAACTTGGCCAGATTTTGGCAAAACTACATGATCACGCCAGCACATTAACTCCCCTGCCCCAACACATTCTCCCCAAAAAATGGGATAAGGTTTTTTATTATCCTGATGAACCGGTAATTTATAATAGCCCCGATTACAGTCATTTTTTCCCGCCGGTTCGAATTAAAGTAATGGAGGAAGTAATTAAACAAGCGGATGATTTGTTTGCCAGGTTATTTGCAGATCAAGATGGATTAATCTTGATTCATGGGGATTTACATTACTGGAATGTGCATTATTATCGTGGTGACCTTTACGTGATTGATTTTGAAGATATAAACCTTGGATATCCAGTACAGGACATTGCTGTTACACTCTACTATGGCAGACGCCAGGGTGGTTATGAGGAATGGAAAGCGGCTTTTAGGCAAGGGTATAGCAGTGTAAGAGCCTGGCCTGTGGAAAGTGAAAGAACCATAGATACATTGATTGCCGCTAGAAGTGTGAACTTTATTAACTATGTTGCCCGGATTGACCCATCACCCCAGGAGTATATAATACAGCGCAGTGAAGAATTGGTCCAATTTCTTAACAAGTACAGTTAAAATCAGGGTTAAGTTCAGAAGGGTTAATAACCTATTTAACAGACAACAAGATCCGGGCAAGGATCTGCCAAGTTGATTTAACTTTTTTTACCTGAAGGCAAACCATGACCAATTCCATGCTCAAAAAAACTGCCCCAAAGACCAAGGAAAAATCCCAAAGTCTTTGCCGGTTGATGATCACCATTCTTGCAGTATCAATAGTAGTTGGTTTCATCATTCAAGTAATGAACGAAGGTTTCATCCTGGATTGGGATAGCGAGGAAGCGCGTTTAGTGATTAACCTCTTGCTCGATACAAAACTTCCGGATTATGTCACCAATATCCACATGACCTATAAAGTGATCCTGGGACCAGATTTTGGGGCATACATTCGTTTTGATACTGAACCGAAACATATCCGGGCCTGGTTGGCAACTGGTATAGTATGTTTTGAACCGGACCTGGATACCCTTGTGAATCATGGTGCACAAAACGAGATCCAATCAATACTGGAGCAGGAAACTGGCACCTCACGAGAGTGGTGGCAGCCGATTAATGCCATACAACATGCCAGCGGAAGTTGTGATAACAGTCCTAGTTATCGGATTTTTATCGATCAGACAAATGACAGACAATGGATTGTATATATCCATGGATGGGATCACTAACGGGAGAGATATGAATGACCATTAAATTTCATAGTGCAAACAAATTCCTGGGTATTGGATTAATAATCATAGTGTTAGCTGGTGTGATTTTAGGTTTACTCTATCTGCAAGGGAGCAGGGGCAACACTATAACGGTCTGTGCTGCGGGCTGTGATTTTACAACCATCCAGGACGCCATCGATGATCCCAATACCATAGAAGGGTTTGTTATTAACATCACCGATTTAATCCATACCGAAGGGGGCGTACTGGTAAATAAAAACATTACCATCCAGGGTCAAGGAGCTGGAAACACCATCGTGCAGGCTCATGGGGATGCGAATGAAGCAACAGAGCGGGTTTTTTATGTTGAATCTAATGCGATTGTTATCATCAGAGGGATGACAATTCGTCATGGCAATCCGTCCCTGGAGCCTCAATCCGGTGGCGGCATTCGAAACGAGGGCGAATTGACCATTGAGAACTGCATCATCAGCCATAACCAGGGCAGCGCCGGGGGCGGCATATTAAACGACGGCACACTCAAACTCGTCGACAGCGCCGTGAGCAATAACAAATCCACCGGCGGAGATACTTTTGTGGAGTGTAATACTGGCGGTGGAATCAAGAATTTAGTGGGAATGATGACCCTGATCAATAGCACTGTCAGTGATAATGTTGCCAGGGGGAAAGGCGGTGGTTTTCACATTGCCTGTAAGGGAACCCTGGTGCTCATTAACAGCACCGTCAGCGGCAACAGCACCAACTACGATGGAGGTGGGATTTATCTTGATGGAGTTGGCGAGTTCACCAACAGTACAATAGTGAATAATAGTGCCCACAATGGCGGGGGAATCTATATCGATGGCTCATCGGAAAAAGGGGTCGTGCGAGGGATGCTCAGCTACACCAATACAATCATCGCCGATAATACCATTAGTTTTACCGATTATGGGACTACCGATTGTATGCTTGGCGATAATGCCTCGATTGGTACCAACAATAATAATCTGGTTGAGGATGGAAGTTGCGAGGCAGCCTATTCCGGAGATCCCCAATTATCTTCTCTGAGCAACAACGGCGGCGATATCAACACCCATGCGCCTTCCCCTGGCAGCCCGGTAGTTGATGTTATCCCTCCCGACGAGTGCATCGTCGATACTGACCAGCGGGGGATAGGCCGTCCCTCTGGAGAAAGCTGCGATATTGGCGCTATTGAATTTCAAGCGGAGTAACCACGACAGTCAAGATTCCAGATCAAGATAAGGTAAACACCAGCAATCAGACAGGGGATTCCCATTCGGTTATACACCCTCCTCATTTAAAGTAACAAGGACTCCTCATCCAATCATAATCAAATAATTACTCACTGAATAAAAATGCCACAGTTTCCTGTGGCATTTTTGATTTAATCTAATTCTCTATTTGACAAAATGGAAAAATAATTCGAAGGCAATCTTCCTTTAGATGGGCAAAAGTAGCTCTATAAAGACAACTTGATTGGATTTAGCTTGCCGTAATATAATTATTACACATAAATGCCTTTGCGATCGTTTCGTATTACATATGTTCCTTTTTGTACTTTATATTTGACATTATTTATCTATTATGATAACATTTGTACGATTTAGGTTACGATAATGACCGTTTAGGGGGGATTTGAGGAAAAATTGATGAAAATCGTGCGTCAGCAGCTGATTGTTGAAGAAGTTAAATCCAATCGTCAGGCAACCGTAGCTGAATTGAGCGCAAGATTCAATGTCAGTGAAGTTACCATTCGACGAGATTTACGAGAATTAGCAGATGAGGGCATCCTGCAACGTACTCACGGTGGGGCGCTTTCAATCCCCCGCTCTGTACCTGAGATGCCTGTGGTTCACAGGATGAAAAAAGAAGGACAGTATAAGGAAAAGATCGGCCAGGCGGCAGAAGCTCTTATATCCAACGGCGAATCCGTTTTTATTGGCTCTGGTTCAACTACTGCCTACCTTGCCCGCCAATTAATGCATCGGAAAGGCCTCACCGTGGTAACTAATGCGCTGACCATCGCCACTGAATTAGCCTCGGCGAAGGATATCACTATAGTAATAACTGGCGGCATGATGCGCCCATCAGAGTTGTCTCTTGTCGGCCACATAACAGAACAGGCTCTTCGTGAAGTACGGGTAGATAAAATCATCATGGGTGTTCCAGCTATTTCCCTTGAAGATGGATTAACCAATGATTATTTGCCCGAAGTGATGACTGACCGCACGATAATCGAGATGGCTCAGGAATTAATTCTTGTGGCTGACCACACAAAGTTTGGCAAAGTAGGTTCAGCCTATGTCGCACCAATTTCTCGCGTTACAACTCTTGTGACTGACTCACAGACCGACCCTGATATTTTAAAGAGAATTGAAGAACTTGGTATTCAAATCATCGTTGCTGACCAAAAGATAAAGGGAGAATCATGAGGGAAGAATCACACACCTGGCAAGAAATCATCAGTCAACCAGATACCTGGCGATTAACTATAGAGGGATTTAATCAACACAAAAGATCTCTTTCCGACTTTCTTAAGGGGGTAAATTATCAACAGATCCTATTCACCGGCTGCGGTTCAACACATTACCTTTCCCAAATTGCTGCAGCAATGGCATCCTACTATACCGGAATCCCCGCCCGGGCTGTCCCAGCTTCTGACTTATACCACTTCCCTCAAATGGTTGCCCCCGCAGGAACAATGCTGGTTGCCATTTCCCGGTCTGGAACAACCTCTGAAACCATCTGGGCACTGCAACAATTCAGAGAAATCAATGGAGGACCAACCGTGGTAATTACCTGCCACCCGGATGCCCTGCTAGCCCAACAGGCCGGCTTTGTGTTGGCAGCGCCGGATGCACAGGAACAATCGATCGCTCAAACACGCTCATTCACTAGTATGCTGCTTCTCAGCCAAGGCTTGGTGTCCGAGATGGCACTTGAATCCACGATTTGGGAACAAACCCAGAGATTGCCCGGGGCGCTGGAGAATATTGTGGAGAAAGCAGGTGATCTCCCAAAACTACTGGGGGAAAAACTCGCAATAGACCATATGGTATTCCTTGGCGGTGGTCCGCTGTATGGATTGGCTAATGAGGCGATGCTAAAAATCAAGGAGATATCTCTAACTAATTCCGAAGCGTACCATCCTCTGGAACTTAGGCACGGACCGATGTCCATGGTGAATAATCACACGATGGTAGTGGGACTTCTTTCTGATACAGGCCAAAAAGAGCAATCTCATGTTCTGGCAGATATGCAAAAATTAGGGGCGGACACACTGACAATCGTTGAAAATTCAGTGTCCATAACCGCGGGAGAATCTGACTACGTGATTGAGTTGCAAAGTGGCATTAATGAATGGGTTCGAGGTCCTCTTTACTTGCCGATTTTACAGCGAGTTGCTTATCACCGTGCAATAGCCAAAGGATTAGATCCGGATTGCCCGACCAACCTAACAGCTGTGGTGAAACTTGAAAAAGATCATCAACAATAAAGGATAGAGAGGATTATTGGGTAATTTGATTACAGGCGATAGTTTATTGTTAAAAAATTGATCACATCAATAAAGGCGGAAACATGTTAGCAAAAAAATATTTTAAAACGGGGCTGGAACTTCTACAGCGATTACAGGATTCACAGCTTGAGAACATCAAACAAGCTGCGGAGATCATTGCCCAGGCCATTGACGAAGGCCACACCTTCTATGCCTGGGGTGGTCCGCATTCTTCATTACCTGTACAGGATATCTTCTGGCGGGCGGGGGGGATGGCAATTGTCAATCCCTTATTTACTCCCGGGTTATCACTTGAGATGGGGCCTATTTATATTACTTCATTCCTGGAACGAGCAGAGGGAGCCGGAAAAAAATTCTTCGAAGGGATCGGCGCTGAGTCTGGCGATGTGATTCTTTTGGTTTCCACCTCAGGGCGTAATTCGTTCCCGATCGAGTTTGCACATTCAGCCAAAGAAGCTGGTTTGAAGGTTATTGGTATGACTTCATTATCATATTCAAGAGCAGTTACCTCCCGGCACCCTTCGGGTAAAAAGATGTACGAGTATTGTGATGTTGTGCTTGATAACTTGACTGTTCCAGGAGACGCCTCGTTAGAGGATGAGCGATTACCCCAGAAAGTTGGCCCAACCTCGGGTTGGGTGGGTTGCTTCCTGCTGCAAGCGCTTATGGCTGAAGTAGCTGAACGGCTTGCAGAAAAGAATATTGTTCCACCTATCTATTATGCCCTCAATCTCGATGGCCAGGAAGAATATGTCCAATATCTGGATGATTTAAAACGGGAGCGGGGAACAAAATTTGGTGGCATTTATTCACCAAAGCGAAAAATGTAAAAAAAGAGTAGCCGCTGAGAGAACATAACTAGCACATCAAAAGGAGGTGATTGGAAGGGAAAGAATTATGAAACAAAATAATTCCGTTTAGTGATCTGTATTAGTAAGCCGATCGTATTGCTACGTTAGGCAAATATAAAACTAAGGAGAATGATTATGAAGACTCCCTTACGGCATTTCTTTTTTATGGTCGTCATCCTGGCGTTACTGCTCGCTGGATGTCAGCCAGCCCAACCAGAGGTAGTAGAAGAACCTGTGGTACCAGAGGCAACAGAAGCACCAGTAGTAGAAGAAGAGACTGAACCTGAACCAGAAGAGGTGAAAGAACCTGTTCCTGTCACTATCCTTTCCATGGGTGCGGACTGGCTTTTGGGATCTCTTTGGGATTCGGCGAGCGGCGAAGAAACAGCCATGCTTAGCGAATTTGAGGAAACCTACGGCATTGATGTTATCTTCGAGAGCTATCCAGAGGATACTGCCCGCCAGAAGACCATGTTAGATCTTTCCTCCCATACTGGCCAGTACGACATCATCACCACGGGCGTATGGGCTATGGCTACCTATGCTGGAGCGGGCTTCTTGGAACCCCTAGATGACTGGATGGCGAATAATGCGGCTCCAGAGTTCTTTAGCATGGATGATTACCTTCCTGCTTCATTGGAGGGTGCTTCCTATGGGGACAAGGTATACTCCTTACCCCTTTATACCTTTGGCGCAGCCCTGGTCTACAATAAAGATCTTTTTGAAACCTACGATGTAAAAGTTCCAGAAACTATCCAGGAACTGGAAGAAGCTGCAGAAAAGCTCACCCTCGACCTCGATAACGACGGCGTAATTGATGTCTACGGTATCACGATGAGAGCCCGCCGTGGTGAGGAACCAACCATCGACGTAACTGGAATGAGCTGGGCTTTTGGGGGGACCTGGTTTGAAGGGAATGCAAATACCGCAGAAAAGATCAAAGCCAATAAAGCTCGCCCGACTGTCAACTCCCCCGAGTTTATTGCTGGTTATGAAGAGTACGCCAAGCTGCTGCAGAATTGGGGTCCTCCAGAAAGTGCCAATTGGGGCTGGGAGGAATGCATGGGCGCATTGGCTCAAGGCAAAGCAGCCATGCACCTGGCTGCCTCATCTGCGTATTGGTTTACTCGTGCAACCGCAACCATCGATGCAGAAAACATCGGCATTGCTCCCTCCCCCATGGGTCCAGGTGGGCACCGCATGATGAACTTCTTCGATATGGCGTTGTCGATCAACAAGGATTCCAAGAATAAAGATGAAGCATGGCTGGTCTTGCAGTTCATTACATCGATGCAGGTGCAGAAAGCGCAAGCCGAAGGTGGTATTACTTCCATTCCTCGCATCTCACTTGTCCTCAGTGATCCGCTAAAAGCCCTCTATCCTGAAGAGGACCTTCAAGTTATTCTGGATACACTCGGGGATGCCGAATCCGAATATATGCCCAAGATTCCTGAGTATGTGGAACTTGCTGATATTCTGGGCACTGCCGCCTCTGAAGTTGTTGCAGGCACAAAAACCGCTGAAGAAGCCTTGAACGAGGCTCAGATTCTGATCGACCAAATTATGGAAGATGCCGGCTATTACGATTAGAACTAGGTAATAGATGGCCTAACCAGTCTGCTTCAGGCTGTGTTTAGACGAGTTGGGGGATGGGTTTTATGAACACACCATTCCCCAACTCTAATTCTCTGCCAGCAGATTTTATCAAGAACACCGTAGTTTTTAATTAAGATAGGAATAAGGATCGTGGCTAAATCTGATCGAAGGTTGATTCGACTTTTTCTCCTCCCTCCAATTATCATACTATTGGCAATATCACTCTATCCTTTCCTGTTTGGTATTTATAACAGTTTCCACAATTGGCTGCTTTATAAACCGCAAATGGGAAAACCCTTTGTTGGTTTTGAGCAATATATCCGAATCTTTTCCGATCCCAACTTCTGGATGGCATTAAGACATACACTCACTTATGTGATTCTGAGTGTCACATTCTCACTGCTGTTTGGTTTAATTCAAGCTCTGGTTCTGAGCAGGGATGAAATCAAAGGGAAGAATATAATCCGATCGCTGCTTATCATCCCCCTGGTTGTTGCTCCTGTTGTAATTGGTTTTGCTTTTCGCTTTATGTACAACTCTGACCTGGGAGTTCTACCCTGGCTCTTCCAGCAAATAGGAATCAGAATTCCCCGCATTTTAGGCGATCCAAAAATTGCTCTCTTCGCCGTTATCCTGGTGGATATTTGGAATCAAACGCCATTCGCATTTTTAGTTCTACTGGCTGCTGTGCAAAGCATTAATCCCGAGTTATACGAAGTGGCCAGCATAGATGGCGCTTCGTATTGGCAATCACTGCGGCATATCACGGTACCCTTAATGAGGCGGGCTTTCCTGGTTGTCATTCTCATTCGTACCATCGATGCTTTTAAGGCGTTTGATATCCTCTATGTTATGACGGAGGGGGGACCAGGACGGGCGACAGAAATATTGAGCACCCTGGGGTATCGATTTGCATTCGTGGGTTGGCGGATGGGCACGGCTTCAGCTTTCGCTTTGATTTTGTTCTATACGGTTGTGATCATCAGCACCCTCTTCATCCGTTTGTTACGGGGAGACCAGAGTTATGCCTAAGAAGGAAATTAAAAACAGAAAACAACCCATTCGTTGGCAAAAAACCGCCCTTACGGTCGGTTTATACATCTTGATTGGAATCTTTTTAATCTGGACTTTATTCCCAATCTACTGGGTATTGCTGACTTCCTTTAAGACCACACAGCAAGTTAACACAATGCCCCCGCTTTTCACATTTAAGCCCACGATGGAAAACTATCTCAAACTTTTTCTTGGAGATGCAATGCAAGCTCTCAAGAGCAGTCTTATTGTGAGTTCGAGTACAGTCTTCCTGGGTCTTTTGATCGGATTTCCGGCAGCCTACACCCTGGCAAGGGTAAAATTCCGTGCCCGAGAGCATGTGAATTTTTTTGTGCTGAGTATGAGAATGTCCCCAGCCTTTGCGTTCCTCGTTCCCTATTATTTAACATTTAGATTTCTCCATTTACTTGATACATACGCTGCATTAATCATTATTGATTTAACCTTCATTCTCCCTTTCGCGATCTGGATGCTTGAAAGTGTGATTGAAGATTTGCCAATTGAGTTGGAAGATGCGGCGCTTGTAGATGGATGTACTAGAGAAGGCGTTATGTGGCGCATCGTTGCCCCCTTGATGGCTCCCAGCATTGCTGCAACTGCAATTCTCTCATTCGTATTTTGCTGGAACGAATTCTTTTTTGCCTATATATTATCCGGGAATGCTACCAGGACGATGCCCGTCATGTTAACTTCTCTCATCGGACTAATGGGTGTTGATTGGGTACAAATGTCTGCTGCAAGTATGGTATCAGTCATACCAACAATAATCCTGGCTCTACTTGCACAACGATATCTGGTTCGAGGGCTTACGATGGGAGCCATTAAGGCTTAATTTTTTACTTTACTTGAAACTCCCCTAAATAACGGAGGGGAAAAAACATAAAGGGCATCCTGGATCCTTAAAACGTCGCCTAAAGAAGGAGGTAGGATTAATGATTGAACTCACTCTAACCGTTCAACCTGTAACTGAGGAAATCATGGCGGATTTGGAGGAACTAAACTTAATTAAGAGAATCCTGCCATCTGAAAAAGTACTGAATATTCCGGCGGGAACAATTGAGGTGGACCGGGTATATGAAACCGATGCCCAATTTGGATCTCATATGCTGATATGCATTGGATTCAACAAATCTTTAGTTGAGATGGCATATCATTCTGATAAAGAGGATTTTATTTTAATCAATGAGGGACGTGAACAAAAACCTTTAATCCTGGTTATCGCTTTGCATTCAGTGCAAGAGCTCCAAAGGTTAATTTCAACAGGTCAATTGACTGCTGAGGATCTCTTGGCTTTAGATTTAACCTTTAATGATCCGCGCCTTAGTTTCTTCACCATGAATAGTTACACACCGCATTGCGAATGGACAGTACCTGGTCCGGGACCAGCAAATGTATTTTATGTAACAGAACCAAATAATCTCGATATTCAACCCATTTCTTTGGGAGAATACACCGTCAATATTGACTACTCATCAGAGGCTGAAGGATAAAAAAAATGCGTTATGTAATGGGGATTGACGGTGGAGGTTCCAAAACCACTTGTCTGGTTGCCAATGAGAGCGGCGAATTGATGGGTTTTGGAAGCGGTGGTCCTGTAAATACGAATTATGTTGAACGCTATCAGGTAATTGAATCCATCCAGTCCGCTATCAGTGGCTGCTTACAAGAGGCCGCGCTTGAGAACCAGCAAATCGAAACTCTATCTATCAGCGCCCCGATCGCTCCCGACATACTCGAGCAAGGGACCCGGTCATTCAATTTGAAACACATCCTCAGAGTAGCAGAAGGCGAGACACCTCGCTGGGCAGCGCGATTCTGGACCAAAGAACGAATTGGCGTTACCGTTGATGCGGGTACAGGTTCTTTAGCCAGAGGATGGACAGAGACCGGCCGAGAAGCCGGAGCAGGTGCCTGGGGCGCCACCTTGGGCGATGAGGGAAGCGGATTTTGGATCGGGATGCAAGCCATGATCGCTATCCTTCAAGCCAGTGATGGGCGCATCAATCCAACCCTGCTAACAGAACCCGTTTTAAAACACTTTAATTTTTCCGGTGTAGTTGATATGGTAATTCAGGTATCTCATGGGTTGGTTAGACCAAAGGACAATAATGAATTAGGTGTAGTCCCTGATTCTGGACAGGAACACGCTGATACCATCGATGATGCAACTGGTGGAATTCAATATCATAAACGCAACCGAAACGAACCTCTCACCCGTTATGAGGTTGCATCTCTCTGCCCGGTCATTGAAAAGATAGCGCTTGAGGGGGATAAAACAGCGATTGAAATCTTTAACAAAGCGGGGATTGAGTTAGGTAGACTTGCTGTTGCTGTTATCAAGCGCTTGGAAATGGAAGATGAGCGCTTTGCAGTAATACCGTTTGGCGGTGTGTTTCGAGCAAACAACCTGATCCTTGACTCATTCCAAAAAACCATCTTGTCAACAGCTTCAAAAGCCTTGGTGGTCAAGCCTCAATTTGAACCCGTGGTCGGTGGAGTGCTGTTGGCTCTTAATCAGATTGGGGTTGAGATTAATAAAAAAGTCATTAAAACCCTTGAAAAGAGTTCCAGTAATTTTCCAGCTTGTTGCGTAACATGATTGGGAATTTTCATAACTCACGTTAAAAATATCAAACGCAAATTACCATAAACCGAAAATTCAAACATTGTACCCCTCTATCACAATCTGAAAGAGGTTTCACTCCGCTCCATGCAGGAAATGGACAATTCTCCTATAATTACTCATAGGAATTTTAGCGGTGTTTATCTATCACTGCCTCAGGCTCACCATCGCTTTAGAAAGCTCTTGCTAGTCGATATTGAAGGGAACCAGTTATGATCAACCTCAATTTTAGGTCATTGTTTGTATCGATAATAATTAATCTAATTCTCCTGTTTTTACTTCATCCGTTACTCTACGAACGTCTATTTGGAATGAGCGCTGCTCCATTCTTCACAACCGGGATCATGCCTTTTACATTATGTTTTGTTGACCTTATTGTCTATCCCCTGGCTGGTCTGATCTATGGTTTTCGGGAAAGGCATTCAGAGGTTAAGCAGTGGTCAATTGCTGCCGGAGGAGGAATTGCGAGTGCTGTCCTTTTTCTATTGTTTGTGGGAATATCCCTGGCGATTACTCCGGGAGGACTTGCCAGGACCTTCAGTGATGTTTATCGGGGGCTGGAAGATTTCTATGGGGAGCAGGCTGTACTTGGAGCTGTAGGCGCAGTGGCAGGGCTTGGGTTTGGCACGATATTCATCTTTGCCATAGGCGCTGCCATGGCTGTTTTTGCCTTTACTTTATCAACCAGGAAAAACGGTTGATTTTCGTGTAATCTGTTTGTTAATGATCCTGTGGGTTATACTATAGGTAGGAATTTCTTTGTTTTTTTCTTGTAAATCTTTGAGATAAAAGTTATGAAATTTAATTTCAGACTCTATCTAAAAACACTCTATTATTCCTTTTTTAAATCCCAGGGAACTCCCGGACGATTATCTCCCAAAAGAGTTCTAATC
Organism: Anaerolineales bacterium; assembly: GCA_049644605.1. GTDB lineage: Bacteria > Chloroflexota > Anaerolineae > Anaerolineales > UBA11858 > B10-G9. The sequence goes on along the minus strand of JBARSF010000035.1, from coordinate 95,386 downwards.
CTGTTATTTATATTCCTGGTTTACCCCTTCTGGCAGCTCAGCATCCGGGCGGCTTATTTACTGGATAACCTCTTTTACCCAGATTATCATCAGGTCGAAGTTAAACAACCGATTTTTATTGTAGGAAATTTCCGTTCAGGTACTACTTTATTGCACCGTCTTTTAACCAAAGACGAAGACGCCACCAGTTTTTCAAGCTGGGAAATCTACCTCGCCCCTTCAATCGTTGCGCGAAAACTGTTTCACTGGTTAATGAAATTCAACTACGCCATTGGCGACCCGGTCCAAGGGATCATTAATATTTTTAATCGTATTGTCGCTAAAAATACCTATCTGCATAAAATTGGACTTAATGAGGTTGAGGAAGATGGACAGGTGTTCTTCCATCTCTGGTCATCTTACAATTTATTAGCGTTCTTTCCCTTCCCGATATTAGTAAAACAGTATATATATTACGACGATCAAATCCCACCAGAAGAGAAAGAACGTGAAATGAGCTATTACCAGGAGGTAGTAAAAAAACACATCTATGCTCATAATGGCAAACGATTTATATCAAAAAACCCGAGCTACTCCCCCAAGGTAAAAACGCTGCATCAACAATTCCCCGATGCAAAATTTATTAACTTAGTCCGGAATCCTTTGCAGGTAATCCCATCTTCTATCAGCCTTTTCTCCAGCCACTGTCATAACTATGGAGATCCTGAAGACGAGTTCTCCCTCCAGGAAACGGTCATTGAACATAGCAAACACTGGTACATGTATCCCCACCAATACCTAAAAAATCTTCCCCCTGATCAATATATCCGCCTTCATTATCGGGATCTGACTACCGATCCCCAAGGGACGATAAAAAAGATCTACCACCAATTCGGTTTGAATATCAGCCCAGCTTATGGGAGGATATTAAAGAAAGAATCAAATAAGGTGAAAAGGTATAAAAGCAAACACAAGTATTCATTAAGGGCGATGGGGTTGAGCAAACAACAAATCATCCGCGAATTTAATAAAATTATCCCGCGATTTGACTTTGATAGCATTGAGTAACAATTTTACTGGCAGTTTAGAGTGATCTCGATTTTCTATTGGCTTCAGGATCAATGTTTCTCCCCTCTTCGATAACCAGAATGGATTGGCAAAACATAGATCATGGTCCTGGGTTACCCAAAGATGAAACCCAACCTTTATGCTTGGTTTTGGTTATGGATAAAACAACTCTCACAGTACTAATACTCCTATTTTTCCTAGTAGCTTTTGTATCGGGTTGTTCATCAACTTCGGATGAGATATGGACAGGAACTGATGTCCTCAATACGAACTATTTTAATAGCGGCTATCAATTCATCATCTATTTGCATGGGAAAATTATTGAAGATGAAGGACTAAACGCCATTCATCCAGATTATGGCCGATATGAATATAACGAAATCCTCGTTTATTTAGCTTCCTCAGGGGGACAAATTATCAGCGAAATCCGCCCGGCGGGAACAGACCCAATCGCTTATGCTGAAAAAGGGGCTGTGTGGATCAATCACCTATTGGACCACGGTGTTCCTCCCCAAAAGATCTTTGTAATCGGTTTCTCAAAAGGCGGGGCAATAACAATCCACCTTTCTGATCATCTGAAGAATCCGGGTATTAATTACGTCTTGATCGGGATTTGCAGTGATTAGATCAAAGCTAATTCACAAATCAAATTATACGGAAGAATCCTGTCACTTATCGAGACCAGTGACCCGTTAGGCGGATCCTGTTTAACACTTGCTGATCGCTCACCGGGAGTATCCGATTTCAGGGAAATATCATTTTCAACAGGGGAAGAGCATGGGGCTTTTTACCAGGCAGATTCATTCTGGCTTGATCCTCTTCTGGATTGGATATCGGAAGCAAATTAACTATCAAATAATCTCCCTCTTGCCCGGTAACACCTAGGCAACCAATCTCGTCTCCTCCCATCTCTCAGTCACCGAGTCCCTCAGCCTCTTTTTCTCCCCCTATCCCTTCAGCCGCCGGATATCCCCCTCCCGGACTGTAATACCTTCTGTATCCAATTTTTCTAAAAAAGCCAGCATGTATTTCCGGCTGCTTTTATAATGATCTCGAGCCTGGGCAACTGTAATCGTTCCGCCGTCCTTGAGTTTTTTTGCCAGTTCGTCCACCATCGTCTGATAAGTATCCGGGGTAAAAACCACTTCCGGTGAAATTTGTTTCAAATCGTTCAATGCTAACAAAGCGGCATATATTTCTTCTCCCACTTGCTCCCGGCAGTCGTTCACTGAAGGCGGCAGTGTTGGATTTTGGGAGAATTGGCCTAGAAGTTTCTTTACTTTGTTTTTTTGGTCAGCTGAGAACTTAATCTCAAATCCCTTCAACAAGATAACGGGGCCGTGCTGCAAGATTTTCCCTTCTTCGGTTAATGACTCTATCGCCCTTTTATAAACTGTATCCGCTAAGCCCGATTGGTTTTTCAGTTCTTCCCGCGACATCCCTGCCCGCAGGGGAAATTCTTGATGGTACAACTCAATTTTCCTGAGTAAATTAGATTGGATTTCAGCCCAGGTTGTACTGAGAGTGATCAGCTTGTTGGATAACTCTCCCTCCCCCAAGAGCAGGGCAGTGTTATCCTCCAGGAGTGTGTCCAACGCTTCCCGGGCTAAAGTACTCCCCAGACCCGATTGATTTAGAACTTCTTCCCACATCAGGACACCGCCTCGGAACAGCGTCTGCCGGATAAGATCCACGGGGTCTCCGCCAGACAGGGTGTCCAAATGATCCAGCACTTCCTGATCAAATCGTTTATGCCGGTAGGGTGGATTAGGATCGAGGACAATCCCTCCCCCCAGGGTTTCCGATGGTGATGGACGGCGCAGAATAAATCTATCTCCCCTGACTGCGATGACCGGATCTTCTACTTCCAACTGCATCCAGGCAGTATCCCCTGGTTTTAATTGTTCCGTACCAAGCAGCCGTACTCTGGCAATCGTTTCATCAGCACCTAAAAACAGTTTTGTTTCAACATCGTGGGTCAGGGGTTTATCCAGCTCTGCCAGGTAGCGGAGCTGAACATCCAATCGTCGGGTAGGTGTGTAATCTCCCTCTATGGATAAAACATCTCCTCGTTTAATATCCTTCTTCTCAATTCCCGAAATGTTTACAGCAGTTCGATTGCCCGGACCAACCTCTTTCAGATCCTGGTTGTGAGTCTGCAACCCCCGAATCCTGCCTGTTTTTCCGTCAGGAAGTAAAAGGACTTCATCTCCTACCCGGAAAAATCCATCCAGCAGCGTCCCGGTTACCACAGAACCAAAACCCGACATTTGGAAAACCCGGTCTATGGACAATCGTGGTCGGCCGTTGTCTATCCGGAGCGGTTGGTCAGCCAGGACCAGGCTGAGCTCTTCTAACAGCTCTTCAATTCCTGCCTTCGTTTTGGCAGATACACGAAGTATTGGCGCATCCTTTAACACTGTTGAAGAAAGTACTTCTTGAATTTCAATCTCAACCAGGTCCAACCAATCCGGATCATCAACTAAATCTGTTTTTGTTAAAGCAATTACACCTTTATCTACTTCTAATAAATCCAGAATTGCCAGGTGCTCCCTGGTTTGAGGCATCACCCCTTCATCCGCTGCGATTACGAATAAACAGGCATCAATGCTGCCAACCCCAGAGAGCATATTTTCAATAAAATCCCGATGGCCGGGAACATCCACAACACTGATAACTTTACCGTCTGGGAGTTGAATAGAGTCAAATCCCAGCACAATACTCATTTCCCGTTCGCGTTCTTCCCGCAAGCGATCCGGGTGAGTACCAGTAATTGCTTCTATCAGGGTTGATTTACCGTGATCGACGTGTCCCGCTGTTCCAATGATATACATGGTCGGATTTTACCTGTATTAGGTCTTGTTGCAAAGTTTCACCGGAAAAGGATGAATTTCAGAGGTTTATTGATTCAATATCAACGAAATCCATCCATGATCTGTTCAAATTCTCCTGCCCAATCCCGGAATAAACTTAACAATCCCTGTAGCTGCGCTTCAGAATAGGAGCTGATTTGACCCAGTTGATCTTCCATCTCCTGGATACTATCTTCCAGAACTGAGATCCGTTCTTCTCCTTCTTTATACTGCCGTTCAAGGATCTTGGACTGTTCTTTCTGAGTGAGTGCATAATTGGTCCATCGTTTCTGATCATCGGCCGTGAAAGTAGCCCATTCCTGGCGAAAGCGCTCATCCGCCAGACGCTGCATTTCAGTAATTTCGTTGACCCTGCGATCCAGCAGAGTGGAAAGATCCTTGAGCTCATCCTGCATGCGTTTAACACCCCGATGCGTGGAATCCAGTTTTGTAATTTGCTCATCAAGATCCTGGGATTGAGATTCAATACCATCAAAGCGGATTATCCAGTTCTTCCAGGTAGCTTCCCGTTCTGTGTTCTGGAGGGAGGCTTGCTCAAGGAAAGTGTCCTGTTCCTTTTTTAAATCTCTTCGTATAGATTCCAGTTCCTGGATCCGATTCTTAATTTTCTGGTAATCACTGTTAACCAGATCCAATAATCCGCGCTGTTCATCTACACGTTTCCTCAGAGCGGACTGCTCTGCCTGTATATCAGAAATACGTTTTACTTCTTTTTGGCGCTCTTCTTTTGAAGATCGAGAATAGCGCAGGTATTCTTTGTACTCTTTCTTAACCTCCCCGAATTCTATCTCCATTTCTCTCAGGGAGGCATTAAATCGGTTCTCTTCTTCAATCCTGGTATTCATTTTTTTATCTAAATCTTTGACCAGGGAAAAATCGGTTCTGATTTCTTTTTGCTGCGTTTCAACACCCTGTATCTGCGCTTTCAACATTTTCTTGGCATCATTTATCCAGGATTTAACCAGCTTTTCATAATCTTTAAAGTCTTTTTTTCGTTCTAGTCTAAAGTCTGCCAGCCCATTATCAAAATCATCCACCCGGGCGATAGCAGTTCTCAACCGGGTGATGTCACTGTCAAATTCCTTATTTTTCTTATCAACTGCGTCGAGTTTTCCTTCCAGATCTAAAAGCCGATCCTCTAATTCTGAGATAAGCGCTTTGTCTTGCCTTCTTTCATCATCCAGCCATTTTATCCGTTGTTCCAGCTGTTCATTTTCCATGAATGGTTCTCCTATCTTCGGAATATTTTAGGCATTGAGATTATAGCATGTCCAAAACCGAAATCCTACCTGGAATCCCGGCTGAACGGTCCCGGTGAATTGGATCAGGGGCCTAGTAATATCATTGTCATATTTTGGGCTAATCCCAGTAGGATTTGAGGAAACAAACCTAACAGAATAAGGATGAAGTTTATTGTGAGAATTAATGATCTGGAGAATGGATTCGCGATAATCAGTACATTCTCCTCCCCTGAATTTCTGGTTATTACCGCTAAAACCCGGATACCACCAACCATCAGCCCCAGGCTGCCAAAGGCGATCCAGCCGAGGATCCAATGGGGATATTGTCTGAGACCAGATCCCAGAGCCCAGTAAACCGGGAATCCTCCCAAGAGGGGCAAACCAGCCAAGGAGAATATACCTACCAGGATACCGGAGGAAATGATCGGCCATTGCCGGGCTGCTCCAGCTGCAGCGTCATACGTTAACTCCCTCAGAACCTGCCGCAAATGAGATAACGATAGAGACCATACCCCTAATGCCAGACTCTGTACAACAATCATAGCGATAAAGAGTGGGAATCCAGATCGAAATAAACTGATCGCCAATAAGGATCTGCCAATTTCTGAAATTACAACAGCTGCCATCATTCTGCCCAGGTGTTTCGAAATCATCGCCAGGAAACCGCCAAAACCAAGCATGATCGCGCCCGCAAACTGCAGGGGCAGTTGAATATTAATATTTTGACTAAACCAACCCGCTTCAGTTAAGAAACGGGTGCCAAATAATATTACACCCAGAAGATAGGTATTAAGCACAAAGCCAACCAGGAAAGGGTGATTCTCCCTGGCAACCATTGAAATCCAGCTTGTAAATGGAAAGATAGCTAAAAGGAAGGAAAATCCCAGAGCAAGGATCACTAACGACCTATAAAGCAGCAATTGATCACCGGTATTGAGATCAATCCAGCTCGCCAACCAGGCGGCGAACAGGATAAACAGCATGCCCAGGATTTGGAAAATAAGAAACCTTAATACTCCCTGTGTGGGTTTCTTCCCGGGTGGAGATAATAAAACTACATCGATCAGCGCCAAAAAAGCAAAAAATAGTGCACCATAAAAAATCGGCTCAACCGCATAAGCTGTAAGAATCAAAACTGTGCCTGCCAGGCCCAGAGGAACCGTCTGGATAGGAACGGTTTTTGGGTCAAGAATAATAAACCAGAAGGCGCATATTAAAAACAACAAAACCACGATCGGTCGATCTATATCGGACAAAATAAACCGTCTACCGAAAACCAACAACTCATCTGATATCCTAAGTTCCCAGAACAGGAACTTAAATACCTGGTTGACCGGAAGGAGTACCCCGAGGGCTGCCAGGACAAAACAATAGCCGGACCCAATCCACTTAAGAAAGCGTTGACGATTCAAGAAGAACAGGAAAATCCCGGAGATTATTAGCGGTACCAGGAGCCAGATCAGAGGTGTGCTCACTAAGATTCCTCCAGGTAAGATGCTAACAAAAGGTAGGCACCAACAAAAGCAATCCCGATATTGAGAATCGCCAGTAAGCCGGTCATCAATACAGACACCTCGAGTGTTGCATACAGTATTTCAAAGCCAGAAATCACCGTTAACAACCCAATCACAACCTTAATTCCTTCCCGGGACAAACCAAGCTGCAGTAACCCGAGCCCCAACAGAATTAATCCGCCCAATGCTTGCTGATTGGTAGCCCCTAAAAACCAGCGGAGAGCGATGGGCACCAGGGAAAATACTGAAATTCCAATTAATAAGGCAGCAAATCCTTTAAAAAAGGTTCCCGGGAGATGAGTCCTGACCTGCGCTTCGGCTGCAGTTCGGGGGATATTTACAATAGTAAGAATTAATATCGCTGTTGCCATCCAACCGGCTACGAGTTTTACTACTGCGATTTCTACTGGCCAGCTGATACTGACCAAAGAGAAAACACCGATATACTGCAAAGCTACCAACCCGGTCATCCAGCGCCAGTTACCAACCAATAAGATCCCCAGGGCGCACACAAAAAGCACAACAACTGATACTGACTGGAACAAACTGGACACAGATTACCCTCCTCCGCTGAGATTAATTAATGTCAACAAGAGGAAACCAATTAATAAAGCCCAAATTAAGCCACCTTCCCCCTCAAATAAGCTTGTAAGAATGGCTATAACACGATCCAAAAATCTGCCTGTTCCAAGAGATGCGCGATATATGATATCAAGGGTGTTTCTAAGCGGGTCGTCGGAAATCTCCGGCTTGGGTATTCTTTCCCCCAGAGCAGTTAAAAGAACCATGAGCAGGACTGGAATCCAGAGGGATAGCGGTTTGGTTAAAATTCCAGTGCTGTAATCCACTAAGTTGCTCTCAAAAGCAATCAGGATTTGTGTCAGACATAAAACTACCGGACTCAGTAGATATAACATGGGAACCGGTGTAAATATCTTCTCCCCCTCTTTAAGCTTTTGGATATTATTAGACAGGTATCCTCCCAACAACAGCCCAACTGCAATGTTAAATACTACCCCGGGGATACCCTTAGAAACTAAGCCTGCTCCAATCCAGGCTGGAAAAAACGGTATGGGCAGGATACCAATCAAGCCAAAACCAAGAGCAGCCGCAAATCGGGATTTGTTATTAAATAATAAGAAAAGTGTTGATCCAGACAGTAAATAAACCAGACCCCAGGCAAGGCTCTCTGCCGGAGCAGCCAATAAAAAACTCCCTACAATTAAACTGAGAAATCCAAGAGACCAAAACTTCCAAGAGAGCCACCTCTTCTGGGTGTAAAAACCGAGAATAGCCATACTGAACGTAACTAGAGCCGCAAGAAACGGAAAGGCTGGCGGGATCGTATTTGCATCCACTAAAACAGCACCCCTGGTGATGAGCATGAAACTTATAGTACTGGGGAGGATCCCTAACAATAACCCAAGATCGCCTTCCTGTTTCTCGTCAGCCATTAAATTTTTTATAGGCAGCCAGGTCCCAAAACCAACAATGCCAGCAATGGTTAAGAACGGACCGGACGGGGAGCCAAAAGAGGAAAAAGAAGCTAGGGTTCCATCTTCCAGGCCAATTAAACCAGCATAAATCAACATAAGTGGTCCAAGCAGACGGAAAAGAAAAGGAATAATCAGTCTACCGTCATCCCTCTCCTGGTCCAGGTTAAGTATCGAGAAAGTGATCCAGGTAACCTCAATTAGTGTCCAGAAAAATAATAAAGTGTAAACCGTATCAGCCATTACACCCAGAATACACACCCCGGCTAAACCCGATAGCCAGACATTTTGTTGGGGAGAGAAATGCTGGCTGAGGGCGGCAAAAAATGGGATCGCGGTTAAAACCAACACCAGGGGGATTGAAATCCAATCCAGTGAAAATGCCTGTCCTGGAATAAGTTGAGACACAGCGTTCCAATTCAAATCCAGCCTGGATTCAGGTTTTGTGAGACTGAATACCAAGGAAATAGTCCAGGATACCCCCGTGGTTACCATAAACCAGAATCTCAATTTCTGAAAATTAATATCCAACTGCCGGAACACAAGAAGTAGGATCGGATTGATAAATAACAAACCAGCGGATAGGAAAGGAATACTATTCACAACGTCAGACCTGGTTTCCTTGATAATGGGTCACACCTGATGTATCGATTAATAACAGCAGATCGTTTATAGTTTGACCGGATTCCGGGTGTATTAAATCCGGAGCTATTTCCGCCAGCGGTACCAGAACAAATGCCCTTTCAGTCATTTTATTATGCGGGATCGTCAGGCGAGCCCCACGGAGGATCGTATCTCCGTATAAGAGGATATCAATGTCCACCAGCCGGGGACCATAGAGGAAATTTGGTTTTCGGCCGATCTTTTTTTCTATTTCCTTTAAATAGGCCAGCAAATCTCTGGGTGGGAGGGGTGTTTCAGCTTGCAGGACCTGGTTTAAAAAAACCGGTTGGTCCCTGAAACCCCAGGGTTCTGTTGAATAGATAGACGAATAAGCTGTTACTTCCACATCTGGAGGAAGTTCTCGATATACAGACTGGAGATTGGCTTCCCGATCTCCCAGATTTGATCCCAACGACAGGTAAATAACTTCTTTTTTATCCAAAACCATCTGCTATATCCTTCCAAATCTTTCTATCTGCTTAAGGATAACACACCTGACCTGAGTGAAGGAACCCGGTCGATTCACAGGTTTGGATCTCGGGTTTTCAGTTGCCAGTTAACTGGCGGTTTGGTATAATCTCCACCGCAAAATATGAACTGGAGGGGTCGCATAGTCTGGCCTAGTGCGCGCGCTTGGAGAGCGCGTATTCCTTACGGGATCGTGGGTTCGAATCCCACCCCCTCCGCCTTATTATTCGCTCAACTGACCCTGGGCGTTTACCATTTCAAACCCAGGCTTTCAACCCCTGATCCAAGCTCATAACCCCACCAGCGAGGGATGGTATGCTCTTTACACCGGGAGATATCGGATTATTGAAACTCTCTAATCGGCTGGTCAGGTCTGCCACAGCGGAAAGAATGGCAGATGATCAAGGTGTTCCCCGGCCGTCTTTGACAGCATTGTATCGTGATCTCATTCGGGGAGGTGTGGGTTTACTGATCACCGGACATATGTACATTCATCCGAATGGTAAATGCCACCCGGAAATGACCGGCATATATGCGGATGAATTAATTCCAGCGCTGGGAGCACTTGTTCAGGCAGTCCATGAGGAGGGAGGGAAAATCGCCGTTCAAATTAATCACGGTGGTGGGAATTGTGCTCTGGAAGTCCAACCTGATGCCATTTCCCCCTCTTCAACCGGGCAGGATTCAATATATTCTCGTCAAACCCGGGAAATGTCCGGGGAAGAGATACAACAGACCATTAACTTTTTTGCAGGTGCAGCTCAAAGGGCAAAGGAAGCAGGTTTTGATGCGGTCCAAATTCACTCTGCTCATGGTTATTTGGGAAACCAATTCCTTTCTCCCTTGACCAACCAGAGAAATGACCTATGGGGAGGTTCACTCACCAAAAGATCTCGATTTTTGAAAGAAACCTGCCTGGCTGTGAGGAAGAGTGTTGGTTCAGATTATCCGGTGCTCATCAAATTCGGCATAGCCGATGGGTATAAAGATGGGTTATCCCTTGAAGATGGGCTGGCAATTCTTCAGCAATTTGATTCCTGGGGGTTGGATGGAATTGAAATCAGCTCCGGTTTCAGCGGTGATCTCTTCAGCAGCATTCAAGAGGGAATCAACAAACCCGCCGATGAAGGATATTTTTTACCCTTCGTAGAAAAAGCCCGTTTAATCACAAACCTTCCGATCCTTGCTGTGGGAGGGTTTCGTTCCCGAGAGGTTATGGAGAAAGTTCTGCTGTCAGGTGCAGCTGATTTTATCTCCCTCTGCCGGCCATTAATCCGAGAACCCAGGCTCCCTTCCCTTTTTCAGACTGGGGAGGAAACCCAGTCCGACTGCCTTTCCGCCAACCTCTGCTGGGCAGAAAATCCAGGAGAAGGGATTTCCTGTAAGTGCTACCAATAGAATGAAAAAATATTTCTACATTAGGGCTGCGACGGGGCTAGATTAACGAATTACGGGATGAGAGTAGGGTATAATACCCCTGCTAAAAAACATCGAACTGGAAAAATTCCTAACCCATGAAATCCTACCAAGCATTATTAATCGGACTCCTGATCGGTCTTGTCCTGCTAACCGTTCTGGGTTTCCCCACCAAGGGCAGCGCTCTGTTTACATATGCAAACACTGCACCCACGGCTACACCAACCCCAGAAAATGGTCCCTTGGTGCTTGAGTCTGGGGATACCCAGGGGTTAATGTATGGTGCAGGAGTAATTCTCTTGATAATCCTGGGAGGTGTTTTGATTCACTTATTGTTCAACAGAACACGCTCAACAGATTAGAACTGAACCTATCACATTCAACAATTTCCCAAAATGTAATGGAAAGAGTAAATCCACTTAAATGGTGGTTATTTGGTTTTATTGACACCCTTACACGGCTGCGGTATCATGCCCACTAGCTTCGGGTGGGTCCGGCGCGGCAGAGCCCTTTGAATCGTGTCAGGTCCGAAAGGAAGCAGCACTAAGGAGGATCCTCTGGGTGCCGCCGGTGTGCCTGCCCGAAGCTTTTTCTCACTCAGGCAAAAACTCCCGTTCTGATGAATATTCTCAAACTGGCAAAAAAACCGATCGCGCAGAGAGTTACCGCTGGTGTTTTTGTGGTCCTTGGGATCATTATGATCCTATTTTCGATTCATAAAAATGTCTTTCTGGTTATCAACGGAGAGCTGCAAGAGCATACTACTTTTGCTTTAACCGTGAATAGGGTTCTTGAGGAACTCGAAATTTCACTCCATGAGAATGATCGCCTGAGTCCAATTCCAAATAAATTACTCTGGGGTGGAGAAACTATCTTCATCACCCTCTCGCAAAGAATTCAAATTTATGGAGACGATCAGGCAGTTTCGCTGCTCACTGCTGAACGGAATCCGGCAAATATCCTCCTGGAAGCCAATTTACTCCTGTTTCCTCAAGACCGCCTTCTGGTTGATGGACATACCTCTCACGGAGTTTCCCAGCTCTCTCCCGCGGCGTCTCATACGATCCAGGTACTCCGCAGTACCCCAATTAATCTCCACACAAAAACTGGAACTTTACACTTCATCACCGATGCAAATAATCTGGTTGATGCGCTCTGGAAAGAAAACATCGTACTTTATGAAGGAGATCAAATTTCTCCTCCCTTAAACACCTCCCTCAATGGAACACCGCTGACTGTAGAATTAATCCGCTCAAAACCCCTCCAGGTAATCTCCCCTGGAGCCTCCCTGTCTATCAGGACGACTGCAGAGTCCGTCGGGGAAGCGCTTGCCCAAACAGGACTTTCATTACAAGGTTTGGATTACAGCCATCCTTCTGAGGAAGAACCTCTACCCGAGAATGGTCAAATTGAAGTCATCCGGGTCAAAGAAGAAATCCTTCTTAACCAGGAGCAAATTCAATTCACATCGGAATATCAACCTGTGAACGATTTAGCCCTCGATCAATTACAAATAGTCTCCGGGGGTGAATTTGGAATACTGGCTCAACGCTTAAGAATTATCTATGAGAATGGTTTAGTGGTCTCCCGGGAGGTTGAAAAAGAGTGGACAATCAAAGAGCCTCAGCCGCGAGTGATCGGGTACGGTACAAATATAAACATTCAAACCGCTAGTACATCCGATGGGCAGATCCGCTACTGGAGAAAAATCACTGCCTACGCAACCTCTTATGACTCTACCTGCCCCGGGTGTGATAATATCACAGCCAGCGGCACGGTTTTGAAAAAGGGAACCATTGCAGTTACTCTGGACTGGTTCCGTTACATGAAGGGGGCAAAAGTATATATCCCGGGATATGGATTTGGAACGATTGAAGATGTTGGCGGCGGTGTTCCCTGGAGTGCAAATTGGGTTGACCTGGGGTATAAAAAGGAGAACTATGTACCCTGGAGTCAGAATGTAACTGTTTATTTCCTTGCCCCAGCACCCCCTCCTGAAAATATCATGTACGTTCTGTATTAACCTCTCAACTGATACCAGGGCTGAACTGAACCACACCCCACTTCCCATTCACCTGCCAATTCGGATCCTGATTGGTTATTTCCTGGATTTGATCTGGATCCAGGCCAAGTGCCAGTTCTGCTTTTAACGTCCTTAATGCAGCCAGCGGGAAGGGCAAATAATCCACCACTTGCTGAAAAGGAGTTGTAAAATCCCAGTGTCGATCTCCCAGCAGGCGGCGGTAATTGGCGTCACCTTTACTGATAAGAAGATCAGAACCTGAGAGATCCTCCCGCAGAGTTGGAGGAATTTCCCACATGGGAAGAGGTGAATTCCAGAAAAAGTGTGGAGTGGTTATTAGTCTTTTTGCCTGGAAGTGCATATCCAATCGATGACCTAAATTTTTAGCAGCTTCCTCTCGGGAGCTCCTTAAAAAATCCAGGGTCATCCTTATGTCTTCATCAATCACATCAGATACAAAGGTCGGGTGGGCTTTAACGTGTAAGACCACCTCGGCAGCTAGTTGGTGGGTGATCAGTGTATCGGCCAAACCCAGATCACTTACCAATTCAAAACCTGCGTTATCAAGCATCAGGTCTACCCTGTTCATCATTGAGTTGTTTCTAAGAATTTTTTCAATGATCCAGCTGCTGTCATCTGCCAGTAAATGATCTTTAAGAATTTTTTGAGAGGAGTATTTTGGCGTCCCGGTACTGCCGGCAGGCCATAAACTCAAATCTGCTTGATTACCCCACAGGGAGAAAAAGAGAGCCTGTTGGATCTCTTGTTGGGTTATCCTTGTTACTTCTTTCCAATCTATCAAAACGGCAGCAAAGGCATGGATGTCCTGCCGGGTCTTGATTAAACCCTGTTCTTTCTGGAATCGAAACGGATCCTGGTTCTGGTTAAAATAATCCACTGCCTCCATAATCCGTCGGTAAAAATAATGTTCAGCGAAGAACCAGGGAACAGCTAACCAGTTTTTTCCCACCTGAGACGCCAGGTAATTATCCCAATCTTTCGTATCCGGCGCTTGCTGATCCGCTAGTTTTCTGATCGGTTGGTCAGGAATTCCATCTCTGAGCTGGATCATTTTTTCCACTATCTGGGGGGAAAATTTATTTTCATTCAACGTCCGATTGACAATTTCAGGGAAACGAACAAGAATCGTTGATTCAGCCCAAGAATCAGGTTCTAAACCATAAATCGGTGGTGGGTAATATTTAGTCATCATTATTGTTCGCAGGATACGATTCCTTGAATTCTCAAATGTTATAATGAAGCAGCTTTATTCAACCTGGTACTACTAAGAGATTATGACCTCAAATGAACCCGAATCCATCTCAGCCTTGCTGAAAAAACATCATCTCCGACCTGATAAGAATCTGGGTCAGAACTTCTTAACCGATCCCGGAATTCTGGAGCAAATCGTAGAATCAGCTGAGATAAACAACCAGGATACCATCCTGGAGATTGGAGCAGGATTGGGACATCTCACCAATCATCTGGCCCTAAAAGCCAAAAGGGTTGTCGCTGTAGAGCTGGATAAACGCTTGATTCCAGTCCTGGAAGACACTCTGCAAGCCCACAACAACATTCGGATCGTCCAGGGAGATATCCTTCAGATTAATCCAACAGATCTGGTCCAGGATGAAAATTATCTTGTTGTAGCCAACATTCCCTACTATATCACATCTTCAATCCTCCGAAATTTGCTTGAATCTGAGATCACACCAAAGCGGATCATCCTCACAATCCAATATGAAGTTGCTCAGCGGGTTTGTGCCCCCTCGGGCCGGATGAGCGTCCTCGCTCTCAGTGTTTTAATGTATGGGAAACCAACCTTAGTGAAACGTATCCCCGCGGGAGCATTTTATCCACCTCCGAAAGTCGATTCTGCTGTGATCAGGATAAACTTGTACCCGGAACCCCTACTTCCTGAAGAAAAAAGGGAACAGTTTTTTAAATTGGTGAAAGCTGGTTTCCTCCACAAGCGAAAAACCCTGCGCAACTCCCTTTCAACAGGTTTAAAATGGCCTATGGAATGGACGGTGGATCTATTGTCTGCGGCAGATATAAATCCCCAGCGGCGGGCTGAAACCTTGAGCTTTTCTGAGTGGCTTGAAGTTACAAGTCAGTATGATAAGATAAAACGTGATTATTCTAATTAAATTTTAGCTCTAGAAAAGGACCCCAGAATGCCTGATCCCCGAATAAAAAAATTAGCCGATCTGCTTGTTAATTACTGTGTAAAGGTCCAGCCAGGCCAATGGGTATTTATTGACAGCCATATCATCGCAGAACCTTTAGCCAACGAGGTATTAAGAGCTGTGCTGGAAGCCGGCGGACTGCCCACAATCATAATGGAATCCGATGATATCCTGGAAACCAGTTTAAAATATGCCAATGAAGAGCAGCTCTCCTGGGTCTCCCCAACTTTAAAAACTCTTTGTGAGGAAGCGGATGTTTTAATTGCTCTGCGTGCTGCCGGGAATACCAGGCATCTGTCTGGTATTGATCCCAAAAAACAGCAGCTCCAAAGACAAGCTTACCAGGATTTGCTTAAGACTTACATCACCCGGGCTGCTGAAGGTGAGCTTAAATGGACTTTGACCCAGTACCCCTGTCTGGCGTATGCCCAGGACGCTGAGATGAGCTTAAGCGAGTATCAGGACTTTGTGCATGCCGCAACGTATTCTGATCAAGAGGACCCGGTAGCGGAATGGGAAAGGATCCATGATGAACAGCAAAAGATAGTCGATTGGCTGAATGGTAAAAAACAAGTCACGGTTAAAAGTCCGAATGCCGATCTCTCACTTTCAATCAAAGGCCGGTCTTTCATTAATTCTGATGGGTCAGTTAATATGCCCAGCGGGGAAGTCTTCACAGGTCCAGTAGAAGATTCTGCCAATGGATGGGTGGAATTTACTTACCCGGCAATTGAGCAGGGCAAAGAGGTAACCGGAATCCGATTGGAATTCAAAGATGGGAAAGTGGAAAAAGCCAGCGCAGAAAAGAACCAGGAGTTCCTGCTTGCCATGTTGGATAGTGATGAAGGCGCCCGTTTTCTAGGAGAATTTGCCATCGGAACCAATTACGGGATCCAGAAGTTCACCAAGAGTATCCTCTATGATGAAAAGATCGGAGGTTCATTCCACCTCGCACTGGGTGCTGGGTATCCGGAAACTGGAAGTAAAAATGAATCCAGTATCCACTGGGATATGATCTGTGATATCAGAGAAGACAGTGAAATCCATGTTGATGGTGAGTTGTTATACAAAGACGGAGAATTCCAGATTTAGACGGAAAAGAACTCCCGGAAACCAAGTGGAGTGCACCCTGTAAACCGGACAAATTAAGAAAACCCCTCATAGATAATTATACGAACTGACGTCTGAATTCGATAGGCGTCAGTTTTGTTTTATATGAATCCAATCAAGAATTAATGGGGTTGTTTTTTCAAGCCCTCGTTGAGGTCGCAGTTTTCTGATGCAACAAATACGGGGATCTTCTTGTCATTCTAAATCTCGCATTCTTGGCATGAAAACAAAGCAATAATTTTCATTTAAGGATCCCTCAGCCTATTAGAAAATTATTGGTAACATTGTTCATTAGTAAAAAAATCTCAAATATGATTAGAATCCGGTATTATTTAATCCCGGCAGTTGCCCTTCGATTTCACTCAGGGTCCTACGGAAAACTGCGGGCTAGACTCTGTCAATCCTGAGATCTGAAAAAATGTCACTGTATGCATGAATATAGAAAAAAGTCCCTCCAGGGAGGGACTTCCCAGGGCATTTTGGCAATAGCTATTTTTCTTGATTATATTGAATAGATTGAATATAGCCCGCGAATTCATTCGCTGGGCTGATGGGCATGATGACTTTGCCCGTCCCCGGGTGAGGGAGCGCGGGCAGTTGGATATCGAACTAACACACATCCCAAATTGATATTGTACGAGAGGTGTTTTATTTTGTGTCCTGTTTATGGGGTTCAATCCAAAGTGTTTCCGGGAGTTCTTTTATATTTCAAATCAATCTACCAGCTTCCCGCTATCCTCAATATACTGCAGGCTTTGGTGCCTGAAATAGGTATTATAAAGTTCCGAATAATATCCATCATTTTGAAGAAGAATGTGATGGGTTCCCTCTTCAATGATCCTACCTTCCTGAAGAACAACAATTCTATCCGCAGATTTGACAGTTGAGAGACGGTGGGCTATCAAGATGCTGGTGCTGTCTTGAAGAATTAAGTCCAATGCCTGTTGAATTTGGCGCTCGGTAAAGGGATCAATGCTCGCAGTAGCTTCATCCAGGATAAATACTGCCGGATTTTGAATCAAGACCCGCAGTAGAGCGACCAGCTGGCGCTGCCCCATCGACAGCTGCCCTCCCCGTTCTCCTACTTCCGTTTGGAGACCTTCGGGCAGCGTATCCAGCCATTCCCCATTCCCGATTTTATTGGCGAGGTTTGTCATCTCTTGCAGGCTTGAATCGCTCCAAGCATATTGGATATTTTCTGCAACTGTGCCGGAGAACAGAAAAGGGATCTGGGATATCATGCCCAGTTGTTTGCGGTAGCTGGTCAGGTCCAAATCCCGGATATCATAATCATCAATCAGAATCCTGCCAGATTGATATTCATAAAATCTGGCAATTAACTTGGCAATCGAAGACTTCCCTGCCCCGGTATGTCCCACCAGAGCAATACTTTCACCCGGTTCAATGGTAAGGTCAAAATCCTTAAAAACACATTCATCCCCTGTATAACGGAAATTTAAACCCTGGATCTGGATTCGTCCGGAAACCCTACCGGGTACAATCTCCTTCTTTTGAATCACGGCTGGTTCCGCATCAGTGAGGGCAAATACACGCTCCGCGGATGACAACCCCGCCTGAACTTGAGCCCAAAATGAAGCCAAATTCAAAACCGGAAAGAAAAACCGGTCCAGGCTTAAAAGGAACAGGTACCAGGAGCCAATAGTAACCACGCCCTGGGCGACATTCATTCCCCCAACATATACCAGCATTGCTGTACCTGCTCCCCCGATGGCATTTAAGGCAGGGAAAACGATGGAGAGTACAAATCCTCTCCGGACATTGATCTGGTAGGATTCAGAGTTTGCCTGATCAAAATTATTAAAGATCTCAGATTCCTGCCGGAAGTTTTTTGCAACTGCAATTCCACTGACTGTTTCTTTAATAGTCGCGTTCACTTTTGCCATTGCCCGCATGCCTTCCCGAGTAACGCGCCTGGCAATTCTCCTGAAACCCAGGGCGAGAAGAAACAGAAACGGTAAGAACCCGATTACGTAAAGGAACAAGCGGGGTTCCAATCGGGCTAAGACGATGCCCAGAAGAACCGCCTGGATCATTTGCGCAATCAGATCAGTCATGAGAACAATCAACTGTCCAAACTCCCGGGTATCTGATGTGATTCGGGATACAACCCTCCCGGAGGAAAACTTATCATAAAAAGATAGATCATGAGATGCTGCAGAGGAGAAAGCATCTGTACGCAGGGTCAATACAATTTCAGAAACCATCCTGACGGTCATTCGGCGCCGGATCCAATTCCCTCCCCAATTGATAACCGCCCCCAGCAATATCAACCCCAGCAGAAGATTTATTATCGGTCCGCTGTGATCTGCTGATAACCGCTCAACGCTGTTGGATACAATTATCGGCAGAGATGCACCCGATACAGCCACCAGAATCAATAGTAAAGAAATCCAGACCAGGCGAGATTTATGAGGGGTCAAGTAGGAAGAGATGCGTCTGAGCAGCTCCCTGTCACTATATTCCCGATCATATGCCTCAGTATCTAACCCTGAAAAGAAACCCATACAAATGCCTTTAAACTTGCTGAAATAACTGACTGTATACCGGTGAGCTGTTGATTAGTTCTTCATGGGATCCATTGGCAATAATCTCTCCCTTTCGCATGACCAGAATATGGTCTGCCCAGCGGATTTGGGAAAGTCGATGGGTAATGATCAATGTTGTCCGTCCTTTTGCCGCCGCGAAAATTGCCTTTTGAATCTCATCTTCGGTTGCGCTGTCAATTGAACTTGTAGAATCATCTAAAATTAATATCCGGGGATCTGTCAGGAAAGCCCGGGCTAAAGCCAACCGCTGACGCTGCCCTCCGGACAGGGTCACACCCCTCTCCCCTAATATTGTCTGGTAGCCATCCTTAAAAGAGAGAATAAAATCATGAGCCTGGGCGGATTTCGCAGCTCGCTCAATTTCTGCCTGGCTGGCTTCCGGTTTACCGAAGGCGATATTTTCAGCGATGCTGTTCGAAAACAAGAAAATATCCTGTTCTATGATGGATATTTGTTTTCTGAGTACAGCCAGATTCCATTCCCGCACATCCACATCATCGATAGATATTGATCCAGAGGAAACATCAAATGTCCGGTTTACAAGTTTTGCTAGGGTAGTCTTCCCGGACCCGGTTTGACCGACAATAGCTATGGTTTGTCCTGGATTCAGATAAAAATCTACTCCGGAAATTGAGGGTTCCATTTCCTGATAGGCATAGGAAACATTCTCAAAACGGATTTTGCCCTTCATATCCCCCGTATACCCGGATTGGTTCTGGTCTAGTTCAGTCTCCCGGGTAATTAATTCCAGAATTCTGCGGGCCCCGGCAATGCCCAAGGAGACTTGCGAATACGCAAATAAGGATACAAAAGTAGGAAAACCCAGCAGGAGCAGCAGACCAAAATAACCAGCAATATCCCCTACCTGCAGCAGCCCTCTCTGGTAGAGGACAATCGCATGGAAAAGCCCTCCTGCCTGAACCAGGCCCATCAGCAGCAGGGGTATAAAACGGGCTTCTACATCTCCCTGGCGGATCTCTTTATCCCTGAAACTTCGGGCATTTTTCTCAAATAAACCAACTTCACTTTCTTCCTCAGCCATACCTTTTACGGTTTCAATTCCATCCACTGCCTCTGCCAGGCGGGAATTGAGAGTACCGAAAGCTTTCCTGACAGCAGTGGTGATTGGCTGAAGTTCATATAAATATTGCCAGAGCGCCAGGATATATAAAACCAGGAATATTAAGGGGGCAGCCACCAAGGCCGGGTGATACTGTCCCGCAAAAAGTATCGGCATAAAAATAAAATTAGCCGATCCAACCACCAGATTGATACCCGGGCTGAACATAAAATTAATTTCACGCACATCATTCGTCGCCCGAGCCATCACATCACCGACAGGAAGCAGACTGTGATAGGTCATGCTTTTTCCAAGCAGACTGGTATAAAATTCATGCCGGATATCCCGTTCCATTCGTTGACCGATCAATTCGGCGCTGAAATTCCTGCCCAACTGCAGTATTCCGCGAATAAATTGAGTGCTGATGATTAATAAGGTAAATCTCAACAGGGAATCAGTATTAGGAGGGTCTACTATCAAGTCGTTTAATGCCAGACCAATAATGACAGGAACAACCGCTGCCAGGGCTGCGTTGCCAATTGCACCGATCAGCATACTTAATCCCAGATACCAATACTGAAGAAAATGGGCCAAGATCCACCGGGCCGGGTTCTTCCGATTATTCACAACGGGAGGGGGTACCTGGTATTCATCAGGCAATGTGAATTCTGTGGTTAGCCGGGAACTGTCACTCATAATTCTTTCTCATCCATTGATAGGTCTTGGGCCTCATCAGGGAAAAATAGCTCTTTCATAATCCCGAAAGGACCATATGATTCCAGTTCCCTAAATGAGACCTCCTGGATTTTATCAGCGACCGGATCAATTTGTAATACACTACCTGCAAAGTCCAGAATGGGAATCTTTTCATCTGCATTTACAGCCAGGTCTCGCAGGTACTGAGAATAGTTGAAGTAGTTCTCCCTCGTATCCGGAAAAAGTTTAAACAATTTCTCAAATACCCATTTAAACTGGGCTTTATATCTCTCACTGACTACCGAGAGATTGCTTATAATCCAGCACAAATCCTTGTATTCTCTGTAATAAGCCATTCCCCAAAAGTTGCCTGTTTTGTCCAGATAGGGAAAAAATGGGAACGCCCGGCAAGTGATGGAGCGAAAAGAGCGTTGGCAGTGATGGTGTCCCAGGCAGTGGATTAACACCTGGCCCGATTGAATTTCCCGATTTAGCTCCTGACGTACGGCTGCGGATTCTTCATCCCAGAGATGCCACAAATCCGATCTGGGCTGGAGATACTCCCATTCCAGGTCAAAGGCTGATGGAATTACTAACTGGATATCGCAGCAGACTGGGGTCCCGTAATCATTATGGGGACCGCATTTCTCACCACAATCAATATCTGATAGGGGAGTGGAAAAACCCTCATATATTTCTTTAAATATTGCAGCGTGATTTGTCCCGGTCATTGCCCTGAAAGCCCTTCAGTCTCCAAAGATTGTCGGAGATATTCCCAGGCTCTCTCCCGGGTTTGGATGTTATCCCGCACTTGAGCTTCTCTGAGTTCTTCTAAAAGGCGCCCCATATCCGGACCAGGGTCAATACCCAATTCTTCCTGCAAGTCGTTGCCGTTAATCAAACCCGGAGGATCAACCCACTGTTCCCTCATTTCCCACCATCCTTCCAGCAGGGATCTGGCAGTATTCAGTTGGTTCATCCAGCCGGTTCGCTGAATAGATTGATCTTCCACAGCCAAATAATCAGCTAAAGCCAGGAAAATGCCTTCAACACCAGCTTCGTTAAATTCCCTGAAATATTGATAAATCGTCAGGGGAGAAAGGGTTTCTCCCATTTCTGTGAGGAGCTGAAAGGCTTTTCCTGCAGTATTGCCATTCTTCAGCCGTTCGTTTTCCTGGTTGCTGAGATGAAGATCCTCTGCTGGTGATGAATACTGAGAGCGGTCTTTTAGTTTAGAGACTTTAACTGATATCTCCGGGTCGCGCAAAAGAACATCTAGGAAGGATAATTGGTAAATGGTTCTTCCCACAACTGGTTGGTAGTTTAAGTGGAGTTGAATTTCTTTCCGGTAGCGGCCTAAACGATGAGCCACCAGCCCAAAAGCCCAGTTGGCAGCGGTTTCCTGGTTATGCTCCTCTCGAAGTAAAGACCACAGCTCCTCTAAGTGGCGGATGGTCGCGGCTTGTTGAGGAGTATACGGATTGGTTATTATCTGGCGATATATCCCCAGGAGCTGTAAAGCTTGTAACGCAACCCCTTGATGGGGACCTTCCAGAATTCTGAAGATTTCATCCCGAATCCTTTCCGGTGATGCTTCAGAAAGATGTTTAGCGATTTTCCGGATTTGTTCTTTAGTGTCCGGAAGAATAAGAAATCCGAGCTGGGCAGCCATGCGGACAGCACGAATACCCCGCAGCGGGTCATCCTGCAGCGCATGAGTTGATGTGCTGCGGATCAAGCCATCCTTAAGATCCTGCGCACCCTGGCAGGGATCAATGATTTGATCTTCCTGGTGAATATCAATCGCCATTGAAGTGATCGTAAAATCCCTGTTCTGCAGATCCTCCTCAATGGAATCTCCCTGAAAAGTTGTAAAATCAACAACCAGTCGGGGATCACTTTCAGGTTGTAAAATAACCCTGGCAGCCTGCCGCTCTTTATCAAGAATGAAAAAATCACCCTTTAAACGGTCAGCAACTTTTTTTGCGGCTGAGATGGTCCCTTCCGGGAGGGCAAAATCCAAATCATGGATTTCTTTTTTTAATAATAGATCCCGCACCGCACCACCAACCAGGTAAGCCCTGGAAGGCTTTATCACTTCCGCGATCTTATAATACAGTGAGGGGAAATTTGAGCTCTCTTTCATGATTTAATCCCTGAACCCATTGGAAAAAGAAAACCCATTTCCAGGGGATTTGCCGGATTTGTTCTGAATTGAACCAGGACCTGTTCAGGCTTGCTGTGAATATCCCCTTTGCCTGAAAATCCTCTGCAGGGCAAAATAATTAATGATCAGGCGGGGTATATTTATCCTCGTTTACTACTCCAATAAAGGGAAGTTCTCGATAAAATTCATCTAAATCTAACCCGTATCCAAATACATACTTGTTAGGAATCACAAAACCGACATAATCCAATGGCACTTCTGTTTCCCGTCTTTCCGCTTTATCGAGCAATGTGCACACTTTTAAAGAAGCTGGTTTACGGGTAGCAAGCAGACCCAACACCGATGAGAGAGTATTCCCGCTGTCCACAATATCTTCTACCAGCATAACATTGCGTCCCTGGATGTCATCTCTGAGGTCCATTGTAAGCCGGATATGACCAGATGCTTCCCGGGCACCTACCCCGTAGGAAGAGATAGCCATAAAATCAATCGAATGGGGTACAGATATCGCTCTCATCAAATCGGTTAAGAACATCACCCCGCCGCGGAGAATACAGATCAAATGTAAATCTTTTCCCTGGTAATCCCGGCTGATGACATCCCCCAATTCCTTTACTTTATTTTGGAGATCCCCCTCTGGAATGAGGACTTCGCTGAGAAATTCATGGTAGGACTGCATGGCTCTTATTCCTTTTTTTCCCGGGGTACCTGATGATGAATTCGGCAGCGGGCCTCATACATTTCTGAAGCCCCAACGATGATAATCGGGTCATCAAAGTGAGCGGGTGTTCCATCCACTAGCCGCTGTGTTCTGGTAGCTTCTTCCCCGCAAACCATACAGATGGCATGCAGTTTGTCCACAATTTCTGCCTGTGCTAAGAGCAGGGGCATTTGACCAAAAGGGGCTCCCCTGAAATCCATATCCAGTCCAGCCACAATCACCCGGATGCCCTGGTCTACTAACTCCTGTACAACGGGAAGAATTCCCTCATCAAAGAATTGAGCTTCATCGATAGCCACAAGGGTTACATCATCAAGCAGTAAAGCGGAAATCTCGGATGTATTTTCAATGGGATAAGCATCATATTCATTGCCCGCATGGGAGGTGACCTTTTCATTGCTGTAACGGATATCAAATCCCGGTTTAAATACCTGGATCTTCTGTTTAGCAATGACTGCTCTTCGCAACCTGCGCAGCAGTTCATCTGTTTTCCCACAAAACATGGGTCCGGTAATTACTTCCAACCTTCCGTGATGATGTTTCATCTTTCCCTCACTTCTCTTATTTGGGTATTTGATTTTGATTCCTGGCAACAAAATACAGGCAGATCAAATCTGCCTGTATTTTATCAAAAGAAACGGTTCTTGACCTTTAAACTGTAATTTCTTCTGCTGCTTCCGGGATTTCAAAATCAGCAGCGCGTAAAGCCTTCTTAAGATCAATCAGGGATTTTCGTCCAAAACCCTTAATATCCAATAAAGCTTGGTCTCCGCCTTCCAATAAAGCTAGCAGATCGGCAACCGTGGCTAATTTTGCATCCACAAGAGCATTGGTCACTCGTGTTCCCAGTTCCAGCACCTCTACAGAGATATCCGCAGAGGCCTTTTTTATCACCCGGGCATCTTTCTCTTTCTTAATCTCTTCATAAGATTTTAATTTCTTGTAGAATCGGTCAACTTGCCCTTCTGTGTCCACGATGCGCTGTTCTCCCGTGAAAAACGGGTGGCAGGCTGAGCAGACATCTGTCCGGATTGATTCTTGCGAAGATCCCGTTGTCCAGGTATTACCGCAAGCGCAGACCACCGTAGCATTAGGATAATATGTTGGTTGAATTTCTTCTTTCATCTCAATAATCCTTATTATTTTGTGGGATAAACGTGTACCCGCTTCTTCCCACCGCGGAATGTCTGGAAGGTTACAAACCCATCTGCAGTAGCAAACAATGTATCATCACCACCGCGGCCAACGTTTTCACCAGGATGAATGCGTGTACCCCGTTGACGAACCAGGATATTCCCCGATCGAACTTGTTCACCACCGAATTTCTTAACACCCAATCGTTTTGAATTGCTATCTCGTCCGTTGCGGGTAGAACCGCCGCCTGTTTTATGAGCCATTTTTTTCTCCTGATTTCTTCACGATCTTATCAACCTGCAGCAGTGTATATTTTTGACGATGACCTTGTCTTTTCCGGTAACGAACCTTGGGTTTATATTTAAAAACCAGGATTTTGGGTCCTTTGATTTGGCCAGCGACGGTTGTTTGTACTTGGGCTCCTTTTATAACAGGAGTCCCAACAGTAACTTTTTTACCATCCGCAATTAATAACACCTCATCCAGGGTTACTTTATCTCCCAGCTCATTGGATAGCTTATCTACCTGGATGGTTTCTCCAGGTACTGCTTTATACTGCTTTCCACTACATACGGCAATTGCATAGTTCATAATCTTTCCTCCAATCTTCACTTCACCGTCCTACCTGAGTTCAATTCTCTCTCCCACAGGACAACGGGGAAGTTGGGGGTATTTATCCATGCCAATAGGTTGCAGAAGGACTTATTCCCTCAATGCCGTGCCATTATACCAGAGGAAACTGGACTGTCAATGAAGGTGTCTGTTCAACCTGGTGGATCAATAAAATCTATCTCAAGTCTCTATAAGTATCTCCTGATAATTGGTATGGAGAGTACTGCATTGTGTCACTTTTCGGAGGTGTTCTTATCCCCTATAATTAGGTAAATCAACCCCGGAGAGGGACTATTTTATCCATTCCTTAGTTTATGTTATAAATGGTACTGAATGGGTAAAATATTATCACAAAACATGCTCCAAAAAGGAGAATGAGTTATGGCAGTTACTGGTTGGATCAAAGTGGATGACCATTATTGTAAAGGTTGTGCTCTTTGTATTGAAGCCTGCCCCCAGGATGTTCTGCGACTGGATATGGATCGTCTCACGCCAAAAGGATATCATCCTGCTCAAATGATTGAAGAAACCTGTACAGGGTGCGGAATTTGCGCAGTTATCTGTCCTGATGCAGCCATTACTGTTTATCGAGAAAAACCTGAAAAAAAGCCAGGAGGTAAATCCAGTGGCTAAAGAATTATTAAAAGGAAATCATGCCTTTGCAGAAGCAGCAATCAGAGCGGGTGTGGAAGCTTTTTACGGGTATCCAATCACACCTTCTACTGAATTTCTGGAGTACATGTCCAGGCGTTTACCCTCCCTGGGAAGAGCTTTTGTTCAAGCTGAGAGTGAAGTTGCCGCTATAAATATGGTTTACGGCGCTGCCTGTACCGGGAAGCGGGTGATGACTGCCTCATCCAGCCCCGGGATAAGTTTAATGATGGAAGGGATCTCTTATATCGCCGGCACTGAAGTGCCGGCCGTTGTGGTGAATGTTATGAGAGGAGGTCCGGGTCTGGGAAATATCGCTCCCTCCCAGGGAGATTATTACCAAATGGTCAAAGGCGGGGGGCATGGAGATTATTTTCCAATTGTGCTCGCCCCGGCCAGTGTCCAGGAAGCGATTGATTATATTGCCCTGGCATTTGACCTGGCAGAGAAATACCGCTCCATCGTCCATGTGATTGTGGATGGAAATATGGGACAAATGATGGAACCCGCGGAACTGCCCCCCATGAGAGAGATTCCGGATCAGGTTCCTGATTGGGCTGTATCCGGAACCAAAGGCCGGGAGCCCAACATCCTCACATCAATCTACATTGATCCTGAAGATGAGGAAGTGACAAATTTGCGTTTGCTCAAGCGCTGGAAAGAGATTGAGAAGAACGAAGTCCTCTACGATGAATTCCTGCTTGATGACGCTGAAATACTGATAATTGGATTCGGTACCGCAGGACGGGTGGCAACCTCCGCAATCCGTGAAGCCCGGGAGGGAGGGATCAAGGCTGGTTTACTGCGTCCGATAACCCTGGCTCCTTTCCCACAACATCGACTTCTTGAGCTGACAAAACAGGTAAAACGGATCCTGGTTATTGAAATGAATTCCGGGATGATGCTGGATGATGTGATGAGAATTGTTCAAGGAAAGGTCCCGGTTGAATTTTACGGGAGGATGGGCGGCGTTACACCTTTACCGGACGAAATTCTGGATGAAATCAAGCGCGTTTCTGAAAATAAGGCTCCCGCTCTCAATGATCCGCGCGATGAATGGATTTTCCGTTTAGAAGACAAGATTCTAGGAGATAAATAATGGTTTCAACAACTGCAGAAATTGTATATCAGCGGCCGGAAGCTTTTACCGATGTTCACACACATTACTGTCCCGGATGCACTCATGGTATTGCCCATCGCCTGATCGCGGAAGTAATCGATGAAATGGGATTACGGGAAAAAACCATCGGAGTCGCTCCCGTCGGATGTTCAGTCTTTGCCTATAAATACTTTAATATGGATTTTGTTGAAGCAGCTCACGGTCGGGCGCCAGCCATGGCAACTGGCATTAAGCGAGTACTGCCGGATAATACTGTTTTTACCTACCAGGGCGATGGTGACCTGGCGTCCATCGGTATGGCAGAAATTATGCATGCTGCTGTCCGGGGAGAAAATATCACGGTTATCTTTATCAACAATGCTATTTACGGCATGACTGGCGGGCAAATGGCTCCCACCACACTTCTGGGCATGAAAACCACCTCCTCTCCTTTCGGCAGAGATGTTGAACTGGCCGGCTACCCGGTTCGAATGTCAGAAATTCTGGCCACTGTGGACGGAGCTGGGTACATCGTCAGGCGCAGTTTGCATAATGCCGCTAACATCAGAAAATCTAAAAAAGCCATCCGGCTGGCATTTGAAGCCCAGGAACGAGGATTGGGATTCTCCATGGTGGAATTGCTTTCCTCCTGTCCTACAAACTGGAAGGTATCCGCCCAGGAAGCCCTCGAATTTATCGCGGAGGAAATGGTCCCGGTTTTCCCCCTGGGAGATTATAAAGTCTCCTCTTCTCTGGAATCACTGAAGGTATAAGGAGTTTATAAGCATGGAAGAAACCAGTATCATTATTTCCGGATTTGGCGGTCAGGGAACTTTATTTGCGGGACAGGTTCTGGCCTATGCATCTATGGATAACGGGTTGGAGGTAACCTGGATACCCTCTTACGGACCCGAAATGCGGGGCGGCACAGCGCACTGTACGGTTATCATATCCGAAACACCGATTGGTTCTCCGTTGGTCCGGAAACCAGATGTTGTCCTGGCTTTGAATCTCCCCTCGGTGGATAAATATGAGGTGCTAGTTCCTGCAGGCGGCGTCCTGATAGCAAACTCCTCACTGGTGAATCGTGAGATAAACCGGGAGGATATTTCCACCCTTCTGATTCCTGCCAATGAAATTGCAGAAGAAATCGGGGTGTCCCGCCTGGGAAATATGATCATGGTAGGCGCCATGATTGCCTTAAAACCGATCCTTCCTCTGGATGCTGTCAAAAAAGCCCTGGAGGAACACATCCCGGAGCGGCATAAAAAGACCCTGTCCATGAACAATGAAGCTATGGACAGAGGGTATAAATTCGCGAAAGAAAATCTTTAAGTGATACAGGGACCAAGCCCCTTTAAGGGACTTGATCCCATTTTTCTAGAACTTCCTTAATGAAAAAAAGCGGTGCTCATCTAAAGCACCGCTTTTTATATTAATCAGATTGGTTTTATTTAATCAGCCGCCGGAAGGGGTTCCGCCGGTGCTGCTGGTGTACTAGATTTGCTGACAACATAAGCTTGCCCCCACAGGTGCCCATTAATTGCCATCGAATAGACCATGGTGAACAGCACACCGATTACACAGGCAATCACACCCAAACTTGAAACTAAACCGGCGACAATTCCGCCCAGCAAAACCATGCCATAAACTCCCAGGTTTTCCTTTACTACTTGGAATAGTTCACCAATTTTAAATGCTGCGCCAAGTTCATCTGTGGCAGCATACTTGGCAATAGCAGCGGGAAGGATCAGATATGCCGCAATGCTGTAGAGAAATGTTAGACAACCAAAACAAGCTGATATGATAGTAAACACGGTCAACATGGTTTCATCAGCATCTGGATAGAGATAGGTTAGACTGGAACACCCTTGAATGAGAATAACCGGCAGCATATACACAAAAGCTACCAGAAATACCAGGAAACCACGAGTTAAGTATCCTCCGAAGTCACTCCAATCCGGCAAGATTTCAGCCTCACCTTTAATCACACGTTTGGTCACTTCCACTCCCCAACCAAGCACCAGGAAGACACCAATAACAGGGATTAATGAAATCAGGCCGCCAACGCCGATTTTCTTGATCCAATCCTCATCTTCAAAGACAAAAGTAAATGCCTTTCCAAAATCCATCTTCTCACTCCTTTTTTTTCTAGCTGGATAAAACAATTATTTCAACAGACTTACTGAATAATAACATGATTTTTAAAAAATGGCTCTGTCTAGGGACCAAGTCCCTCCGATTACTAAAAAAGAGCAAAGGAAAACCTTTGCTCTTTTTTATATCTTTAAATCGTAAACCTTAATTTCGATTATTCAATGCAGATTGGGCAGCAGCCAAGCGGGCAACAGGTACCCGGAAGGGGGAACAGCTGACATAATTCAAACCAATCCGATAGCACCAATCGATGGATTCCGGGTCACCGCCGTGTTCTCCACAGATCCCGACTTCAAGATCGGTTCGAGATGCCCGGCCTTTTTTAACGGTCAGATCCATCAATTGTCCCACACCATGGATATCAATGGTCTGGAACGGATTTTTGGGGAGAATCCCGTCTTCTACGTATTTCACCAGGAAATTCCGCTCTGCATCATCCCGGCTGTACCCAAAAGTGAATTGGGTTAGGTCATTGGTTCCAAAAGAGAAAAATTCTGCTGTTTTCGCAATTTCATCTGCGGTTAAACCAGCCCGGGGGATTTCAATCATGGTGCCGAATTTATACTCAAATTCCACACCTTTTTCCTTCATGACTTTCTCAGCAATCTCTTCCAATTTGGGTTGAATAAAAAGCAGCTCATTAATATGTCCGGTGAGCGGAATCATCACCTCGGGGTGAGGTTCAAAACCGCGCAATTTAACATCAGCCGCTGCTTCAAAGATCGCTCGCACCTGCATGCTGACAATTTCCGGCATGACCACGCTCAACCGCACACCCCGCAGCCCCATCATCGGGTTGCTTTCATGTAGATTTTGAATGCTGACCAACAGGTCTTCCTGAGCCTGGTCCACCTTGTTGTTGATCCGGTTTTTGATTACTTCCTCAAGCAGGGCATGCTCGTCCGGCATAAACTCGTGCAGAGGGGGATCAATTAAGCGGATGATCACCGGCAATCCGGTCATGGCTTCAAACAATCCATCAAAATCACTGCGCTGGTAAGGCAAGAGCTTATCGAGGGCCGCCTGCCGATCTTTTACATTGTCAGATAAAATCATTTTCTGAACAATAGGCAGTCGTTCCGGCTCAAAGAACATGTGCTCTGTCCGGCAGAGGCCGATGCCCTGAGCGCCATAAGACCGGGCTCGTCTGGCATCCTCTGGATAATCCGCATTGGCCCAGACCATTAATCCTCGGGTTGGCCAACCTTTTGGTGCAGTGCGGATATCCTTGCTGGCTGAAATCTCATCCGCCCAGGTTAATAATTCCATCAATTCAGTCTGTTTCTCAAGTGTTGGAGCAACGGAAGGAATTTCACCCAGAAAAACCTCCCCGGTGGTTCCATCAACAGATAAGTAATCCCCTTCTTTAATGGTCATTCCGCTTGCTTCCAGCTCACGCTTCTTCATATTGATCCGGATATCGGAGGCGCCTACCACACAGGGAATTCCGAACTGCCGGGCAACTACTGCCGCGTGGGAAGTTGCGCCGCCTTCACTGGTCAGAATGCCTTTGGAGGCCAGCATCCCGTGTACGTCATCTGGTTTGGTGAAAGGCCGCACCATGATCACGTCTTGATTTTCCTCCTTGGATTTTTTTTCCGCGGTGTCAGCATCAAAGTAAATCCGGCCTACAGCTGCCCCAGGGGAAGCGTTCACGCCGGTAGCGATCATTTTGCCTTCTTTTTCGGCTTTTTCTTTTTCTACTGGATTAAACTGGGGATGAAGTAAAGTATTTACCTGATCAGGTTCCACCCGCTGGACAGCTTCTTCCTTGGAGATCAAACCTTCATCAACCATATCCACTGCGATCTTTACTGCCGATTTGGCTGTCCGTTTCCCATCCCGGGTTTGAAGCATCCAGAGTTTTCCCCGCTCAATCGTAAACTCAACATCCTGCATTTCACGGTAATGTTTTTCGAGTTTGCTGGTGATGGCTTGGAAATCCTGATATACATCCGGCATGACATCGTTTAATTCATCAATATCATCAGCATTGCGGATTCCAGCTACCACGTCTTCACCCTGGGCGTTGAGTAGATACTCTCCCCAGAGTTTGTTCTCTCCGGTGGAGGGATTCCGAGTGAATGCAACCCCTGTTCCGGAAGCTTCTTCCATATTGCCAAAAACCATGGTCATAACATTTACTGCGGTGCCCAGGTCATGGGGAATGCCAGCCGCATTGCGGTAATCCACTGCCCTTTTCCCGTTCCAGGAAGTAAAAACCGCTTCCGTGGCCATGCGCAGCTGCTCCGCAGGATCCTGTGGAAAATCAAATCCTTTTTCTTTTTTAATAATTTTCTGGAATTCAGCAGTTAATTTTTTCCAGTCGTCCGCTTCGAGATCAGTGTCCAGGGCAACCCCTTTTTTCTCTTTGAACTCATCCAGCACATCTTCAAACGCTTCATCGTCAATGTCCAATACCACAGAACCAAACATCTGCACTAACCGCCGGTAAGCATCATAAACAAAACGTTCGTCTCCGGTTAAGGCAACCATACCCTTGGCGGTTTCATCATTTAGTCCGATATTTAAAACCGTGTCCATCATACCGGGCATTGATTTCACTGCGCCAGACCTGCAGGAAACCAGGAGTGGATTTTCCACATCGCCAAACTTCTTCCCAGTCAACTCCTCGGTTTTTTTCATGGCCGCTAATTCCTGCTCCCACATTCCACCTGGAAATTTTTCATCCCCGGCAATATAGGCATTGCAAGCTTCAGTTGTGACAGTAAATCCGGGAGGAACCGGGATACCGATCCGGGTCATTTCTGCCAGATTGGCCCCTTTCCCACCCAATAAAGCGCGAACATTATCCCACGCTCCGCCAACATGCTTTTCTACTTCTTCAACTTCCTCGAATGTATAGACCCATTTCTGGTCTGCCATCATAAACCTCCTGCTGCATAATTCATTATATTATTTCTATCTTGAAGAGTTATCTCCAAGCGTAGTATTTTACCACTTTTTTTTTCCAGATAGTTTGCTTACTCTGCTTAGGGGAGAAACACTTGGAAATCCAATAACCACTCCAGGCTTCTGCATCCAGAACCAGCTCTGGCCCCTTAAGAATACGCTCCAGTTTAGAAATGAAATCCAGAACGATCCAGTCATCTGGTCAAGCGAATTTTTCACCTGCCGGGAGAAGTCTTGTTATCACACTCTTTAATTCCTCCCTGGTCTCAGGTTTTATCTACTTGATTATTCAAATTGGGAAAGAACAGTCCGCACCTGGGATAGATATCCCCTGCCGAATAAATTTAAATGGTTCAGTAAATGGTAGAGATTATAGATAGGATACCGGGACCGGTAACCTGGATCCAGCGGCCTGACTTCATTATACGCGCCGTAAAAATCAGGCGGGTATGTGCCAAAAAGATCAGTCATCGCCAGGTCTGCTTCCGCCCACCCAAAATAGACCGCTGGATCAATAATTGCGGGCATTCCTCTTTTATCAGTGATCAAGTTGCCGCTCCAGAGATCTCCATGTAATAATGATGCTGGTTGTTCCGGGATCAACTCTGGCAATGACCTCATCAACCTTTCCAAATTCCGGATATCCTGGGTATTCAGCAGGGCTTGATTTTGAGTGATTCTCATTTGGGGTTTTAACCTTCTCTCCCGGAAGAAATCATGTCCATTTTCCATCCAGTCATTGTACTGGGGATTCTTTCCAATATAATTGTCTTCCTGAAAACCATAATTATCATTGATCTGATTATGGAGCAAAGCCAACTGCTGCCCGAAGCTTTGCCAAAAATTCTGACAGCGGGAAGCAGGCTGCAGGTCCTCCAAAAGTAAGTATGAATCGCCTACCAGGAAGACTTTTGGAACCACCGGTCCCCCGGGAATCCGGAGAGCCTCCAATCCCCGGGCTTCTTTCTTAAAGATGTCGGTGAGCGACTGATCATTTTGCTTTAGAAAAAAACGGATCCCTTCCGCGGTCTTAAGCCGCAGAGCCTGGTGAATACATCCTCCCCCGACGGGTTCTGAGTGAATCAGCTTTCCCTGGTTATTTGTTAACAGCCAGTTTCTTACTTCAGGGTGTATGCCGCTCACCTTCCAGCTCCTCCATTAGACCAGCACAGGATCTTTCTACGATCTTAAATGTTGTCTTAAATCCATCGACTCCCCCATAATAGGGATCAGGAACGTCTAAATCCGAACCCCCCTGGGGATCAAATTCCCGCATTAAGTGAACTTTCTCCAACTGATCAGGTGAGAATGCCCAGTCCATTAATCGGTGTTGATTTGCCTTGTCCATGGCAATTATCAGGTCAAAACGGTCAAAATCCTCCCTTTGAAATTGTCTGGCGCTGCCTGAATACACTATACCCCGTTCGGCAGCAACCTGGCGCATCCGTCTATCCGGCGCTTCACCTACATGATATGAGGAAGTCCCGGCAGAGTCGAGGGTGTATTTGTCCCCGACTCCTCTTTCCTCAGTCAGCTGTCGAAAAATATTCTCAGCAAGGGGGCTGCGGATAATATTTCCCTGGCACACAAAACAAATTTTCATACTTTCTCCTCCTGACTTTATATCCTACCATCTCCAAAGGTGATCGTCACCCGGTCAGATCCAGTCTATCCCGCTGAAAAACGCGATCGGAAAACCGGCCTATTTTCAGTTCATCAAATCCTCCATCCATATAGAAATAATGGAAGGATAAACCCACTTCTCAACATTAAAAACCAGGTCAAGAAGCAAAACTATAGCCTAATTTGCATTATCGTGTATAATAGAGTTAAGTCCAGGTAAAAAAAATACCTACACTGGATGACAAAAAAATATATACGATTTTATGTTCTGATGCATAATGCAGAACAAACATTGGGGTTGAGGAAACCTGGTGTTCATCCTCTGAAAAGAGCAGGAATTTTTTCTGGAGAGGATGAGAAAACCAACCGCCCCACAAGAAATAGGTCGCCAATAAGAAGGATTTTCAGCGGCCGCGGTACTAATAAAACGATCTACCATTACAAAGTGGTATTGAAGCAGTAAACACATTGGCATAACGCACGGATACCAAGTGGATGAAGGGCAACGCTAAGGTTTAGGAGTATCATACCGATTCATACCTGACGTCCTAGCGTACCACAATGTAATGTACGGGATCAGACAGTTAAATTAGACAGCCGTGGCCGAAAGAGGCATCATCACGGCTGTTTTATGTTAACTGTAACAAAACTGGAACCTCAGAAGAAAAACCCGCAGCGTTTGAATGTGTATCTTAACGGTGAATTTGCCTTTGGCATTTCCCGATTAGTTGCACCCTGGCTGCAAGAGGGGAATGAACTCAGCCAGGGGGAAATTTCTGGTTTACAGACCGAGGACCAAATCCAACAAGCGTATCAGCGGGCTATAAATTTCCTGAGTTATCGGGCTCGTTCCGAGCAAGAAATCAAGCTTAATCTCCAAAAACACCAGGTACCGGAGACGATCATCGAATCAGTTCTGGAAAGGCTGGACGATGCGTCTCTCGTTGACGACCGAGAATTTGCCCAGCAATGGATTGAGAATAGGATTAAATTTCATCCCCGCAGCAAAAGAGCCTTATCCTCTGAACTGTACCGGAAAGGAATCTCAAAGCAAATCATTGAGGAAACTCTCCTGGATATCGATGAAGAGGTGTTAGCCCGGTCACTTGCCCAGAAAAAAGTCTCAAAACTAAGAACCTTGGATAAATCCACCTTTCAAAAAAAGATGTATGGTTTTTTATCTAGACGCGGTTTTCATTATGGCATATGTAAAGAAGTTGTTTCCCAGCTGTGGGATGAGCTGGAAAATGAATCATAATTTATTATCTAATAACCAAAATTTGATCGGATCATAGATCATCAAAAAGGGGTTATAACATGAATGGAACTATATACATTATCAGTATTGTTGCCCTGGTAGTTGGGTCTGTAATCGGATATCTCATAAAAAACTATCAATTTGTCCGCGAGATAGATAAAAAGCAGCAGAAAGCGAATAAAATCCTCACCGAAGCTGAAAGGAAATCAACCGAGTTGGTGAAAGAATCCCAGGATCGGGCAATCGAAATCACCCAGGCTTCTGAAAAGGAAGTCCATAACCGCAGAACAGAAATCACGCGACATGAGGAAAGGCTGCAGAGCCGAAGTGATCAACTTGACCGCCGGGCAGAAAAAATTGAAGATCGGGAGCACGCCATCAGTCAGCGCCAAAGTTCGCTCGATAAAAAAGCCAATAAAGTTGAAGAGTTATATATCAGTGTCTCTGAAGAACTTGAGCGTGTAGGCCAGATGACTCAGGCTGAAGCTAAAGATATTCTGCTAGAGCGAGTTGAGCAGGAAGCCAGAAACGACATGTCCCGGATTGTACGTGAGATTGAAGCAGAAGCACGTGAGCAGGGGGAGCGCAAAGCGCGAAAATTAATTGCTGACGCTATCCAGCGGGTTGCCTCGGATCATGTTGAAGAAGTAACCTCTTCTACTGTCCCTCTACCTTCAGATGATATGAAGGGACGAATCATTGGCCGCAACGGCCGTAACATCCGGGCATTTGAAAAAGCCGCTGGAGTAGATGTGATTGTTGATGACACACCAGAAGCGGTTACTATTTCCTGTTTTGACTCCGTTCGTCGGGAAGTAGCGAAACAAGCCATGAAAAAATTGATCCTTGACGGCAGGATCCACCCGGCTCATATTGAAAAAATAATTGAAAAAGAACAAGAGGATATTGAAAAAGTCATTATGGAAGCTGGTGAACAGGCAGCCTATGAAGCCGGAGTTCCGGGGCTACATTCTGATATTTTAAAAACGCTCGGACGTCTAAAGTTCCGAACCTCATACGGGCAAAATCAGCTGGCCCATGCGGTGGAATCCGCTCAATTGGCTTCCGTACTGGCATCTGAGATGGGCGCTAATGTTGAAATTGCTAAAGCCGGAGCTTTGCTGCACGACCTCGGAAAAGCCATGGATCATAACGTGGAAGGAACCCACGCACAAATCGGGGCAGAGTTTGCCGAGAGACATGGCGTCCCGCCCAAAATTGTTAATGCAATTGCTTCTCACCATCACGAGGAAGAACAGCAGACTGTTGAAGCGGTGATCGTCGAAGCTGCTGATGCCATCTCCGGCGCCCGTCCCGGGGCACGGCGGGAAAGTCTGGAACAATATCTGAAAAGAGTTCGGGCACTGGAAGATGTTGCCAATTCCTATGACGGCGTGAAAAGCAGTTATGCCCTGCAGGCTGGTCGTGAAGTCCGGATTTTTGTTCGCCCCAAACAGGTGGATGACCTGGCTGCCTCCCGCCTCGCAAGGGATATCTCTAAAACTATCGAAGAAACCATGCAGTATCCAGGGAAAATTAAAGTCACTGTTATCCGGGAAACCCGGACAGTGGATTACGCAAAATAGGGAAAGATAGTGATAACTAAGAAGCTCCCGGAGTATTTTAGAAACTCCAGGAGCTTTTTTTTATTTTACCCAAGAAAGGGATTTTCTCTTCGTTCGTCCCCCACAGTCGTCTCAGGTCCATGACCGGAATAGATCCGGGTTTCATCCGGCAGGGGCAGGACATATTTTTTGATTGATTCCATCAAAGTTGAATAACTGCCTCCCAGCAAATCTGTCCGCCCAATACCCTGTTTAAAAATGACATCGCCGCTGAATAAAACTTTTTCGGCAGGACAGTGAAAAATCACATGACCCGAGGAATGTCCGGGGGTATGGTGGACCAGAAATTCATACTTTCCAACCTGAAGGGTATCCCCTTCTTGAAACTCTACGGTTGGTTTTGGAGCTGATTTCACCGGTACTCCGAACATAATCGCCCCCCCTTTGATTTTCCAGAGGGCCTTATCCTTGGGGTGCAAACCAACAAAAAATCCCTCCTGCTCGTTCAAATTCAACTCCGTCAGTAAATCTGCCAGTCCACCAAAATGGTCAAAATGGGCATGGGTTAACCAGATACTTTGGATTTTCCATCCTAAATGGCGGACTTCCTCAGCCAGTCTTAAACCGTCCCAGGCAGGATCGATCACCACGCCCTGTTTACTATCCTGGTCTCCAACGAGATATGTATTGGTTGCTACGGGGCCTAAGACGAGTCGAATGATTTCTAACATAATGAGGTTCTTCCCTGCTGATCTGATTTGGCTTCCAATTGGCATTTATTATAGTCTAGAACTGCCTAAAATCACTTGGGCATCCATTGAACCCGTGTTAGACTAAAATCAATATCACCTTGGCCGCTTCAGGAGGTTTTAATGTCAAAACATCCTCCGGAACCATTCCGGATCAAAATGATTGAGCCCATTCAGCTCATTAGTAAAGGGGAAAGGGAAAAAGCCCTCAAGCGAGCCGGGTACAACATCTTTGGTTTAAAATCTGATGAGGTTTTTATCGACTTACTGACTGATTCCGGCACCGGGGCGATGAGCCAGGATCAATGGGCAGCGATGATGATCGGGGATGAATCCTACGCCGGCGCGCGATCCTACCACCGGTTGTCATCTAGCATGGATGAGATTTTTGGATTCCGCCATTTTGTTCCAACCCACCAGGGACGGGCAGCGGAAAACATCCTCTGCGCAGTAATCCTCAAGGAAGGGCAATATGTGCCTTCAAACATGCATTTTGATACAACAGAAGGGAATATCAGAGCCCGGGGCGGCAGACCGACCAATCTGGTCATCGAAGAAGCTTTTGAGTCTTCGTCAGATTATCCGTTTAAAGGCAATATGGACCTGAAAAAATTAAAGGATTTTATCCAGCAGGTTGGTCCGGAAAATATCCCGCTGGGCATGATCACCATTACCAATAATGCCGGCGGAGGTCAGCCGGTTTCGCTGGATAATCTTCGGGCGGTTTCTGAGATTTATCATTCCAACAATATTCCATTTTTCATAGATGCATGCCGATTTGCGGAAAATGCCTATTTCATAAAACTCCGCGAACCCGGATATGAGGAAAAAAGCACCCTGGAAATAGCCCAGGAGATTTTTTCACTCGCAGATGGCGCAACCATGAGCGCAAAAAAAGATGCCATCGTGAACATTGGCGGCTTCCTGGCTGTAAATAATTCGGCGCTTTTTGAAAAGATCAAAAACGAGCTGATCCTCAGGGAAGGATTTATCACCTACGGTGGTTTAGCGGGACGGGATTTGGATGCGATCGCAGTTGGGTTGAAGGAAGGTCTGCAGGAGGATTATCTGGCGTACAGATTGGGTCAAACAGAATATCTGGTAAACGAATTGAAGAATATTCAAATCCCTGTGATAGAACCAGCCGGAGGCCATGCAGTGTACATCGATGCGGGAAAAATGCTGCCCCACATTCCTCAGTCAGAATTCCCGGGGCAATCCCTGGCGATAGCGATGTTCCTGGAAGGTGGGATCCGGTCTGTAGAGCTGGGATCGGTTGCTTTTGCATACCCGGATCCAGATACGGGAGAGATGTTATATCCTGAGATGGAATTGGTCCGTTTAGCGCTCCCCCGTCGGACTTATACCCAAAGCCATCTGGATTATGTGGTTCAGGTACTCAAGGGTATTACTGACAACAAAGACTCCCTCACAGGCTATAAAATTATCAAAGCGCCAAAATTAATGCGGCATTTTTCCGCTACATTTGAGCCCATTTCCTGATTGATTTTCACTGGAAATTTGAGGTCTTGTTTTTAAGTTAATGGTGGGCTTTTACCCTCTTTGTTGTAAACAAATTACAGCGAGATAAAAGAATGAGCCTTGTCCTAAAGAGGAAAAACTATAAAATTAAAAACCGCCCTGGGGCGGTTTTTTAGTGCGCTGGGCGGGAATCGAACCCGCACGCCCTAGGGGCATATGGCCCTCAACCATACCTGTCTGCCAGTTCCAGCACCAGCGCTGGTCATTTTACAATACCAGGCAGGACTTCTCTC
The DNA here is from genome assembly GCA_049644605.1 of Anaerolineales bacterium. Classification (GTDB taxonomy): domain Bacteria; phylum Chloroflexota; class Anaerolineae; order Anaerolineales; family UBA11858; genus B10-G9. Next base: position 56,602 of record JBARSF010000035.1, on the reverse strand, counting down.
TGCTTGGTGGCAGTGGTATTATAATCTTCCAGAGAACCTTGTCAAGAGTTTTGAACACCATCAAAGGAGCGCAGCCATGCCCATTGTCCTTGATGCTATGGGAAGTGACGATTTTCCGAACCCCGAAGTAGATGCAGCCTACCAGGCGGCGGAAATTTTTGATACAAAAATATTTCTTGTCGGACAGAAAGAAAAACTCCAGCCTCTGCTGGACCAAAAACCGGATGATCCCCGGGTTGTATTTGTCCATGCCCCAGAAATCCTGGAAATGACCGACAAACCTGCCCGGAATGCACGTCGGAAAGCAGATAACTCCATGGCAGTTGGGATGGATCTGGTAAAAACTGGTGAAGCAGATGCTTTTGTAACAGCAGGAAACACCGGGGGAGCCATGGCCAACGGATTATTCCGGTTGGGCAGGATTCAAGGAGTAAAACGCCCTGCCTTAACGACAATTCTGCCCACCAGAAAAGGCTTTGCCATTATCGTTGATATTGGTGCCAACGCTGATTGTAAACCACTCCACCTGCTTCAATTCGGCATTATGGGATCAATTTATGCCGAAAAAGTCCTGGGAGTTGATCTCCCAAAAGTTGCCCTGCTGTCCAATGGAGAAGAGGAAGGGAAAGGTAACCAATTGGTAAAAGACGCCTTCCCGCTTTTTAAGAATAGTGCGCTTAATTTTATTGGCAACGCGGAACCAAAAGAATTCTTCAATGGTGAAGTTGACGTTATAGTTTGTGATGGATTTTCAGGAAATGTCTTTATTAAAACTAGCGAATCGGTCTCAAAAATGCTGCTGGAAATCATGAAGCAAAAATTAACAGGAAGCTTCCGGACAAAAATCGGGACCGCCCTGGTTATGCCGGCTTTTAAACATCTCAGGGAAATTCTTGACCCACGGCAAATTGGAGCTGCGCCCTTGCTGGGTATTAACGGCCTGGTATTTGTAGGTCATGGGCGGTCTGATGATCTTGCTCTTGTTAACTCAATCAAGCGCGCCAAACAAGCCATCGATTCTCAATTGCTGCCCAGCCTAAAAGAAGCCATTCTATCGCAATTATCAAAATCCACTGATCACGCAGGAGAGGACTAAATGATCACCATCCGGAATGAGGGGTTAATCAAACGCAATACACAAATTGGAAAGTACAGCGGCATAATCTCAATTATGATCCTGGGAGCGGGCATGTATGTCAGTTTTAAATACCCGGAACAAATCATATATTCCCTGGTAGCATTATTCCTGGGTTTTACCCTCTCCCAGATAGGGATTTTTTACTCCACCCGTTTTGGACGTTCGCCCCGACCCGACCAGGAGTTGGATGATGCCCTAAAAGGGCTGGACGATCAGTACGCCCTCTACCATTACACAAGTCCTGTGGCCCATCTTCTGGTTGGACCAGCGGGAATCTGGATGCTGTTTCCCTATTTACAGAAAGGGAAAATTATCTATGAAGATAAAAAAGAGCGCTGGAAGAGGGTTGGCGGCAATTTGTACTTAAGGTTTTTCGCTCAGGATAATATCGGAAATCCTACTCAGGATATAAAATCCTCCACGAAACGGCTCCAGAAAGAATTGGGAAATATACCTGATTTTGAATTACCGTTTATCAAAGCCGCCCTGATATTCACAAATGCTGATGCTGCAGTGGATGCGGAAAATGCGCCAGTACCCACCTTACACGCCGGGCAGTTAAAAAAGTTGATCCGGAAAGAAGCTAAGGGCGATGCTTCTCTTCCCACCCATGATCTGAAAACAATTCAGGATTATCTGGGTCTCCAGCATTAAAAAAATATAAAATCCCCCCCTAAATATTATACAGCCCGGAGAAAACTTCCGGGCTGTTTTTTATCTGTGTTTGGTTTAATTATTCGTTCAGGAAAGCCATCAGCGCTTCTTTGCTGATACGATAAGCTTTTCCGAGTTTTTTACCCTTTAGATCCCCGGCTTTTAGCGCTGCCAGGACATCTTCCTCGGAGACTTTCAGCACTTGAGCCGCCTCAGCTGGGCTCATCACATCCGGCAGTCCTGCTGCTGCTCCAGCTGCCCCTGCACCGCCGCCAGTCATATCCTGAAGCGATTGGTTGATGATATTGCCCACACCCATCCCTGCACCTATACCTGCGGTCAAACCAGCTCCCCCGCTGGGATTCTGGGCAGCCTCTAGTAGGGCATCTGCAGCCTGCAATCGGGTATAGGTTTCGGTGTCCAGCACACCCATGTCCCGCAGTTCCTGAACGGATTGTTCAGAAGGACGCAGGTTAGCGATCAGGAAGGTCTTTAACTCCAATCCCAGGGCAGCAAATTGATCACTGGCCTTGGCCCGGACGCTGGCACTGATTTCATTCAACATCCCAACCAGGTTTGCTACGTCATTCGTTCGCGCTGTTTCACCCAGCAGATCTGTCATGGTGGTCAGTAAAATATGCCGGAGCCGGCTTTCAATATCCTGGGTCCGGAAAACACCCTGTGCTCCAACCAGTTGGGTTACAAATTGCTGGGGTTCAGAGATCTGATAACCGTAGGTACCAAAGCCTTTTAACAAGGCCACGCCCAACCCCATTCCAGGGTTGCGGACGATAATTGGCTGGGGTGTACCCCATTTCTCATCAGGGAATTCCCTGCGGGAAACAAAATATACTTCCGCGGTAAAGGGGGTTTTATCAGAGAAAGCTTTTGAAATCAAATCAACAAGTAAGGGTATATTTGCCGTGGCAATGGTATGGCGGCCTGGCCCAAAAGTATCCAGGGCTTTCCCATCCCGGAAAAAGACCGCTGTCTGTGATTCTCGGACTATCACCTGGGATCCGATCCTGAAATCCCCCGATTCTCCTTCGGGAAAACGATGGATCAGTTCATCCTTCATCTCATTCGGGTATTCAATAATATCAAAAATCCTGGCCATGGAGTCTTCTCCTCTCTATTTATTGTGGGTTTTATTCACTGGGAATTTCATCATCGCTGGGAATTTCATCATCGCTAAGAATTTCATCATCGCTGGCAATCTCATCATCAATGCTGAATTCTCCTTCAATGATTTCGCCGTCACTGACGAATTCATCCTCACTGGTAATTTCATCTTTTCGCTGATCTGCTTTGGTAACGATTTCTAGAGCCTGTTTCTTCAAGTCAATAATCAATGACTTTAACTCCTCAGAATCCTCATTAGCTTCCAGGCTTTCCAGCGTATTTGCGATACCCTCAATGCTGATTAGCAGCGCTTGATCGTAATCATAGATTTTATCGAGTTTTTCAGCATCTATTCTAATCGCTGAAAAGAAACTGGAATATCCATAGGCGGCGTGTCTGATCCGGTCAATAAATGTACGTAGTTTTACGACAATTGTTTCAAGATCATCAACATAAGCCAGCTCCCCCCGATCAACGATGGTTGTTTGGACAGCTGTTATTCGATTCAGCTGTTCCTGACAACTGTCTGCCACAACTTCTCTCAGCAACTTATCTGCAGTGCGTCGATCCTCCAGCTCAATATATCCTTTGAATCCCGGAACTTTCAGAAGCAGTTCTTTGATTTTTCCGCGCTGGGATTCTATCTGGCTCTGGTAATCAGTCATATTTCCTCCTCTGTGGAAATCTTATTAGCTGCATTTTTTATTATACATGATAACACGTCCCTCCCGGAAATCCCTCAGCTGATTTAATAGAAATCTGATATTGATTCTTTCGAGAATTTACCGCCTAGAAACAATCATCATCCACACCCCTTTGCGATGGTTGAGGGAGGGTTTATAATGTACTCGTATTTGACCAATTGAATAATAGGAGAAACAATGTATCTTGAACAACAAGTAGAACTACTCAAATTACTGGACGGCTCGGTAGAACTTAAAGACGGGAAAATCCAAATCTTTGATGAGGAAAAACTTCGGAAAAACATCGAAAATCTTGTTAAGCCAGCAGTTGTGGGTGAAAAGGCAGATCAGCAATATCTTGCCCGCTTCCTAATCAGAAAGGTTGCCTTGGCTGCTGGAGTATACCCAACCTCAATCCACGATCTTTACCTTGCTCGCGGTCGAGGGGATGTGCCGAACAATTACACCTCTCCTGCTATCAATCTGCGCGGTCTTACTTTTTATGCCGCAAAAATTATCTTCCAGATAGCAAATGAAATCAACGCAGGCGCCTTTATCTTTGAAATCGCCCGCTCCGAGACCGGGTATACCGACCAGCGGCCTTCAGAATATGCCGCAAACATTCTCGGCGCGGCTGTCGCTGCCGGTTATAAAGGCCCGGTATTTATCCAGGGCGACCATTACCAGGTTTCCGCTTCACGGTATCAAGATAATCCTGACCCGGAAATTCAGGCTTTAAAAGACCTAACCTCGGAAGCAATCAAGGCTGGTTTTTACAATATCGATGTGGATGCCTCAACCCTGGTAGATATAAGCAAAGAATCTGTTGTTGAACAGCAAGTGCTAAACTCACAATTAACCGCTATGTTCACCAAATATATTCGGGATTTAGAACCGGACGGCATCACCGTTTCCATCGGGGGAGAAATCGGTGAAGTCGGTGAAGAAAACTCCACCGAAGAAGAGCTGCGAGCTTTCCTGGACAGCTATAAAACTGATCTTGAAAAAATCGCCCCCGGAGAGGTTGGTTTAAGTAAAATCAGCGTCCTGACAGGCACCTCTCACGGCGGTGTAGTACTGCCTGACGGCAGCATTAAAGACGTGGCTGTTGATTTTGATCTACTGAAGCACCTGGGGAAAGTTTCCAGGGAAAGCTATGGTCTTGGAGGCGCCGTTCAGCATGGTGCGTCCACCTTGCCAGAAAGCGCTTTCAGTAAATTCGGAGAATACGAAACGCTTGAAGTCCATCTGGCAACCAATTTCCAGAACATACTCTTCCAGGAAATGCCGGAAGATCTTGTGAAAGAGATTTATGCTTACCTCGATGAAAACAACGCCCACGAACGCAAATCCGGACAGACTGATGAACAGTTTTACTATAAAACCCGGAAACGTGCTTTAGGGGTATTTAAAAAGAAAATCTGGGGGATTTCTGAGGACCAAAAGGCGAAAATTACCGCTGCCTGGGATATCCAATTCCGAAACCTATTTAACAGGCTTGGTATGGCAGATACCCGGAAATATGTTGACCAGCATATCCGTGAGGTGTTTATTGATCCCCTCTTGGAGGATTACATGCTGGACGGAGTAAAAGAGGAAGATACCTCAGACCTCGCAGACTAACATGCCAGTAGCTGATCAAGGGGTTAGCAAAGATCGATATATGCTGATTCCCCGTACACTGATTTTTATTACGCGCGGGGAATCAGTTTTATTGTTAAAAGGAGCCCCTCACAAACGTTTGTGGGCTAATCGCTATAACGGAGTTGGCGGCCATATCGAACGGGGAGAAGACGTCCTCACAGCCGCCAAGCGGGAGTTTCTGGAGGAAACTGGCATAATTCCAGATGCACTCTGGTTATGCGGAACGGTAACCGTTGATGCGGGGGAAGGAATCGGGATTGGCCTTTATGTCATCAAAGGGGATAGCAATAAGGGAACACCCTCAACATCTGAGGAAGGCAAATTGGAATGGGTGCCGTTCACCGATATTCAAACCAAACCCCTGGTTGAAGATTTGCCGGTTATCCTGCCCAGGGTGATTCAACAATCCCGGGGAGATGACCCATTTTCAGCTCATTACCATTACGATCAAGTGGGGAATTTAGTTGTGAATTTTGGATAAAAACCAGGGATATCAATCTTCAACAACCCAATTATCAAAATAAGTTTGCTTAATCAGGATCAAGACCATCTGCCACCATATAAAAGATTAACTCTGTACTTCCATAACTGCGGCGATCAAAAAGTTTCAAGTTATCGAGGGTTTGGCTCTCATATTCCACTTTATCTATCTGAACAATAATCCAGCTATCATCCAAGAGCCAATCCAGGTTCTGGTCTAGGGCATGTAATGTTTTTGACCAGGTGTTTTTGAATTGCGGTGGAGCAATATAAACAAAATCGAATTTTATATCTGGCACGCCATTCAGAACAGAAAATACACTTTTTTGCCAGACTTCCGCTTGATCGGCCAGACTGGTATGTTCCAGATTGGCACGGATGGTTTTTATGGCAGCTTTCTGGTTATCTACAAACCTGGTAAAGGCAGCTCCCCGGCTGAGCGCTTCAATGCCCACACTGCCTGTGCCTGCAAATAAATCCAGCCAGGTTGACTCAAGGATATAGGGAGCAACAATATTAAAAAGGGCAGCTTTGACCTTGGACATGATTGGTCTGGTCCCCCCTCCCGGAACAGATAGAAGGTTAAATCCCTTAGCTTTCCCCCCGATAACTGATAGATTACCCATCTCCGGTCATTCCTTTTTGGGTTTTTCGTCCGGGATCAGTTCGCTTAAGGCTTTTTCCAACAGCGCGGTTTCGGAACTTTGATCCGCGATATATTGATCAATAAAACTGGATCGACGGAGTCGAAGAGCCATGGGAGTTACCACGCGGATATCCTCCATGGTGACCTGGTCCCGGGCATCGGCTGCGGCATGGGCTCGGGCGGCTTCAAATAAGGTAATTTCTGCCCGTAGGGAATCCAGCTCCAAATTTTCAATTAATTCCAATCCAGTTTGGGCAATTTCCTCCGGGAGTTTTATATCCTGCATTTGTTCCCGGCTGGACTGGATTTCTTCTTTAAACAAACGTGTTGATGCGGTGTATTGGGCGGCAAACGCCCGGCTGTTTTCCTTGTAAGCTCGGGTCCGCTGATAAGCCTCTAAGCGGTCCTGTTTACTTTCCAACCCTTTGACAACTACTCTTAAACCAAAACGGTCCATGATTTGCGGTCGCAGGTGTCCCTCCTCCGGGTTCATGGATCCGATCAGGGTGAAATTGGATCGGTAGGTGGCCGAAAGTGCTCCCCGCCGGACTGTATACTGCCCCTGGGCGGCAGCATCCAGAATCGCATCCACAATTTGATCGTTAAGCAGGTTAACTTCATCGACATAAAGCAGGTTCCGGTCTGCCCGGGATAAGATACCTCGTTTCAGCTGCAGGCGGGAATTGGCTTTCGCCCGGGGATCCAATCCACCTACCACATCTTCTAGAGTAGCGTTTAATGGCAACTCCACCAGGCGAACTTTTTCAAGCCTGGATAACGGGTCACCCTGGCCAAATTTTTTAGCACAATCCGAACAGACCGCATCCATCCCGCCGTCTTCAATATCCTCTTCCATACAGCCGTAATAACATAAACTGCGTTTGACTTCCGGGAGCAAATCCACCAGGCTGCGAACAGCAGTCGATTTTCCGGTACCCCGGGGACCAATTAAAAGCACTCCCCCCAGGTTGGGATTCAGCAAGGAGAGCAATAGGGATAGCTTCATTTGATTTTGTCCCACCAGCGCTAAAAACGGAAAAGGGATATTTTCCGCCAACCCGGCATCTTCCAGCTCATGGTCAACCACAGCCCGCACGCCCGATGCGCGTTCAAGCAATTCCTGGAGTGATCCGACTTTGGTAATCAGTTCCGGCCCTTCCTGTTCAGGTATTTTTTCAGTTTTTTTGTTCATAACTAGCCCTCAAAACCAACTACAAAAGGATAAAGACCATTATACTCACATTTCAGCTAGCACAAAACTATTAGAGCGTATTTTGTCGAGGAAGGTTTTTATAGCTGCAACTCATGGGTAAAAGGGGAGATGTCGTGTTTGTTGTGGTAACTATGCGAAATCCTACTGTCTTAACTTATTCTCACCAGGGTCATTCCACATCATTATAGGTCCAGACCCGGTTAATAAAGAAGTTCCAGAACATCACCACCACCACAGCAATACCCAGCGCGAAGGTATAGCCAAGCCGATCCGCATCGATGAACCCCAGCGGCAGGAAGGGAACCTGCAGGAATAATTTACGAAAGGGCTCTTCCAACCCGGCGAAAATCGGGGTTCTGATCCCCAAACCGATGATATTAACCACAAAAAAGGTCATCAATTGATGATGAATGGGCTTGGACCGGGAATCTGGGTAAGTCCAGACCCGGTTCCAGATAAAATTACTGATGATGGCTGCCGTGAAGGAAAAAGCCTGAGCCAGCAACGGGGAGATTCCGGAAATACTCATCAGGAGATGAAATGTGCCAAAATCAACCAGGGCACCAATGGCACCAACAACGCTGAACTTTAAGAATCTCATCCGTTCCCGGGGATTTTTTAAGGGATTTTTAGGTTTCATAAGAGACTAAATATTTTCCTGGAAAAATGACAGGGTTTTTTGTAAACCCTCTTCGAGGTTGATGGTTGGTTTCCAGTCCAGGATTTTTTTCGCCCTGGAAATATCAGGACGTCTGCGCTGCGGATCACCCTCCCCTCGTTTATCCGGGAAAATAACTACTTCCGCTTGATTATCTAAGAGGCGATTTACAATTTTTGCCAACGCCAGAATGGTCATTTCATCCGGATTTCCTAGATTGACCGGCATATGTTCCTCAGAAAGTAGTAAACGATAAATCCCTTCAATCAGGTCGTTCACATAACAAAAACTCCGGGTTTGAGATCCGTCGCCAAAAATAGTCAGCGGTTGTCCGGTAAGGGCTTGTTTAATAAAATTAGGTACCACCCGACCGTCATCCAGGCGCATCCTGGGACCGTAGGTATTAAAAATCCGAACGATCCTGGTATTTATCCCATGATAGCGATGGTACGCCAGCGTTAAAGCTTCCGCAAACCGCTTGGCCTCATCATATACCGACCGCTCCCCGATTGGATTCACATGACCCCAATACGATTCAGGTTGAGGATGTACCTGCGGATCCCCATAAATCTCACTGGTGGATGCCAGTAAAAATCTGGCTCCGTAGGCCCGGGCCACACCAAGGGAATTTAATGTCCCCAGTCCTCCTGCTTTCATGGTTTGGATCGGCAGGTTTACATAACCAAAAGGCGAATTAGGATTGGGTGACGCGGGTGAAGCAAAATGCATTACTGCATCCACCCCACCTTCCGGTACTTCAATAAATTCTGAAACATCGTGGCGAATGAAAGTGAAACGATCATGATTTTCCAAATGAGCCAGATTTTCAGGCCTACCGGTGATGAAGTTGTCCATTCCAATCACTTCATGCCCTTCCGACAATAAACGATCACTTAAATGTGATCCTAAAAAACCTGCTGCTCCTGTAACAAGAATCCTCATTTGCCCTCCTTCTTCACCAATCCAATCCCTGGACCCGGCCATCTCCTGTCACCTGCCAGGATTCACCGGTATCGGGGTTGAGAATCCAGATATTTCCCTCATAAAGCACTGCCAGCGGGAAAACAGCGCTTGAATCTAGCTGCTCTGGTGACCAGGCTCCCCATCCCCGTAATGGCTGCAGCCCGGGTTTATCTGCTGCTGGGAAAATCAAATGCTGGTTGGATCCGTCTCGATCCATCAACGCCACCCGGTAATTACTGGTTGCACTTTGTTCAGGAAATACTGCCTGCAGGTAAGCAACCTGGTATGATGTTTCACCGGAAGGTTTTGTATGAGCTGGAGAAGGCAAGGGGTAGGCGAACATCCCCACATCCTGAACAATTCGTCTCACACCACCACCAGTAAGTGGTATCGCTACCAGATCAAATATGGGAGATTCCTCAGTGGACAGAGACCCTTCCTGGGCGGCATGATCCACAGTATAAATCACATTTTCAAGCGGTCCAATGCCGATTCCGGGCATCCAGGCCCAATCACCCTGGGTTTTATAGGGGATGATCTCCAGGTAAACTTGTTTCTCGGAATCTTCCGTCGTAATAATTCCAACCTGATCTGGAGATGCATAGGCCAGGAAACTCGCTTCGGGGGAATATTGAAAATCTGTGCCCCACCAACCATACACGCCGCCGTAGTTGGTCTCCTGGTGTGTTTTTACAATTGAGGTCCAACCGCTTTTACTGAATCTCTTGAGAATTAAATCGTTATTGGCTTGCCAGCCAGGCGCAGAAACACGAGGTTCCACCGAAGAATAGGCAAATAACTGTTCTGCTCCAGGCACCCAATCGGCAAAATGTATCACATCCTCTGTGTCCAAATCAACCAACGAATCACCCGCAAATTCTATCTCCACCGCCCAGAGAGAATTGATGATATCTTCATCCTCTTCCGTTCGGGTGAAAAGTAGCCAATTTCCATCGCTGGAAAGGTGGAAGATCCTGCCATCTAGATCACCGGTGGAAACGATCAGAAATCGATTTGCGGTTGATTGTTCCATCATCCAGGCATTTCCATTGGATAAATATACCAGTGGGCTGGGAATGGAGATCGGCGCAATTGATGATTGAACACCAACCAGAATGATTTCATCCATTGCCGCCTCAAGCTCCAGGCTGTTAATCTCCTCAAAGGAGATTTCCTGGCCGTCTTCAATAACCCGTAAATAGGCAACTTCTTTAAGTCCGTTTGTGCCCGCCTGGAGTAAATTTTCCTGACCCGCAGGTAAATTTTCTGTTGGTTGGCGGATAACCTCAAACGGAATGACCACCTGTTCTGTTTCAATAATTTCTTCTACCCGGGTGACCCGGATCACAGCCTCATTCGATAACACGGTGGTTAGCGAGGGTTCCACCCGGTCTTTCCCAGTCAGGGAAATTCCAGACGTATCCAAAGCAGTTTGAACTGAACTGCCAGCCAGAACGCTGGTTTGGGTCGTTAACCCATCCGCTTCTATCTGGATTGACAAGTCCTCCTGGGGAGCAGGCTGAGGAGAAGGAGAACAGGCTGACCCAGAAAAGAGGAGAAGGCTGATAACAAAAAGGATTTTAATAAAATGGTATAATCTCATGGCAGAATTCAGCAATAAATTAACACGTTAATGAGGGTAAAACCCCTCCTGATTCATTCTAATTCCAGATTATAGCATGTCAGAAGATAAATACTCGGATTCGGACCTGAAACAACCCCTTGCCCTTACCGCCCTGGTGGAAGCAATCCTTTTTGTATCTCCAGAACCCATCAATGTTAACCAGATTGGAGCCCTGTTGAATGAACCGCCCAGGGTAATAAAAAACGCCATTACTGAGCTGGATGCACTTTATAAAGAAAGGGGCATCCGCTTACAGCATCATAATGGCAAAATTCAGATCACCTCTGCTCCAGAAGCAGCATCCATCATTGAAAATCTCTTAGAATTAGAAACTACCAGCACCCTAAGTCAGGCGGCTCTCGAAACGCTATCGATTATTGCCTATCAACAACCCATAACCAGACCCCAAATTGATGGAATTCGGGGTGTCAACAGCGATGGTGTATTGAGGACCCTACTGAATAAAGGTTTAATTGATGATATCGGGCGGGCGGAAGGTCCGGGACGCCCAATTCTTTACAGCACAACAACTGAATTCCTGAAATATTTTGGGTTGGCTTCCCATGAAGAACTGCCCCCTCTGGAATTTGAAACACATCAGGAATCCACAGATCCCAAGGTTCTGAAAGGCTAAGCGGTAACTTAAGCTCACTTGCCGCATTCCAACCTGCTGTACCAGCATTCAAGAATATGAAAACCCGAATTCAAAAAATCCTGGCTCAAGCTGGATATGGATCCCGCCGAATTTGTGAACTTCTGATCAGCAATAATCGGGTAGAAGTGAATGGCATTACAGCAACGCCTGGGCTGAAAGCTGATCAAACCAGGGATCAAATCACCGTAGATGGAATTCCTATTCCCCAACCGGAGCAAACCCAGTATATAATTCTCTACAAACCCCGTGGGGTCCTGTCAACCGTAAAATCTCCTGATAACAGGCCAACGGTCAGGTCATTAATTAATCATCCCGGGAGGTTGTATCCAGTAGGTCGATTGGATTTCAACAGTGAAGGATTAATCTTAATGACAAATGACGGGGAATTAACCAATCAACTCACCCACCCCCGTTATGAACACGAAAAGGAATACCGCATACTGGTCTCCCAGCTTCCCACTGAAAAAAGGCTGAAAAGTTGGAAAAAAGGGATGGTTCTGGAAGATGGAACAACCACACTGCCGGCAAGGGTGTGGATCGAAAAAATAGATTCCGCTGGCACCTGGTTGGGTGTTATTCTTCAGGAAGGAAAAAAACGCCAGATCCGAAGAATGGCAGAGGACTCAGGTTTTGATCTAAAAAGGTTAATCCGAATCAGGATTGCCACCCTTAATCTGGGTAATCTGAAACCCGGTGAATGGCGGAGGTTGACTGGAAAGGAAATCAACCAGCTGAAAGGTACACTAAATTAAAAGGGAATACTATGGAAAACAGGTCCAATCAAAACGAAAATACCTGGCTTGATACTACTGCCCTATCCAATATTAAGATTTCCTGGGAAATGATTATCTTTGGAATCCTCCTGTTGATAGCTGTTTTATCCCGATTTTACGATCTCGGAGCCCGGGTCATCAGTCATGATGAAACATCGCATGTATATTATGCCTGGAGATTGTTTAAGGGAATGGGCTACAGCCATGATCCAATTACACATGGTCCCTTCCAATTCCATTTTCTCGCCCTGATTTACTTTCTACTGGGTGACAGCGACTTCACAGCCCGTATCCCAGCCGCTATCACCAGCGTTGTGACGATCTTATTCCTCTGGAAATACCGCCGCTATCTCGGCAGCTGGGGGACCCTAGCCGCTGCTCTAATGATGCTGATATCCCCCTTTATGCTCTATTATGGTCGTTATGTCCGCAATGAATCCTTCTCAGCCTTATTTGGTGTCGTAACTCTTTGGGCAATACTCCGTTACCTGGAAACCAGTTCTCCCCGTTTCCTGTATTGGTTAACAGCGGCCACTGTACTGCATTTCACTTCCAAGGAAACTGCGTTTATATATACAGCCCAGGCAATGATCTTTCTTGGCCTGGTGTTTATATGGGATCTTTTGAAAAAGGAATGGAAAAATCCGATCTACCGCAGACTATTCCTGACTGGATTAATCCTGGCAGGATTATTTTTATGTGTCAATTTTGGTCTCCAGTCGTTGTCTCCTGAATTTCCAATTCCGGATCAGGAACCGGCAGGCCTTAACCCGATGACTGCCATTCCCATGGCGCTGGTAGGTATCTTTTTAGTTGGCGCCCTTTATTGCGCAATCCGTGGTTTCACCTGGAAAAAACTAAAATTGTTACCTTCTTTTGGCGCTATGCTTCTGATGGGAACCTTGGTTCTCCCCCAGCTGGCACCATTCCCGGCCAATCTCCTGGGCATTAATTCGCTTGATTATTCCACCCCGGGGATGATTAAAACTGGAGCAATCATCCTGGTTCTGACTGCGATTGCTGTCGTTATCGGTATGGCGTGGAACCGCAGAGAATGGCTGATCAACGCCGCTATTTTTTATATCCCCTTTACGATTCTCTATACAACAGTTTTTACCAACGGATCCGGATTCTTCACCGGTATGGTAGGGTCACTTGGATATTGGCTGGAACAACAAGCTGTGGAACGAGGGAGCCAACCCTGGTATTATTACTGGCTGATCCAGATTCCGATCTATGAATACCTGCCTGCCCTGGGTGCTTTAGCAACAACCATTGGGGTGGGGATCAACCGGCTGCTTAATCGCTCCTCCGAGCCTGAAGGAAAAGCTATAACAGAGAATGACCAGAAAGCCAATGTCCCTGTATTCGCTTTATTCGCCTTCTGGTCACTTACCAGCTTGATCGCCTATTCAATTGCGGGAGAAAAGATGCCCTGGTTAACGGTCCATATCGCCTTCCCGTTGATCCTTCTTTCAGCCTGGGGATTCCAGAAATTAATGGATAATTTTGACTGGAAATCCTTCTCCCAAAAAAATGGCTGGGGGGTACTCCTTATCACCCTGGTTCTTTTGGCAGGATTTACAGGTGTCTTTGGTTCTTTGCTGTCCTCCAACCCTCCTTTTCAAGGGCAGGAGCTCTACCAGCTTCGGGCAACGGGTGATTTCATCACCTCCCTGGTAATTACAATAATCAGCGGAATCCTGCTGGGTTGGTTGCTTAAATCCTGGAAACCAAAACAATACTGGATCTCAACCGGGCTCTCCATCATCATCCTTCTGGTTTTGCTTACCACGCATACTGCAGTTCAAGCTGCATTTATTAATTACGATAGTCCCGAAGAATATTTGGTTTACGCCCACGGTGGGCGGGGCATTAAAGAAGCACTGGCCCAGATCGAAGAACTCTCTTACAGAACCACCGACGGACTGGAGATGGAAGTTGCTTTTGACAATGAAACTACCTATCCGTACTGGTGGTACCTCAGGAATTATGTCAATCAGCGCTATTATGCAGAAAATCCCACTCGCGATTTAAGAAATGCACCAGTGATCCTGGTAGGGAATAATAATTATGCCAAATTGGAACCAGTAGTTGGCAACGCCTACTATGAATTCACATATAACCGGATCCTCTGGCCCAATCAAGATTATTACAATTTGACCTGGGAAAGGATAAAAAATGCCCTGACCAATCCAGCAATCCGGGAAGGCATTTTCAGAATCTGGCTGCTCCGTGATTACCAGAAATATGCTGAGGCCACTGAAAAAACTATCAGCTTGTCTAATTGGACTCCGACAGACCAGATGAAACTCTACGTTCGCAAGGACATTGCTGCCCGGGTCTGGAACTATGGATCTCCGGATATGGAATACGTAGACATCATTGCTGACCCTTATGAAGGAAAAGAACTTACCTTAACTGCAGACTTGAACCTTGATCAATTGAACCTCTTTGCGCCCCGTAATATGGAAGTTGCCCCTGATGGAACGTTATATATTCTAGACACAGGAAACCACCGGGTGATCCATATTTCAGCAGAGGGAGGGATCCTTAACTCCTGGGGAGAATTCGCCTCATCAGATACGGGGACGCCTTCAGGGGGAACATTTAATGAACCCTGGGGAATTGCTATTGGTCCAGAGGGCAATATCTTTATCGCAGATACCTGGAACCATCGTATCCAAAAATTCACTCCGGAGGGAGAGTATATAACCAGTTGGGGGAGATTCGGTCAACGTGAAACCCCTGATGCATTCTGGGGTCCCAGGGATGTAGTTGTTGATGATCACGGTCATGTGTATGTCTCTGATACTGGAAATAAACGTATTGTAGTATTTGATAACGAGGGACAATTCCTGGTCGAATTTGGAGACGTTGGCCTGGGAGACGGACAATTTGACGAGCCTTCAGGATTAGCTCTCGATGAACAGGGCAACCTGTATATCGCGGATACCTGGAACCAACGAATTCAAGTCTTCTCGCCGGATGCCAACGGGATAGCACAGTATTTCCAGACCAAGTGGAATGTGGAAGGCTGGTACGGACAATCCCTCGATAACAAACCCTACCTCACGGTCGGGGCAGACGGCAACCTGTATGTAAGTGACCCAGAACTTTCCAGGATCCTGGTCTTTTCACCGCTTGGTGAGGTCCTCTATACCTGGGGCACATCCGGAGAGGGATTAGAGAATTTTAACTATCCTACAGGTCTCAGCGCAGATACTGAGGGCGGGATGTGGATCAGCGACACCAAAAATAACCGGATCCTGCATTTTCCGCCAATTACACCCTGATCTGAAATTAAGAGAACTTGATACCTCCCGTCTGGTTGGCGGGAGGCTTATTCTTGGTAAGAAAAGAATCCCTTATAACATCTAACCACTATAGAAAACAACTCAATCGGATCCTTTTGACTCAGGGTTTCCAGTGGGAGAAACGGAATTTATCGGTAGGAGAAAACATGACCAAGAAACTATCCTCTGAAATAACACCAGAAAAACAATACGCCAGCCGGCGGGATTTCATCAAAGCCTTGGGAGTTGCCGGGATGAGCGCAGCTATCCTGGCGGCCTGTAAGGAGAAACCTTACCTGTCTGGGGAAGAGATTTCAGCTCTCCCTACAGCCACAGCTGAATCTGGCTTTACACCGGTCGCATCATCCACTACGGATGAAATCAACGATGCCTTAACCGCTTATGAAAACGTAGTCAGCTACAATAATTTTTATGAGTTCACTACCGACAAAGAAGGCGTTGTACGGCTGGCAGAAAATTTTCAAACCTCTCCCTGGGAAGTGACAATCGGCGGATTGGTAGAAAATCCCCAAACTATCTCTATCGATGATATTCGCCGCCAATACCCTGTAGAAGAACGCATCTACCGGATGAGATGTGTCGAAGGATGGTCAATGGTGATTCCATGGCAGGGATTCCCTCTGGCTGCTTTATTAGAGGATATTCAACCTACTAAGGATGCAAAATATGTCCGGTTTGAGTCTATTTATGACCCTCAAGTTCTTCCTGGTCAAGGAAACAAATATTTTCCCTGGCCGTATGTGGAAGGACTTCGTTTGGATGAGGCCTATCACGATTTGACTATCCTGGCGACCGGATTGTACGGTAATGATCTTCTGCCCCAGAATGGAGCTCCGATTCGCCTGGTGGTTCCCTGGAAGTATGGATTTAAGAGCATCAAATCCATCGTTAAGATTGACCTGGTGGCGGAAATGCCGGTATCCTTATGGATGGAATCTGCCCCAAATGAATATGGCTTTTATGCCAATGTAAATCCCGGAGTAGACCATCCCCGCTGGTCGCAAGCTACAGAACGCCGGATCGGGGAATTATCCCGTCGGGAAACCCTGATGTTTAACGGTTATGAAAAAGAGGTAACTGGGCTCTATGAAGGCATGGATCTCGCAGAGTATTTCTAAATACTGGAAAAAATACAAACGCCCCCTGGGGTCTATCCTGCATCTATTAACCCATGTTGGATCTCTTCTTCCCTTGCTGGTTGGGTTGTTGGATTTCTGGCAAAATAACCTGGGGGCCAACCCAATTCTGGAAATTACCCATCGAACTGGTAAAACTGCTCTGATTTTGCTGATGCTTTCCCTGGCAGTATCCCCATTTCGGCTGGTATTTAACTGGCCTCAGATCAATAAGATCAGGAGACCACTTGGATTATATGCTTTTGGGTATGCTGCGATTCATTTTTCAATTTTTATTTTCTTGGATTATGGATTCCAATGGGGGGCTATCTTAAAGGAAATCCTGAACAGAAAGTTTATCCTGATCGGTTTTTCTGCCGGACTCATTTTATTAACATTGGCAGTAACTTCATTAAAGAAATTACTCAAGAAACTTGGTAAACGATGGAAGCAGCTCCACCGGCTCGTTTATGCCGCTGGTGGTTTGGCCGCGCTTCACTTCATCATGGCCGTAAAACCCGGTGTGCTCCGGCCCTGGTACTATGCAGGGGTTATGTTGTTCCTGCTTTTATTCCGGCTTCCACCCGTTCAAGCCTGGGTAAAAAAGAGAGTCTAATCCGGGTCTGAAGCACCTGTTTTAGGTCCATCTCCATTTTTAATCATATCTTTTGCAGGACGCTCATCACTTTCCATTTACCGGTGGCAAAATGGATTATTTCCTCATGGTATAATCTCCGCGCGTATGCATTTAAGACCCCTCAACCCTGCCCCTGTTTGGGAGTGTTACACGATATGAAACTACATGAGTTCTACTCCAAAAGGATATTTTCTGAATATGGAATCCCGATCCCTAAAGGTGAGGTTGCTGAGACGCCCCAGGAAGCAGAGCGGATTGCAAAAGAACTTGGCGGGGCAGTGGTTGTAAAATCACAGGTTCTGGTTGGTGGTCGGGGGAAAGCCGGAGGCATCAAAGTCGCTCAAAATCCCAAGGAAGCCCGTCAACATGCGGATGAGATCCTGAAATTGACCATCAAAGGTTTGCCGGTCCGCAAAGTACTTGTGGATCAAGCCGCCGATATTAAGGATGAAATATACCTCGGAATTACCAATGACCGGTCAGCCCGCAAACCTGTGATCATGGCTTCCGCAGAAGGCGGGATTGATATTGAGGAAGTTGCCCACAAAACCCCTGAAAAAATCATCAAATATCTTATTGATCCCCTGATGGGTTTGCAAAGTTACCAATCCAGGGATTTAGCAGCCGGGATTGATCTTTCGCGGGATCTCTGGAGAGCGTTTGGTAAGATCGCCCATAGTCTCTGGAAAGCTTACATCAGCAGTGATGCTACCCTGGCTGAAATCAACCCCCTGGTAGTCACGGGAGACGGTCAGCTGTTGGCAGTTGATGGGAAGATGGTTCTGGATGACAACGCACTCTTCCGCCATCCGGATCTGGAAGCTTATCGCGATCTTGATGTTGATGCGGCAGCAGAAATTGAAGCCCGTGAACACGGATTGTCTTTTATAAAGCTGGGCGGAAACATTGGCTGCATGGTGAATGGTGCTGGACTGGCGATGACAACCATGGATATCATCAAGTTATTCGGGGGGGAACCGGCAAATTTCTTGGATATTGGCGGGGGAGCAAGTGCAGAAAAAGTTGCCGCTGCTCTGGAGATCATTCTTTCGGATCCCAATGTTAAAGCGGTCCTATTTAATATCTTTGGCGGAATAACCCGCTGCGACCTGGTTGCCAAAGGTATCCTGGAAGCGCTTGAGGATATGACAACAGAGGTTCCCATGGTTGTCCGGCTGGTTGGAACCAATGCTGTTGAAGGCCGCCAGCTGCTCCAGGATGCTGAGATGGATACCGCAGATACACTCGCTGAAGCCGCCAAAATGGCAGTGGCGGCGGCCAAAGGATAATCTAGTGATTCAGGAAACCCTCGGAGAAGAGCATGAGCATTCTTGTAAATAAAAATACCCGTCTATTGGTCCAGGGAATCACGGGCCAGGAAGGATTATTTCACACCGAGAAAATGGTTGAATATGGAACCCGGGTAGTTGCAGGTGTCACTCCCGGAAAAGGCGGCGAATGGGTTTTAAGGGGAAGAATTCCTGTGTTCGACTCTGTAAAGATTGCCAAAGACGCCACCGGTGCCAACACTTCTGTGATCTTTGTTCCTGCCAGGTTTGCTGCGGACGCCATGTTTGAAGCTGCGGATGCCGGAATTGAGCTGATCATTTGCATCACGGAGGGAGTACCGGTGCATGATATGATGCGAGTCAGGTATTATCTGGATCAAAAGGAAGTCCGCCTGGTAGGCCCAAACTGCCCGGGGCTGCTTACCCCCACAGAGGCCAAAGTAGGAATCATCCCTGGCAATATCGCCATCCCGGGAAATATTGGTGTGGTTTCCCGATCAGGTACCTTAACCTATGAAATCTTATACGCACTGAAAAACCTCAAAATGGGTGTGTCTACCTGTGTCGGTATTGGAGGAGACCCCATTAACGGAACCAATTTTATCGATACAATCATGATGTTCCAGGAAGATCCGGATACGGAAAAAATCGTCCTAATCGGTGAAATCGGCGGAACTGATGAGGAGCAAGCCGCTGCCTACATCTCGGAGCACGTTACCAAACCGGTGGCTGCGTTTATTGCCGGTCAAACGGCTCCACCAGGGAAACGGATGGGCCACGCAGGTGCCATTATCCAGGGGGGTACGGGATTGGCAAAAGATAAAATTAAAGCCCTGGAGAAAGCCCGGGTAAAAGTTGCCAAACATCCGGAAGAAATCCCTTCTTTGTTATAAATATACAGTAAGAGGCTGTCAAAATAGGCAGCCTCTTTTTTTGGGCTGCTTGCCTGCCCGTCCTCAGGCAAACACCATCATTATCACCCCGGGGGTAGAGTAGATATTTTCCCCTAAATCGCCAAGTCGACTGCGCTCAGTCCTGAAGGATCTCACTCCGCTTAATGATCTGAGATAACAATTCACAAATCTTAACTTAACCTGGATAAATTAAACAAAAAAGTCTGCCCAGGAACGACAGACTTTTTTTTAATTCAGTTTTATACTTAGCTAAAGTTTATCCGCCAGAAATTGCACCGCTTCTCCGACAGTGGTAATTTTCTGGGCATCTTCATCGGAGATTTCGCCTCCGAACTCATCTTCAAATTCCATGATTAGTTCTACCAAGTCCAGAGAATCTGCCTCCAAGTCCTCCCGGAAACGGGCTTCTTTTGTCACTTTCGCCGGATCAACTGCCAATAATTCAACAATAATGTTTTTTACCTGCTCAAATGTATCGGACATGATGGCTCCTCCTTGGCTCCAAATCAAATGAATCTATGATATCTATATAAACAAATACCCAGTTCAATAGTTTCTCCTCACGGTTTGTGCTAATTGTAACCGCAGGGGGGTAGATGTCAAGGTGCACTCCACCCGAATGGAGCTCTGTTGACACAGGGGGGGGTGACTGTTACTATACCTTCAATAAAAGGACCCTTTATGGCCCCAAAAAGCTCCTCCACCAGCAGTAGAAAAGCAGACCATATCCAGATCAACTTAGAGCAGGATGTCAGGTCAGGATTATCCACTGGATTGGAAAATTATCGTTTCACCCATCAGGCGCTGCCGGAACTTAACCTGCATGATATCAGGATGGAGTTTTCTCTTTTTGGGAAAGAGTGTTCCGCCCCTTTATTCATCTCCTCTATGACCGGAGGAACCGATCAAGCTGAAATCATCAATCAAAACCTGGCAGTGGCAGCTCAGGAAACCGGGATTCCCATGGGGTTAGGATCCCAACGGGCTGCCCTGGAGAATCCCAAACTGGCTTCTACGTTCCAGGTCCGAAAAGTTGCACCGGATATCCCCCTATTTGCGAATCTGGGTGCGGTCCAGTTGAATTATGGACTGAGCGAGGAGGATTGCCAGCGAGCTGTGGATATGATCGGTGCCGATGCGTTAATTCTGCACCTTAATCCGCTCCAGGAAGCGGTTATGGTTGATGGAAATACCCGATTTGCCGGTTTGCTGGGGAAAATTGAGGGAGTGTGTAAATTCCTGACAGTACCGGTGATTGTTAAGGAAGTAGGCTGGGGATTTTCAAACCAGGCAGCCAAACAGCTTAAAAATACCGGAGTATCCGCCTTGGATATTGCCGGCGCAGGGGGAACTTCCTGGTCTGAGGTGGAAATGCATCGGGCAAAAACGGAAGATCAGCGAATAATTGCCTCTTCATTTGTGAATTGGGGCATCCCAACCGCAGAAACCATCCAGATTGTTCATGACGCCACTCCAGAACTGCCGGTATTTGCTTCAGGGGGATTACGGAACGGTGTGGATATCACAAAATGCATCGCTCTTGGCGCAGTGATGGGCGGGTTGGCAGGTCCGTTCTTAAAAGCAGCCATTTTGGCACCCGAGGCTGTCGTTAATGTGATTAACAGAATTAAGAAAGAGATTCAGATCAGCATGTTTGCCGCCGGCGCAGGGGATCTGGATGCCCTCTCTAAATCTCAGCTGATCAAAACAAGTTCTTAATGAAGAATACCTCCGGTTTTTCTACCTTTACCCAGAAAGCCAGACCTGCTTTACGCGAAGAATTAAGCAGGGCGGTTGCACCTGCTGGGGAATACAGTACGCCTGAATTGCTGGAAATGATCACCTACCAGTTGGGTTGGACAGGAGAAAATGCCGGTTTAAAATCAGAGGGCAAACAAATCCGCCCCCAGCTGGTTTTACTGGCAGCTTCAGCTGCAGGTGGGGATTGGCAGGTAGCCCTGCCCGCTGCTGCCGCTGTAGAGTTAATCCATAATTTCTCCCTGATCCATGATGATATCGAGGATAACAGCTCCCTTCGGCGCGGAAGACCTACTGTATGGAAAATCTGGGGAGTAGCCCAGGCCATCAACACTGGTGATGCCATGTTTGCCCTGGCAAATTTATCGCTGATGAACCTGGGAAAAACCATTTCAGAACAAATTGCCCTGCAAGCGGGTATCTTGTTCCATGCGATGTGCTTAAGATTGACCCAGGGACAACATCTGGATATTGATTTTGAAAACCGGGACCAGATCTCCCTTGATGAGTACTGGCAAATGGTAGGCGGAAAAACTGCTGCCCTGCTGGCTTTTAGTCTGGAAGTTGGCGCCTTGGGTTCCTCAGCGCCACCCGCTATTCAATCCAGCTACCGAGATTTTGGCCATTATTTAGGTTTGGCTTTTCAAGCCCAGGATGATGTTCTGGGGATCTGGGGAGATCAGGAGCAAGTCGGGAAATCCAATACCGGGGATCTGGTATCCGGCAAAAAAACCCTGCCCATTTTATACGGATTAGGACAAAAAAAGAACTTTTATGATCGCTTGTCCAAAGGTCCAATTTTAAGGGAAGAAGCGCACGATTTGAGTCGAATTCTGGAGGAGGAGGGGGGATTTGACTATGCGCAAAACAAGGCGGATGAGTTGACCGACCTCGCCTTATCTGCCCTGGAAAATGCCCAACCGCAAGGGGAAGCTGGGGATATCCTGCGGGAACTGGCCGAGAAACTCCTTAATCGCCAGCAATAACCTAAAGACTTGTGTGCCCTGAATACCCCCTTAAACAAGCTGGAAATTTAAAAAAATAAGCTCTAGAACGAATTATTCAACTCAGAAGAATCAATTCCCTCCTTAAATAATCGATCTTTTAGGGGGCTCTGTCCTTCTTTCCAGGTTCTGGTATAATTGCCGCTGTCCGAAAATATAAGATGATAAAAGAGTGATCTTATGGTGAATGAAAGTAAAAAAATCTGCCCTACCTGCGGGACCCGCGTCAAAGAAGATGCTGAGCGCTGCCTGGTTTGCGGCAGCACTTTAGGCGGCACTAAAACAGACGCCCAAGTCGTCCGCGGAGGGAGGATGCCCGAAATCACCCTCGGACTCCCGGCTGCAATCGGACTGGTGGCCCTTATCCTTGCAATCGGCGCTGGCATGGTATACCTGGCTTTGCAGCAAACAGGCGCAATGGTGGACACCACCATCACCCCCACCATCACTGAAACAGTGACCCTGACCCCTACCACAACACCGGCACCCCCCACTGCTACTCCCTCACCTATACCCAGCCCCACTCCGTTTACCTATGTGGTCTCTGCCAATGATTCTTGTTTGGCAATTGCCGCCCGCTTTGAAGTTTCAATAAAATCCATTGTTCTGCTGAACAATATCCCGGCTTCATGCGACACCTTGTTTGAGGGACAGGAACTGTTCATACCTCATCCTACACCAACGGCCACATCATTCCCGACCGCCACGTTAAGCGGAATTGAAGCCACACAGGCAGCCTGTGATAAAGTCGCCTATGAAGTTGTGGAAGGTGACACCCTGGGCAGCATTGCCCTGAACTACAACGTGCCGGAAGAAGCTATTAAATCGTATAACGGCATGGTAAGCAATACGGTCTATGAAGGTCTTACCCTGATTATTCCTCTTTGTGAACGAGCAGCAACCCCTGGACCATCTCCAACACCAACACCACCGCCCCCGTACCCGGCCCCGAATCTGCTGCTTCCCCCGGATGGCGGGGTATTCTCACTCAGTGATAACCAGGTCACACTGCAGTGGTCATCTGTGGGTTTGATTAATGCCAATGAAGCCTACCAGGTGTCCGTGATGGACCTTACTGAGGGCAAAGGCCGTAAGCTTGTAGAATATGTGACCGATACCAAATTTATCGTACCCGGATCTTTCCGTGCCAAGGAAGACTCCCCCCATATATACCGCTGGATCATCAGCACAGTTCGCCAGGTAGATGTGGATGAGAACGGCAACTCAATCTGGGAAACCGCTGGCAGCGAGAGTGAAGCGCGGGTATTCACCTGGACAGGCGAAGCAGCCGCGGAAGCGACACCCACGCCCTAGCGAATTTACATTCTGATAAT
The DNA here is from genome assembly GCA_049644605.1 of Anaerolineales bacterium. Taxonomy (GTDB): domain Bacteria; phylum Chloroflexota; class Anaerolineae; order Anaerolineales; family UBA11858; genus B10-G9. The sequence goes on along the minus strand of JBARSF010000035.1, from coordinate 32,981 downwards.
AAAAAGCCCGGAATTTCTTCCGGGCTTTTTTGATACAGGTTAACTGGCTTTAAACGAACATGAAGTCAGGGGCGAGAAGTAAGATGTAAAAAGTTAGAAGTAAGTGATTAATAAATCAACCTTAAACGTTAAACGTTCCAGCTTGCTAACATTCAATCTTTAAAACCTGTCCTCCGTCTCCCGTCCTGACCGGAGTGCTTTACTTCGTAAAGCGCGAAGTCGAAGGGCTGGTCTTAATCACCGTTTCCGGATCCAGCGCACACTATTGGACCGGCAGGAAGGACAATTCCGTTCCTGGTTAGATTGGTAGGTTGCCTTCCATAATTCACCACAGACCAAACATTCGAATTCTGCTGGCTGGCCTTCATCTTTCGCCCTAGGGTTACGCGGTCCTGGAACCCGGGATTCCTTTAATTGTGCGCGGGTATGTTTAATCATGTCTGGTGTGACTGCCAGGCGTTTTTCCTCAGCTTGATTCATGATGTGCTGCCAGCGGGCTCCTTCCGCTGCGGAACACCATTCCAGCATCAAACGTCCAGGGTCCAATTCAACTTTTTCCATCCCATCCCAGAGCCCATCCAACCTGCGGGTAGTGCTGCGGTTGGCATCTAGGTAGTGACAATCCACATAATGACAGCCAGAAACCAGGACCACAGGGGCGCCTTTCCGGAAGGCATACCAGACAAATTCAGGGCTTACTCGTCCGGAGCACATGGTCCGAATAATATTGGCATGAGGGGGATAGTTCATCCGACCCACACCCGCAGTATCTGCGCCAGCATAGGAGCACCAATTACAGGCGAAAGTTACGATGCTCTCCTGGGGATTTTCTTCCAGCATGGCATCAATCTGAGCGTATATAGCTTGATCAGAGAAATGGCGCATTTTAATGGCATTAAATTTACACTCCGCTGCACACGTCCCGCAGCCGGTACATGCTGCGGTAATCACCTCCGCTGCTTCACCCTTTGTCCACAAAATGGCGCTGAAAGGGCATACATTGGCACAAATGCCGCACTTTGTACACAAATCTTCCTCAACCACGGCGGTGATTGCATCCACAGAGAATTGATCTTTGTTTAATAGGATTGAGGCCCGGGATGCAGCTGCACTGGCCTGGGTGACACTGCCCCGGACATCCTTGGGGCTTTCTACTCCACCGGCAATAAAGACCCCTTTGGTGGGTGTATCGACCGGGCGCAATTTCGGGTGCGCTTCCCGTAAAAATCCGCTGGGGGATTTTGAGAGACTGACCATCTGGCGGATGGGCTCGGTATTTTCAGACGGGACAGCGCCAACTGCCAGTACCAGCATGTCAAAAACATGATTTTCCAACCGGTTGGTAGTGGTGTTTTCCACTGTCAGGTGCAGGTCACCCGACTCAGGATCCTCCACCACATCACCCGGCAATCCACGGACATAGGCCACCCCATTTCCCTTACTGCGCATTAATAATTCCTCAAAACCCTTGCCAAAGGCGCGCAGATCAGTATAAAAAACGGTAGACTCAACTTCGGGGTGGGCATCTTTCAGGTATTGGGTAGTTTTAATAGTATTCATGCAGCAAATATTGGAGCAGTAGGGATTACCACGTTCCGGATTCTGCGTCCTGGATCCAACACACTGAATAAAACCAATTCGTTTTGGAGGAGCTAGGTCGCTCGGCCGGGCAAGATGCCCCTCCAGCGGACCCCCGGTGCAAATTAATCGTTCAAATTCCAGACTGGTTAACACGTTGGAATAACTGGTATAGCCATATTCATTCAGCGGGGTTGGATCGTAAACATCCATGCCTGTGGCAACAATTACTGCGCCCACTTCCACATTAATAATCTCGTCTTTCATGGCAAAATCGATGCAGGATTTTTCACAGGCTTCGATACATTTTCCACACGCGATGGGATTTTGTCCCAGGCATTCATCCGCATTAACAATATAAGCGGAGGGAACGGCTTGAGGAAATGGCAGAAAAATTGCCCGGCGGCTTCCCAATCCTACCTGATATTCATCAGGGATTACAATCGGGCATACGGCTGTACAATCCCCACAGGAGGTGCACTGGGTTTCATCCACGTAGCGGGCTTTTTTCCGGATCCGGACTTTAAAATTGCCTACATAGCCGGAGATATCTTCAACTTCAGAAAATGTTAGTAATTTGATCTTGGGATGTCGACCGACATCCATCATTTTAGGTCCAAGAATTCAAATACTACATTCGATATCTGGATATACCTTGTCCAGCTGAGCCATGATCCCGCCAATCGTTGGTTCTCTTTCAACCAGAAAAACCTGATGTCCGGAATCTGCCAGGTCAAGGGCAGCCTGGATCCCTGCCACTCCGCCACCAATCACCAGCGCAGCATCAGTCACCTGGATCTGCTCCTCTTCCTGTGGAATTAACCACCGCGAACGGGCAACAGCCACCTTAACGGTCTTTTTTGCCTTTTCAGTAGCTGCCTTTTGATCACCCGCTGTCACCCAGGAACAGTGCTCCCGGATATTCGCCATCTCCAGCAAATAGGGATTTAATCCCGCCCCTTCAATACATTTACGGAAAATCACTTCGTAGGAAGTTGGCGAGCAGGAAGCTACCACAACCCGGTTGAGGTTGTGTTCGGTTATCGCTTGCTGGATCTCCTGCTGACCCGGATCTGCACAAGTGTATTTGTTGCGGATCGCAGCAGTCACACCGGGCAGACCAGCTGCATACTCCCTGACAGCTTCTGTATCCACCGTTCCGGCAATATTTGATCCGCAGTCACACACAAAAACCCCTATGCGTAAGTTAGTATCTGGCAAAGGCTCCCTCCTTCTTTTGGTCTCTGATCCATTATTCTCAGACACGATTTCACCTTTTTTATCTCCCAATTTATAAGTGTTCAGCAATCAATGTAGTCAAATCCTTGATATCCAACGCGAGATTTTCACCCAGAACGGGATCATGTTGGGCACATTTAAAATGGATCTGACATTTTTGACAAGTTGTGATCAGCAACTCTGCCCCAGTGGATTTTGCCTCCTGCAGTCTTTCTATCTGGATCTTTTTATTGACCTGCCCACAGGAAGACCAGCAGCTTGTTCCACAACAAAGACTGGCACCCCGATTGTGAACCATCTCCTGGATATCAAAACCTAATTTCTTGATCAATTCCCGCGGCGGATCATAAATTCCAGCATATCTACCCAAGCGGCAGGGATCCTGGTAGGTAACCTGCGGCAAATCGGGGTTGAGTTTTTCAGGAAGAATACTCATTAAATCTGTCTCTACCAGCAGTTCAGTCAGATGCACAACCTCCAGCCCGGTATTTCCAACCTGCTCCGGATAGGTGTGTTTAAGAGTCCAGGCGCATTCCGGACAGGTCGTCACGATCCGCTTCGCTCCTGTTTTTTGCAGGATTTCCAAATTCAGTTTTGCCAAGCTCTTAAATGTGGATAGATCACCCTGCCAATATTGATCATGTCCGCAGCAGCGTTCATTCTCTAAAACTACAGGTTCTATACCCAGATGATTGAGGATTTTTATGGCAGCCCTGGCAATCTCTATCCCTTCAATATTTAATTGATCAAAGGCAGCGTCATAAAAGGGCAAACAACCCGGAAAATACACAGTATCTGAGTCTTCTGATGTTTTTAGCCCCTTTCCAATCCAATCCAGACGATTCTGCTCCAGATCAGGATCCGTCATCATCCTGCCCCAGGTTTGGATCATCCCGCTGTGGGTACAATCCCCGGAAAGGTCCTTGGCTCTTGCTCGTACCCGGATATTCTGGATGAAGTCGGAGAAATGAACATCTGAGGGACAAATCTCACTGCAGGCGTTACAGGTTAAGCAGGACCAGAACAGCGGATCCTCCTGGACGGGATCTTCTCCCATACTGATTGCTGTCTCTACCAGCAGCCTGGGGCTGGTATATCCATTTACCGTATGCCGTGTAATGGGACAGACTGAACTGCATTTTCCACAATCCAGGCAAAACCAGATCCGATTCGTTTGAATAATATCCGTTAGACTATTCATTTTTTTTCTGAAGATTTTCAATGCCTTTTACAAAATTCTGGACTTTTTCCACAAATAACTCGCCATTACCGGTATCCAAATATTCCAAACGGAGCTGATTTCCAGAATATCCCAGCAACTTTAACAGTCTTTGGGATTCCTGAAAAACCTCCTTAACTTGCTGCCCTCCGGTTTGATAATGACATTCATCTTCGGAACAGCCAACCAGAATCACCCCATCAGCTCCTTTTTCAAAAGCCTTCATGATAATGCCCGGTGTGATGCGTCCTAAGCAGGAGAGACGGATGGGGAATACTGAAGGAGAATAGGAAAATTTTCCCACTCCGGCAGCTTCAAGCCCGCTGTAGGCATTCCAGTTACAGGTAAATAAAATAATCTTTGACCCAATTTTAGTCTTCATATCAAGTCAGGATTGCTTCCAGCATCTCCTCCAGCTGGGTATCTGTTGTAGCCCCAGAGAGTATCGCTCCTGAAGGGCATTGAGCAGCACAGATACCGCATCCCAGGCACAACCTGGGATCAATCCGGGAAACCCGTCCAAAGCTTTCTTCAACAAGTTCAGGTATGCCAAAACCGCATACTTCAAGACATGTACCGCACGCCCGGCATCGGGAGGAATCAACCACAGCCGCAAGTTCTAATTCCTTGTGATTAAGCCGGCTCAACCAGGCTTTAAACCGGGCTGCCGCTGCCATACCGGAAATCACAGGATCCATTTCGGGAGAACAAATTACCACTCCAAAATCCAGTGAGTTAATCTGGTGAGAACTTAAGGGAAGAAGATTTCGGTCACCAGACATTTTTAGTACATTGAATAACTTCTGTTGTTCTTCTACATCCAGGGGAGCAAGAGCCAGCAGGTCAGCCTGAGTTTGTCGGGCCTGATTTTGAATAATAAAATGCCCACCCACCCGCAGAATCTCTGTTGGTATATCTTCAGCCAGTTGGGATGGAATACCAAGCTGATTAAGTGAGGAGCGGCAAACTTCCCCGGCAGGTCCTGTACCAAGGATCAAGACTTTTTTATATTCCACCGCATGTTGGGTTATTATCCTTGGCTGAGACTGCAGCCTGGCAAAGGTTGATTTAATTAGGGTTTTCGCAGCCTCTGTTGCTTCAGCACGGTTCTCCTTATGCACCCAGGCACATTGCTCCCTGATGTTTATGAATTCTATGAGGGGGTTATTCTTCAAGGATGAAAACAAGCCCAGGTTCTCTTTGCAGCGAAGGCGTTGATAAGTACAGCTGAAACAGACTTGATCCAGGGAGCAGCAGGTGCAGGCTGCCAGGATTAACTTTCCCAAATCATTTGTAGAAATGATTTCCCTGATGCTCTCAGCAGCTTCCCCTGAACAGGAAAAGGGCAGCTCCTGGGTATAGACAATCCCGGGCCAGTTAGCGGCTTCTTCTCCAAGAGCCAGGGTATCCAGGTAGCGAGATATTTCTCCGCCGCATTGGCATAGAATCAGACCAATTCTGTCGGGCTTGTCCTCAAGGAAAGTTGCTGGTAAGGGGAATGTGAGCGGGTCAGTGTGACTTACTCCCAGATCTCTCATCACCTGGAAAGCGGCGGCTGATCCGGCCTGTAATTCATCTCCTGGAACCCGGTAAATATTCAGATTCTCCACCTCAACCAAAGTTTCATCCGTCAAAATTACACCATCAAAATCCAGTCCCACAGTAGATGCCTTCTGGGCGTGAATGATCGCCCCGGGCTCACAGACCTCCACACAAGCCATGCACTCGCTGCAAGGTCCACAGATCAGGCAGCGGCCGGCTTCACTAAGGGCTGCTTTCTCTCCCAGAGATAAATCCACTTCCTCGAAATTATTCTTCCGTTTCTTCACGGGCAGGTGAGGAATCTTATTTCTCTCAATCCGGGCAGATTCCCGTTGATCAAGCCTGGAGAGCATTGTTTCCTTGCTAAGCGTTATTTCTGGGCGGCTGGAGATTTCCCGTTCAAATGACTTTCCTTTTAAGAAGCAGTCAATCGATTCCGCAGCCTGATGACCCTCCCCGACCGCATCCACAACAAAAAAGGTAGTCCCACGCCGGACATCTCCTGCAGTAAACACTCCCTCCAGAGTTGTCATCATCCGGTTATCAGCATTAATTCCTTGGGGTGACAGAATTGTTATCCGATCATCCTGGGGCAGGAATGAAAAATCCGGTCTTTGTCCAAGAGCCCAGATCACCAGGTCTCCGGGAATTAGATGCTCTGTACCGGGGAGTTCATTAAACTGACGCTTTCCATTAACAACCTCCCCTACTTCCGCTTCCAGGCATTCCACACCATTTATATTGCCATTATTGAGGATTACCCGTTGAAATACTCTTCCCCGGATGATTTCCACACCTTCTTCCTCAGCCTCCTGAATTTCATTAAACGATGCCCGCATCCCCCTGCAAACAACCCGGACATCTGAAGGACCCAATCGAATTGCCACCCGGGCAGCATCCATGGCAACATCCCCGCCACCCAAAATAACAACTTTCCTACCCTTGAGATCTATACTTTCTCCTAAACATGCCTTCTTGAGAAAATCCAGGCTGAGCCAGTTGTCGGGATGATCTGCGCCCTCTATTGGCATTTTCACTGCCTCATTTGCTCCGGTTGCAATAAGGACAGCACTATACCCTTTCTTAAAAAGTCCAGGAATATCATCCATCCAGGTATTCAGCCGCAGATCTACTCCTTCCGACAGAATTTGTTCGATTTCCCAATCCAGCTGTTGATAGGGAAGCCTATGGGGCGGAATTGCCACACGCATCATGCCCCCGGCTTTAGGATTATTATCAAATACTGTAACCGCATGTCCCTTGCGTACCAGGTCACGAGCCGCGGTTAATCCTGCCGGACCTGCTCCGATCACGGCAATCTTTTTACCTGTGTTTTGAACTGGATCCATCTTGTGGAGGGGGGATTTCTTCCCAGTACTCTTAAGTTCACCTTGGTGTTCATAAGCCCAATCTGATACAAAACGTTTAAGCGCCATGAGATTCACTGCTTCATCAAGTTGGCTTCGAGTGCAGGCTTGTTCACAATAATGATTACAAACCCGACCACAGACGGACGGAAATGGCAGTGCTGAATGAATTAATTCATAGGCTTCCAGGTAACGTTCCTGGGCAATCAGCGCAACATAACCCTGCACGTGAATCCCTGCCGGGCAGGCGTTTGTACAGGGAGAGATACCTCCCTTTTCAATCACAGCACAATCCGGCTGTCCGCCCAGATTAATCGCTTTTCGATCAGTTCCCGGCACTATGACCGGGCAGATATCAATACACGCTCCACAAGCAGTACATTTAGAGATATCAATATACCGGGGATACTGCTGGAGCACAGCCTGGAAACGTCCATCCTCCGGGGTTAATTCCTTTATTTCGGTATTTGTCCAGGATGATATATTGGGGTGCTTTAAGATTTCCAGCGATCGGACATTTACCAGGTAATCAGGAAAAAGATATTCTCCCTTTTTCCCCATAAATGGCATGGGTTCCACAAGGTGCACTTTAATGCCTGAATCAGCAAGATCCAACGCGGCTTGTAATCCTGCCTGGCTGCTGCCGATGATAAGCACTTCTCTACCCATATTTTTTTATTCCCGCTGGTTATTCTTTTTCAGCTCCAATCCTTTCTGGTATCCCTTCTCAAATACTTCCAAATTCAAATCAACCGTCTTTGAGGGGACAGATTCAGCGATAGATTCCTGCATGGCTTCTTTATCTACAATACCTTCGACCGCTGTCCAGAACCCCAACATGGCCGTGTTGGCAGCCCGATTATTGCCAGCTTCTTTAGCGATCCGGGTCGCTGATATTCCAAAGGATTTAATATCATCCCGGTGATCATTATTCAGGTTTACCAATTCATCATCGAATAGGAGAATTCCGTCAGGTGCCAGGTCGGATATATACTTGTCATAAGCTCCCTGGGACATAATGATCATACTGGTTGGTTGAGTCAGATGGGGGTGATGGATCGGCGCACTGGAAATTACTACCTGGGAGCCTGCTGCTCCACCCCGGGCTTCCGGACCATAACTTTGAGTAAAACAAGCTTCCAGGTGGTTATAGACTGCTGCCGCCATGCCAATAATCTTTCCTGCACTCATGATGCCCTGACCACCAAATCCGCCCAGCTGGATTTCTGTTCGGGGAACTTTCGATTTCCGGGCAGGCAGCTGTTTTCGTTTATCAAGCGCACCTTTCTCACCCAGCCAAAACTTTTCAGCTTGATCTGCACGCTGATCCATAGCCTCTTGAAAATCCGGCCTGTCTTCATCCAGGAATTCCCCTTCAATAATTTCAATCAATTCCCCCTTTTCGTTCACCTTTATATGGGCATCTTTAGGGTGAATCCCGTGTTCGGTTTTGCCAATTTTCTGATAATGCTTCATCACTTCCAAACCCCGCCGCCTGAGGTTTTCCGGATCCAGGCCTTTTCCTTCAGGATTCCAGCGGGCGTAAGCAGTTGAACATGGCGCAATGATTTCAACAAAACTAAATCCTGAATGAGTAAGCGCTTTTCTTAAAGTCCAATCCAGCTGCCGGGCATGGAGAACTGTCCAACGGGCTACAAATGAGGCTCCACTGGCAGCAGCCAGGTAGGGCAGGTTAAAGGGGAATTCATAGTTCCCGTACTGGGCAGTCACCGCCCGCGCCTCATGCGGTGTAGTTGGTCCAACCTGTCCGCCAGTCATGCCGTAAATAAAATTATTGACACACACAACCGTGATGCCCAGATTCCTGCGAGCAGCGTGAATCAGGTGATTTCCGCCGATCCCGGCAATATCTCCATCCCCGGATATCACAATTACCTTCAATTCAGGATTGGCAATCTTTAATCCGGTTGCAAAAGGGATTGCCCTTCCATGGGTGGTGTGGAAAGAGTCTAAACGCACATAACCGGCGATTCTACCGGTGCAGCCAATGCCAGATACAACAGCAACTTTATCCAGATCCCATTCACGGTTCTTTTCCAGCCATTTTAATGAGCTGATAAATGAAGTTAAGGTGGTTCCTAAACCGCAACCCTGGCACCAGATATGGGGCAACCGCTCTCCGCGCATCAAATCATCCATCGGATGTAACCCGGTTTCCCAATCTCCCTCAATCGGTGCTTCATAATTCATTATCCGCAATCGTTCGCTGCGTTCCATTGCTTCAGCAGACATATTTTCCTCCGCTATACATATCCCTCGAGTCCGGATTTATTCATTTCGAGCCACGGCCGCGGCTTTCCTGATGGCAGCTAATACATCCTGAGGATTTAAGATATCTCCTCCGGGTTTATGGACACCAAATACCTGGGCATTTCCGGCAGCACAGCGTTCTACTTCCAGAGCGATCTGACCCATATTGATCTCTGGAACAACAAAGGCTCCCACTTTTTTTGCCAGCTTTTTAATCGTATCTTCTGGAAACGGCCAGACTGTGATTAACCTGAGATATCCAACACGGATGCCCTCTTTCCTTGCCTGTTCAATCGGCCACAGGGAAGTTCGGGCTGAGATACCGTATGAAATCACTACCACTTCGGCATTCCTGAGCTTATCTTTCTCTAACTCGATAATGGTATCCCGGTTAGCTTTGATCTTTTCCGTCAACCGGGAGACATTCCACTCATTTGCTTCCGCATTCATCGCGGGATAACCCCTTTCATCATGGGTCAGCCCTGTGACATGTATGCGATATCCTTCCCCTGCTTTGACCATGGGAGAGATATACCCCGGATCATCATCAGGGCTGTTCCGGTAAATCCGGAAACGATCCGGTTCCAGGTCTCCTCTATGAATTAGGGGCCGGTTGATGATCTCAACATCTTCCGGAGGAGGGATAACTACTTTTTCTGTCATGTGACCAACTTCAGCGTCCGTCATCACCAGAACCGGTATCCGGAACTTTTCAGACAGGTTAAAAGCCCGGATGGTTAAATCAAAAAGTTCCTGTGGTGAACTGGGGCTGAGGGCAATCACCTCATAATCACCATGAGAACCCCAGCGCGCTTGCATCATATCCTGCTGCCCTACCAGGGTCGGCAACCCGGTAGAAGGACCTCCCCGCTGTACATTTACAACCACGCAAGGGGTTTCCAGCATGATGCCCAGTCCAAGGTTTTCCATCATCAGTGAAAAACCGGGGCCGCTGGTTGCTGTCATTGATTTTTCCCCTGCCCAGGAACTTCCTAGAATAGCATTCATGGACGCCAGCTCATCCTCCATCTGGACATATTTCCCATCCACCTGCGGCAGCCGAACGGACATTCTTTCAGCAATTTCAGTTGCCGGTGTAATTGGATAACCGGCAAAAAATCGGCAGCCAGCTAAAATCGCCCCCTCTGCGCAGGCATGATCGCCCAACATAAAATGCTCCCCTGTGAGTCTGCCTTTTTCTTTACTCATTCCTGTACCTCATTCCGATGGATTGGAAGAATCTTTTCCGGTGTGTGTGTCCCGCCGTCTTCAATATAAATAGCAAAATCAGGGCAAAGCAGAGTGCACAATCCACAATTAATGCACAATACATCAGGTATCACCTCCGGGGGATGATATCCTTTGGCATTGGTTCGGGTGGAGATTAAAAGGACTTCCTGGGGGCAAAATTCAATGCAAAAACCGCATCCTTTACAACGGTCATCGATAATATGAACGATGCCGTGTGTAATCTGAATGCGGTCTCTATCGAGTGGTTGTCTCCAAAGAAGCATAGTTCCTCCCCGTCAAGATCAATAATCAGTAACCAATGATATAAATCAGTTCATTATAAAAACTACGATTTGGTAAATATCATCACCTTCACTGCCCGGGCCCAAGAATTGGGATCATGCTAGCCAATCAGGGATTAAAACATTAATTGGTTGATCTCATCCAGCGACTCTGGACTCGGGCGTAACTTTTCATTCGGTAATCTATTAAGCGGTGTTTCTGGTAAATCATAAAGATCAAAGAGTGATTTTTGTTTCGGGTTAATGTAAATCAACCCGGTAATCAGCTCATTTTTATCATTGGCTTCTTCCAGCATTTGGAGCGCTCTGGCCCGGTTGGTAGGTTCATAATCATGTCCCAATTTTTTGAGGATAATCTGCGTTCCATCGTAAAGGGGCACTTCCAGCGATTCCCCTTTCGCGTACTGAACTTTTATCGCTCGCACCGGGGGAACAAAGGACAACTCATGCAGGGCAACTTCATGGGATTTACCCCAGGCATACGAGTGAAAAGAATCGTCCTGGTTATTAAATGTCACACAGGGGCTGATCACATCAATGACCGCAATCCCGCGGTGATGTATACCTGCTTTTATCAATGCTTTTAATTGCTGGGGATCCCCTGAAAATGATCGGGCGACAAAGGACGCTCGTCCGGCAATGGCTTCCCAAACTATATCCACCGGCACATAGCGGTTTTGACCCTGTTTTTTAAGGGCTAATCCATGTTCTGCGGTTGCAGAAAACTGTCCTTTTGTTAATCCATAAACACCATTATTGGCAACAATATACAGCAGGGGCAGGTTTCTTCTTGTGACGTGTTTAAACTGTCCCATCCCGATACTTGCTGTATCCCCATCACCGCTGATCCCAATCCCGATTAAGGAAGTGTCAGCAAATAACGCGCCAGTAGCCAGAGAAGGCATGCGGCCGTGCAGCCCATTAAAACCAAAGGAACGCCCCATAAAGTAAGTAGGTGCTTTACTGGAACAGCCAATCCCGCTTACTTTAACCACACATTCCGGTGGGATGTTTAATTCATAACAAGCAGAAATTATCTGGCCAACTATCGCGTTATGTCCACATCCCAGGCATAAGGTTGTCGGATTGCCCTTGTAATCTTCTTTTGTTAATCCAATTTCATTCTGTTTGACGATTTTCTCAGCCATTACGATTTCTCCTCTGCCAGGACTGCCTCTTTTATCCAACTCGCAGTTAGGGGCAAGCCATCAATATGAGACAGGGAAACCAGATCCGGTGCACGTTCAGGCAACTCCAGTGACAGAATGCTGTGCATTTGTCCATCCCGGTTATTCTCCACTACATAAACCCGCGGATGCTCCCGGATAAACTCCAATACCCCGGGGTCAGCGGGCAGTGCACGCAGCCTTAAATAATCCAGTAAAACTCCTCCCTCTGATAAGTAATCACAAGCTTCTTTAACAGCAGCATCAGTTGAGCCAAAAGTTATAATCCCATTTTTAGCGCCTGAGCGAGGGATGATTTCCGGTTCCGGCAGAGTCAAGCGGGCCCCGTCGATCTTTCTTTTAATCCGGTCCAGGTTTTTTTCCCAGATTTCGGGATTCTCGCTGTAATTGGCAAAATCATCGTGTCCTGTACCACGAGCAAAATATGCGCTGTTTGGATGCTGGTTTCCAGGTACAGTACGATAGGGAATATTGTCACCATCCAGATCGCGATACCTGCCCCAATCATCCTTAATTTTCTCCAGATCTTCTTCCCAGAGAATCTTGCCCCGATTTATGGGTGTTTCCGGGTATTCAAATGGCGGCGTCATCCATTGATTTTGTCCCAGGTCCAGATCAGAAAGCACAAACACCGGTGTTTGAAACTGTTCTGCTACATCAAAGGCTTTCCAGCCAAATTCAAAACATTCCGTCACATTCCCGGGTATAAGCACAATATGCTCGGTGTCTCCTTGACCAAGGTAATAAGTCAAATTGACATCCCCCTGCGCTGTGCGAGTTGGAAGCCCCGTGCTGGGACCCACCCGCTGAATTACCCAGACTACAATGGGAATCTCTGAAAAATATGCCAGGCTGGCATATTCACTCATCAAACTTAACCCGGGTCCAGAGGTTGCCGTCATCGCTCTTAAACCCGCCCAACCAGCACCAATTACCATTCCGATCGAGGCCAATTCGTCCTCTGCCTGAATTACCGCATAAGTACTCTTTCCTGTTTCAGGATCTTTTCGCAAACGCGGAGCATACTCAAGGATTGCCTCCGGCAGACTGGTAGCCGGGGTGATGGGATACCAGGATACAAAGTGCATTCCCCCGTAAATAGTGCCCAAACCGCCTGCCGTGTTGCCATTTGCCAGGTTGCAGCCCTCTGTTAGATCCAGTGATTGAACCTGATAAGGAGAATCCAGTTTTAACTCAGTTTCAGCCCAACGGAATGCATTCTGGATAACAGTAAAATTGAACTCAACCGGTCCTTGTTTCGCTTTAAAGTGGTATGCGAGGGCACTCTTTAATGTATCCAGCTGAATACCCAGCAGGAATGCTAAAACTCCAACATACACCATATTGGCTACATAATCTCTCAGTTCCCGGGGTGGTTTTGCCTCTTTTACCAGGTCTTTTACAGGCATCGGGCAGAGCAGGACATCTTCCCGGTGGACAGTCTCTTTAATATGATCTCCATAAAGGAATATACCGCCCGGTATCAGGTCATTTAGATCATCCGTAAATGTATTCGGGTTCATGGCAACCGCAATTTCCGTATTCTTATCCCGCGCCAGATATCCAGATTTACTGACCCGGATCTTGTACCAGGTGGGTAAACCCTGAATATTTGAGGGAAATATGTTTTTTCCTGACACCGGTATTCCCATCTTAAAGATAGCCCGAATTAGTGTCAGATTTGCTGTCTGGCTGCCTGAACCATTCACTGTTGCAATGTTGATTGAAAACTCATTGATTGTTTTCAGTACTTTTGCGACTTGATCAGTTTCTGGTTTTGTTTTTGCCATTAATACTCCTGTAAATTCTTCCCTGCCAGAGATCTTTCTTCAGGGTAGTTATCCAACATTCACACTTGATCAGGTTAACATCTGGTCCATCAAATTAAAATGCTCTCTCAGAACTTCCAACCCGCGTGATTTCTCTTTATTAATTGCAGCTTCTGCCAGCTGCTCATGATAGGTCCAGACCTGCTCCAGATAATCCAAATCGGCGTAGACATTTAAGCCAACAGCCTCATAAGCATCCCAGTAAGCTTCCAATAACCCGGTCACAAATACATTATTCAGCCGGTTAAAGATTGTGAGATGTAACTGCCGGTGTTCCTGATGGGGAATCCTAACCGGGCTTCCCCGCAGCTTTTCCCAGGCGCTGCCTACCAGCTGGCGAAGGACTTGATAATCTTTCTCCTGCAACAAATCCACGGCCTGGGGAAAGTAGGCATATTCCAGGTGTCTTCTGAGATCTACAAAATCTTCAAAATAAGCGGGCTTGTGCTGAATTGCATAACACAGGCTGGCATCCACTGCCGGAGTAAATGAGTACGGTAAGGGACGGATACCCAATCGCGGCCGGACATCCACCAAGCCCAAGGCTTTGGCAACTTCCAGCTGCTCTCTCAACCTTGAGATACCTAAACCGAGTTCCTGGCTGAGATCTTTCAGCGCAGGCAGTTTTTTATCTTCTGTTTCTGCATTTTGGAGGAGGTAAAGGAAGAACTCTGAGTGATCCATAATCGCCTCTGACATGATTAATATGATCAATAAGATTAATCCAATTATATTGTAGCATTCTCATTATTCCCCGTCAATAAACAGTTTAGAAAGGGGCCAGATCTAATAAAAACAACTCACTCTTCCCTTTAAATAAAACAATCCCTAATCCCTCCGGGATTAGGGATTGTACACTGGGAATTTGATATCAGTTCTGGAGCAGTTTATGGACAGCGGAAACCAGCAGCGCACTTCCCCATATTAAAGCTTCCTCGTCAAAGTTGAATTCTGGTTGATGGTGTTTAGCATCCAAGCCCTTTTTGGGATTGGCTGAGCCAACTAAGCAGTAACACCCCGGGCTATCCTGCATAATAAAAGCCATATCTTCCGACGCCATTGTCCGGTATCTCTCATCAATCACTGCCTCCGGAAACAACCCTGCTGCCGTTTCCCGGAGGATACCGGCAATCCCCGGATCATTTACCACAGCGGGGGAGATGTGTTCAATGGTTATCTCAGTCCGGCATAAATAGGCTGCCGCTGTTTTTTCAACAATTTCCTGAAATCGCTCGAGCAATAAAGTCCGGGTACCCTCTGTAAAGGATCGGATGGTCCCGAGCAGGGAAACTTCTTCCGGGATCACGTTATGGGCTTCTCCCCCATGAATCGAACTGACTGTGACCACCCCGCTGTCCAGCGGAGGTACTTCCCGGGATACAACGGACTGCAGCGCATTAATCACACCGGCGGCGGCAACAATCGGATCAACTGCCTCATGCGGTTTGCCACCGTGACCGCCCTTTCCCGTGATTTTTACCTGGAAGGTCTCTGAAGCAGACATCATCGGCCCATCGGTAATTCCGATCCATCCCAGGGGTTTTTCATTCCAGAGGTGCAGAGCGAGGGAAATATCCGGCACCGGGTCCCGCAGGATTCCTTCTTCAATCATGGCTTTTGCTCCACCCAAACCCTCCTCTGCGGGTTGGAAAACAAATTTTATCGTTCCGGAAAGATCCTGGCGACTTTCATTTAACAGGCGCGCAGCCGTTAACCCGATCGCCATGTGGCCATCATGCCCACAGGCGTGCATTAAACCTTTTTTCTCCGAAGCATATTCCACACCGGTTTTTTCTGCTACCGGTATAGCGTCCATATCAAATCTGAGCAAAATGGTCTTGCCTGGTTTTCCACCGTCCATTACCCCCACCAGGCCCGTTTCAGCAATCCCGGACTGAACCTTAATCCCTTCCAGTTTGGATAGCTCTTTGCCAATCACTTCTGCTGTTCTGTATTCTTGAAATCCCAGTTCGGGATGGCGGTGAAAATCCCGCCGCAAATCCCTGGTATATGGAAATAAATCACTGGCCTGGGAGAGAAAAGAGATCATGAGTGTAAACGTTCAACCTCATCGGGATCAAAATCCTGGATGACACCCTCCCCCAGATCAACTGACACCTTTTGACTGAGCGGGTTCAGGCGGATTACCTTGCCTTCCCCCCGGGGTGTTGTTACCATCTTGCCCTGTTTAGGCAGGGTCTTTTTTGCTTCCAGGTACTGCTCATGTTCGTGCATCAGGCAGCATCGTAGTCTACCGCACATTCCGGTTATTTCTGAGGGAGCCAGGGATATTCCCTGTTCTTTCGCCATTTTGATAGAAATGGGGATAAATTCGGTCATAAACTCAGTGCAGCAGCGGATCTCTCTCCCGCAAGCTCCCATTCCACCAATAATTTTGGCTGTATCACGGGGTCCAATTCTCCGCAGCTCCACATTTGTTTTGGGGTTCTTCTTCTTTACTTTGGATAAAAATCCGCCAAAATCCGGGTCATCTTTGCCTTCATAACAATAAAGGAAAACCAGATTGTCCCCTTCCAAGCTGTATTCCGCGGAAACAAATTTGACTTCATTCAATTTTTCCCCCCTGGCTATCTCCCGGGAGGATTCCAGAACACTCTGTTCCTTTTTTTCCAAAATTTGCCGCATGACAAGATCACGCGAAGTTGCAGAACGTAAAATCGGTTTCCAATTTCGTTCTTCTTTTTTATTTTGCGGATCTAAGAATGACACCACCCGCCCTAATTGTTGACCCCGGCTGGTTTCAACAATCACATAATCCCGCTTCTGAATATCCGGACAAGAAGATGCATCAAAATGATAAGTTTTTCCACCACCGTGGAATCGGATACCAACAATAAGAGCCATCATGTGCCTATTTTACCCTATCTGACAGGAAACGGGTTTTTTGGATGGAGTGGACCCTATCAAACGGACAAATAAATCAACTCTCTCCTGGGTAATTAAACAAAACTGAAGCCTTTGGAACTCAGGAGTCAGTTTTGTTTATTCTGGGTCCGATCATAAGCAAAGTTGGATATGGTCATATACTAGATAAAAAGCTACCTGAACTCCTGAATTTTTATATGATGTAATAATTGGTTAAAATCTTATGATTCTTTTTAGTGCCGACTAAAGTCGTAGAGGAGCTGCGCTGAGCGTCCCTCTCCAGGGATGCTTAATTCTTCAAAGATCTACGGGAGAAGTGGAAAGCTTAAGCATCGACGAAGGTCGATGCTCGGTCTGAGCCCTTCGATAATCTCAGGATAAACTCCGCCTAAGACCCAAAGCCGGGACTTTTGCGAAGAACCCTGGAATTTGATCGTGGGAAACAGGAGATTGTTTCGCCTCTGAGCTCATCACTATGGATGTTTTTTGGAAAGGCTATTATTTGATATATCAAAAACACCTCCCTGATTTTTATTATCCAAGAGGTGTTTTATTTTGTATCCTGGTTTGGGGATTCACTCCATCGGAGGAGGTTGGATCCTTTCGGTACCGATCATAAAAAAAAGCGGACGGGGAATGTCGTCCGCTCCTGGATGGGTAAAATGTCTCTAAAAATTAGTTTCCCTTTAATGCCTGAATACTGACCTGGGCAGCGACTTTTTCAGCGATTTCAGTTAACGCTTTCGCGACAACGGAATCGGGGTGAGACAAGGCTACCGGAACTCCCGAATCACTTCCGATTCGCACTTGAGGATCAATCGGGATTGATCCCATATACGGCACACCCGTCATGGCTGCTAATTTTTCTCCTCCGCCAGAACCAAAGATGTCCATTTTTTCACCAGAAGGCGTTTCCAGGTAACTCATGTTTTCAATCACGCCAAAAATTGGAATGCCCAATTCCTGGAACATATTAATACCGCGCAGGGCGTCATCCAGAGAAACTTGCTGGGGCATAGTGACTATCACACCTCCCTGAAGTTCCAGGGTTTGACTTAGGCTGAGCTGCACATCCCCCGTTCCCGGAGGGAGATCTACTATCAAGTAATCCAGTTCACCCCACTCTACGTCTGAAATAAATTGTTTTATCGCGGAATGGAGCATTGGACCGCGCCAGATTAAAGCTTGCTCAGGCTTTACCATGAAACCGATAGACATTACTTTTACGGAATGTCCTTCCCCGGGGAGAATCTTTTCATTGGCTGCTCCTCCCAACCGCTCTACACCCATCATGGTAGGGATATTGGGACCGTAAATATCGGCATCCAACAATCCGACTTTCGCTCCTTTCTGAGCCAGGATTACAGCAAGATTTACTGCAACCGTGCTCTTTCCAACGCCGCCTTTTCCAGATGCGACCGCAATCACATTTTTAATATTAGAAGGAGCTGATTTATTTTGACCGGCCGGCACATTCGCTCCCATTTCGATATTTACCTCTGTTACCCCTTCAACCGCCTGAACTGCCGCTAAGGCATCACCTCGAATTTTGTCTTTTAATGGACAGGCCGGGGTAGTGAGATTCACCGTGAAACTTACTTTTGTGCCATCCACCTGAACCTTGTCAATCATTCCCAGGCTGACCAGATCCTTGCCAATTTCGGGATCCTGTACCTTTCCCAGGGCATTCAACACTGCTTCTTTAGTAACCTTTTTGGAAGCCATATTTATCTCGTCCTGTTTAGAAATATTCAATAAGCCAGACATCATTTTAGCACGAATGCGCTCCTTGTTTCTCAATAATGTGTTAGAAAAGGTTTCCAGGTGAATCCTGATATAAACCCCGGTTCCTGAATGATTTCAGAGGGGTGAATAATGCCTTTAAAAAGAGTTCTTGGCTGATTCCCGGGCTGAGGGACGATCAAAATAAAGACTGACAAGAAGTAAAACATACAATATAATGATAGAAGCGTCTGACCTCCCAGTTCGGTTTTCCGGGAAAAGCACTTCAATCCAAAAACGGGTTAAAGCACACCCCTGAGAGATCTATTTTTATGACAGATAGCGAAAATAATGCTCCAGAACAGCGCGATGTTGAGCTGGTTCCGCACAATCCGGAATGGTCCCAATTGGCAGATGAAGAAGCCAAACTGATCCTGGAGAATCTTTCAATCACGGTAATTGGCATCTACCATATCGGAAGCACTTCCGTCCCCGGAATTAAAGCTAAACCGATTATCGATTTTGTTATGGAAGTGAAAGCTCTGGAGGACGTGATCCAATCCATAACTGTTCTGGAAGGTCTGGGATATATATCCAAGGGAGAGTACGGGATCCCGGGCAGGCAATTTTTTACCAAAGATACCCATGGTGAGCGAAGTCATCACCTGCATGTTTTCCAGACGGGCCACCCGGATATTGAAAGACACCTGGTATTTAGAGATTTTCTACGCGCCAATCCAGAAGCCGCCCGGGAGTATGAAAAAATAAAAGAAAAACTAGCAAAGCGTTTCCCAAAAGCTAGCGGCAGTTATACAGAAGCCAAGTCTGATTTTATCCTTTCCATGGATGAGGTAGCCCGGTACTGGCTTGAACAAAACAGATTCAGGAAAGACTCCGAAGAACCTACTGCTTGATACTTTTAGTTGCAGAGATAAAAAAATCCAGCCTAACCTACACCTATAATTTTCACTTAATCTCTTCCTCACCTTGTCCCCAAATCACCAACTTTTAAACCTGTCCTCAGATTTTGTCCGCAGGATCGTTAAGGTCCACGGACCTGCAGGAGAATCCTGGATTAAAAACCTGCCGGCTCTTCGCGTCCGTTGTTTTGAACGCTGGTCTCTGACAACCGCTGGGCCGCTCTCGGATTTCTCGTATAACTACCTGGAAAAGGCAAAGACAAAGGATGGCAGTGAGGTTATTTTAAAACTCGGTCCTCCCAATCCGGAACTTACCACCGAAATTCTGGCATTAAAGCAGTACCGCGGGAAGGGGGCTGTCCGGCTGCTCCAGGCAGATCCTCAACTGGGCGCTCTCTTATTAAAACAGGTTCAACCGGGTGTAAACCTGCTGTCAATCAAAGATGATAAACAAGCTGCCCGGATTGCCAGCCAGGTTATGGAGCGTCTCTGGAGGAAAATCCCTGATGAGGGCAATTTCCCCACCATGGCAGATTGGTGCCGAGGTTTTAGAAGATACAGGAAACAATTCCCCGCCTCAACAGGACCACTGCCTCCCGACCTGATCCATAAGGCTGAAAAAGTATCCTCGGATCTACTCCAGACTCAAAGCGGTTCCTTGTTATTGCATGGAGACTTACATCACAGGAATATACTGTTGGGTAAAGGTAATTCCTGGGTGGCGGTAGATCCCAAAGGAGTCATTGGAGAATCCAGTTTTGAAGTGGGTCCCTTTCTGTACAACCCGATTCCAGATTTGATTAAAAATCCCGACTTATCCAGGCTGCTCAATCGGCGGCTGGATATTTTGGAGGAAATCCTGAAATTGGATCGAGTCCGAATGGCAGCCTGGAGCTTCTCCCGGGCTGTGCTGTCTGCAGTGTGGACAATTGAAGATAAAGGGGGCAATAGCAGTTATTGGATTACCTGCGCTGAGAGGCTGTTAGACTTACTGCCAGAGCAGATCTAATCTTCTAACAAAAAAACCTCCGAGATCTTGAAGATCTCGGAGGTTTAGGAATTTACTCCACTGTCACAGATTTTGCCAGGTTGCGGGGTTGATCTACGTCTAATCCACGCTGAGCTGCGATGTGATATGCCAGCAATTGAAGCGGAATCACAGCAGTCACCGGGGATAACATCCAGGGTGTATCCGGCACGCTGAGCACAAGATCAGCTTTCTGGGAAATCAACTCATCCCCTTCGGTCGCAACCGCAATGACCTGTCCACCCCTGGCTTTGGCTTGTTCAATCTGGTTAAACATCTTTTCATACCAGGGATCCCGGGGGGCGATAACCACCACCGGAAGACCGGAATCGATTAATGCAATGGGACCGTGTTTCATCTCGCCGGCGGGGTATCCTTCGGCATGGATGTAGGAAATCTCTTTCAGCTTCAGGGCTCCCTCATAGGCAGTGGGCATATTCACTCCCCGTCCCAGGTAAAGGGCGTTCTGGGCATCCAGCAGTGTTTCTGCAACCCGCTTGATTTCTTCTTCCTGATCCAGACAGCGTCCAGCCAGATCCGGAACCAGCCGTAAATCTTCCACCAATTGGCGGCGCTGTTGTTCATCAATCGTGCCCCGTAATTCGCCTAATAGAATTGCCAGCATATACAGGTCAACCAGGGGCGCTGTATAGGCTTTGGTGGAGGCGACCCCGATTTCCGGACCCACTTGCATGGAAATGAATCCATCTGCAATGCGCATCGCCTGCGATCCTATCGCATTCACAATGGACCACAGGGTTGCTCCCTTCCGCCGTCCTTCTTCCATAGCTGCCAACGTATCAGCTGTTTCCCCGGATTGGCTGATAGCCAACACTACTGTCTTATCATCAACAATCGGATCCTGATACCGGAATTCAGATCCAATTTCCACCTCTACCGGAATGCGGGCGATCCGTTCAATCAGTACTTTCCCCACCATTCCTGCATAGGATGCCGTTCCACAGGCAACGATAAAGATCTTATTAATTTCCTTCACGATCTCAGGTGTGATATTTAAACTCGGCAGTTGGATCGAACCCAGTTCAAAATCAACTCTCCCCGCAATCGTATCTGTCAGCGAGCGGACCTGCTCATGGATTTCTTTATGCATAAAATGGCGGTATTCGCCTTTTTCAGCTGATACGGGATCCCAGGGAATATTGTGAATCTCCGGCTGGAGATCCTCCCCTTCCAGGTTCATAACTTCCAGTCCAGCACGGCTGACCACAGCCATCTGTCGGGATTCGAGGAATACCATTTCCCGGGTATGTTCCAGGATGGCTGATAAATCGGAAGCGATGTACATCTCATCCTTCCCAATCCCAATCA
This sequence comes from Anaerolineales bacterium, assembly GCA_049644605.1. Taxonomy (GTDB): domain Bacteria; phylum Chloroflexota; class Anaerolineae; order Anaerolineales; family UBA11858; genus B10-G9. The sequence continues at coordinate 11,333 of JBARSF010000035.1, read as the reverse complement.
CAATCCCGCCGGCATTACCAATTCTGGCAGCGATGATTTTATCCGGTTCGTTTCTGCTTAAGACAACGATCCCATGGGCGCCCCGTAAGTGGGAGAGAGCTTTTTGCACAGCTTCCGTAAAAGACCCACCCCCGGAAAGATAGCGCTCGATTAAGTGCACAATCACTTCCGAATCGGTTTCCGATTGAAATACAACGCCTTCATTTAATAATTCATCCCGCAGGGAAGAAAAGTTTTCGACTATACCGTTATGAACCAGGACAACGTCCCCTGTCATCCCCAGGTGAGGATGTGCGTTCCGGGTATTCGGTTCACCGTGGGTCGCCCACCGGGTGTGGCCAATCCCAAGATTGCCTTTTAATGGTGCTTCCTGAACCAGGTGGTTCAGCCGTTCCAATTTACCCGCATCACGTCTAACTTCAATATTGCCGTTCTCAAGGACCGCTATGCCAGCTGAGTCATACCCCCTGTACTCAAGCTTCTTTAACCCATTCATAATAATGGGGGTGGCATTTTGGGGTCCAATATAACCTACAATTCCACACATGTAGTTAACCCTCCCGGTAATTCTTCAGCAAAACCTGTGCCGTATCTGCCCCGGCATAATCAGGAAGATTATTGCCCAAAATTCCAGACAAGACCAAAATGCTGAGTTAGTTCCAAAGTCACCTGGGATGATTTTGTCCCACCGGTCGCCCGGGTTTTTATCATCCGTTTCATTAGGAGGGAAAAAATCGGAGAGTGACAATCTCCGGAGGGCTTCCGCTGATAGTTCGATTTTCCTGACCTGATTTTCCCCCGATCAGTTAGCCTCCTTTATAGGAGGAACCCTCATCCTCGTCAACTCAAGAGTATCTGTTTGCCGGGTGTGGTTGATCATCTATCCAACACCTCTCTCTTGAGTCCTTGCGCTATTTTCCCAACCAGAAGTGTTCCTTCCACCTCCTTTTGTAAGACCACCGCGAAGGAAAGAATTTAATTTGTTTTCCCTCGCGGATGTTATCTTACTCGAATAAGCTATTTCCTGCAACCCACGTTTACTATACGATACTTGCCTTTTGAATTACATCACCCTGTCGAATGCTGTCAACAACATCCTCTCCCCCGATGACTTTTCCAAACACGGTGTGTTTGCCATCCAGATGTGGTTGAGGGAGATGAGTGATAAAAAACTGACTGCCATTTGTATTGGGACCGGCATTGGCCATGGATATCACTTTTGACCCATGTTTGAGAGGATTCCCAATCAATTCGTCCTCAAATCTGTATCCAGGTCCGCCGCTACCGGATCCAGTTGGATCTCCACCCTGGATCATAAAATTCTCAATCACGCGGTGGAAAGTTACTCCGTCATAAAATGCCTCATTGACTAAAAAAACGAAGTTATTCACCGTATTCGGAGCATGCTCGGGATATAGCTCCAGCTGGATTTCTCCTTTGCTTGTTTCAAGTTTGACTTGATAGGCCTGATTATTATCAATTGTTACTGTAGGCGGGTTTTCCCATTGTTTTGTCATGATTCCTCACTTGGACTATTTTGTTCATTAAAAATGTTTGGGTATTATATCATCCAAAGCCCGGGGAATGAACAGCATGGCTTTCATGATAAAAGAGGCGCCAGGTTTGATAATCAAACCTGGCGCCAGGAGCAGATCTAAAGGTCCCATGAAGGCAACCGCGATCTTCAACGAACGTTATAAGGTTTCAAAGGGTCTGGCTTCAAGGGGCGGCTCAAGCTCAGGGGGAGGTCCTTCCGAGTGCGGCTTGCCAGCCAGTACCAGACGGGCCACGAGGGATCCATCAGTTTGTATCAGGGCTACAATACCAGCCCTTACACCTTCCTCTAGCTCTGATAAACTGCTCACTGGACCCCGGAAATTTGTATTTTCATCCACCATTAATTTTAGGACAGTGCCATCGTGTTTTTCCAGCATGAATTTTCCGGCTCCTCCATCTACGGCGATGACTAAACCCTGGGCTCTGACTTGCTCCGACCGGGTTCCGGCAATTACCAGAACTGCAACAAGCCCTCCATCCTGATCCGTTTTCGCGGCCACACCGGCATGCCAGCCTTCCTGCATTTCCTCCAGACTGGATAACTGACCTCTGTAGTGAGTCTTTTCGTCCACCTGATAGCTCACCACTGTTCCATCGGTTTTTTTTATCTCGAACATCCCTGCCCTGGAATCCACAGCAGTGACAATTCCCCGGGATTTATGGTATTCCGGGGCGTCTCCAGCAACCAGCAGGGTAGTCATTAAACTCCCCTGGTCGATCTCTCTGGCGACAACAGCCGTTTTCCACCCCACCTGCAAATCCTCCAGGCTGGTAACCTGCCCTTGGTAACGAGTCCTTTCATCTACTAAAAAACTCAATTCGGTTCCATCTGGTTTCAGAAGACGGTATGATCCCTCGCCAGGGTCTACCTGGGTTATTTCTCCCCTGACACGGATATGTTCCACTGGTTCACCAGCTATCACCAGTACAGCCCATAGATTTCCATCTTCACCATCACGGGCAGCCACACCAGCTTTCCAACCCACTTGAAGTTCTTCCAGGCTTTCCAACTCTCCCCGGAAGTGGGTGTCTTCATTAACAAAAAATGTCATTATCGTCCCATCAGGTCTTTTAACCCGGAATTTTTCGGCTGCAGTGTCCACTTCAATAACATCTCCCCTCGCCTTGATGGGTTCAGGGGGGGCCTCCTCTGCTGCCAGGGCGGTGCCGCTGAATGAAGCGGCAATTAACAGAGCTGCCATAAAGGGGAAAAGTACTTTCTTAAACATGGTTTCCTCCACTAAAAAGGTTTGTTTTTAGCCTACGACTTCAGTTTACGGGACACCTGTAAAGAGAGATTTACTACGATGTAAAAACCATGTAAAAAAACACTGCCGGGCTGCCTGCGCCAGCAGTGTTTTATAACAAGAATAATTCGGAAGGAACTGTCTTTACTTGGACGGAAAAACTACTTCCTCTTTACCGGTTAACTTCTCTTGAACAAGCTCAGCAACAATATCCAGATGTCCTTTCCGGTTGACAAAGTCCAGGTCATCAGAACGGATTTTTAACACCGGGCAAAGATCAAAAGTATTCATCCAATCATCATAAAAGGAATCCAGCAGGGATAGATATTCAAGGGTGATACCTGTTTCCATTTTCCTTCCCCGCTCTTCAATTCTCTGGAGCAGAATTTCCGGCGGCGCGATCAGATAAATCAAAAGATCTGGTTCGGGCAAATGATCTGCAATCAAATGAAAAGCCCTGCGGTAGGATAGATAATCTCGTTCGGAAAGACTGCCCTGGTGATACAGTGCCCTGGCGAAGATTTTTACATCCTCATAGATGCTCCGGTCCGCAATTGCAGACCTGCTGTCCCGGACAAGCTCAAGATGCTGCTGTGCCCGGTGACCCAGGAAATAGATCTGCAGGTGAAACGACCAGGCGCCCATATCCTGGTAAAAGTCACCCAAATAGGGATTATCAATCACAGACTCATAGGCTGTCCGCCATCCCAGTCGGTCACCCAAACGCTCGGTCAGGGAAGTTTTCCCGGTGCCGATATTCCCCGCTACAAGAACAAGTTTTCCAGCCATTGGCCCATCCTCCATTTCTGACAAATCCTTCCCCATTATAACCTGATTGATTTCCTGATGTATAAAACCGAGTTGACAGTTCCCCCAGGTTGAGGATACGATTAAGGTACTGATCCTACTGGGTCTATTAGGAGAGACATCTGATGAAGGATATCCGAATTTTTCCCTGGCTGTTAATCACCCTGACCGTATTAATGACCCTCGCCGCAGGCTGCCGGGCGACCGCGTCGGATACCCAGCCAGAAAACGGTCAGTCTGAGACTGTCTCCGCAACCCTTGCTCTTACCCCTACCCTGGATACCACCACACAGGACCGGGAAAACATGGTGCTTCGACAGATTGAAGCCCGGGGAGTTGAGGATCCGGATGTATTAGCGGCAATGCTTGCCGTTCCACGCCATCTATTTGTCCCCGATAAATATCTATCCCAGGCATATGCCGATCATCCCTTGCCTATCGGTTATGGTCAAACGATCTCTCAACCTTATATCGTCGCTTTGATGACCGAGGCCCTTGAATTGGAAAGGGAAGATCAAGTCTTAGAAATAGGGACCGGCAGCGGATACCAGGCAGCTGTCCTTGCGGAATTAGGAACCCAGGTTTTTACCATAGAAATCATTCCAGAATTAGCGGCTGATGCGGGAACAAGGCTGGCGAATCTCGGTTATACGGACATTGAGGTCCGAAATGCTGATGGATATTTCGGCTGGGAAGAAAAGGCGCCCTTTGATGCTGTGATCGTGACTGCCGCCCCGGACCATCTTCCTCAACCTCTCATAGAACAAATGGCGGAAGGCGCTCGTCTGGTCATCCCGATTGGACCCATTGGCGCGGTTCAAACCCTGTGGTTATTTGAAAAGAAAAATGGCGAGGTGATAGCGCTGAACCTGGGAGCAGTCCAATTTGTTCCCTTAACCGGGGAGCATTAATCCAGAGCCGGCTTATAGATCATCCAGGCACAAAGATAGACACATCCGCCGATAATCAGAACAGCTGGAAATCCTGATTGCAGGAATAAAATTGCTGCTAATACCGAGGCAATCACTGAAGCACTTCCATTGATTGCCCAGGCCCAAGGGACCAGATCCGGCCTGGTGGACTTAATCCAGGTTATTCCCCTTGGAAAGAATGTGCCCATCCAGAAACCAAGCGGCGATAATCCCAGGATTGACCCCAAACAGCGAATCCACAAAGGCCAGTCGAGAACCAACCCCTGATTTACAGTACAGACAGCTACAAAACCTCCTCCCAGAAGGATCAGGATTCCATAAATAACCTGTTGATGCTTCCAGGAATTATTAGCAGTCATGCTGCCGATGCCTGAGGAGAGTAAAAGCACACCTACCACTATGGTAAAGGCAGCGATTGGCGTACTTAAAAAAAGTGTCCAGATACCAATTAATGGGATCTCAATAAACATGAAGCCGACCCCGATTAAACCAAAATATAAAAGGATCCTGGTTTTTCCCAGATTTTCCTCATTCTTCCTGGCTTTCCGATGCAAAATCAAAGGGAGAACTATCATCACACTGCTTAAGAGTAAAACCAGAGCCAGTAAAAAGAACAACAGGAAATATCCGCTGCCGCCGAACGGCTGCCAGGTTTTCCCTAAAGCGCCCAGGATTTGAGGAGTCTGGCCCCAGGTAAAATAGTGAAAAAAGAAGGGATGATTGTCTGTGGGAGGGGAAATATTAAAAGGATAGGAAAAGTAAAACTCCTCGGGATTTGAGGATTGGAATAGCCCCCTAACCTGTTGGTAGTACATGGGTTCCTGGAGCTGGTTCCATTGATTCACCTCCCCTTCCTGGATATCAGGAGCCCATACCAGGTCAAAATGGCAGCGTTTTAAAAATGTCCGCAAGGAGGCCAAATCAGCGGTATTCCATCCATCTGGTTTTACAAGCACTGTCATTGTCTGGATCCCGCGGTAAATTACAAATCTTTCCGGGGGATTCTGGATACCAAGATCCCTTAAGGACTCTTGCAGGGTGGTTACCAATCGTAATCCTTCGCTGGGAGGCATTTGAAGCCATCTGCTGCTCACAAATACTCCTCCCGGAGCCAGGCTGCCTAAAGCATCACGCAATCCTTCTACAGTTAAGAGATAGTCCTCGGAGATACTGTAGACCCCGTTCGTTACTGGTTGGTAGGGATCCGTCAGGGGGAGAAACAGGAGGTCAAAAAGACCTTTTGTTTGCCGGAGATAAGCCCGGCGGCTGTCATAATTGATCTCCACCTGGTTATGCTGGAAGATTGGATATCCAGGCGCTGTGGTTTGAGCACCATCCAGGACTAACCGGTTCTCAATTACTGTGGAAACCGAATTCGCTCCAGCCGCGAGCGCCTGGATAATTCCCAATCCAGCGCCGGGATCTAGGACAAGAACATCCGGGGAGGAGATTGTCGAAAACGCCCACCATTCCGGCAGCCATTCTCCCGCCTGAAAGTTATCTGGCATAACCAGGGTGATCGGCTGGAGAGCGCTGCCGTCAATTGATAAACCATATTGAGAAGGTATTTCACCGCTGTAAAGATAACTTAATCCAGGTAGTCTTCGGGTTCCGGCGTCTGCCATAATATCAACCCGGGAGGAAAAATTCCATCTCCCAAACAAGTTCTCTGCCCCGGGAAATCTCCGGGCCTGGGCAAGCCCCTTGTAGGGGGAAATGACCAATCCCAAGGGTGATTTTCCTTGCAGGTTTGACAAGGATAAGCTGAACCAGGTTACAAGGCAAATCATTAACAATAATCTGAATATCATCCGGGTGTTTTTAGGTTTGGCCTGATCGGATTGGGTGATATACCAACATCCAAAACCGAGGATTCCGCAAACAAGAAGCACTCCTAAAATACCGGATAACGCCATGACGGCTGGCGCCAGGAAAACCCCTATTCCGGATCCAATCAGGTTGGCAGCATAAACCAGGTTATGTTTTTCATTTATGATCGCCAAGGCAATACCGAGGCCTAATCCGCTTACCAGGAAAGGAAGGGATAACGAAAAATAATACAGAATAAAATAAAGGATTTGCCAGCGATCCCAGGCAATGCTGTAGGAATCAAAAGGAAGCCAATTCACAACCGCATATGCTGCCCCTACACTCCCCACAAACCCTAGACCCACTAAACCGAGGGTATCTAATAATCTTTTTTCTTTCAGTCGCGGGAAAATCGAGATCAGGGTTCCGCTGGCTCCAAATCCTAACAAAGCCAAGCTGACAACCAGGAAAGCAAAATGATAAAACTGAGCTACCGCGAGAAATCTTGTCAGGGCAGTTTCAAACAATAATGTTGCCGACGATAATAATCCAATCGAAAGGACAACCCGGGGAAATTGATTTCCTGTTTTCATGGTTAGTCCAGATGGTGATGCTATATCAAAATATGACTTCCTCAATTACACCCATGCAGTTAACTACTCTATATTATATAAAAAATAACGCCTGGCCGTGAACCCAGATGCCTTTCCCGAGGGTGAAATCTGCCACAGAACCTTCATCCATTCAGCCCATTGCTTTCGCTGTGAGAACTCAATTTATTATTCAGATGGAAAATATTAAGCTTGTTTTATATCGATACTACAATATATTCCCTCGTTGAAAATAATACCAAGCGGGATATAACTGGTCAGTTTTTTTTTGGATTATCGATTCCGATTTATAAAAAAATATCACCTCGCACGAACCAAAGGGAAATAAGCTGGGCTGGAATAACAAAAAAGGCTGCTACCTGGTAGCAGCCTTTTATTAAGAATCAATAGAAGACTATAAAGTTAACTTTCCCGTTTCGGGAGTAGTTTCTTAAACTCTTTATTCCCTTCGTTGGCATCCATAGCTTTCCGGATAGCTGCCTCAAATGCTGTCGGGGTTACTTCTTTTTTCTCGTCTTCATCTTCTTCTATTACAAATTCATCCTGGGGAGATTCTTCAAGCGCTTTCATGCTCAGCTTGATTTGTTTTTTGCGGCGGTTCACTTTGAGGACTTTAACGTTAACCTCATCCCCTTTCTGGACAATATCTGTTGGGGTGCGGACATATCCATGAGCCATCTCACTGATGTGAACCAGGCCAGGGCGTTCCGCATCGATATCAACAAAAACACCATATTTTTCAATCCGGGTGACCGTCCCAACGATCTCCATATCGGGTTTAATTTCCCGCCAGTCCATCCCCAGGGGTTCAAGCATGGTCAATTCAATCTTTTTCTTCTCCGGGTCAGTTCTCTGGACCCAGACTTCCACTTCCTGGCCTTCCTTCAACACATCAGCAACCCGTGTTACTGATCCTTCTTGAATTTTTGAAATATGGATTAAACCAGGTATTCCGACACCGACATCAACAATCGCACCAGCCAAAGAGGTCTTGATAATTTTTCCCGCAACCTTCATTTTAGGTTCTAAATCTTCAATTGTTTCTGGCGTCTTTAATTCATTGTTCGCCATAAAACACTCTCCAAACTACACTTCATTTTTCAACAAGCGTCAATTATACCGTTGAGATGGGGGATTGTCAAAGAGAGTAGGGATTAAAACCTCTGACTTAATGAGCAGTTAACCCTTTTAAAATTGCGCTTAGATCAACCAACCAATCATCGCTTCCCAGATCCAACGGAATCCAAATTGATGATTCCCCATAACGGACCCGGAGAGTAAACTCCCACGGCTGAGGGAGTGGTTTTCCTTCTGGGTATTGCAGGTTGATTTGTCCTCCCTGGATGGAAATTCCCTCAACTCCTGCCGCTTCGGCAAGCAGTTTGATTTCCAGTTGGGCAAATAGGTTTTCCACCGTGTTGGGAACTGGCCCAAAACGATCTTGGAATTCCTTCCTGAGCTGTTGAATTTCTTCTGGATGAAGAATCGCAGCGGCCCGCCGATACAGGCCCAGCCGCACTGATCGATCTTGTATGTAATCCTCCGGGATTCCAACTGCTAGTGGGAGATCAATCCGAACCTGGGGTCTGAGAATTTGGAAAGGCAGCTCGCGCCCCCTGGGGATGTCCAGGGTATCCTTATTGATCCGTTTAACCGTATCCGCCAGGAGCCGGGTATAAAGGTGAAAACCAACAGCGGCGATGTAGCCATGCTGCCGGGTGCCGAGGATGTCGCCTGACCCACGAATTTCAAGATCGCGCATGGCAATTGAGTAACCAGCCCCTAAATCCGTATGCTCTGAGATCGTTTCCAGGCGCAGACGTCCTTCCGGCGTCGGGGATTTTTGACCCTGCTTAAAGAAATAAGCATAGGCCCGCTGCGCTCCTCTCCCCACCCTTCCACGCAGCTGGTATAGCTGTGCCAGGCCAAACCTATCCGCCCGGTCAACAATTAAGGTATTGGCGTTAGGAATATCCAACCCTGACTCTATGATCGAGGTGGAAAGCAGCACATCAATATTGCCCCCAGTAAACTCCCGCATCCGTTCAGCCAGATCCTTTTCAGCCATTTGTCCGTGGGCAATACCGATCCTGGCTTCCGGCACCAAATTGGCAAGGTGGAATTTCATGGCCTGAATGGTTTTGACCCGGTTATGAACAAAAAATACCTGTCCACCCCGTTCCAATTCCCGCCAGATTGCTTTTTGGATCAATACCGGATCATAGGGACTGACATGAGTAACAATCGGCAGCCGTTCTTCTGGTGGTGTATTGATGCGGGAAATATCTCTCACACCTGTTAATGCCATATACATGGTACGGGGAATAGGTGTGGCTGTCAGGGTCAGGACGTCAATTGCGGTCCTTTTAGCTTTAATCTGTTCTTTGTGGGATACACCAAAACGCTGTTCCTCATCAACAATCATCAATCCCAGGTCTTTAAATATCACATCCGAGGAAAGCAGCCGATGGGTACCGATCACAATATCCACCGATCCTTTCAAGAGCCCGATCAGGATTTCTCTCTGCTGTCTTGGGGTGCGGAAGCGGGATAACATCCTGATTTCAACCGGGAACCCTCCCATCCTTTCCAGGAAGGTGTCATAATGCTGCTGGGCAAGTACAGTGGTCGGGACAAGTACGGCAACCTGTTTTCCATCCATGACGGCCTTAAATGCTGCCCGAATGGCAATTTCTGTTTTCCCGTATCCAACATCGCCACAAATCAATCGGTCCATGGGCTTGGGTTTTTCCATGTCCCTCTTAACCTGGGATAAAACTTGAAGCTGATCATCTGTTTCAAGATATAGAAAACTGGCTTCTAGTTCCTGTTGCCAGGCGGTATCCGGGTTAAAGGCATACCCCTGGATTGTTTCCCGCCGGGCATAGAGCTCAAGCAAATCCTGGGCAACTTTTACAACCTCTTCCTTGACCCGGGATTTGGTTATCCCCCAGCGGGCGCTTCCCAGGCGGGTGATCTGGGGATCATGATGATCGGGTCCAACATATCTGGTAAGGCGGTCTGCTTGAGGAGCCGGCACATACAATTGATCTCCATCCGCATACTCCACAGCCAGGTATTCCCCTTCAATCCCCGCTAACTGGCGGGAAACCAAACCCCCGTACTTACCAATACCATGATCCAGATGGACAACCCAATCCCCCTCCTTAAAATCGGTGTAATCCACTTCCGGGGCTTGAGCCCGATGGACTGGTTTTCTGCGGGGTTGGATCCTTCGCCAGCCAAAGATCTCACCATCAGAAAAAACATAGGTTTTGTCCCCAATTTCAGGAGATAGAATCCACCCACCTTCGATGCTGCCTTTCAGAAAGGTTGGTTTTCCTGGGGTTTTGGTGTGTTCTTTGCATAGTTCCTGGAGTCTCGCCGCCTGCCGGGAGACAATAATCGGATCACCTCCGGACTGGATAATTTCAGCCAGGTGGGAAATAAACCCTTTAAGTTCTCCTCCAAAGCGCTGATTGGGAGAAAACATGGCCCCTAATCCGGCATCCTCCCCGGACGTTACCGGACCAAGAGTGATTGGATTATGCTTATTCAATTCCAGTTGGAATTCTTTCCAGGGGAGATATGGCAGCGGGAAACCGCCGGGAATGGTCCCTTCCGCCAGGTATCCTTTTCTTAAGGATTCTGCCTGTCCGGATACATCAAGGATCGTTTCCCGCATCAGTTCTCCATTGTCCACAATGATCAGGGTATCCCTGGGAAGATAATTCAACAGCGTGGTTTTTTCCTTATGAAGAATTGGAATGTGGTATTCACTCACTCCCTCATCAATTCCGGGAACAGCGCTGGAGGTCTTTTCAGGCAGTAAAAATTCTCTGGCGGGCGTAATTAACAGGGATTCAATAACTTCTATGGTCCTCTGATTTTCAGGGTCAAAGCGCCTCAGTATTTCAATTTTGTCACCGAAGAACTCAATTCGGGCAGGAAATCGATCTGCCGGGGACCAAATATCCAGGATTCCTCCCCGGCGAGCGAATTGCCCCGGGGAAGCGACAATCGCTGACGGTTCATAACCACACCGGACCCAATCCGCGGCTAAGGCATGCGGGGAATGGGACTCATTAACCTGGATTAACCGGGACGATTTTAAGAACGCCCGCCGCGGTAAGGTTTTGGTGATGACCGCCCGGATCGGTGCAATTAATAAAAGAGGGTCTTCTGGCAGGGCAGCTCCCGGGATAAAAGAAGCTGACAGATGGGCGAGTATTCGCAACCTTTTTCTCCTGGTTTTCCTGCTCCAGGCGATTTTTTCGTAATAAAGCGGGTCCGGTTCAGGAAAAAGGGTCAGCTCCTGATCCGGGACCCAGAAACTCCATTCATCTTCCAGAACCAGTGCACGGTCTATC
>JBARSF010000034.1:0-1530 GCA_049644605.1 Anaerolineales bacterium | reverse complement strand
GATGAAGTCGGTTTTTATGATCCAGTTACCAAGATCTGGAGAATGAGAACCGGGAACACCTGGTCTGATTCGGTGAATTATCTTGTCTGGGGTCCCAACGGTGGCGGATGGACGCCGGTCACTGGAGATTTGGATAATGATGGGTATGATGAAGTAGGATTCTATGATCCTGCTACCGGGATCTGGCGCATGAAAACGGAGAATACCTGGTCTGCCTCGGTAAATTATCTCCAATGGGGTGCATCAGGTTGGAAGCCAGTTGTAGGTGATTGGGATAATGATGGAGTAGACGAAGCAGGTCATTATGATCCGGTTTCAGGAATCTGGCGTTTGAAAACAGCCAATACCTGGAATGCCTCGGTGATTTACCTTAAATGGAAAGCTCAAAACACCGGATGGAAACCAGTCATTGGAGATTGGGATGATGATGGTATTGATGAAGTGGGGTTTTATGATCCCGCAACAGGGATCTGGCGTCTGAAAACAGCCAATACCTGGAATGCCTCGGTGCAATACCTCCAATGGGGCGCATCAGGATGGACACCTGTTACCGGCGAATGGTAGAGTAGGGTTCACTAGAATTATCGGAATTTGATAAATCTAATCCCATTTTCAAAATACTATCTAAATCATCCTCAAGTAGGGCTCTCAGGTTTGAATAATCAGAGAGCCCTTTCTTATTTAACCGTATCAATGAATCAGTTTTTATAATTCATCCATATTGATCGAATTGGGATAATTCAAAAGCCCAGCGAATTAGTAGCATCACTAAGTATCTTCATACGGTTAGTAACGAACGATGGATATTATGTGTATAATAAATATGGTTATTAAGTTTCTAGGTTCGTAGACAAAATCCTTTTTAATGGTTTCCCAAATTCTAAACAAGAAAATGTAAATACTCGGATTTCTGTGATTTTTGTTGTCTTATCAATCATTTCACAACAGGAGGATCCATGAAGAATCAACATTCATACTTCCGTAAAATCCTATTTTCAATCACAATTCTGCTGTTAATGATTCCCTTGTTGGGCAATCGTTCCAAAAAACCAGATATGATCAGACCAACCCCCCGTGTTGAGAATGGTGAAGTCGATGGTGGAGATTTCGATTTTATTTCCCCAGATATAGACAAAGTTGGCTTCTATGATCCTTCGACCAAGATTTGGCGGATGAAAACATGGAACAGCTGGTCAGCTTCAGTGGATTATCTTGTCTGGGGCCCTAACGGTGGCGGATGGACGCCAGTCACCGGGGATTGGGATAATGATGGTGTGGATGAAGTCGGTTTTTATGATCCAGTTACCAAGATCTGGAGAATGAGAACCGGGAACACCTGGTCTGATTCGGTGAATTATCTTGTCTGGGGTCCCAACGGTGGCGGATGGACGCCGGTCACTGGGGATTGGGATAATGATGGGATAGACGAAGTGGGTTTTTATGATCCAGTTACCAAGATCTGGAGGATGAGAACAGGGAACACCTGGTCTGACTCGGTGAATTATCTTGTCTGGGGTCCTGATGGAGGGG
>JBARSF010000033.1:0-6317 GCA_049644605.1 Anaerolineales bacterium | reverse complement strand
ACCCCTTTAAGTCCCCGCGATGCTGCTCGATAGTTGCGGTCCAGGAGGTATTTGTTCAGTACATCAGTCACGTTCCGCAACGCTGAAGTGGTTGAACCATCGGTTTGGTAATATACCTCGGCTAATTTAGTAAGAAGTTGAACTTGGGCAGTGTCGGATAAGGGGGCGTTTCCCTCGATTTTTAGATGGAGTATCAACCGTTCCTGGGATCGCCTTCGGGGAGACCGTCGGGGAGGAGAAGCGAGATATAATCCCGGCAGTGCCGATACGGTTTTTCCACCCTTATTGAAAATCGGCAGTATGTTTAGATTAAACCTGGTTGTCATAGTCAAATATCCCGGGTGAGATCAATACTCCCCCTTATTATACTGGTAAAATGAGGTTCGAAGCCAGCTCTGCAGGAACGAGGAAATTCAATGGCAATCGAAATCATTCAATCCGAAAGTGATTTTCACGGGTTAAGAGATGAATGGAATTCACTGCTATTAAAAAGTGCAAGCCATGTGCCGTTCCTGAGGCATGAATATCTTACTTCCTGGTGGGCTACCCTGGGTGGGGGTGAGTGGACAAAAGGGAATCTGGAAATAATCGTCAGCCGCGACAAGAATAATAACCTTCTGGGGATTGCCCCTTTTTTCCATCTAGACCAGCGGATTCTATTCCTGGGAAGTTTTGAAATCTCTGATTATCTGGATCTGATCGCCCCCCCCGATTCGTTACCTGCCTTCATCGATGATATCTTCAGTGTTCTTGGATCATCAGAAATCCCTCCCTGGCAGATCCTGGATTTATATAACCTGCCAGAAGATTCTCCGACAATTCCAATTCTTCACCAGGCAGCTGCCAAGCTTGGCTGGCAGACTAAAGAGGAAGTGCTGCAGCCAGCACCCTTCCTTCCTCTACCGGGATCCTGGGATGACTACCTGAATACCCTGGATGACAGATATCGCCATGAAATTGAACGCAAATTAAGAAGGGCGGATAACTACTTCCTCCCCGTTGATTGGTATATCGTGGAAGAGGATAAACATCTTGAGGGAGAGCTGGAAAGTTTCCTGGAATTAATGGCGCATAATCCGGAAAAAGCTTCCTTCTTGACCGGGAAAATGACCGAACAGATAAAAACCACCGCTTGGGAAGCATTCCGGGCTGGATGGCTCCAGCTGGCTTTTCTGACTGTCGGGGATATCAAAGCAGCCAGCTACCTGAATTTTGATTTTAACCAGAAGATCTGGGTCTACAATTCAGGGATTAATCCCATGTTCGAGAATTTATCCCCCGGCTGGGTGCTGTTAAGCAAAATAATCCACTGGGGCATCAAGAGTGGCAGATTTGAAATTGATTTTATGCGGGGAGATGAACCATATAAATATCACTTTGGCGGCACAGATAAACGAGTACTGCAGATCCAGGTATCCCGCAGTTAAGGAAAAATCAGCAGCACATCCCAAAAAAGGACCCCCAGGAATGGGAGGTACTCACATCCCCTGAAATTAATCTTGGTTTCAGATCATCTGGGGAAAACCCCTTCCTGATCTATTTAAGTGTTCTGGATTTTCAGTCCAGCGGCCTGGAATCCTGGTTCCGCAATCCGGGCAAGTCCCTTGGGGAGTTATCTGGTAGCTGAGGATTAGATATCCCTGGCGATGAATTAACCGGGACCGGCAGTGATGACACAGCGTGTTTTCATACTCCCCAACACCACCAGGTATATTTCCAGCATAGACATAATTAAGCCCTTCTTGAAAGCCAATTTCTACGGCTTTTCGCAGCTGGACAGTTGAGGTCCTCGGTTTATCCATCATTTTATAATCCGGTCGGAATGCTGAGATATGCCAGGGGATATTGGGTGATACTGACTGGATGAATCTGGCAATATCTACTAACTCCTGGGAGGAATCGTTAAAACCGGGAACTAGCAGAGTTACGATCTCTACCCACATTCCCAGTCCATACGCGTACTGGATGCTATCCAGCACAGGTTGTAATCGACCACCGAGATCGCGGTAGTGATCCTCCTGCATTGTTTTTAAATCAACCTTAAACCCTTGCAGGGCAGGTTTTAAATAGTCCAGAACATCCGGGGTTGCAAAACCATTGGAAATGTAAACTTGTTTAAGGCCAGCTTGACCGGCTTTAGTAAAAATCTCCCGAGCCCATTCAGAGGTAATGAGGGGTTCGTTGTAGGATGATGCAACTACTTCCGCACCGTACTGGATACCATAGCCAACTATCTCTTCGCTGCTAAGTCTGCGGATCATTCCAGACAGCTTATCAGTACCTTTTTCCCTTAGAGCCTGGGAAGTGAGCCAATTTTGACAATAATCGCATTGAAGATTACAGCCCAGCATGCCAAAAGTCAGGGCTTCTGAGCCAGCTAGAAAATGGTAAAAAGGTTTCTTCTCTATCGGATCCACCTGAATCGAGGACACATATCCCCAGGGAACCTGCAGTTCCCCTTCTCGATTAAAGCGTATCTTACAGATCCCCCGCTTTCCCTCGCGGATCAGGCAGGAATGGGCACAAGCCAGACAACGCACAGAATTGTCTTCCAGTTTCTCTACTAAATCTCCCGGTCGGGTTAATTGGTCAAGCGTTTCAGCCAAACTCATTGAATTAACCTCCCCCGTCATTTCCAGTTCCAAATTAAGAAAGAATATTAAATATTTGCTTCTTTTAATTATAATCCTATTAATGATAACTATCGCCCTGCAAGCAGGCGGGAAATCAACCCGAATGGGGAAGGATAAAGCGCTGGAACCATTTCTGGGCATCCCTTTAATATTCCGTTTAAAAGACCGCTTTTTAAATATTGGGGAAGAATTGGTAGTAATAACCAATGATTTTTCAGGCTACCAGGACCTGCATGTGCCCCTGTACAAAGATCTGATCCCTGATCGTGGAGCGCTGGGAGGGTTGTATACTGCCCTGGCAGTTACTACTACACCCATCCTGTGGTTAATCGCTGCGGATCTACCTTTTGCTGACCCGTTATTGATGACCCATTTATCCAAAACTCTGGAAACATCGGGCGCCGATGCTGTACTGCCCAGCACAGAAAATGGAATTGAACCATTCCATGCCGTATACCAGGTTGAAACCTGTCTCCCCTTTGTTAATAATGCCCTTGATCAGGATTTTTGGAAAATGAACTCCTGGCATGACCAGGCCAAAATTCAGATCCTGACCCCAGCGGAGACCCGGGATAATACAACATCTGAGTACACCTTCTGGAATCTCAATACGCCAGAAGATTTTCACAGCGCAGAGCAAGAAGCTTTGAAGTTGAATCTGGTTTAGAATTCCAAGATTTATCCTTGTCCAATAGAGAATTATTCGATATAGTAGTGTTTTGATATTTAAAATCTTTATCTAGTTTCTAAGGAAGAATATGACTTATCACGATATTAGTATTGATTATGGCACTGAAAGGATCAATCATTTTATCCCCATAGGGAGGGGAACTATCCAGGTAATCGATTCGCCAGATGTCAAATCAGAGATAACCTCTCTTGAGGATGACTTAATTAAAGCACTCGAAAACCCCACCGGGAAAGCCCCCCTTAAAGAATTGGTAAAGGAACATTACCCAGGATCAGGGAAAAAAATCATCATTCTGGCAGATGACAACACCCGCCCTAATATTCACACCAAAATCCTGTTCCCTCTTCTACTGAATTACTTAATCAAACAATGTGAAGTGGATAAAGATGATCTGCGGATTCTAGTAGCCAGCGGAACACACCGAGCACCAACGATAGAGGAATCCCGGGAGAGGATCCTGGGGGAAACCGTGTTTCAGGAATACCAGGATCAGATCTTGATTCACAATGACCAGGAAAACCTGGTTGACCTAGGCATCTCAAGCAGAGGAACACCCATCACCTTTAATAAGGATGCCCTGGAAGCCTGCTTGATCATTCCTGTCACAGACTCAGAATATCATTATTTTGCCGGTGTGGCTGGTACCGTAAAACAGCTCTTTCCTGGTATCGCGGGGAGAATTACAACCAACACGAACCATACCCGGATGTTTGACAAAGAGTTAGGTTTTTCTCCTGCCTGCCGGTTGGGAAATACAGATCAGAATCCCGTTATATCAGATATGAAAGAAATGGCCGAAATCGTTCAGCAGCAGATTCCGGTATTCTGCATAGATGCCATCATGGACCACGGTGAGATTACCCGTCTTAATACCGGGGATCTGATAACTTTGCACGTCATGGCACGAGAAATCCTCTCCCAGCGACGGGTGGTATTTGTGGACCAACCGGCAGACCTGGTCATTGTGAGTGTCGGAAAATTGGGAATTAATCTCTATCAGGCAGGAAAAGGTATTCACGCCGCCTGGAATGGCGCCAAACAGCCTGGAGGAACTGTGCTTCTTCTCGCACCCTGTGAAGACGGAGTTGGCACGGTCGGATATCAGGAGACGATGGAGGCAATCCAGGGTATGAATTTAAATGATGGGCTCCACTGGGTCATAGACCATAAATGTAGTCGAGAAACTTTTCGGATTGGCAATCAGAAACCTGTGGATATCCTTAGAATATTAAAAACCCTGGGAGAGAACAGGATTAAGATCATGAGCGAAATGGATCCTGAGGAACTGCGGCGAACCTACCGCCTGGATCCAGTCCCTGATCAAGGATCCCCACAAGAAACCCTGCGAAGTTACCTCGATAAATTCCTCACTGACAATCCAGATGCGTTGATATATATTCTTAAGGATTCCGGATTATATATCGTACCCAGGGACAAATCAAATAGCTGATAATAATGACTTCCGGCTTTTGTTTGGAAATTAACTTTAACCTCCCCGCGGGCTATCCTGCGGGTGTTTTTTTGATAGTCTGGATAGAATAAAAAACATAATTCCCCCCAGGGTCAATGTAGAGAACAGAACCCAGATAATCACAATTGGCCCCTTTCCTTCCACATTCCTGCCAATCAACCAGGGCACAAACATTGCCCCCAGAGTTCCACTAATCAGGAACATACTGGTGATTTTCCCTGTCATGGGGATCAGTCCTTCTGTCAGGGTAAGCATAGCTGGGAACATTGAAGCCAGGGAGAATCCCAGAATCATTGTTCCAATCCAGACAGCAGTCCGATCCTCAGGAAAAATCAAAACCAGGCCAAGACCAATAAACGCGCCCACCAAGTCTCCCAAAACAAGCTGCTTTGGTTTAAGGCGTGCCGCCAGAGGAATACTGATTAATCGGCCAACCGTAAATGCTCCCCAATATACTGAGGTCAGGATAATAGCGGCACTCTGATCCGCCAACCCGATTCGAAGGGAAAAAGTCGAGATCCAATCCCCAAATCCCAATTCAACACCCACAAAGGAAAAGAAAAACAAGGCAATCACTAGAATCAAGGCCGTCTTATTCGAGACTGTTTCTCTACGTTTCTCATCGGACCGTTTTGGGTCAATAACGGGGTTTTCCGGCGCAGGCAGATTAAGTAATTGTCCCAGGACAGGAAGAGACATTATTGCCAATCCCCAATAACCCCAGTGGATTCCGCCCTGATAATGAAGGGAGCCAGCCAGGATAAGAGGCGCTACAAAAGATCCCAAACCATAAAAGAAATGCAGAGCATTCATTGCTGGTCCAAGATTCGAGGTTTGAATTCGAAAGAGAAGAGTATTCCCCCCCACATCGATCAAACTCATTGCCAACCCCAGGAACATTAAGGTGAGGATTAAACTTGTCGGTTCAGTAAAAATCGGAACCAATCCAAGCGTGATTCCCGTCACAATCAAACTTCCGGTCAACAGCTTGTTCCCACTTATCCGGTCATACAACATTCCCGCTAACCCGGATCCAATAAGGTATGCTCCAGACCGAAGCGGAAATAATATGCTCAGATCAGTTAGGGTTGAGTTAGTTTGTTCAACCAATTTCAAAAACGAAGGACCGATAATAGCGCTTGCCATTCCCAGGTAAATGAAAGCTGAAAAATAGAGAATTAAACTACGCTTCTTTTGGGTTTTATTCATAATCTTTTGATGTCATATCAGCTTGTGATTCTATATTTTTAAATCATGCCAGTATGAGCCCTATCTACCTTAACACCCCTCCACTTCAAGTTCTGGAGAGCACATTTACATTCTTTTGATCTTATCATTGACCACAGACTAAACCAGAGTTTGGGATTTCAGTATATATTAACAACCCTAGATCTACCCTGGATACTTCCAGCTTGATTTCCGGGGCTGAATAGTAAACCACTATCTTTTTTACCAAGGGAGATCCTGATGAAATTAAACCCACCAAAAAATTTCACCTGGTTAGTTGCAGTGATTGTTGGCG
>JBARSF010000032.1:0-54961 GCA_049644605.1 Anaerolineales bacterium | reverse complement strand
GATTTCCTGATTGTGGGCGGCTACGGCTACCAGCCGGTCATGGAAGTGCTCTTCGGAAGCACCCTGGATGTCCTGCTGCGTCAGGTGGACGTTCCGATCCTGATCTGCCACTGACATATAACACAAGACCTCCCGGCTTCTTGCGGGAGGTCTTTTTCTGCATACCCCGGGCGGGAGTCGAACCCACAACCTAGGCTTTAGGAGAGCCTCGCTCTATCCTATTGAGCTACCGGGGTCAATTTACTGCAAAAAAATTATAGCATTCCCGTTCCTGCTAGACAAGGAAACGGGATTTATGTTTAAGGTTTAAAGTTTAAGGTTTAACGTTCAACGATCAACAGTAAATAATCCATCAGTTTAACCCGGCTCAGTAAATGCAGACCGCAACTTTTCCCCATTTTTCCTGTACTACAATATAGACATGGCTGTTTCCGGGGATCAAATGCTGGTAGAACGAACACTGGCCGGAGATTTGGACGCTTTTGGGGAACTGGTTCAAATCTATCAAGCTTCGGTGTTCAACGTCTGCTACCGGGTGCTTGGCAATAGGCGAGACGCAGAGGATCTGACCCAGGAAGCATTCCTGCGGGCATATAAATTTTTAGAACGTTATGACACCAATCGTCCTATTGGTCCCTGGATGCGCACCGTGGCAGCCAACCTGTGCTGCAACTACTTTAATCGCCGGGAACTGGACCGCCTGCCGCTGGAAGATGAACGAGACTTGCCTGAAATGGATCCGGTTCAAAATCCTGAAGGGTCATTGGAGATCTCACAGAAAAACCAGGCTGTTTATCAAGCCCTTTGGGAGCTCCCCCACCCGCAGAGGATCGCCCTGGAACTGCGCCATTTTCAGGGACTAAGTTACCAGGAAATGGCTGACGCGCTGGAGCTTCCCCTGAATACGGTCCGCAGCCATCTTTACAGGGGCCGCCAAAAATTGGCAGAACTCCTGGAGGAAGAAGAACATGGAAACTAATCAAAACCATAACCTCCCTGACCAGCTGCAGGCCTATCTGGATCAAGCCCTGGACCCTCTCACCAGGAAACAGGTAGAGGGACACCTGGATGCCTGTTCCGCCTGCCGGGAAGAACTAACCAGGTTTGAGAATCTGGTTACCAGGCTTGAAAGGCTGCCCGAGGTTTCTACTCAGAAAGATTTCTCCCCTGGTATCCTCTCACAACTGCGGGTCAATAAAAAACCCTCCCAGGGACTGACCTGGACCCTGCTGATCGAAGCGGTTGCCGCAGCTGCTGTGCTCGGGTTAACTATCCCCACCTTCCAGGGGGCAATCTGGATCCCAAAAATCCTGGATACCCAGCTCGAGATTCGGGCTGCTATTAATATATTCCTGACCCAACTTGCCAGCAGCTGGATGTTGTGGTGGGCGCAAACGCAGCTTAACCTGACACAATTGACCAAATCATTTCAAACATCAAATATCCTGCCCAGTACGATAGCTTCACCCTGGATCCTGATCCTGGCTGCTGCCGTGGTGGGTATTCTCGCCAATTATTTCCTACTGCGGTCAAATACCCGGGTCAGGAAAACCAATCATAATGGATAAAACCCTTACGAGGAGGATCTTATGGAAACCCTGTCTATGATACTTTTATCTTTACTCTCCCTGATTACCCTGGCAGCCAGCTTTCTCTTTATCGGGGGACTTTTTCCCCAGCGAGTTAATAAAGTCCGCGTTACCTTGGAAACAAACTGGAAACGCTCCTTCTGGCTGGGGTTGGTTAATACCCTCCTGATCACTATCGTTGTCTTGGGACTGGGAACCATGGCTGAAAACTTCCCCTTATTTTTTATTCCAGCATTTGCTATTTACGGCGCTTTTCTGATCGGGCTGCTGTTTGGCCTGACGGCTTTTGTCCAGCTCCTGGGTGCGCGCCTATTTCCCGACCTGGCGCCGGTTAAGCGGGATATCCGATCCGGGGCTGTTTTCCTTCTCAGCAGTCTCTTGCCAGTGGTAGGCTGGTTCCTGCTCTTCCCTTATGTAATCAGCCTGAGCGTGGGCGCAGTGGTGATCACTCTGTTTCAGAAAGAAAAAGCGCCCAAATTGCCTGAAGATGAATCTTAATCCCTATTAAAAACACGATCCTCCACTAAAAACTGCTCCTTTGATCTAGGGAGCAGTTTTTTTATTCCCTCCCTTCCTGTGCAACTTTTTCCATCCAGCTCCTGTAATACTCAATAGACTTGTTATCAATTGGGAGGAACCCATAACTCCCTTAATTACAAGACAAGGAGTATTTTATGGCTGACATGTATTTAATTTTTGGATCCCTGATATTGCTGGGGATCAGCAACCCCATCAGGCAGCCGAAGTGGTTATCGCCAGCATCCTGGCTTCTCCATCCTTTCAACGGCGCTGATAACGCCAACGGAGGTACCACATGAATATTGAAATTTCCATTTCTAAAAAACATCAATGGCTGTTCTGGATTATTCTGGCTGCTTTTTCAACCTTTTTCGCAGAGGTGTTTTCCGGATCCGATATGTTTCCATTCTTCCACCCCTGGGGACTGCTGGTAGTGGTCCCGCTCTATGGATTGCACATTATCCTCCTGGCCAGCCTTGTCTATCGGGCAGACAAACCACGCTTTGCCAGCCTGGTATTTGCCGGTATGCTGTTTGGCCTTTATGAAGCTTATCTAACCAAGGTGCTCTGGGCTCCTCCCTGGGGAGATCCGGTGATTATCGCGGGATTTGCCCCCATTGAAACCCTGGTTCTGGTCTTCTGGTGGCATGCCTGGTTCTCTTTCATCATCCCGCTGCTGATGGCTGAAAAATTATTAACTGGATCCACAAGCCTGGCGCTCAGCTTCCCTGGAAAGATTGGTAAATTTTTTAACAGCTGGTGGGGGCTGGCCGCGGTGATGATTTTTGGAGGATTATTCCAAAGTATCAACTCTCCCTCTGTGGGCGAGTCGCTGATTTCTGGCATTTCTACTACAGCTGTGCTGGTAATCCTGGTACTGATCTGGAAACGGGTTACCAAGGATAAAACCTATTCCATGAAAGAATTACTCCCCAATCAGAAGCAGTTCAAATGGCTGCTGATCCCTGCCGGGATAATGTACCTGGCGTTGGGGATCTTGCTTCGGCCGGATTGGTATCCCGGTTTTATCGGTCATCTTATGATCTGGATTCTGTACGGAGTCAGTTTTTACCTGCTTGCCCGCAGTAGAAAAACACCGGCAGCCGTTTCAGCGGAAATCACCCTGGAATCCTGGGAAAATAAACGCTGGCTGCTCCTGGCCGGCATATTTCCTTTGGCTGCATCGGCCGGAGAATTGCTCATCAGTCCATTCTCAGATCTACTGGCGGCTGTTTTCTGGTTTGGTGGAATCTTATTTGGCCTGGTGATGTTCGTCAAAGCAGTCCGGTTGACATTCCAAAAAAGTGGAGAGATCCAGCATGCCTAAATCAACGCTCTCATCCGGTGCTGTGGCCGGCGGGCAGGTGTGGAAGTGGAAGATGACTTCCCGGGATATGAGCCGAAGATGGTTGGGGTACTGAAGTAAACACTGTCATTGCGGGGGTTCCCTGGACCCGAAGTTATCTCCTCGTTTGTCATTCCGCCTGTCCTGAGCTTGTCGAAGGGAGTGCAGCGAGGAATCTCTGATATGTTGAATAGACCAAGCTTCTCGGAATTGCTTACTAGGTTAGGTGGATATTTGATCTCAGTAGGGATCCTTCGCTTAGCCTTTCCTGCTTCGTGCTGTACCTGCCGATTGGAAGAAAATGAGGAATCCAACTTACAACATATGAATAACTTGTCTCAATTTATCGTTGAATTGATGTTTGTTCATATTAGGAATCCTTTGCTGCGTTCAGGATGACAAATGGGAAAGCCAGCCTCAGCAGTCCCCTCTCCTATGCAACCTCAGACGCCGAAACCCGTATATAATAGTAGAAAGACAGTATATTAGAGGAGTTTTACCCATGTCCATACTGGGAAATATTATCTGGTTGATTTTTGGTGGATTGATAGCAGGTCTAGGATACATTATTGGCGGCATTGTTCTGTGTGTGACCATTGTTGGCATTCCATTTGGTGTCCAGACGATGAAATTAGGAGTGGCTACTTTTGCCCCCTTCGGAAAAGAAGTTGCCGAGATGGAAAATGTCAACAGCGTCACCAATACTATCTTTAACATGATCTGGCTGCTGCTGTTTGGATGGGAAATCGCCCTGGCGCATTTTATTCATGGAATCATCCTGGCTGTGACTATCGTTGGGCTGCCATTTGCCAAGCAGCATTTTAAGCTGATCCCCCTGGCACTTTTTCCCTTCGGCCGTTTTTATTCCTAACACCCTGGCGTCATGAAGCGTTTCTCCTTGCACTCCCCGCCAGCCGCGGCTGGCGGGGTTTTCGATTCTACTAACCCCATCCTGAAACTTTTCCTGGGATTACAGATGTGATACACTGGTATGGAGTAAAAAACCAGCTATCTGGCTACTGAGTAATATTAGTGGAGGATCAAGATGGACAGTACTGTCAAACAAATGTTAGCCGGGAAAGAGAACAAGGAACTTTGGACCCTGAAACCGGACGATACGGTCATTTTTGCCCTGGAAACCATGGCTGAAAAAAATATCGGTGCCCTGCCGGTCCTGGAGGATGATTTGCTGATCGGGATTTTCTCGGAGCGGGATTACGCCAGATTATTCCCGCTGCAAATAGAATCCCCCCAGGATACTCAAATATCCGAGGTAATGACGGAAGAAGTGTACTGCATTGGCCCGGAGAATACCGCCTGTGACTGCATGGGAGTCATGACTGAAAAACGAATCCGCCACCTTCCTGTCCTCGATGAAGGGAAGATGATCGGGATCATTACTATTGGGGATGTTCTTAAACAAGTCATCAGAGATCAGGAAAATCTAATCGGCCATCTGGAATACTACATCGCCGGCAAAGCCTGATCCACTAAACCGCAACCCTTTAAAAAGCAGGTTCACCAGGTTATGCAAAATAAAAACCGCTGGATTTCCATCCAGCGGTTTTTGATTTTCAGAATTTAATAATTAACCAGTTAATCCAATCTGCCATCCACAATGGCTTTTTTGACCTCACCGATTGCCTGGGTAACCTGGATGTCTCGCGGGCAGGCGTCTGTGCAATTAAATATCGTATGGCACCGGTAAACGCCAAATTGCTCATTAAGAATTTCCAGCCGTTCTGCAGCCGCCTGGTCGCGGCTGTCAAAAATAAACCGGTGGGCGTTAACTATAGCGGAAGGTCCTAGATACTCTTCATTAACCCAAAACGAGGGGCAGCTGGTGGAACAGGCTGCGCAAAGGATACATTTTGTGGTGTCATCAAATCTTTCCCGCTCTTCCGGACTCTGCAGGCGCTCTTTTTTAGGCGGAGGGTCATCGTTCACAAAATATGGCATCACTGAGCGGTAATGGTCAAAAAATGGTTCCATATCAACAATCAGATCTTTTTCAATCGGAAGGCCTAAAATTGGCTCAATAGTCACATTTCTGGACTTCAAATCCTGAACCAGCACCTTGCAGGCCAACCGATTCACCCCATTGATTCGTATCGCATCTGATCCGCAGACCCCATGGGCGCAGGCCCTTCTGAAACCAAGCGTACCGTCTTCCGTACCCTTGATCCGTTCCAATAAATCCAAAATCCGGTCGGTTGGATCTGCCTCAAGGGTGAAGGTATCGTAGTGTTTTTTCAGGTTATCTTCCGGGTTGTAACGAAAGATTTTTAACGTTACCTGCATGATTTTTCCTCCTAGTACTTCCGGGCTTTTGGCTGGTATTTCGTAATTTGAACTGGTTTATAAGCCAGCCGCACACCATCTTTCTCCATCCATGCCAGGGTGTGTTTTAACCAATTTTTATCGTCCCGCTCCGAATAATCATCCCGGGAATGGGCTCCCCTGCTTTCTTTTCTTGCTAAAGCTGAAACCGCAGTGACTTCCGCAATATCAATTAAATTGCTCAACTCCCAGGCTTCAATTAAGTTCATATTGTACTTAAGACCTTTATCATCGACCCGGATATCCTTAAAACGGCCTTTTAACTCGCGGATTTTATCAACAGCTTCCTGCATACCATCTTCCACCCGGAACACACCGACGTGATCAAACATCACCTGTTTCATCTCGGCAGCGATATCAATCATACGCTCCTGACCATCGCTGTTCCGGATACTGTCTAACTGCTGCATTGCATATGCTGTGGGATCTTTAGGCAGGTCAATATAAGGTTCACTGGCAGAATATTCAGCTGCTTTTAATCCTGAATATTTTCCAAAGACGATTAAGTCTAATAAAGCATTGGTTCCCAAGCGGTTAGCGCCATGGACAGATACACAGGCGACTTCCCCTGCCGCATAGAGACCCGGCAGCACGGTGTTCTTTTCATCCACGACCACCTCGCCAAATTTATTGGTTGGAATTCCGCCCATAGCATAATGAGCCGTTGGTTGGACGGGCATGGGATCGGAGATTGGATTAACTCCAATATAGGTTTCACAAAAATCGATAATATCTGGCAGTTTGTTGAGGATATCACTGGCAGTCACCCGGTAAGGAGATCCATCCGGGTTTTTTCTGCCATCGATTTCTGCGAAATGGTTTACAACATCAGGGGTGACATCCATGTTTAAATACCGTTTCCCGTTTATTCCCCGTCCATCTTTCATTTCCAGATACATCGCCCGGCTGATGACGTCTCTTGATGCCAGGTCTTTCACCGTAGGAGCGTAGCGTTCCATGAAGCGCTCCCCTTCCCCGTTGATCAGCACACCACCCTCACCCCGGACACCTTCTGTAATCAAGATACCCATCCGGTAAATTCCAGTTGGGTGGAATTGGAAAAACTCCATATCTTCAGCCGGAATTCCTTTTCTTAACGTGAGGGCAATCCCATCGCCGGTATAAGAATAAGCATTGGAGGTAATTTCCCAAACCCGGCCGTGGCCGCCAGTGGCGATGATGACGGTTTTGGAGTGGAAAATGTGCATTTCTCCCGTAGCGAGTTCCAAGGCAATAACACCAGCTGTCTTTCCATCCACAATCAGGATATCCAGTACATAAAATTCGTCATAAAACATCACTTTGTTTTTAATGCTTTGCTGGAAAAGTGTTTGCAGGATCATGTGCCCGGTGCGGTCTGCCGCATAACAAGCCCGGCGGACAGGTTTTCCGGTTTCATTATTGGTGTGTCCACCAAAGGGACGTTGCGCAATGGTGCCGTCCGGATTGCGACTGAAGGGCAGTCCCATATGCTCCAATTCATAGACCGCATCAACTGCTTCTGCCGCCATGAATTCAATTGCTTCCTGATCCCCCAGATAGTCACTGCCTTTCACTGTATCAAAGGCATGCCATTCTGGATGATCCTCTTCTGTGTTGCCCAGCGCAGCCCCAATCCCACCCTGTGCAGCGCCGGTGTGAGATCGGGTTGGATATAATTTGCTGATCACTGCGGTGCTTGCAGTCTTGGAAGCATATAACGCCGCAGTTAACCCTGCCCCGCCGGCTCCAACAACAACCACTTCATATTGATGTTTTTGCATATCCATTCTCCTCTTAACTCATTCAGGAGCCAAGAATGACATATATTCCTACCAGGGATGAAAAGATCCATAACAAGAAAACCAGGAACCGAAGGAAAGTCTGCCAGAATCCGGGAGAGGAATAATCTTCCAGGACCACTCGCAGTCCGTTAAATCCATGGGTTGCGGCAAATATTACCACCAGAATTTGCATAATCTGCCAAAATCCATTGGCCCAGAGATACAAATCTGGTATTTCACTATCCAATACATGATTGGAATTCGGGAAAAATGCCCAGCGCATTAATGTACCCATATCCATCTGGGTCCGAGCTCCCATCAGCAAGCCGGCGGAGATTCCAGTCACCGCCAGCAGAATTAAGACTAATCCGGATAGGCGGGTAAACACCCACATCAGATATTCCAGATTCCAACTGGGTTTAGGCATCGCTTTTGAACGCATAGCTTACTCCTCGACTGTTTAACCCTCCAGGAAACGCCGGATCATGATAAATACAATCAATCCATACAGAGGCAAAATGATAAACCATTCCAGCCAGGTGGATTCCTTCTGGTAACGAATTAATCGGGGCCAGATATCCAGCAGGATAATCCTGAATCCATTTATCCCATGAAAGATTGCACAGAAGACAATAAATAACTGGAAATAGAGTGATTCGTAAATGATATTTACGAAAATTCCAAAATCACTGCCTACTTGCTGGGTCAGGAATGAGGCCACCACGTGGGTGGTGACAAAAATGATGATTCCAAGTCCTGAGATACGGTGAAGTATCCAAGCCAGCATCGGACCTCCGCCTTTGTATCTCGCGCCTTCGATTAAACCAACTTTGCGGCTGAGTGCCATGGCACCCTCCTTAATTTGTACCGCCCCGGTACTATTTCCATCAGTAATCCCCCTGAGGTTTCTTATCTTCTCTTCAATTATGTCACTTTAAGGGCTGATTTTGAAAGTGACATATCTCACAGTTTGTTAGTCAAAGATATCATCAGCCGAATATCCAGTTCTGGTCTATAATGAGTGAACATTTCTAAAAAAATGTCACAATATTATGGAAGAGGACTGAACCCAGTCCTGATTTCCTCATCATGATCAGGAGTAACCTATGAGTTCTAGATATCGCTCTCCCAACCTGGATCGGAGGAGTTTTGTAAAGATTGTAACCTCGGTTTTGGGTTCGATGATGGCTGCAATTGTGGGGCTGCCCATGATTCAGTTTTTTATATCCCCGGCTCTGAAGAAATTAACAGGTGATGATTGGATCTCGATGGGTCTATTGGAAAATTACCCCCTGGACGTTCCAACACCTTTCTATTTCACCCAAACAAGAGTGAACGGCTGGGAAAGAAGCAGCCAGAGCTACGGCGCTTTTATCCTTCGTCGGACAGGAGAGGAAGTGATTGTTTTTTCTGATGTTTGCACCCATTTAAGCTGCCGGGTAAGCTGGGATGTAGATAACGAGGAATTTTTCTGTCCCTGCCATGCGGCATTTTTTGATAAATTCGGCGAAGTGGTCTCCGGCCCTCCTCCCAGACCGTTAGATCGGTATGAGATCAAGTTGGAAGGGGATCAACTCTTTATCCATCTCAGGGAAGGCTAACCATGGTTCAGAGCATATTCACCTGGCTTGACGAACGTCTAGATTTAACTGGAATTTACAACACCATATTGGACCGAAAGGTTCCTAAAGTAAACTGGTGGTTTACATTGGGCAGCGCCAGCCTGTTTTTAGGGCTCCTCCAGGGAATCACCGGCATACTGCTCTCCGTTTACTATGTGCCTACTCCGGATCATGCCTATGACAGCATAACCTATATTATGACAGGAGTACAGTTTGGTTGGTTAATCCGTGGGCTGCACCATTGGGGAGCATCGCTGCTGATCCTGACTGCCTTCATCCACATGCTGCGAGTATTCTTTTATGGTGCCTATAAGTATCCTCGGGAATTTACCTGGATTACCGGGGTTGTGCTGCTAATCGGCGCCCTGGGCATGGGTTTTACTGGATACTTGCTGCCCTGGAATCAACGCTCCTACTGGGCTACAACCGTGGGCACTGAAATTGCCGGCACTGTACCAGTCGTTGGCAACTTCATATTACGCGTACTGCGTGGTGGGACTGATTTAAGTGCTGTCACCCTCTCACGTTTCTTTTCCCTGCATATCTGGTTTTTCCCGGCCTTAATCATTACCGCCGTACTTACTCACCTCTACCTGGTAATCCGGCTGGGCATCTCACATATTCCGGAGAAAGATAGTTAATCATAGACTCCAATCGGTTGATGGATTGAATCGAGGAGACATCCCGTGAAAGAAGAACATAAACAAGAGTATAAACGCAAATACGAACAAGCCAAACAAGATGGTGTAAAATTCTGGCCGGATATCATTTACAAAGATCTGCTGATGTCTTTTGCCCTTTTCATCTTGCTGATTGGGCTGGCAACCTTTTTCGGGGTTAAACCTGAACCCAAAGCTGATCCCGGTGATACTTCTTATATCCCCCGTCCGGAATGGTATTTCCTATTCCTGTTTGAGTTCCTTAAATTTATCCCGGGGGAAATTGAATGGGTCGGTACATTTTTAATCCCTGCTGCGGCAGTGCTGGCTTTATTCGCTCTCCCCTTCCTGGATAAAAATCACCTCCGATTCTGGAAAAACCGCCTGACTGGTATCTCAATCATGGGCTTGGTTGTTCTGAGCATGGTGGGATTAACAATTCGCTCTGTGATTACTACACCAGAACAGGAAGAGGGAACAGCAGCCAATACTGTTCTTGAACAAATAGTCGTTGGACAGGATCTCTATAGCCTTTACTGTGTTGAATGCCATGGACCAGATGGAGAAGGGGGGGTAATTTCCGGAGTGGAAGGGTTGGAAGGGGTTGAGCTGAAATCAATCAGCAGCAGAGATGAAATGTACACCCGCTCCGATGAAACCCTGGAAGCAATTATTGATTACGGTCAGCAGGATCTGGGCATGCCGCCTTACGGCTTGGCGTATGGAGGAGAACTAAAAAAATCTGAAATTGAAGCGCTGGCCGTTTTTATGCGCTACACCTGGGATGATCGAGTAGAGATTCCTGAAGATGCTGCAGCTGCTGGTGCAATCCCGGATATCAAGGAAAATGAAATACCTTCCTATGAGGTTCATATCTCCCGGATTGTGCAGCGCTACTGCATTTCCTGTCACCGTCCTGGAAAAGAGAATAATAATTACTTAATGGGCACTTATCAGGAAATTCTTACTACCGGAGATAATCAGGATTCCAACCTGATTGCCGGTGATTTGGACAGTTACCTGATCCAAACCATCAATGGGCAAAGTATTTTCGATCCTGGAACAGGGGAAGAGATCATCCAGCAAATGCCTCCTACCAAGTTAATGAAAGAGGAATACATTCATCTCTTTGAAACCTGGGTGTTAAATGGCATGCCGGAAACCGCAGCTGAAGCGGAAGCATTAATGGCAGACGAATAAGAAGAAAACAAAGAGAAAATAATTCCAACAAAAAAACGATCCGTATCCCTATTAAGGGATACGGATCGAATTCTTTAACTGCAAAATCCGAGCTATGACTCTGGGAAAATCAGGGGGACGAGTATAAGGTGTTTTCCAGGGCGTTAAGCTTAGATGCTAAGACCTCCAGATCAGTTTGCGCAGAAAAAGTATCGCCTGTCAACTCAATCTCAATCAGTTGATGACGTTGAAGCATATTATCAACAACTTCAACCTGGTCTTCATTCAACATCGTTTTCAGAGTCTCCAGGCTGGTGCCAACCTTATCTAGCGCCAATTTTGCGTCGGCAGTTCGATCCTGTTCAAGCGCCAGGGTTGTGTCCGCAACAGCCGTCCGGATGCTTAATATTGTCAGGTGCGTGATAAGATCGGTGATTTCCTCGCTTAAAGCTACATTTTTATCCTCAAAAGCACTCAACCGCTCGATCTCCCCTTCCAGGGCAGTGATTTCATCTCCTGCCGCTGCGAGATTAGCTGTTAATTTTTCTACTTGCGCTATTGCGGGTTGATAACGGATTACTGCGTCCAGGAAGAACCCACCTGCAAATGCAATTGCGATTACTACCAGCCAGATTAAAATTTTTCTGAATATTAACTGGCCTTTTCCTGGTTTCTTTTTTTCTTCTGGTTTTACCGGATCACTCTCCGCGACTTCTCCTTCAAAGGAGGAAGTAATATCTGTCTCTGTTCCGGTTTTCTCAAATTGGGCTTCCATTTCAGCCTCATCAATTTTCTTTTCCAAATCATCCTGTAAATTTTCTTCACTCGTTGTCATTCGAACCTCCTTGGTGATGGTCAAACTAATATCGCTATTATACCTGATTCCAATCTATTAATATAATCCTGGCGGGTGTTTCAGGCATATGTAAGAGAATTCATCTCTACAAATCATAGAAGAGCTGGAGTAATACCAGCTCTTCCATCACTTTTCCCAGGAGAGAATAAAATTGTTATTTAACTTTAATCTTGATTGTTTTAGGAAGTGCTTCTTCAGCTACCGGTACCCGCAGTGTGAGGATTCCGTTTTTCAGATCCGCCTCAGATTTCTCCATATCCAATAATTTTGGCAGTCTGATTACTCGTCTGAATTTTCCTGTTGGTCGTTCCTTACGCAGGTATTTTAGATCCTCATCCGCCGCTTTAAATTCACCTTGAATATCAATGCTTTTTTCTACAATTTCAATTTCAAGGTCATCGGGTTCCAAACCAGGAACAATTAATTCAATCAGATAGGCATCATTCTCTACAATGACATCCAGCGGGACATGAATATCACTCTCAACTGTTCCCCAGTTGCGAACCGGGCGCTGATAACGCGTGTAAGGTTTAATATACATGGACATTTTGTTCTCCTTAACTTATCAAAAAGCTGATTATTTGTTGATCTTGTAGCCATGATAAGGGTTGAGTATTAGAAGAACACTAACAATATGTTAGAGAAAAGCAAATGCTTTATCTATAGAGTGTTAACAGGTTATCCGACTTAAAAATACAGCGGGGAAATAATTCCTGTACTTCTCAAAGATTAGGGGAGTTTTTTCCCAATTAGAATTAAATATGGGGCATGTTTCTTGAAGACTTTTCCGTTAAAATCCCCCAGACAGGTTATTTCTTTTAAACCCGCTTTCTTGAATTCATTCAAATAAATTTCTGGGGAGCACAATTTATGCTCCGTAGATTGAATCAATCTTTCCACCCTGCCATCAGGAAACAGGTGATCATAAATCCAGTCCCAACGGACTCCATCAGAAAGCGCTGAATTTAAACTGCTGACCTGAACGGGGTTTTCAGTTTCAGGGTGTAATATTTCTGTTTCAAAGTCAGGAGCAGAATCGTTTTCCTTCCCCAGCAATTCCTTATGAATCGCTGCAGTTCGGTGCGGATTAGGAAGGCTGGTTATAAACAAACCATCAGGTTGGAGAGACCTGGTGATATTGTTCAACAGGAGCTGCCGCTCACCAGGTGTAAAAATACTGTAGGTATTACAGGGAAGAATCACGGACCTGAAGGTACAATCTGTCCAAAAGTTAAGCATATCGGCTTGAAGGGCCAGGACCCGGTTCTGAATATTTTCCTCGCAATTCAAAAGCTCAGAAACCAGAAACTGGACACTCAAAAGGTTTAAATCCAAGCCAACAACTGTTCGTCCCGATTTTGCCAGAGGGAGGGTGACCCGTCCCGCACCACATCCCAATTCCAGAACTGGATCCAATCCATCAGTCCCTGATAACCAGAACGGAATATCAGCTGTATATGCCGCATGGTGGACCTGTACTAGACGAGTTAAGATCATTCTCATTCCTGCCTTGTACTTTTTCCCTGTCCTTGACGATCACTTGTATAGAGATTATACTGCTTTGAGCCAGTTGAATAGGTTTATCGGGGTGTAGCGCAGTTGGTAGCGCGCCGCGTTTGGGACGCGGAGGTCGACGGTTCAAGTCCGTCCACCCCGACTTTTTTTATATAATCATAGAAGCCAAAAAGAATACCGCTATTTCCTGATCTTCTCTCAGATATCCTGGTTTGATTTATGTAAGAAGAGGCTGGTATAATCTAATAAAATCATTCATCCCACAAGTAAATTATGAGGACAATCGACCTTTCTAAATATCAAGCCGAATCAGGATTTGCAGGCGTCTTAAAAACCATGCAGGGAGTATTCTCCTACGGATGGTCCTGGCAGCAGAACCGAAAAAGCCAGGAAGAATTAATCGAAATCCTGGAAACGGTCCTGGGGAATGATTGTGTTTTACTTCGGGATGTTGAGATTCCCAAGGTTGGAAGACCCATCCCGGTTGTACTTATCACACCGGCCAGCTTGATGGTTATTAATCCCAAAAATGAACAGGGGTTCTTCCGGGCGGAAGGAAAAGTCTGGGAGGAATTGGGACGGGATGATGAATATAAGCCAGCACCTAATAACCTGATTCGTGAGACCTGGTTGTATCAAAAAACAATTGAGGGGTACCTTAAACAACATAATTTCTCGGCGCCAACCGATCGGGGAGTAATGATTTTTGTCTCTCCTGAAACGCATGTGGAATCCATCCGCCCCCGGGTGCGGATTATCCAGGCAGACGGGATCAAGAATTTCGCCCGAGAACTGGCAATATCCAAACCAGTATTCAGCGATATAGATTTTAGGTCAGCGGTGAGGTTATTGTCAGATCCCCGGCTGCCCGAAAAACAAAAACTCAAAAAAGCGCCTTCGGATATAGCAGCTAAAATGCCCGAAACAATGGCTAAGGTTGATGAAAACCTGGAAAAGGTCACTAATCGAATCAATTTTAGCCGCAGGGAATGGATAATTGTTGGAAGTTTGGTTGGACTGGTAATAATTGTTCTTATCATCCTGATCACGCTGGTAATCTTCACTCTGTAGAGTTATCAACGGAAATCGCGTGCAAAGGCCTTTTCTCTCAATCATCATACCTGCCTATAACGAAGAATCCCGCCTGCCGGATACGCTGACCACGGTGAGCGCTTTTCTCGATAAACAAGTTTATTCTTCCGAAGTTTGGATTGTTGATAACAACAGCACGGATCGGACCGCGGAGATTATCAGCGAGTATTGTGCTCGGTTTTCCAATTTCCAGGGGTTGTTTGAAGGTGAACCGGGAAAAGGCGCTGCTGTAAAATGCGGTATGCTTCAAGCCCAGGGGGAATTCCTTTTCATGTGTGATGCTGATCTTTCCATGCCCATAAAAGAGGTGAATAAATTCCTCCCTCCCCAACTGGAAGGGGTAGAGATTGCAATCGCCTCACGGGAGGCAGCTGGAGCTGTTCGATATAATGAACCGCTACTTCGCCACCTTGGTGGACGTCTTATGAACACCCTGATCCAGTTATTTGCCCTCCCGGGATTAAATGATACCCAATGCGGCTTTAAGTGTTTTTCAGCGGGAGCCGCGAAAGACCTTTTTCAACATCAAAGACAAACCGGTTGGTCCTTTGATATTGAACTGCTTTGGATTGCCCGGAGCAGAAAATATCACATTAAAGAAATACCCATTCCCTGGACTTATCACCTGGAAAGTAAAGTCAACGCTTTCCGGGATGCCATAAAAATTCTCCTGGATATCCGGACAATCCGGCAAAACGCAAAACAGGGTTTGTATGACACGGAGAATTGACCCGGAGCTGATTCCTCTTCGACCCAATCTATATTATGAAAACTCTCTCTGGCAAGAGGGCCTATCTCTGGTAGCTGGCATTGACGAATCCGGAAGAGGGTCACTTGCCGGACCGGTTGCTGCTGCTGCGGTAATTCTTCCCGCATCAGTGGAGATTGGGAGTACACTTTCCGGTGTTCAGGACAGCAAACAACTATCAACCAAGGAACGGGAAGAACAACAAATCCTGATTGAATCTTACAGTGTAGCCTGGGGAGTCGGTTTCGCTTCCTCTGCAGAGATTGATCAAATGGGAATTGCTTTCGCAACCCGATTGGCGATTCAAAGAGCCCTGGAAAAAATGGGGTTGGTTCCCCAACATTTATTAATCGACTATCTTGTACTTCCGGACAATCCAATTCCACAAACTCGCTTGGTAAAGGGAGATGCCCGATCCCTGAGTATTGCCGCTGCTTCTATTCTTGCCAAAACTCACCGGGATGCCTGGATGATATCCGCAGCGGAGCGTTTTCCAGGTTATAAGTTCTTAACCAATAAAGGATATGGGACCGCTGCCCACCGGGAAGCTATCCACAATCTGGGTCCCTGCCCCCTGCATCGAATGAGCTTCGCACCGATGAGGGAAATTGAGTGAGAAAATCACAAGGGACTTAATCCCTTAATGGGACCAAGTCCCTAAATGAATGGATTTCTAAATTTCCTTCCCAAGTACTCGTAGTATCATTAAACAGAACGTGCCAATCACTATTTAACCAAAAATCCATGCCCAAGAAAAGACAGCTAAAAACCTACGGTCTCTGGCCCTCTCAGGTTTCACCGGAGATGACTAGAAATCAGCTTGAGTTAAGTGAACTAGCCTGGACCGATTCAGGCTGCCTGCTCTGGAAAGAACGAAGCTCCAATAAGGCTTCCCTCCAGATCTGGGATCCTGATCAGGGAGAGACCAGGAATTTATCCCGGAACATTAATATTGGGGGAGGGATACTTTACGGAGGAGGTTCATATACTGTCAGGGGAGATCAGGTCATCCTGGTTGAAAAAGGATCCAATCAACTTTACCTGGCTTCTACCCATCATCAGGCACTCCAAAAAATAACCTCTACCCTGATTCGGTCAGCCACTCCCCAATTGTCCCCGATTAGCCAAAGGCTGGTTTTTATCCACTCAGATGGAGAGCTTGACACCATTCAGATGCTGGATATCTCCGATTCCTGCCTCCCTAAAACCCTGGTCAGCGGAGCGGACTTTTATAACTATCCTCGCTGGCACCCCGATGAGACACACCTTTCCTGGATCAGTTGGAATCACCCCCACATGCCCTGGGACAGTTCCCAATTATGGCTTGGGGTCCTGGATGATCAGGTTGGAGATTTGCCTACCTTAAAACACGCTATTCCCATTGCTGGAGGGGAAGGCATCTCAATCGTTCAACCCGAATTCTCACCGGATGGGCAATACTTGACGTATGTCTCCGACCAAAGCGGGTGGTGGCAGCTCCACATATACAATCTAAAATCCGGAGAATCCAGGCAGCTTACCTCTACCCGGGCTGATCATGGGCTGCCCCCCTGGCTGCAGGATCAACGCACCCATGGATTCAGTTCTGACAGCCAGCGGATCTATTTCCTTCGTTACCAAGTGGGCTTTGGATCTCTCTGGCAGCTGGAACTGGAATCGGGTAAAGAATCTCAAGTTCATCTGGATGAAGGGTATACCTGGCTGGAAAGCCTGGCCATAAATCAGGAAGATCAAATTGCTTTAGTTGCCTCTGGCGGAGCGCTCCCTCAACGGATTATTTATGTTTCTCCTGCTGGTGAGAGCGAGATTATCAAACACTCCACAGCAAAAATTTTGGACAGTAATCTTTTTTCTCTCCCTGAAGCAATATCCTGGAATCATCCCCAGGGAGGAAAGGTTCACGGCTTATTTTATAAACCTCATCATCCCTCTTATCATGGTCAAGGGAAACCGCCCCTGATAATGATCATTCACAGCGGACCTACCCGACAGAAATGGGCTGAATTTCAATCCCGGGCACAGTATTTCACCAGTCGGGGATATGCAGTCCTGGAAATCAATTATCGCGGCAGTACCGGGTATGGCCGTGAGTATTGGGAAATGCTGCGGGGTAATTGGGGAGATTTGGATGTGAACGATTGTGTCAGTGGGGCCAACTATCTCAGTCAGCAGGGTTGGGTCGATCCGGAAAAGATCGCTTTGCTGGGAAGCAGTTCAGGGGGTTTAACAGTTCTTCAAATCCTGGTACTTTTCCCAGGCGTCTTTAAAGCAGGGATTTCCCTGTATGGCATCACCAATCACCTTTCATTATTGGATAATCCACCAAAATTCGAGCGGCACTATTCTACCTGGCTGCTGGGACCATACCCAGAAATGGCGGAAGTCTATCGCGCCCGTTCACCGTTGTTCAATTCAGGGCAAATTATCGATCCTGTGGTTATCTTTCAGGGTGGAGAGGATCCAATTGTCCCCCAAGATCAGGCGGAGGAGATTGTCAAGGTTTTAAAAAATAACGGGGTCCCCCATGAATATCACCTCTATCCGGAGGAAGGGCATGGCTTTAAGAAAACCGAAAATGTGGCTGATTTTTACCAGAAGGTAGAAACCTTCTTAAGAAAGTACCTGATTGAAGAATAGGTCTTAAACAGAGGGACTAAGTCCCTCTGCATTAGAAAGGAGACAACAATGCCAAAACTAACCATTGAAGGCCGGGGAGAATTTGAAGTTCCTGAAGGAACCCGCCTTGTAAATGCCCTGGAGGATCACGGTGGAGATCCGCTGCACCGCTGCGGCGGCTATGCCCGCTGCACTACCTGCCGGGTTGAGTTTCTTGCCGGGGAACCGGATACCATGACTGAAGCAGAACAATCCAAGCTGGACAACCAGGGAAACCTGGGAAAATTCCGACTCTCTTGTCAGTGCACTGTAAACCAGGATATGCACGTCAAAGTGCTGCTGCCTTTCAGTGAAAGCGGATTAGATGATCCTGGTTCCCGTCCGGAAGATCATATTACTCCCTAGAATTTATTCCTGGCAGCGTTATTGACTCAACGGATAGGTTAATCAAATGAAATCTAATATACAAGTACCAGAGAGCTTGCGAGTCTGGTTCGTAATTCACTTTGTTGTAGATATCCTTTTTGCAATCCCACTGCTCTTTTTCCCTGAGGTGATCATGCCCCTGCTAGGATGGACGGTGGTAGATCCTATCACCTCCCGCCTGGTTGGCGCAGCCTTGCTCGGTATCGGAGGAGAATCCCTACTGGGAAGGAATGCCAGCCGGGAAGTCTTTTCAGCCATGCTGAATCTGAAAATTCTCTGGGCATCCAGTGCTGTGCTGGGGATTGGACTGGGCATCGCGGCCGGTGGACCTCCCATGGCCTGGGGATTTCTGGTAGTTTTTGTAATTTTTGGGGGAATTTGGATATATTATCGGTCCAAAATCTAATCACCTAAATTTAGATAAAAAAAACTGCTCATAAGATAGGCAGTTTTTTTTTGGAATTTAGGTAAGTTATAATTTCTATAAAGTTAACTCGCCTGTATTTAATAGTGCCTCATTTATTACTTGCTGGAAGTTTTCATAGGGCTGATTCCCCCTGAGTAAAACCCCGTTTACAAGAATTGTTGGCGTTCCAGTGATGCCTTTTTGGCGGGCATCGATCTCATCCTGAGTCACCAGGTCTATATATTTTCCATCATCCAGACAGCTTTTAAACTGATCCAAGTTTAACTCTAATACCTCTGCAAAAGATTCCAGGGATCGTGAAATATCAGCTGAAGGGTTTTGGAATAATTTCACCTGGTTGGCAAACAGCAGGTCATGATAAGGCCAGAACGCATCTTGATCTGCCGCACAGTATGCCCCTTCTGCAGCTTTAAACGTGGCGGAGGATCCTAACATGCCGCCTACACTGTGAAAGATCAGATAAACATCTCCGTTATTAATATATTCCTCTTCCAGGAGTTTTTTGGTTTCCAGCGCAAAATCTGCGCAATGAGAGCAGCCAAAATCAGAATAATCCTCAATAATAACCGGGGCATTTGGATCTCCCAGACCATTACGTTCTGCTTGCGCCGTAATATTGGTCTCCGATTTGATAATTTGACCGCCTGAGATGTTAACATTGGTGGTGTTGATAAAAGCCATCGTAATTCCACCAATCACAAGTACCAATCCCCCCATGATTAAGCCTAACATAAGTCTTGTCTGACGCTGGTCCTTCTTACGCCGCTCTTCAATGTATTTCCGTTTGCTCATTTTTTTACATCCTCCCACCAATAATTCCACCGATAATAAATCATTTTTGTTTTCCTATAGTAGATAGACCCAGAATCTTACACAAATCTTACTCATAAACCATTTAGTGCAAAAAAGCCATCCTCTCGGTTGTTAATTGTCTGGTTTTATGGAATATATAGTTGACATTAGGCAATATATATTGTACAATACTAAAAAGGTTCCCTTTCAGGAAAAATACATCAATGAAAGAAATTAACGTAGCAAACAACCTAAAACTTGCCCGGACGGCAGTAAACCTCACCCAGGAAGAACTCGCAGAACTTGTTGGTGTGACAAGGCAAACGATCGGATTAATCGAAGCCGGAAAATACAATCCTTCGCTAAAACTGTGTTTACTGCTCGCTAAAGTGACGAAGACCCGGATTGATACACTGTTCTGGGAGGAGGCAGATGATGTTTAAATGGATTCAAAGCGACGAGAGGTCAGAATTAATCAGTGGAAAAATCTCTTTCATTTTCCTTGGTTTAACACAGGCCGGAATATTTATCGCGATTTTTTATCAAAGATATGTGATGGGAAGGGCACCTGATTATTACAATGATCTGGCAATTCTTTTTGGGATCTCAGTCATTGGCTACTGGTTATTCAGCTTATACCTGGGCGGTGTATTGCCTGCGCTGTCAATCCGCTTAACCCTGGCAGGGTACCTGTTTCTGGTTTTGATGATCGGGCTTCCCCATACAATTATCCGCGGCTTTCCTGAGGGAAATGAATGGATCCAGCGGGCATTAATCATATTTGGGGGACCGGCCATCCTGGTCGGGGGATATTCGCTCGTTGCAGCCCTGGGTAAACGCAGACTCGACCGCCTAATGAAGGAATGATCAGGGTTAACCATACGGGTTACCGGATTCAATAGAGAAGAAACTTATGAAGAATAACAGGAGCAGGAGGAATGATAGATCATCGTTTCCAGGTTGGTTCTTATTTCCGAAGGGGATCGGTTTGGGGACAGGATTGGGAGCGCTGCTGGGGAATGTCGGCGTAGGCACCGCTATTGGTGTGGCTTTAGGAACAACAGGCAGCTTAGTTATGTACTACATAAAGGGATCTGAATAAAAATTCTCTATTGATATTTTGTTTGAGTGGATAGTTTTTTGCTCATCCATTTTAGAACTCGAATTCCGGGAAGTGTATAAATAATGAATAAAATTGTCCAATTTGTCCCCTACTCCCTACTCATTATTGGAACCCTCGGTTTATTAATAGGTGAGTTTTTTATTGATCTGGGAAGGATTGCAACATTAACCTTCGCTATTTTAAATTTATTTGGACTGGTATTTGTATACTTCAATTTGCAGAATTCAGGTAAATCCACCGGTTAAATTCCCATCAGTAGAAATCCAAACAAAAACCACCGTCCTGAACAGTGGTTTTTGAATCTTATAAAGTGTGAATATCCTTAAGCTGTTTTTTTTCTTAGTGAGAAAATCACCTTGGTTAACTCAGCTGCCACAGACGGCCCCAGCAGAAGCGGCAGGATTACCCGCCACTGTATCCAACCTAACGGGACCGTGTCAAATATTCCCTGCAAGAACGGCACATATACTACGACCAGCAATAATACCAGAGAGGACAAAATCGCCCAGTTCATGACTTTATTCTTAAATAATCCAATTTTGAGAATGGGCACTCGCTCCGAGCGGGCAGTAAAAGCCCTCAGGAGTTCCGAAAAAGATAAAGTAACGAATGCCATGGTCGCTGCCATTTCAGGGTAATGGGATAAACCGATCCAGTAAGCCCCCAGGGTCACTGCTGTAATAGCTACGGTCTGGATGCTGATGCCGGTCAGCATAAAACGATTTAATATCGGTTCCGATGGGTCCCTGGGCGGCTGATCCATCAAATCCGGATCCCCTTTTTCAAGTCCCAGCGCAAGTGCCGGAGCACCATCTGTAATCAGGTTTAACCACAATAGTTGAATCGCGCTTAAAGGGGATTTCCACCCTACCATGGTCGCCAGGAAAATTGTCGCGATCTCGGCAATATTGCAGGATAACAAGAAATAAACAAACTTGCGGATATTGCTGTAAATCACCCTACCCTGCTCAACGGCAGAGACGATACTGGCATAATTATCATCTGTCAGGACCATATCCGCGGTCTCTTTGGCAACATCTGTCCCGGTGATGCCCATGGCAATGCCAATATCCGCCTTTTTAATCGAAGGGGCATCATTAACCCCGTCGCCGGTCATGGCAACCACTTCATTATTCATCCGGAAGGCATCAACAATACGCACCTTATGTGCCGGTGAAACGCGGGCAAAAACATCTGTGGACTTAACAGTTTCCTGCAACTGTTGATCAGTTATCTCATCCAGTTCCCTGCCAGTTAAAACCTGGTGTCCTTCTTCAAGCAGGCCTATTTCGCGGGCAATTGCTTTGGCAGTGTTGGGATAATCGCCGGTGATCATCGCTGTCCGGATGCCAGCTTTTCGAGCGGTTTGTAAAGCCGGGATAACCTCCGGGCGGGCGGGATCAATCATCCCCAATAGACCTACAAAAATCAATTCCTGTTCAATATCCTCATCCAGGTTCCCATTTTGTTGATATGCCAAATCCTTGATCACCCGATAAGCCACACCGAGGACACGCAGGGCTTGGCTGGTCATTTGATCATTGGCCGCCAGAATCCGCCTGCGCTGCTCATCATCAAGCGGTACAGCCCGGTCGTCCCGATTCTGGTAATGCGTGCAGCGATCCAGGACGACATCCGGCGCACCTTTCTGGGCAATCACATACCAGGCTTGTTGTTTCTGGTCATAAAACGGGGAGACATCTCCGGCTTCGGGACTTTTAATGGCATGAATGGTGACCATTCGTTTCCTTTCAGAATCAAAGGGTATTTCCTCAATGCGCGGATATGCCTGGGAAAGAGGTGCCGGCAGCGCACCACCTTTAGCCGCCGCTACCAGCAATGCGCCTTCCGTTGGATCACCTACCATGCGGACTTTTTTCCTGCCAGCCTCGTCATAATCGGTTTCCAGGATGGCATCGTTATTTAATGCGCCAATCCACAGGGCAGTCAGGATACCTGGATAATCATCTGCCAGACTTACCTCATTACCATCCCGCAAAAATTGCCCATCCAGCGAATAACCGGTTCCGGTGATATCCAGAAATTCTCCATCGACGGCAATATTTGTAACCGTCATTTCATTCTGGGTC
Organism: Anaerolineales bacterium; assembly: GCA_049644605.1. Taxonomy (GTDB): domain Bacteria; phylum Chloroflexota; class Anaerolineae; order Anaerolineales; family UBA11858; genus B10-G9. Next base: position 32,260 of record JBARSF010000032.1, on the reverse strand, counting down.
AACGTGCCGGTTTTATCAGAACAAATAATTGTGGCCGATCCAAGGGTTTCTACCGAAGAGAGTTTCCGGATCAGGGCATTACGAGCTATCATTTCCTGCATGCCCAATGCCAGGGTAATTGTCACCACCGCCGGTAATCCCTCCGGAACGGCGGCAATTGCCAGACTCACAGCAATAATGAACATCTCCAGGGGGGGCGTACCGGTAATCATACCTTCAATAAATATCACGCCGCTGATCACCAGGGTCACCCATCCCAGCGTACGGCCGAAACTGTCCAGACGTTTCTGAAGGGGTGTATCCTCCTCTTCTACACTTTGGAGCATTTTGGCAATCTGCCCAATTTCGGTTGCCATGCCAGTACTCACAACTATGCCAACTCCCCGCCCATAGGTGACCAGGGTTCCCGTATAAGCCATGGTTTTTCTGTCGCCAAGAGCTGAATCTTCTTCCAGTTCCAGCTGGGCGTTTTTTGTGACTGGGACAGATTCACCAGTCAGGGCAGCCTCATCAATCCTCAAGTTGACTGTTTCCAGCAGCCGAACATCAGCCGGTATAAAATTCCCGGCTTCCAGGAAAACAATATCTCCCGGCACAACTTCACGGGCTGAGATGGATAAGCGGTGGCCTCCCCGCAGCACATTGGCATCGGGGGATGCCATCTTTTTTAAGGCACTCAGGGCTTCTTCCGCCCGGCGTTCCTGCACAACACCCAAAACCGCATTCAGGAGAACAATGGTCATGATGGCGGCCGCTTCCACCCAATCCCCTAAAGCAGCGGAGATAACGGCAGCAACCAGCAGTAAAACAACCACAAAATTGGCAAATTGCTCATAAATCATGGTCCAGATGCTGGTTGGCGGCGCTTCCTGGAGTTCATTTTTCCCGTAGGTTTCCAGGCGTTTTTCCGCTTCCTGATCAGAAAGTCCTGCCTCACGGGTTACCTTGAGGCTGTCTACCACTTCTTTGGTATTGAGAGAATGCCAGAGATGATCGATTTGGATGGAAATAGTTTCGATTTGCTCTTGATCCTTATTCACAAAAAAACTCCCCAATTCTTGATTATTTTCTATTTAGGAAAAGCAGCTGAAAAGTTTATTCTCCAGCTGGTTCCTCTTCTGTGGGTTCTAAACCGCCTGGCACCTCTACAAAGAAATACCAATCGGTAATGGTTTCTAAGCGGTCTGAGGCTTCAAAGATGGGGCCAATCCGGACTCCTTTTACATCAGAGGATACACCATACGTGTAAACTGGATAATACAGGGGAAGTGCGGGAAGCTGGTCAAAAAATCTGACCTGAAAATTCCTGTACAAACGCCCCCGGTCCCCAGTATCCAGGATGATCCGGGCTTGCTCCAGGTACTCGCTTCCCTGGCGATCATTCCACATGGAGTAATTTTGTCCCCCGGTGGTTTGCGTTTGGTGCCAAAATGGATAAGGATCTGGATCCGGCATACTGGTCAGGTTGAGATCAACCAGGGCAACCTCATAGGTTCGATCTTCCAGACGATTTGAAATCAATTCCTCGTAGGTCAGGGCTTCCAGGGTTACGTTAATACCCAGCGTTAACCAATTCTCTTGAATTGATTGGGCGATCAGGGCATGTTTTTCATCATCCGGATAGATCAGAGTGAGATCCAATCGATCGCCTTCTTCGTTCGTCCTGGTAGTGCCTCCCTCTGCGGGGAAGGTATAGCCTAAATCACGGATTTTATCGATTGCCTCTTCTGGATCATATTCATAACGGGAAAGACCTTCATAATAAGCCCAGGTTTTTGGGAAAATGGGCCCATCGGCAATTATGGCCTGCCCCTGGTTGATATGATCCACCAGATATTGACGGTTAATACCATGCAGTAATGCCCTTCTCATTTCAACTTCCTTGAAAAATGGCACTTCCGGATTTTCCAAATTTAACAAAACCAAGGTCATTTGAGGCAAGCGGCTGGTGTAAAGATTTATATCGGGTTCTTGAAGCGCGCTTCCGAGGATCTCAGGCGTGATTTCTCCGATACCTTGAATCTCTCCCGTTGAATATGCTTCCCAGGCTGCCTGGGAATCCGGGAAATACAAAAATACTACCTGATCAAAAAATACCTGGTCACCATAGTAATTGGTACTTTTTTGGAGAGCAACTCCTGAAATTTGATTCCCGGAGATGATCAGGTGATCAAATTGAAAGGGGCCAGATCCAACTGGTTGAAGGTTAAATGGAGCATCTACAATTTCTTGAGCAGAGAGGTCATTCAGAATGTGCGCGGGCAAAATTCCAAAATCCAGGTAATCCAAAAAAGGTGAAAAGGCTTCCGGTAATCGGAACTGGAGCGTTTGATCATCCAGTGCTTCAACTTCAATTTCATTCCAAAAGGTAGCCAGGTCTTCCTGGACTGGAAAATCGGGATTCTTCAGTAAATTTACAGTAAAAACCACATCATCGCTGGTAATCGGTTCACCATCATGCCAGAAAGCATCGGCACGAAGAGAAAAGTTATATACCTCGCCATTTCTGGAGATCGCCCAGTAATTGGATAAATCAGGCTGCGGGAGACCGGTGCTGTCAAATTGGATTAGTCCACTGAACAACAAGCTGACCGGGTCCTGATCAGGTGGATTAAAATCCGCCAAAAGCGGATTCAGGCGCAATAAGGATCCTACAATACCTTCAGTATATATGCCACCCCCAGTAGGTTCCGGGGCTTCAACAAGAACCGGCTCTGCTTGTTGACCCCACAATACAACAGCAATCACAATTAAAGCTAAAACGATAATCAGTATCTGCCAGCGTAGTTTTTTAATCAATTGCATGGATTTGTTCCTGCTGTAAATAATTGCCTACGTTCTCTGCTTATAAATGTAACCGGAAAATATGGGAATCCATATTTTCCGGCGATTCTTTGTCATCTGGGCTGTTCCTAAACCAAGCCAGGCCGACGCTTAACCTGTTACAATTACTGTGGCAATTGCCAATCCAAAAAACAACACACTGAGTCCGATAGTGATCCGGAATAAAGTCTTTTCAATGCCCCGCCGGGCAGAAAAAACACCTCCCGCATCCCCTCCGGTTAATCCGCCCAGTCCTGCTCCTTTGCTCTGCAGGATCACACTGGCAATCAAGGCAATGGATGTGATGATCAATCCGATGTTTATATACGTTGACACGAAAACCTCCTGGATCAGCAAGAATTCTCATTCGTCTTCTCTGATCTGCCGATCTCACTGCTTTTTAGTACAGCTGTTTAAATAACAAGCAGGGCGATTATACCTTCTTTACTGGGAGAACGTCAAGAAGCACCTCCTGCGGGGCGATTTTCACCCACTATGGAGATTAAAAGCGATCAAGGAAAATAATCAAAAAATCAGGAAAGAACATGACAGAAATTGTGATAAACCTGCACATGCATACCCGTCATTCTGATGGAACTGGCAGCCATCAAGATATCGCTGATGCTGCCCTCGAGGCAGGTTTAGATGGGGTGATCGTTACCGATCATAATATCCTTGTTCAAGATCAGGAAGGGTATTACACCAAAGGAAATCAACAGGTCCTCCTTCTGGTAGGAGAGGAAATCCACGACCAGAACAGAGTTCCAGAAAAGAACCACTTACTGGTTTTTGGAGTTGACCAGGAGTTGGCTGGTGAAGCAGAAGATCCCAAGCGGTTGATTAAAAAAGTCCAAAAATCTGGGGGATTATGCTTCCTGGCTCATCCGATTGACCCTGCTGCTCCCTTATTCAACGAGAAGGATTACTCCTGGGAAGATTGGGATATTTCAGGATATACCGGTATAGAACTCTGGAACGGGCTGTCGGAATTTAAAACCAGACTGACCAGCAAGGCTGAAGCCATTTTTTATGCTTACCTGCCTAACCGCATAGCCCGCGGGCCCATCCCGGAAACGCTTAAAATCTGGGATCGGTTAACAACCGCTGGGCAAAAAGTGGTAGCGATTGGCGGCTCTGATGCCCATGCAATGTCTGGCAGCCTGGGACCATTAAAACGAACGCTTTTCCCCTATCTCTTCCACTTCCGGGCAGTGAATACCCATCTGATCATTCCTTCAGCTCTCAGTGGAGATTTAGGATCAGATAAAAAAATGATCTTTGACGCAATGGAGGGCGGCCATGTATTCGTCGGCTATGACTTGCCCTATTCCACAAGAGGGTTCCAGTTCAGGGGATCTGGCACAAATGAATCGGTCATCATGGGAGATGAAATTTCCGTCCGAAACGGCGTTACCCTGCAGATCTCCCTCCCTCTCCCTTTAGAATGTATCTTGATCAAAGATGGGGAACCGGTGAAAACCTGGAACAAAAGGGAAATTTGTTGCTATGCTGCTACCCAACCTGGAGTCTATCGGGTAGAGGTGTATATCAACTACAAAGGATTAAGACGGGGCTGGATTTTCAGCAATCCTATTTACATCCGCGAGTGAAAAACAACATGGAATTTAAACTTCAAGCTCCTTTTCAACCTATGGGCGATCAACCCCAGGCGATCGAAAAACTCATCCAGGGAATCCAAAACGGCGAGCAGCACCAGGTACTCCTGGGAGCCACCGGCACAGGAAAAACCTATACCATTGCCAATGTTATCGAACGGATGCAGCTTCCTGCATTGGTAATGGCTCACAATAAGACCCTGGCTGCCCAGCTGTATGCAGAGTTTAAGTCATTCTTCCCGGAAAACGCGGTGGAATTTTTTGTCAGTTATTACGATTATTATCAACCGGAAGCCTATGTCCCCCATCATGATCTTTTTATTGAAAAAGAGACCGATATCAACGAAGAGATTGACCGATTACGGCTGGCAGCGACTACAGCCTTGATGTCCAGAAAGGATGTCATTATCGTTGCCTCCGTCTCCTGTATTTACGGTCTCGGCAATCCGGAAGCGTATGGAAAAGTAGTTATTGATTTAAAAGTAGGCCAGGTATATCGCCGGAACGCTTTGCTGCGGCAATTGATTGAGGGTCAGTATTCAAGAAATGATATAGATTTAAAACCAGGTTCATTCCGGGTACGGGGGGATACACTGGAAATTGCTCCCGCCTATGATGATCAGTTCGTCTACCGGATTTCCTTCTTTGGTGATGAGGTGGAACGCATTAGCAAGGTAAACCGGGTAACCGCGGAGCTTCTGGAAGAAATCAATAAGGTAAACATATTCCCCGCCAAACATTTCATAACCGAAGAAGAAAAGCTGCGTCAGGCAGTCCTGGATATCGAAGATGAGTTAACAGAGCAAGTTAAATACTTTAATAAACACGGCAAGCTCCTGGAAGCGCAGCGCATTGAACAGCGTACAAAATATGATCTGGAAATGCTGCGGGAGATCGGCTACGCCTCCGGGATCGAGAACTATTCCCGCCATCTTGATCAACGCCCTCCTGACTCACCTCCCTGGACCATGATGGACTATTTGCCCCAGGAGTATCTCTTGATTCTGGATGAATCCCATATGACTGTTCCACAAATCAGGGGCATGTTTAACGGGGACCGGTCCAGAAAGGCAACCCTGGTTGAGTACGGATTCCGGCTGCCCTCCGCCCTGGATAACCGGCCGCTGCAGTTTGAAGAGTTTGAAAAGAAAATGGGGCATACCATTTACACCTCTGCTACTCCAGGCCCCTACGAATTAGGAAAAGTGGAGAAGGTTGTGGACCAGGTCATCCGTCCAACCGGGTTAATCGATCCCGAAGTTGAAGTCCGGCCCATTGAAGGTCAGGTGGATGATTTAATGGGGGAAATCTACCTGCGGACCGAGCGAGGAGAGCGGGTTTTGGTTACCACCTTAACCAAACGAATGGCGGAAGACTTATCGTCCTACCTGGAAGAAAGCGGCGTAAAAGTCCATTATTTGCATTCGGAGATCGATACTCTGGAACGGGTGGGTATCCTGCGGGATTTGCGCCTGGGTGTGTACGATGTAATTGTGGGCATAAACCTGCTGCGGGAAGGGTTGGATCTCCCGGAAGTATCCCTGGTAGCCATCCTGGACGCGGATAAAGCCGGTTTTTTACGCTCTGACACAGCCCTGATCCAAACCATCGGCCGGGCTGCCCGGCATGATCGGGGCAAGGTGATCATGTATGCCAACACCATTACGCCAGCTATGCAAACTGCGCTGGAAGAGACCGATCGTCGGCGGCAAAAACAAGTCGAATACAACCTGGAGCACGGCATTCAACCGGAAAGCATCAAAAAATCCATTTCAGACATCACAGAACGGGTAAAAATGGGGGCTATCGCCGAGTCCGGCGGGGAGTATAAAGCTGGTGCTGAGGCAATTCCAGTCCCTGAGTTGAAGAAGATTATCAAGGAACTTGAGATCCAGATGCTGGCTGCAGCAGAAAATCTGGAATTTGAGACAGCGGCAGGATTACGGGATCAAATTTTTGATCTGCGGGAATTGCTTGCCTTGCAGACGGATATGAAACCCTGGGAAAAGATAAACCTGCTGGCTGGGAAAGATTTCTAAAGAAGTATCAGGGATCAGTAATCGAGTTTATTCAGATCTGGAGCGGATATAGTGGATAAAGGTATGGGGGTAAGGATTCTTTTCATCCCCTGGATGAAACTGACTGCAGATCCCGGTCCAGTCAGCATTATTCAAATTCGGAAAGTAGGTATCTGCTTCCTGGCGGCAGTGAACCCTGGTTAAATAGATGTGATCCGCGAGTGGAAGGGCTTGGGAGTATACCTCAGCCCCGCCAACAATAAACACTTCTTTTTCCCCGGCATCTCCCGCCAGTTGGAGAGCTGTTTGAAAAGAGCTGGCAAGGGAGCATTCTTCCAGGATTAAATCAGGACTCCGGGAAAGCACAATCATTTTTCGGCCCGGCAGAGGAGTACCAATGGATTGGTAGGTTTTCCTGCCCATCACCAGGTGGTGTCCCATGGTGATGGTTTTAAATCGTTTTAAATCCGCCGGTAAATGCCAGGGAATCTTGTTCCTGATCCCAATGCCTCCCCCTTCATCAACAGCTGCGATAATAGAAATAATCATATCGAAACCCTGGCTTTAATGTGGGGATGAGCCTGGTAATCCAGGAGCTCAAAATCCTGATAATCAAAACCAAAGATCGAATTTACTTCCGGATTAATTTTCATCTTTGGCAGCGGATATGGTTTGCGAGATAACTGGAGTTTCGTCTGCTCCAGATGGTCCAGGTAGAGATGGGTATCCCCCAGCGTGTGCACAAAATCGCCCGGTTCCAGGTCACAGACCTGGGCCATCATCATCGTCAACAAAGCATAGGAAGCGATGTTAAAAGGCACGCCAAGGAACACATCCGCTGAGCGCTGGTAAAGCTGGCAGGAGAGTTTGCCATCGGCGACATAAAACTGGAACAGCAGATGACAGGGAGGCAGAGCCATTTTTTCGAGCTCACCAACATTCCAGGCACTTACCAGAATTCGCCGCGAATTGGGGTTGACCTTGATCTGGTCAACCGCCTGGGAGATCTGATCCACCACACCTCCATCAGGGTCCTGCCAGAAACGCCACTGGAAACCATATACCGGTCCAAGATCACCATGTTCATCTGCCCATTCATCCCAGATGCGCACACCGTGTTTCTTGAGGTATTTGATATTGGTTTCTCCCTTCAGGAACCAAAGCAATTCGTGAATTATCGATTTTAAATGGAGTTTCTTGGTGGTAAGCAACGGAAACCCGTCTTGCAGGTTAAAACGCATCTGGTACCCAAAAATTGCCCGGGTGCCGGTACCGGTCCGGTCGTCTTTTTTTACCCCGTGATCCAGGATTTCCTGCATTAAATCCAGATATTGATACATAAGATCTGTTGGGCTCCTTGGCCTGAATCAGCCTGGTTATTCTTTGATATTGATAGCTTATCATTTGCTCAATAGATTGAGCAAATGACTCTGAGTGAGAATATTATATCTTTTTAGGGAGGAACCATCAAGAAAATAGGTATTTTGGGGAACCCTTGGACATTTTTTTTACCAAATTGTATCTTGCTTGCCAGTTACCTTGACTAATATTGACAGAATTCATGGTAAAATTAATTAGGAACGCCAACGTTACAACTTCACGATAAAAGCCCTTTCAAGGATCGCCTCCTGGAGGGACAAATGAGAACTCATTCCTCAACATCTATACGCTTTTTGCAGTAGTTAGGGCTTCTATTTGTGCTCATACTCGGCGAGCGGATAGCTGGAATTCAGCTATGAGGCGCTCTAGTGGGAGAGAAGTGTCAACACAATTCAGGGAGGCCACCGAAAGAGTGGCAGCATTATTAAAGGAGGAGTAAACCATGAGTCCTAATACCACAAGTATCCATCGTAAATTCGTTATTGTCGGTCTTATTGTCATGTGCAGCCTGTTATTGACCGCACAATTTACATATGCACAAGGTCCTTTTCAAGGTGAAGGCCCCGGGTCAGGGTTGACACCTGGCGAAGTACAGGGGGGTACGGTAGAGGGTGCCCCATCAGGCGGGGCAAATACACAAGACAACCCTTCTTATAATGGATGCGTATTTGTGTGGGATGTGTGGCCAGAGGACAACTCCGGTATGAATTGGATTTTTGAACCGGGTGACGATATCTACTTTTACATGCAGGTTGACAACGATTGTTATCCTTTTGTAGCGCATAATACCCTGTTTTGGTGGGAAGTATGGAGTCCTGGTTCTGTCTCACAAATTAGCTATCAAGAGTATTTTATGGTCTACACCGGTACTGGTAAGTGGTCTCTCCACGCCACGTTTCCTGCAGATCCTCCAATGGGCGAGTGGCTATATAAGGGAACGACCGCTTATACTGGTGGTACCAACTTTGATACTGATACGTTTGAGGTAAGGCCTAAGGCGCCAACAGGAGTAAATGCGTCTGATGATACATACACGGACAAGGTACGTGTAACCTGGTCTGCCTCGTCAGGGGCTACCTCCTATGATGTGTACCGCGCAACGTCCTCAGGCGGCACATATTCTTTTATTGGAGAACCTACCGGTACTTCCTTCGATGACACTACTGCCACACCTGGCACTACTTACTACTACAAAGTTAGGGGTTGCGTTAGCGTTGGCTGCGGCGGTTACAGTATTTACGATAGCGGGAGGCGTGCCACAGGACCCGTTTCTGATGAGGATACAGTTGGCTTCTATGACCCTGCTACCAAGATCTGGAGAATGAAAGAGGAGAATACCTGGTCTGGTTCTGTGAATTATCTTGTCTGGGGTCCTAACGGTGGAGGATGGACACCAGTCACCGGGGATTGGTAACACTTATATCTTTGACAGTCTATTGAATACATAATGATCCCCAGTAATATTTGTAATTACTGGGGATTATTATTTTAATCGAGTCGCCAATCCATTAATTGATTTTGGGTGCAGTCTTGGTGCAATTGGGATGGAACTTGTGGTAACAATGGAAACTATGGACTAAATTATTCCCATCGAGTGGAAACAATGGACATAATGGACCCCTGTATAAAGGATAGACTCCTCCTCGTCTGATAGCTTATCATACTTCAATACCTGATACTAACCCTTTTGGTCTGATATGATAGAGCCAAAGATTTCCCTGCTTGAGAGATAAGTATGCCTACCAACAATATCACCCGGTTTCTGGACAGCCGGGGGGTAAACTACACAGCCTTTGATTTGCCCAGCCAGAAACTTGGCGCGGAAGAAACGGCAAAATTGCTCCAAGCGCCCCCAGCCATTGTCTTCAAAAGCATCGTTATCCAGCGCAAGGGGCCGGGAAAACCCATCCTGGCAGTTGTGCCTGGGGATTCAAACGTCAATCTAAAGGCATTGGCAAAAATCGTGGGAGAGAAAAAAGTCTCCCCTGCACTTCAGAAGGACGCGGAGAGGTTAACCAGGTTACAGGTGGGAGGGATCTCTCCCCTGGCATTAATTAACCGCGGTTTTGAAATCGTGATCGATGAGTCGGTTCATAACCAGGAAACCGTGCATGTCTCCGGGGGTGAACTGGGGATCAATATCCGCCTTCCTTCCAGGGACCTGGTGGACTTAACCGGGGCAATTGTGGGAAAAATCAGTTGATGAGGTTTCAGACTGGGGGGTAGAAGATGGAATATTTATCCCTTAATGACAACCAACGGCTTTAACAAGGCAACCTTGGCAGCAAGCCCTGCCTGGGAGACTGTCTCCACCACCAGGTCTACATCCTTATAAGCCGCAGGAGCTTCCTCCGCCAAACTCTTCATCGAACCAGCCCGAATTTTAATGCCTTGATTTTCAAGCTGTTTCCGGAGATCCTCTCCCCAGATGGTTTTTTTGGCTTTGGTACGGCTCATTACCCGGCCGGCGCCGTGACAGCAGGATCCCAGGGAGCGCTGCATGGCCTCTTCTGTACCGCGCAGCACCCAGGAGGAGGTGCCCATACTGCCGGGGACAAGAACCGGTTGACCGATTTTTTTAAATTCGGATGGCAGATCCTCTGCACCGGGTCCAAAAGCCCGGGTTGCGCCTTTCCGGTGAACACAAACCTGCCTGGATTTTCCCCCGATTTGATGGGTTTCAATTTTTCCAATATTATGGGCAACATCATAAACCTGGTACAAATTCCAATCTTTCATTCTTCCCGCCAAGACGCTTTCAAAAGCTTCCCGGGCATAATGCGTGAGTACCTGGCGGTTCGCAAAGGCAAAGTTTGCCGCGCAGCCCATAGCGGATAAATAGGCTTCCCCCTCGGGAGAATCCAGGGGTGCGCAGACCAGCGCCCGATCAGGCAGTTCAATGCCGTAACGCAGGACGGCCTTCTGGAGAGATTTTACATAGTCTGAACAAACCTGGTGCCCCAATCCCCTGGACCCGCAGTGGATTTGCAGTGCAAGATCTCCTTCTCTTAATCCCATTATTTGGGCTGCCCCCTCATCAAAAATTTCCTGTACCAGGTCGATTTCAATAAAATGGTTTCCGGCACCCAATGATCCCACTTGTTCCGTCCCCCGCTTGAGCGCCCGGGGGCTGAGATGGCGGGGGTCTGCCTCCTGGATATGTCCGCCCTCTTCCGTTCGGCGCAGATCTTGATCAGTTGCATAACCCGATTTTTTTGCCCATTTAGACCCTCCCCGACAAACATCCTCCACTTCTTTAGAGCTTAAACGAAGATGCCCGCCCACCCCTACTCCACTGGGGCAATATTGGTTCAGCGCTGTAGCCAGGTCATTTAAATAGGGTTTGGTTTCTTGATAGGAAAGCCGGCTGCCCAGCAGTCGAACGCCGCAGTTGATATCGTACCCGATACCTCCCGGTGAGATAACACCCCGGGGATACTCCGTGGCCGCTACTCCGCCGATTGGAAAACCGTAGCCTTGATGCATATCCGGCATCACCATCACGCTTCCGACCAGTCCAGGCAAAGCACAGGCATTCACTGCTTGTTCGAGAGATTTATCACGGGTGATATCCCCCAGCAACTCTTCTGATGCAAAGATACGCACTGGCACGCGCATATCCGACCGGTAAGACTGCGGGATTTCCCACTCATAGGGATTGATTCTTTTTAAATCTCGAATGGAGATCATGCTGAACTACCTCTAAAAATGGGGGGTTTAAATATCAAAGACAATATTTACTTCATAACCACTCGCTGTGTTTTTGATATTTAAATTATGGTAGGTCACCGCTTTAATATCACGCTGATAGGATTTGATCTGGGTGCCTTTCAACTGCGCCTTGAGAGAGAACTCACTGCTAATCGTAAGTTTTCCTACCTCGTACATCATATAATCTTCAGTGAGCCTGTACAGAAGCTCTTCCAAAAACAGGATCAACAATCCCTCATAGTCCATCGCCTCAAGTTTGATGGTTTGCTTCACAGAGGATATTCCCCCTTCCAGATCATCCACACCCAGGAGCTGAATCATGCCAGCCGCAGCCTGGCGGAATATGGAAACCATATCACTCCCCCAGACCCGGATTTCAAGGTCCGCGGTATGCGCTACTTCTTCAAAACCTTCACTTGATTCTTTTGCCATAACTTTAGTATACCGAATTCTTGCAAATTTTTCAGGAATCTCAACTTAAAAATTTAAAATCCAACTCTGGTATCCTCCAAACAATCAAATTTAACAAGTCGGAGATGGTGATTAATGTCAATCTTGTGGAAAGGTTTTTATTCCTCTATAATTTGTATGATCATAAATCCACCTAAAAAAGCAAGTCGTTTTCATTTTGTTATGCGTATTAAAAAGGATTAACAATGGCAAACACTCCTCTTTTTGCTGTCATCGGCGGCTCCGGTCTCTATCATATGCACGGCTTAACCCCCCTCGCGGAACACAAGCTTGATACCCCTTTTGGAAAACCAAGCGCCCCGATCATCGAGGGAGAAATCCACGACCAAAGAGTATTCTTTCTCGCCCGTCATGGGATGGGACATCCCATTAATCCCAGCCAGGTAAACTACCGGGCAAATATCTATGCTTTAAAGAAATTAGGGGTAAATCGAGTGATTAGCGTTAATGCCTGCGGCTCACTCAGGGAAGATTATAAACCTGGAGATCTTGTTATCCCCGATCAGATTTTTGACTTTACAAAATACCGAGTAAACACTTTTTTTGAGAATGGTCTTACTGCCCATGTTGGAGTCGCAGATCCTTATTGTCAAGACCTTTCCGCCCATGTATACCAGGCTCTTAAAGGAAGCGGAGCAACAGTTCATAAGGGGGGAGCTTTTATTATTATAGAAGGTCCGCGGTTTTCAACCCGGGCAGAATCAAATGCCTTCAGATTATGGGGGATGTCAATTGTGGGTATGACCAGCGCACCGGAAGCCTTTTTAGCCAAAGAAGCTGAACTCTGTTATGCTTCGGTCGCTCATATTACAGATTATGATGTCTGGCACTCACGGGAAGACCCTGTCTCAGTAGAAATGGTGCTTAAGATTATCAATCAAAATACAACCTATGCCCGGGAAGCCATATTAGAACTGGCGGAAAATCCCCCGGGGGAGGAACGCTCCTGCGGCTGTTTATCAGCTCTGGAGGGAGCCATCATCACCAGCCCCGAGCTAATTCCCCCTGAAACCAGAAAGAAACTCGACCTGCTTGTATCAAAATACCTGGAGGAGTAACTATCATGAGAGAACTAACCATTCCCATTTCACCGGATACTATCAAAAGTCTGCATACCGGGGATACGGTCTCCCTCACCGGCATCATGGCAACCGGGAGGGATGCTGTCCACAAATGGATGATCGATACCTTCATCCGGAAAACCCGGGAACCGGAAAGTGATGACCTGGAAGTGTACGAAGCGATTAAACCTGTATTTAAGGAAAGTTTAATTTACCACTGCGGGCCAGTGGTATCCGGCCTGGATACGGGAGACTATAAATTTGTGGCTGCCGGGCCCACTACCAGCATCCGGGAAGAACCTTACCAAAGCGAAGTCATGCACCACTTTGATATGCGGGGCGTGATAGGGAAAGGCGGTATGGGAGCCCAGACGCTTCAGGCCTGCCAGGACATTCCTGCAGTATATTTTCATGCCATCGGCGGCGCCGCTACATTGATTGCCAAATCCGTGGAAGAAGTCGTCGGGGTCTATAAACTGGATTTTGGCGTCCCGGAGGCTATTTGGGTCTTAAAAGTAAAGGATTTCCCTGTTGTGGTCACGATGGATTCTCATGGAAAGAGCATCCATGATGAGGTGGAAGCCGCGTCGAAAAAGAAGCTGGAGGTTTTGTTGGGGCAGTGATCAGTTATCAGTATGTAGCAAATAGGAAGTAGAGTATAGATTTCTGCGAATTACAGGCATCTTGAGTAGGGAGAGCGCAGCGTACCCATATCGAAGGGTGCCAGAGATGGATGGGCACCCCTTTCAAGGGTGTAAATCCATAAGAATCGGAGGTGTGGTAAGCTACTCACATCTCATTTTTTTAGAAATAATTCTCTCTGCTCGACATTAATGATCATGGACTGGATTCAAGGCTGCAAACCAGGAACAAATAAAATCTGGCTGTTATTAATTGCTGGTGTAATGTGGACAGGTGTTGGGTTGTACTTGATCTCGCTGGCTGTGGGCTGGATCTATCATCCAGGTGTAACCTCTCCCTGGTTATACTGGGGACCGGGAATAATCCTGGCCGGTTTGATATATCAATTCGGCTTTTCGAAACTCGCGGATAAAAACAGCCGCAGGATCGAAAACCTGAAGGTAGAGAAACCCTGTCTTTTTGCCTTCCAGGAGTGGCACAGTTATCCCCTGGTTCTGTTCATGATCGGGTTGGGAATCACTCTGCGAACTTATATCCCTATTCCCAAGTCCCTCCTGGGAATTCTCTACATCGGGATCGGCGGGGGGTTGGGGTTGGCCAGTTCTTTTTATTATCGTTCTCTCTGGAAATCCCGGAGAGAAAAAATAACCCGTAAATAAACGTTGTATTTTGCGTCTTAACTAAAGTGATGATGGCTATCAATCCAGAAAAACTCATAAAACTGGCAAGAAATTTTGACCAGGCAGCACTGGGGCAGATTTACGACCGGTACAGCGACCCATTATTTGGGTATGCCTACAAACATACCGGTGATGCCCAACTCGCGGAGGACCTGGTTGCCGAGACATTCCGCCGTTTCTTACAGGCATTAAAAAGCGGCGGCGGGCCAAAGGATCATTTGCGGGCTTATCTGTACCGCATCACCCACAATCTGATCACCGATAGCTTCCGGAGAGAGCCGCCCCCACCTCTGGAGCTCCAGGAAGAACAACTGGAGGAAGAGGAAGGCCAGGAGCCCTCCAGAATCGTTGCTGCCCAGCAGGAGGAAGATGCCATTCGGCAGGCGTTAAGATTGATCACCCCGGAACAACGCCAGGTGATTGTATTAAGGTTCCTGGAAGGATGGAGCTCTCCGGATATCGCCCAAACCATGGAGAAATCCCTCGGTGCGGTTAAGGCGCTGCAGCATCGTGGATTGGCTGCCCTGGAGCGGATACTCCTGGAAAGCCCGGCCGAGCCTGAAGATAGTAGTCCTGAGTGAGATCCTTCTGAATTAATTCTCCCTGTTCTGATAACAAAAAAATACCCTCCGCCAGGAAGGATGCCCAGATCTAGTCGTATCCTTTTGATGATTCTGGCGTCATATAGGGTAGACAGACCATTCAATAATTATTTTCCACTCTCAAGGAAAACTGATGAATAATAACGAAATCAATCCCTACCTGAAGAAACAATTGGAAAGACTGGGGGAAGTCCCTGACCGGGACCTGCGGCGAAGTCATACGGGAAGGGAAATGTTTCTTGCTGAAGCAAAAAAGGTCCAGGCCCTGCAAACGCAACAATCCCGCGCTGCTCAAAAGCGCCGTAATACAATCCACCGGAAATCTTTGGTCTACAGATTGGCGGGGATATTCGCGGTTTTATTAATCGCTTTAACCAGCCTTGGTGGAACCGTCTATGCTGCCCAGGCCAGCCAACCAGATGATTTTCTGTACAGCGTAAAAATTCTCACTGAGGACATCCAGATCAGACTGGAATCGGATCCGGAAGACCAGCTAGATCTACATGTTGCTTTTGCCAACCGCCGACTGCAGGAAATCCAGGTTCAGATTGATGCCGGGGAGGAAGTCTCAGATAAAGCGCTGGCCCTTCTAGAGAAACACACCCAGAAAATGCTCGAGCAGGCAGCCAAGCTGGATGATAAGGGAATTAATAATGCCCTGCGTCAGATCGAAGAAAACCTGCAAAAACAGAACCAAATGATGGCGGAAATGGGGAAAGAACACCCTCAGGGCGGTGCACCAGGCCTGATGAAAGCCCAGGAAAAAATACGCGAACGCCTCGAACTGGTTGAAAACGGTATCAAAGAACCTAAGGAATTCAAAGAGAAGATGAAAAAAGAGAAATCAGATCCACCAGGACAGGAAAAGGATAATGGGAATTCCAATAAACCGGAAACTCCTCCTGGACAAGAAGATAAAGATGGCAACGGCAACGGAAAAGGAAAAAATGAATCAGAGTAGATCCTACGCCGGGAAATAGTCCTTAGCCAACCTATAAAAATAACAAATATCCAACAAAAACTGAAAAGTACTAAATCAGGGAGGCACAATGAATACCAAACACAATTTTTTTCTTAGAATGTTTTTAGCGATAGTGATCCTGCTCATCAACTTCGGCAGTATGCCAGGCACCGTATTTGCCGAGGAAGGAGACGAGGGGATAGACATAACAGTAGCTTATGAAATTCTCCCCTGCGGTGATGTCGCTTTTACCATCGCCATGGACAATATAACGTCTTCCTATGACTTGGTCATCGACTATGGTGATGGTGGTGCTCCCGAAAGCATGACATTGGATAGTGACGAGGTCACTCTCATCCACACTTACTATGATCACGGGGTTTATGAATTTACTATTAATGTTACTGAGACTAATGAAGGCGGCTTGACTGGAATGGCTTCAGGCGAAATTACCATTGATAATCCAGCAGTAGCAGTAACCTTAACCAGTGAACCTTCCCCCCCGCTGATAGTCCAGGGCGTAGATGATCCCACAGTAACATTTTTCGCCACAGTCACAGGGGGAGATTTAAACTATACCTATGCCTGGGATCTCAACGGTGACGGGGTTGACGAGGCGGACACCGGCGATTCTGCTTTCTTTTCCTATACAGAAACAGGAAAATACCAGGCGCAGGTCATGGTAACCGACGGTGGTGGTTGCATCGCCACAGACACCTTGTCCGTTGTGGTTACAAACCCGGGCGATGTCTGTCACCCCGCAGCCCAAAAAATTGCTGATGCCGTCAACAGTATATTTCCCAACCAGGCTGATGATCTTTATACCTGTGAGGAAATTTACGATATCTTTGATGGATCTTTAACGGGTTCCCAGATTGGGTTTGGCAGAATGTGGAAAGCATACAACCTGGCTCTTACCATGGAAGAACTCACCTGGGAAGACATTCTTGATTGGCACCTGGATGCCGGTGGATGGGGAGCGCTACTGCAATTGGATCGTTTTTCTGAATTACTCGAAACCCACAGCCTTGGGGATCTTATGGCACTGGTTCTGAGCGAAGAATACAGCCTGGGCGATGTCAGATTGGCAGTTCGTTCTGTTACGCGTTACGAAGCCGATCTTGAGGATGCCCTGGCCAGAATTGCCGAAGGGGCTAACCCGGGTGAATTAACCCAATTGTATAAACTCGCGGGAGATCTTGAGGTTGATCCAACGCTGCTGGATGAATACCTGGCGGACGGACTCACACTTTCTGAACTGAAACACACTGCCAATATTGCAGATCGAATGGAAGTGGAATGGGCTGAAGTAGCTGACGCGCGCGCCGCCGGGGACAGCTGGGGGGACCTCAATCAAGCTTACCGTCTGGCAGATGAAGAAACCAGCGCGCTTGAAATCCTGATTATGGGCGTCAAGGAGTATAAGGAAGATCTCCGAGAGCAAGATAAGGAAGATCGGGAAGACCAACAAGCCGAGAAACAGGAAGAAAAGAACCAGCAAACCGGCGAAAAATTTGCCGAGCAATTTTCAGCTGAATTTGGCGATGTGATGAACCTGTTCAACGGGGAATGTGAAGGGGACTGGGCCTGTGTTCGTGAAACCTTACGGGAACAAACCAGGGAACAAGCGGAAGGTTTTTCAGAGAAGGATACCCAGACCGCGCTGCAAATTGCTTCCAAGTACGGATTTACAGAGGAAGAAGTGCTGGCTTACCACAAGGATTACTGCGGTGAGGATTGGACCTGCACCCGGGCTTACTTCCGGGAGCAGTATATGGAGACAAAGGAAACTGGGAAACCCGATAAATAAATATCAAAACTACCAAGAAAACCAGGTGAGTTTATTTCACCTGGTTTTTTTTATCTGCCGTAACAATGGTTCTACCTTTACAACTGAAATCTTCAACCATCAAACTATCTCCCAGTCTCCCTATCTCCCAAACTTTAATTATCCAGCGGGCTCTTCACTCCCGCGATCGCCTATGCTGAACACAACAGGCAGATGTTTGGAACGTTTGGCCGGTGCAGGAAGGATATCCTCATCCAGCGGCAGGTGGAGTACCTCCCGGTAGAGAAACAGCAGTGCAGCCAGAGCCTGGTTCTGGGTGGAGGGGGCGACCCCAAGGTCCACGGCCAGATGGGTGAGGAAGGCTTCAATCTCCATCGCACCCATCACAGAAGGGTGGCGTTTTTGGTGGTAGAGAATGAAGCGTTTGATCCAACCGGTATAAGCTTGTTCGGTGCGGTAAGCGTAGTTTTTACGACGCAGAACATCACGCGTTTGGTCAAGAAGTTTTTTCTTGCTCATCAAACCCCCTTTGATGAAGAAAACATAATCGTTATGCTATACTTCGATTATATACCAATCAAGCAGCAAAAAACAGATTATGCGAAATAACATCCTAATCGATTATTTTGCATTTACAAACTAATTAACGTTAACATGCTAACTCATACTCCAAGTGCCCCAGAGCGCCTGCTGTGTATTACGTGGTATTCCACAAGTTGTAATAAAATAGGTTTTTACTGATAGCTTGAGTCCAAACGTCCAAGCTAGAGTATTGATAATAGAATTGAGGGATGAAAAAAATGCAGATACTGATAGATGGAATAAAGAAAATCCACAGATTTCTCTCACATCATCATTTTTATCCAATAGCACTATCAACATTTTTGGTTTTTCTATTCTTTGTTGGAAGGATCTATTGGAGTCAACAGGTAATCTATCAAAATTTAATCTGGAACTTGTTTTTAGCCTGGCTGCCATATTTGTTTTGTCTTGGCGTTGCCGCGATTCATCAAGCACGTCCGTCTTGGTGGTGGGCAATGATCATTCCAGCCGTTTTATGGGTGATATTTTTACCAAATGCTCTTTATATTGTGACTGATCTTATTCATTTAAAGAATCAAGAAACAATACCAATATGGTATGATGCTGGATTTTTATCCATAATAGCGTGGACAGGACTATTTCTGGCAGTAGGGTCATTGTATACAATGCAAAAGATAGTTCATTCGTATGCAGGAAAAATAGTGGGGTGGGGATTTGCTTTGATAATCATAGGAGCTAGTGGTTATGGTGTGTATTTAGGGAGATTTTTGAGATGGAATAGTTGGGACATACTGAATGAACCCCTTGAGATTATTTCGGATTCGCTATCTCCGATAACAAACCCACTGCAATATAAGGATAAAATTGTATTTATCGTGATGTATACAGCGCTATACCTGGTGACATATTTAGCCTTTTCATGGTTACGACCAATGGATTCTTTATTCGAGACTGAGTAATGTGTCATGTTTAATAATTAATTGATAGCATGCTAACCCCCGCTCCACCCGACTCTTCGACTGCGCGCTTCGCGCTCCGCTCAGAGCAGGTGAGCTCATCCGTTAGGCTGTTGCTTTTACCTGATAGTCATTAACCTACGATACTACGCCTGAGTGCAAGAATAAGTATACGAAGAGGACACTGATTCATAAGGAGCGCGAATGCCCGATCCTCGTGTAACAAAACTGGCAAAAGTGCTTACGCATTATTCCCTCAATCTTCAGGCTGGGGAGCAAATGCTCTTAAGTTCAACTCACCTTGCCCATGAGCTAGCCTTAGCTGTCTATAAAGACGCTATCCTTTTAGGTGTTCATGTATCTATATTGCAACAATTACCAGGGGCGCGGGAAGTTTTTCTCAAACATGCAAATGACGCTCAACTCGAATACCTTTCTCCTATTCGTAAATTAGTCTATGAGACCTTTGATGCAGAATTAAGCATCATAGCACCAACCAACCTCCGCGAGCTCTCAGGAGTTGATCCCGCCCGCCAAAAGTTAGCGATGAAACCGATTGCAGAACTGTCGAGAATCGCGAATGACCGTAGTACACGTGGTAGCGAAAGGAGGTTATGTATTACAGTCTTTCCAACAGATGCGGCGGCACAAGAAGCAAATATGAGTCTCTCTGAGTATGAAGATTTCGTTTATAGTGCTGGCTTGCTCAATGAGCCCGACCCTGTCACAGCGTGGAAACAAAAGGGAACGAAACAAGAAAGGCTCATAAACTGGTTATCGGGAAAGAAACAAGTAACAATATCAGGCCCCAATATAGATTTACATCTTTCGATCAAAGGAAGAAATTTCTTGGGTGCGAGAGGCAGGGGAAATTTCCCTGATGGAGAGATATTCACATCTCCAGTCGAAACATCTATCAACGGCTGGGTACGCTTCTCGTATCCTGGCATATATGCTGGCAATGAAATCGAAGACATCGAATTATGGCTTGAAAAAGGGAAGATAGTCAAAGAAACAGCAGCTAAAGGAAAAGAAATCTTAACCTCACTCTTGAATACAGATGCTGGCTCTCGTTTTTTAGGGGAATGGGGAATTGGCACCAATTACGGCATTCAACGCTTCACAAAAAATATGCTCTTTGATGAGAAAATAGGTGGCACAATTCACTTTGCTGTTGGGCAAGGTTTTACTGAGGCAGGCGGTTATAATCATTCAGGATTACATTGGGATATGCTTTGCGATATGTCGGAGAGCAAGATTGTCGTAGACGGAGAGCTATTCTATAGTAACGGGAAACCCGTGATATAGATTTGCTGGTAGATGTAAAGTTGTTGAAAACAGCCTAACCCCCGCTGCACCTGACCCTTCGATACGCCCCTTCGGGGCTACTCAGGGCGGGTGAGCTCATCCGTTAGGCAGCATTATATTTTATATATATATGCCAACAAAATCTCATGAAGCCATTCTTTATCGAGAACTATCAATTGTAGATGTTAATGAATTGATAGGAATTTCTTCTTCTCTTCTTATAGAACAAGTGAATTATGGGACAAATGCTCTTGTTCGATGTCAAACCTCATCCAAGTCTGATATTGACGTTGACTTATCTATCTTTGCACTGTATCGTCATTTACTTGAAATAACAGATGGGATAGAAGTATTACTCTCAAATGCGTGTATTGTTTCAGCTTTACCTTTATTAAGAAGTTCCTTTGAAGGTTATCTATCAATGGAATATATTCTTGAAGAAGATGAATCATTTGAGAGAAGATCATTATCTTGGTTAGTTGGTTACGTCCACTCCCGCTTGGATATGTATAAAAGATTTGATCCATCAACAAATAAGGGAAAGGAAGCCAGAAAAATATTTGAGGATGATATTGTTACATCTTCTTTCTTCCCTTTAGCTTCTTCCTTACAAAAGCAAAATCAACTTGCTATAGAAAATCTTGATTCTTTTTTGAGTAAAGATCATATAAAACCAATTAATGATGAGTATAAAAAACACAAAAATCCTAAATGGTTTCATTTATTTAAAGGACCTTCAACTATCCGCGATCTAGCTGTTCATCATAAAATGGGAGGAAGTTACGAAATTTTATATCGCTATTGGTCTAGGTCTGCTCATGGTCAGGATTTACTTTCTTTTATAAGCAGAACAGTTGATGGAGAGTCTGCAATCGGCAAGATTCGTAATACAAAGGATTTAGCTCTAGCAGCTAGCCTTGCTTCAACTTTTTTGTTAGGAGCCACGCGAAAACTTATAAAGAAATATCGGCCTGGGGAAGATATTTCAAGATGGTTTAAGAAAGAAATCTATCAGTACAGGAAATCAATTGGTGCTGCCTAACCCCCGCTCCACCCGACAGCCTGCCACGTCCGGTTTTTGATGGTTTCCACTCTTTATCGGTTTTGGTTCTACAATCAACTCAGACCCATCCGGCTGCAGGTGCCCTGAAGGATGCTTAGCAAAGCTCATCCGTTAGGTGACAATAAAAATAGCTACATTTAGTGTTGAGAGAAGGGAAATAAACATGTCGTCCAATCGTAATCGAGTATTCATAAGTTATGCACATAAAGACCGAGATAGGTTTGCTCTCGAATTTGCATCAAAATTGCGTGCTCATGGCATTGATGCATGGATTGATGCTTGGGAATTGTTACCCGGGGATAGCCTTGTAGATAAGGTTTACGAAGAGGGATTAAAGAATTCTCGAGCTATGATTATTATCTTATCTATGAATAGCATCCATAGGCCATGGGTCCGTGAAGAATTGAATTATGCATTTATTAAGCGCTTAAGCGGAAAGCTGAGAATAGTACCAGTCGTAATAGATGATTGCGAGGTACCCGAGGTACTTAAATCAACCCTCTGGGAAAAGATTGAAGATATCACCGATTATGACAAAGAATTTCAAAGAATAATTGACTCAATCTACTCGCGTCGGAAAGCCCCACCTCTAGGAATTCCTGCTGAACAAATCCGCAGAGAAAAATTACGTGATGACCTTGAGGTAGATCGAGAACTTGACATAGGACCGATATATAGCAAACAAGACGTAGAAGCATTAATCGAGGACAAATATGAGCCTCCGCTATTCCGACTTCAAGCACTAACTCAATACCTGTCATTAGAAGAAATATCACCGCAGCTTATTGACAAGCTTATACTAGACCCTGATAAAGATGTTCGTCGTATTGTTTTTCAAAATCTCCATTCAAAGCCACGTTCAGAATTACTTGATAAATTTGACGTGACAAAAGCGAAACGTATTCTTAAAGATCCTGACCAGGAAGTTGCGGTTGCATCTGTAAGACTTGTCTGCGATCTAATTGAGTGTGGTAGAGTGCCTTTGGATATTCTCATTGATCTCAACCAGCATAGATACTATTTGGTTCGAAGGATTGCAATAAATTGCATAATCCGATCAAAAGCTCCCAATACCTTAGTGCTACTTCATGAGTTTCGGACTACTAGTTATCATGTATCTCAACAACTTATCAGAGACTATATCGATTCTCACAAAACATCATTAAGCAAAGAAGAAAAGGAACTAGCTCTAGCGATTTTACATGGACTATCCAATGCAAAGCATGTAAGCAAGAAGAGTAAAGAAAAAAATGAAGAATTAATCCGACTTTTAGAGGCATTGTAAGTAAAAGTGTGCATCTCAAAATAATCTTTCTCATTAAAAGCATCCTATCAAATCGCTCAAGCTGACCGGGGAGATGCAGCGAGAAACACATTCTAGGTTTTTTTGATAGAGATGTGGTCAGAGCGTAGAAGTAGGCTCACCCCGGCTGTTCACCTCGAACGTTAGCGAGAGTCTACGTGATTTTTCGTTGGTTTCCCCCAATCCTTTTTTATATTTTAAATGATATATCAGGATAATTTAACAACGCTCTACTCCAATCCTTATGATATATCTAGGATTCAAGTTTCAAGGAATAAAGAAAAAAATTGATGGTTTATGCCATTCTCAAATGGAAAATTACCCAATAAAGTTAAGGAGATATAAATGATGACAATATATTCTGGAAAAGAGACTGACAAAGGTCCGAAGGGAGGAGATCAACAAGATACTCAAGAAGGAGGCCGTGAAGGGAAGTAACAATTGATATTTGGGGATGATGTAGGGTTTTTGGAAGTGAGTATTTTGAAAACATATAGTCATGGCTTAACCATCAATCAAGAAGAAACTACTCTTAAAAAATCATTTCTTCATCCCCATTAATTTTATTATATGAATTCTTAATTACATTTTCATTTTGAATTAATTAACAGGCATAAATTATTTTTATACGTTTTACCAGGTAACTATTGCGTTTATGATTATCAGCCAGATAATTAAGATACAACCTAACCCCCGCTCCACCCGACCCTTGTGGAACGGCGGCGCAAGGATAATCAAATTGTCTTAGGCGGGTGAGCTCTTCCGTTAGGTGGCTTACCCGACTACGAAAGGTGAGAGTTGTGTATGAAAATGTCATTGAGCAATCCCGTAAAACGCTCCCCGCTCATCGCTTATTTCATTTTGGTTTTTGGCATTGAGTGGCTTCTCGTTATCGGTCTCGCTTCCCTGATACCACCCATGATCGCATTGCTAATTGGATCCTGGTTGCCAAATGTAATCGGAATTCTAGTAACAACGATCGCAGGTGGTCGTCCCGCTCTCAGCGAGTTATTCAATAAAGTCATATTGTGGCGTATACCGTTCAAATGGTACTTAGCTGCTATACTTCTTCCTCCAGTTATCGCTTTTCTCACGATTGGAATTTACTGGCTCTTAGGTTATTCAATGCCAGTTTTTGCAACTCTAAGTCAATTACCGCTGGTCATATTAATGTGTATTTTCACAGGAGCAATGGGCGAAGAACTGGGCTGGCGAGGTACAGCATTACCTCGATTACAGGCTCGATGGAATGCTTTGATCTCAAGTCTGATCCTCGGTGTTCTGTGGGGGCTTTACCACCTTCCATCTTTTCTCCTCTCGGGTTTGCCCTTGAAGGATGCTCCACTAATCCCGTTCATGCTTGGCGCTCTTGGGCTAACCGTTCTTGTGTCATGGACATTCAACCATACCAGTGGGAGTTTAATCGCAGTATTTCTATACCATTTCGCCTTCAATTTCATCCTGAATGTCACAGGGATTCCTAGCGACTCGGCTCTTTTCTGGGTGCTTGGATGGGTCTGTATTGTTGTCGCTATGATAGTTGTCATCCTTGATTGGAAACACTTTACTCGAAAAATGACATTAGCCACCAAAGACGTTTGGATCATAAAAGATGATGCACAATTATGAATGAAAAAGCCACCCAACCCCCGCTCCACCTGAGCGCCTACGGCGGACCGGGTACCGAAGACGGAAGACCGGGAAAAACATCCGGCGCCAGGTGAGCTCATCCGTTAGGCAGCTATGTCAAGGCATTATTTGGCACTATACTCATGTGGGCAATGCAGATACCATGAATGCTATGACTGTCAGTCACAATTGGATAAACTGAATCAATAAAAGTGTCACGACAATAACATTCAAAAGCTCGATACGAAAAATCTACTAGGGAGAATAATCATTGGATGGTTCTTACAAAACAAACCGCCTTGCTATCGTTAGTTTTATAAGCGGGCTTATTGCCCTTTCCGGCATTGTCCTTACTTTTGTTTTGTACAACTCAGTAGAGACCCGAGGGGGCATCATCAGCATCACTGATGGAATAATAATACCAGTGCGAAATCTCTGTGTAGCAGTGACGTTTTTTACTGGTATTCTTGCACTTAAAGAAATAAAGAAAAAAGGTGGAACCGAGAAAGGCAAAATAATATCCTGGATCGGTATAGTTATAGGTGCTGGCTGGATCCTCTTTGGAATGTTAGTTGGCATAACATTTCTCTTGGCTGAAATCCTTCACTGAAACCTTAACAGAGGAAAGAATTGGCATTAGCCGCCTAACCCCCGCTCCACCCGACCCTGGTGACGCGTCGGCGCAAGTATGATCATATTATCTTAGGCGGGTGAGCTCATCCGTTAGGTTGCTTATGTATCAAGAGTCAAATATATTCTTGAGGAGGACATATCATAATGGCAGAAAGAGAGTTTATTCTTGGCGATATGGTCGTATTCTCAACTGAAGAAAGGCAGGGGGTTTGCGGTGTTGTAAGTCGTCCAATTACAAAAAATAACAAGGGGCATGTACTTACCCTCCTGGATGGACACATTCTTGGAGCTGACGTCTCGGCAAATGAAGTCGACCTTGCCGATAATAAAGGCGAAGGGTTCACGCAGCTTGCCTATAACCTAATCAAGTTGGGCAGCCACGTTATCGAGCATACACTGCTCTCAAGCTGATGTCAAAACGTACAACATAAATGCCTTCTTCTCAATCCCTGCGAGACTATGTCATAAAGCGACACAGAGCCGCTGATCGTACTACTTCATAGATCCTAGGCAACCTAACCCCCGCTCCAGCGGACGCTGTGGTTCGCGCCGCTGAGCTCTTCCGTTAGGCCGCAGTAGAAACGAAGATTTATATGGAGGGCTTTTTGAATATTTTAGGAAACTTGCTACTCTTAGCTGTGCTTCTAGCAGCGGCGTTCTTTGTCTTTGCCAAGGTCAGGTCAGAATACCAATACGATGGCAGGCTTTCTCGCCCTATTGCCGTTCTCCAAACTGGCTATTTCTGTGTATATGCTCTTTGTTCTTATGTTTTTCTTGACTCCAGATTTTCACATATAAGCGTCGAAGGATTCTTGTTTTTCCTCGCCGTCGTATTTATGGTGATAGGCTTACTTATGGTAGTTTTCTCTATGCCTTTTCTAGGTCGTCGATCTTTTGGGGTGGAAGTCGGTGGTCTTCGGACAAGTGGTTTGTATCGATACAGCCGTAATCCGCAATTGGTTGGGGGGTTCATTTTCATTATTGGGTATGCTATGTTATGGCCCTCCTGGACAGGCACACTATGGGCGAGTATGTGGTTGATAATTGCACATTTGATGGTACGAGGTGAAGAGGCGCATCTAAGGAATATTTTTGGAGATGAGTACAGAGACTACTGTGTGCGAACGCCTCGGTATCTTGGGTTGCCAAAGAAGTGAGTTGAGAGAAAAACTGCGGTCTAACCCCCGCTCCACCCGACCCTTCGTCTCCGCTGCGCTCCGCTCAGGGCTGGTGAGCTCATCCGTTGGGCGGCCCGGTGAGACACTGCTGAGGTGAAAACATGAGTCAGACAAATCATGTCTATCAATGGTCTAAAAAAGATAAACTCCTGCATTTGCTGCCCGCCATCCCTCTGATAGCCTTTTATGTAGGCTCAATCTATCTCCTGGCAAGAGAATCCCTAATTCTCGCCAGTGTCTTCCTGTTGCTGTGGGTGGCGGTCAATTTCTCCGCGGCTGGCATCTGTGCTGGATGTCCCTATCGCGGCAGGTATTGTCCTGGTGTATGTCAACTATACTTCGCGCCTTTTCTGTCGAAGGTGATGTACAAAGACACAGAGAAGGGTTCCGGTCCCCGGTCGTTTAAGGTCAACTTGGCCTTGTTGGGAGCCTTCGGTATTGGCAGCTACGTATTCGCCTTCTATTGGCTATTTCGCTTGCACTGGCAGGATCATCCCCTGGTTGTTCTCGGTCTTCTGGCCCTCTTGCTCCTGCATATGCCTTTGTCTTTCTTCATGCTGTGCCCAAAGTGCGGCTACAATGACACCTGCCCGATGGCGAATGTGCACAAAGTGTTCAAGAAGGGTGTTGATTTCGACGGAGGGGGAGAGGCATCGTCAGATTAAGGCCGCCCAACCCCCGCTCCACCCGACCCATCGTACCGGGAGGAGCTAAAGAAACTTATTAGATCTGGGTGGGTGAGCTCTTCCGTTATGCAGACTTCTACAATAATTTTCATGAGTTAATATGAAAACAACAATCACAATAATCAGGTCACTATCTTACTTATGTGTTTTAGCTACGATAATACTTGCGTTTGTTTGGTTTATTGCTGACATAAATCGCATTGAACCGATCACCGTCGGATTGGGAGCGCTTTCTGTTCTGCTCCCCGGTGTTTCATCACTTCTTCAATACCGTTATGATCAGTCTGCATCTAAACAGCCTGTTGATATGAGTCAAGACGAACTCCTCTCTGTTGTTGCGGCATCTGATCCAATCTCAGATTGGGATGTCTCATATTCTGGTCTTCAAGCACTGGCAGTTTATAAGGAAGATCCAGATCTTCGAATTGAGCATGAACATAGCTCAAACTATCTACATAGCGATGACTTTCACGAGAAGTGGGCAAACAAGTTCCCGGATCGTCACGCATCCTCTTATTATTACGACCTGTATTTTGGTCCCACTCGCCTCAGAAAAATATTGCTAGTTCACGTTGACGGAGGACGTGCGAGTTTGCCAATGCCACAGAGTGCAGTTGATCTGCGTGTCGACAAGATTTCTCTCAACGTTGCTCGAATATTCGATAATCTGGGAACTCTTGATGATTATTTCAGCAGATCAGGTCTTGAGTTGGTCGATAGTCCATGGAATGAGGTACCTGCATAACCCCCGCTCCAGCGGACGCTGGAGTACGCGCCGCTGAGCTCATCCGTTAGGCACCGCTTTGTTTAGCGGCAAGAATGACAAAGTAGATCAATTGGTAAATACAGAGGGACCAATGCAAGCGGAATTAAGGCCTGCACCAATCGTCAGAATGTTGGGTGTAACGGCGATAGTTACGGCGATCATATTCTCTATTTACACAGTGCTTCAATCACTCCCTAACGTTGAAGCCATTATGAGAGATTCTTCATGGATCGCTGCAGTCTTGGTTCACATCCCGCGGTTTGTGATACCTTTCGTGCTGATTTGCTGGATCACGAAGGGAAAACTGGGGGAATATGGCTTCAATCTGAAGCAGAAGCCGCCAGTTTTCACTCATAGGCGTATGCTTGGTCTAGGCGCACTTTTTGGCCTGCTTATGTCTGTTAAGTACATTTCTCCAATAACCAGGAACATACCAGTGGATATCCCCCAACCGGTTACTTTGGCTAATGTACTAGGCAACATGACTTTTCAATGGATTGTCGTGGGTCTGTCTGAGGAAACCATGTTCAGGGGGTTAATTCAAACCTATTTGATGAAAAACCTCAGGGGATACATCAAATTTTTTGGGCACGATTTGCACATAGGAACAGTCATTGGAGCAATTATCTGGGGAGTGTTCCATTTCATCAATATCCTAGTCATGCCTATGGGTTCCGTGGTGTTCACTGTAGTGCTCACAACAGCGGCAGGTCTTGGTATGGGATACGCTTATCAAAAAACAGGCAGCCTACAAACCACGATATTAGTACACAGCACGATGTTTGGGGTCCCGCTCACGATAGGTTACTTCCTCTATTGGTTATTGTGAGTGTCTTAACAGTCTGCTGGCAGCCGGGCTTTGGAGTGAGGTGAGTGCGGCGCCTAACCCCCGCTGCACCCGACAGCCGGTTAAGGTGGATGGCCTGGGATGTAGGATCGTAATAACAAGACCCGGCTGCAGGTGAGCTCATCCGTTAGGCCGCTAGGGGAGCTTACAGGTCAAGGTCAATCAGAAGCAATCAAAAAAGCACCAACAGGAAATACAGAACCATGATTAAGCCAAAACTGAATAATATGAAATTCCCACTCCTGAAAGGTCTAAAGGATCTGCTGGGTGTAGGTATCTATTTATTGGTGGCTGGTATTCTGATTGAAGCCTTGACTGTATGTATTCAGCATTGGATTTCCTTTCCCGTTTCATGGGGTGTGAGTATTCAAATCGCCTTATCCATTCCATGTGTCCTATTGTGTCTGTTGGGTATGATTTGGTTCAATAACACTCTCAACTTGGCAAAAACATATTTACTGGGCGGGGAGCGCAAGTTAATTACAAAGGGGCCATTCAATTACGTCAGGCATCCCCTTTACGGCACTCTTTTGTTTACGCTGCCCCCACTAATGATAATCTGGTATTCAGATATGCTTTTCATCATACCGTGGGTAGTGATATTCTTGATCTCTCATTATGTTGTATTACTAGAAGAGCGAGGGCTGATCAAGACATTTGGTGAAGACTATAAAAGGTACCGAGAATATGTTCCGGCATTGCTACCTTACAAAGGAGATGGAGGAAGACGTTACCGCGAGCACAATTAAATTGCTTCGAGGGAAGTTATCAGAAGGGCAGCCTAACAATCCACTAAAGCCGACCGTAACGCGTGTCACGCCCTTCGCATCAGAGGTAAAGTCCGCGCCACGCTACGGCAGCTTAGTTCCACCGTTAGGTTGACTAGTTTATATGACTAAGTGTTACATCTGTGGAAAAGAATTTGATAGTGCGGACATGGAAAAAGACCATGTTCCTCCAGGATGTTTTTTCCCGGATAACAATAAACCAGATAATCTCTTTTCTGTTAAGTGCTGCAGATCTTGCCATGACAAATTCGATGTCATCGATGAGAGAATGAGAAATATAGTTGCTATTTTATCTGGATCCAAATCTGGTGAAGTTGGTGAGAGATCCTTGCGAGTGTTCAAAAGGAGCCCAAAATTACTCAATCAATTTTTGGCTCACAGAAAAGAGCATCCCACTTTAGTTTATAATGATGGTAATCCTAAAGCTCATTACTTTTTTGAAGATAAAGAATTAGATTGTTGGCTAACAAGAATCGTAAGAGGGTTATATTTCAAGAAGTTCAAAGTTATTCTCTCACCTTAGCAAGATTTTGTAATAGAAAAGTTGCCAGGATTATCACCTCCATCAAGTATGTCATTTGAGATGGAAGAAGGTCTAGAAATGAGGCCTTATTTCGTTTATGGATTAATTCAAGAAGAACAGGCAGATAGTTGGTTTTTGGTTTTTTATGATCAGATCGCGTTCATGGTTTCGGTAAAAAAACTATGATTCCAATGCAACCTAACCCCCGCTCCACCTGACTCTTCGACTGCCCCCTCGGCTGCGCTCGGGGTCCGCTCAGGGCAGATGAGCTCATCCGTTATGCAGAAGGTCTTTCACATGAGAATTCGAAGGCTTATTATCATAGGATTTTTAATATTCATTGCATTAGGAAGGATTATGCCAATGACCTTGATGCCTGAGCCAGGAGATCCTTGGTATCTTTCCTATACCACTATTTGGTTCATTGCGGCGGGCCTGCTGTTTTTTCCTTCAGCACTGGTTTCTCAAGCTGTTGGTTTATCGTTCAGTGGAGTTGCTTATCTTTTCGTAGACGCTACCTGGCTTATTATTCTTTGTCTTATGATTTATTTCATTTCGTTCCCAGCAACCGAATCAGAAGATGACAACTAGTAACATGCATGTATTTTGAAACTTTTACCTTTTAGATCTAATTTCTGCATAAACCCCGCTCCACCTGACACTTCGGCTGCCCCCTCGGCTGCGCTCGGGGTCCGCTCAGGGCAGATGAGCTCATCCGTTAGCCGGCAGGAGAAAAATCATGAAAATTTTTGCATTAGGAGGTTATGGCAAAGTGGGATTACCAGCAAACAAGCTCCTTGCACAAACCGATCTGGTTACTGAGATCGCTATTGTTGGAAGGAACCTAGAACGTGCAGAAAAGGCTGCCACAGAAATTGGCGAGAAAGCCATCGCAATCCAGGCTGATGGCACCGATGAACAGAAGCTGACGTCCTTGATGGAAGGATACGATCTATTCATGAACGCTGCGGATAATGAATTTGTTCTTCCATCCATACGTGCTGCGATACACAATAGCGCTCATTACTGCGATGTAGCGTTTGGAGATGTTCTCGTACAGGCGCTGCAACTTGCGTCCCAAGCGGAGGATGTTGACATTACCGCTATTGCCGCCAATGGAGTCCATCCTTCGATCACCAATCTGATGGGAGTGCATGTGGCGCGACAGTTGCAGGAGGTAGAGCAACTGCAGCTCGGGGATGCCAGTATGTACGACTTTCAACGCGGGAAGGATCTGACACCTCGACAATGGCTCGAGGAGCCGGGGCAGAGTTTAGCCGCTCTGCAGGAGTTCACGGGTGGCATTGCATGGATGTTGCAAATAGTGCAGGAAAGCGGCACAAAGACTGTGCGTGATTTCCAAGATGGCCAATGGGTGGATCTGGATCCGATCAGATGCGGTCTGGAAGTACCACTATCTCACGGCAGCACAATCATCTCGTACCCATATCTGAGTAGCGATCCGCTCTTTGGATCACTACCACGTGACCTCGCCAGGGTATCGCCTGTGGAAATGTTATTTAGCCCACTCCCACCCCAGCTTCACGACGTACTCAGGGAGCTTTCTTTGCGGGTACTTGAAGGAAACATCGACCCTGACGCTGCTTTAGACGCATTTATCGATACAGCTGAGAGTGATCCTCACCGCTATCTGACACTCCCAGACGACTTCGTTCCAATTCCGAAAACGTGGGCGCGCGCTGTGGGGAGCAAAGAGGGCCGAGCGGCTCGTTTTAGCTGCTGGTTTACCGCTCCCATGTGGGATGTGGGAGGGTACTTCCTTACCAGCGTGGCGTTGGTTGTCGCTGTGCGTAAGATCCTGCGTGGTGAAATACGAGAGCGGGGAGTCATGACCGCGGAAACAGCTTTCGAGCCCCAATCCTTCTTCGATGAAGTTGTCGCCGTGTTGCCGGAACCTCCGTCGGATGGGAAACTGATCGGAGAATCATTTGAGTGGTTGGAGTAACGGCGGTTGCACTATCTCCGTTAATCGCGGTGGACTGAAGCAAAATCAAGGTGATAGAGGTGGGGCTCCCTACCTTGAAAACATAGCTGCAATGGCGTGCCGGCTAACCCCCGCTGCACCTGACCCTTCGATACGTCATTCGCCTTCGTTTAACTCCGCTCAGGACTACTCATGACAGGTGAGCTCTACCGTTAGCTTTTATGGAATAAATATGAATAATGTTGTGCATATTTACGCTTCAGGCCCTGGTTTGGTGTTTCTCTCGCCAAAATCCAAGCAATCCATTTTTGAGGGTATTAATACAGACGACCTTATTA
>JBARSF010000031.1:0-49646 GCA_049644605.1 Anaerolineales bacterium | reverse complement strand
ATCTCAACACAACCTATCTGCCCTTAGATCCCTCACCAGGGTGCAAACAAAATCTAAGGGCTGGCTCATGAAGCGCGGTTATCCCCTCAATTCCACAATTGCCCGGCGAATGCCCTTCGATACCACTTCGCCTTCGTTCATCCTGAGCTTAGTCGAAGGGCTCAGTGTACTCAGGACGTTTCGCGAATTCGCGGGCTCAACCAAACAAGTCACACTTTAGTGTGACTCCTCCCATTTGTCATCCTGAGCGCGAGCGAAGGATCCATAGGGAGATCAAAAAACCAAGCTGAAACCTTTAAACATGAATCTCAACACAACCTATCTGCCCTTAGATCCCTCACCAGGGTGCAAACAAAATCTAAGGGCTGGCTCATGAAGCGCGACAATCCCCTCAATTTCACAATTGCCCGGCGATGCCCCTACGGGGTGCTGCGCATAAATTCGCGGGCTCTTTTAAGGTAGTCCCTCTCAAGAGGGACTTCTGTTTCTTCAATAGTAGTTAGTACCTGTAACGTTAAACCTTAAACGTTAAACATTAAACTAATTATTATCCGTCCCCTATTTTGAGTGGAGGGCTTTACGAAGGAAAGCTGTACCAGTGATAAATCTGTGCTAGAATGTACCATATTTACTGGTACTTTAAGGAGTAGTGATTGCTATGACCCAAAGAAAATTTTATCTGTTGATTTTATTTGTTTTGATGATGATCGTATCTGCCTGTGCTAAATCTCCCGATCCGGGAGGCGGCGGGGGAGATCTACCTGCCGCTAGCGATCCAGGAGGGAAAATCGCCCAGAGCCAGGGGGAAGCAGATTTCCTGGACGAAACCTTCGATTTCTCCATGAGCGCTTATTTAAAGGACTTCAATTTCAGCTCACTGGCCGGGATTCCTGCTGAGGACCTTTACCCGGCATCGATGGTCTCCAACTGGGGCGGAGAGTTCACTATCGACCCGGAGGGAAATCTGACCGGAAGTGGCAAACTGATCACCGAAGCGACCTTCTTCGTAGTGGATGAGGATTGGTGCGGCTACGCCTATACCGAATTGGCAGATCATGAATTCCAGATCGGGGGCAAACTTAAAGTGGTTGGGGAGAAGTATTACTTCCCGATTAAGATCTGGTCCCTGACATCCCTGCCGGATACGCCAGCGATCGGACCCGGAGAAGCCACCTGCAATGATCCCGGGCCGGAAAGAAATCAGGGCCTGGAGTTTTTTGTCGGAATCCAGCGCGATGCGATGATTCAGCTTATCACCCAGCATCTGCATCAGTCCCTAGGCGACCAAATTGAAATGGGTATTGAGTTAAATGCGGAATCCCCAGATGGCAATATTGAGTATGAGATCGCGGTATCGCCGGAAGCGGTACCTCTGGATTGAGGATTATTGATCTAAATCCCCATTTCGACCACGTTATATCGATAGTCTTCGCTGCGCTCACGACAGGCGCGGCAATCTGCATATAGTTACCAATTAATATAACTCTCAGAGCGGAGGCCATCGGCCGTAGTCGAAGAGAGGATAAACTGACATTTCCCCATTTCGACTACGCTTGGCTTTTCAGCCTTCGCTCCGCTCAATGAGTTAAGGGTTTAGGACTAAACAAGAAACTGCCCTGATTGGAGCGAGGTCAAACTTTGCGAAGACGATCGACCCGTCTCCTGTCCCCAGTCGGATGCCCCTCGATACACTCGGGAAAGACATCGCATTCCCCGGTCGGGCGCTTCAGCGCCTTCCGGTCCTCCGTCGCAAGCGAAGCTTGCACCGGTCCATTTCCTCAATCTCCATTCAGTTATAATAAAACTATCCATCCCGCCAAAACCCAGAAAGGAAAGTCCCCCATGCCAAAGACCTACACCCAGGAAGAACATGACAATATTCTAGTCACTGAAATAAGAAAAGCCATCGAACACCGGGCGACCTGGATGTACCTGTTGCTGAAAGAAGCCCGCGAACGGGGCTTGGATTGGGACGATTTTGCCCGCCCGGCGATTCGGGCCACGGGCTGTTTGAGCGGCAAGGAACGTCGGGAGCGGATGGAGGATCCGGACAGTTTATCTGGGTTTAGGAAGGTTTTCCCGTCCGATACCAGCCGGAAGGTATTTGAGATGGAAGTCCTGGCAGCGGATGAAGAGAAATATTATCTTGATTTTCATTACTGCCCGTTGGTCAGCGCCTGGCAGAAGCTGGGCGCCTCCCCAGAGGAGATTACGGAACTGTGCGACATCGCCATGGAGGGGGACCGGGGGATGGCTGAGCAGTTTCCTGATTTTCAGTTCAGCCTGGGGAAGACGATTGCCCAGGGTCATCCAGCCTGCGAGATTCGGTTTGATAAAAAAGCTGCTGGTGAGGGACGGGGGACGGAAGACCGGGGACGGGATACTGAAATGGGTAAGTAGTAAATCTCTTTCTCGCCCGGCGACTGCCCTTACAGGGTCCTACGGAAAGTTGCAGGCTCAACTATTCAAGTCACACTTAAGTGTGACTTCTCTCATTTGTCATCCTGACCCTGAACGGACTCCGAGTGTATACGAGGAGGAAGTCGAAGGGGAAGGATCCATAAAGAGATCAATTAATTATGACGATAGTCCATGAGAATGAATTCAGGCTTCATGTTGCCCGGCGACTTAAGTCGCGGGCTCAACTATTCAAGTCACACTTAAGTGTGACTTCTCTCATTTGTCATCCTGACCCTGAACGGACTCTGAGTGTATACGAGGAGGAAGTCGAAGGGGAAGAATCCATAAAGAGATCAATTAATTATGACGATAGTCCATAAGAATGAATTCAGGCTTCATGTTGCCCGGCGACTGCCCTTACAGGGTCCTACGGAAAGTCGCGGGCTCAACTATTCAAGTCACACTTAAGTGTGACTTCTCTCATTTGTCATCCTGACCCTGAACGGACTCCGAGTGTATACGAGGAGGAAGTCGAAGGGGAAGGATCCATAAAGAGATCAAAAAACCAAGGTGATAACTTGAAACAAGGATCTCAACTCAACCTATCTACCCTATGAAAAATCATAGGACTACTCAACAGCGTCCCCGATCGGGGCTTGTGGTCCTTGTTCTCAATCCCGCTCGCGCCAAACTAGTACCAAAACCAAATTTGACTTCTCCCCCAGTTCAGCTATACTGAAAGATGTTCAACGCTGCTACATATATCCTTACTAAGGAGGTTGTCCATGACTGCTCGCCTAAGGTTATTAATTTTGGGATTAATGATCCTTCTTTTACTGCTCAGCGCTTGTAGTCCAGATGTGGGGGTTTTACCTTCTGCCCCGGACGGAGATGACTCCGGGGAAGATGTTGAAATGAGTGGACCGCAAGAAACCGAATCGGCGGAGGAAGGTACGGCAAGCGTTCATTATCATTATCTGGTGAACCTTCCCGATTTGGAATTTAAGATTGAGCCGGTCATCCCGCTGGACATCACCCAGGCAGCTCCGGGCAGTTTTGAGGTCACGGGTATTGGTCAGACACAGGTACAGCTGAGGATGGTCACAAGCGGATCCCCCTGTAATGTTAATTGTGATGTCATCCTGAAGTTCGAGGCTGTGGGTGAGATCCAGCTGGATGAGAATACCGGGAACTGCATCATCCCGATGAGCTTCAGCTTTTTACCCCAGGCAGATGAATGGATTTTGGATACCGATTGTCCCGATCCAGCCCAGGAGATACTCGACTGTGCCACATTAAGTCTGCAAATGGCCGATCCCAGTGTTTATACCTTCACAAAAAACAAACGTGATGTGACACTGCCTAGTGAGTCGACCGTGACCCTGCGGGCCGAAATCAAGGATGTGATCATGCCGCGGGGCACGGAAGGGATTTGTAATTGGTAGGGAATCTAATGATCTATCATAACAAACCCTTCGATACCCCTTCGATGGAGTTTATCCTGAGACTGTCGGATCCACTCTGAATAGGCGCGGCAATCTGCTGAAAACCAACAATTTTTTGCCAGGGGATTACCCCGCCAGGGTGCTTCACAAAAATCCCGGCTTGGGACCTTCGTCTTCGCTCAGGACGGACCAGGATGCTGCGCAAATTCGCAGGCTGAATGAAACAAGTTCCACTATCGACCGGTGATGCCCCTTCGGGGTGCTGCGCATACCCTCACCAGGGTCCTGCGGAAATTCACGGGCTCAATAAAGAAAGTCCCTCTTACGCCCGGTCCTTCGACATGTTTTCGCTTCGCTCAAACTGCTCAGGACAGGCTATTAAAATCGCGGGCTCTATATCAAAAGTCCCTCCGTAGAGGGACTTCTGTTTCTGCTATAGTAGTCAATTCCTGGAACGTTAAACCTTAAACTTTAAACGTTAAACCGATAATAATCCGTCCTCCGTCCTGAGTAGTCCGAACCTAGTGAGGACGTATCGAAGGGTCCGCCTTCAGTCCTAAGCAGATCGCATAAAAAAATATCCAGCGCTTCAAGTTTTGAAAATGACTTGACAAAATCCATAAATAAACTATACTAAAGGAAAGTACTTGTAAAAAGAAAGTACTTTCCAATATCAGTAGTAGTAATGGGGAGGGTATTATGTCTACAAAGAATATTCTCAAAGATGCAGATCGGATAGTGTTTAGTACCTTTTTTGGAGAAGGTTTGGTGGAAATCACGCTGGCAGCCTTTTTGGTGATGTTTTCAGTTGCACCGCTGCTTAGTGCCCGGTTGGGGGATTTTTGGAGCTCGGCCATCTTTGGGCCGTTTTGGTTGATTGTCTTTTTGATCTTGCGATTTATTCGGAAAAACTATGTTATTCCAAGGATGGGCACCGTAAAGTGGGGAGAACTACGCATAAAGAAGCTCACCACAGGTGGTATTGTGCTATTGGCCATCAACCTGATATTCTTTATATTGGGGATCTTTGCTGGGACAACCATGTTACCTCTTGGATTGGGATCTTTAATCCCGGTAATATTTGGTACCGGAATAATGATCTTGTTCTTTACGGGCGGTTATTTTTTCGATTACAGATACCTTTACATTTATGGTGTTTTGATTGCCATTGCCTTTCCCATCGGCGAATGGTTATGGCAAATGAATAGAGCCTCCCATCACGGATTTCCAATCGTTTTTGGTGTTCTATCTTCTTTAATGTTTCTTACAGGAGTCGGAAAATTCCTAGCTTTTTTACGAAATACATCCCTACCATCAGAAGAATTTATACAATAGGAATCCTCTTATGGATAAGAAGCAAGAAGATAAACGAAAGCTTGAACAATTGGATGACATCGATTCTTTGATCCACTCTCCTGCGCGGTTGAAGATTATTACTTTTCTATTTGTTGTTGAAAACATGGATTATGTATATCTGAAACGCGTTTCTGATCTCTCGTGGGGAAATCTTTCCAAGCATTTAGCGAAGCTTGAAGAAGCAGGATATGTGGAAACTGAAAAGTCCTTTGAGAATAAGAAGCCAAAAACTGTGATTTGGCTTTCTTCAAAAGGTCGGAAGGCTTTTCAAAAATACAAGGATAACTTGAAACAACTTTTTGAAGAAATTCAAGATTAAAAAACTAACTTTATCCTAGGATTGGCTCACACCAAGCACTTTGCCTGTGAATAACAACAATGATTGAGAGACCAAATGAACAAGCCCCAGCTTCCTTTTTGGTTTCAGCTTGGATTTTTACTTTTTTTTGTCAATATGTGACATGGCAGCACCTGCGTTATCTGTTATTCCTGGAATGAAAGCCACCAGGACGGAATATTCCCCACCATTTAAAGAGAATTCAGGCAATTTTGATTCCCCGTCCCATCGTTACACCGGTACGAAGTACCAGTTAATCAGGACAGGATCTCTCCCTTCGTCTACCACTTCGACTTCGCTCAGTGTCCGCTCAGGATGCTGCGCAATTTCGCGGGCTCAACCAATCAAGGCACACTTTAGTGTGACTTCTCCCATTTGTCATCCTGAGTGAAACGAAGGATCCATAAGGAGATCAAAAAACCAAGGCGAAAGCTTTAAACATGAATCTCATCACAACCTATCTGCCTTATGATTTCCCGCCAGGATCCTGCGAAAATTCGCGGGCTCAAACTAACAAGCCCCTTTATCACCCGGCGATTGCCCCTCCAGGGTCCTTCGGAAAATCGCGGGCTCTATATCAAAAGTCCCTCCGTAGAGGGACTTCAGCTTCTAATCTAGTAGTAAGTTCCTGAAACGTTTAACCTTAAGCGTTAAACGTTAAACATTATCTATTTTCAATCGTTATTCCCGGTCTCCGGTGCCTGACATGCTGTTGGTCCTGAACTAAAATCCCTTCTAGTCCAAACCGAGATACTCCTTGATGGTGTTTTCAATTTGCCCGGCGGTTGTGAATATCCAGGTATCATTTGCTGAATAGTTTACATTGGTCATCACCTTTACATTAATTCCTTCCATGGCAAAATGTATCCCCCAACCTTCATATCCCGGCCCTGACTGGGGAGTCCCCAGGTAGCCTGATTCCACCTGATATCCACATTCCCCCAAATCAAGTTCATTCATTATTATTGCATAATCGCTGTTTACAATGCCCTGGCATTGGCTGCTGCTTTCGCCAGATGGTGATAGCCCAAGTTGAACAGTTCGCACACCAGGTTGATCCGAGTAGGTAGCAAAGCACATATACTCAGAAGTACTTCCAAGTTCTCCGCCTTGTGGAAGCAAGTCACAGAGATCAAATTCTTTTGATTCAGCAGCCTGGGGAGAAGGTTCAGCACCATCAGCACCTGCAGATTCCGTTTCTGCTGCCCTGACTGTTTCCGCTACCAAAGCAGGGATATCTATCACCTGGCAGGTGGGCAGGTCGCTATCGTCGGGGGGCTCTTCTCCTTCGATATTCATTTCCAACCGGAGAACCACCTGCCGGATCTGCTCTGTCCTGGCGGCGCAGCGAGCCGAGGCGTTTCCCTGCAGGATGGCTTTTGCCCGCTCCCTGAAGTTTCCTCCTCCGCCATGTTTGGCGACCAGCATATCCGCGATGGCGGTTATGGCCGGATTGCTTTCATCTCCAGTGATCAGAGCAATCACCACATCCCGAGTAGTCTGGCTGGCGGTGGGCGTGTAGCCCTGTCCCTGAAGCTCGCTGACCAGGTCACCCAGTTCACCCAGTTCTTCCTGGACCTGGATCAGCCCCGCTTCGATTTCTGCGGTAGGCTTGCCGATGATATCAACGACTTTGGCTCCTGCAGATCGGATGGTTTGGCCAAAGTCCCCGCCGATCAACTGTCCGGCGATGGTCAAACGTTCGGCGATCTTCTTTACTTTTTGGATTTCCTCCAGGGCACCCCCGCTTCCGCCTGCTATCATATCCCCGGCTGTACCAAGGAAATCTTGAGATGAGCTGATGCTTTTTCCCATCACCCCCAGCAGCTGGGTAGCCGGCGTGGAGGCCAGCATGCGGTTGGTGATCTCATCCTGGACGACGTCTATGAATTCATCCCGGGCAGCTTTCTTTTCCGATTCCGCGAAGCCTAACATCGCCTCCCGTTCCCCTTCAATGAGATTGACTAATTTTACATAGGCGGCCACCTGATTATCCTGCAGTCCAAAGGTTAATGTCCTGTCCAGGAGCTGCTGCCGGGCAGTCTCCCTCAGGGTGTCATAATAGCGGGTTTTTTCATCGATAAAACCCTCGGCTGTCCGGTAGACTTTATTGCGTTTTCCTCCGGCAGCGATAATCCCTATGACGGGAAAGATTCCACCACCCCCGGCCTGGACATCCGCTGCCCCGGCCGCCAGGGCTGCCGGCAGGACAACCACCAGGACTATCAATAAACGCCAGATCTTTTTCTTGAGAGTTGATTTGATCCTGTGCATGAGATTTCCTTTTTACTCAGGGATGCTCAGTAATGACCAGGTTGTCAAAAACGACTGTTTCAGGGGTGCTGGAAGAGACGATGGTCAGTCCAAAAGTTCCGGGATCCTGGATCAGGCTGCTGCTGAATTCAGCAGCCAGCTGATCACTGAGATAGACCCGGATGGAGTCATCCTGGCAGTCGATCTTCATTTTATAGATCCCGTATTTGGGGATCAGACCCTGCGGGATATCCTGGAATTCCCACACTGCCCAATCTCCCCCATGCCAACCCTGCAGCAAGATCTGCTGGTCGGAGGGTGTGACAGCGATGATGTAATAATAGTCCGATCCATCAACCGGGTCCTCAAACCGGAACATGACCCCGGCTTGTGATCCCGGTCCAAGATCCAGGGGGCGAATTTCCACTTCCAGGATGAAATCCTTTAACAGCGGTTCATCATAATAAGCCACAATGACTTCCTGGACACGATGGGCAGTAAGGGCACCCAGCCCGTCGCTGTTGGCAAATTCCATAGCGCTTTTATCCAGGGCCGGTTTTGCCAGCGCTGTATCGTTCTCAAAATCATCCCGGAACAGGACTGGACCGCTTTCGACCGGTTCCGGGGTAGCCTGAGGGGGCTGAATCTCTGGATCGGTCCCGGAACTGAAATCCCCCAGGGGTTTGCCGTCCGGATCCGGGCTGAGGATGAAGGTCTCCACATAGACCAGCTGGTTATCGTCAAAACCAAACAGGATTTGATCCCCGGCCAGGGCCAGTCCATCTTCCAGGTCCAGGGCGTCGAGATCGATCTCAAGCAGCTCCTGATCAGAAAGCAGATTTTTAACCTCCCCCGGGCTCAGGCCGGCCTGGAAATCGGCCGGATCATAAAAGTGGGCATAGAGTGAACCGTCCGGGACCTGTTCAAGTTCGATGGTCCAGAGCAGCTCCCCGTCGATGAATTCAAACAGGGTCACAAAGTCAAAATAGGACCAGGTTTCCCAACGGACGGTTTGCCCTTCCAGCTCCTGGAATTTGACCGTAAAGGCATCCGGGGGGCCCATTTCCTCCAGGACTGTAGGCCGGCTGTCGACCGGTGCTACCTCGAGGGCTTCTTCCAGGGACATTTCCTCAGAGCCTGAGCCACGGCTGCCCAGAAGGTTGAGCAGGTTGCAAGCCAACAGGGGTAGGGATATCAAAATCATGAATAAGGGAAGGAATTTCCGAACAGGGGGTGGGACAGTCTTGTGTGTCACGTGCACCTCCAGGGTATTGTACAAAGGTTTATACCATTATTTTGTGAGGCTTCCAGTATTTAGTAAGGGGTAAGTAGTAAGCTGTACTTTGTTTTCCCGGTCGGGAGCGATGCAATCCCCCCGCATCTTCTATCGCCCGGTGATTTAAATCGCGGGCTCTATATCAAAAGTCCCTCCGGGGAGGGA
The DNA here is from genome assembly GCA_049644605.1 of Anaerolineales bacterium. Classification (GTDB taxonomy): domain Bacteria; phylum Chloroflexota; class Anaerolineae; order Anaerolineales; family UBA11858; genus B10-G9. The sequence goes on along the minus strand of JBARSF010000031.1, from coordinate 40,414 downwards.
CTTTAGTTTCTGCCATAGTAGTAAGTTCCTGAAACGTTTAATCTTAAGCGATAAACGTTAAACATTATCAATTTTCAATTTTATATCTTCAATCGTTATTCCCGGTCTTCCGTCCCCGGTCGGAAACGCAGTTTCCAGAGCTTCCCCCGTCGGGCGCGCCTGCGCGCCTCTTTCAGTCCTTGATCTGGACCTGGTCATTAAACCCAAAATACCCCGAGACATGGATAGCATCTTCTTTGGGCGTAGGGTAATACCAGACAGCATTGGGTAAATCCTTTCCGGACACTTCCAGATCGAAGTACTTTGCCAGGCCCTTCCAGGAACATTCCTCACAATAATCGCTGGAGGACAAATATTCCAGCTTGACAGTATCCTGGGGAAAATAGTGTGTGCCTTCCACTACCAGGGTTTGATCCGCTTCCGCGATAATCTCTTGATTCCAAATTGCTTTCATTTTTTCACCTAACTTCTATTGATTTTCTTGATATTAATTCTTATGGTGCCTAGGTTAGAAGGTCTGAGGATCCCATTTCTTACCTCCAGTGTCTCTGAAACCCGAGTAAGATGTACTCCCGTGCCCTCGTCTACCTAAAGGTTCGAATTCAACTAATAAAACCAAAAATCGATCGAGTGAGGGAAATTAACATGAGAAAGGCATTCATTAAACTATTTATCAGTATGCATACCTTCTTTTATAAACTGACTGGCGGCAAATTTGGCAGTGAAATGGGAGAGTATAAGATCCTGTTACTGACCACCAAAGGACGTAAAAGCGGCCAGGAATTCACCACCCCGCTGGGGTATTTTGATCATGAGGAAGGCTATTTGATTATCGCTTCGAATGGGGGCAATAGCCATCATCCAGATTGGTACTTCAACCTGCTAAGTGATCCTCTGGTCAGCATTCAGATCAAGAACCAGACCTTCAAGGCTCAAGCCCAGGTTTTGAATGGCGAAACCAGGACCCCGGTCTGGGAACGGATCGTCGCAGAGGCCCCCCAATATGGAGAGTATGAAAAAAGAACTGACCGACTGATCCCGGTGGTCTGGCTGAGTCCAACTTTGTAGATCCACCGAAATAGGTGGGGGGTGTAATGAGTAAGGTGTAAGGCGATTAAGAAGTAAATAGATTTCAGGGCGACGTTCTTTAATTGGAATGTCGCTCTGGTGTTTAAATGACCGGGGACCGAGGACGGACGACCGAATCCGGCTCCCATCTGGAGCTTCGCTTGCTCCGGTCAGCTATTGTCCAATATCTCCCTCATTTTCTGCTTATACCCATCAAAAGCCCGTCTTCCCTCAGGCGCGCAGCAATCCCCTCGCATCTTCTATCGCCCGGCGAATCAATTCGCGGGCTCTATATCAAAAGTCCCTCCGCAGAGGGACTTCAGTTTCTAATCTAGTAGTAAGTTCCTGAAACTTTTAACCTTAAGCGTTAAACGTTAACCATTATCTATTTTCAATTTTATATTTTCAATCGTTATTCCCGGTCTCCGGTCAGGAAGCGCAGCTTCCACCGGTCTGCTTTCTCCGTCGGGAGCTCCTCGATGCACTCGGGACTGACTCTGCTTAATACGGTCCTCCGTCACATTTCCCAGGTCCCCGGTCCATATTAGTAGGAAGGGATTTTTGTGGAAGAGGATGTTTTTAGGAAACTTTACAGCTTGGATAGAATGGAGTTAAATACTTTGACAGGGGATGAATTCAATTCTATACTGAAAGTGTCACTAATATGAGACAAAAAATAAACCGTGCCCACTTTAACATTTGTTCTACTGTTTTTTGTGGGTTGTTTGAAACACGCGTATCAATTATCGCTTGTCTGCGTCTTATTAATAAGGGACTTGTACTGCTTAGTGTGATCTCAGTATGTTCATAAGTATCTAATAAATAAGTATTATGAACATGAGAAACCATGTTATCACTCAACGATCTTGCAAAAGAATACCATGCCCTGGAAAAAGTAGACAAAAGCGGGTTTCAGCGAAAAGCTCGTTTGCTGCAATCTATCTGGCGGGAGGAACAGGGATACCCGATCGGGGAGCATAAATACAAGGGTGACAGCAGACCTATTGGTTCCCGCCTTGCTATGCCCTGGGCAGAGGAAATCCTGGCTAATTATCTGACCGACTCTATACGAGCTGTGGTCCGTAACGAGGTGCTGGATAAAAACAAAAGCAGAGGAAAGCTCTACGTAAAACCGCGCATCTTCAATGATCTACTCTCCAGCCAGCCTCTTTGTTTTAACTTGTTTGGAGAACTGCAGCAGGATCTTCCCCTGGCAACCAAGGTATTTAATGACCTGTCTCCGACTGAGATTAAAGAAGTCACCGCCATCGAGTTTGAATACTCTCCGGGACGGGGAGATGATAGATATACTGGCGATCGATCAGCCTTTGATGTCTATGTTTCTTATCTGACTGAAAGTGGAGGAAGAGGATTTCTAGGTGTTGAAGTTAAGTACCACGAAAACCTGAAAGGAAAGGCTTCCCCTCACCGCGAGCGATACGATCAGGTTGCTGAAATCATGGGTTGTTTTAAAATCCATCATTTATCAAAACTCAGAGAACAGCCTTTACAGCAGATCTGGCGGGACCATCTGCTGGCCGGGATTCACAAACACGTCGATGATTTTGATGAAGGTGCATTTGTGTTCTTGTACCCCAGGGAGAATTTACACTGCGCCGAAGCAGTCCAGACCTATCAAGAGAAATTATCCAATACAGATAGTTTTCTGACCTGGACCCTGGAGGATGTGGCAGAAACGATTCAACTCCATTCAGAACAAGAATGGATTAATCTATTTATAGATCGATATCTGGATTTTAGTAAGATTATTACTGCTCAAGGATAAGTAATGGGCGACCTTTTTAGTTTATGTTGCCAGGATTGCGGATACAGCGTTGAACTGATGTTGGGTGTCGGTATGATGTTTACCACACCAGAAAACTTGCCCAGGATGGTCAGCAAATCACGAAGGGAAAAAGTTCAAGAACTCCTGAAACGGGAGGATCTTACCCGTGTCCAGTACAGCTATGATTTATTTTTCTGCCCCAAGTGTAATTTGCAGGCCTCCCGATTAAACTTCCAGATTGAATTTGGGGAAGGAGAAGTCTATCAACCCTATTTCCTCTGTTCGCGCTGCCGCACCCGTTTGGTAATTGATACAAACCCACACCAGCGAAGACCCTGTCCCTACTGTGGTTCAGAGGATGTGTACTACAATATTGGAGAATGGGATTAGGCTTAAAAGATAGTGTTGGAGCATTGGAGTTATGGTCAAAAAAGCAGGAGAAAAAACTGGCCAATTTGGGTTGTGGCTGACGGAGTATATCCGTGAGAATCACTCCACCCAGGGATATCAAGTTTATTATGACCACGGAGATTCCAGACTGCACGATAACGTGGCAGTCATCAAAGGATTCCTGGGGGATACTGTCACCAGCAAGAACAAGTTGACCGACGTCGATGTCATGGTGGCCAATCAGAACCATGAGGTCCTCTTATTAATAGAAATCGAGGAAAGCCCGCTCTCTCCTAAAACCCTGCTTGGGGATGTCTTCGCCAGCTTATTCTGTACCAGGTTCGCAGTTAAGGAGGCAGGAGAGCAGAAGTACTTCTCAGTTACTCCTCATACACATATGATTATTGCAGGATTTATTCCACGTAATAATGAACCGAGTAACAAACTGATTAACAAAATCCATACCAGATTGAGGGAATTTTCTGGTCCTGATAATAATATTTCATCGGAAAACGTTGATTTTGTTATTGATGATGATCTGGATACATGTATTCGAAATCTTAAAGATATTGTTAATAAAATCCTTAAGGAGAATTGAAATTATCCTTTTATATATCAATGGAGAGTTATTCGATTTTCAAGAAGAGATCGATTGTCTTCCTAACTGGTGTTAAACTAACAACTTGGATAGAAAACATCGATTACCTTTGACACAGAATTTAATCAGTCATATACTTGATTGTGTCACTCTCATGTGACAGATTAACTTAATATTTAATTAATTGAGGAAGGAATTGAAATGCTCAACGATATAAGTATTAAAGCAGTAAAACATGTATGGAAAGATTTTGATGTCAAAGGTGTAGCTTTTTATAACGTGAACGAGGAGACAACTCCTGATATCATTGACAAACAAAGATTAGTAACAATTCCAAAAATTAAAAAGTGGATTACAGAATATATCAATGGCCAGGTTGATCTGGATGAATTTAAAACTTCTGTAGATAGTCTCAATAAAAGGTATCCGTATTGGGGATTTAAGGCGATTAAAGGTCAGATGTTTTTCAACATGTTAGTTAAATCAGCCGTTAAGCATGATAAGAAGGAACAATTTGATAACTTATTGAGAGCTTCAATTCCATTACCGAACGATATTGACCAAGCAGTTAATAGAATCAAAGAATTTAAATTGTTTTCTGAAAAGCTTGCCGATACATACGAAGATAAGAGATCAGCACCGAAAATAGGCTCAATTCCTTTTTTCTTGTCATATTTTTGGCAAATCCAAGAACCGATGAGATATCCTGTTTATTATTCATCAATGATTAATGCATTGGGAGACTTAAATATTTGGGTACCAGATGATGAAATCGAAATAAACTATTTAGATTTCTATTATTTGAACTATGAGATAGTAGATATCTGTAAAGAAATATCTGAAAAGGAGATTACCCTCTGGGATATTGAGCATGCGTTCTGGTATTACAACCAGAAATCAAGAATGGAAGGGCAGGAAGTAGTTGAAGATATCACCAAAGATGGAGTGATTGAGAGTTCAAAAAGGATTAGTGATCTAAAAAAACTACCTGACAGTTATATTCCCCCAATTATTTCCATACTTCCAAAAATCGCAGAAAATGATCCTCACCTTGATGTACTATGTAATGAATCTGGCATATCTATAGTTAAGGTATTTGAAGATAGACTTGCTATCTTGTTTGAGATGCTAGGTTATGAGGTGACTAACCTAGGCCAGGGACATGGAAGAGTTCCTGATGGGATAGTAATTAGCAGAGAGTTTAATTATGCGATTTTGTACGATGCTAAAGTACGAAAAGATAGTTACACGATGGGGACAGATGAGAGAGCCATTCGAGAATATATTACAAATAATGAAAAAAGCTTAAAGAAACAAGGTTATAAGAATATTTACTTCATGATTATTTCAAGTAAATTCAGCGGAGATCATGATAGTGAAATTCGGAATCTAAAAATTGACACTAATATAAGTGAGATCCTCCTTGTCGAAACAGCTGCATTACTGGAATTATTGGAAGCTAAATTTCGTAATCCTGAGATTTCACTCGGTCAAGAGGGTATTCAGAACTTGTTAGCGTCAAGTGGACTACTTACGGTGGCAGATATCAGAACATTCACTGAATAGGAACCAGGAAAACGATAATCAAATATTGGACCTTATTCATGAGTGACCATAAGGATTTTTAAAGGACTTAATGCCCTATCTCACACCTGAACAAGAAGCCCGTGAAAAAATCGACCAGATGCTGGTAGATGCTGGCTGGATTGTGCAGAATAATGACAGCCTAAATCTCGGAGCAGGGTTGGGTGTGGCTGTTAGGGAGTTTCAAACCGCAGCAGGGCCGGCTGATTATGTACTGTTTGTAGACCGAAAGGCTGTAGGTGTAATTGAAGCGAAAAAAGTTGGAACTACATTAAGAGGCGTATTTGAGCAGTCCACCAGATACATGGCAGGATTTCCAGAGCACATCCCTCACGTGGAAATGCCCCTGCCTTTCAGCTATGAGAGCACAGGGATTGAGACTTTGTTTGTTAATCGCCGGGATCCAGATTTCCGCTCCAGGTGGGTATTCCACTTCCATCTGCCTGAGACATTGCTAGAGTGGTCTCAACAAACTGGAACGCTAAGAAGTAAACTTCAGGTGATGCCGGAGGAGTTCCCTCTTATAACCGATCATTTGTGGGATGCCCAGATCGAAGCTATCACTTCGTTGGAAGAATCCCTCACCAAAAGCCGGCCCCGGGCGCTGATCCAGATGGCAACCGGCAGCGGGAAGACCTTTACCGCAGTGAATTTCATTTACAGGTTGATCAAGTATGGGGGCGCCAAACGAATCCTCTTTCTTGTGGACCGCAACAATTTGGGCAAACAAACGCTGGCAGAATTCCAGAAATTTATCACACCTGATGATGGACGGAAATTCCCTGAGCTCTACAATATCACCCGACTAACTGGTAACGCAATTGATCCAGTAAACAAAGTTGTAATTACAACCATCCAGCGTCTATACTCCATGCTTCAAGGGGAAGAGATCGAAGAGGATCTGGAAGAACCCTCCTTCTTTGAATTTGCCCCAGACCAATTAGGTGACCCCAGAACCGTGGATTACAACCCTGCCATCCCGATTGAAAGTTTTGATTTTATTATCACAGATGAATGCCACCGTTCGATTTACAATCTCTGGCGTCAGGTGCTGGAATATTTTGACGCGTTCCTGATTGGACTAACAGCTACTCCTTCTAAAACCACATTGGGATTTTTCAATCAGAATCTTGTCACAGAATACACCCATGAACGGGCTGTAGCAGATGGAGTGAATGTCGGCTATGAGGTCTACCGCATCCGCACCCAGATCACGCAGGGGGGAAGTCAAGTGGATGCCGGCCATTATATCGACAAGCGGGATAAAAAAACCCGGGAAGTGCGCTGGGAACAGCTGGAAGAGGATCTGGAATACAGCGACAGCCAACTGGAACGAGATGTGGTGGCCTACGATCAGATCCGCACTGTAATCCAGGCTTTCCGGGATCGGCTCTTTACTGAGATATTCCCGGGAAGGACTGAAGCCCCCAAAACCCTGGTCTTTGCCAAAGATGATTCCCACGCTGAGGATATTGTAGAAATAATCAGAGAGGAATTTGGAAAGGGCAATGAGTTCTGTAAAAAGATCACCTATAAAAGCGGGGAAAAACCAGAGGATTTAATCGCTAGTTTCAGAAATGATTTTAATCCCCGAATCGCAGTTTCTGTGGATATGATCTCTACCGGAACGGACATCAAACCCTTGGAATGCTTGTTATTTATGCGTATGATCCGCTCCCAGGGTTACTTTGAACAAATGAAAGGTCGCGGAACCCGAGTGATCTCAGAAACCGACTTGACCCGGGTAACACCTGACGCTGGCCAGAAAACTCACTTTGTACTTGTAGATGCAGTGGGTGTCTGTGAGGAGGATAAAACAGACACACGCCCCCTGGAGCGCAAGAAACATGTCCCCTTTGACAAACTGCTGCTGTTGGTGGCATTGGGAGTGCAGGATCCAGATGCCCTGGATTCCCTGGCCGGCCGTTTGGCCAGATTGGATCGTCATCTCACACCCGCCGATCAGGAAGCTATCAAGGAATTATCAGACGGCACCTCTCTCAAGGGAATGATCCATCATTTACTGGATGCCACGGATCCGGATGCCCACTTAAAGTATGCTGATGTATATCTTGGCATCACGAGCAAGGAGGCACTTAGAGAAGGCAAGCAGGAGTTAGTAAAAAAAGCTTGTGCCCCTTTTGATAATCCAGATTTACGCGAGACCCTGATCCAGCTGCAGAGGAAGAGTGAGCAGGTGCTGGATAAGATCAGTCAGGATATTCTTCTGGAAGCTGGCTTCACCACTGAAGAAGCCGAAGAAAAAATCAAGACTTTCCAGCAATTTATCGAGGAAAATAAAGACGAACTCACTGCGCTGCAGATCCTGTACAACCAGCCCTACGGATCCCGAGAGCTGACCTACCAGGCCGTGAAGGAATTAGCCCAGGCTATAGAACTCCCGCCCTATAACCTGACCACGGAAGTCCTTTGGCAGGCCTACCTGCGGCTGGACCAATCCAAAGTGAGAGGTGCTGGACCCAAACGATTGTTGACCGACATCATCTCCTTGGTGCGTTTCGCTATCGAGCAGCGGGATATATTAGAGCCATTCCCCTTTACTGTGGAACATAAATACCAGAACTGGCTCATTGAGCAGCTGGATGCCGGCCGACAATTCACCGAGGAGCAGCTAGCCTGGCTAGAGATGATCAAGGATCATATCGCAGGAAGTGCTTCAATTGAGATCTCTGATTTTGAAGAAGTGCCATTTAACCAGAAGGGTGGAGCAATCAAAGCATCTCAATTATTCGGAGAAGGCATTGAAGAGATACTATCAGATTTACACTATACACTGGTAATGCAAAATGTCTGAAATTAACGGATTCCCAGATTCCTGGGAAAGAGTTCCAATCAGAGAAATTGCGAAAATTAATTTCCGTGACCCAAAAATTCGAGATCTCGAAGATAATTTGAACGTTTCATTTTTGCCAATGTCAGCGGTAGATGCTAAAGATGGCATTATTACAGATAGACATACTAGACTTCTTGGGAAAGTTCGCAAAGGATATACCCCCTTCACCGAACGCGATGTGCTTTTTGCCAAGATAACCCCCTGTATGGAAAATGGAAAAGCAGCCATCGCAACAGGGCTTGAAAACGGATTAGGATTCGGTTCAACAGAATTTCATACTTTCCACATTATTGAAAATGTATTACCAGAGTGGATTTACCACTATATACGCCAACAAAGCTTTCGAGTAGCAGCAAAAGCGAATTTTAAAGGAACAGCTGGACAATTGCGTGTTCCAAAAAAATTCCTTGAAGATTATTTGCTTCCCTTACCACCTTTATCGGAACAAGAACGAATAATCAAAAAAATCGAAGAGCTCTTCACCCAGCTCGATGCCGGGTTAGCGGAGCTGCAGGAAGCCAAAGCCCAGCTGGAGCGCTACCGCCAGTCGTTGCTGAAAGCAGCCGTCACAGGGGAACTGACCCGGGAGTGGCGGGAAGCCCACCAGGATGAACTAGAACCGGCTGAGAAGCTGCTGGAACGGATCCTAGCAGAACGCCGGGCAAAATGGGAAGAGAAAGAGTGGGCTAAGTTGATTGAAAAAGCCAGGAAAAAAATCACCCAGGCAGAGAGGAAAGCTGCTGGATTGCCTTCTAAAATCAGTGATTTGAACCCAATAGATTGGGAAAGTATTGATAAAGATGTTTATCAAAAATATCTACCCAAGGATGAGAAGTGGAAAGAAAAATATCCTAGTGTTCCCTCTCCTGAATCGAATGGTAATTTTGATATTCCAATAAACTGGACAGTTACCAAGATTGAAAATTTAGCAACGAATATTCAATATGGATATACCGAGAGTGCTAGTGATGAAAAAATAGGACCAAAATTTCTTAGAATAACTGATATTCAAGAAGGCTCAGTTGATTGGAGATCTGTTCCCTACTGTGAAATAAAAGAAGATGATTATAGGAAGTATAAGCTCAAAAGAAACGATATAGTTTTCGCACGAACGGGTGCAACAACAGGGAAACATTTTTTAATAAGCGACCCTCATGATGCAGTCTTTGCTAGTTATCTTATTAGATTGCAACTCAATTCATTAGTAGATTCAAAATATATCTCCCATTTCTTTCTATCTCCTTATTACTGGTCTCAAATATTAAATGTCCGTAAAGGATCAGCACAACCTGGAGTAAACGCAACTCTATTATCAAAACTTGAAATCCCATTACCACCAAAAGAAGAGCAAACCAGAATCACTCAGATAGCTGACAGAAAACTATCTGTTGCAGATGAAATTGAAAATGAAATTAATTATGCAATCCAATATAGCGAGCGGTTACGCCAGTCGATCCTCAAACAAGCCTTTGAGGGAAAGTTGGTTTGAAATTAAGGAATATCCATGTCAATCTTAATCACGCCACCCAATAAAAAGGCCATCCGCCTGGACCGCAAACGCTTCTCCCAGGAAGTGGATCTTCAGAAGTATATATACGACAACCCAGACGCCATCCCGCTCCAAGAGATCAAGGAGGATGCCCAGATCCTGATCCTGGAACGGGAATCCCCTACTCCGGCCGGACCGATAGATATACTGGTGGTTGATAACGAAGGTGAGCTTTACCTGATTGAGACCAAACTCTACAAAAATCCCGATAAACGCCAGGTCTTAGCCCAGGTGCTGGATTACGGCGCTGCCCTGTGGGGAGGAATCAATGATCCCGATGAATGGCTCCAGTCTCTGGATAGAAGAAGGATCAATGCCAAACAGCCCGGATTGGTCGATACTTTTGAAAATGAATTCGGGCACAGCCAGCCTGTCCTGGATGGCATTAAATCCTGCCTGCAGAATGGCAGCTTCCAATTCCTGATCCTGATGGACGAGGTCCATTCCCCCCTCAAGAACCTGATTCTCTACATGAACGAAAACAGCCGTTTCAGCGTGTACGCTGTTGAGATGGAATACTACGAACATGATGGCTACCAGATCCTGATCCCCCACCTTTTCGGAGCTGAAAGCCAGCGAAAGGCTTCTAGTGTCTCTGAAAGTGGGCGCAGAAAATGGGATGAAGCCTCTTTCTTTGAGGATGCAGAACAAAAATTAAACAAGAAAGAAGTTGATGCCATTCGTAGGCTGTATCAAGCTTTGATAGATCTTGCTGATATCATTGTCTGGGGAACAGGAAAATCAAAAGGCTCCTTCAATCCTAAAATCAATACCATCAGCACCAGGTCACTCTTGAATATTTTCTCGGATGGCAGTCTTACAATGAGCTACTACTGGCTGGATGATGATGAGTATGCTGTCAGGTGCGGCGAGGTGCTTAAAGAAAAGTTGTCAAGTATTCCCCCGCTGAAGAACGAAATTGAGAGCTCAGGTCACAAGTATCCATCAGTATCACACCAGCTGTGGATTCCCTATACTGATGATCTGATCAATGTATTCAGTGAATTTGTCGATGAATGCCAAAGATTAAAAGAAAAGATGGATAAATAACCTATGAACGATTCCACTACCATTGTACAGCGCCTTTGGGGTTACTGCGATGTCCTGCGGGATGACGGAGTCAGTTATGGCGATTATGTGGAGCAGCTGACCTACCTGCTGTTTCTGAAAATGGCTGACGAGCAAACCAAACCACCTTTCAACAAACCCTCCCTTATTCCTGATGATTATACTTGGACAACCTTATTGAATAAGGAAGGTGTGGCACTGGAATCTCATTACCGCACCATCCTGCTGGAACTGGGAAAAAGTAGCGGCATGCTGGGCGTGATTTTCCGCAAAGGACAGAATCGCATCCAGGATCCAGCCAAATTGAAGCGGTTAATCGCTCTTATTGATGAAGAAACCTGGATGGGGCTGGACATCGACATTAAGGGAGAAATCTACGAAGGACTGCTTCAGAAGAACGCTGAGGACACCAAAAGTGGCGCCGGCCAGTACTTCACGCCCCGTTCCTTGATCAAAGCCATGGTAGAAGTTTCCAGGCCTTTCCCGGGGCATACTATCTGCGACCCGGCCTGCGGGACAGGCGGATTTTTCCTGGCTGCCCATGATTATATTTCATATAACTACCAACTGGATAAAGACCAGAAAAAGTCGCTACGTAATGAGACTTTCAAGGGCTGGGAAATTGTAGACAATACTGCCCGCCTATGTGTGATGAACCTCTATCTGCATGGCATCGGTGGGGAGGAATCCCCAATCGAAGTAAATGACTCCTTGATTTCAGACCCCGGAGATCGGTTCGATATGGTGCTCACCAATCCTCCCTTCGGGAAAAAGAGTTCTGTCACTATCATGAATGGAGAAGGTCAAGCAAAAAAATCTGCCTTGAGCTACGAACGGGAGGATTTCTGGGCTACCACCAGCAATAAGCAGCTCAACTTTGTGCAGCACATTGCCACTCTATTGAAGATCAATGGCAGCGCCGCTTTGGTAGTTCCGGATAATGTGCTCTTTGAAGGAGGGGCTGGTGAAACAGTCAGGAAGCGATTATTAGCAGGATTTGACCTCCACACTATTTTGCGTTTGCCCACTGGTTTATTCTACGCCCAGGGTGTGAAGGCCAACGTGATCTTCTTCGAGAAAAAACCCGGACGGGAAAAACCCTGGACTGAGAAAGTCTGGATTTATGACCTGCGAACCAACATACACTTTACCTTGAAAAAGGATCCACTAAGAGATGAGGACTTGAAAGATTTCATCACCTGCTATAACATGGATAACCGCCAACAAAGAGAGGAGACTGAACGATTTAAATCTTTCACTTATGATGAGATTTTGCAGAGGGATAAGGTCAGCCTGGATATCTTCTGGTTGAAAGATGAGTCTCTGGAAGATCTGGAAAACCTGCCAGAACCAAATGTCCTCGCGGGGATGATTATGGAAAATCTGGAAACTGCCCTGGAGCAGTTTAGGGGGATTGCAGAGGATTTAGAGGATTAGAAATAAAAGTTAGGTTTGGTCACATCTAACTAATAACAATTTTCAAATTGGTCGTCTAATTGAGGATAAATACTCAACAGTTCTATGATCATATTCATTATGAATTTGTATTGGGCAAATCAATTTTGTTATGATTAAGGCATAGAATAAAAATCATCAAGTTTTCTAACATCTAACAACAACTCTTTCTTCTTTATCTTTTCTTCAAGTAATATAGTTTTTTCTGAATCAGTTATTTCTTTTTTACTTAAAAGTTTGTCAATAATACTTATTTCTGATGTTAATTGCTCATCAAATTTTGGAAGCGATTTACTTAATGTAGCTCTTAGAACTCTTATTCTTCTTAGAAATCGTCTATTTAGATCTAATGTATAAATAATATATGTCGCTGGATGTTTCTTTGGAGAGAGATTACCATCTACCTCAACATAAAAATAATCATTTCTATCCAGTTCAAAAGGATCAATATATCCAGCTTCACCATCAATCGTGCCTTTTTTCCCATATGCAGGCCAATCATGACCCTTTAATTCATTACATGTTCTGCATGATAGCAATAAATTATTTGGATCATTTTCCAATTGTGGATAGCACCTCTTTGGTCTAAAATGATCAAGAGTCATGATCCTTTCTCCTCCTATTTCAATTTCGTGTCCATCACAATATACACAACGGTATTGGCAATCTTCTCTAATCTCTTGGCGATATCCATTATAGTTAGTTTGTACGTTATACGACTTCCTTCTTGAAAGGAGTGGAAAGAATCCAAGATTAATAACCAAGATATTACCTCTACTTTCTTTTATTTTTCGGATGTGTCAGAAAGTTTCTGGATCTTTTCTAATAGTTCTTCAAGATGAGCTAATAATGGCATTTCTTTTAAGTTGTTTATAGAGGTCCTAAGATAATTCAATTGTTCTAATTCTTCAATTTCTTCATTAGATAATTCTTCCTTTAAACTTTTACGAAAGAGTCTCTGAAATCGTTTTTCCCGTTCTCCAATTATTCCTATATAGACATCAATTCTTCTGAGTAATCTTGCAATTAATATTCCTAATTTCTCTGGATCTGCTAAATCACCCTTGCTGATTATATCTTCAACAGCCCATTCACTTCCTTTATAATCGCTAGATGCGTAAGCAAAATTTGTGAGAATATAAATAGGAAGTTTTGGGTCTATTGCTCGTAAAAAGGAGGATAATTCAATGCCTGTGTGATCTACTTCTCCACCTTCCTTCAATCTTTGATCTACAATGATACAGACCGTTAATGGATTTTGGAGAATTGTTAAATAATCTTCTTTATGCGGGTATGCTTTTTCTGCAATTACTTCTATTTCTTCACTATGCTTAAACCCATTATTCAATTGAGATTGATATGTTCGAACTTGTCGTTCATCATCGTCAAAGAACCATATAATCTTCTTATTACTCATTTTTATCCTTTTCTATTATTCATATATAAGAGGAATAGAAATATGAAATTGAGCACCACCTAGATCAGAAGGGGATTCCACATTAATAGATCCTCCATACCCATTAACAAAATTCTCTACAATTGCTAATCCCATACCTGTTCCTATAACATCACCTCTTTGGTTTCTTTTTGTTGAAAATGTCGGTGCAAAAATTTTATCAATAACTCCTGCTTCAATGCCTATCCCACTATCAGCAAAGGATAGATTTAATGATTGATTAGTTTCATATAACTTTACTCTTATTTTTCTATCTTCCTTAGGGATATCATCGAGAGCCCACACTGCATTAGTAATGAGATTAATAATAATACTCTCCCAATCTATATGAAATGCTCTTATAGAATAAGTCTTTCTAGGTAATTGAAGATCTAAAGTTATTCCTCTCCTATTTTCTAGTTCTTCAGAAAATGCACGAAAAACGTCTTCAATAATATTATTTATATATACTTTTTTCCGTTTTCGCTTATCTCTTCTAACATTCTTTAATGTAAACTCTGCGAAAGTTTCTATTCGCTTTGCTGCATACTCAATATCATTTACGTTTTCAATCAATAATGGAATTATCGAGAAATCTTCAGATGATTTTAGTTGAAGAATATTTCTTTTAACAATTTCTGTATTATTTACAACCAAATTAGCATTCGCTAAGGTTTCATGACCAAACGTAGTTGACAATATACCTAATGAAGCTAAATTCCCTAGAGTATCTTTCTGTTCTTCAAATTCTCGTTGTTGTTCTTCTGATGCTTTTCCTAATTCATCTTGAGTATCACTAACTTCTACAACTGCTTTCTTTACTAAATCTATTGACTCAAATAGAGTGGAACGAATTATCTTAGTATCGAATTCCTTGGATTTTTCAACTTGTTTTACTATATCATCAGCAGTTTCTCGTAATTTATTTACAGCATTTATTGCAATATTTGAAGATTCCTTTGCATCCTCCTTTGCTTCTTCAAATCTTGTCTTCTTGCGTTGTGATATTTCATAGCTTTGCCTTCTATCCTCGAAGAATTCAATTGCATGGAGGGCATACTTTCGAAGATCATAATATGCTTTACCTTCTACTATCCCTTCCCTATTTGTTTGGTCAAGCAATGCTCCATTTTTGTCTCGCTCTATAAATATTGCACCAACAATTTGATTGTAACCAACTTTCCAGTGACCAGTTTGACGAACACCACCTGGGGACTGAGTTCTTCGTAACGCTAAATTAAGCCAATCTCCCTCTCCAGTAGGTTCACCATAAGGCATTACCCTAAAATGGTCTCTGTATATCCTGATACCCTGATTATTTCTTAAAAAATCAGAAATTTGAGCTTTATTAAAACTTATCTCCCTAATAGATTTCCTTGGATAAAAATACAATTCAAATGTTATTGGACCACATAGCGGAACGTCACTATCCTTCAGGAATACTTTTGACCAAGGACTTGAAAATGAAAATTCTGCACCTTCTCTATGTGTCATTTTATGTTCAATATTGAATTCTTTGTCTAATTTAGATACTAATTTCCATTCGGCAGCTTTTAGGATCTCACTGGATAATACTTCACCGTCTACATCTGAATACGATAATCCACTATCAATATGTATTGAAAAATCATTAATTCCAGAAAAGGGGGAAACTAATAAAGATAGTTCACGTTTTAATCTTATTAAATCCTCGACAGACCATTTATCCTTTAATTCTTGAAGAATTATTCTTGTTCCATGTTCCTCGATAGTCAATTCTCCAGAAATTGGATCATCGATTTTTTTGGGAATCTGAAAAATCTTGTGAGTGATATTTTCAAGTCTATCTTGTGTCTTTGCATATTTATTCCATTCAATAACTAACTCTGTTCCTTTCCGACCACTCTTTGGAAAGGTCTGTAATACTGTTATAACTGATAGTCTATCTAAACCTAAACGCCCCAGACCTTTTTCTCCAATTAGTATCCTTGATTTTTCTTTTGATATTCCAGTTTTTAATTTATTGTTTGTTCCTATCACAAGCCAGTTTTTTTCTAACTGGGATTTTGTCATACCATGTCCATCGTCATCAATTACTAGAATAGGTTTTGTAGTATCTAATCCAGAAAATCTTATAAACACATTTTCTGCATCTGCATCATAGGAATTTTTAATTAATTCCATAATAGCAACAATCGAATTTGAAATACTCTCTCTGCCAAGTTGCATTGCGACACGAGCGCTAACCGAGAAACTAGCCTCACCTAAAGGTTTTCTGTGATTTTTTTTATCACTCATATCGATCTCACATATCTAATTAAGTAGTAATACCTTCTTTAGTAAACAAAAAATCATTTAAATCATAATATACTCATATACTTATATATCGTATTGTAAATTTTTTCCCATATTTATTAATAAATGCTACTAAAATGGTATACCTAAGATATTTATTGTTTTATATAGCAATCAACCAATCCTTAAGATTTTATCTTTGTAATGAGTAATGGATTTGGTGATTTTATTCCGAATCTTTTCGTGAAGATAGTTTCCAAGTAAACATCTACAAGTTCATAATCTACACAAATCCCATCATGGAAATTTGACATTTCCTCAAGTATG
This sequence comes from Anaerolineales bacterium, assembly GCA_049644605.1. Taxonomy (GTDB): domain Bacteria; phylum Chloroflexota; class Anaerolineae; order Anaerolineales; family UBA11858; genus B10-G9. The sequence continues at coordinate 24,026 of JBARSF010000031.1, read as the reverse complement.
TCTAATGTAGGAAAGGGAATCGACCTAATATCACTTGCATTGACTTGTGTGTGACCGCTAAATTGCCTAAAGTAAAGATCAATTATGGTTGATGAGAGATAAGCTACCAAACCTCTAGATAGTTCTTTGCTTATTCCAGCTTGGGATGAGTGAATGACATTCAAATGATTCTCAAACCCAATCAATCTGAAATTCTCAATCGGATCAAAACAAGCTGGATAAATTCTTCTTCTTTCTTCCTTTGATGAAAATCTTTTTACGAGTGGGAAATATCCGTTTGGAAATAACCACTTGTTAGTTGAATCATTCACCAATAACGCATTAGGTTTTTTTCCATTAGTTTTTGGCCAGTCTACTATTTGGTTATTAAAATGAGACGGGTATATTAAGGGAACGCTACCATTCACAAGATCTTTTTCTAAAGAATCCTTAACTCTGAAATCTACAATTGGACCAGTAGATACATTTAAACCAAAATCTCCAAGTCGATTTGAAAATGCTGACACCCTGTTCAAAACATAATCGTCAAATTCATTAATTGGAATACGAATAATTAAATCTGGATCTTTTTCATCAACTATTTGCGAATGAGGAACATACCTATTCTTTGTATCCTGTAAGGATCTACCATTTGATGAGGAAATTTTAACAAAATCTTTGGTGGCATTCTTCTGTAAGTAAAAAATAATATTCTCCTGTAATACTTTGTCTTCTGTAAATACTTTATCCCGACGCTCAAAGGTGTGAATATGCTTGAATGATACTTGTCTTAAGATATATCTTCTAAAAGACTTGAAATAAGGACCATTACAGAAGCTTCTTGGTGATATTCCCACAAGGTGCCCACTTGTAGATAATAAGGCTGTAGACAATGCAATAAAAGCCGAATATAAATTATTAACCTTCACACCTATTTGATTCAAAAGAGCTCTATGTTCTGAAGATGACGATATCTTAAGATAGGGTGGATTCATAATAATATGGGAAAAAGGCTTGAAATTGATATGTTGATAATTAATATGAGGCTTAAGCGAATAAACTGCTGAGGTAATAAAGTCCTCTTCGATAACTGAAATATCTAACTTAATCCCTAGCGATTTGAATTTATCAATTATTAGCGTTGAATTTTTTCTGAGTTCATCAGCTAAAAGACAATCAATCTCATATGCTGTTACATGGATGGATTGAGGAGTAACTCCTCTTTGATAAAGCATCTCAAGAAATGATATTGTTAATGACCCTGTTCCCGCACCAGGATCTAGTAATCGTATATGCCGATGGTGTGGTGTATCAAACATATTTGCCATTGCCATCGCTATTGATATAGGCGTCAAAAACTGGCCATAGTTTGATTTATTATCTGAATCAAGCTTAGCACTTATCTCTTTTCGGCTTATTTCGATCTTATCTAGTATTGTTTGACCCATATAAAATATATTACCAGAACTAATGTTCTACTACATTATACATGATAGTATATTTATTTCAAACCCCTAACCATTAATTCGTGATCCATCGCAGTTACAAGGAAGTGTTTTGAAGGATCCTCGCTAACCCAAATATAAGTTGATGGAGCGATATTTTTATATCGACCCTGTCTTTTTGCAGCATCTATCCAACTTATATATGCTGTAGTGAATCCTGCCCCTGATTTGTTGTTCCTTTCAACCATGGAAAGAACCTGATTCACCTTGTGTAAATCAACCTCACCATCGCTGGTTACAGCTTCTATTATCCAGAGATAATCATTATTTGGATTCCAGAGAAGAATATCAGGCATAGGATCGTCTAAAACAATCGAAATGTCTGCTTCAGCAAGTAATTTTTGCTCGTCATCTGTAACTCGCTGACCATCTTCAAAATCAACAAATAGAATTTTGTAATCAGGAAGAAAATTTGGCACGTAAATATCTTTACAAACCATTATCAGATTCTTATGATCTGTTCCAATCAATTGTGTTGCTATTATTTGTGCTTCCGCTTGAAGAGCTGCTCTCTCTCTGACACGATCCTCTTTTAACCACCCAGACAATAGTTTTTCCCAATCACTTTCGGAAGCTTTAAGAATATCGCAAAAAGTGGAGTTGAGCCGGTATGCAGAATTCGGGGACTTTGCTTTTGGGTGTCCTTCAATAAATGTATTAGTTTCCGGGGAAAAATAAATTGGATCGATTGCGCCTAAATCTCGTAAAGGTTTAATCCATTTGTCTCTACCTTCTCGATCTAATTTTTTATCACCTCCCCGCTGAAGAATACCTACATGTGAACCGATGTGTGCAACTGTAGCACCAGCACAGAATTTTGATCTATAAGGTGCTCCTGAAAATTGATTTGGTATTATATTGTCTAGTAATGAAAAAACAACATCAACATTATCAGCATCATTTTGATCCATTCTTATCAATACTTGTCTGATTCTTTCCTTAGTTACTCCTTGATAATCCTGGGGAACGGCTCTATCATGAATTGACAATCTTTCTTTACGCATTTCTTGAAAATCTGATTCGATGGCCATTCAACCTCCAACTTTACTAGTCCAATGATTGACCCAAATATTTTATTAGTTCTGCCATTACTCTCATCGAAATCAAAATGCGAAAAATTTGATCCGTCCGAATATATGAAATGAGGTGCCGATAGAGGTCGCAGGTTGGAGGAGATCTTTTCGATGGATGGATTAGGGCTCTAACTCATTGATACCCTCAAAAAAAGAGTGACTTACTTGGTGATTCAATGAGAGACACGCATCCAAAATCGTTTTGGCACTTCCTATAAGCTCCCGATCACGGCTCGGATCAGAGATGGGTATCAGGGGAAATTTTCCGCCGTGAAAGAGATTGTTACGCACGACTCGGACATTTCTTAGGAGCCAAACAAGAAAGGGCTCATTTTGCTGGAAAGTAAGTGGATCAGACCACATCATTCCACCGTTTTGCTGCAATTGCTTCCGGGGCGGTTTTTCCTGGAAGTATGAAGTCGCAGCCGCTAGCTCTGGTGTAGCCTCTGGAATAAAGAGATTTCCGTGGTCGGAAGCAAATCTATCCCAATCTGCTCTGGCGTAACTGACTTCCGTATCCAGGTATGTTTCTACCCGTTTTAACGCATATTCGAATCGGGAGAAGAAAACGAAGAACTCCCAAGCAAACCGCCGATAATCGCTATTTGCGATCTGGCGAATGACATCTGGAATTGGGGGTTCGATGAATATTGCCATAGAAGCATTATGTAATATCTCACCAACCTTGAAAGGACCGCGAAACGGAGTGAAGCGCGGAGGGTTTAAGCTGATTATACTAGTTTATTGAGATCAATCTCAAACCCAGCCGCCCTGAGCTCCCTGGCCAGCTTAAACTGCCAGGCGCCTTCGGTATCCATACGGATCCAGATCACCCCTGAAAAATCGGAGGGGATTTCCAGCTCCCCCTTATATAGGGCGCAGACCCGCTCCCGTCCCAGTTTTCCAATAAAGAATCCCAGCTCGAGGATCACATTCTGCCTGGCTCGGGGTTGAAGATGATCCTGTTCATCTTCCCTGGCGCCGAGATCATCCGGGGTTAACAGCACCACCGCAAAGCTCACCTCGGTGTAATCCTCAAATTTTTCGATGATCGTTCGTCCGCGATTGGGCTGTTCATGCAGGATCACTACCTCGATCTCCAGCTTTTCCAGGAAGCGAGCTAAGGATTGCTTCGATTCCTCTTCGTGGCCGTGGACGATAAAAACCTTGTTTCCTACCTGGGGACCAGGTTCCAGCTCACGCATTTTCCGGTCCGGAAAACCGTTAAATTCATAGCATAATTGCAGGTGGTCCAGGATCGAGTTGAGATTATTGATCTTATCCAGCAGGTCAGCTTTGTATTCCTTTTTCTGCCCCAGGAAGCTGGCGGATCCCACTGAAAAGGGTCCTGTTGGTTTGACGTAGTCGTCCAGGAACGCATCCGAAGCCGTTATTCTCCTCAGGAGTTCCCTGTTGTACTGGTCCCAGCCCATTTTTTCGGCTTGGGCGGCTGCCAGGTCGTCAAAGCTGTTAATGTACAAACCCAGCAGATCAAAGCCCTGCTGGATTTGGGCGCCAATGCGTTCTTCTGCTTCTTTGTAAGGAATATTTAATCCCGAACGAGGATCGGGATCCTTTTTTGATTTTTCCCCCATGGTTGTCCCCCTGTACATATTATATAGTCGAAGGTCACCTTTTCTGGCTACTATGAAGGTTTATTCTCCCAATAATGAGAGGTCAGCAGGCTTGGGTTGACCTGGGTATGGGGTGAATTTATAAACGACCGAAGACTGGGGACGGAAGGACCGGTTATGATCGGGCAGGACCTCTAGGGACCGCCGGTCCAGGGTTAGGAACAAAGTGACTAACCGGTCGCATTTTACAGTGTGAAAACTCAGGATTTTCATACACTCAATATGAATAAGCGAAAGAAACAAAATGTGAAGAAACTGAAATATGACAATCTTGCAGTTCTAAAAGAAAAACTTGGGGAGCTGATTCTGCTGCTCGAGCAGCTCGTGGTAGCCGTCCCCGGGGCGGGAGAGGGTGAACTCCCAGGTGTTGTGCAGATCAGTCTTGAATAACAGCGGCCCCATCAGGTCGAAGTTGTATTCCTGGTTCAACCCCCCGAGCTCCTCCGCCCCCGCAGGAGTGTTTGGAATAGGTTCACCTATCCCCTCACTTCTATTGGCACTGCGCATTACATCCAGGCATTATTTTTTGTCCACACTTTCTTCACCCTCCCCTGGTTTTGCTTTTCTCCCCTGAATATATTGATAAATGGCGAGGGTAATTGAAATACCGGCCATCGAGAAAAGGGCGTAATGGATCCTGGTTCCCTTAACGGAAAAATACCAACCGCCAAGGATCATCGTGCAGCCGTAAATTATCAGATAGAGTGGGTTTTTTGCTTTCCAGGAATTGTATCCAACGGATAGGCCCACAATCAAATATATGCCCGTCAAAATGAGTTCACCCTTCCACATCTCGATAAGCCCGGCTTTTGGCTCCGGGAATCCCCCCGGAGGGATTTCCTGGTTGGTAATCAGCCAGGAGGGCTGGAGCCAGCCCAAATCGCTGGGACAGGGTTTGATCCACCCGGCCATCCAGCGCCATTCGCCGAATCCGGTGTAATCCACCCGCTGCCCGGCCCGAACCCCGAAGTGCAGGTGAGGTGTCAGGGGGTTTTTCTTGCTGCCGCCATTTTCATCAGAATCCCCCAGGTAGCCGATCAAATCGCCTTTCTCAACCGCCCCGGATTCCAGCATCCAGCGGCTGGGGCTCAGGTGGCCGTACAGCGAGTAGATGTTGGCCTGGGGATGGTCGATGATGATCAGCCAGCCATATCCGCCCATCGGACCTGAAAAGCTGATTTTACCGTCAGCAAATGCGTAAACGGGACTGCCGGCAGGCAGGTGGTAATCCTCGGCAGCGTGGTACGCTCGATCCGATCCGCTGCCTCCGCCCGAGCAGAACTTGACCGGAAATGGATCCAGATCTTGGCCAAGTTCATTGAGGGGAAACTGGAACTCAAGCTGATCATCTGCGGCATAAGCGAGCGCCCCGGACAAATCTGCCAGCGGCTGTTGGTTGCAAACCTCCGCTGGCTGGCTGCAGCCTGAGATCAGGATCACCAGGAGGATCCAGCTGGCGATAAATAATATTTTTTGGGTAGGATTCTGCCTCTCCCTGCGTTGAACCACAAACATTCCACACCTCCGACATTGATCTGTAAATTGCAGCGTCCTGAATGAAGTGTAGCATATAACAACCTTAAAAAAATACTGCGGATAGATGGTTAAAAATCATCCTTTTGACGTAGAAATTCAGGTAGAGAGGACCATCAAACCCACCCGCAGGGCGAAATCCTCCCGGGGAGGGTTAGGGGCTAGCTGGGTGGAACTGTACTATTTGTCAGGAGAGGATTGGGTGCTTATGGTGTTGGCGTTTTCGTTATTGAGCACCTTCCCGCTTAAAAAATTTCTTGTATGCCCATCCGGAGACCGGGGAATACGGCATTTTAAGTGATTATGATCACAATCATGATCATGATCAGTAAATGATCTTGATCGCCACACTCTTTAATACATCATTATGGGATCAATCGCTCTTGGGAATCCAGCTCACTTTAAAACAATAAACCGCTCTATGTACTGTAGGAGCGGTTTATTTTGTTCGATGATGTAAGATATTGCCCTAACAGTAATTTTCCCTTACCATCATTGGGCGAGCCGGGATTGTCTAAGTTTCTGGACAATAACGATGATCACAAAGAGCGCTACGACGCCGGCAGCCAAATTGGCGGCAGTGGCAATTTGTGGTGTGTTTGCCTGCTCAACACCGATTCCGAAAAAGGCCCAGACTATAACCAGCATGTAAGCGATATCCTGGCGGAAGTACGCCATCAGACCCGCTACGGCTGTGACCACAGCGAGCATAATGAATGTCCAGATTTCTGGCGAGATGCCAAATCCGCCCCAATTGATTGTATACAAGGTGCCCGTGATATTGGCCACTGTGGCGACGGAGATCCATCCCAGGTAGATGCTGAAGGTGAGATGTACCAACCAGCGCTCAGCTGCAGGTATATCACCCTGCTTCACACCCAGGCGAAGATAGATCATGATCAGGGAAGTCAATATGGTGAGCATGGCGACAATAGAAAGGATGTTGTAACCATAATGCCACAAGACCAGCCAGATGCAGTTGGCAGCCGAACTTAAGACAAACCACCCGCCAATTTGCCGCAGTCGGGGATTTTCCCGCTGTGCAGGAAGCACTTGATAGATGGCGTAAGCAATGAGTCCCAAGTAAATGATGCCCCAAATAGAAAAGACATATCCCGCCGGCACAAAGTAGACATCGAAGCTGTCTGAAATCTCTGGTGCAGTCACCCCATTAAAGGGAAGGGTATTGGAAAGGACGTTCACGGCAATCGTGATGATCAATACAATTACGATGCTGATCTGTCGAAAAATATCTTTGTTCATAATGGTTTTCCTCTTTTTAAGAACGAATAATTGTTAAGGGTGGTTTTCTCAAGAATCACGTTGTGATCTTTATAAAACATTCTAACACTCAATTTGTGGTGCCTGGTAACGGAATTGAACCATTTATTGATCACTCGTGTAACAATGGTACCTGCACTATTTCCAAGATTGTAATCGAGTCATACGCGAAGCGAAACCGCTCATTGTTATTGAGCGGTTTCGCTTCGCGTGAGACCCGCCAAGGAATCGAACCTTGAACCTACTGATTAAGTGGCAGTTGCTGTTTAATTGTATAAATTGGTCTATCGACTATTTGCGACAGGAACCACTTCCCGCGATAGCCTGGGCCTTTCCCAGGTGTTATACAGCGTGATCTGGGCCTGGTTGAGCTCTTCCAGGGTCTTGAAGGCTCCCAGGATGGTTTGCACCGAGGGCACCGAAGGGTGAAGGTCGCTTCGCTCCCGACCGGGGACGGACCCTTCGCTTCGCTCAGAACACGAGCCGGAGTCGCTGCGCTCCCAACGGATGACCGAGGACCGAGGACTGAGGACCGGTCTTCAGCATTTATACCTGCCAGGACCTACTTTCAGCTCCTTGGTTTACTCACCTTTTGAAGATTGTTTTATACTATAGGTAAGAATACACGTAATAGCCCCTTATCCGGGAGGAGGCAGCGATGCGTAAAGTTATACTCGTTTTGGTGGCGATTTTTACCATCACAAGCGCTTGTTCGATCCCTTTTTTATTCAATTCCCAACAGGAAACCCTTGTACCCGGATCTGAAACTATCCAAACTGAGATTCCTCCGCCGGTTACCGAGCTGTCACCCACCACGGATCCGATTGCAAATTGGCCCCCTGTGGTTGGCCCCCAACCTTCTCCCAGAATGGCGGCCTTTTATTATCCCTGGTATTTAACCCCTGAGTTTGATGGTTTCTGGGACCATTGGGGAAATAGCCCACCCGAGGATATTGCCAGCGACTTTTATCCGCTACTGGGCGCTTACAGCATGTCAGACCCGGAGGTGTTGGCTCAGCATTTCGCCTGGCTGCGCCAGGCTGGTGTGGGTTTGATCATCTCCTCCTGGTGGGGACAAGGTAGTCGAACTGACCGGGCTCTGCCGCTGATGCTGGATGTCGCAGATCATTACGGGATTAAGATCGCTTTCCATATCGAGCCCTACGGCGGGAGAACCGCTACCAGCCTGATCAGCAATATCCGTTATATCTATGACCATTACGGCGAGCATCCGGCCTTTTTCTGGACCACGGATACCAGCCTCTTCAGCCCTGAAAGCCAGCCCAAAGGCCTTTTTTTTATCTGGGCCAGTGTAGTCTCTGATTCCGACCACGCCGTTCCCCAGGATTATTGGAAGGAAGCACTCGACACCTTGCACGCCGGCGATCCAGGCGCAATTGTGATCACCGACCAGACCGACCCAACCTGGGTGAATAAGAGCCATTTTGATGGTTCCTACAACTACGGAGTTTTGGATACTGACCAGGTAGGCTACAACTGGGCCAAAGGGTTGCCTGCCGGAGCCTGGTACATCCCTGGGATAAATCCCGGGTTCTCTGCGAAGCGAATTAGCTATGCATTCTCGGTTGATACTCCCCGCCGGGATGGTGAAACCTACCAGGATCGCTGGGAGCGGATGTTTGCGGTTGGAATCGAGCCCGCTCTGGTAGCAGTCACAACCTTTAATGAGTGGCATGAGGGAACCCAGATCGAGCCTGCAGCACCCGGAAAAACCAGAACTGGGGCATACCTCTACCTGGATTATGGCCCGCTGGCGCCAGAGGCATACCTGGAAATGACCAGGGTCTGGTCGGAGGTATTTCTGGCTTACGAGTGGCCTGAGAGCACAACCATGCGGCTACTTTTTCGCACAACCTCGGACTGGACCGACCTGCATCTTGTCTCCGGAGCTGCCTGGCAGCGGCCTGAGTGGATCTCGGTCAGTGAGGACGCAACATTGGCAGATATGTATGCTGGGTATCTGGCTCTGGGCCAGCCGCTCAATTCTGCGGAACTGGGTCAATCTGTAGAGGTATTATTAGAGATCGAATTCCGGGAGGAAGAGACGGACGATCCACTGAAGTTTATGATCGAACGTGGTGGCTTGGGGGCTAGCTGGGTGGAACTGTACTATTTGTCAGGAGAGGATTGGGTGCTAGCTGATTCATTTTGGTGGGCGGGGCACAGCTCTGAACCTCGTAATACAGCCCAATTTGAAGTGCCGCGTGAGGCTATCTTTAGAGAGGGGCCTTAAGGTAGACAATGGATTGATTTAGAAGTCCCTTACTCTGTCAAAAGGGGAAGGGACTTTTTAATGCTGGAGCTTAGAGCGAAGACTGAAAATAGCTGCAGCGCAGCCGACCGGGGATAGGAGACGGGGGACGGGTATCGCTGCGTTCCTGGCCGAGGACCGACCCCTTCGCTTCTCCCTTTGGTCGCAGGACATGAGACGGAAGGACCGGTTATGATCGGTCAGGAACGAAGTGAGTAATCGGTCGTATATAATAAAGAGAAAACTCAGGATCTTAATCCACTAATGATGAATAAACGAAAGCATCAAAAAGCGAAGAAACTAAAAAAAGACACCCTGGCAGCTCTTAAAGAAAAACTCGCGGAGCTGATTCTGTTGCGAGAAGGTATTGTAGCTCAAGAAAATTCTGTGAAAAATCTAGCAAAAAAGAAAGAATTAATCCAACAGCTCATTGATGTAACGCATCAAACCCAGGCCATCAAGGTTGTGATCGATTTGTTTGCAGAAGCTGAATAAAGGATTCCGATCACTGATAAAAATATAATTAGGGGTGTTATTAATGTCTCTCGGTTACCCTCACCAGGGTCCTGCGGAAAACCGGGGGCTCGGAAAATCAAACCGCCCCGGAGGGCGGTTTCTTCTCACTCAAAATTACCCACCTATACCCTATTTATACTTGGTATACTTATCTGCCTTGCCACGTACAATTTCTGCTGGATACTTTTTATCATTGAGCTTAAGTTTCTCTCTGGCTACTTCAAGAATATCAATCTCAAATTGATCCGCTAGCTCCAGCAGGTAGATCAAGGTATCCCCAATTTCCTGCTTAAGAGCTTCCCGTTCAGCGTCGTTGAGAGGTTCTTCAGGCTGTTTCCATTGAAAAATCTCCAATATCTCAGCCACTTCTGTGCTGAGAGCCATAGCCAGGTTTTTGGGTGTGTGGAATTGTTCCCAATCCCGACGCTGTATGAATTCGCGAATTTCATTTAATAGATTATCCATAGGTTTGACTCTTCTGGTTAAATATATGGAATTAACGATAGATATTATCCTGGTGCCAGGCTAGGTATTCCTGAGAAGGAAGTTCATTAACATTACTTGGTAATGTGTTAAGTTCTCTACCATGAAGCTTGAGATACTCTAACCCATTGTCAAAATCGTCTTTCATTCTTTGGCTTGCCTCAATTTTATAGTCATTAGTTACAGTTAAATACCCTTGATCGAAGAGGATGTGGAGATCAGCTCTTAACAGCAATCCATTCTGTATCAAATGCGGTCCCGATTTTGAGTAGGGCTTGATATGGGATGCCTGCAAGACGGGCAAGGCTTTTTCACCTGTCATGGCACATCTTCTTTGGTAGGCATCTGTTACAACAACCCTGAATCCTCCTTGGCCTAACCGTGGATGAACGACGTAACCTTCACCATATTTCGGGACATCTGCAAACTGTACTTTACTTTCCTGAATTGGCATATTAATTAATCTGATTTGAACTTGATTCCACAGTTCTTTACCAATCTCATCAGATGTATCGTATGTTTTTCCTACTTGAATACTTCTGGACCAGTTTTCCGGAACTGGGATCCATTGCTCTCTTGGGAAGAAAAATGGCTGAGTGATTACTATATTTCCGATGATTGGATTGGGTTCGATCCTTTTCCTGAGACCCATGATTTTGTCATAGAAAACTTCATAATTTGCTACACCATTCTTTTCCTGAAATACATCCCAAGCCATTGACAAAGGCAATTCTGTTGATTTTACAAAAAAGCCTCCCCCAGCAATATGATTGTGGGGTCTCTTTAGTTTGAATAAAAATGGTTCGAGATATTCTATCGCTCTTAAATGTCCTCCACTTGGACGCCAAAAATTGACTTCATCGGGTTTTATATCGGCAAGATACTCAAACCACTCATTATCAGTAACCCCAACCCAAATCTTCACATTTTATCTCCCTGTGAATCGAGAAATTAATTATCCATTCTAAGTGTAACCTAGCGTGATAAGTGTTGCAATCCTCTACACCGCAGGTTCTTCTTAACATTGATAATTCGAAAACAATATGAATGGATATTTAGTAGTCTCACTTATGTGAGAATTACTTTTTACCTACCAGAACCCAGCCCACGACTTAGCGAAGCGTCCTGAGTAGCTGGCAGGTAGTGACAGTATATCGAAGGGCTCAGGGTGCTGCGCAAAACCGCGGACTCAAAGGTAGAAGTCCCTCTATGGAGGGACTTACTTTATTGAGCCCGCAGTTTCAACTGCCGGGGCCAATAAGAAACCAGCTATATATATTTTAGAGCCTGTCCTGAGTACACTGAGCCCTTCGATAAACTCAGGATGAACGTAGGCGAAGAGGTATCGAAGGGAAGTCGGTGTTTGTAGGCAGGGGGAAGACAGGAGCTTTTGAGACTGGGTGACCAATAGTTTCGGTTGAAAAATTTCTTATGCTATACTCGTAATAATTGCCATGTTAATTAAGTAAGGAGGATGATATGTTCCGATTCAAAAACAGAATTATCTCCATTTTTGTCTTATTGTTTCTTGTCTTGGTATTCAGTGTTTTCATTCCTCCAAATTTAACTAACGCTGAAACATTAAGGCAGGGCACAGGTATCTGTGACGGACTAACACCACCGCTTGATCAAGAGTGTGAAGCTTTGGTCGCATTTTATGAAAGCACAAATGGGCCACTATGGACCTATACCTCAGGGTGGCTCCAATCCCCGAGCTATTGCAGCTGGTTTGGTGTAGTGTGTGATCTGGATAATTATGTGACTCATATCTATCTTCATATGAATAATTTAGCTGGTCCAATACCAATAGAAATTGGTTATTTAGGAAATCTGAAAGAGATATATCTTGGCGAAAATGATCTTACGGGATCACTACCAATTAATATTGGTGATTTACAATCATTACAGTCATTTGATATCAGAGGAAATAACCTATCAGGACCAATCCCATTTTCAATTGGTTCAATTCTATCTCTTCGTAGGTTAATGATTGCGGAAAATCAATTAGAAGGTGAAATTCCTCCTGAAATTGTGAATCTTACTAATTTAGAAGAATTTTCTGTCTGGGATAATCGCCTCTATTCTTATAATCAGGATCTGTTGATGCTCCTGAATGATTTTGAGGATGATTGGGTAGGAAAACAATTTTACCCTATCATCCTGGCCGGTCCCTATAACTACTACGTATCCCTGAGGGGCTTTCCACCAAATACCGAGGTTGTTGTTAAAGTGTATGAAGATGAAAATGCAACTGAACCGTTATCAACAAATGTATTAACAACTAATGATTGGGGTTTTGTACATCACGCTCCTCCAGATGCAACCCCAGAAAATCCTGAAATTAATCCAAGGCCGGGTAATCTTGTGACAACGTATATCAACGACGAAAGCCCTGAATTTGAAAAAAGCATTTTGGTTCAGGATCTTGGATTCCCTGAAGTTAATCTAGATCTGCAGAAAGTATGGGGAACTGCCCCACAGAATATTGATCTTTATATTTTGGCCCGGTATGGAGGCCATAATTTCACTTTACCTGCCTATACAGGTTCTATAGGCGCATGGGATATTGATTATGATCAATATCAAAACTTCCAGATTACTGATGAAATGTGGCTGAGCGCTTGGCATGTGGACGCTGATGGAGATATCACTGAAGCGAACTGGTTCCCACCTGTACCTAATCCTGATGTGGGCTTTGTAACAGGCGGCGGTTGGATTTTGTCACCTGAGGGGGCGTATATTCCTGATTCAGCCCTGACTGGAAAAGTTACTTTTGGATTTGTTTCTCAATATAAAAAAGATGCAATTGTACCAACCGGTCAAACCGAGTTCCACATTAAAGACGCAGATCTCAATTTCCACTCTGACAGCTACCAGTGGATGGTTGTATCTGGTCCGAAGGTTCAAATCAAGGGAACTGGCTCGATTAATGGTGAAGGAAATTACGGTTTTATGCTAACTGCATTCGATGGTGAGATCAATGATGATGTCAATGTAGATAAATTCCACATTCAAATTTGGGATACTGTCAGTAGTGATGTGATATATGATAATAGTCCAGGTTCAATTCTCGGAGGAGGATCGATAAAGATTCACCTGGCAAAATAGCGACCTGAATTAGTTATAAAATAAATGGGATCATGTGTATTAACAACATGTGATCCCATTTTATTTATTGTGTATACCAAATTCCTCCGGACCTTGAGAGTAGGAGACGGGAGACTGGGTGCTGATTACTGATGGAAGGTTGAACATTGACAGGTTTAAGATTGATATACTGACCACTATGGTAGATACAGAAGCCCCACTTGGTGAGACTTGATTTGCCTAGCCCGCAACTTTAGTTGCCTGGTAAATATGAGGTGATTTGGTATTACTTCAATACCTCTATCATCTTTTCTTTGTATTCTTCAATCTTCAACACGTCATCCCTGATTCGGACTGTTTTTATCTTGTTTTTCTAAATCTCTCAAGCAATAACGGGATAGCTGTATCCCTCCAAAAATCCGTTGAAACCATTCCCCCAGACATGCCGCCCTGATCATATCGCTCGATCTTGATCGCCCGTACCGTGGAGATTTGTTTTCCCGTCAGTTCCTCAAAGGCACTTTTTAGTGTGATTAACAATTCCATTTCTGTTTCTGGCAGGGGAGTGTCCCCCAGGAAGTCCTTCATCTCCCGCCACAAATAGGGATCCCCCCTGAATCCCCATTGGGTGGGTTCATCCTCAAAGAGAACTGAGATCGAGTTTTCACCTATCATATCAATAACCTGACCCGCCTTCCATTTTCTACTTACTTCTTACTCATCATTTTCCGGACCCGTTACAATGTCATTGTACCTTTTGTCCTTCTTGTCGGTGTGGGTCAAGAATTTGTGGCGGTCTTCCTGCTTCTGGATTCTCTTTCGGTACGCTTTCAGTTCTTCCTCGCTTTCATAAACCCCATGCAGAATCTTGGCCTTTTCGCCCACGTACCATAACTCGATCCTGCCGTCTGGCAGCTTTTTATTTTCGTATCCGCTCATGATCTTGGTTTCTTCCTCTATCTGTGCTCTTTTTCCTGGGGAATTGATTAAAAAGTTTAACTCCAGGTCCTTTTTGGATCGAACACAGGATTGGTGTTCGCTTATCCAGGTTGGTATCTTTGTTAGTATTCATTTTCACATGTTTTGACCTTATATACTAATGCAACAATAACCATAAGGCCAAAGCCGTGACTGCCAAACTCAGGATCCAAAGCCACCCGCCTGCATCAGCTGCTCCACTACCGACTCCAGTCGGTCGAATGCGGACCAGAGGATAATCCCCAGTTTTTTCTCGGAGCTTAGCATCGGATATGGTATATGGATTGAAGCCAGCCAGGAATCCGGCAAACCCACTATTCTTGAGCAGTTGTCGGAGGATATCTACAGCCTCTTTGGAGTCCGTGACATCTTCAGCCACCCCTGCTGCTGGGCCACTTGGCAAAATAACCTCAATATTAGGTTGTGACTGCAGGTTGCGGAACCAATGTGTATCCTTTCCAAAGCCGGCCATACAGTAGACGTTGCCATTCATGATGGCATAATTGACCGGGGCATAGCGCTGCTTGCTTGTTTTCCGACCAATGGTCTTAAGGACCATAATATAGCCTGTGATTGGATTACCCACAAAAAAACCAAGCCCAAGCCGGAAGAGAGGGACCATAAAGAACCTATTTACAATCTTGAAGATCTGGCGTATGACACGAATTGCCATTGTTCACCTCATTTAATCCCCTCTTGTAAAAGATATCCCAGCACCGTACTTAATTATCCCATGTATTAATAATCTCTTTAGTTGTTGGAAACTTTTTTTTGTTCATTTATCCCACAAGGCATCATTAAAGAATTTTATCATCCTCTCTTCGTATTCCAGAGGTCGGGCGTCAAATTGCCCCCCGTGAAATGTTTCGGGGATTTCCCAAAGTTCCTTTGGCTGATCTGCAATCTGATAGAAATGCCGCACCAGCCCTCGTCCATCTGCTGGCCCTGTATCAATAAACAGGATTGGCCGGGGCGTTATCCCCGGTAATTTTTCCGGCACACCGGGGGGAATGGGTATTCCGGTCCAAAGGGAAACACTTCTTCCATACAGCCAGGAAAGTGTGTTCATGATTCTCTCGTTTGTGTTTGAAGCTGGTGGCGCATCATCCACTGTCACAAAACCAGGATCATCAGCGATGATGGCTTTGATTTGTTCATACTCAGCAGTCGCTCGAATGGCGATTTGCCCTCCGATTGAGAATCCCAAGATGCCAATCCGGTTTGGATCCACGTCTTCCCGATTTTCCAAGAATTCCAGGGCCGTTTTTACATCTGGAACATCCTGCCATCCAAAAGCTCTTTTTTCACCTCCGCTCTCTCCATGTCCCCGGAGATCATACAGAAGAACCCCATACCCATGAAGCGCCAGGACCTCTGCCCGGGAGATCATTTCTAAACGATTGCTTCCATAACCGTGCAGCAAAATGATCGCTGCCCGGTTCTCTGATGGCATATACCATCCAGAGAGCTGAATATCTTCTCCTTCATTATATAGGGTAAGGGGCTGGTATGCTCTGCCGCTGCTGCTTAAAGGGGGATTCCCAATCAAGCTTGGGACTGGTTGGGTCATCGCGATCAGGTAGATTAACCCGATCATGATACAAGTTAATGAAATGCCCCCCATCAAGCCTATGGTTAATAGGCGTACCCAAACCTTAATTCCTCTTCTCAAAGTTTACTCTTTACGACATATTGGCCTGATGAACACCTCATTTGGTTACAGCGGTCGAAGAATGGTAAACTCCGGGTCCGCGTTCTGCCGCGGATTATCCATCGCCTGAAGTAAAACCAGGATCGCCGTTTTGGTCACCAGCTTTCTATATAGTATATGTTAATCCAGTTCTGGCTTTCAGCAGCTGAAGATGCCCAGACCACGAACAGCTTAAGATTTATATCGCATGTCTGGATATAGACTGATTGTACTTCTGATTAATGCCGGATCGTAGAAGGGAGTACCTCCCGGGGAAGCCGGGGCTTCTCCCAGGCGTTGTAGAGCGTGATCTGGGCCTGGTTGAGCGCTTCCAGGGTGGGGAACGCCCCCAGGATCGTCTTCACCGAGGGCACCGAGGGAGAAACCAGCCACAGCTCCCAGTCCTGGCCTTTTTTGATCTCCAATCGTTTTCGCGGATTCTTGTCTGCCATTTAGAAATTCCTTGTTAGGTACTCTTCATTATAGAGAATTTTGAACTCAAGCGAGATAATAATCCTGTAAGGTTAGTTATCACAGTTTAAGGTTTAACGTTTAAAGTTTAACGTTAAACCTTAAACGTTAAACTTTAACTATTGAAATCTATCAACTTTTAGGACAGGCAAACACCTCGTCCGACAGCAGCGGCCAGAGCAGGAGAAATGATCGATTTACCCCATACTTAAAGATGATTTTTCTCATCCATATATCCGATTAATACCCAAATTACTGAATATTAACTCTATAATCATATTTACAGGGCACCTTGAATATGGTGCTGGTGATCAATAATGGCCAGATTGCCTATCAAACAAATCTGGTTGAGTAGCAGGGCGATCAGGCGATTTATCAACTTAATGGAGTGCAATATGGATTCGAAAAAAGAACATTCACGACTTTTTGAAAAACCCTGGCTGGCCCTGCTGGCCGTCATGGGGGCCTCGATATTTTCGATATTTCTTACAGGCTCGTTGATCTATGGGGTGCTGGGCTATCCGGATGATGAACCCGTGGTAAATTTCATCCAGCAGCTCTGCTTTCATGTCCTGACAGGTTTTATCATCGCGCCTTTTATTCTCCGCCTTCCCAAAGGCAAAAGTTCTTTCAGAAAATATTTGGAAAACATTGGCCTGACCAGGCTCAAACCATTTTTCCGGTTGGTCCTGCTGGGGCTGTCCTGCGCCCTGATCCTGGCCTTATTCCAGGCGGCTGCTTCCATCGTCTACCGTTTATTCGAAGGCAACCCTGTCAACGGCCGATTCTTGATGGGGGTATTTAATTTTTCTTCCCTTCATCCCTCACGTTCGCTAGATCTGCTGCTGACCCTGCCGTCTATATTCGAGGAAGTGGCTTTCAGGGGAATTGCGCTGACGGTATTCCTGGGTAAGTATTCGGAACGAAAATCGATTATCTTCTCGTCGATTGGTTTCAGCTTAATGCATTTACTCAATCTTACCAATGGTCGTGAGCTGGAATGGGTCCTGGGCCAGCTGGTTTGGTCCTTTATCCTGGGCTTGTTCTATGGTTATGTATTTGTCAGGACAAAAAGCCTTTGGCCTTCGATGATGGTCCATTATCTGAGTAATTTGACCATCAGTACCTTATCCGGTTATGTGATCAACAGGGCAGATGTGCCGGTGGAGATCCTGTATCAAATCGTCTTCTCATTCGGGATTCTCCCAACGGTGCTGATGATATTATGGACCAGATACTTTTCAAAAAGGTGGCTGGAGGTTAAAATCTGATCGAACAGAAATGGGAAAAAGGAGCTTAAAATGACCCGCAAATCCAGCAGCCTCAGCCCGGGGCAATATTCCCTGGAGGGCAAACCGGTTGATTGCCCCCATTGTCAGGGAGACCAATTCATTGCCGGTGAAGCCCAGTTGAATACTGCCTTGGCGACGCTGATCGAATTGGATTGGATGAATAAAACAGCCACGATCCTGACCTGTACTTCCTGCGGTCGGATCCAGTGGTTTGGGGTGCAGCCAACCAGAGACGCCTGAGTTTAAGATTGGCGATCAGCGCGCAGCCGGTTAATAGATAACCCTCAATGAGTTAATGATCAAGGAGAATGATCCATGTCTTTCCAAGAATCGAATTCAGGTAAATCCTGGCAGAATAAAACCTGGGTCCAGTTGCTGGCGATTGCCATTGCCATTCTGCCTTATCTGATTGCCTTCTTCTTCCCTACTTATAGCTATACGGTGAATATCAAAGTTACTTTGACTCATATCCTCATCTGGAGTTTGATTGTTTTTGTCATCCTGCTCCTGCAGCGCTATTTGGTTGGGGAAAGATTCCGGGACCTCAATTTTAAACCAGGAACCTGGTGGAAGGATATCCTGTCCGGCATCGCTCTGGCAGCCCTGACTCTGGCGATCTTGTTTTTAACAAGCAGTCCAATTTCCAGTTTATTCCCCGCTCAAAAGGAACTGCATCTGGGTTTTGCTTATCGGGAAGTCTTCCAGTCGCCCTGGCTGTTTGCCTTGTGGCTGGGGCCCGGGATATTGATCTCATCTGGCATCGGAGAGGAGCTGCTGAGGACTTTTGTGCTGACCCGGCTGTGGAAAATTTCTTCCCTTCCAGCCTGGAAATTATTAACTGTATTTTTATATGCAGGGTTATTTGGTCTGGGCCATATCTACCTGGGACCAGACGGGGTCATCCAGGCCGCGATCTACGGATGTGTTATTGGGTTTTATTATCTCCGATTTGGCCGGGTCACTGTGATGATCATTGCCCACTACCTGCATTTTGCCTTCCAATTTGTCCTGATGTATATCTGGGCCAACCCCTGAAGAGCTGCTCCTGCCTGGGGCAGCCCCGACCATGATTGATCCTTACCTTATCCCGGTATCGATCTTTATATCAAGGGTGGTCACACTGTTTGTGCTGATGGTGATCTGCATTGGTAGATTGTCGGCTGAGTCGATCCCGATCCGGTTGATGTCAATCACATAAGTGCCAACCGGCAGTTTTCCCTGATACCAGCCAGTGGAGTCAAGCTGCAGGCGGGTGAACTCGGTTTTCCCGTTCTTCTTGTAAACCACAATTTCCCGGGCGGCATAGACTTCCGGAGCCGGGGTGGGAGGGTCTTCCCCTTCCCGCATGGCCGGAACCAGGGGGCCGATGTTAACCTGGCCTTCCAAAATACCAAACTCAACTGGAGCTTGAGCGCAGGAGGCGGTGGAAACCAGCAGTAATATGAGTAGACCAAGACGAAAGATAGGTTTTGATATGAGCTTCTCCTTTTACCCCTTAAGACGTCCGGATCCTGCAAAAAGTTCCTCCGGAAGCAGTGAGATGTCGCTGCGCTCCCGACCGAGGACCGGAGACCGGAATGGCATACGCCATGACCGGTTGTGTAACCAACCTAAAATACCCCAGTCTACTTACTCCCAACGTTTTTATTCCCAGCAAACAATTCTTCAGGCAGCATAGACCGGATGATCAGGAATTCCGGATCGGCGTTTTCCGGCGGATTTTCCATCGCCTGATGCAAAGCCTGGATGGCCGGGTTCACAACCAGTTCCCCATCGCTGTATTTGTAAATCCAGTTGTGTGCCTTTAACAGCTCGTGGTAGCCGTCCCCGGGGCGGGAGAGGGTGAACTCCCAGGTGTTGTGCAGATCGGTGGTAAAGACCAGCGGCCGGTCCAGCCGGAATTCGTGGACCACGTCCAGCTCACCCAGCTCCTCCGCCAACCGCAGGATCTTGCCCCGGTCGGGGTAGGGCGCGGTGTGAACGTAAACTGCTCCCGTTTTTGTGCCCTTCGGGAGTTTGGCTTTGGTTTTGACCGAGAAGGCTTCCCGCAGCGCCCCGGCGGTCAGCTCCTCCCGCAGGATCTGGTACAGCCGCTGGGGGTCTGCGCTGCCTAGGATCCACTTGCCGAAGCCCCGGGTCAGAAAATCCTTCCTGGTGATCGAGAGCCAGTGATCGGAGAGTTCGATGAACTGATTTTCGGAAGATTTAGTCATATTCTTGAGACTTTGGAACTTTGGGACTGTGAGACTGGGTGAAGTTGTGATGGAGGGATTGGTGGATTTAGTTCAGTATAGCACGGGTTTTGATTTGGAGACGGAGGACCGGCATACTGTTGAACGTTTAATGTTTAAGGTTTAAAGTTGGAGCGATAGCCAACAATAGTAAAAACAGAAGTCCCTCTGCTGAGGGACTTACTATTCTTAGCCCGCAGTTTCAACTACCGGGCAACAGTGTAACTTGATATATAGTGCCCGCGAATTCGCGAAGCGTCCTGAGTACACTGAGCGGAGTGAAACGGAGGCGAAGTGGTATCGAAGGGCATTCGCCGGGCTAAAGAGGGACTTATTATATTCAGCCCACAACTTTGCGGAGCATCCTGAGTACACCGAGCGCAGTCGAGGTGGTATCGAAGGGCAGTCGGCGCTTAAAGGAGATCAAAGACGAATCCTTCGATTATTTTTCAACCGCTTGATTAAAACCCAAACTGCCGTCTACTCTGGTATCACAGAGAACTTTACCACTTCCGGTTTAACCAAATTCTCAAAATCCTGGTATGAAAGCTGGATCAGTTCCGTGTGTGTGCCGCTGCAGAAGGCGATCATCTCCTCGGTTGTTAACTCTTGATCCACAATAACTTTCATATCATACAGGTTGCCAAAGGGGGGCGTCGCGCCCATTTCGCAATCAGGGAGATGGTCTTCGAATTTCTTTTCGGTCGCCAGCTTGATCTTTTTCACGCCCAGGGCTTTCTTCAATCGTTTAAAATCGATTTGGTAGGCAGCCGACAGCACGGCCATGGCTATCTCACCATCGAGTTCAATCATCACAGACTTGGCCAGCTGGCGTCCGGGAATATGAGCGGAAGCAGCCACTTCCTGGGCGGTGTAGGCGGGTTTATGTTTCAGGGTCTTGTACTTAACTTTTTCTTTTTTTAGATACTGGGTAACTCTTTTTGCAGGCATAGTCATCTCCTTTTTGATCTCGAGTGACAAAGCCCCTCAGGCGGCGTACCTTTAGTGGGCTTCTCCTACCTTTATCATACAACAAGATTTCTCTGTGCGGTGAATAAACTAATAACTTCCCTTACCATGTACAAACAATATCCAACCTGGTTGGCAAATCGCGGCGTTTCTCCGGGACCCTGTTGAATATCAAGAAGGTCTCTGGACGGAGGGTGAAAAGATAGTCGAATGGCTTACAAGCCCAATCCCTGCTCCAGGTGCCTGGTTTGTGGATCCCTAAAGCGTCAACTGAGGCCTGTCCTGAGCAAAGCCGAAGGGTTGACGCTCAGCGGAGTCGGAAGACGATGCTCCGAGCCAGGACTTTTGCGAAGTATCCTGTAAGGGCAGTCCTCTAGTTATTTATCGGATCGTCGGATTCTACCGGAATTCAACATCTCCCTTAAAAATCTCCCAGCTCAACATAGAACCATAACTCGCCCTGTTGGGCAAAAAAAGCCACCATTTGTTCTGCCTGGACCGGATTGAGAGTATCTTCAGCGCAGCAATAATAATGGGGAATCTGGTCGTAGGGTAGATCCGTTTCCTGGCCTGCATAGGAGTATCCAAGCTGGCCGTCCCGCTGGTAGAAGAAGAACGGTTCTCCCGCCAGCAATTGGAATCCAAAGGCTTCCTCATATCCCTTGAGGTCATTGATCAGCTCACCATCCTGAAAAATTTCTCCGATCCAGATTTCCTCCTCCGCAAGCAGGATCTCCAGGACCCAGTGATCCTCATAAGTCCACAATCCCTGCTGGGGAAGGGCGGGTGAGGGCAGGCCGGCATCCGTGCTGAAAATTACCTCGCCCCCCCGCATCAGATCCACGATCTGGCGCAGGGGATCCTCAACCGCGCTCTTCATCACAGCGGTTAACCTCTCGCCTTCTCCCAAGGACGCCATCGCGGGGTATCCCTCGACGTTCGTGACTGGATTCTGATAAACCTTTTCTCGCAGGGAGGCGTGCCGGTCCAGCACCGCCTCCTGGGTGGTTTCCTCAGGCTGGAAAGTCAGGGGTACCGGTTCCGGAGCCGCAGCCAGAGGATATTCCTCCAGCTTTAAACTACCGGTTTTAGTGTAAGTTTGGGGAATCCCTGTAGCCGGAATAGGTGATTGTGATGGCTGTGAACCTTTTTCATCCGTTGAGGTTATGTTACTGTCGCAAGCTGATAAGAGGAACGATAGAATACATAAAAATGCAATTCGGTTTCTCATATCTGCCTCCGATTGTTGATCTAAAATATAAGCGGCTGTACCAGCTGGAACTTGTGTGTTTCGTCCAGCTCACCCAGCTCCTCTGCCAGCCGCAGGACCTTTTCCCGGTCGGTGTAGGGCGCGGTGTGGAGGTATACTGCTCCCGCTTTCGCGCCATGTGAGGGCTCCGCCTTGGTTTTCATGGAACTGGCATCTCTCAAGACCCCGGAGATCAGCTCCTCTCGCAGGATCCCATACAGCCGGTGGGGTTCTTCACTGGACAGGGTCCACTTGCCAAAGCCCCGGATCGGATAATCCTTCCTGGTGTCCGAGAGCCAGTATTCGGATAATTCGATGAATGGCGAGGGATCGATTTTTGACATGGTCTTGAGACTTTGGGACTGTGTGACTGTGAGACTAGGTGATTTTGTGCTACCGCTGAGTATAGCATGGTATTTTATAGCTGGGAGACTCTAAGACAAGGTGACTTTGTGACCGGGGGCCGATCCTTCGATACGTACCTCCGGGACTACTCAGGACAGGCGGCTGATTACTGAATACTGATCACTGCAGGCTTTCCTCACTGAAGCAAGAAGGCGCACCTTCAGTAGAGATCAGATAAAATCCTTATACAATGTCCAGCCGGGATCCTCCTTTACGTATTTTTGGAGCTGATGGGTTTTTACTTCAAGCTGGCAGGCCTCAATCATCTCTAGCGCGGACTGAGGGTCTTTGGTATAAAACACAAATTCACGCATATTCCCGGTGGTGATGGAAAGCACCTGCAGGGACAGCTGGTCTTTTTCCAGTCGACGAGCAAGACTGTCCTCGATGGCATTCAGCTCCTCGATTTCATACGTGGTAGGCAGTCCCTGCTCATCCGGTAATTTTAGAGGAACTGCGATCCCCACCCGATACTTGTAGTCGGGATGTCCGGCTAAATCGTCAGCCGAGTTATTAAGCCGGATGTACATCGGCTGATTATTGTGCTCGCTTTCCTTAACGGACCATTTTGATTCGGTTGGATAAACCGCGGCTTTTTTGCTGTATCGCTTGAACATAATTCTGATCCTTTAACTGTTCCATAGATTAACAACTGAGATGTTTTCAGTATAGCATGGGAAATGGGACTGGGAGACTTTGTGGCTGGGGGATTAAGAGACCGGAGACCGAGGACTGGGGACGGAGGACGGAAAATAACAAGTTTAAAGTTTAACGTTTAAGGTTAAACGTTAAAGGGACTTATGAAAATCATAGAAACAGAAGTCCCTCTGCGGAGGGACTTTCTATACAGAGCCCACGAATTCGCGAAGCGTCCTGAGCACTTCGCTCCGCTCTGCATAAACTCCGTCGAAGGGTATTCGCCGGGCGACAGAAGATGTGAGGAGGGAAACGAAGGGCATCCAGGCGTACCCATCTACTGAATTTAATTTCCCTTCTCGAAGGAATTATCTTAATAGCAAACCCGGAGCCTGTATTAGCACTCCGGGTTCGTTAGGAGGAACCTATTTGTTTATTTGCGATTAGAGATTGCTTTCTGAGGACTGACCCCGACTAACCAGGTTCATATCAGCGGTGCGGCTGCGCAGGGAATCTCCCCACCTCACTAAACGGGAACCGACCGATTCCAGGACCTGGTTGGACACCTTCTTGAGGGAGGATTCCTTCTGCGAGGTGACCAACTTAACCAATCGGGCATGTTCGGCTTCTGCCAGGAGGTCTTGTCGTCTTTGCTCTTGAGCATGAAAATCTTTCCAGGATAACATGGGATTTCTCCTTTTTACTGCGGTTTGCTTGAACTTATACCCGCAGTATACAAAAG
>JBARSF010000030.1:0-8977 GCA_049644605.1 Anaerolineales bacterium | reverse complement strand
GATGAAGAGTCTCCGATCATTACCATCACGGTGACAGATGTTGATCCTCAAAAGGCTGCTAATATTGCTAACAGTGCTGTTCAGGTATTGATTGAACGCAACGAAACCATCCAAACCGGGCAGTATGCTGCTTCTGAAGAAAGCTTGCTGGTGCAAATTACACAGATCGAGGACCAAATCACTTCGATTCAAGCTGATTTAGATAATATATCTGCGAAGAGTTTGGGTGAGCAGCTTGAATTGGTCACCGAACGGATGGAACCCTTGCAGGAGGAAGTAACCCAAATCAAAACAGATATTGCTCTGCTTACCCCGGCTTGGAATGAGGAACGCAAAGTAAAAGTTGCGGAAATGCAAGCGCGTTTGGATCAGATTAACCCCTTGTTGGATATGTACCGACAAATTTATACAAATCTGGTTGTGCTGGGCAGCTCTGGATCTAAAGTTGAAGAGGATAGTCCTGTATTGAATCGTTTACAGTCCACTCTGCAGCTGTATCAGCAGATTTATTTGAATCTGATCTCTTCCAGAGAAAATATTCGTTTGTCTCGATTGCAAAACACACCAAACGTGGTTCAAATTGAGGCGGCAGCTATTCCTGTTATGCCCGTGCAGCCACAGACCTTTAAAACCTCTTTGTTGGCAGGAGCTGTAGGCTTGATGCTCATGGCTGGTATCGCTTTTCTAATTGAATACCTCGATGATACGGTCAAAACTCCTTCTGATATCGAGCGCCATTTAGGTCTTCCTGTGATTGGACATATTGTTGTGATGAATGTTTCTAATAAAAGTGGTGAGGCTATGTATGTTGCTACGCAACCACGCTCACAAGTTGCAGAGGCGTTTCGGGCGCTGCGTACCAATTTAGAGTTCGCTGATGTCAATCAGCCGTTGCGCACTTTGCTGGTGACCAGCCCTGGCCCTGGCGAAGGAAAAACTACTACAGCGACCAACCTTGCGGAAATTATTGCCCAAGGAGAGAGAAAGGTAATTCTCCTGGATGCAGATTTACGCAGTCCGAGAGTGCATCGTTTTCTTTCCTTGCCTAATAAAGCAGGTTTGAGCGATCTATTTCGGGGTAAACTAGAACTTCATACTGTTAAGCAAATGATTGAAGGGAATTCGAATATAGAAGTCATTACTAGTGGGGATTTACCTCCCAATCCAGCGGAGTTATTGGGGTCAAACCGTATGGAAGGGATATTGGATGATATGCGTTCATCTACGGATATGATTATCATAGATACTCCCCCATCTCTGGTTTCTGACGCGACTATTTTGTCAGCCAAGGTAGACGGTGTGATTTTAGTCATCCAGTCTGGAAAGACGAATATTGCTCATGCAAGAGCCGCTCTTGAGCAGTTAAATCAAGTCGATGCCAGAGTTGTAGGCGTGGTCTTGAATCGTATCCCCAGAAACCGAGCAGATTATTATGGGGGTTATAAAAAATATTCAAACTATTACAAAGGTGAAAGTTATCATATTGAAGAAAAAGAAGCCTGAAATTACTAGCATGACATGGCTAAAAAATCACTCATTCCAGGATAGACAAAAGATAAGATGTTTTTAAGTGTAGCTCCTTCTCTACCTGCTGATGCAGATAAACGCTGTCCTCATTTGGGCTTGCGTGATGATCCAGCAACCGCACATGGCTTTCCTTCATGGTGGAATTCTTGCCATCATGTAAAGCCAATAGCCTCCCCTAACCTGGCGCATCAGCGAGAAGTATGCCTAACGACGAAACACGCATTTTGTCCGGCTATTGAAGCTGGACAAAAAAAATCTTTACCTAAAGAATTACGCAGGCGTGAAGCTGGAAGGACACGCAAGCTGATTGGCCGTTGGATACCTGTGGTAGTTAGCTTAACTTTTCTAATTATTGGGGGCTTGATTTTTTCAGGATATTGGGTTCCTTTATGGGCTGAAAAGATATCTATCCCTGCCTGGATAAGTAGAGTAATTCCCCAAAAAACAATCACAAATACTCCTACAGTGGAAAGAGAGACAGATACCCCTACAGTGGTAATAGAGACAAGTACAGCCACACCCGAAAAGCGTATCGTTTCAGAAACGCCAAGCCCCTCAAGAGAGGATCTTGCCGCAACCCAGACCAAATTAGTTTTAGGGAGAGATTGCGCATATCCATTAGATAGCCCATTTGGCGCTGAACACAGGCAATTTCTCCTTCACAGGGTAGTAGAGGGGGAAAATATGACTATCCTGACAGAACGGTATAAAACAACCCAAATTGCAATTGATGCCGTGAATTACTTTTTTCCTTCCTCATTGTGGGCTGAGCATGTAATAATAATTCCCTTAAACAGAACAAATGCTGCTGACTTGCCGTCATTTAAACCGGTTTTATTAGACGAAGAGGATATCTCACTTGAAGAATTGGCTCAAAATCTATTAGTGTCTTCAGCAGAATTAATTGAGTTCAACCAAATAGATCTATCTTGTCGCTCTTTTCAGGGCTGGATATTGGTACCTGCCGAAAAGCTTATTCCTTAGCTGCGGTTAAAATATCATTTTCTGTGCCAGATAAGATAATATTGGTAAAATTTCGTTGTACGGATAACCGCTATCGTTTTCCCTTTTCCTCGACTGTGTTTCAAAAGGGGATATATGATGATCAAGATCCAAAAGAATAGCGCATAGGGAGTAGTACAAATACTGGGGGCAGGGCATAACCTCATAACTAAGATGACAAATATTTCATTTAACCAGTCTCAGAATGTGTTTCGCCTGCGCTCACAGGTAGTGATGGAGGATTTCGAAGATGGTGCGCTTGTGCTGCGCCTTAAGGATCACCACCTTCTGGAGTTGAATCCAACAACGCAGCGTATTCTGGAGTTCACCGACGGACAACGGGACGCTGCTCAGGTTGCAGTTCTCCTGCAAGAGAGTTTTCAACTCACTCAAGAACAGGCATTAAACAACACGTTATTATTATTTGAGCAATTATCCACCCAGGATATAGTTGAAATTATCAAACCCGGGCAGGGTATAAAGGAGAATACTACTGTGGACAACACGCTAAATGCCTCATCCTGTTATATTATTAACCCCGATGTTGGTTTACGCGAGGAAGATGAAGATGGGGGGCTATTGTTTAATCCGGATACCAATCAGGTTAAAGTCATCAACACCACAGGTTTATTTATCTGGAAAAAATGCGATGGCACCCGAAACCTGAATGAAATAACAGTCTCCCTGCAAGATACTTTTGAAGATGCACCCGCCGATCAGATAACTGAGGATGTAAACGAGTTTATCAAGGGGATGGTAGCAGCAGGTTTTATCGGCACCGTAGAAGAATCAGAAGAGGCGAAATAACGGAGCATGAGCGATATTCAACTAATGTCATCTCCCCGTAACGTGGATATTGCCCTTACGGGGCGCTGCAATCTGACCTGCAAATACTGCTTCTACGCCGACGAGATGGTCGCTCGCAGCGATTTATCCACCGAACGCTGGCTGGCTTTTTTTTCTGAATTAGGACGCCTAGGGGTAGTGGATGTCACGTTGAGTGGTGGAGAAGTCTTCACCCGGCGAGACTTGTTTGAATTGATTGACGGCATCATCGCCAATAGAATGCGCTACAGCATATTGAGCAACGGCACACTGATTACCGAGGAGGTATTGGAGCAATTCAATATCGGCAAACGCCGGATGCGCTTGAATTCGATTCAAGTGTCAATTGATGGTTCTACAGCTGAAATTCACAATAAGAGCCGTCCCAGAAGTTTTGACCGAGCTTTACGCGGACTGCGCCTGCTGGTAGAGAACGATGTTCCTGCTATCGTGCGGGTGACTATCAACAAGCACAACGTAGATGACCTGGAAAATATCGCCCGATTGCTTTTTGAAGATGTGGGTTTGCCCAGCTTTAGTACCAATGAGGCTTTTCCGATGGGGGCAGGAAAGTGTGACGGCGAAAGCGTGATATTGACCCGCGTGATGCGCCAGCAAGCGATAAATACTTTGACGGCACTCAACAAACAATACGATGAGCGCATTAGTGCCAGTGCTGGTCCTTTAGCTATGGCACGGGAACTTGCCGATATTCAAGCCAGAATGGCACGCGGTGAGACAGGGAAGCCCGGGCGGGGTACATTGGCTTCTTGCGGTGGTGTATTTCAAAAAATAAGTGTCAATCATGATGGTGCTATCCTACCCTGCACTTTGCTCCCATCCTTGAATATGGGAATGATTGGCACAGACGACCTGCAGGATGTGTGGCTAAACCATCCTGCTATCAATGCTGTCCGAGAGCGATGCTCAATCCCGACTTCTACCCTGGATACCTGTCACGATTGCCCCTATGTCGGATTTTGCACTGCCGGTTGTCCGGGGATGGCACTGAATATGACAGGTGAGTTGAATGCCCGCGACCCGATAAGTTGCTACCGAATACAACTGGGAGAGGAAATCTATGACGCCCTTGCATGACCCTATTAATACTGCGAAAAAAGATTATCCCCCTCTGGA
Organism: Anaerolineales bacterium; assembly: GCA_049644605.1. GTDB lineage: Bacteria > Chloroflexota > Anaerolineae > Anaerolineales > UBA11858 > B10-G9. The sequence goes on along the minus strand of JBARSF010000030.1, from coordinate 4,486 downwards.
TTTACCGGAAGGGATTCCTCCGCTGTCATCACTATATTTATACATTGCTAGATCGTGCAATTTGGCTTGCAGTCATTGCTGGATTGAACCCATGTTCGATCCTAATGGCACGAAAGGGCAATTCATCAAGATTGAGTATGTTGAAAAAGCCATTCGCGAAGCCTTACCGCTTGGATTACGTTCGGTAAAGTTAACAGGCGGAGAGCCCACCCTTCATCCACAATTTCGTGAATTAATCAATTTGCTTCATCTTGCCCAGCTTGATATTAAAATTGAAACCAATGGAATGTTAATGGATGACCCTCTGGCGCTATTCTTACAAGAAAATGGGATTTCTTTCATCTCTGTGAGTTTGGATGGTGCTACAGCTGAAGTGCACGATGCCCTACGTGGCGTGTCAGGTAGTTTTGAACGTGTTTTGATGGGTATAGCTTCTTTGGCCCAGGTGGGATATCATCCCCAGGTTATTTGCACACTCCACAAAGGTAATATTCATGAAATGGTAGACTTTGTGAAACTGGCTAATCACCTGGGCTGTGGATCGATAAAATTTAACCATGTTCAACGAAACGGACGAGGGGAACGCTTTGCAGAAAAACAAGGATTGGATGTTGATGAATTGATTAACCTATATCGAGTGGTGGAAAAAGAGCTTGTACCCAACAGTCTAATCCCAATCTTCTTTGATATCCCTTTCGCTTTCGTTCCTATCAACAAGTTACTGACTGCGCAACTCGGCAGATGTAATGTTCATAACATTTTGGGAGTGTTGGCGGGTGGTGAACTTTCCTTATGTGGTATTGGCATCACAGTCCCAGAATTGCTTTTTGGCCAGATAGAGCAAGATGACTTGCGGGATGTATGGTGCTCTACGGAGGGCTTGACACAACTTCGTGAATTAATTCCCACCCAACTAGAGGGGATTTGTGGTCAGTGTATACTTCGCAATTTGTGTCAAGGAGAATGCGTGGCTAACAATTTTCATATTTCCGGCAGGCTTAATGCGCCATACTATTTTTGTGACCAAGCGGAAAATCTGGGGCTTTTCCCAAAATTGAGGAAAAGGTAGTGGTAAAATTAATATGGATAGATAGTATATATTTTGGTTTATAGGATTCATAAGGATTTTAATAAGAACTCTTTTACGGCAAGATAATTTGTAGTATCCTGAATTTCTAAGTTATAAAATAGGAGACAGTCAATGAACGCAAAAAAGAAGACACGATATGAAACCCCTCGAGCTAGAGACCTGTCTGCGTTGGGCGTTTCAGGAGGCCAGTGTATTTCTGGCACCGCTTTGACTTCGGAAGTGTGTCGTGATGGTTTAACACCCGTGGGAGGAAATTGTGCTCCAACAGGAGGTCAACCTGAACAAGGTTACTGCGACTTCGGAGGCTTGGCTACCGAAGGATGCTGGCCTACTGGAGCTATCCATTTCTAATAACGTTTCAGTTTATTAATTATTCGAGTTTGCTAGAATTGAATATATTTGTTTCCTCCGGATTACTCCAGCCTCAAATGCTTATTTCTTATATACATCCTTAATAAAACCGGTCTGTTCTGATTCCCATGATTCTCTTACGAGGGGGGATAGAAGCGCTTTTTTATATGGTTGCTCTATTCAGGAACAAAACCTCACCTTGGAGTATTGCGTCATGATAATTGGTTATGTAAATATTTAATACTATTACGGCCATTTCCGGAGTTTGTATTATCAGTTATTTGCGGACGAGGCCGAGCATCTCTGGGTTTCATAAAAAGGTGAATCCGATGTACTTTTTAAGGCATAAGATGGGGGGAATTAAGTTTTTGACAGAATCCGACATAGAATTAAAAATCCTTGAAAATGAAGATTTTCAAAAGTTTACGACAGGAGAAACAAAGCCGGATATTTATCAACGAGTTCTACGGATTGAGGCTGATGACTTGACCTTGTCTGAACTAAGTTCTGAATATCAAGAACGTATCTCGCGTTGTATAAACCCACCTCAATTTGGTCGAGGATCATTTATATTGCCTCCTTTGATCCATGGTCACACAGAGGAAACCTGTTTTCTCGATAGTCCATCTGTTCAAAATCCGTTTGTTGTTCCTCTCCTTCGCTCTCCGTTGGTAAAGGAACGACTGGATGCTTGCTTGAATCACCCTGAGCAGATTGGCCTTATATTACATGTATTCTCAATTGTGATCTTTGATTATCGCTTGCACAGGATTGATTTGTTTTATCGCTCCGATCAAAGCTGGGTGTTTGAAAATATTCCAATGGATAATGGCTTCCGACGTATGTTCACCAGCTGCCTGCCATCTTTTTCTGCATTGATGTTACATAGTTCTGGTGTTGTACATGGGGGGCGTGCAGCCCTTTTTCTTGCCCCGGATGCGGGAGGGAAGAGCACCACGCTCAAGAATCTATATGATGGGGTGATTCTGTGTGACGATCAAAATATTCTTCGCAAGGAGGGTGATACCTTTATAGTTCACAGCACTCCCTGGGGTGCAATTAATGGTGGTCAACAGCAAGCCCAACTTGGAGGCTTTTTTTTGCTTGAGAAGGCGCCAAGCTTTGAACTGATACGGTTAAAACCCCAAGATGTTTTTCTCTTCTTGTGGGAGGAGCATATGCATGTTTGGCTCCGGCTGCCCAAGAGCCTGCGAATTAAAGCCTTTGAGCTACTCTACGAAGCCTGCAGTCGTGTGCCCTGTTACCGAATGTGTTTTCCCAAAGATTATGTAGATTGGGATGCCATAGACGCTGCGATGGAGTTGTAGATGTCACTAGCCAAGGAAAGCATCCGTTTTTACCATGGTAAGAGCATGCAAGGCACATTTTGCCCTGGTGATAGTTTGACCGTAAGACCTATTTCTTTAAACAAAGTCCGCCGCGGCGATATAATTATCTACCGTCAGATGGACAAACAAGATGTTGCGGAAGAGATTATTCACCGCGTGGTGGATTTGGTACCAGCTGGGCTGGTCACATGTGGCGATTCCAATCCTTTCAACGACGCAGGTCAAGTAACAGCTGAAAATTTGGTAGGGGTGGTTACCTGCCTAGAGCGCAATAATCGGGTCAAAAAAGTTCACGGCGGTAGGCGCGGGTTATGGTTAGCGCGGTTTTGGGGGGGAGCCCGCTGGATAGATAGGCGGCTGCGCCGTCTTTTCTGGAAACCATATGACAAAATCCGAAATTGCGCTCTGATTCGACAAATTCTGTACCGCTGGTTCTCCCCTTATCTAAAGGTTGCGCATCTGAATTCACCGGAAGGTCCGCTGGTCAAGACCATCTTTCGGGGGCGCACCGTGGCGCTCTGGAAACCCCAACAGGGGCAATTTGAGTGCCGCAAGCCCTATGACCTGTTTGTCCCACGGCCTGATGGATCGAAGTAAACAGGCAATTGCTCTTTCTGTGTTTTCAGGGGGAATAGCCAAGACATATCCTAAAATATGAACAGCTGGTTTACCTATCTAAAAGAAGGACTTTCCCGTACCCACTCGGATGATCGGTTAGCTGATGAGCGGGGCTATGCTGGTGCTCGGGCCAACCTCCAGAACCTGCGTCCTTTCGCCGCCCGGCACTGGCGCAAAGGGGCACTGGGGGCATTACTAATTCTCCTTTCATCCCTGCTCAGTTTACCGCTGCCGCTAATCAACCGTTATCTGATTGATGAAGTGATTTTGGGACAGCAATTGAATCTGCTGTTCGGTGTGGTGGCAGTGCTGGTAGCGGTAAAACTGCTCGACAAGCTGGTCGGTGCCTGGCAGTCTTTTTATTTCACTCGTTTTGAACAGGGAGTCCTATTAGATATTCAGGAAGACTTGTTATCCCAAACCCTGCGCCTGCCCAAAGCTTTCTTTGATAACAAAGAAACAGGCTACTTGATGTCGCGCCTGCTTTCAGATGTTAACGGGCTGCGCTGGTTCTTTTCCAGCACGCTGGTTGCGATTGTCAGCTCTTTGCTGCGTTTTTTTGGGGGTGTTGTGTTCCTGGTATATCTGGAATGGCGGCTGGCACTGGCATCCCTGGTAATCTTACCTGGCTTGGTGTTCGCCGTGCAAGTATTTTCCAGCCGGATGCGGATCCTGGGACATCACGGCATGGAAGAGCAGGCTGAGGTCAGCCGTGTCATGCAAGAGACACTCTCATCAACCGAACTGATCAAAGCCTATTCATCAGAGCAGCGCACCATACGCGGTTTAATGGATAAACTTCGCAGCGCTCTGCAAGTCCGTTTGGAGCAGGTGGCCGTGAACTCAATTGCAGGCATGGTAATCAGCATTATCCCCGAAATTGCGCGTGCTGTCGTTTTGGTTATTGGTGCTTACTGGATCATTCAAGGCGAATGGACGCTGGGTTCTTTACTCGCATTTCAGTCTTATTTGGGATTTGTCTATGGCCCAGCACAGTTTTTAGCCAATGCCAATCTGCAATTACAAAACGCGCTGGCTTCTCTGGAACGCGTATCAGCTTTGTACGATATTGTTCCAG
>JBARSF010000029.1:0-1869 GCA_049644605.1 Anaerolineales bacterium | reverse complement strand
CTTTATCCAAGGACGATTCTGGTCCAGGACTACTTTGCCTTCATTTACCGCATTTAACCACTCCCAATCCTTGGCTTCATTTGAAGCATTAATTACCAGGTAATAAAAATCTGATCGGACCTTATAGATGATCCCATCATCGATAACTTTTCCATCAGGCGCCAGGAAATATCCATACATGGACTGACCATCATTAAGCCAGGCGGCATAATTTGAAAAAACCACATCCAGAAAAATGGTTGCATTTGGTCCGGAGATTTCAAATACACCCATATGAGAGACATCAAATAAACCAGCAGTCTGTCGGACCGCCAGGTGTTCTTCCATTACGGATGAATATCGCACTGGCATTTCCCAACCAGCGAAGGGAACCATCCTGGCTCCCAGGTCTTTATGAATTTGATTTAATACGGTCTTTTTTATTGGGAGATCTTTTTCTTCCCAGGACCAAATCGCCTGGGAGGATTTTGGAGCCATTTTTATCAAGGAGTCCTGGCCAATAAAATAGGGTTTGGTTAAATCAAACAGCTCCGGTGTTTTTTTATACAATTCAATGCCAGGAGTGCCTGCTGCCGCAGCAGGATTGGACTGTTTCGTTTTTCCTTCAATATTTTCCACAACCACCGGACCTTCGATCTTGCGAAAGAGGTCTGCTTCATCAAATAACGTGTATCCATCTCCCAACCCTCTTAACCACGAGAGAACGGCGCCGCATCTTTCCGGATTGACAGTTAGTAAATACTGATCCCTACCATCATCATCAGAGGCTTCTCTGGTAATCTCAACTTCAGCGATCAGTTTTCCAGACTTGTCCAGACAGAAAGTTGAAATCTTATCTCCCACTTCAAGATTGATCAAATTGGAGGTCACAACCTGGTTTAAGTGCTGGCGAGCTCGATAGCCAGAAATCCGGATTTGATTATTACTTGTTTGATTTCCCTGATCGATGATCGAATGATGAGGATAGCCACTTTTCTTAACTTCAAAATCAATTCCAGCTCTATCAGCTACTTCAGCCACTCCTTGTTTTACTTCCTCTAATATTTCCAAATCAACTTTCGCCCTGGGCAGTACTCCGATTAATCCATTGTATGAAAATGGTTTCAAGTTAGACAAAAGTTTATGGATCAAACCTGCCAAGATATCCATATCCTGTTCAGCCAACCCGCGCTGAGTTAGCCAGGGAGTTCCAAGACGAATACCTGTTGCTAACGAAGTCTCCAGATCTCCGGGGATAGTGTTTTTATTTGCCACCATACCAGCTAAATCCATAATCCTGACGGCAGGTTCCCCCCAAACCGGGGAAACTATCCCCGCAGGTGAAGCTGCTTCCGTTGGCAGGGATTTAAGATCCAGCAGTAATAGATGAGTATCTGTCCCTCCATAGGCCAATTTCATTCCGCGATTCTGGAGACCATCAGCCAAAGCACGGGCATTCTTAACAATTTGTTTTTGCATGGATTTAAATTTATCTGTGGCAGCGATTTCAAATGCGAGCGCCATGGCTGCAATCTTATTGACATGGGGTCCACCCTGCTCACCGGGGAAAACTGCCAGGTCAATTTTCCCGGCCAGTTCTTCATCGGTAGTCATGATCACTGCTCCCCGGGGGCCCATCATGGTCTTATGGGTAGTAAAAGTCACCACGTCTGCAATACCAACTGGATTGGGATACACTCCCGCTGCAGCCATTCCAGCTACGTGTGCGATATCTGCCAGTAAGTAAGCATCAATCTAGTCAGCTATTAGTCTAAATTTTTCCCAATCCGGTGCCCAGGGATAAGAGGTATAACCAGCTACGATCACTCTTGGACGATGGGCCAAAGCCAGATCTCTGATGGCATCATAGTCCAACAGTTCGGTTTTTGG
>JBARSF010000028.1:0-56196 GCA_049644605.1 Anaerolineales bacterium | reverse complement strand
ATTGTTTTTCCCTGATCTCCGAGATGGGTATTAACTGCGCTGCTATATGCCCTCAGGTAATCTGGGAGTAAATCATGAGAAAGCCCTAGATTCTTTAATAATTCCTTCACCCAGTCCAGATCAAAATCCAAGAGTTTAAGATCACCAAGAGCGAGGGCAGCCATGATGCCTTGACCTAAAAACTCATTCGTACCCTGAAAATAGGTGATAGGCAAGTTATTTCCGAGGCTGCCCGTTAGGAATTCCAGGGCTTGATTTTCAATCGCAGATTTCTTCTTGGTAAAGATCGAAATTGTTGACGAGAAAGGAGTTGGCCTGGGTTTGTTTTCTCCTCCAGATCTCGGATACTGAATTATTTCCTCAATCCGGGGAATTGCAGCACTGAGTGTCTGGCCTGCAAAATATCCTGGGATAAAGCTGGCGAGTTGATCTACCTGATTAAAAATCCAACCGCCGAATACAACAGGAACAGCCTGGTCTTGGAGTAAATTAACAGTATCCAATAATGTTGCAGCTGTTGACAGCTGGGAAGCTGTCAGAATGACCAGATCAGGGGTAGTTACCACAATTGTATCCAATAATTGGGCAGTGGGTAGGTTGCCTCCCAGGTACAACACATCCCAACCCCGATATCTTAATAAAAGTGTAACCATCAAGGCAGATAGTGTATGGTGTTCAGAGGGGGGACAGCCAACTAAGATTCGCTGATGGTGAATTGGCTGGGGCGCGGCGGAAATTAATGCTTGAATTTTTCTAGCTGCCAATTCAGAGGCAAAATGCTCTTGCTGGACAGATACCTGGTCCTGAAACCAAAGATTTCCAACCTCAGCTAAGCCTGGATAGATTAAATCTGTGCATACCATCTCCAGTGGAAATTGGGCAAAAGCCCGCGCTATGACGTGTTCTGCTTTCGTCTCGTTAAACTCAAGACAAGCAGCTACCCAGTCACTCTGCAGCTCGGTTAAGGTTCGGTTGTTTTGGTCGCTGGTGATAGATGGTGCTGTTTGTTCTCGTCGTGGGATCAGGATTTCTAACGGGTTCTGACCTTCCTCCTCGATCTGACGCCAGAGATCCACTGCTTGGCTGATTCGTATTCCCTCATTTTGCTTGGATAGGAGCCACTTTACGGTGGCAATATCAAAATCAGAAAATAGGCGATGTCCACCCTCTGATCGTTCCGGGCTGGGGAGCTGATAACGACGCTCCCAGGCCCTTAAGGTATCTGCTTTAATGCCGGTTTCCTGCAGCACCAGGTTCAAATTATAACGAGGTTTTTTTGAAATTTGATTAGACGTCATAGGTTATATCCTTCATTATGGATGGAGTTTACCCCATTCAACAGAAATTGTCAAGAAAAAATAGAAAATATATTGACAAATACTAGATATCAGTGTAAACTGGGCAATAGAGTCAGATTATGCACTGTAGGAGAATGTGAAATTATCCGAAAACGAATGAAAAATCGCCTATCTGAAATTTAACTAATTTAGGAAGGAAATTAACAAAGGATCAAAAAAATGAAAAAAATATCTGCTTATCAACTTATAACAATTTTAGCAACCCTGATTACCATCACAGTGAATGCTTTGGCGAACAGTTTGCCGCTTAATGGATTAACGACAGGAGAGATTTCTGATCGCTTTGAGATCTACTTTGTACCCGCAGGATATGTGTTTTCCATCTGGGGTTTAATCTACCTGGGACTGATCCTTTACACGGTTTATCAGGCCCTGCCAGCGCAAAAAGATAATCAAGCCTTAAAAAGAATTGCACCTGCTTACTGGATAGGCAGCCTGGCGAATTCGATCTGGATATTCTTGTGGCATTTTGAGGTATTTTCCTTAACGCTGATTGCCATGCTGGGTATATTGGCCTCCCTGTTATATATATATCTCCAATTAAAAAATTCTAAAGGTTCCCAGAAATGGTTAGTGAAACTTCCCTTCAGTATTTACTTAGGATGGATTACAGTGGCTACGGTTGCAAACACTTCCCAATTCCTGTTTTACTTCAACTGGGGAGGATGGGGGATACCCGGCGCGGTTTGGGCGGTAATTATGATTGCTGTTGCCTCTTTACTGGGCTTGCTGATGATTTGGCGCGAAAATGATACGCCTTACCTTCTGGTATTAGTATGGGCTTTTATTGGGATCACGGTCAGTCAGGCGTCCACAGCCATCGTTACTACTGCGTCCTGGACAGCCGTAGCTATATTAGGGATAGGGGTGTTAATAACATTAATTAAGAATCGCAGAGTGTATTAATAACTGGTGGAAAGGACTTAAGCATGACCATTAAAATTGTGACCGATTCGACCTGTGATTTACCGCTGGATGTAATCCAAGATTTGGATATCACACTGGTTCCCTTATACATTAATATCGGAGATAAGGGATTTCTGGACGGAGTGGATATCAGCCGCAAAGAGTTTTACACTAATTTACCGGGTTATCCTTTTCATCCCACAACTGGAACCCCGGGGCCAGCTGCTTTTATCCGGGCTTATGATGAACTTGCTAGTAAGGGAGCGGATGAGATCCTATCCATTCACATCTCAAAAGAGCTTAGTGCAACGGTTAATGTAGCTCGGGCCGTCACCCTGGAATATCAAAAGATCCCGGTTACGGTTAGGGATTCTGGCCAGCTCAGCCTGGGTACTGGTTTCCAGGTTGAATTAGCAGCCAAGATGGCAAGAGATGGTAGGACAATGGCGGAGATTCTCGTTGCTCTGGATGACCTGAAGTTAAGAACTTTTGTCACAGCTGGATTGGATACTCTGGAATTTCTCCGGCGAAGTGGACGGATGAACAGGTTCATGACCGGGATTGGCAGTCTGCTGCAGTTAAAACCGATCCTAACCATGAAAAACGGGATTCCTGGATCTGAGCGCGTGCGAACGGTCATCAGAGCAGAGCAGCGTATGCTGGAGCTTCTTGAGGAGCATTTGCCAGTTGAACGTTTTGCGCTCCTTCATACCAATGCCCAGAACAAAGCCCAAAAATTCCTGCAGAAGATATCCCACCTGATCCCCAAAGGGAAAGTATATTCGATGGATATCACTCCGGTGATTGGTGCCCATATCGGTCCCGGGGCAGTTGGTTTTGCGAGTATCTCTAAGAAAGCAGAATAACTTGTATGAAGTACTCATTTAAAGGACAATTCTTATGAAAAACGAAAACATTCGCTCACTACTTGGAATATTTTTAATTGTGATTATTGGCGTTGGTGTGGCACTGGCAGGAAGCCAAGGCGGATTCCGGGTGGGGAGTATACCGCTATTCGCCCTCGGTGTTGGGCTGGCATTTTTCATCCAATGGATGGTTTTTATCCATGCATATTTGAACCAGACCGAGAAGTTTTTTGATCTGACGGGCAGCCTCACCTATATCACCGTGACAATACTTGCCCTGCTCCTAAGTCCTGTTAAGGATGCCAGGGCAATACTTCTTGTTGGATTGGTCTTAGTTTGGGCAGCGCGCCTGGGATCGTTTTTATTTCTGCGCATCAAGGCTGCAGGAGAGGACCGGCGATTCAGAGAGCTTAAAACCTCCTTTTCCCGCTTCTTATTAACCTGGACCCTCCAAGGATTATGGGTTACTTTTTCACTCGCCGCGGCTCTGGCAGTAATTACTTCCCAGAATCGAGTTGATTTTGGTATCTTTGGAGTGATCGGTTTGTTGGTCTGGATGGTGGGTTTTGGTTTGGAATCGATTGCGGATAGCCAGAAAAGCAAGTTTAGAGCGGATCCAGCCAATGCAGGAAAATTCATTAACACTGGTTTGTGGGCTTGGTCCCGACATCCGAATTATTTTGGAGAAATTGTGCTCTGGCTTGGTGTGGCGATCATCGCCCTGCCTGTACTTAGTGGTTGGCAGTGGGTGACCATGATCTCACCTATATTTGTATTCTTACTGTTGACTCGCATCAGTGGTGTACCCATGCTGGAAAAAAGGGCAGATGAAAAATGGGGCGGGGAGCCTGACTACGAAGCCTATAAAACTAAGACATCTGTTTTGGTGCCTTTGCCGCCAAAAGGAGAGTAATTATGTTAATGCAAATCTTAAAAATCATCGCTGGAATTGCGACGATATTAACCGGTGTTGTGTCCCTCTTCTGGCCCCTGAAAGTTCCTGGTTTTACTGGCTTGGAACCCATTGGTGGTCGAGGGATCACTGAAATAAGAACGATTTTAGGAGCGCTTTTTATAGGCTTGGGAGCGGCGGTTCTTTACTACAATACCCCTGAAGTCTACGCTGTGTTGGGCATTACTTATTTGGTTATGGCGCTGGTACGGGGGATTTCAATCCTTGTTGACAAATCAGCTATATCGTCAAACATCATTAGTTTTATTGTTGAGTTTATATTTGGACTCATTTTGGTACTTTAGGAGAATTATATGAACATGAAAATTGCAAAGATTATCTCCGGACTTGGCGTTATAGCGATGTCCGCGGTACTGTTATACGGTTTTACAGCAGGAGATTTTGGAACTGATGGGGGAGAGATATTAAAAAATCCCTGGGGCGTAGTTTCGCTGGTAGATTTATACACTGGATTTACTCTGTTCTCTGCCTGGATCATCTATCGCGAGAAAACTATTCTTCCTTCTTTAATCTGGGTAGTCTTGATGATGGTATTGGGATTTTTTACCGCCAGCTTGTACGTTTTTATCACCTTGAACCAAAGTAATGGAGATTGGCAAAAGTTCTGGATGGGAAAAAGAGCTGATGAGCAAGGTTAATGAGCTGAAGGAAGAATTAAAAACTGTCTTTTCTGGGAGAGGTGTTAATTTGCTGGATTCCATTCTTCCGCTGGGTGTCTTTTTAATCCTGAATGCCCTGACAGAACTCCGTTATGCGCTTTGGGGAGCAATCATTATCGCGATTGCATTCACAATACACAGGTTGGTTAAGAAAGAAAAATTACTATATACCCTGGCTGGCTTTGGTGGAGTACTCCTGGCTGCAGGTTTTGTGAAACTTAGTGGATCTGAAGCGGGTTTCTTTTTGCCAGGATTTATTTCCGGAAGTATCACAATCGTGCTTTGTGTTGGTAGTGTCTTTGTAGGACGACCGCTAGCTGCCTGGACCAGTTATCTCACCCGCCGCTGGACCTTGGAGTGGTATTGGCATGACAGGGTTCGCCCAGCCTATACTGCGGTGACCTTATTTTGGGCAGTGGCCTTTAGTGGTAGGACAGCACTCGAATACTGGCTCTTCCAGCAAGAAGCTGTCAATGCCTTGGGGGCTGTTAAAATTATATTAGGATGGCCTTACACAATTCTGGTCCTGATCCTTAGTTATCTATACGGGATCTGGCGATTGGGGGAATTAAAAGGTCCTAGCGTTTCTGAATTTGTTGATGGAAAAGAAGCTCCCTGGGAGGGACAGAAGCGAGGTTTCTAATACAATAATAGGAATGGAAGACTGGTTTTTGAAAAGTTAACCATTCCCTGTCCGGCAGCGATATTTTCTCACTGTAATCCTGCCCTGATGATAGTGTAATTAAAAGATCTATTTTCTATTTCACTTGAAGGGATGCCCTTTCGTGGAATATGTTTTTATTGAAGACGGGAAGGGAGTTGGAGATGATACGTAACCAATGGTATATTGTATTGGAATCAAAAGAAGTTGGAAAAAAACCTATCGGTGTAACTCGTATGGGGGAAAAAGTGGTTTTCTGGCGGGATAAAGGCGGGAAGGTTCATTCCGCTGTAGATTGCTGCCCGCATCGGGGAATTTCCCTGAGTCTTGGAAAAGTAATAGAAGAGCACCTGCAATGTCCATTTCACGGATTTGAATACGATCAACAGGGTCGCTGCGTATATATTCCTGCCAATGGTCGGGGAGGAAGAATTCCTGACTCCTTATATTTATCCACTTATCCAACATTTGAGGATCAGGGGTTTATCTGGATCTGGTGGGGTGCCGCTCCGCCAGATAATTTGGAAGAACCGTACTTTTTTGAGAATATAGATGATACTTTTGTCTACAGTTCTACTCCGGATTACTGGAAAGCTCATTATTCCCGAGCTATCGAAAACCAATTGGATGTTGTTCATTTGCCTTTTGTTCATCACAATACCATTGGCCGCGGGAATAATACCGTAGTGGATGGACCCCTTGTGGTATGGGAAGGGGATTGGAAATTATTGACCTATGTCTTCAATCGTCCAGACACAGGAAACAAACCGCGTAAACCAAATGAACTCAGCTTGGAGGATGCTAGAAGTGTTCACCTGGAGTTCATCATGCCGAATCTCTGGCAGAACTATATCAGTGATGATGTCCGGATCGTGATTGCATTTACGCCAGTTGATCTCAATAATTCCATCCTGTATTTGCGTTTTTATCAGCGTTTCTTCCGATTCCCGCTATTGGATAAATTGCTTACCAGGATAGCCATGCCGTCAAATCTGTTGATTGCTCACCAGGATCGCCGGGTCGTTGAGACTCATCAAATTCAGCTCAGTAGTTTAGTATCGAATGAAAAATTAATCCAGGGGGATTTACCGATCATTGAATATCGAAAAAGAAGAGCTGAGTTGAAAAAGTTAGTTAATAATAACCATGGAGCTAACTGAACGGATGAAGAAACTTCTCGTTACTGGTGCATCCGGTTATATTGGCGGGAGATTAGTCCCTCACTTAATAGATTTGGGCTACCAAATTCGTGTTTTGGTGCGCGATCCAGATCGATTACAAGGTCGTGATTGGCTGGGAAGCGTTGATGTGATTAAAGGAAATGTGCTGCAGCCACCAACATTGCCGGCTGCGATGGATGGAATAGAAGCAGCTTATTACCTAATCCACAGCATGAGCGGCGGCAATGACTTTCACCAACGGGATTTGGCCGCGGCAAAAAATTTTGGGAACGCTGCCAAGGCAGCGGGAGTGCAGCAAATCATCTACTTGGGAGGACTTGGTGATTATGAGGCGGATTTATCTAAACATCTCAAATCACGGCATGATACAGGCCGGGTATTAGCTCAAGCCGGGGTTCCAGTAACAGAATTTCGAGCGGCAGTAATTGTTGGGTCAGGCAGTATATCTTTTGAAATGATCCGATACCTTACTGAAAGGATCCCAATAATGATTTGCCCACGCTGGGTATATACGCGAACCCAACCCATCGGTGTTGGGGATGTGCTTAATTACTTAGCGGCGGCGCTCGATAATCCTGGAAGCAGAGAACGAGTGATTGAAATCGGGGGAGCGGATGTTATCACTTACGGAGAGATGATGATGGGGTATGCTGGCGCTCGCGACTTAAAAAGGATCATGATCCCTGTTCCGTTCTTAACCCCAAAATTATCCGCTTATTGGGTTCACTGGATGACTCCTGTTTCCGCAGATATTGCTCATGCCCTGGTGGAGGGATTACGTAACGAGGCTATTGTAAATTATGATCAGGCCCAGATAATATTTCCCGACATAATACCTCAGGGTTACAATAGTTCAGTGCAAACTGCGTTAGCTGGCCTAAATGCTGGTGAGGTTGAAACTCGCTGGACAGATGCCCTGGTATCAAGTCTGGGAGGTGAGAAGCCTAGCATGCTTTCTTCCCGGGAAGGCATGATTAGAGAACGACGGATGGTTGAAGTAAATGTTGGAAAGGAAAAAGTATTTTCTGTAGTTATTAAGCTTGGCGGAGTCCGGGGTTGGTTGTTTTTTGATTGGGCTTGGCAACTTCGTGGTTTGATAGATCGCCTCCTGGGAGGCGTGGGTTTACGAAGGGGTAGACGAGATCCCAATGAACTCCGAGTTGGAGATGCGCTAGATTTCTGGCGGGTGGAACTGGTGGAGCCTGACACCTCGCTAAGGTTGCGGTCTGAGATGATTACTCCTGGTGAAGCCTGGCTGCAATTTGATATGGAAACAACCCAGACAGACGAGACTCTCCTCCGACAGACGGCCTATTTTGCACCCAAAGGAATTCTGGGATTGGTGTACTGGTATGCATTATATCCATTCCACGGATTGGTGTTTTCTGGGTTAATTAACGGTATCAAACGCCTGGCTGAAACTGAAGATCCGGATTGAAATTTATTTCCAACGATAAGATTGCAGAGTTGAGGGTTATCATGAAGAAGAAATTATTGCCAGTGGCAGCATACCTTGATAAAGTTAGGGTACCCATGCGTATCGGCTGTACAACAGAATCCAGTTGGCCGGTAGTGCTATCGCTTTGGTTTACCCATCGGGATGGTAAGTTATATTGTGCGACTCAGGAATCCGCCCGAGTGGTCTCATATTTGCGGGCGAATCCCAAATGCGCTTTTGAGATTGCCGCGGATACACCGCCTTATTGCGGAGTGCGTGGTCAGGCGCTTGCCAGCGTTGATAAAACGCTTGGTCCTGAGATCTTGGAAGAACTTATATATCGTTATCTCGGCGAGAAGGAGAACCCGTTAGCAAGGAAATTGCTTGATAAACTTGAAACGGAAGTAGCGATAATTCTTAAACCAGTCAACTACTTCAGCTGGGATTATTCATCACGGATGCAGAAAATTGCCCCATCCATGCTGGAATTAGCAGAAAAGAGCTGCCCCTAGTGATCAAGAATTGTGAAAAGGGAACTCCGAGTGAGTTTTAACCCATTGGAGAAAAGTTTATGTCAAAAGTAGCTTTAGATACCGTTGCCCCTGATTTTTTATTAACCAGTTATGACAACCAGCAAATAAGCTTATCTGATTACAAGAATTCAAATAATGTCCTATTGGTATTTAACCGTGGTTTTACGTGACCTTTCTGTCGGCGGCATATGGCGCAGTTGCGCCAGGATTTTGACAAGTTTGTTGATGAAAACGCCGTAATCCTGGTCGTTGGCCCGGAGGACTCGGCAGCGTTTCAATCCTATTGGGCGGAAAATAACCTGCCTTTTATCGGGCTTCCAGATCCGAAACACAGCGTGCTTAAGTTGTACGGGCAGGAAATTAAGTTGTTTAAATTTGGCCGCATGCCAGCCTTGGTAATCGTTGATAAAAAGGGAGTAGTTCGTTTTGTACATTACGGTCATTCCATGGCCGATATCCCGGAAAATGAAGATGTATTAAGGTCGCTGCAGGATTTAAACCAGGAAGGATAAATCGTGGCTGCTCTGTGGTGGATTCGGCGGGATCTCAGACTCAATGATAATTTGACTCTTAATAAAGCTCTTGAGAACGGTCCTATCCTGCCGGTTTTTGTATTGGATCCAATTTTGCTGAAGAACCCAGGGACTCGCCGCCAGGATTTCCTTTTTGGTTCTTTATCTGAGTTCGATTCCCAATTAAGATCGAGAGGAAGCTACCTGGTTGTACGAACAGGGAAACCTCTTGAGGTTCTGGAGCAGCTTTTAAAAGAAACTGCTGCAACCGTAATATACGCAGAAGAGGACTTCACCCCTTACGACAGGTTGAGGGGAATTTTGGTCGGGGGACATTTGCCTCTGAAATTAATCCAGGGTCAGCTGGGTCTGCATCCCCTCGCAAACCTCAAATCAAACGGCAAACCTTATTCCGTATATACCCCTTTCAGCAAAAGCTGGCGTGCATTGCTCCCCAGCTTAACCTTAATCCCAGCCCCGGAAAAAATACCCACTATCCCGAATGTCCAAAGTGATCCAATTCCAGAAAGAACCGAGGAAATATATTTTCCCGCTGGAGAAGACAGAGCTCAGACACGACTGAAAGCTTTTGTTAACAGCGGGATTTATACTTATGAAAAAACCCGGAACCGGCTGGATTTGGAAGGCACATCGGTATTGTCGCCCTATTTTCATTTTGGGATCCTGGGTCTGCGGACCGGGTATTACCAGGCCCAACAAGCTATGAGCGCGGCGCCTGATGAATCCAGCCGGGTTTCAGCGGAAACCTGGTTTAAAGAATTGACCTGGCGGGAGTTTTACGTCCATATATTGTTTCATTTTCCTGCAGTGAGGTCCCAAAATTTCCGTCCCCAGTACGATCGAATCCTCTGGCATAATGATCCAAAAGAGTTTCAGGCCTGGAAAGCCGGATTAACAGGTTACCCGGTAGTCGATGCAGCCATGCGCCAATTGAAAGAAACTGGCTGGATGCATAATCGGGCCCGGATGATTACCGCTTCATTTTTAGTAAAAGATTTATTGATCGACTGGCGCTGGGGTGAACGCTGGTTTATGGAAAATCTATTGGATGGAGATCTGGCTGCCAATAACGGGGGCTGGCAGTGGACAGCAGGAACAGGAACGGATGCCGCGCCCTATTTTCGAATCTTTAACCCGGTTCTGCAGAGCAGGAAATTTGATCCCCAGGGAGACTATATCAGAAAATGGGTTCCAGAACTGGCTGAGCTTGATTCCACCGTTATCCATTCTCCCTGGGAAAAAGGTGTCCAGCCCCCGGGTTATCCAGGACCGATTGTGGATCATAAACTTGCCCGGGAACGAGCCCTGATTGCTTATCAGGAAGCGAAAACCATGGGATCTATATAATTTTATAAATCGTCAAAAAGGGGGAATACATCGGTTACGATTTTTCCTGGATAATAAGTAATCAATGTCAAATCAATTATAGGAAGGATGGAATGGGCCAAGCTATATACACTGATGTATAATTCTCCCGTAATATCCCGTATCAGTGTTGTATATACAAGGAAGAGACCATGATTGATCTTGAGCAATTAAGCCCGGAACGGAAACAAGTTTGGAATAAGGTTAACGAGATGATGGACGTTAGCTTTGGATGTGCGGAATCATTTGTTGCTGCTGTAGGTGAGTACCTGTGGGGAGAAGTAGACGACCCGATCCAGATGATATCCACTGGATTTAGCGGCGGGGTTGGTGGGACACATGAAGAATTATGCGGAGGGATTAGCGGCGCCGCAATCATAATAGGCTTGTTGTACGGCCGCACGACTGCGGATGAAGCGTTGATGATCCGCTGTAAAAGATTGATCTCTGAGCAGCGGGATAGGTTTGTAGCGGAATTCGGTACCACGGTCTGCCAGGAATTACGAGACGCCCAGTTTGGCGCGGATGAGCAGAACCCCTGTTCAGCGATGATTGCCCCGGCAGCTTTTATACTGCTGGATATCCTGGAGGAGGAAAAACAGCGGGAAACCCAGTCGCAGAAAGAAAAGGCAGCCACAGCCGGAGTAAAAATCCTTCCCCTGGAGGAATACATCACCCTCCATGAACAAGATAATCTTCAAAGTTTACTCACTCAATTGGAGCGTTCGGAACTACCGCATGAATATCGATCCTGGATAGGGGAGGTATTGGGCAGGGCTGGTGATTTACGCCCAGGTGTTGGACTTACCGAGGCAGGTTTGCCAGATATTTCATGGCTGCAAGTACCTTCAGGAACGGTGCAGATCGAGCGCGCTGGAGAGTATAAAGTGGAGCCGTTTTATTTGGCGAAATACCCGATAACTTATCAGCAATTCCAGGTATTTATTGACGATCCGGAGGGGTTTGGCGAGAGGACCTGGTGGGAGGGAATAGCAGCCGATAAGGATCATAGGAAAGCCCCCGGTGAGCAGCGATTTCAAAATGGGAACAACCCGAGAGAAAATGTCAGCTGGTTTGACGCTGTGGCTTACTGCCGATGGATAACCGATCGGATTAAAAAAGCTGGAGTGGATAATGATGAGCAAAAACACGTTTTTGACCTCATCGTTAACAAGGGCTGGGAGATTCGACTTCCAACTGAGTGGGAGTGGCAAATGGCAGCCACGGGAGGAAATCCGGAGAATAAATTCCCCTGGGGGTTGGATTGGGAGGACAGTCGGGCTCATACCAAACATAACCAGCTTAATAAGACCATGGCTGTTGGCATGTATCCCCTGGGAAGTTCCCCAGTAGGTGTAATGGATTTGAGCGGGAATGTCTGGGAATGGTGTCTTAATTGTTATGAGACTCCTAACAATATCGATTTGAGTAGAGAAGATCGCCGGGTGCTGCGAGGTGGATCCTGGTATCATTGGGGATCATATGCTCACACGGATATGCGCTCCCGTTATTATCCAGATCACCGCTACAATGCCGGGGGATTCCGGGTGGCTTGCGGGAAAGCTGTGACCGGATAAATTATCCGGATCGATAACAACAATTTTAAAACCAGAGCACGATCTGCTCTGGTTTTATTATTCGTAAATCTAAGAACCGGAACATTTTTCCCTTTGTTAGGCTGCGCATAGCCAACATGGTGATATAAAAAAGTGGAAAGGGCATTATCCGGACAACATTTTCATCTTAAAGCGTTGACGGGAGAGGGCGGAAATATTATAATGTCCGAACATTAGGACTATATAATTAATGAGTCCGACAGAGACCCAAAATCAGAGGAAATATGAAAAATATCAGCCGTACCAATAAAGTCCCCTTGTATTACCAGCTTTATGAAATATTGCATGAGGGAATTCAAGAGGGTGTCTGGCAAGTAGAAGAGATGCTGCCTACCGAGTCAGAATTGGAAGAGCGATATGAGCTCAGTCGGGCAACTGTTCGCCAGGCTTTTGAAATGCTGGTTAATCAGGGCTTGGTTTACCGCCGCCGAGGACAAGGTACCTTTGTATCCCGACCAGCTTTTGAACAAAATCTCAACCGGATTGTGAGCTTCTGGGATGACATGGGCCAAAGGGGGTTAAAACCAGGAACCAGAGTGCTCTCCTTTGAACTTATCTCAGCGACCGATGAGGTAGCCGAAATCCTGCAAGTCGAGACAAATGAAGAACTAGCCAGCCTTATTCGATTACGATTGGCTGATGATGAACCCCTGAGTGTGGAGCACTCCTTACTGGTTCACAGGAACTGCCCGGGTATCTTAGAGCAAGATTATGCTAACAATTCTCTGCGTAAAATGCTGGAGGATCAATTTAATATTCACATCGTGAGCGCAAAACAAAAGATCCGGGCGGTTTCGGCGAGTGAAGAATTGGCTGAGCTTTTAAACGTTGATCGGGATGCTCCTTTGCTTTACATCGATCGTGTTTCCTATACAGAGAATGGGATTCCGGTTGAGTACTTGAGAATCCACCTCCGGGGAGATCGCTATACCTTCCATTCTGAATTACGGGAATAAAACCTTATGAACCAAATGGATATTGTTACTTTAGGGGAACTGTTGATTGATATGTTTCCAGACCAGATTGGACAGAAGATTGGTGAGGTGGAAGCATTTCGGCCAAAACCTGGCGGCGCACCCGCAAATGTTGCGGTTGCCGCCAAACGGCTGGGGATGAAGAGCGCTTTTATTGGCAAGGTGGGAGATGATTTATTTGGACACTTCTTAAAAAAAGTTCTGGATGAAGAGGGAGTGAACACACAGGGGATCAGGTTTGATACGGAAGCCAGGACAACGATGGCGATTATTGCCATGCCTGATGAGAATTCAGCAGAATTTGTGTTTTACAGAAATCCTGGGGCGGATCAGCGGTTGGAGGCAAATGAATTGGATCTGGAACTTTTGAAATTTACCAATGCATTTCATTTTAGCTCTGTCAGCCTAACCGATGAGCCTTGCCGATCTGCAACCATCGAGGCTGCCAGGATTGCCCGGAATGCGGGCGCGCTGGTTTCGTTTGATATTAACTACCGACCGTCCCTCTGGAAAGATCCTTCCCAGGCTTTGGTCCAAGCCCGGAATATGATCAAGGAGATTGATCTTGTAAAAGTAAATGAAGAAGAAGCCGCTTTATTAACGGGTAGATCTGAATTGGATCCAGATGACCTGATTCAGGTCGAAAAAGCAGCCAAGGATTTATTGGCGATGGGACCAACATTAGTAGTAATAACGCTTGGTTCGAATGGCAGCTATTTTCAAATCAAGATAGGCGGAGGTTATGCGCCTCCATTTAGAGTAGAGACAATTGATGCGATAGGTTGTGGAGATGCATTTGTAGCTGGCTTGCTTGCCCAGCTGGTTATGGATGGATCCTGGAAAGATAGATTAACCCTGGATCAATTATTGATAATCCTGCGTTTTGCTAATGCCGTCGGAGCACTCACATCGTTAAAACGGGGAGCGATCCCCGCAATGCCAACAACAGAAGAGGTAAATATATTTTTAGCTAAGAGGAATTAAGGCATATCTATGGAAAAACTAAACACATTAACGCTAGAGGAACTGATAGAAAAAGCCCGCCAGCTCCGGTTAGAGATTTTAGAGATGACAACCAATGCCGGATCCGGTCATCCCTCAAGTTCCTGGTCTGCTGTAGAAATTGTGACAACATTGTATTTTGGCGGTATTCTCCGATACCACCCGGAGGATCCCTGGTGGCCAGATCGGGACCGCTTTATTATGAGTAAAGGGCATGCGGCGCCTCTGTTATATGCTGCTCTAGCCCACGCTGGTTATTTCAATCGGGAGGAGTTGAGTCGTTTGCGTGAGATCGACAGCCCGGTACAAGGACATCCAATCCAGGGCATGATGCCGGGTATTGAAGCTACTACTGGATCCTTAGGACAGGGCTTATCCCTGGGTTTGGGCCACGTCCTGGGAGGACGCTTGTCCGATAAGGATTTTGGGGTATATGTCCTGCTCGGGGACGGTGAATGTGAAGCAGGACAGATTTGGGAAGCTGCCATGGCAGCAGCTCATTATAAAGCGGGGAATTTGGTAGCGATTCTGGATTACAACAAATATCAGGAAACTGGACCAATCAGCAGGGAAATTGCCCTGGAACCGCTGACTGATAAATGGAAATCATTTGGCTGGATGGTTCATGAAGTGAATGGACACCGAATTGAAGAGATCCTGGCAAAATTACAACTCGTAAAACAGCTGGAACCAACCAGAAAACCACAAATTATCATTGCTCACACCATTAAAGGAAAAGGCGTGTCCTTCGTTGAGGCTGACTTTACTTACCATGGTCGGGCATTAAACAAAGAACAAGCCAAATTAGCTCGGGAGGAAATCAATGCAGCTCGGTAAAAAAGCAGGACTTAAAATTTGTGACTTACCGCTCCGGAATATCTTTGGGGATGCATTATTAGATTTAGCAAGAAACAATCCCAAGGTGGTTGTCTTGGATGGCGATCTTGGAAATTCAACCAAGGCAGAATACGTTCGCCAGGAATTTCCTGACCGTTTCTTTAACATTGGTATTGCCGAAAGTAACCTGGTTGGTGTTGGAGCGGGACTTGCCGGCGCAGGATATTACCCATTTATTGTTAGTTTTTCCTCTTTTTTGCTCTGCAATGCTTACGATCAGATTCGATTGGCAGTTGCCATGTCGGATATAAATGCCACTATCATTGGCAGTCACGGCGGCATCACGCTTGGAAAAGATGGTCCCACCCAGATGGGTATCGAAGACCTGGCCTTAATGGGAGGATTACCAACTTTTACCATCATTGTCCCTTCTGATCCATCGTCAATGCATGCTGCGGTGAAATCAGCCCCCGGTATCAAAGGACCGGTTTTTATCCGGTCCAGCCGTGTTCCAATGCCGTATATTTACCCCATGGAAGATTGTCCTTTTAAAGTTGGTCAGGCCAACCTTGTTAGGGAAGGAAATGATCTGACGATCATTGGTTGCGGGATGATGGTGTCGGCCGGTTTAGATGCCGCAGCCATTCTTGCCGAAAAGGGTATTGATGCCCGGGTAGTAGATTTACACACCATCCGTCCCCTGGACAGGGAGACAATTACTGCGGCAGCCAGGGAGACAGGGGCAATTGTCTGTGCGGAAGAGCACCTCCTGCAAGGCGGGATGGGAAGTAATGTTGCCAGGGTTGTAGCGGAACAATATCCAGTTCCCATGCGTTTTGTGGGATTAGAAGATGTATATGTTGAATCAGGAGATCCCTGGGAATTGTTGGAAAAATACCATCTCACAGCAGATGATATCGTTGCTGCGGGAGAAGAAGTAGTCAAGGCGAAGAAGGGAGCCTGAGATGATTTTTAAGGAGCTGACCAGGAGACAAGAGGAAAACAAACCTATTCGCGTGGGAGCAAGCGCAATAGAGTGGATGGGGAGCGGTTTGATAGCTGCGTTCAGGCATGTGCCCGGCATGGAGATCTCTGTTGTCGCCAATCAAGATGTACAAGAGGGTATCGACAGTTTAAAGGCTGCTGGAATTGATCAAGGGCAGATTGTTAAGTCAGATGACTTAAATACAATTGAAGATACCATCCGGGCAGGCAAACGCGTGGTTACATCTGACCCACGAATCCTGGCTCAGGTAAAAAACTTGGATATTGTGACCGATTCCACCTGGTCTCCCGCAATAGGTGCCGAAGTGGCAGATTCGTGTATTACACATGGAAAAGATGTGGTACTGGTCAATATTGAAGCGGATGTAACGGTTGGACATGTTTTGAAAAGGAAAGCTGCCCAGGCGGGGGTTTTGTATTCCGTCTCATCCGGAGATGAACCTGGCTGCCTGATGGAACTATATGATTACGCAAAAAGCATCGGCTACCAAGTGATTACTATCGGGAAAGGAAAAAACAATCCCTTGAATAATTCTGCGACACCAGATATGGTAGTGGAATCTGCTGCTAAAGTGGATAAGGATCCTGTACAGGTGGCATCTTATGTGGACGGAACCAAAACTATGTTTGAAATGGCTTGCGCTGCAAATGCTACTGGCTGCAAACCGATGCAGCGGGGCATGATTGGTCCTGAAGCTACTTTCGAAAATGTATCTGAGATTTTTGCACTGGAAGAGGATGGCGGCATCAGCCAATTCCCAGGCAATATTGATTTTGTTCAAGGTCCCTCCATGTCCGGGGGAGTGTTTGTCACTGTCAGGGTGAATGATAAACGGATCCAGGCTGATTTAAATTATCTTAAAGTTGGCAAAGGAAAATATTTTACTTTTTTCCGGCATTACCACCTCTGGTTCTTAGAGGCTTCCATCTCCATTGCCCAGGCTTATTTGAACAAGCAGATTTGGCTTGAACCCCTGGATGAACCAGTGGCAGATGTGATGACAGTTGCCAAGCGCGACCTGAATGCAGGAGATATCCTGGAACGTTTTGGCGGGTATACCAATTATGGGGTGATGGACCTGGCCGAAGAAACCCGCAAAGCGAATGCCTTACCGGTCGGACTCAGCCCAGGCGCAAGAATAATAAATCCCGTGAAAGCTGGAAATATTGTCACCTGGGACGATGTGGCCCTGGATGAGGAAAGTACGGTTGTTAAGCTGCGGCGTATGCAGGATAAATTATTTATTTAGGATTTCAGTTTTATTGGAATCGATTTAGTAAAGGAGCTGGAGATGCAAATTGGAGTCTTTACAGCCTTGTGGGGGAACCTGTCTTTCGAAGAAGCTTTGGATAAGGCAGAGAGTTTTGGAATTACCGCAGTTGAAATTGGAGCTGGCGGATATCCCGGGCAGCCCCACTGTCCTGTCGATGAGTTGCTTGACAGCGGGACCAAGCGGGATGAGTGGTTAGGGAAAATAAAGGATAGAGGTCTAACGCTCAGCGCCTTGAGCATTCACAACAACCCGATTCACCCCGATAAAGCTATTGCACAAGAAGCAGACAGCGTAATTAAAAAAGCCATAACGTTGGCAGCTTTACTTGGCGTGCCAACGATTAATGGTTTCTCTGGTTTACCCGCGGGCGCTGCGAAAGACACCATGCCCAATTGGGTGACTTGCGCCTGGCCGCCGCATTTCCTGGAAATCCTGGATTATCAGTGGAATGAAGTGACTATTCCCTACTGGAAAACAATTCATCCATTATTGGAAGAGTACAATCTAACCCTGGGTTTTGAAATGCATCCAGGCATCTTGGTCTATAACGTGGACACATTGCTTCGCTTGAGGGAGGCGGTTGGACCGCGATTGGGCTGCAATTTTGATCCCAGCCACCTGTGGTGGAACGGCGTGGATCCAGTTGCCGCCATTCGGAAACTGGGAGAGGCTATCTTCCATGTTCATGGCAAAGATGTTTACCTGGATACCTATAACATCTCAGTGAATGGTTGCAATGACCATCAACATTATGGCGATATCCCTAAGCGATCCTGGACGTTCCGCTCGATCGGATATGGGCATGACCTAAAAGCCTGGAAAGATATCATGAGTGCATTACGCATGGTAGGTTATGACTACGTTATCTCTATCGAACACGAAGACGCGATGATGTCCCCCGATGAAGGATTGGGTAAAGCCGTTTCCATTCTAAAACAATCTTTAATTTTTGAAGAAGCTGGCGAAATGTTCTGGGCTTAGGACTTTATGATTTTGGTTTTGTTTGATATCGATGGTACTTTATTGCTGACTGGCCGGCTAGGGCAAAAATCTGCCAAAACCTCACTGGAAAGTGTATTAGGTACATCTGGTAGACTCGATGATTTTTACCCAGGAGGTAGAACCATTGAGGGAATCTTTGTTGATACCCTGGCAGATGCCGGGTTTAAACCAGAGCTGTATCTGGAAAAAAGGGATCAGCTCTATGAGGTGTTTTTTAATGAATTCGGGACTCGCCTGGAAAGGGGAGAGCATTACATTCGACCTCTCTCAGGAGCGATTGAATTGATTAATTATCTAGATCGACAGGATGATATTCTCCTGGGATTGGTCACCGGCAATCATCGTTACACAGCTGAATTAAAGCTGAAAACTGCCGGATTAGAGCCGGCGATGTTTAAAGTAGGCGCTTTTGGCAACGAATCTGTCGAAAGATCTGAGTTAATTCCTCTGGCACAAAACCGGGCTTATGATCTGACTGGAGAAGATTATTCCGGTGATAACACGATCGTTCTTGGTGATACGACCAGGGATGTACTAAGCGCAAAATTAAGTGGCGCCAGGAGCATTGCTGTGACAACGGGAACGGATGGTAAAGAACTCCTGGAGTTCGTTCAGCCTGATCTGCTAGTGGACGATTTAAGCAATCTTGAGCTGGTAGTTGATGGAATATTTGGCAGTTAAATGTAAATAACAGGAGGCAGGCATGGGAGGTCAGGAAGGTTTCAATAAAGTACCAGGATTAAGCGGGGAAGAAATCGGTGTGGGAATGTTAGGGTATGGGTTTATGGGCCGGGCACACAGTAATGCTCTGATTAAATTACCCTATATGATGTACTCACCGCCAGCCATCCCCAAACTAATTGCTGTTTGCGGGCGCAATAAAGAAGCGGTAGCTGAGATGGCATCTCGCTTTGGATATGAGGGTTATTACACGAGCTGGGAGAAGATGCTCGATGATGAGAGTATACAGCTCTTTGACAATGTAGGTCCTAACAATGTTCATGAAGAACCCTGTTTGAAAGCAGCTGGAAACGGGATTCATATTCTTTGTGAAAAACCACTTGCCCGAACGACGGAAGAATCAAAACGGATGTGGGATGCGGTTAAAAAGAACAAAGTTAAGGCAATGGTTGCTTTTAATTATCGCTTTGTGCCAGCAGTCCGCAAAGCCCGGGATATAATCAAAAGCGGCGCATTGGGAAAAATTTATCACTTCAGGGCTATGTATTTACAGGATTGGATTCTCCCTCATTTTAATACGCCTTACTTGTGGAGGCACAATAAAGAGATTTCAGGCACGGGCGCGCTAGGAGATTTTTCGCACATCATTGACATAGGTCATTTCCTGTTAGGATCCCGCATTAAAAGCGTTCAGTCTCTGCTAAAAAACTACATCCCCGAACGGGCTTTAATGGATGGAAGTGGATCTGGTGCGGTAGATGTTGACGATGCTTTCGCCTCAGTGATTGAATTTGAAAATGGGGCATTGGGCACATTGGAAGGAACCCGCTTGGCAAGCGGCCGGAAAAATTATCATGTCTTTGAGGTAAACGGAGAAAAAGGCAGCATTTTCTGGAACCTGGAGCGTTTAAATGAACTGAATATCCAGTGGGCTGAAAGTGAACCTGCGGACAGCCGCGGTTTCCAAAATGTTTTGGTAACCGAAGGATCAGATCCCTGGATTAAAAACTGGTGGCCGCCAGGACATGTGATTGGCTGGGAACATACCTTTATCCATGAGATCCATCATTTGCTGGATTGTATAAAAAATGACAAAGAAGTGGGTCCAGAAGGAGCTACTTTTGAAGACGGATATAATGCCTGCGTTGTAGCTGACGCGATAGTAGGGTCCTCGGAGAATGGGCGACGGGTTGACCCCAAATACTAGAGCAGGTTTAAGCAGGGGAGAATCCATCAATAATCCTCTCTTGCCCCATTTACTGTGACAATTGTCGTATTCTACACCTTTGCACCTTGACAATAGTCAGGGATACCGATATGATAGAAGAAGTTGTAATTACAGGATAACAACATTATATGTCCTCCTTAATTCCTTCTCATTCAATTGACCGTAACTCTTTTGTTCCCTTTTACATTCAGGTAATTGATTCTCTATCAGAATCCATTGAAGTAAATAACCTTCCTCCCGGATATCAACTTCCGGGAGAGGCAGAGCTGTGCAAGACCTTTGATGTCAGCCGAACAGTGATCCGGCAAGCTTTGAAGGAATTAGAATACAAAGGTTTGATCTACCGCGAAAAAGGACGGGGTACTTTTGTTTCAAAACCCAAGATCCATGAGAGCCTTTTTCAAGAGCTGACAGGGTTTTACCAGGATATGGTTGCCAAGGGACATCGACCCCGATCAGATGTCTTAAAACAGGAAAAGATCAACGCCACACTGAAATTGGCAGCCTACCTGGACCTCAAGGAAGGTTCGCCTGTGGTTCAAATTGACCGGCTGCGATATGTTAACCATGAGCCCATTGTATTTGTTACCACTTATTTACCCTATGATCTATGTCCAGAACTATTGGATGTAGATTTGACTAACCAATCCCTTTACGCCTACCTGGAAAAAGAGCATGGATTAATTATCGCCCGAGGAAGGCGTTTCCTTGAAGCGGTCATTGCCAATCAGTTGGAAGCAGAGTTGCTTAAAGTAGATGTTGGATCACCTTTATTGTTGTTAAACAGTGTCAGTTATCTTCCAGATGGTAGACCGATTGAATATTTCCATGCCTTGCATCGCGGTGACAGATCCCGTTTTGAAACTGAGTTAATCCGGGTAAGTCAACCGGGAGATTTAGCAAAAAAGATCAGGGATGCCAATAATTCCTGATTTAGAACTCTAGGATCTGGATCAGCAGCACATAAAGACTAATTAATATATATCAAAGCACAAGGAGAGAAGAGAATGAGCAAAATGAAAGTAGGAATTGATAGCTATTGTTTTCACCGCTATTTTGGTGAAGTCTATCCTCATCAGACTGCGCCAGAAAAGACCATGACCATGGAGGATTTCCTGGCCTATGCCAAATACCTCGATGTGGATGGTGTTTCCCTGGAATCCTGCTTCTTTCCCTCATTTGATAAAGCCTGGTTCAACGATCTAAATGCCCAGCTGGATGAGTATGGATTTGACCGGGTATATGCCTGGGGTCACCCCGATGGACTGGAAGCAGGCAAAAATCGGGACGAGTTTGATAGCATGGTTGCCCAGATTCCCAATGCCAAATTAATTGGCGCAGATGTAATGCGGGTAGTTGCCAGCAGTTTGATGTTCCGCTTTGAACCCCATGGTCCGCAGATTGACATCTTGGTGGAGTGGTTCAAAGAGGCCGTAAAAGTGGCCGAAGATAACGGTGTCAAACTGGCGGTTGAAAACCACATCGACTACACTGCTGATGAATGTGTTGAGCTGCTGGAGCGGGTTGGGTCACCGTACCTAGGCTTGAATCTGGATACCGGCAACTTCCTGCGCCTTCTGGATGATCCGGTGGAAGGGACCAAGAAACTGGCAAAGCGGGTCTATGCCACCCACATCAAGGACCTCAAGCCGGTAGCAGGTGTGGATGCCCGGGAGTGGTACTTCTTCTCCTCCACGCCGGTGGGGGATGGCCTGGTGGACAACCAAAAGATCGCCCAGTACCTGTATGATGCTGGCTACAAGGGCTTCCTGGCAGTTGAGACCGACTCTTTGCATCCCGATTACGCCGGACAGGAATTTGAGTCTATCGCTAAAAGCGTTGCCAATCTAAAACGCATCGCTGCCAGTGTTTATTAATAGATCAGGAAACATTCCGGGTAGCAGCAGGAGATCACCTGTATTAGAGATCTGACTTCTCAAAAGGTTGCTGGTTAGCTGGTTTAGGTCGCTGCCCGGAAAATCAATTTTTATTATTTGACCCATTGCCCCGGATGGTTTCGCGCATATCTGAGGACCGAACCAAATGATTGGCAATTAAAACGAGTCCCCGTACGATTGGGACAGTGGAGCTGCAACAATGCGATTTGGCGCAAACACATTTATCTGGCGATCACCATTCTCAACCAAAACGGATCTGGACCTGATTCAGAAAGTGGAGCAGTTTGGATTTGATCTGATAGAAATTGCTGTAGAGGACCCAGCCCTTATTGACCTGGATGAACTGGAGGCGGCTCTTGTACAGAACGGTCTGGGCGTGGTAACCGGCGGAGTTTACGGCCCTGGAAGGAATATCAGCAGCCTGGACGAAAAAGAGCGCATGGCAGCCAGAGATTACCTAATGTGGATGATTGACGCTGCCCAGAGATTGGGTTCAGATGTGGTAAACGGACCGATGTATAGCGCGGTAGGCAAAGCCCGCCTGGAAGATCCTGCAGACAGGGAAAAGGAATGGAACTTTGCCGTGGAAGGTTTGAAAGGCGTCTGTGGTTATGCGGCTGAGCGTGGTGTAAAGCTGGCTTTTGAGCCGCTGAACCGATTTGAAACTGACTTGATCAATGTTGTTGACCAGGGATTAAAATTGATTGAGGATGTGGGAGCACCCAACCTCGGTTTTCACCTGGATACTTTTCACATGCACCTGGAAGAGAAGGATTCTGCGGCAGCGATCCGCAAAGCCGGCGACCGGCTGTTCCATTTCCATGCCTGTGAAAACGATCGAGGTGTGCCGGGAGCGGGACAGGTGAACTGGCAGAGTATATTTCAGGCTCTGGTAGAGATTGGTTATAATGGCAACATAGTCATTGAATCATTTACCCCAGAAGTAAAATCAATTGCCCGGGCAGTTTGCATCTGGCGGGAGATCGCGCCAGACCAAGATACGATTGCCAGAGAAGGTTTAAGGTTTATCAAATCTTTCCCTGATTTAGCATAACAGTCTGAACGTAATGGAGAAATTTATCCTATGACCGAAGAAGCAAAGAATAAGAAACCTCTCATGGAAGTTCGAAATATTGACAAAGCCTTTCCTGGTGTTCAGGCATTAGATGATGTCAGCGTGGCATTTTACCCTGGCGAGGTTCATGCCGTGGTTGGTGAAAATGGCGCGGGAAAATCTACCTTGATGAAGGTTATGGCAGGTGCCTACAAGCCCGATAGCGGCACCATTTTATTTCAAGGAGAAGAAGTAAGCTTTGGTCACCCGGCAGAAGCACAGGCAATGGGCATCAGTATCATATACCAGGAATTTAACTTGCTGCCAGAAAGAACGGTAGCTCAAAATATTTTCCTCGGAAGAGAACCAGCTAGATTTGGCGTGATCAATCTCCGACAACTGAATAAACAGGCAGAGAATGTCTTAAAAGATATTGGTGTCGAAGCAATGATCTCACCAACTGAGTTAACTAGCACCCTGTCAGTTGCTGAACAACAACTGGTTGAGATTGCCAAGGCAATTTCATTGGACGCAAAAGTGCTGATCATGGATGAACCGACAGCTTCGCTTACCAACACTGAAGTGCAGCTGCTGAATGATCTGGTGTCAAGATTAAAAGCGAAAGGCCTGGCGATAATCTTTGTTTCTCATCGCTTATTTGAAGTCTTTGAGTTTGCTGATAAGATAACTGTGTTAAAAGATGGCGAGCATGTGGGTACGGTGAACACAAATGATGTGAATACAGAAGATATCGTCTATATGATGGTTGGCAGGGTGCTTGACCATTATTTCCCGCCTCTTGGCGTATCGGAAGATTTTGGTGAAACCGTCTTGCAGGTTTTGGAAGGATCTAATGATCTCCTGAAGGATATCAACCTGTATCTTAGGAAAGGTGAAGTATTGGGCGTTGCTGGGTTGCAGGGCTCCGGACGAACTGAACTGGCGCAGGCGTTATTTGGTGCGGTTCCTTTTAAAACCGGGAAAATTGTGTTGCGGGGACAACCGGTAGTGATCAAGAACCCTTATTCAGCAATTAGTAGAAAGATGGGATTTGTTACCGAAGACAGGAAATCGGAAGGTTTGATCCTAATGCAGCCCATAAGGGACAACATGCTGTTGGCTATTCGGTCTCTTCAAGCCCTGTTTAGTTTTATTCATCCAGATGGCATCAAGAATTCCCGCAAGATGGTACCAACTCTTGGAGAGCAAGTGGATGTTCGGGTGGATTCTTATGGAAAAGAAGCTCGGGATCTCAGTGGTGGCAATCAGCAAAAAGTTGTACTTTCTAAGTGGCTGGCCTCTGGTGCGGAAATCTTCATATTTGATGAACCGACCAGGGGTATCGATGTTGAGGCTAAAGCCAGGATCCACGATATTATCCGCGGTTTGACAAAAGAAGGTGTAGCTGTATTAATGATTTCTTCCGAACTACCAGAAATAATTGGTATGAGTGACAGGATTCTGGTAATGCATGAAGGTGCTGTTGGTGGAGAATTACCGGCAAAATCTAGTGAAGCAGATATTATGCTGGTTGCCACCGGACAGAGCAATAACAATGGCTCTGCAAACAAAGCAAAGCCAGAGAGGTAGAAAATATGACAACAGAAACTATCCCGGTAAATGGTGTGAAGCGGGGGAGTTATTTCAAGCGGATCCCTCAGGTTTACTATTTTTTGGTGATTATCACAATTGGAGGATTGGCTCTTGATGTGATATTTGCCAATGGAAATATTTTAGCTAATCCTACAATATTGACCAATATTCTTATTCGATCTGTTGCGCTGGGCATTGTAGCGGTTGGTCAAACTTTTGTCATGATAGGTGCTTCAATTGACCTTTCTGTCGCTTATACAATCAGCCTCACTGCTGTGATGACATCCCAATTAATGCAGGGAGATCCGGAACGTGTCACAATGGCTATTCTGGTCGTATTTGGAATGGGAGCGGTTATAGGATTGATCAATGGTTTGATCATTACCAAACTCAATGTTAATCCATTTATTGCTACCCTGGGTACCGGGTTAATTATTGCGGGTATCCTGAATGGAACTTTCGCAAACTTCAAAGGGAGTGTTCCAAAGAGTTTTAGGGCTCTGGGATACGATAGTTTAGGTTCGATTCCAATCTCAATTTTAATATTAATAGTAGTGGTTATGGCCGGGTGGTTTATCCTATCCTGGACAAAATTTGGCGCCCACCTGTACGGAGTTGGTGGAAGCCGGGAACTGGGTAGGCTATCTGGACTGAGGACTGCCAGAGTCATTATAGGTGCCCATATCATTTGCAGCCTGACAGCTGTCTTATCAGGTCTTTTTATTGTCAGCCGGCTTGGATCTGGTGCGCCATGGATAGGACCGGATGGTGTTTATGACTTGGAGTCTGTAGCAACAACGGTAATAGGCGGGACTGCGCTTTCAGGGGGGAGAGGAGGCGTATTCGGCACGCTGGCAGGTGTATTGATCTTCGGCGTGATCGATACGGTCTTTAATCAATTAGGTATTGATACTTATTTGAAGACTGTATTCAGAGGAGCAATCATCATCCTGGCAGTTGCCAGTTATTCAGTCCGTTCCAAGCGAGAGGCTGCCTAAGGAGTGAAAATGACAACAGCGGTAAAGGTACCATTTACTAAAAGACTTATAGGCACTCTCTTAGTAATCTGGGGGTGGCTTAAAAAGATTCCACCCGTTTATCCGATTTTTATAGCCATTCTTATCGGTGTGAGCCAACTTAACCCGAATTTTGCAACGTCTAATGGTTTCCTGATATTCTTACGGAGAGCGGCACCGATTGCAATTTTGGCCATGGGCCAACTGTTTGTTCTAGCTTCAGGTGGATTTGACCTTTCGCAGGGTTCGGTGGTTACCCTTACAGTAATAGGAAGTGCATTAATTATTTACAACAACGAAAGTTATAGCTATGTCGCTATTCTGGTTATGGTTGGGTTTGGAATCCTTATAGGTCTTTCTAATGGATTTGTGGTGAGTTATTTAAAAGTGCCTTCTCTGATAGCTACTCTCGGTATGCTGTTATTAGTAAAGGGAGGAGGATTATATTGGACTGGTGGTGCACCAAAAGGATATCTGACAGAAAACTGGCGATACTTCGGGCGAGGATATATTGAAAATATCCCCTTGATTGGACGATTTCCTGTGGCTGTAATCATCCTCTTGGTTGTTGGCGTCGTGCTGTGGATTATATTTCACAAAACAAATTTAGGAAAACAGGTTCTGGCAATTGGGGATAATGCTCAGGCAGCTAAGCTATCGGGAATTAAGGTTCGGCTAATAAGAATGATTGCCTTCCTAATATCTTCGGTTATGGCTGTTATCGCGGGTGTCATGATTGGTGGCTATGGCGGCACAACAATTCTTGCTGGAGAGGGGTTGGAAATGCAGTCTGTATCTGCGGCGGTGATTGGTGGTGCTCTACTACTGGGTGGGAAAGGATCAATACCTGAAGTGGCAATAGGTGGTCTAACACTGGAAGCGATTTTCAGTCTGCTCAATTTGTTGGGTTTACCCAAGCCTTATCGGGATGCCGTTCAAGGATTAATCATCATTGGCGCGGTTGCTTACGCTGCGATATCTTCAAAGAAAAGAGATTAATCAAATCCTAGATACTGGCCTGATTTAGGTATCTGGTTATAAAGGAGGTGGTGCTTAGGAAAGATATACCCAAGAAGAAAAACCAGTATAAAACTAAAATTTCCTACAAGGAGAAGAAACACAATGATTAAGAAAAGACTATATTTACTCTTTAGCATATTCATCATTGCGGCATTTGTTCTGTCTGCCTGCGGTGGTGGAGAAGAAGCTCCTGTTGTTGAAGCCCCGGAAGAAGAAGCCGTGGTAGAAGAAGCTGAAGAAGAAGCTGAAGAAGAGGAAGCAGTTGAAGCGCCGGCAAATCCTGGTTTAGCAATGGATTCCGCTGCGGTTGCCACGCAATTCTGGTCAGATGAGGAGTACCTGGAGTCCATCAGCTGGACCGATGCTGACATCCTCAACCCGGAAGCTCCTGTTTACCTGCAGTCCTTGCTGGACAACAAGGTAGACACTTCACAGTACAAGATGGATCCTCCCTATGACATTTGCTTCTCCAACGCTGGTGTGAACAACCAGTGGCGAGTGACCGGCTACGTGACCATGCGTGAGCAGGTTGAGCAGCTCCGCAATGAGGGCTTGGTCCGGAACTTCATCCACGTTGATGCTGAGGGTTCCGATGAGAAACAGATTACTGACATCGCCGACCTGATCGCCGGTGGCCAATGTGATGTGATGATCATCTCCCCCAACACCAGTGAAGCACTGACCCCCGCTGTGGAACAGGCTTGCGAAGTTATGCCCACTGTTGTGTTTGACCGCGGTGTGCTTTCCGAATGCCCCACCACCTTCCTGAAGACCATTGGTGGCTACCACTTTGGTTATGTTGGAGCGAAGTTCATTGTTGACAACCTGCCCGATGGCGGCAACGTTCTCGCTCTGCGCATCCTCCCCGGTGTGGATGTTTTGGAACAGCGCTGGGGTGCAGCTCGCAAGGTATTCGAGGAAGCTGGCAACATCAGTGTCGTGGGTGTGGAATTCAATGACTACAGCGGCCCCAAGACCAAGACCATCGTAACAGACTACATCGACCGCTTTGGCTACATCGATGCTATCTGGATGGACGCTGGTGGACCTGCTGTAGCAGCCCTTGAAGCCTATGAAGATCTAGGCCTGGAATTCCCGGTCATGGTTGGTGAGGACCAGATGGATTACCTCAAATACTGGAAAGAGAATGATGTAACTGCTGTTGCTCCTTCCTTCCCGACCTTCCAGTGGCGGACTGCAGTTCTGGCCGCGGTTATGATTCTTCAGGGTGAAGAAGTTGATGCCCGCTGGGTAGTCCCGCAGCCGTATGTCACCCAGGACAACCTGGATACGTACTACCTGCCCGACATGCCCCCTCTGTACTATGCCCTGAGCAGCGCTGAGGACATGGACAACTGGCCGGATGTATGGAAGGCACTCGACACAACCGTATACGTGGATGTGATTGAGTAATCGAACCTGAGTAAATCATGAACTGAGCCCGTTTTAATAAAGCGGGCTCACTCCAGGGTGGATAAGAATTTGTATGTTGATTACAGGTTACTTTCATAATGGTTTCATTGCATAACTTTTAATCAAATGGGTAGGTTCACCTTTAGGTGAACCTACCCATTACAGAAAAGTAAAAAACTGAATGCAGCTTACAGCGCATTCAAGGAGAACCCAAAATGATCGAAATTGGATTTCATACGGATGCGTTTAACAGCTCGTATTGGAGCTTTGAAAAATGTATGCAGTGGGCTGAAAAGAATGATGTCCACTATATTGAATGCGGAACGATTGATGGGGTTAGTTGGCTGCACGGCCTGGGCTACCAGCCGCACGTTTCATTAACGGAGGACCCCCTGGCTTTAAGGGAAAAGATGGATAAATATGGCGTTAAGTTTTCTCAGCTTGACGCTGCGTTCCCGGTTTCTCTGCCGGAAGGTGCTTCACTCGGCCTTATTTATATTCTCAATTCAATCCGCTGGGCTAAACTGGTCGGTTGTACCCACATAGATACAACGGATCATATGTTTAAACCGGAAGGGTTAACTGATGACCAGGCTATGGAGATGATGAAAAAAATCTATAGTGAAGTTGTAGAAATCGCTGAGCGCTACGAAATGATCATTAATATTGAACCTCATGGTTACTACACCACAAAACCAGAATTTATGGAGAAAATGTTGAATTTTGTGGATTCTCCTTTCCTGAGGATGAATTTTGATACCGGAAATACATTCATTGCTGGACAGGACCCAGTTGCCTTCCTGGAAAAATTCAGGGACAAAGTAAGTCATGTTCATGTTAAGGATGTCTCAGAATCCCTGGCCGCCTCACTTCGAGGTGAGTTAACCGGTATTGCTGTCAGCAACACTGCGATTGGTGATGGTGTAAATGTTGATAATATCAAGAAATGTTTTGATATTCTGGTTGATATGAAATATGACGGCGTGGTGAGTATTGAATGCGAAGGGGAAGGCGGGCCGATGATTGAAAAGAGCCTTTCCTTTGTTCGTGAATTAGTCAAAGACGCTAACAAAAGAATCGCTGCCTCCTGAGCCTTTATAGAATGTAGATAAGGGATGGCAAGAAATACACTTGCCATCCTGAAATCTACATTTTTTTATCGTGCTTGTAACTACAGGATTATAAGTTAGGCGGTTGATCATCAAAGAAGGGATTAAATGGCGAAAAAGTATTTAATCGGAGTGGACCTGGGTACCAGCGCAACCAAATCTGCGCTTTACCTAAAAGATGGGTCCTTAATCGCAGAAAACACAATGGAGATTCCGATTTATTATCCTGAACCGGCTGTTGTAGAGCAGGAAAATGATGATTTTTATCAAACAGCTGCCAAAACGGTCAATACTTGTCTGACTGAAAGCGGGATAAATCCCAAGGAAGTGGCCGCGATTGCTATTGACAGCCAAATGGCTGGAGTTGGCGCCATTGACGAGAATCACAATTCTGTCTCCAAGTTTGATTCCTGGCTAGATATGCGGTGTGAGCCGCAAATTAAATACCTGGAAGAAAATTATGGAGAGATGATCACAAAACTAACGGGATGCCCACCTACCTGTGATCATGGACCCAAGATTCTATGGTGGAAAACCGAACGCCCGGATGATTACTCCAGGGCGGCAAAGTTTGTAATGCCCGGGGGATATGTAGCGGGGAAAATGGCTGGTCTTGACGCAGATCAAGCCTTTATTGATTATACCTATATCCACTTTTCTGCCCTCAGCAATGCGCTGGAAGGATCCTGGTCAAAAGATATCTGCGCTGCTGTCGGTATTGAAATGGAAAAACTGCCTACAATTGTTGAACCCTGGCATGTGATTGGTGAGGTGACCGAGTCGGCCGGGAAAGATTTTGGACTTGCTGCGGGGACAATAATTGCAGCCGGCTGCGGGGACACAGCTGCCGGAGCCCTGGGAGCAGGAATCGTAAAACCAGGCATGATTTTTGATACTGCTGGAACTGCTTCTGTTTTGGCAGGATGCACAGACCAATTCGCTCCCGATATAAAGAATAAAGCTTTGTTAACCATGCGCTCGGTAATCCCCGGGTTATGGCATCCCCTGGCGTATATCGCCGGTGGGGGACAAGCCCTGACCTGGTTCCGGGATAATTTCTATAATACCTTCCGGGGAGAGGCCGGTGAAGCCGGGGACCTGTACCTAGAACTGGAAAAACTGGCTCAAGGAGCGCCCCTCGGATCCTCGGATCTTTATTTTTCACCTCATTTAACTGGCCGAATTTGCCCGGCTACCCCCGAGATGCGAGGCGCCTGGGTGGGTTTTTCGTTCTCGCACAGCCAGGAGCATTTTTACAGGGCTGTGCTGGAGTCAGTAGCTTATGAGTATGCTTATTATCTAAACATATTAAAAAAATTGATTCCAAATCTTAATTTGACTGAAGCGCGCGTGATTGGCGGGGGCGCTCAGAGTCGGATCTGGAATCAGATTAAAGCAGATGTGCTGGGTGTGCCTTTCCTGCGCTTGGCCAGGATTGAATTTGGGACCTGGGGTGCAGCCATGATTGCAGGGAAAGCAGCCGGAATCTATGACAACCTGGCCGAAGTAGCTTATGATCACGCCGTGTATGCAGGAGAACCAGTGAGTCCTGATCTGAATAACCACTCAAAATATCAGTTTCATGTCAAGCGCTACATCGACCTGCAGGAAACCCTGGCGAACACATTTAGGTCCCAGGCGCAGTAATTTAAAGGAGAATCATTGATGGCTCAGATCGTAAAAGTTTGCATAATAGGCGCCGGGAGAGTTGGAAAACTGCATTCCGGGACTTTAAGCCGATATATCCCCGGAGGCAAAGTTGTCGCTCTGGTCGATACACAGGAAGATATGTTAAACGAAACCGGCGATGAATTTGCTATTGAGGGACGATTCAGCTCCTTGGAAGAGGCTCTGGAAAAAATTAAATTTGACGCGGTTGTTATTACAACTCCAACTTTTACACATAAAACTTTAACAGTCATGGCAGCAGAAGAAGGGAAACATGTTTTCCTGGAAAAACCCATGGCGATGGATTTAGATGAATGTGATGCTATCATAGAAACCTGTCAAAAGAATGGAGCACACCTGCAATTGGGCTTCATGCGACACTTTGATCCGGATTTTTCCCTTGCGTATGAACGGATCCAGGCAGGTGAAATTGGGGAGCCGATGTTAGTAAAATCCCTAACCCATGGTCCTGGATTACCTCCTCCCTGGGCCAGGGATTTAAAGACTTCCAACGGCAACCTGGCAGAAGTAAACAGCCATGACCTGGATGCTACTCGCTGGTTGATGAACTCAAATCCTGAACGAATCTATCTGGAAGTGGCGAATTTTAAAGGCGCTGAGCGCGGCGTGGATACAGAGAATTATTATGACAATATGATTGCCAACTTAAAGTTTGAGTCAGGTGGATTAGGCAGCATCTCCGGGGTTTGCCCCTGTGATTACGGCTACGATGCCCGGATGGAGATCATCGGAAAAAAAGGCATCATGATTATTGGCGGATTGGAGAATAATGCGCTCACCGTGGGTATTGACCGGGAGACAGGATTGGTGACACCCATTTTCCGACGCTGGCCGGATCGGTTTAAGATGGCATATATTAATGAGATTGAACACTTTATCCTCTCAATTCAGAACGATACTGAACCCATCGTATCAGGCGAGGATGGACGCTGGGCCGTTGCTGGAGTATTAGCTGGAACAAAATCATTCCTGGAAGAGCGCCCTGTGCTGCTCAGTGAGGTAATGTAAAAACTATGAAAGATCAAATGCAGGCGGCTGTGTATCATGGTCCTGAGGATATTCGGGTGGAGTCCATACCGATTCCAGAGATCGGTGAAGATGAAATTTTGCTTAAAGTGCTCAACGCCAATATCTGCGGAACTGATTTGCGGATTTTCCATGGTGGGCACCGGATGTATCCCGAAGGAACCATCCGTGTTCCAGGACACGAAGTAGTGGGTGTGATTGCTGAAGTGGGCGGGGAGGTAAAAAAATATCAGGTAGGCGACCGGGTATTTATCGCACCAAATATGGGTGAAGATGACAGCCCTGAGACGCTTTCTGGGAATAACAATCTGGACCCAAACTTTAAAGCCTTTGGAATCAATCTAGACGGAGCTTTTGCGGAATATATGCACGTGCCGGCAGAGGCGATTCGCCAGGGAAATGTTATGCCGGTAAATGATGATCAGGACCCAGCAGTGGCCGCGTTAATTGAACCGTTGGCTTGTGTAGTCAGGGGCCAAAACGCCGTAAGGCTGGGCAGAGGCGATGTTGTTGTGGTTATGGGCGCTGGTCCAATAGGCGTACTGCATATGCTGCTGGCAAAAGCCCGGGGTGCCGCCTGCGTCTTGGTCAGCGAACCAGTGGAGAACCGCAGGAAACAAGCTCTTGCTCTCGGTGCGGATCGAGTGATTGATCCGCTTTCTGAAAATATAGGGGATGTCGTAATGGAGGTCAGCGATGGACGGGGCGCGGATGTTGTGATTGTAGCGGCGCCATCCAAGCCAGCCCAGGAGTCCGCTCTGGAAATTGCAGGGGTTGGAGGAAGGATTAACCTTTTTGGAGGCCTTCCAAAAGATGATCCCACGATTCGGTTTAATTCAAATACAGTTCACTATAAAGAGTTAATCGTAACCGGAACAACAGCCTGCTCAACACAGGATTGTAAACAGGCGGCAGAGTTGGTTAACTCTGGTGTCCTTGATCTTAAACCATTAATCACCAGCCGCTTTCCGCTCAGTGAAGCCCCCGCTGCTTTTAAAGCAGCTGCGGACGGGACTAATTTACGGGTTTCACTGACGATTTAAAATGAGTCAAAAAGTTATCACAGTCCTCGGACCAAAAAACCCAGGAAAGATGGGCATAACTGATGCGCATAGCCATATTTGGATATCTCCAGTAGAGGGGATTGGAGGCAAAGCACCCGTTTTGAATCAGGAGGAATTAATCCTGGAGGACCTGGCTGCTTATAAAAATGCCGGTGGAGGATCTCAAATTGACTGCCAGCCAGGCGGCGCGGGCAGGGATGGCAATCGCCTCCGGTCTCTTTCAAGGAGAAGTGGAATCAATGTGGTTTCCTGCACGGGCTTTCATTTGAGCGATTATTACCCTGAAGGAGCAGACCTTTGGAAGATGGACGCTCACCAGGCGGCTGCGAATTTCCTGGCGGAAATAAAAGATGGTTTAGTAGAAACCAGGAATTCTGATCCGGTTTATCCCGGTTTTATCAAAATTGCTGTCAGGGAAACAATAAAAAAGACACCCCTGAATCTATTGGAAGCGGCAGTGGCTGCCAGTATAGAGAGCGGCTATAAAATTGAAATGCATACAGAAAAGGGCGCAGGAGTCGAAAATTTCCTTGACATGTTTTCCAAGCTTGGGTTGCCTTTGGATCGTCTGGTGATTTGCCATATTGATAAAAGGCCTGATCCAGGTTTACATCAGGAGTTAGCCCAGGCGGGATGCCTGCTGGAATACGACACGTTTTTTCGGCCAAAATATCACCCAGAAAAAAACCTCTGGAAGTTAATTCCAGAAATGATCAAAGCTGGATATCACAAGTCAGTCGCTTTAGCCACAGATCTTGCGGATAAAAAAATGTGGGAAAGCATGGGTGAGGGGCCTGGTTTAGCCGGGTTTATCCATCAGATTAAAAAGCGCATGGAAATGGAAATTACTGAGGGGTCAATAATAACGGATTTAATGGGTGGGAATATCAACAGGTGCCTAGCAGTGAACATTGAGGAGTAAATTGTATGAAAAACGGACCATTTTCCTTTGATCTAGAAGCCCCAGACTTTGTACCCAGTCACTTTGACAATCACATCAAACGACACTTGAGTAAAATGGAAGGTCAATATTTGGATAGAGAAGCTTTTGCGAGTAAGTTAAGTAATGACGACAGCTTGTTGTATGAGGTTTATGAGCTCAAACGGCCCGAAGTAGCTGGGGAGATCCTGCATGGAATATCAATTGTTCATCCCGGTAAAGTAGGGAATGAATATTATATGACCAAAGGGCATTATCATATCGTCTTAGAGACCGCGGAAATCTACTACACATTAAACGGCCAGGGATACATGGTTATGGAAACCCCTGAAGGAGATTGGTCTGTTGAAATACTCAAACCAGGAAGTGTGCTGTACGTTCCGCCGCGCTGGGCTCACCGTTCAGTGAATATCGGAATAGAGGAAGACCTGGTAATGTTTTTCGCCTACCCGGGTGATGCAG
Source organism: Anaerolineales bacterium (assembly GCA_049644605.1). GTDB lineage: Bacteria > Chloroflexota > Anaerolineae > Anaerolineales > UBA11858 > B10-G9. The sequence goes on along the minus strand of JBARSF010000028.1, from coordinate 21,820 downwards.
GGCACAATTATGCCACGATTGAAACCCAGGGATTTCGAAAGTTAATTATGGAAGTGGATGGAAAAGCAGAGGTTGTAGATAATCCCCGCTGGTCTCCCCCGGAGGGGTCATGAAATCCCTCAAGCAGTTTAAGGTTTTGGTGACGCCAACATCTTATGCGACCCAGGATGAGAGTTTAAAAACAGACCTGGAAGCGGTGGTTGGTGAAGTGATATACAACACAACCGGGAAACCGCTTACATCGACCCAGCTGCAAGGGATGTTAATCGGGGTTCAGGGGATGATTGCCGGGTTGGACGAGATTGATGAAGCAGCCCTGACTGCTGCTTCTGATCTTAAGGTGATAGCCCGCTACGGTGTTGGTTATAACAATGTTGACCTGGAATCCGCAAAAAAAAGAGGAATCACTGTAACCAATACGCCAGGCGCAAACGCAAAATCCGTTGCGGAATTAACAACGGCTTTAATCCTGAATCTGCTGAGGCCGGTTCTTATCTGTTCCCAAGAAACCCGGGAGGGGGAATGGCCTCGCAGGAAAGGATTCTCATTGGAAGGAAAAACAGTGGGCCTGATTGGTTTGGGGGCAATCGGCAAAGAAACTGCCAGAAGATTATTTGGATTCGATTGTGATTTACTGGCTTATGACATCTACGAGGATAAAGAATTCGCTGATCAGTTTAATATTGATTATGTGCCCTTAACTGAATTACTGGAAAAGGCTGATATTGTCTCTCTGCACTTGCCGGGTACGCCAGATACAATCCAACTGGTGAACGAAGACTTTTTCGGGAAGATGAAAACGGGTTCCTGGCTTGTGAATACTGCCCGAGGTGATCTGGTGGATGAAGAAGCATTGGTTAAGGCGCTCAAATCAGGAAAATTGCGTGGGGCTGCCCTTGATGTTTACCAGCAAGAACCACCCGGAAAAGATAACCCGTTATTGGCTTTAGAGAATGTGATTCTTACACCGCATATGGGAGCGCACGCAGACTCAGCTACCAATGCGATGGGCCGAATGGCGTTAGAGGATTGCCTCCGGGTTCTCAGCGGCGAGGAACCCAGGTTTAGAATAGTTTAAGGAAACTGTATGATAAAAAAAGAAACAATATTAAAGCAAATCCAGGAACTGGGAATTCTGGCGGTTTTACGCGGACCTTCTCCTGACCTGACTTTAAATATGGTGTCAGCGCTGGTTGAAGGCGGTGTCACCGGGATTGAAATTACCTTTACGACACCTGATGCCCTGAAGGTTGTGAGGAAATTGGACCAGACATTTGGAAACCAAATCACGCTGGGAATGGGCACGCTCACCAGCCCCGAGCAAGCCAAGCAGGCTCAGGAAGCTGGAGCAAGTTTCCTGGTAAGCCCCCATACTGAGGATGAGTTAGCTGGAGCGATGATAGCTACCGGGCTACCGGTAATGATGGGAGCTTTTACTCCCTCAGAAGTGATGCATGCCTGGTCTCTAAAAAGTGATGTGATAAAAATTTTCCCTGGTTCGTTAGGCGGTCCGGCTCACTTGAAAGCGTTAAAGGGACCCTTTCCTGATATTCCAATGATGCCGACTGGCGGTGTATCAGACACCAATCTGGGAGATTGGTTCAGGGCTGGCGCTTTTGCAGTTGGAGCGGGAAGCAACCTCTGTCCAAAGGAATTGGCTCTGGCGGGTGACTTTAAAAAGATTACCGAAATTGCCAGAAAATATTGTGCTGCTGTTCGTGTAGCTCGAGAGAATTAATAAGCGTAAGGAAAACAATGGAATACAACATCGAAACCAAAGCTTTCCCGACATTTTATTTCATCGGTGTAACAACCGGGAGCTCTTCAATTAATAAAGTATTTCCCTTGTGGATGGAAGTGCTGGGAAGAAAAGATGTGATTCTGGAAGGCATTGACCATAAAATCCACGATGAACCGGAAAACTACCGGAAATCTGTAGCCCAGATCAAATATGATCCTTTGTCATTGGGTGCTTTGGTTACCACGCATAAAATGAACGTTTATTCTGCGACCAGAGATATGTTTGATTATTTTGATCCATATGCTGAAACAACAGCGGAATTATCCTGTATCAGCAAAAAAGACGGCCAGCTCCGGGGACACGCAAAAGACCCCATCACTGCCGGATTGAGCCTGGAGGCAATTATCAGTCCGGGTTACTTTGGAAAAACGGGTGGGCAGGTGTTGTGCCTTGGTGCAGGCGGCGCGGCACTGGCAACCCTGCTGTACTTGATTAATAAACCAGACCACGCTGATCGTCCAGGAAAGTTTATCGCGGTTAACCGCTCTCCGGGAAAATTGGACCATATGCGGGAAATGGTTAAAAAATATGATTCCAATATCCAGGTGGAATATATCCATAATAGTGATCCCAGGAAAAACGACCAAGTTATGGCAGGACTGCCTGAACACAGCATAGTGATCAATGCCACCGGGATGGGAAAGGATACACCGGGATCTCCGCTTACGGATGAGGGGATCTTTCCCACGAATGGCATCGCTTGGGAATTTAACTATCGGGGAGAATTGGATTTTATGCACCAGGCTTTAAAGCAGGTTGAATCAAGAAATCTCCAGGTGGAAGATGGATGGGTATACTTTTTGCACGGCTGGTCGCAGGTTATCGCCGAAGTGTTGCATATAGACTTACCCCCGGAATTATTTAACGAACTGGATGCGGCAGCCAGTTCAGTGCGAGGATAATTGGAAATCTACAGGAGGCAGGTATGTTAGCACAGGTTGTTCCATTTTATTTCAAGGAAGGGCGAGACCAGGACTTTGATACTCAACTGAACTTGCTTAAGGAACTCCTGGCGGATGATATTCAGTTTCTGCCAGAAGTGGGTTTCGGGGATCCAATCCCTGAAGCGGATGCCGTCTTGTTTCCCCAGATCCTGGGGGAAGCATACCGGCAGCTGGATGATTTTCGAGCCATTGATGTACCGATCTTGATCATCACCACAGAATTCGGCACCATGGCCATGTGGGATTGGGAGATTATCCAGTATCTGCGCCTGGAGGGTGTGGATGTGATCGCTCCCTATAACATGGAGCAGACTAAAAATCTGGCCAGAGCGCTCGCAGTCAAGAAGGATTTAATGATATCCAAATTCCTGGTATATCAGGATAACCCCGGGGAAGGTTTCCAACCTGAAATCTTTAAGCGTTTCTACTGGTGGGAGGATGAATGCACCCAGCGCATGCTGGACAAGTACGGCGTGACCCTTGAGAAGCGCAGCTTCGAAAAGATGGGAGCAGAGGCCAAGGAAATCCCTGATGAGGAAGCGGAAAAGGTCTGGGGGGAATGGAAGGACCGGCTCCCGATGGGCAAGGTCAATAATCGACAGCGCAACAGCGCCTTGAAAGTTTATTTGAAACTCAAGCAAGCTCTGGATGAAGACAACTCAATCAAGGCCTTGGGGATCAACTGCCTCAACGAATCCCATTATTCGGACACTACACCCTGTCTGGCCTGGAACATGCTTTACGAGGAAAGGAAGTTGATCTGGGCTTGTGAAGCGGACACCGTAGTGATGCTGAGCAAATACCTCCTCAACAAGTCACTGGATTGTCCAATCATGATGACCAATATGTATCCTTTCCTGATGGGAGATGCCGCTTTAAAACATGAAAAAATTCCCTATTTCCCGGAAGTGAAAGGAAATCCGGATAATTACATCCTGGCAGCCCATTGTGGGTATTTTGGTGTCGTCCCGCAATCATTCTCCACGGAGTGGACGTTAAGGGATAAAGTTTTGGCCATTGTAGATGAAAATGCCACAGCGATTGATGCCCGCATGCCGGAAGGGGCGATGACCCTGGCAAAATTGCATCCGGATCTGGAAACCATCTCTGTGATTGAGGGCGAAATAGAAAAGTATATTCAGTATGAAGATTCAGACTGTATTAATGGCGCTGTGATTCGAGTCAGCGATGGGCACCAGCTGGTGAGCTCGTTAACATCACACCATTACCTGATCCTGACCGGCCATCGGCTTCCAGAAATCCGCCAGATTGGGCAGGTTTTTGGCTGGAAAGTTGAATCTTTTTAGAACAAAATGATTAATAATCATCCCACTTCCAATTCTGGTTTGATTTTGGATCGGACAGAGATAATCTTATGGTCGAAGAACTCAATTCAGTAGAACGCACGTTACGCACAATTGCTTTTAAGCCGGTGGATAGAGTCCCGGTGGATTTGCATAATTTTATGGTGATCCCCAGGTTCCTGGATGTTAAGGATTTTGCAGCCTTTTACAGGGATGGAGGGGCCATGGCTGAAGGGCAGATTAAGGCCTGGGAACGATACGGACATGATGTGCTGCTGGTTGAAAATGGCACCGCAGCGCTGGCTGAGGCTTGCGGTGTCCAGGTGAAATACCAGGAGGATTCAGCACCGGTAGCCAGCCATCCGGCAATCAGCAGTCTTGATGAGATCGATAAACTTAAAGTGCCTGATCCCTACAAAGATCCGCTGCTCAGTGAACTCCTGAAATCAACCCGGATTGTTGTGGAAGAAATCGGGCAGAAAGCATTTGTGATGGGACGGGCAGATCAGGGTCCTTTCAGCTTAGCCTGCGAGATCCGGGGATTGAGCGAATTCCTGCTGGATCTGGCATTGGGCAAAGAGCTGGACAAAGTCCATCAATTACTAGAATTTTGCCTGAAAGTCTGTGAACAGTACGCCCTGGCGCAAATTGAGCAGGGCGCCCATGCTACCTCGATCGGGGATTCACCCTCCGGTCCAGATTTAATCTCCCCCAAGTATTACCGGGAATTTGCGTACCCGTACGTGGAAAAGTTAGCGAGAAGCCTTAAGGAGAAGGATATTATTCTAGCCTACCATATCTGCGGGAATGCCACGCCTATCATTAAGGATATGGTTAATACCGGGGCTGCGATCATTGAAATAGATCAAAAATCTGACCAGAAAGTTATTAAGGAGGCTGCCCGAGGAAAAGCCACCTTACTGGGCCCTATTGATCCAAGCGATGTGATGGTCTATGGTACACCGGAGCTGGTAGAAGAAAAATGCCTGGAAGCGCTGGAGAATTTATCTCCAGGCGGTGGATTCATTCTGGGCCCCGGCTGTGCGCTTCCGCCAACCACGCCGGATGAAAACATAGACGCGATGATAGAAACTGCCAAACGTTATAAATTACAATAATCCTTACTGGAGGAATAATCCAATAATAAGTTAAAAGGAGGAAGAAATCGGGAATTGTTGTTATACTGTTTTGGATTAATATGAAATCAAAATTTGATTTTGTTAAAAAAAGGAGCTCATCATGACACTAAAAGTAGGAATTGATAATTATAGCTACCACCGCTTTTTTGGAGAAGTGTATCCACAGCAGGTGGTGCCAGACAAGGGTATGACGACAGAGGATTTTCTGAAAAGGGCAAAAGAATTGGGTGTGGATGGTGTCTCGCTTGAATCCTGCTTCATTAAAAGTTTTGAAGATGATTATCTTAAAGATCTAAAAGCTGCGCTGGATGATTATGGTTTTGATCGGGTCTGGGCTTGGGGACATCCGGATGGTTTGGAAGGCGGGAAAAATGAACCCATGCTGGCGGATATGATCGATCACATATCCTACGCCAAAAAAATCGGGGCTCCGGTGATGCGCACCGTTGGCAGCAGCCTGGCCTTCCGGTTTGAACCCCATGGACCACAGCTTAAAAAATTAACTGAAATGTTCAAAGAAGCAGTCAAAGTAGCGGAAGAACTCGATGTAAAACTGGCTGTGGAGAATCACTTTGACTTTGATTCCGATGAATTTTTAGCTTTAATTGAAGAGGTTGGTTCGGATTATTTTGGGCTTACTTTTGATACGGGTAATTTCATGCGCCTGCTGGATGAACCAGTCAAAGCGTTGGAAAAACTTGGGAAATATGTTTACGCTACTCACATTAAGGATATAAAAATTACCCCTGGCGTTGCGGCTGATGAATGGTTCTTCTTCTCCTCAGTAGCGGTAGGTGAAGGTTATATTAATATGCCAGAATTGGGGAAAATGCTCCAGGACCTGAATTATCCTGGATTATTGGCCGTGGAACTGGATTTTCCGCATCCGGAAGTTGGCACCAATGAGGATGTCGCTGTTGAAAAGAGCGTTAAATATTTGCAAAATCTGGTTGCTGGATTATAAAAACGGGAGAGAAATGATAATAATTAGGGCAGTATTCATTCAGATGAAAAGGAAGGTTCACAAATGAAAGAAATGAATGTAGCCATTATCGGTTACAAATTTATGGGCAAAGCCCATTCCAACGCTTGGAAAAATGTAACCAACTTTTTTGATGTTCCCATCAAACCGGTTTTAAAAGTTGCCTGTGGAAGAACCAAGGAAGCCGTCCAGGAATTTGCAGATAACTGGGGTTGGGAAGAGGTGGAAACGGATTGGAAAAAAGTAGTCGAACGGGATGATATCGACATCATTGATATTTCTGTTCCGCCAAATTTGCACTATCCCATTGCCCTGGCAGCCGCCAAAGCTGGTAAACATATCTTCTGTGAAAAACCAATTGCCTTAACCGCTGAAGAAGCCTTAGAGATGCATGAGGCAGCAGAAAAAGCCGGGGTGGTGCATTACCTGAATCACAACTATCGCCGCTGCCCGGCAGTAATGCTCGCGAAGCAAATGATAAACGACGGAAAGCTGGGAAAGATTTATCACTGGCGGGGCTGCTATTTACAGTCCTGGACCATGGATCCTAACTTCCCGCTCACCTGGCACATGCAGAAGGATATCGCCGGTATGGGATCAAACGGCGGCATTAATTCCCACAGTGTGGATCTGGCCCGGTTCCTGGTCGGCGAGATTAAATCTGTCACCGGCATGATGAAGACTTTTATCAAGGAACGGCCATTACCAGGAGCTGATGCGGCCACATTCAGCGCTGGGAGCGGAGAGGTTTCAGAAATGGGGAAAGTTGAGTTAGAGGATGCCATTTCCATGATTGTGGAATTTGAAAATGGCGCCCTGGGTTCCTTTGATGCCACCACATTTGCTATCGGCCGGCAGAACTATAATTACTTTGAGATCTACGGTTCTAAAGGGGCAGTGATCTTTAACCTGGAGAGGATGAATGAGCTGCAGTATTACTGCTCTGAAGACGCGGATGGTGAAAAGGGATTCCGGACCATCCTGGCGACTGATCCCAGCCATCCCTACATTGCCAATTGGTGGCCACCCGCTCACAATATTGGTTATGAGCATGAGTTCCACCATGCTGTGGTTGATTTCCTCAAGGCAATTGATGGGGATGGAAAAATTGCCCCCAATTTCTATGACGGCTACCTGGGCATGAAAGTGCTGGAAGCTGGCATTAATTCAGCAGAGAGCAAAAAGCAAATTGAAATCTCTTGATCCTTGGAAGTTTTAGTCTGAAAAAGATAAAAACCGAACAGAAATGTTCGGTTTTTATTTATCAAGAAACCCGTTTGATCTTCACATGATGTTGATCGTGGAAATGATATGATCCGGTTTTTCCCAGGACACTGGGAACAAATTCTTCCCTGACATCTACATGAGTGAATTTATCATAGATCCTGATCTTACCAATCCCGTGCCCGGGTATATCCGCCCGGGAAGCAATTCCCCCAACGATTTCCCCTGGATTGATACCATGTTGACTGCCGCGACCTAGACTCAAACGCACCATCCCTTCTTCATGGGATGAAGACGATTTAGAAATAGATCCTCGGCGGGCGTGGCTTTTACCATTTCTTGAATACCCTTTCCGTTTCGAGTTTTTTCCATTGGACTGGTTGATTCGCACTGTAGATATGCTCTCGATGGGACGTAGGTTTTCTTCACCTCGAGCCATTTTGATAGCAGCGGCAGCGACTTTGATAGGGTCGTGTCCAGATGCTACAAGATATTCTGCCATTTCCTGTTCGCGTTTGCAGCGATCTCGTTCCAGCCAGATTTCCATCTTTTCGAGAAGTTTAATTTCCCGTCGTTCTTGGATGTCTTTTTCAGTTGGAAATTGAGCTTGGGGTATTTGATATTTTGTGAAGCTCCCAATTCGCCCCAGGTACCGCTTATCCCCCGGAGTAATGAGGGAAATTGCGATTCCATCTTTTCCGGCCCGACCTGTACGACCAATCCTGTGGACATAAATTTCAGGGTCGGTGGGAATATCATAGTTAAACACATGGGAAATATCATCAATGTCGAGCCCCCGGGCTGCAACATCGGTAGCAACTAAAACTTTAATTTGACCCGATCTGAAGCGATCCAACACGCGGATGCGGGCGTCCTGAGCCAGGTCGCCGTTTAACGCTTCAGCAGAAAATCCCCGCTGAATTAATTCATTCGCTACCTTGGCGGAACCCACCCGGGTTTTTGTGAAAACCAGAGTTGCACCAATATCCTCAATTTCAAAAAGCCGTGTTAGGGCAGCTAATTTATCTTTTTGATTCACCAGATAATACCGCTGTTCTACCGTATCAACAGTGACCTGTTTGCGCTGGATCATCACAGTCTCGGGTGAATTCATATATTTGTCAGCCAGCAGCCGGATCGACTTTGGCAGTGTGGCAGAGAATAATGTGGTCTGGCGCTGGGCAGGGGTTTCGCGCAGGATGTTTTCTACATCCTCAATAAAACCCATGCTGAGCATTTCGTCTGCCTCATCGAGGATCACGGTTTGAACATCGCTAAGATCCAAAATGCGTTGACGCATCAAATCCTGCAGACGGCCCGGGGTTCCCACAATCACATCAACGCCATCCTTGAGCCGGCGCCTTGAGGTGCCATAATGCTGCCCACCGTAAACCGGCATCACATCCACTTTTTGGTGGCGCCCATACTGGCTGATAGCATCTGCTACCTGGATAGCCAATTCACGAGTAGGGGTTAGCACCAGGGTGTTAACAGAGCCTCCGGAATTGTTATTAATTAAGTTTTCTAAGATTGGAAAAGCAAAGGCTGCTGTTTTCCCGGAGCCTGTCTGGGATTGGGCAAGAACATCCTTGCCTTCCAGCATTAAGGGAATTACTCTAGTTTGGACTTCAGTGGGTGTCTTAAAACCGAGTTCGGCTGCTGCCTGCAGCAATGCAGGGTGCAGGGTTAACTGCGAAAATTCAATAGTCATCAAAATCTCCTCTAACGTTTTGATAACTCTTGAAGCCTCACAACCCATGTGATTTGAGCGCTTTCCTCGCGGAAAATGATCCGGGTTCTACCAGCCGCTTTACCTTTAACCCCCGCGGCAAGAAAAAAGCTCGTCCCGATATGAACGAGCCGCCATTTGGAATTTTCAAAACAAAAATAATATTAAGTTGTAATTGGTCATATCTGAACCAACCGCGGGAGTATACCACAAGTGGGGGGTGTCTGTCTATAGGGATCTGTGTATTTAAAAAACACCTCCCAAAGGAGGTGTTTTAGCGCACCCGGAGGGACTCGAATGGCATCCCCTTTGGGGACCCCCAACCTGCTGATTTGAAGTCAGACGCCTGTCCTGAGCACAGTCGAAGGGCTCTATCCATTGAGCTACGGGTGAGTGGTGGGAAGATGGTATCTTTTTAGGGGGTAAAAGTCAAGAAATGCATAAGTGCCAGTGATTCTTAGTTCATATTTAATGCTTCCCGGTGCAATTAAAGAGAGCATTGAACAGATGGCAGGGATTTAGATATCGATTGAACCAAAAATACCTTAGAATTGCCCGTCAATATCACTCTCGTCCAAAAGCAGCGCATCGCTACTGTACATCAGGGAAGTAGCCTCGTCCATTGGAAACCGGAGAGCGTTTTCAACTTAGCTTCATGGAGTGGAAAAGGGATCAAACCAAACATAAGTATTCCAAGGATTGCTACAAATCTCCCTTTAATACCTAAACCCCACAAGAATTTAGGAAAAGCCGAGTACAATCATTATTTAACATAACATAGAGCTTCGCATAGCCCTCCAGGATGATCAAGCATCTCTTGCCTGCCTCGCTCTCTAATCCAATCCAGGGTAAACCAATCCTGTGCGCCGACTCGGTAAAAACATACTTGATCAAGAGTCTCAGTTATGGCGCCGATCCAATTTTCTGTTGATTCCCGAGTATTAATATTAGTAACCACCCCTTGATGTTTATTCGTAGTTGTGATCGCCTGGCTGAAATCTCCCCAAAAGAAACCGTCTTCGGTAACAGACCCACTGCCTTCTTCCTTCCAATCCAAATGGGTTATTTCAACTATATCTGGTGCCCCGTATGCACCATCGGTTGTGAATATTTGATCTCCCTGGGCTTCTATAATCCCCGTGAAAGCTCGGGCCTTCCAATCGATTGTTACATTCCAAACAACCGTTTGGTAATATTTATCTCGAAATTCATCGGTATCCTGACAGGACAGATTCCAGACCCCTGAGTCAGGCAGTTTAAAATCATTCCCAGTTATATTTTCATCTTTCGGTTGTTCACTTTCATCCTGGGTTTGGTCTTCCTCAGGTTCGCAGATATCCAATCCGGCAGCCTGAGCTATTTCAATCTGCCCCAAGATTAAATGCTGCACACCGCGGGAAACCATCTTTTTTATTCGACCACGGATCATAGTTTTTGCGGTATGTTTGAATAGGTTTTTTATCACGCTGGTGCTGAGAGTTCCTCCGGAAGCAACGATCTTGAGGGCCTCAGGACCTACTTTTCTAAGGAAGGCTCGTCCCACCGGACCAATCCGCCGCCAGATACTTTTCCCGCTGCGTTTGATAGAATGCCAGAATTTCGTAAGGGGACGTCGGCGATCCCCCCGTTTTTTATGGAGCAATCCAATTTCAGCGTCGATTTCAGCCCTCTTTTCATCGCAGACGGATTGGATGCGGTCTGCCTCGCAGTTTTTGTCTGCCTGGCGGTATTGGGCCGTCAGTAATGAGCAATTGGCATCCAGGTCATTGCGGAGGTCTTTTGCAGCTTGAAGGGCAAAAGCAAGGGTAGCGTTATCTGGTTCGTCGTGGAGAATATTTGCTCCAGGTGCCAGCAAACCGGGAGAATGGAAAACCTCTTCCAGCTCTGCTTCCCCTAATAGTATTGCATCGTTAACGTACATTAACGCGAGCGAGTCATAAACAGATCTGGCAGGCATTTCCTGGGCTTGAACCGGATAGATTGGAACCAGATTGATACAAAAGATCAATAATAAACACAAAGATCGATTTTTCATAGGTACTCACCTTTTAGGGATGTTGAAATGACTTTATTCGGCCGAGGTCAGCGCCAGCGCTTCAATATATAGAAGTTTATCGTTTTTTAATCCAAAGGTTAGTGAATTAGCAAAATAAGAAACTCCACCTTCCAGGAAATCTTTATCCAGGGGAATCTCCACATAGGTGTTAATTCCAGCCGCAGCAATGACTTCCTCCAGGCTCATGAAAGCGCTGAACTGTTCCGGGTAATAGGGTAGAGGATCTAGAGAACCCACATTGGCAATCTCAAGTGGATCTTCAGCAATAAGATCGCCATTGATAAAGGTTAATCCAATCCCCTGGGTATAGTAATCCCAGGTTTCCAGCCGAACAGGAGCAATACCACCCCCGACTGTCTCTTCTTCATAAAACAGGATCGTGAAAGCCTCCGGATACCCGAAAGTGAAGAGCTCTTCTTCTTGCGCAGGGCTAAGAGTGTAAGGATCCTGCAGCTGCGGGGATGTTTCCTGGACATCTACGATCATCGGGGCTTCCTTGTAGCCCAGCCAGCCTGCATAGAGGTAGATTCCAATCGCTACAAGAACAACAAAAACCAGGCAACCGCAGCCGATTCCAAATATCACCCAACCTGGTTTTTTCTTCTCTTGAGTCATAATTACTCCTGGTGTATTCTAAAAGAACAATTGGTTAAAAAACATCCGCAGGGAGATCAGTCAAGCTGTTGATGGATGCACTCTGAATGGTACCTGACTATACCTGCGGATTAGTGTTTGGTTAGATCCTGATACGTTTTAAGTAGTAGGTCTTAAACCAGTAAGGAAATCTAAATTTGAAACAAATAATGTGGGGAATGATATCAGTATACAATACTGTCCCTTTGGTTTCAAGTTAAAGCAAAGGGATTACCTGACTGTATCGTACAAAAACAGCGATATTACTGGCTGAATAGAGTAGGGGAATACTGCGATATTTCAAGAAATCGAGCCGCCATTCTGTTTGGTTTGATGGATATTACCTGGCGTAATCTCGGTGCAATTAGAGGGATAAATGCTCTATTAGCAGGGAATAGTTATAGATATAACCAAAAATTGCTTAGAATTGTCCTTTGAACGCGGTAAATCCAGAAAAAGACTTTACAGGAACGCAAACGCCTTCATCGGCTGTCGTTTGAGGAAGTATAATCAAAGTGAAAAGACTCTACTTAAACTGTGAAAATATGTCCCAAAGGGTCTGACGTCGTACTCAGGAGGACACCAAAGTACTTATTGCTCGCGGGAAGGAAATGAAAGACCTTTTAGAAGGTTTCCGGGTTGGAATGTGGACCTAAAGACTGGACAATAACCAGAGAGAAGACTAGACTATAGATAAGGGATGCGAAACGACAAGAAGACGAGTCTTCACACCAGAATTCAAAAGCAAGGGCAGTGCTGGAAATCATCAGCGAAGCAAGGTATAGCTATTGGTAAATCAGGGCGGGATCCCAGCCTTTCGTATAGACAAAATATGGTACTTTAGAAACAATTATTGGATCTATAGATACACCAAAGCACGGAAGCAATCGGAGAAGATTTTCGTGAAAATATTGCAATCAAGTGTTTCTTGGATGCACAATATGGAGTTGTGCTAACTTGACTACCTGCTGGTATGTTTTACGAAGCAAGCCTCGTAAGGAAGATTTTCTTTTTGGGCAGCTGCAATCACGAGAGATTGAAGTTTATTATCCTGCAGTGCGTGTGCAACCTGTAAATCCGCGGGCGAGGAAATATAAACCGTATTTTCCGGGATACCTGTTTATTCATGTTGATTTAGAACAGGAAAAACTTTCTGCTTTAAAGTGGATGCCGGGCGCTGTTGGATTGGTGGCTTTTGGGAAAGAGCCAGCCTGGGTGTCAGATGAGTTGGTCAACATTATTCGCAAACAGGTTTCCGCTGTCAATGCTGCTGGTGGTGAAAACTTGGCTGGGTTGGTGTCGGGTGATGAGGTCATTATCCAAGATGGTCCCTTCGACGGATACAAAGCAGTTTTTGATTTGAGTTTGCCGGGCAATGAACGCGTGCGGGTATTGCTCAAATTGCTTAAAGACCAGAATATGCGTCTGGAATTACCTGGCAGCCAGGTCAGAAAAAGAAAAATGTAACTTTGGGTAAGATGGGGGTAAGGGGGGTTATTTAAATAAAGAATACCGGCTGATATTTTAAGGGAATGTCACAATGGCGGAGCGTGGAAAAAAATCCCAGAGTTGTTTTGGAAGGGTGGAGATTATTGAGGAACCTTATTTACGGGGAATAATTAAAAAGTTGAGTTCTTATCATTTTGCTGAAGAGAGTTCTTCATCATTCAGCATTTAGATCTAGAAATAGAAGATTAGCCGCGAATTTTCGCCAATCACCATAAGAATATCGGCGGGTTGATTGCTCGGGTTTTGAAGATGGGCAAAGATAATCCAAAAGTAGAAAGACTCTAGGAAAATAATTGTGACTGACTTGGTCAACGAAATAAAGGAAATACAAGACGAAAACTGGGACATGATCATCGAACCCCAACGCGGTCTACTAGATTTGCGCCTGGGTGAGCTGTGGCGTTATAAAGACCTGGTTTTACTTTTTGTTCGGCGGGATTTTGTTTCCGCTTACAAGCAGACCATTTTAGGGCCGCTGTGGTATTTGATCCAGCCGGTTTTGACGACACTGATGTTTACAGTGATCTTTGGTCAGATAGCCAGCCTGCCGACAGATGGTTTGCCCCAATTTCTCTTTTATATGTCTGGGACAGTCATCTGGGCTTATTTTGCGGACTGCCTGAATAAAACCTCCAACACTTTTGTGCAGAACTATAATTTATTTGGCAAGGTTTATTTCCCGCGTTTGGTTGTGCCTCTCTCGATTTTGATCTCCAATATGATCACTTTTTTGATCCAATTGGCTCTTTTTGTTTCCTTTGTGCTTTTCTTTATGTTAAGCGGCTCATCGATACGACCCAATGCCTGGATCTTTTTTCTGCCTGTTTTAATGCTGCTGATGGCGGGCCTGGGTATGGGCTTTGGCATTATTATCTCTTCCCTGACCACCAAGTACCGGGACCTTCGTTTTCTGGTGACCTTTGGGGTGCAGCTGCTGATGTACGCCACACCGGTTATCTACCCGGTTTCATCCATCCCGGAACGATTTCGACCCTTGATCCTGGCCAATCCTGTGACGCCTATCGTGGAGACTTTTCGCTACGCATTTTTAGGGGCAGGGACTGTGGACCTGGGGCATTTATTATATAGTTTTATCTTTATGTTGGTGGTTGTTGCTTTGGGAATCGTTATTTTCAATCGCGTTGAGCAGAATTTTATGGATACCATATGACGACTGTAATCTCTGTTGAAAACTTGAGCAAGGTCTATCGGCTGGGTCAGATTGGCACAGGTACTATTTCAAATGACCTTAAACTCTGGTGGGCCAAAACGCGAGGCAAGCCTAACCCCATGCTGCGCATTGGTGAAACCGATCACGGCAACCGCGATGGCCAGGACCTGTGGGCCCTCAATGATGTTTCCTTTACGGTGAAACAGGGTGAAGTCCTCGGCATCATTGGAAAGAACGGCGCAGGCAAAAGCACCCTGCTCAAAATTCTCTCGCACATCACTGCGCCGACATCGGGAAGGATTAGGGTCAAAGGCCGCATTGCCAGCTTGCTTGAAGTAGGTACCGGTTTTCACCGTGAACTGACCGGGCGGGAAAATATATATCTAAATGGAGCAATTTTAGGAATGAGCCGTGGTGAGATTGATAGTAAATTTGATGAGATTGTCGATTTTTCCGAAATTGAGAAATTCATCGACACCCCCGTCAAGCGTTATTCCAGCGGCATGTACGTCCGCCTGGCATTTGCCGTCGCAGCCCACCTCGAACCAGAGATACTGGTGGTCGATGAAGTCCTCGCTGTCGGCGATGCCGAGTTTCAAAAAAAGTGTTTAGGAAAGATGGGGTCTGTGGCTAAGGAAGGTCGGACAATATTATTTGTTAGCCATCAAATGAGTGCGATTCAAGCTCTTTGTCCAATATCAATATGCTTAGAAACTGGACAACTAAAATATATGGGTTCTACTATGGAAACAGTTTCTTATTATTTAGGAAATAAATTATTGCAACAATCAGAAAATATAATTGTTCGAGATAACTTATCTACTAATTCTTTGGCTTATTATACAAATGTACAATTAACATCTTTAGAAAATTTTCCAATTTCAACAGCCATATCGGGTCAACCTCTGAATATTATCTTGAGCTATCGTTCATCTATTGGAAATCTTAAGCTTGATTTCGCGATCGGGATATATGATTCGCAAGGAGTTAAGCTAATGCATTTGTCTTCTACGTATGCAGAGAAAAAATTTGACTTCCTTCCTAAAGAAGGGAGTGTTGTATGTGTTATTCCTAAGTTGGGATTACCAGAAGGAAATTACATCTTAAATTTAGCAATGTCGTATGGCAAAGAACAAATAGACCATGTGGAAAATGCTATTGTATTAAATATCCACAGTGGAGATTATTTTGGAACCGGAAAATTGCCATCAAAAAAAGAAAATAAATTTTTTATGGAAAATATTTGGAAAATGATCCCATAGGATAAAGAAATCTCATTTGGTAATTAATATATAAAAATTTGCTATCACCTGAGATTGAAGATATAAATAACTTCAAATTGGCTAAAGTTGTTTGGGCATATATTTCCAATTTTTATAGTTTGAGATTGCTAGATAATTTCCGAAACCCTAATAATTAGTCACATTGGAATGAACTTACACAATTATGTTGGAATTGTTAAATTAGTTATTTCATAATAGGAATAAATTTTCATCGAGAATTTGATAATTTACAGTCACAACTTCTACTGCTCATACTGAAAAATTTGTGGCTAATTATTGAAATGTATTTGTTATATATTTTTGGAATAGGTCAACATTGAGGATAATAATGGTAATAATATGAATGTATTTCACATATATGCAAATAAATCTAATGTAGGCGATTTTCTTTCAGCATTGGCTATTAAGAAGCTAATAAAAATTAAATTGCAGGATTTATATTGGACAGCAAGAAATTCTGAATTCACGACAAGAAAATTAAACGAATTGAATGAAAACGACATAATTATTATAGGCGGGGGCGGTTTATTAAAGGACTATTTTTTATCAATGTGGGAGATGTTAATAAAGAATTACAAAGGAAATAAAATTGTGATCTGGGGTGTTGGAGAGTGTGTGAACAAGGAAAGAGAAAATACTCGCTTACCTGATGAAGTTTTTGATTCAATTGCCAACATTGCTACAAAAATATATGTTCGTGATTATCAAACTAAATTAAAATTTGAGAGGTGTAATGCCGTTGTGGATTTAGTTGGTTGTCCGAGTATGGTATTAGCCAATAAATGGCAAAAAACAGGAGATCGATATCTTCTGCATATTGTTCATTCACAATTAATGCGCAATACTATCCTGTTTTGGCGAGAAAAAGCAATCGCACTTGCAGCTAATATGGGTTTAAAGTACATAGAAGTTAATCATATTTTTCCTTCTAACATTATTAAGAGGTATCTTTATTGGATTAAATTGCAATATTATTATAAAAATTCTAGCTTGATCCTTTCTTCCAGGTTACATGGAATTATCATTGGTAGCACTTTTAACGTGCCTGTTATTCCAATTTCTAATGATTACAAGATTGAGGCTTATTGGAAAGGAACTCTTGGAGGAACTAAAGTGCTTGCTCCTAATGATTATGATATATTAAATGATTATGTAAAAAAAGAAAAATTTGATCCGCCACAAAAAATCTTAAGAAGAGTTGATGAATTAATAAAATTAAACTATCATACTTCTTTGGATGTTATAAACTACATTAAATATTGAATGAATTCCTGTAAGGATTATATTAGAAGCTACGGAAATTTTATCTCAAAGACTCCTTTAGATATATTTAACATTGTTAGATTACCAAGGAGAAATAGATTTAATTAAGAGTTGTTTGTCGTAATTCTGCTTGGAGATCCTCGGGATATCCTTACGTCTAAGCATCCGCGAGTTCCTAATGATTACTTTATTGGATATAAAAATAGTTATTGTGTTAATGGACCTGATGGCTATAGCCCGGACCTAATAAAACCAGGATTTGAATCTATTTACATGGAGATAGAAGAGTTGAGACACCTGGCAAATATTAATTTGATTTTTGTTTGCTATGAAGAATTGGTATATTATCCCGAAAGAATTCAGACAATGCTTGGAGAATGCATTCGTGTTCGATTTGTGGGATCTTTCCGTGAATATTACAAAATAAAAAAAGAGCTCGCTTATCGGTATGAAGGAGTTACATCACCCATTGAACCAGCTTTTGTTTTTGAAGATAAGCCAATTAACACATTAAGAGCGGGTAAATGGATTTTGAAAGAACATCAAAACCGTATTTATGAACAGTTTACAGAGTATCCAATATTGTTTAATAGTCTTAAGAAATATAGATATGAAACAGACAATACTTGGTTTGAAACTTTTTCGCATAACGGCGATAAAAATTATCTGTAATGTTTGGAGCGCACATTTAACAAAAAATTTTCGATGTTCTAGGGTTCTCCCGTTTTCAAACAAAATCCTATGTGTGATAAAACCTTTGCATTCAAAGTGAATAATTTACATGAAAATACTGCATATCGTACGTGAATTGGATATCGGCGGCATCCAGATAATGCTCAACAATCTTCTAGAAACAGCCCCTTTCAAAAAAGAATCCCATTGTGTTCTTTGTATAGGGGAACCGAATACGCCAGTTCAATTGTTGCTCGAGGACAAGGGAATAGAAGTATTTTGTATCCCAAAGAGAATTATTAGAGATCGTGGATATAGACCATACCATTTGTGGAAAATTATTCGTAAAATAATGAGGTCGGTAACTCCGAAGTATGGATATTACGAGATATATAAATTGATTAGCAGAAAAAAAATCGACTTAGTACATACCCATTATCAAACAGGTTTGTATGGACAGGTGATTGCGGCTGGTTTGGCAAGATCGAAAGTTGTCTGGTCGATCCATGGTTTTTATAAACTCCAAAGATCAGACCAGTTTATAGGAAATTTGGCTTTTCGTTTACTAGGCTGTCAGAATATTATTTTCACTGGAGTCTCAAAAGCGGCATTAGAATTTACCCTTACCAAAAATAAATTTGATAAACTGCCTGTAAAACGATATGTAATCTATAATGGGATTGACTTGGAATATTTTTATCAAAGTGTTAATGAAAGAAATAAGATTAGGGCACAGATTCCCAATATTAAAGCGGATAGTATTTTGATAGGGTCAATGGGTAGATTGGTGGCTGATAAAGGTTATGAAGTTTTGATAGATTCTGTTTTCAAAAATAAGGAATCTCTTGGCAATGTAAAATTCATCATTGGAGGGGATGGGTGTTTACGAGATGCATTACAGAAAAAAGTTATCGCGAAAAATCTTGAGAAGCTCATACAGTTTTTAGGGTTTGTAAACAATGTTGCTGAGTATATGTATGCTTTTGATATCTATGTTCAACCCTCAATTAAGGAAGGGCTAGGGGTGACCATTATTGAAGCATTGGCTGCAGGATTGCCGGTAATCGCTTCGGATACTGGGGGAATTCCGGAAGTAATTGAGAATGGAAAAAGCGGAATTTTAGTTCGCCCTAATGATTCTGATGACTTGGGGCGGGCGTTGGTAAGTTTAATTAACGATAAAAATAAAAGAAAAGAACTGTCAAAACATTCAACTGAAATCGCAGAAAGATTTCAAATTGAAAGCACCGCTCACGCTTATCTTCAAGTATATGATGAGTTAATTAAATAATTGAAACAATGCTTATATCAGTAATCGTATGTACCTATAATCGTTCAGATATGCTCGCGGGCTGCTTGGAGAGTCTTTGTCAACAGACTATGAACCAGAGCAAGTACGAAGTTATTGTGGTTGATAATAACTCCACAGACGACACTCGCCAAGTTGTTAAGTCATTTTTAGACAATGGAAATGTGCGCTATTATCTAGAAACTTGCCAGGGATTGAGCCATGCTCGTAACCGTGGCTGCCAAGAGGCTTCTGGCCAGTATGTAGCGTATATTGATGACGACGCTCGCGCTGCTCTCAATTGGTTGGAGGTGGCATGTAGTACACTCACATTTTTACACCCCATGGTTCATTGCTTGGGTGGTCCTTATCATCCCTTTTACACCTCGCAAAAACCACTTTGGTTTCAGGATAAATATGAGATACGTGGTTTTGGCGATTTGCCAAGATATTTAGAGAATGGAGAATATTTATCTGGAGCAAATATGATCTGGCTCAAAGACACACTTAATGCAATAGGGGGGTTTGATGTCAACGCCGGGGTAGTTGGAGATCAGTTACGAATGGGTGAAGAAACCCTTGCTTTTCAGCAAATAGAGGACCTTCGGGAATCTGCTGGACAATACTTCTCTCCAGATTTAATCATTTACCATTGGGTGCCTCCATATAAAATGACAGTACTCTACCGATTAAAACGTCGCTTTGCGATGGGGCAGCATATTGCCTATCAGATGGAAGAAGATGAGTTTGTGACTAAGTTGCGTGAGATCAGCAAATTAGTAATTAAAATCTTGAAAACCTGGATCCGTTCTTTATCAAAAATGAAGTCCTATCCTCACTGGCAAAACTGGGTGGTTGAAGAACTCGCCCGAACAGCAGCCTATATGGGCAAATTATTATGGTTGATTGGCATCAAGCCGAAACTTTCTCAGTCAAGTTAGTTTTGCTCATTTCTCCGCGTAAATGAAAATTCTAGCACTCGTTTGTTATTATCCTCCTTATCACTCTGGTGGCTATGAATTGCGTTGCAAGGATGTTTTAGAACAGCTCAAGCAGCGCGGTCATGAGGTTAAGATCATAACTTCAAGGGTATCTAACGAGGCGGAAATATTTTATACCAAAGAAAACAATATCCACAGACAGTTTCATATCTTGGATTCTTCGCTACCAATGCCACAGAGGGTCTTTCGAGATTATCTGGATGTAAAATTCCTTGACAAGATAATCACCTCGTTTCAACCTGACCTAGTTTATTTATGGAATGTGGTCAATTTTTCGCGAGCAATCTTCCCTTATCTTGCTGATCGGGAAATCCCAGTGGTTTATGATGAGGGTGGAAATGGATTGTCGAATTGTTGGCATCACGGCGGCTCGTGGTTTAGTTATCTGGAGAGGGAAAGCTCATCTCCATATAAAAACACTCTTAAGCGGATTGTTGGATTTTTGGTGCAAATGCTATCTGGCCGTTTGATAAAAAATCTTTGGCATTGGCCTGATAATATATGGGTTTATTTCAATGGTGAGTTGAGTTACTCAAACGCTATAGATGACGGTTGGCCTGTAGGGGATTCTCTAATCATTCACTCAGGCGTAGATATTCACAAATTTGCATATAAGCCCAGAGGTAAAATTGCCTCCCCTTTATCTATTGTCGTGCCTGGAAGAATTGAGTCTAGAAAAGGGCAGGCTGATGCGGTTAAGCTTCTTATGTGTTTGCGAGAAAAAAACACTAGGGCAAATTTATCCATTGTGGGTAAGAATAATTCAGATACTTATTTTCAGGAATTAAAAAAGTTAATCGGCGCGTATGATTTGACAGAACAAGTAGAAATATTACCGATGATTGATCACATTAAGCTGGCGCGTCTTTACCAGATGTCTGATATTTGTTTTTTCTCAAGTCATGCAACAACAGGATTTTCACGTGTTCCCTTAGAAGCGATGGCTTGTGGTAGTTTGGTAATCACGTATGGAAATGAAGGATCGAATGAAATTGTTCAGAATAAAAAGACTGGGTTTATTGTTAACCAGGCAGATTTTGAAACTATGACGGATATCATTCAAGACCTGATTTCTGATGCGAAAACTTATCAGCAGATTATTACAAATGCTCATCAACTTATCATAGATGAACACTCTATGGAGACCTATGTTGATAAATTAGAGGTAATTTTAACTGATGCACAATCACATAGAAATCATCAAAATCCTCAAAAATGATTGACGACCGATATAAAGTTATAAGCATTGACATTCCCCGCACAGCCTGCAGTGAAAGAATTAGATTGATTGCTGGTATGCCATGGGGTGAAATTCCTGAGGAAGTTGTTAGGGAGAAATATTGGAATGAAATTCCAAAACATGCTAGAGCATCAATCTACATGGCTCATTCGCCTGATAAATTTTCAACGTATTTTAAATTCTCTTTTGTTCGAAATCCTTGGGCAAGAATGGTTTCTTTCTTTAAATATAGACTGAGATCGGCTGAGGCAATGGATTTTACGCGCTATATTATTAAAGATCCTTTTGGAGATCTAAGAAGCCAACAAATTGATTACTTGACAGACCGGAACGGAAAAATTCTTGTTGATTTCATTGGACGATTTGAAAACTTATATGAAGACTTTGAAAAAATCTGTCAACAAATTAAATTCAATGGGAAATTAAAATATTTGCCAGAAAGGCTCAACTTTAATTACTGGTCTTATTATGATGATAAGACGCGAAAAATTGTGGCAAGAAAGTTTAGGGGAGACATCGAGAATTTTGGCTACAGTTTTTTAGAGAAATAAATTTATGCATAATAATCCATATCATAATAT
>JBARSF010000027.1:0-32414 GCA_049644605.1 Anaerolineales bacterium | reverse complement strand
CTAAAACAACATTAAGAGCAGTGATTGGGAAAATGACCTTAACAGAGGCTAACGAAAACAGAGATACAATTAATGAAGAAGTGGAAAAAATATTGTCTATAGAAGTTTCCAAGTGGGGAATTGATGTCGTAAGAGTTGAGTTGCAGCGTATCGAACCCCCACCAGATGTTCAAGAAGCAATGAATATGGTTGTAAAAGCAGAAAACGAAAAAATAGCAGCGCTTGATTTAGCAACTGCAATCGAAACCAAGGCAGATGGAGAAAGGCGAGCAGAAATCAAAAAAGCTGAAGGTATTGCTGCGGCGATTCGATTAAAAGCAGATGCAGATGGAGATGCAATCAAGACCGTAAACGTAGCGGCTGAAGAATACTTTGTTGGAAATGCGCAGCTACTTAAAAAGTTAGAAACCGTAAGTGAAGCATTGAGAGATAACGCCAAGATAATTGTTCCCGCAAACAGTGATTTAGTTAATGTTATTGGTGATTTAGCTGGCGCTACTGTTCCAATAACTAAGAAAGAAAACGCTTGAACCGAAATTTGTGGAATAGAAAATACTGACTACAACAAAAATAAAACACAATAATCCGTGTGTTAATACCATTGAGAATGAGTAATAAAAGAAACACGGAAGTTTTACGCGTCCCGCGTTCTTCGCTATGCGTAAGAATCCGGTTAGCCTGAACGTTATGTATCATTGGTTTCTCAAACAGATATGTAGGATCAAATAAATGAAAACTGAAAAGGATCTTTATAACTACATCATAAATAGTTTTGAAGAATCAAATATCAATTACGATACGAATGTTGGTATTGGGGGAGTAGAGCCAGATTTCCTGATCTTTGTACCCGATGGCCGAAAGTTTTCAGTGGATTTGAAATATTGGAACAAATTTGATGGTTTTACTAATCTTGCCGCAAAACAATCCGAGCATTACAGCACTGATATTGGTGTTGACAGGTCATTTATTGTTATAAATGACCTGGAACGAAGCAATACATCTACTGGAGTTGTTACACCAGAGAAACTAATCCCAACAATATTGAATGAAATGTCAAAAAAGGATGTTAAGCAAAAGACAAAACAACCATCGATACGAAGATCACCTAAAAAAGAAATATTCGCTGCAATGCCATTTGACATTAAGTATCAAGATGTTTATTTTGTAGCAATGGCTGAAGCAGCAGATAGGATCAATGCTGTTTGTAATAGGGTTGACCAAGAAGAATTCTCTGGTGATATTGTTGAAAAAATAAAATCAATGATCAATACATCTGTTGCTGTTATCGCTGATTTATCAGAGTCTAATCCAAATGTAATGTATGAGGTTGGATATGCTCATGGAAAAAAGAAACCAACTGTACATATATGTTCAACACCTTTAAAGGAACTACCTTTTGATGTCGCTCAGTGGAATACCATTAGTTATAGGCGAGGCCAAACTTATAAGTTAGGAGAAAAGATTTACACAAGACTAAAAGAATTGTTGGATTAATTATTTTCCTATTATATTGATACATACCCCCCGCTCCACCTGGCCGCCTGTCACGTTGGGCAGTCGATCTTTATTCCCCCTTTCTGGTTTCTAATCTATAATCATTAAAGCTGGCCCCGGCGCCAGGTGCCCTTCGCAAGCTCAGGTTAATTAAGCTCATCCGTTAGGCCGCAACATCATGACCGGAAATAAAAAATTATTTTCAGACGGTATATGTAAAGATTGCCATGGAGTAGGAAATGAATATACCTTTACAACTCATTCTTTTGAGCATTCCATCTGTAATCTATATTGCTGTCCAAAAGCGACGCGAAAAAATGTGGGGAGAAGTATTGGGGCAAATTGGTTGGAAAAGCAGTACGCTAAAATATTATCTGTGGAGCATAGGAGTAGTAATTTTAGTAGCAGGGCTAGGTTGGTTAGCTCTCCAGTTGGTTCCACAAGATGTCTTACAAGATCCCAATGTTAGTATTTCGAAGTATGCTGACATGGTCCCAAGTGTTGCCACTTTTCTTTTGGTATGGTTGAGAGAAGCTATCTATGTTGCTCTGGGAGAAGAGATCTTTTTCCGTGGCTTTCTTGGTGGTTGGCTAACAAGGCGATATGGTTTTGCAATTGGTAATGTGGCGCAATCATTGATATTTTTATTGCCCCACTTACTTTTACTATTGGTCAGTATGAGTTTCTGGCCAATGATATTAGTGCAATTGCTGGCTGGATGGTTACTTGGTTGGTTACGTAATCATTCTGACAGCATATTGCCTGGATGGTTAGCACACAGTCTTGCTAATGCTATTGGGGCATTGATATCAATGGTGTAGAAGAAGAAAGCGCCTAACCCCCGCTCCAACCGACAGCCGGTTAAGACGGAAGACCGGGGACAGAGGACCGGAAAAGCAAGGCCCGGCTGCGGGTGCCCTTCGCAAGCTCAGGATAATTAAGCTCATCCGATAGTGAGCAAAGAATCCAGTTATGATGGAAAACTATATGCAAAAAATGACCGGTTCAATGACCTATCCTAAAAAAGGCTCTTTAAATCGGTTTTTATTTAAGAGTCCGCTGATCTGGTGGCGAATGGGGCTAGGTTCAATTTTGAGCCACAAATCTTTGGGCGGATACAAAATGCTTGTTATTACAAGCTGGGGACGGAGGAGTAAAAAGCCGCGGCACACAATGCTTTCTTATGTCTGGGTAGGTGGAAAAGAATATGTATGCTCAGGGTGGGGTGATCGGTCAGATTGGTATCAAAATATACAAATAAATCCAATAGTAACCGTCCAGGTCGGTCAAAGGACATATACTGCTTTAGCTCACCGTATAGATGGTTTGGAGGAATTTAAAAAAGTAACGGAAGAAATGTTTGAGACTGGGGGTGATTCCCATTTCGAATCCTGGCTGGAGTCATTTGATATCGAGTTTAACAAAGAAGATATGATCGCCAAACGGGATAGGCTGTATATTGTTGGATTTGAAAAAAGAGATCAAGTTGGACCACCTCCCTTGTCTATTGATTTGAAATGGATCTGGGGATTAATGGCACTCGTGATTGCAGGATTGTGGTGGTTATTAATGTAACCAAATATATATTTTGAAAGGGTTGATCGCTCACTAACCCCCGCTCCACCTGAGTGCCGAGCAGGCCGGGCGCCCTCTCACTCCCCCTTTATTGGTTTTGGTTCTATAATCATCATAAGCTGGCCCCGGCGCCTCAGCTCGAAGCTGTTAGGGCGAATGACCCCCGATTGAACTCCCGCCACACTGGAGATGAAATCATGCATCGTGTAAGGATTCTTAATGGCTTTCTTCTATCCGTTTTTTTGGTGTCCTGTGGGCTTCCGCCCACGACATCTCCCCCTCCCTCGACGCCCCAGATTGAAAGTCCCGGTTCTGCCTCCACTCCCCTCGAATACTCCTCTCCTGATCCTGGCACTGCTTGGCGTACACAAATTCATGAATTAGGGGTTTCAATCAATTACCCGCCAAACTGGACGCCCGAAATTACTAGCGGTGGTGCAGTTTTCATATCACCGACAGGCTCTCGTATCCTGTGGGAGATCTATCCGAGACCTCTGAGTGAGCGCGGACTGGCGGATCCAACTGAGTGGGTACCGAACGAAGGTGGCTATGAGATTCACTGGTCTAAGAGCATTTCTATTCCACACGCTGAGGGGCTTGAATTCATCTGGGGCGTCTATCAAGAGAATTCCTGGGACGGATCTCCGCAGCTTATGGCTATTTTATATAGTGAAGACAGAGAATTGGATATTCGCCTATCCACATTTTTTGATTCGGATGCGCTAGCAATACTTGATGAGGTAGGACCGGATCGTGCGATTTCCACGGAATTGGAGGTTTTCCGGCAAATGCTGGAAAGCTTGCAGATCGATGCAAATTGAGGTATTCGCCCTAACGTCTCGCGGGAGGCGACCGGGGATGCGGCGCGATTGGCAATCGACGGATCGGGAGTGTGGTTCGTGAAATCCAGGCGGATGGGCGTCCCCCGGTGCCTCCGCTCGAGGTTGTTAGGAAGCAACAAAAGGATGGATCGGTGAACAAACAAAAATTCTATCGTTCTGTTGATCTTTATGTGATTGCTGTCGCCAACCTGTTTAACATAATCATGGTCGTGATTTTTTATTTGCGCACGAGAAATGTAAATCACCCATTGGTTTTTGGTTATGTTTGGGCCGGTCTCATTATTGTTCTTGTTACTGCTACGATATTAAACATTAAGTCGAAACGTAGTTGGTGGACCATAGCTCTTCCACTAATCTTTGCTGTATTCCTGGTTATTGAATTGATTCTGGACTATTTTTTACAGTATGATTTTCGGAGCACAAATCTGCTTGTACCCTATTTGATTCTTTATTATGTATCCATCCTAGGTATGATAGGTTATTCATTTCTCACTGAGAAAAAACTTGGGGCAATTACACTAACAACCTACTTCCTTAGTCAAATCGCTGCTTTCTATTCATATTTCAGAGTCGGACATGGATAAGGTTACTACCTAACCCCCGCTCCACCCGTCAGCCTGGTATTCAGGCTATTTGATCGTTTCCTCCCATTATCGGTTCTTAATCTATAATCAAACTATGCCCACCCGGTGCCAGGTGCCCTTCGCAAGCTCAGGATAATTAAGCTCATCCGTTAGTTGCCAAAGAAAAGTTCTGAAAATATTCTGGAGATAAAATAAATGGATACTTCAAGTCGTCCTCTCCCTTCCATCGGTTTTCTCATCAAACTTACACTTTTGTCCTGGTTCTCAATCATAGGATTTGATTTCTTGCTGCACGCAGGACTACTTTCGTCATTATATTCACAACCAAGTCCTTTCTTGCTTCCGCCAGACCGTGCATTTGCATTGATTCCCATCGGATATTTATCATTTTTAGTATTTGATATTTTCCTTCTCTGGCTTATGTTAAAACTCGATCTTCTAGGTTGGAAGAAAGGTGCAATATTTGGGCTGCAGGTTGGATTTCTGGCCTGGGGAGCGTTTTCTATTGGCCTTTTCTCGATTACTACAGCTCCTCCAATCCTTTTATTAGCATGGTTTTTAGGACAGGCTATCGAACTCGGAATTGCAGGGGGAGTTATCGGATACGGTTTGACGCAAACAAAGCTTGGACGTCTCTTTTTTTCAGTATTGGTATTTGTTATTATTTCAATAGTGATTGCGGTAGTATTGCAGAATATTGGCTTTGCTTAAGTTCATTCAATCAAAAATGGCAACTAACCCCCGCTCCACCCTACAGCCGGTTAAGACGGAAGACCGAAAACGGAGGACCGGAAATAACATACCCGGCAGCAGGTGCCCTTCGCAAGCTCAGGATAATTAAGCTCTTCTGTTAGGCGAGGCAATAAAAAGGAATAGTTATGAGTGAGAAGCCCAGGTACCACCACATAGGCATACCCACCCAGATTCCTCGAGATGGCGAGGTCTACTTGGAGAGGTTTATGATGTACACCTCAGGATTCGAAACCAGCAAATTCGGTGTGGAGTGGCTACGGTTTGAAACCGATGCTCCGTTTCCTGATCTAGTGAAAACTATTCCGCACGTGGCGTTCGTTGTTGACGATCTTGTAGCCGCAATTGCTGGCAAGGAATTGCTTATTCAGCCCAATAGCCCTAGCGACGGCGTCACCGTGGCATTTATCGTCGATAACGGCGCACCGGTAGAGTTGCTGCAATTCGATGGCCCCGAATACGAAGTATGGCCGGGCTCTGCGGCTGAGTAAGCACTTTTGGCAGATTTGAGAAACAGCTCGTTCCCGCCTAACAACGGGATTGAGCGGACCGGGTACGCAGCCGCCTTTGCGTCAGATTGTCGGGTTGCCCGGCCGCTCATCCCGAAACGTTAGGTGGTAAGAAGAGAAAAGTAGTTCATGGAAAACACTGAGAAGCAAAACGAATCCGAGCGCCACTATCCCCCCTTTTGGGAAAAGGTTATTCCGGTCGCACTTGGCGTCATTGTTGTGATCATCGTGATAATAGTGCTTATTATTATTGCTATCGCCTTGGATCTTTTCCAAGACCTATGCTACGCTATTGCTTTTGGAAACAAAATGATTAATCAACCTTAACAGTTCAATAGCAGAGAGAGAAAAAATGAATGTGCTGAACACCTTGTTACCCTTTACCTCTAGTATTATTAGCTTTGTCTTTGCTTACCTAGTGCTTAAGCGTTACTCAAAACGCAGAGGACCGCATCTTTTGTTATGGGGGATAGGGATGGTTTTCTACGGTGTTGGAGGCTTCTGCGAGGGCTATAACGGAATCTTTGGGTGGAATGCCCTTGTATTTCGGCTTTGGTATCTATTTGGAGCCATCCTCGTAGCAGCCTGGCTTGGACAGGGAACTGTATACCTAATGGCAAGACGGAATTGGGCCCATGCGCTTATGGTAATACTTGTTCTTGGCTCGGTTTATGGACTGATTCGGGTCTTCGGAGCAGAGCTGGACCCAAATCAAATGACAACGAGTGTCCATACCGGCAGCGAGCTAAGTGGTCACGCAATTTTGACTCCAGGAGTGAGAACATTGACACCGTTTTTCAATCTGTATGGAACGGTGACATTAGTGGGTGGCGCAATCTGGTCAGCTTGGATCTTCTGGCGGAAACGGGTGTTATTGCACCGGACGATTGGCAATATCTTCATAGCAGTTGGAGCGACACTGCCGGCGTTTGGAGGCATATTCAGTCGCCTGGGATTTAGCGGAGCTCTGTACGTGAGCGAGTTTTTGGGAGCTGTAATAATGTTCATCGGTTTTATACGCGCTATAACACCGATTGGTAAAGCTGAGTCCGGGACTGGTGCAACCACCTAACCCGGCATGAACCCTGACCGGTCTGCCCCCTTGGCAAAACGTGGATTTATTGGTTTCTTTCACAATAATCAATTAGAGGTTGATATGCCAAACCGCCCTGCAGGTTTTGCTCATCCGTTATGTTCCTTTGGATTGGTAGATTGAACAAATCTCATAAGAATATTATGGTCTAAAAAGGAGAAATGATCAGTGACGCTTCGCGTCACTGTCAGTAAAGATATAGAATTCGAAATCGAGAATTGGTTGAAAGAAAAACTAATCAGTAATAAAAAATTATAAAGAAGGAAGAATGTGTACGCCGTCAAACAATTTCTGTTTCTATGTCATCATGATAGAAAAAGAGGCAGGAGCTCAATGTTTTATACCAGTCCAGAAAGACAACTTTAATATGCGAATAATCCATTAATTCCCTCAGTTTTTTTTGACCTTTACAACTTTATGGGAGCACTATATTCTTTAACTTATACTGTTTCCTTTGAAGGAGTTCGATTACCCAAAATGAAGAGCTTAGTTCTTTTCCATAAAAAATAATGGAGTCAATAAAAAAATTATGTCAACAGCAATTATTATTTCCATAATTTCATTAGCAATTATTATCACCATCCGAATCAGATATATCATTTGGAAAAAATCTGCTTCAAAAGTAATGGATGAGGGGAATCTGATGGATATTCCCTCCGGAAAAATTCATTACAGACTCACTGGAAAAGGACCAGTCCTGTTTTTTATGCATGGGGGACCTGGTGGAATAGATCAGGATAACTTTATCAAATATTTAATTGATGAAGGATATGCGATACTCATAGTTTCAAGGCCTGGATACCTTCAGACACCTTTTCAAGCTTTATCCTATGAACAACAGGTGGACCAATATGTCGAATTATTGGATAAGTTAAATATTGATAAGGTCGTTCCAATAGGTGTTTCTGCAGGTGGTCCGCTTGCACTTAACTTAGCAAATAAATACCCCGAAAGAACTCATGCCCTTATCATGGAAGCAGGTGTTAGTACTGTCTATGATATACCTTCTAATGCAGAAGATTCTTTTTGGATGAAATTATTTCTTAATGATGGGATTCAGGATATTTTGAGCTGGTTATCTATCATTATGGTTAAAGCTGCTTTTAAATTTACTTTCAAAAGCATGCTCAGTCTTGAAACATTAATCGACAAAGAGGGAATAGATAAATTTGCCACTCTCGTCGCAGAAGATGATGCCAGAAGAAATTGGATAATGAATTTAATTATTTCGACCAGCCCTATGAGCATTCGAAAATTAGGACTGGACCATGATGTTGAATTAATGACTTCTATAAAGAAAATACCAGTGGATAATATTCATGTAAAATCCCTTTTGATTTATAGCAGAGATGATAATGATGTAAAATGGTTAAATGCTGAATACCTTACCAGCAATCTTAAAGATTATGAATTGCTTGAGACCCATGGAGGACATCTCATGTGGGTTGGAGAAGATATGGATAAAATAAAAGCAAAAAGAGTAGGGTTTTTGAAAACTATCACTTTTGACTGCGTTTAATAGCACCATATTATTAAGATCGCTAAATTTTCCTAGGTGAGAAATGGCTTAATATTTATTTGGCGGTAATTTAATGCTATTTAAGATATTTGCATCAGAGTTTGGCAGACACCCCCGACTTCATTGTAGATAATGCGTTGGAAGAAGCAAGAGTTTATTTTGAATCAACAATTAGAAAAAGAGAAGAATGGAGTGTATTTACACAGAACATGCACACGGAAATCAAGGGGGAATTTATGGGAACAATATCAAGAGAAGAAATAGTTAAGATATTAGGAATATAACAAGCGGTTGCAGCAGACTTGGCGATTGTTACGATATTTGCGTGCACAAGAATACGTGTCAATACCTCGCGGACGCTCGGCCGCCAAGCAGCTGAACCGGACGTTATGCGGCTTATAAAAAAGGGACTGAGATAGTGAAAACGATTACCAATTGGATCAGGCAACATCATGTACTTGCTTTCTTCATTTTGGTCTATGCGAGTACCTGGTCTTTAATACTGCTCTATATTTTCATCTTAAATGGCAATCCCTCTTCAGGAGTTTTGATTGAACCGCTTGTAGTTTTTAGCCCTGCGCTTATGGCAATGTTAATTTCAGGCATTGCGGAACCTTTTCCCAAGCATGAGAGCAGCAGACCTCGTTGGATTGCCTTTCTCCTCTCATGGCTCGTATCCGCTCTAATCCTCATCCTGTACGGATGGAAGATCTACCAGATTGATGATTTAATCGTGCTGCTGTGTAGTGAGAAGTTTCCTAACAAACGTTGCAGCGTACGCTGGGGGTACGAACCGCTGAGGGCTTTCGTTAGCCCGCATAATCAAATGGATTTGCTTAATTTTCATATTGGTAGGAGACACAATGATCAAACATGAAGTAACGGAGAACGGTCTGGTGGCGGATTTTTTCACCACCGCATCAGTCCAACCAAGCAAAGCAATTATCATGTTGGGTGGATCAGAAGGTGGAAAATCATGGAGCAGAATAAAGAGACCCATTGAGCTTTTGGTTAAGCGAGGTTATTCGGTGCTCTCGCTCGCATATTTCAAGTCTGAAGGGCTATCAAGCTCGCTAGAAGAAATACCCTTAGAGTATTTCAAAAAAGCATTCGACTGGTTGTCTACTCAAGTGGAGATAGTACCTAATGAGTTCACAATCTTGGGAGGTTCTAAAGGATCTGAAGCCGCACTATTGCTAGGTAGCAAATATCCCCAGGTAAAAGCTGTGGTTGCTTTTTCGCCAAGCAGTGTTATCTGGCAAGGTATCCCTACCAACCGGTTTGGAATTGGAAAAGATATCAAGTCGTCCTGGTCTTGTAATAGGGTAGGTTTGCCGTTTCTCCCTTACCCCTCCTTAATCAAGAAATGGGAATTAATATCATTGAGACTCAGAAAAATGCATGAAGAGGCTCTTCAAAATACAGAAAGAGAAAAAGAATCCGCGATTCATGTGGAAAGTATTCAAGGTGCTATCCTGCTAATTTCGGGTTTGCATGATCATCTTTGGCCAGCAACCCTCATGAGCGAGCAAATCATGAACCGTTTGAAAATGAAGGAATTCGACAATCATTATGAGCACATTATATTCAATAGCGGTCATAACGGGATTGTCATGAATAAAGACAGCTGGCGAAAGATTTTCGACTTCTTAGATGAGCACTTTACATAACTCATGCAGCCTAACCCCCGCTCCACCTGACCGCCGGTTAAGGAAAGAAGACCGAGGACGGAGGACCGGAAAGGACAACACGGCAGCTGGTGAGCTCCTCCGTTAGCTTATTGGAATGATATGATTGGCCAATTTAAAGAGGATTTTGAGTTAGTTTCTTACCAAAGCGGATGGATAGATCATTTTAATCGAGAGGCTAATCTCCTGAAGTCTACTCTTGGTAAAAAAGCTCTACAAATAGAGCATGTCGGAAGCACGTCTATCTCAGGTATGGCCGCAAAAGCCATTATTGATATTATGGTTGCAGTCCCTGCTATGATCCGTTTATCAGAACTCATTTATGAGTTGGATAGTATTGGATATACCTATAAACCTTTCGATACAATCCCGGAACGAATTTTCTTTGGAAAGGAAATTCAACCAGAGATCAGAACGCATAATCTGAACTTAACCCAAAAAGGATCAGAGTTTTGGAAAAACCAACTCCTGTTCCGTGATTATCTTCGTGAAAATGATCAGCTAGCATTGGAATACATTCAATTAAAGAAAAGCTTTGCAGAATATTACGCCCGGACTAATCATATCGAAGTGGAATGGAAATCAAATTTTGTTGCAAGGGTTCTAAAGTTGGCAAAGGATGAATTATAGGCAATCAACTAACTTCCGCTCCACCTATCTGTCGGGCACACCGGGCAATTAGTCTCTCCTTCCCTTTATTGTTTTCTAATCTATAATCATTAAAAGCTGACCCCGGCTCCAGGTGAGCTCTTCCGTTAGACGGTTGTTTCAGAGTTGCGCAGGCCTGTAAGTTCAAGGTAAGGAGAAAATTCCATGAATGAGAGCAATGTGGTTGAGATAACCCCAGGAGTAAATAACTCTGTTGGCCCCTACACTGTCTATTCTGCAGGAGGGCTGTTCACACAAGACGAGTTGGCAACAAATGTCTTAATCAAAGATGCTGTTTGGCGATTATCTGACGGAAAATTTCAACTAATCCTTCCCCAATTTAGAGAATTGCGGGAATTGGATAGGCCTGATGTTGAAGCTTACATCAGAAATGATGATCTCTTGGAGGTTGTGAAGGCTGATATCGTCTTAGCTCGCTTTGATGGACTTGAGTTGGACTCAGGAACAGTGGTCGAATTCGCATTGGCGAAGTGTCTCGGTAAACCAACGGTTATCCTGCGCTGCGATTTTCGTCGCCTGTCTTGCACAGGCCTGAGTGAACCTTACAATTTAATGGCGAAGAATTGGCCCCGCACCGTAGACATCCATCTTAACTCTTTTGCAGTTTGGGCCAGAATATTTGCAGAAGAGTGTCAGGCACTTGACGACAACGAACCGTTTCAGACCACAATGAAAGCTGAGTTGGGCATGGTTCAGAAAAGCGTTGATGAAATCGCAAAGAAAGTCATAGCTGGAATGGAAGCGGCACTTAAGATGGAATCGCCCTATCCACCACAGTATCAAGAGGTTGTCTATCAAGCAGCGAGGTTCAGCCCTGGGAGTGGTTTTGACCAAATACTAACAGAAAGTGCGTTAGATGAAATCATTCAGAGACTCAGGAAAAATGGAACATTGTAACTTCCCGATTCAAAGCTCATACACACAAGATGGTGATAATTCCGTAATAAAAACTGCCTAACCCCCGCCCCGCCGAACCTTCGATACACTCCTGCGGGGCTACTCAGGACGGGGGACCGAAGACCGGAACCTCGCGCCAGGCAGCAGGTGCCCTTCGCAAGGGCTCTCCTGAGCGGACTCCGAGTGAAATCGAGGAGGGAGCCGAAGGGCTCAGGATAGTTAAGCTCTATCGTTGGGTGGCAGAAGTCAAACAGGAGGAACTAGATCATGGTAAGCACCGAAAAAGAGAAAATGTTAGCCGGAGAAAGCTACAACTGTCTTGATCCTGATCTGGAAGCTGAACGGCATAAGGCCAAGGAACTAATCCGGCGCTATAATCAGACAGAAACCGAACCTGAACGGCTTACCATCCTCCAGCAAATGTTAGGAGGAATCGGTCAGAATCCGATTATTTGGTCCCCCTTCTACTGCAGCTACGGCAAGA
This sequence comes from Anaerolineales bacterium, assembly GCA_049644605.1. Lineage (GTDB taxonomy): Bacteria > Chloroflexota > Anaerolineae > Anaerolineales > UBA11858 > B10-G9. The sequence goes on along the minus strand of JBARSF010000027.1, from coordinate 20,310 downwards.
ATACTTATCTCGGCGATCATGTCTTTTTGAGTTACATGTGCACCATTCTGGATAACAATGAGGTGCGGATTGGCAACCATGTCATGATCGGACCTGCCGTCCAGATCTATACCGCCGCCCATGACCTTCAGGTGAAAGCCAGGAACCAGGGCTGGGAAATAGCCAAACCGATTGTGATCGAGGAGAATGTGTGGATAGGGGGCGGCGCGATCCTCTTGCCAGGGGTGAAGATAGGTCGGAATGCCGTGGTGGGCGCAGGGGCAGTCGTCTCACGGAATGTCGCAGCGAATACGGTCGCGGTGGGAAATCCAGCCAGGATGATTAGAGAGATTAAGCAGTAACAGCTGGTTCGAGGGCTTCAATTGAGGCATATTGTCCATTCGCAAGAGCTGGTAGCTCGTAAAGCCATCCAACAAATCGTGCACCGGACTCGTGGGATTCGCCCCAATAAATTGAGTTAATTCTGACTTTTGGGATTACCGCTATCATGGCATTATCCAGTCCCGCCCAAGAGCCGGTAACACAAGCGGTTAGTGACAATGAATTCATTTATGATGGAAAACGATAAGCAAAAAACGACGGGTTCAATGGCCTATCCCCAAAAAGGCTCTTTGAATCGGTTTTTTATTCAAGAGCCCACTGATTTGGTGGCGAATGGGATTAGGCTCAATCATGAGCCATAAATCTTTGGGCGGAAACAAAATGCTGGTCATTACAAGCTGGGGGCGGAAAAGTAAAGAGCCGCGGCATACAATGCTTTCTTATGTCTGGGCGAGTGAAAAGCAATATGTATGCTCAGGGTGGGGCACGAGATCAGATTGGTATCAAAATATACAAACAAATCCAATAATAACCGTCCAGGTCGGTCAAAGAGTTTACACAGCTATAGCTCGCCGTATAGATGGTTTGGAAGAATATAAAAAAGTTGTGGATGAAATTTTTAAGAGAGGGGGTGATTCCCATTTCGAACCCTGGCTGGAATCATATGACATCGAGTTTAATAAAGAAGATATGCTCGCCAAACGAGATAGGCTATATATTGTTGGATTTGAAAAAAGTGATCAGCGTGGACCACCTCCCCTGCCAGTTGATCTAAAATGGCTCTGGGGATTGATGCTGCTAGTGATTACAGGAATATGGTGGATAATAAAGTGACCAAACTTATCCATAGAAAGGGGTGATTGCAACTTTAACCCCCACTCTACCGGACTCTTCGACTGCGCGCTTCGCGCTCCGCTCTGAGCAGGTGAGCTCATCCGTTATACTGCATAAAAGGAATTAGGGATCATGAAATTACTTACAATCATTCCAACTCAAATAGAACTCGATTACTTTCTGCATGCCTGCAGTGAATTAGGTCTCAAAAGTGATTCCATGGAAGTTGGAAAGTTAACAATTAACTATTTCCCGACTATTGATGTTGCAGTAGCACCAGGCGGGCTAGGGAAAACTCAGTTTGCCGTACAGACCCAATACCTGATTGATACAGGAAACTGGGAATTAATCATTTGCGCAGGTGCTGCTGGTGCACTTGTGGATGACCTTGCTGTTGGGGATGTAGTTATCGCAACTGAATCAGTAGAACATGATATCCGAAATCGATTTGGAAAACCAATAATGCCTAGATTTCCCTGCGACGAATTTATATTAGATCAATGTCGTCAATTCTTAAAAAATGATTCCGCATTTCACATGCATTATGGTCCTATCGCAAGTGGAGATGAAGATGTAGTGGATAATACGAGGAGAACAGCAATTCAAACGAAAACGAAGGCTCTTGTTGTAGCATGGGAAGGAGCTGGAGGAGCTCGGGCGAGCCAATATAGCAAAATACCTTTTTTAGAGATTCGTGGTGTTACGGACAGGGCTGGATCCAATGCGGCATCTGATTATCAGACAAATCTAGAAACCGTAATGAAAAATGTGGCGTTAGTAATTTCTAAAATAGCGTATTGTTGCACTAATTAAAAAAAGAGCTAACAAACGCATGCAGCAGATATCGCTACGCGATGGAGCTAACGCAGAACGTTAGATTGCATTAAGGACCTATAATGAAATGGATAACAATTGTTTTTATTGTGCTCCTTATCCTTATTGTAATCGTTGCCAATCTGGGCCTTGGTCCTTCTTTTTTCCCCTTCATATACCAGATACCTGGGGGAGATAAACTAGGTCATTTTTTCCTGATGGGCATCCTCTCTTTTTTGGTAAATATTATTCTAAAAACCAAAAAAATCCGGATATTTTCAATAAATTTTCTCCTGGGAATCCTTATCGTGATGGCTATCGTAACAATCGAAGAATTATCCCAGATCTTTTTGGATTATCGAGTTTTCTCAATTATCGATCTGGTCACCGACTATTTTGGGATTGTTTTATTTGGGTATTTAGCTGATTATTCACTAAATCATCAACGGAATCAGAAATCTCCAGGCAGGATTGAATAAATTAAAATCTAGAAAAATAGCATATGCTGGTAATTGTCCGGCAATCTAACCCCCTCTCCCCTTCGACAGGCTCAGTGTCCGCTCAGGACAGGGGACCGAAGGCTGAAAACCTGCTCCAGGCGATGGGTGAGCTCGTTAGTTAGCCCATAGAAAGCAAGAAGCTCAAAGGATGATGGGGCCGGATTGATTTATAATGAAGACTTAATTGAAAATAAGAATCAGATTCTAGCAGAAAGATGGCATTTATGATCAAACCCTATGAATGTACTCAGTGTGGTTCCACCAATTTCGAAGATGTTAGCGCGAAGCGTGTACGCTGCTCTTATTGTGACAGTCTGTTTCAACTTCTCACCAGCGCTCCGTCTCTGGTTATAAGCAAAGGAGCCAATGTCACTTTCGGTAAAAATGCAGAAGTGGAAATCCACGGTGACATTGTAGTCAACGATGGGGCCAATGTTGATATCCAGGGGAAAGTTGAGGTTCTGAAGGGGGGCAAAAAACAGGAATTCAAACTGAAATTATTACAGAGTGGGATGAAAGCGAAGGAAGAATCAGATAGTGGGATGCTCTAACTCTTCCACTAGGAGGATTGATTATGATCTCTACACTCTTATTGAACCTTTTGCAGGAACTGGAAATAGAAATTCACCAAGAGCACAACCTAACCCCCGCTCCCCTTCGGCAGGCCTGTCCTGAGTAATCCGGAGGTCGTATCGAAGGGCTCAGGACAGGAAACGGAGGACCGGAAACTCAAACCAGGCGGTGAGTGAGCCCTTCCGTCAGCTGGATAATTACGAATCTTTACAGTGGATATAAGAGAAAATTGGAGACTTTTACACACCCCCGAACCTTTGAAGAAAATTCTCACTTCATTGATCAGAGATCTTTATCTCTTCGTTCATTTGATTTTTCTGCCATTGATCCCCCGGTCGTGGACATTGTTGTTAATTTTTCAAAGCTGACCTATTGTTTCACCTTACAGATATGCTGTGGGCATTTCCTTTATAAAGGTCAAACTAATCCCCACAACCTTGATCCCTTGCCTTCTAATGCTGAGATTCAAGAAGTTGAGTATAGGATCGCATACATAGTTTTATGTTTAGCGGACAATAATCAAGGAAGAGCATTATTCGATGACCTTGGAAGGATCCCCTTACTAGATCCTGAATACATACAATTTGGAAGCGCAGATTGGTTCTGGGAGAGACAGATAAATTCTTATGCTTTGCAAGTTGAGCCAGCGAGATTGATGTTCCAAGATAGTGTAAAAGTTGATTATCAGGAAGCTCAACATCTTGATAAGGTAAGAAGAGATTTCTTTTCAGAGATTAGGTTGCTGCTTCAAAAACGGTTGGAAATTAACCCATCCGTCTAACCACTCGCTGGAGCAGACCCGCGCAACCTGCGAATATCAGTTGAAGTAGTATTGTGATGCTGCTCAGCTTGAGACTGTTGAATGAAATTCCTAAGTCCACCTCCAACAGGTAAAAGCTGTGGGAAAGTTAACATATACTACTTCAATTTATTTGTAGGAAAGTATTTCGCCTAAAAAAAATGTTATTAATTGAGGGGACAACATGAGTTATCAAAAATTCCACGATATAAACTTGGCAGGTCCGTGTGGATTCTATTGCGGCACTTGTAGACATTACTTAGCAAGATCAAAAGGATTGTTAAAGGAAAAAAATCTAAAACATGGATGTAAAGGTTGCCGAATACAAGATAAAAATTGCGCTTGGATTAAAAGAGATTGTGTTTTATTAAGAAAGAAACAAATAGCGTTTTGTTTTGAATGCAAGGATTTCCCTTGTGCTAACCTTAAGAAACTCGATCAACGTCATCTTCGCGATGATCAAGTGAGCCTCATTGATAATTTACTGCGGATAAAAAAGATTGGCGCAGAGTTATGGCTTAAGGAACAAGAAGATCAATGGAGATGCCCCAAATGTGGAGGAAATATATGTGTCATAGATAGGGAATGTTATGATTGTGAGTACCAATTTGATTGAAAAAAGAAGGGATTCGGAATTTCAGATAACAAGACGCTGCACCTGACCGCCGGGGAAGGACAGGGAACCGGGGACCGAAGACCGGAAACCCATGTCAGGCAGCAGGTGCCCTCCGCAAGCTCAGGATAGTTAAGCTCATCCGTTATGTGGAAGAAAAGTCATTACAGGGCATAAAATATGGTTAAAGAATTTTTATTGTGTGTCTCCTGCTTGGTATTGGTTCTTTCCAGCTGTTCACCAATGGACAAGCAAATCCTCGATCAGCCAAGCATGGAGAAACGCATTGATGATCTGTTTACTCGCTATACCAAAGCAGACAAGTTTTCTGGAGCCGTCCTGGTCGCTAAAGGTGATCAAGTTCTTTTTAGGAATGGCTATGGTTTTGCGAATCGAGAAGAACAGATCCCCAACACCCCTGACACACAGTTTCATATCCAATCCATTGCCAAACTATTCACCTACGCCTCTGTTATGATGGAGGTGAAAGCGGACCATATATCACTTAACGACTCAATTGAGCTATATTTCCCAGGTTTTCCTAATGGTGACAAGATCACGATTGACCACCTCCTGCACCATCGATCAGGGCTCTTCCATTACCCCCATGAAGTGCCTGGCCACGTTTATGGATCACTCTCGACCCCCATCGCGATCGAAACCCTGATTAAAGAATTCGAAGGGTTTCCATTAAAGTTTGAACCTGGGGCACAGTATGGATACAGCAACGCAGGCTACTCTATGCTGGCTAGAGTAATTGAGGAAATGAATGATACCCATTTTAACGAGTACCTTCAAGTCAACATCTTCACACCGACGGGAATGAATCAAACAACAGCTGATTGGGAATCCGTCTCTCAGGATCATGCGATCGGGTACGAGAAGGTAGACAATGAATTCATTCTCAGCCCTGCCGATCACCCTACCCACTTCATTGGATCCGGGTCAACCCACTCCACAGTTGATGATATGTATATCTGGTACAAAGCCGTATATGTCGACGGCTCGATGGCTGAATTCTCGTCTGGGGGAGGAGATGGTGACGGCATGGGATACCGAGCTATCTTCTGGCCTATACCTTCTTTCGATCTGGTGATCATTATCCTGAGCAACTTTCTGGATGCGCCTGTCCATGAGCTGGTCAGTGAGGTAGTTGACATTCTTTTAGAAGAGACCATGTTCATTGAATATGATCCAGACAGTTTGGATGTTTTAAGAGGTCACTATACGGCCGATTCGGGATTTGGAGTTTTCAACTTTCGGATCTATGGATCAACTGAGGAGCTTTTTATGTCAGTTACTGATTTCCTTGGGGCATCACGCATCTATGAACTCTGCCCCATCTCACCAAATCAGTTCGCATTCTTGATTGATGGCAGGCTCACGGGCCAAACTCTCACATTCAACCGGGGGAATGATGCCAATTCTCACGAGGTTCTTATGGACTTGAACGTAATGCAGTTGGAGATCATACGCAATGATTAAAATTGTGGTAGATGGGGTGCGATTGGTCAAGTCTTGATTCAGTTGTTGGTTGCAGGAATTCGACCGCATAACACCCGCTCCCCTTCGATAGGCCTTTCCTGAGAAGACCAAAGGTCATAACGAAGGACCGGTTCTCCGTCTCCTGTCCTGAGCGGAGTGCAGCGGAGGCGAGGATCGGTCCCCTACCCTTATCCGGCGTCAAGCGCTCTTTGCAGAATGCGGATTTTTCGCAAAGCTCCTCTGTTAACCAAAATGGAATAATCACAATATATAATATTAAAAACTCAAAGGGACTCACAATGACAGAACATAAAATCCTCTATCTCTCAAAAGCCGATGTGATTTCAATTGGCCTGGGAATGGCAGAAATAATTCAATTACTCGAAAAGGCTTTTGATGAAAAGGGGCATGGTCGTGTTGAAATGCCGCCCAAACCTGGCATCCACCCCGGTGAAGGTGATAATTTCATCCACGCTATGCCTGCCTATATTCCCGCCCTCAATTCGGCGGGCATCAAATGGGTCAGCGGTTTTCCGGAGAACCCGAAAAAAGGGTTGCCCTATATTACGGGGCTTTTAATTCTTAATGACCCTGAAACTGGTATCCCGCTAGCTGTCATGGATTGTCAATGGATCACCGCCATGCGAACCGCGGCAGCATCGGCGGTCGCAGCGAAAAGGTTGGCACGACCCGAATCGGCCAAGCTGGGCATTTTGGGCTGTGGCGTGCAAGGCACGACTAACACCGAAGCGCTCAGTGTGCCATTTTCGATTGAAGAGGTTTTCGCTTACGACGTTATCCCCGAAGCTATTGAAAAATTCAGTCAAAAAACACAGGAGCAATTGGGAATTAAGGTAACTCCCGTGCAAAAGCCCCAAGAAGCGGTCACAGGCTGTGATCTGGTTGTCACCGCAGGCCCGATTTTGAAAGAGCCACATAAGACTATCAAAGTAGGATGGCTTGATGAAGGTGCCTTTGCTTCACTCGTGGATTTTGATTCCTATTGGGAGCCAGCTGCTATGAAGGAAGTGGATAAATTCTGCACTGATGATAGGAAGCAATTTGAATACTACAAAAGTGTCGGACACTTTCAGGAAGCCCCTCCTATTCACGCTGACTTGGGCGAGTTGGTTGCCAGACTGAAACCTGGGCGTGAATCGGCTAAAGAACGAACGATTGCCTGTAATCTTGGCCTGGCTCTGGATGATATGGCAGTAGCTCCAACGATTTACCATCGCGGCGTAGAAATGGGCCTAGGTACCTGGTTGCTACCCTAACCCAGAAGGAGACATCCTGGTGGGAAATACAATTGCCCGCTTTGCAGGATAAGACAGAGGACCGGAAACGGAGATCCATAAAAGGAACGGCGGCGCTGAGCGCTTCCAATAAGTGTAGGTACTTATGAAATTACCAACAGCTATGACAATCCTGGATGGCGCATTTGCTACTGATGGTGGTTCCATCAGTTTGCTCATCTCAGATCCTGCCGGGCAGAGTCATAACCTGCTATTAACGCAACACAAGTTGCCGCCCAGCGGATTCCCTGGTGAACGCAAATCAGGTCGACTTTATTTCAACGGATCACTCGTTAAGATAAGGTCAAAGGTAGAATTGGCTATTATATCCGCCTTAAAAAAGGCAATAATCGAGATCCCGCCTCCCAAAGAGAGTCGCTTCAACGCCATCGATACCAAACAGCCAGGAATGGTAGTAGGAGACGATATTGTGGACTACTACGCTAAGATTAAAGAAGGTCCAGAAGCGGCACTCCGGCATCTTGTGAGCGAACTCATAAGCTATGTTGAGTCTGAAGAGTATCTGACCTATGCTAAAAGTCATGCGAACTAACGACACCTTAGGAACGAATCCTTCTGGCCGAGTCCATAATCGAGTCAGGATGGCTGTTCAGAGCGATTATGTTTTAGACATTAGTGAGGAAAGATGGGGTAATCGACTGGAACGGGGTGGAAGAGCATTGTATCCTCAAATAGACTAGAAATGGGTATTGGTACCTGGTTACTACTCTAACCAAGAAGGAAACATCCTGGTGGGTAATACAATTGCCTGCTTTGCAGGATAAGACAGGGGACCGAGGACCGAGGACGGAATACTTTGGTCAGACTGCGGATGTCTATTCTGAGCCCTTCGATAAATTCAGGATGAACGGAATCGAAGGGCTTTTTTTAAACTCATCCGTTTGGCTGCAAAGTTTTAATATCGACAGGTTGTTAGTAAATTACTCTTTGATCATGGAGGTGACTTATGGATGCTCGTTCTCTACTCTATTCTCTCGTTCTAGCCCTATCCGGTGTCATCGTTGGCTGGTTTCTTCAACTTCTCACTTCAGAGATCAGAGAAAGGAGGGAAATTCGGCGGTCTGTTTCGATGGCAGCCGCGAGATGCCTGGGAAGATTAAAGAAAATGTTAATGGCAAAACAAAATGGGGATAATCAAATCTTTTTAGACGAAAAGAAACACTTAGGTCATGACTCAGACAACTTCCTGCAAGCTCTGTCTCGCAGGAGTAAAATCAAAAAAGATGAAATGAATATCTATGATGGATTAAGTGCACTTCTTATTGGTGTGAAAAAAGAAGAGCCAATCGATGTTCAAATTACCAAGCTCATTAATGAAGTTAAAGAAATGATCTTGTATGCATCCTAACAAGTCGCTTAAGCAGAATTCGGATTCCACGATAAAATCGAATGGTGGAACAAGCCGGCACCGCTTATCCCGCGATATTGGGGCGGTCTCGTAATAGGCAAGAAATGGGTCAATAGTTAGAGGGTTTACCTTCTGAAAAAAGTCCAGGATAGATTTATTTCAACGAAACTATTTCCAATAAACAACCAATTGAGATCCCTATGAAAAAACCAAGACTAAACGCCTATACCATCTACCTTATCATGACCGGGGCGGACTGGCTGGTATACAGTCTGTTCTCTACTGTTGTCTTTATTTATCTGGCAACATATGTTACTGACGACCCTTTTCAGCTTGTATTCGTATCGACAGTTTTCACAGTAACAACTTTATTATTTGAAATCCCTACCGGACTAGTCGCAGATGTGTACAGCCGCCGTTTGTCCGTCATCATTGGTTATGCGCTGATGGGAATTGGAGCTATCATCCAAGGAATTTTCCAGTTATATGTACTGATACTTATAGCGCAGGTGGTTTGGGGTATTGGCTTCACTTTTATCAGTGGAGCGAAGGATGCCTGGATAGCTGATGAAATTGGTGAAGATCGAGTAGCCGAGGCCTACATGCGTGGATCGCAAGTGGGGCAGGTTGCGTTTCTAATCGGGATTCCGATTAGCACAGCGCTTGGTACTATTGCGTTGACTATACCCATCATTTTATCTGGAATACTCTACTTTATACTGGTGGTGTTCCTGATTTTGGTAATGCCTGAACAAGGATTCCAGCGCAGCTCCCGGGAAGATCGCGAATCGTGGCGGACGGTGTTAAGTACATTCAAAGAAAGTGTCCGATTGGTGCGTGGGCGTACTATACTGATCGCAATCCTGATTATCGCCGCAGTTTACGGTCTATCCAGTTCGGGGTTTGACAATCTTTGGACAGTGTTCATGCTGGACAACCTGACTTTTCCAGCTTGGGGAAATTTTGAACCAGTGATCTGGTTCGGTTTATTTAATGCCATTGTCACGATCTTGGGACTGCTGGGAACTGAATTTGTTCGGCGAAAAGTAGACCTTACCAGCCAGGCAGTGGTTATCCGGACGCTGTTTTTCCTGACGGGTCTAACAGCGATCTGTATGATCATTTTCGGATTTACGGGAAATTTCTGGCTGGCAGGAACGGTCTATTGTCTGAGCATAACCTTTCGGGTAATCAGCGATCCCATCTTTAGAACGTGGATTAATCAGAATATCGAATCCAATGTGAGGGCAACGGTATTGTCGATGGATTCGCAGGCAACCTCACTGGGGCAGATAATTGGCGGGCCAATAGTTGGTGCAATTGGTTCAGCAATTTCGCTTTCGACGGCGCTGGTTATAACTGGACTGGCGAGGGTACCGGTTGCGATACTTTTTGCGCGGTTGATGTTGCGTGGAAAAACGGGGGACAAACCCTACGCTTCCACTGAAAACCGCTCAGAACAGGAGACGGAAAACTGATCCTTCGATACGCCTGTACTGAGCGGGGTCGAAGGAGCCCTGCGGGACTACTCAGGACAGGAGACCGGTATTGTGGCTTAGAGTATTTGGGACTGGGTGACAGTGAGATCAGGTTGAAGGTTTAAGGTTTAAGGTTGAACGTTGTACGCAGGATCCTTATCTGTCTTCAACTTGCTGTATACTGAATATTTGAACATGGCAAAAGGTGCCATTATTCAACTAAGATTGATTTGCGAAGCTTTACCGGTAGGTTTCAATTTGAGATTATTTGTCATAATTTGACGAGAATAAGAAACCAGACAATATGTTTCCAATTTAGATTGACCGATATCGAAAAAACAATGGGGCACTGATACCACCAAAAAGGAGCAATAAATGGAGAGATATCGAATCCAACCGGGAGAATCAGCAGATCTCGGCAAACGGGACCCAAACGATAAAAGCGCCTTCCAGATAAGCAAAAAAGAAGGTAAAGAATTACTGCTGAGGCTCAACGAAGAATTTGAAACTTTACAGGAATTACTCTATGCTGAAGGGAAACACAAGCTTTTAATTGTTCTCCAGGCCATGGATACCGGAGGCAAGGACGGTACAATTCGCCATGTTTTTGAAGGTGTAAATCCGCAGGGTGTTAAGGTAGCGAGTTTTAAGGTCCCGACGGAGGAAGAACTCGCCCATGATTATCTGTGGCGCATCCACAAGCACACACCGCGGAAAGGTGAAATTGTTATTTTTAATCGCAGCCATTATGAAGACGTGCTGGTGGTTCGTGTTCATAATATTGTCCCGGAATCAGTCTGGGCCCAAAGATACGAGCACATTCGTGCTTTCGAAAAAACCCTCGCGGATGAGGGTACAACAATTCTTAAGTTCTATTTGCACATCGATAAGGACGAGCAAAAAGAGCGTCTGCAGGCAAGGTTGGACGAACCGGACAAGAACTGGAAATTCAGCCGGGGAGATTTGGATGAGCGTAAATTATGGGATCAATATCTGGACGCTTTTGAAGCCGCGCTCGAAAAAACCAGCACAGAGACTGCACCCTGGTATGTTATTCCCGCAAATCGTAAATGGTATCGCAATCTGGTCATTTCCTCGATAATCATAAACAAGCTAAAAAGTTTAAACATGGCCTATCCTGAATCCGAAGAGGGACTGGATGAGATTGTCATTGAATAATCGGAAGATGTGTAAATATAATCTCAATCCCCTTCGATACGCCTTTGGAGGGCGGTTACACAGGACGGGGTACCTGCCTATTAGGAAAGGACCGGTGACAGAAGACGGGAGACTGGTGTTGGGGCTATGAGTCTTAGGGACTAAGTGACTGGGAGACAGGGATGAAAGTTGAAGGTTTAACGTTATACACAGGACCCTTATCTGTCTATAACTTACTATAAAATTGGAAACAGGTTATCTATGGAGTACAAACCGCTGCGATTCATCGGGAAACAGGTAGAGGTGCAGTTCGATAAACAACCCACTATCGAGAAGAAACCAGGCTGTCCTGACCGTTTTGTCACTAAAGAAGGAACCTACCATGTGACTGAGATTTTGGGAGAATGGCAGGACTACAACCGCCTTGGTCGTATGGCGCACAATATGCGTCCTGAAAATGCTGCAGTGGCAAAGCTTCGCGGCTCATGGGGTGTAGGGAGATTTTACTATCGGGTACGTACAGACAGCGAGCAAGTGTTTGAACTATATTATGACCGAGCGCCCAAAAATGCGGCTGACCGCAGGGGAGCCTGGTTTCTCTATCGTGAGCTGTGTGAGGCGAAGGAGTAGGCATATTACAGGGTAGGTAGATCATAGGAGAATCCAATAGGTGTGGGCAGGTTTTTCAATTTTGGTCCACCTACCCCCCCCGCTCCTTGGTTGGGTCTCATAGAATAAAGGATGATGGTTATGAAATCCCGCGAATGTGAAAATTGTGGTGCGTCACTGGAGAAAAACTCGCTGCAGTGTGCTTACTGCGGTACCTGGTATGAAGGTAACAAAAGGGTAATTTCTGTTCCCGATCGCCAAAACAAAAATATATCGCTTCTGTCCCTTCCTCAAGGGGTGGGAGAGTTTGGGATATCAAAAAAACAATATATTATTACGGCTGTAATAATCGTTTTGGCTTTGTATGTTCTCGGTTGGTTTTTCGAAGACCCGCAGTATTGGTTGAATGATACAGCGATGCTGATATGGGTAGGAATTTTACCAGTGTGGGTATTTAGTATCGCCCTCCTATGCCGGGTGAAACGGGAGATTACCTTATATGCCTTGGTTATCTCACTGGCAGTTTTTCTCATTCACATGGGGGTGATCTGGGCAATTCGAGGGAGCTTATGGGACGATCATGTTGGTATAGCTGCTCTGATAGGGAGCTCATGGTTTGTTGGCTGGTTGCTGGGGAGACTGGCCCACAGAATGATACGTTGGAGAAATTCAAGAATCTTGTAAGGATCAAAATACGTCTCAACCCTGCTTGAACCCAATTCTTGGAAATCAGCTTTACCAGTTCATCGAAAAAAGTTCATCACCTGGAAGGATGCAAAAACCATGACCGAATCTAAATATCATTCTCGGCTTCTATTGATCGGACTCCTCCTGTTATTGACAGTTATCCACCGAGATGATGCTACAGCCGATGTTGGGCCACCACCTGCCCAGCCGGGATCTTCCCTCTCACCGGGCGAATTTTCCACCAATGTAGGGATGGTCTCTGAAGAAGTTCAAATCACTATTGACGATGATCCTTATCAAGCGTTTGTGTGGGCGACCTTCCATATGCGGAATAACAGCAGTGAAGACGAAGCATTTGAGGTCTGGTTCCCACTTGGGGAACGATTAAATGTCGGCAAAAAACTGGGTATTGTCCAGGTGGCTGACTTCAAGGCCTGGGTTGATAACATCGAAATGGAGATCACGATTGAGGATGTTGATGAATGGGACCGGGTATGGGCCCACTGGCCGGTGAGCTTTCCTGCCGGGACGCCTGTCTCGATCCGTGTGACTTATACTCTCTCCCCAGAAGCGAGCTTCGAACCCACCTGGTTCAGCCGCTTCGATTACATTCTGGAAACTGGCGCTGGTTGGCAAGGTGTGATCGGGAAGGCAGAGATCACTGTCCGCACACCCTACTTGCTCCACGAACTCGATAGTCTCCTGGGGATCGGTGATACTTTCTATGCCTGGCCCGATGGATATTCCAGCTCTCCCCTTAAGGTCAAATGGGTTTTTTACGATTTTGAGCCGACGGAGGCTGACAATATAAACTTCAGATTGCTTGATCCAACGGTCTGGCAAACGATACGCGACTCATACAAAACGCTGGAATCCTCCCCGGAGGATTGGGAGGCGCACTGGAATCTGGCTCTTGGTTTAACGAAGTGGATGATGTCCCAGGAATCGGCTCTATACCACGGCCTTATCAAGTCCTCGCCCAATCTAGCTTCAATCTCGGAATTGGTTGCTGATTCCCACTTAAAGGTTCTCGAACTTGCCCCACCAGATGCACATCGATATAATACTGCCCTGGGATACTTCCGCAGAAACCCGGGATTGATTGAATCCGCAAAGCTGGGGACACTCTTCAGTGAAGCTCTTGAGTACTTTCCAGGAGATGAGGATCTTACAGCGCTGCATGAAAAGGTACTCGAGGATGGCTTAATCGAAGAAGAACCTCTTGTTATAAGCCCGAGTCCCCCGGAGCCATCTGCTACCGCGACAATTTCCAATCCAATTAGCACAGACATCATGGGAGGATCCTCACAATCCACCAACCCTCGCTCCTTATTTCTTGTCCTGGGGATTATCTTCATCGGCACTGCAACTGGGCTTTTCTTTTTCGCCGTCAAGCGCAGCAGGAGATAAAAAAAACTCCCCTCCAATCTCCCTAAAGCACATGAGGGGGATTCTCATAACGATAGTTGATGGATTAAGAAGAAAAGTGTCTCCGGGTTCGAGGAAATAAAAGGGAATCTTAGGCAATAAGATAGAGTAATCTCTCATCCCCCCCTACCGTTTATGTTCTATAATCAAGAAGAGCTAGCTCCGAAGCTGCTGAGTTCATTCGCTGACTAACTAGACCTAAGGAGAGCGAAAGAATGAAAAGGTCCTCTGCATCATTACTTCTTGGCATCTTATTATTGACAGCATGTACAGCCACGCCAACAACTTCACCTGTTGATGAGGGTGCCCCCACAGATACCCCTGCAGCGATCAAAACTCTAACGCCTACACCTCTTATAGCAGAGGAAAGCATTGTTGTCACCAGCACGTCCGATAGCGGCCCTGGCACTCTTCGCCAGGCATTGGAAGACGCGCAGGACAAAGACAGGATCACCTTCGACCCCACTGTCTTTCCCCCTGACGCTCCGGTCACAATCTATGCCAGCAGCGAACTTCCCCACATTCGTGTAAACAACCTGACCCTGGATGCCAGCAATACCGGCGTAATTCTTGATGGCAGCCAGGTATCTGGCGATTGGGTAGCTGGCCTGCAAATTGTGTCGTCCACTGAAAATACGATTATGGGATTGCAGATCTCTCATTTCCCTGGTCCGGGTATTGCTATCAGTGGTGATGCGACCGATAACCTGATCGGCGGTGATCGGAGTATCGGCGCTGGTCCCTTCGGCCAGGGGAACCTGCTAAGCAACAATGTGGTCGGTATTGACATAGCTATGGCTGGTGCTGCTCTAAACACCGTCACCGGAAATTTAATCGGCACAGATCTTGAGGATTCGTACTGGTTGGGCAATGAACGTGATGGTATCTCAATTTGGGAGGGCGCCCACGATAACACAATTGGGCCAAATAATATCATCGCTAACAACGGGGGACTGGGAGTCAAAATTGAACAATCGGAGACCCTGCAAAACATCATCACCGAAAATAGCATATACGACAATGGAATTGACAAGGGGAAAGTGGCTGGTCCGGTTATTTTCGACTTTATCTTGTCGGAGGGTACCGTAACTGGTGCCACCTGCCCATATTGCTCGGTCGAGATTTTTTCTACCAGCAGCAATGAGAAAGAAATCTTTGAAGACCAGACAATCGCAGACGAAAACGGTGTCTTTGCTTTCGACAAGGGTGCTCCCTTCACGGGCCCTTACTTATTAGCCCTGACGACCGATGTTTATGGTAATCCAGGCGAATTCGGATGGCTGACCTCGGGGACAGAGGGAAGCCTGGTCCTACAACAAGGGAATAATCTGCCTAAAAAGCAATTCCTGTCGAAGTATTCAAATCCATTGGCTGACAATCACATTGCGACCCAATATGATGGTATCAGTACCTCAGAAGATTTAACCGATTTGCACATTTACAACGCCGGTGTTACCCGGGCACGGGTTTCTATGGCGGGACTTGAACCTGAATTGGTGGATTGGGACAAACCAGAGTTATCCATCTCACAAGCTCAGGACGACCATTTCAACCGCATGGCAGACAAAGACATCATCGTTACTTATGTGCTCATGTTTTGGGATAAAGAAACCTACCCTGGTGGTGAGGGGGCGCCCTGTGCACGGTTTAAAACCGAGGGAGAGATAGAACGTTGGCTGGAGTATGTGCGCTTCACTGTTGATCACCTTAAGGATAGAGTTGAATACTTTGAAATATGGAATGAACCCGATATTCGAAATTACTGTCCTAAATGGATTCAATTGGATGACTACATCAACCTGGTACGCCTCACTGTCCCGGTGATCCGGGAAGTGGCTCCAGAGGCCAAGATTGTGGTTGGCGCAATCTCATATACCTTTTATGAACAGGAATACCTTTGGGGGTTGCTGGAGTCAGATATCATGCCTCTGGTGGATGTGATCTCCTGGCACCCGATGTATGGCACATCACCTAAATACAATCAGTTTCGGGATTACTATTATAACTACCCGTCTTTTGTAAAAAGGATCAAGGATACCGCTGCTGCTAACGGCTTTGTGGGCGAATATCACGCAGACGAGTTATCCTGGCGAATTGAACCTGATGAAGGTCAATCACCACTGGGTTATAGTCCGATGGAAGTGCAAAAATATTTTCTAAGAGCTGCCATCATGCACCGGGGGATGGATATCGATATTGGGCTTGGCAGCGGGTATTTTGTTATAAGAAGATTGAGTAGCGTTATGGCAGGTGTTGAACCCACTGACCTGCCAATCGAGATAGAAAGCAACGCAGATAATATCGTTAGCTATGCCTTCACCTTATCTGGTGGCGATTATATGGTTGGCTTGTGGACAAATGGCATAGCGGTCGAAGACGATCCCGGGGTTGAAACAACCTTGATCATCCCTGGTTTTTCAGCCAGCGAAGTGGTCAGTATTGATATCCTGAATAACCTTGAGCAAGAACTTGTCACCGAGTCGGAGAATGGCGACTTGATTATCAACAACCTACTCGTTAAGGATTTCCCGCTGCTCATGAAATTCGTCAGTGATGCTCCATAAAATATTCGGGGCGTGACATATCCAGTCATATGTCACGTCCCGATTTTATAATCATACCAGTGGAAAATCAAACAAATGCAGAACTGGATCTCCCTGCCGAGTTAAAATAAACTCCCTTACATTCTGTAACACACACTAAGCTTAAAAGTATTAATAAAACGCACAAATTGGACATAATATGAAAATCTTTCTCGCGGGGATTATGCAAGGTTCAATAAAAGGCAAAGGAATCCAGGAACAAGATTACCGTGAACTTATCCAAGAGGCTGTAAAAACTAACCACCCTGACGCGGAGATCATTGACCCATTTTCACTTTTCCCGGATAGTGTTGAATATGATGACCACCGGTCAAAAAAAGTCCTCTTTGCCATGGCGGCTGATGCAGGGACATCGGATATTGTCATTGCATATCTCCCCGAAGCCAGTCTAGGCACTGCCCTGGAGATGATTCGGGCTTATGATAATAAAAAAACGGTAATTTGCATCTCCCCCATGGAAAAGAATTGGTTCATTCGAGCAGTATCTAAAAAAGTCTTTCCATCCCTGGATGATTTTTTGAGTTGGGTCTCTCAAACACAACTTGGGGAGTTGATTAATACGGCCGCTGAATAATCCGCTCTTTAAACAATATAAAATGCCATCCCCTAAAGATTTTCCCTATACTTTTATTAACAACAGCTGCAAAACTTGCCGCGGAAATTGTTGCCGGGTGGGTGGATATGTCTGGGTCAGCACTGATGAGCTTGAAATAATTGCCGCCTCTCTAAATATGGATCCAGCCATATTCGCAAATGAGTATCTCAGGAAAGTCTATAGCAGGCTTTCCCTTCAAGAACGTTTGATAGATGGCGAATATATCTGCTGCTTTTTTGACCCCATCGATTGTATTTGCAGGATTTATCCGAGCAGACCCAGCCAATGCAGAACCTTTCCTTTCTGGGATCAATTCAAAAGAAACCCCCAAAAGCTATTGGTTGAGTGTCCTGGAGTTATTTTAAAATAAAATACTGGTTCTATGACCAGGAAACTTGTTTACCAGACGAGGGGGAGAACTGGAGCCGAAGGGATTAAGTGCCTGGGAGTGGGAGTGGCATTCACCATTGGACCATTTAATGTAAAAACGTACCAATTATTGATTCTACAAAGTAATCAGTTGGTTAAAGATGTTTAATAAACACCCTCCGGCGCTTGTGGGGGCGGCTTTCAAAAAATTTCCATTGATTCAAAACTGAACGGTTGGTCTCCAACATCGGGTTCGCATGGATGGTCTTAACCCCATATTTTTTAAAGGCATGGAACAAGGTTTCCATCATAATCGCATTGATTCCCTTGCCCTGGTATTCCCGCCTTACTGCGCCCAGATACATATCAATCCGCTTGGGTTTTTTCAGAGCCCACAGTAAATGGATAAAGCCGAACGGGAAAAGTTTGCCCCTTCCCTTCTGCAGCGCCCGCGAGAGAGAGGGCATCGAGATCGTAAAAGCCACCATGCGTCCGTTTTCATCCAGAACCACAGGCACAAAATCAGGGATTACAAAACCAAAATACTGCTTAACGTAAGCTTCCACCTGCCTTTCTGTTAAATGAACAGTACCGTAGAGGTGATCGTAGGCATCATTGATGATTTCAAACAATTCCGGGGCATAAGGAAGCAATTCATTCTTGTTTTTTGCCTCCAATAATCTCAGCTTATATCGTTTTCGGGCGATCGCAGCCACCCGGGATATTCTCTCGTCAAGGGTATCCGTTACCGTAACCTCGTGCTCCAGCCAATCAACATCTTTTTTGTATCCCAACTGTGCCAGGTGTTCTTGATAATAGGGTTGGTCATGTGATGTTGCCAGGGTGGCCAGTTCGTCAAACCCCTCCACCAGCATACCCTCCCGGTCCAGGTCCGTGAATCCCAGCGGACCATGCACTGCGGTCAGGTTCAGGCTCTGAGCCCAGTCTTCAACAGTATTCATTAAGGCATCTGATACAGCCGGGTTATCAATAAAATCAATCCAGCCAAATCTTAAATAGCGCTGACCCCACTTTTCAATATGCAGTTGATTGTAAATCGCCGCCACGCGACCGAGGATCTCCCCATTTGAGATAGCCAGCCAATAACGAGCCTGGCAATGCTCAAATGCAGGGTTTTTATCTTTACTTAAGGTGTTCATCTCATCAAAGTCCAGCGCTGGCACCCAGGCAGAATTATCTCGGTCCAATGTATGAGGAAAACGGATGAACGTACGCAAATCCTTTCGTGTGGTTACTTCTTTTAATATAAGGTCCATATAAAATTCCTTTGAGTGAAAAGGCTTAGGTGAAACCCATATACTGGCTTAAAGAAAGGTCGTTGATATTAGGAGAATTATAGACCAGCCAGGAACGGGAATCAAGCAACTGAAATTTGAGCTTGAGAATTGCTTATCTAAACCTCTCCATCGAGCTAGGGTTGTATTAATAATACAACCCCTTCAACCTGGATCGGTTTCGGAACAAACAATAATCCAAGGCTGATTTCTTAATCTATAATCAATAATAGCCCACTGGGATCCAGGTGAACTCATCAATTAATTCAAGGAGTCCGAGATGTCCAAAAATAATCCAATCCTAAAGTCTCTTATTGATTGTCAAGACTCTTGTCTGATTTTGATTGATATCCAAAAGAGCTTTTTGGATAAACTTCTAAAAGACGAAATTGAACCCTTGGTTAAACGAATTATTTGGCTGGTCAAAGTAGCCAATTTACTAGAGATCCCATTAATTGTAACGGCAGAAGATATGGATAAAAATGGCTCAATAATTCCAGAGATTAAGGAGATTCTACCCCCCGACACAAAGATTCATAACAAAATGGTTTTTGGTCTTGCAGCCGACCCAGACATTCTTCGATGCATCCGAGATACAAACCGGAAAACTGCCATACTTCTAGGTCTGGAGACTGATGTATGTGTTGCTCATTCTGCAATTGGATTATTACAAGAAGGCTATCAAGTCGTGGTTGTGAAAGATGGGACTGCCTCACCGGGGAAAGCGCACCAAAATGGTCTTTCCCGAGCCCAATCTGCAGGCGCGCTTATTTCCGATCTAAAAAGTCTCTTTTATGAATGGATGAGAACAGTAAGGAGATGTGAAGAGTTTTATGGAGAGAACAGAGAGTATATTGGAGATCCGGGTATTGAGCTCTGAAACATGATTAACATCAGGCTCCTAACCCGACTCTCCTTCGTTTGAGTTATCCTGCTCTGTCTTGAGCGAAGTCGAAGGAAGCGATGAGGGTAGATCTCCAATTCACATGCTAAAATCAAATCAGTGATCCTGTCCAAAAGGAGAACCTATTCATGAAAAAGTCGCGCGACCGTGTTATCCAGATCATTCTTGCCGTATTGACCCTGATCACTGCCAGTCTAGCATGCCAGGCACCAAGACCCAACGGCCTGCCTACTGCCACACAGGGGGAGACTCCACTGCCCACCAACACGCCAATTCCACCATCTCCGGAAGAAGGAGCTGGAGGAGAACCCAACCTGATAATTACCAACGTGACACTGGATACCAACTCACCGTCTGCAGGTGGATGGGTTGTAGTGGATGTGACGGTCGAAAACCAGGGAACTGCAGTGGCTACAGGATTTGAGCTGGTGCTAATTCCCTACTACGGTTGGGGCCCACCCAATCCCGCAGGTTACCTGACACTTCCAGACCTGACGCCCGGAGCGACTCATACGGAGAACTTTACACCAGGGGTGTTATACCCTAATGCCGGTTCGTTCACTTTACGGGTATTGGTAACAG
>JBARSF010000026.1:0-59869 GCA_049644605.1 Anaerolineales bacterium | reverse complement strand
GGAATGGCTTATTTCTTTACCGCTGTCCTGCGGACTGATTCTTTTACTCGCAGTAATAGGTATCGGAGGTTATCTATATTTCCGGGCAAATACCAGCTTTTTTGGTCTGGTCGGGACAGATTTTGATCGCTTGACAATTACCAACGCCTATGAAAATATTGCTGCAGATGACATTTACTGGGAAGTCCAGTTCGAAGGCCAAGGGGAGTCAAAATTTATAGGTACCGTACGACATGTCTCCCCGATCCGTATCGAAGAGTTCAGAATTCTCACTCACGATATATTGGTTACTACAGGAGACTATGCAAATCCTGACCTGGTAGATACCAGCGTTATTAATCATAAATTTATCTGGAAAACATCCAATCCTGAAAAACCAACAGGTTCTATCAATTTAATTCATGCCGTCCCAGCAACCAAAAAAATTTACCAGGACCTGCTTTCTATTCAATCCTGGGATATCGTTAAAATCACTGGACGGGAAATTAATAATATTAAAGCTTATGAAATGGACGATACCTTTTTAGGTACCTGGCTTGATACCGGCTGCAATTCGCTTTTAGTGGAATCCGTCACAATTTTAAAGATTCGCAACTCTGAATAACTAACGTTCCTAAACTTCTATTAATGTCTATGCGCAATAATTATTCAAAGATAGTTATACTGCTCTGGGTCGCAGTCATTTTAGCAATTGCCGGAATCTCCCTCCTCTTTGTTAACAAAATCCAAACCCAAGAAATAAATAATTCCCCTACTTCCACACTAACAATAAAACCACCTGAGCCGTCCCTTACGGCTTCACCTCTCCCGTCGTCTTCCACACCTGTGCCTGAAAAACCTACCAGTGCCCCACCCAGCAGTACACCTGAAAATATTCAGCCCCAGGTAATTGGAACTTCAGTGGCAGGCCGACCCCTGGAAGTCTTTCAATTCGGGAATGGGCTGGAGGAAAAAATGATCGTTGCTGGCATCCATGGCGGCTACGAATGGAACACAATCGTACTTGCTGATGAAATGATTGGGTATCTAAAAAATCATCCCGATGTGGTGCCTCCCAATCAAACCCTCTATATTTTGCGGGCGTTAAACCCGGATGGATATGAGCGTTCCAGGAGTTTTGGCGGCAGAGCTAATGACAATAATGTCGATATCAATCGGAATTTTCCCTCCAAATGGCAGGTAGAATGGCCTCGAGCGGGCTGCTGGGATTACATCCCTATCACCGGAGGTACCCACGCTGCTTCTGAGCCGGAAACCCAGGCCTTGATGGCTTTTATCAACTCGCATGATATCCAGGCTTTAATAAGCTATCACAGTGCTGCGCTGGGAATATTTCCCGGTGGTCAACCCCCAGATCCAGGATCCCTGTCTTTAGCGGAATCCCTGGCGGCAGTAACGGATTATCCTTACCCACCAATTGATGCCGGCTGTGCATTTTCAGGCCAATTTGTGGATTGGGCATCAGATCAGGGGATTCCAGCAGTAGATATTGAGCTCACTAACCATCAGGATTCTGATTTTGAGGAGAATCTGGCAGTTTTGAGTGTTTTCCTGGACTGGTCTTACTCCCAGGATTAATAATCTAATCACAGGAATTTTCCTGGCTCGCCGGATTCCTCCATTAATACAAAAAAAGAATTATTTGATCTGGAGATTTTTCGAAAAGGTCCTTTTATTCTGTTTCGGAGAGACGAGGCACCTTCCCTGCGCTTGCCGCACACAAATGAGCGCCAAAAAACAGTATCACGCTGCTGATGTAAATCCATAACAAGAGTATAACAATTGCACTCAATGATCCAAATATCACCTCATACCGGGCAAAATCGCTTCCCAGGTATACCTGAAATAAGTTACTAGCTGCACGCCATATAATCGTAATCACCAGGGCACTAATACCGGCCGCTTTAATAGGTACTTTTCCATTGGGGATAATCCTGTATAAGCTGTAAAATAACAGAAACGGAACTGCCCAGTTAACGACCCTTGTCCCAACCGCCCACATTCCTGAATTAAATAATAAGTCCAGACCAGGTATAGTTTCTTTAAAACGTAGAATCGCATTAAGCAAAGTTGAAGACAGAGTCATCACAAATAACACCAGGATTAATACAATTACCATGGCTAAGCCAAACAATCTTTTTTCGAAAAATGATCGCCTTTCTGTTTCCGGCCAGGCGTTGGTAATATGATGGACCATCATTGAAAAGGCATTGGATCCAGACCACAACAAACCAACCAAGCCCAAAAAACCAACAGAATTCCTTACTGTCTGGATGCGTTCGATATTCCTTTCCACCAGATTCTGGGAAACGGGGAGAATTCCGATCACCAGCTGTGCAACCCGTTTGCTGGTTTGTCCATCATCTACAAAATATGATCCAATGGTGACCATAACGATTAAGAGGGG
The DNA here is from genome assembly GCA_049644605.1 of Anaerolineales bacterium. Classification (GTDB taxonomy): domain Bacteria; phylum Chloroflexota; class Anaerolineae; order Anaerolineales; family UBA11858; genus B10-G9. Next base: position 57,462 of record JBARSF010000026.1, on the reverse strand, counting down.
AAATAAAGAGAACAAGGTGTAATATGCCATCCCGGCAGCGCCTCGTGATGCACCTTCCCGCTGATAACACATCATAGCATACCGAATTGTCTTATATGCTCCAGCAACACTATCTTTGACTTTGTTAATTATTGTTTCCCTCTTTTTCATGCAAGCTCCAAAAATCCAGTTGTTGATTAAATATAGCTTAACAGGGAGGTATTTTACCACCTAAGTTTCATCTGTCCTTTATCTCGGGGAGAATGTAAAACTCAGCAAAGTACTGCTCAGCGTTACCTTGTACCAATAAAAACGAAACCCCCGAGCTTGATCCAAAGTTCGAGGGGATTTATTTCATTCGCTTCTGAATTATGACCAGAACTCTTCAATATGCAAAGCTCCTGGCTCTTTCCGGGTATGTTTTGTGTAGTCCCTTTTGTAAAGCCATTCCGAGACATTTTCAACCATTTTTGGATTCCCGCATAAAAAAAAATGAGTTTTTTTAGAATTAATTTCTATACCGGCTTCGTTTTTAAGAATATTTTTTTCGAGGATTTCCTCAATCCATAGTTGATGACCACTCCAAGTTTCATCAGCTTCTGTAAGTGTAGGGATGTAAAAAAAATTCTTAAAGGTGTTTTCAAGGAAAGATAGTTCGCTGTAATACCCAAGATCCCACTGTTTTGCGGCCCCCTGGATTACAGCCATATTGGATTCGGGTCTTGCGATCAGGTAGGATCTTAAAAAGCTGATATAGGGTGCCATTCCTGTCCCGGTAGCAATCATCACAATATCTTGATTTTCCGGAGTGTCTGCCAAGGTAAATACACCCACAATTCGTTTACTGACAAACAGCCGATCTCCGGGATCAAGATTAAATAAACGCGGTGTCAATTGTCCTGATTTTACCTGAGAGATATAAAATTCAAATTGCTGCAGCTGGCTGGTAGCCGAAGCAATTGAATATGGTCGTTGAAGCAACTTCTCCGGATCTGCCGGTTCAACTTCCGGTGTTGAGTTCGGTGAACGTTCCTCACTACCGTATAAGCCAACTACCGTATATTGACCTGCACTGAATTCATCCCGGGGTTCATCCGTATCCACTCGTAAGATCATAATATCTGGTGTGAGTAATATTTTTCCTACAACAGTGGCATTATATTTAGATTTTTCCATGCTCTCTCCTGATTAACTCAATTTCACAGAGCCCTGCGATATCAGCTGTTATTATAAATTAAGGATTGGGCGCGGCATAGATATTTTATAGATAAGTTATTGCGCTTAGCTGCCAGGAAATTGTTTCATCACAAGTTATTCAAATAAAAGTTCAGCCAATTAATCATCAAATTGGCTGAACTAATTATTGTTCCTCAAATCATTCTTCACATTTTTTCTTTGGTCATAAAAGCAACTCCAACCAAGCCAGCTCCCGTATGCACTGAAAGCCCCGGAGTCAATTCCGTCATCGGAATGACTTCTGGACAGGGAATCGCCTCACGAAGCAGCTTTTCAAATTCTGCGGCATCCTTTTCCGCCGCAACGTGCAGGATAAATATCTTTTCTACCTCTCCATCTCCTAATCCCTCAGCTGCCAGCTCGATTACTCTGCTCCAGGCCTTTTTCCTGGTTCTAACTTTCTCAAGCAGATCCAATTTGCCATCTTTGATGGTCAAGATGGGTTTAATGCTGAACACATTAGCCATTTCAGCAGTCAAATGTCCCACCCGTCCGCTCATCGCCATGAACTTCAGGGTTTCCAACGCGGCAAACAAATGGGTTCTTTCCCGGACATCTTCAACCGCTTTCAGGATTTCCTGTTGGTTTTTCCCCTCTTTGGCCATTTCGGCTGCTTTCAGCACCATGAAACCCTGACCCATGCTGATGCTCTTGGTATCAAATAAAGTTATTTGTTTTCCAGGATACAGCTCTTTGGCTGCCAGAGCTGACGCGTAAGTTGCGCTGACATCACCGCTGACAGTGAGACAAATAATTTCATCCGCTCCTGCCTCAAACGCTTCCTGATAAGCTTGTCCAAAATCCCCCGGGGAAGGCGCTGCTGTTGTAGGTAATGTGCCTTCCAGATTAACACGCTCTACAAGCTCCTCATCAGTAATCTCAGAACATGCTTTAAGTATTTCTTCGCCAAAATGAATTGTGATCGATACTTGGCGGATGCCAAATTCATCCAGAATGACTTTGGGTAAACTCGTATCGGTATCAGAAATAATTGCAATTGTCATGTATGTTTCTCCTTCAAGCATCCTTATTTCCGGCTATTTTCTTGTCTACTATAACCGGTTCTCCATGGATTAAGATACGCTTATTAAAACTATTCGGCTGCCTTTTGAATAGATTTTATCTTACCACAGCCGGGACAAATCTCCGTTCCGTAAGAAAGCTTCTGGTATGATAGACACAAGCAAGAATACTAAATCCAGGAGGCGTTCATGCCGCTTCAGATTGGCATTATTGGTCTACCAAATGTTGGAAAGAGCACAATATTTAATGTGCTCACTCAAGCTCAAAATGCTGAGGTTGCTAACTATCCATTTTGTACAATTGAACCTAACCAGGCAATAGTCCCTGTGCCAGATGTTCGCCTTGACAAGCTGGCAGATATGGTGGGTGTGAGTAAATCCATTCACACTACCATTGAGTTTTTAGACATCGCGGGGTTAGTAAAAGGCGCCAGCCAGGGGGAAGGACTGGGAAATCAATTTCTGGGAACAATCCGTAATACCGATGCGCTGCTGCATGTCGTGCGGTGTTTTGAAGATCCCAATGTTATTCACATCAGCGAATATCCAGATCCTAGAGAAGATATAGAAATCATTCAGTTTGAACTGATCCTGGCTGATCTGGAGCAAATCAATAAGAAGATTGAAAAACTCGGGCGGCAGTCAAAGGGAGACAAAACCCTCCTCACTCACCTGGCGGTAGCTGAAAAAATCAAGGGTCATCTAGAAACTGGAGCTCTCTTGACAACATTCAAAAAAACCGGGGATCCAGTGTACGCCGCCATCAATAAAGAACTACAGTTCTTAACCGCAAAACCAGTGATTTATGCCATTAATATTGCAGAAGAAAATTTATCCTCCCCGCATCCTGCCCTGGATGCTATCAAGGAGATTGCAATTAATCAGAATGCCGAAGTAGTCCAGATCAGCGCACTGCTGGAATCTGAGCTGAATATTCTGGATAACAGCGAGAAGTCTGATTATATGGAGCTGTCTGGTATCCAGGTCAGCGGTCTTGAACAAGTAATTCTAACTGGTTACAAAACTCTTAATTTGATAAGTTTTTTTACTTACAACGACCAGGAAGCGCGAGCGTGGACAATTTCCGATGGGTCTACTGCTCCGGAAGCTGCCGGTCAAATTCACACTGATTTTCAACAGGGTTTTATAAAAGCGGAAGTCATTCCTTTTACGGTATTTGATAATTTTGGCAGCACTGCTGCTGCCAAAGAAGCTGGTAAACTTCAAATTGAAGGCAAAGACTACCTCGTACAGGATGGCGATGTGATATTTTTCAGGTTCAATGTATAGGTTCCGCAGCTAATTCAATCAAAAACTAATCGTCGCTTTAATAAAGTATCAAAGGTCTTACCAATTTCGGTTGAAATTCAGGATAGTTTTAATGTAAGGCAGTACTAAAAATCAGAGACCCTGGTGCTCCGTGCGGGTGATGATTTCCTCCTGGAGCGCTTCGGTCAAATCACAAAAGTAATCACTGTATCCTGCCACACGGACAATTAAATTCCGGTAGGATTGTGGATCATTTTGAGCTGCTCTTAAGGTCTGTTGATCGACAATATTAAATTGGAGATGATGCCCCCCTAATTTAAAATATGTTCTAATCAAATCAGTAAATTTCTTTAAGCCTCCGGGGGTTTCAACGACCCGGGGGTTTAACTTCTGATTCAGCAAAGTCCCGCCGGTACGTACATGGTCTATTTTTGCGGCAGAATTTAATACCGCTGTAGGACCTTTCCGGTCCGCTCCCTGGACGGGTGAGATACCCTCGGAAACAGGTTTTCCACAAAATCTACCATCGGGAGTGGCATTAATCATGGAGCCAAAGTAGACATGGCAAGTGGTTGGCAGAAAATTAATATGGTAAACTCCTCCCCTGGTATTTGGCCGACCATCCACCGCATTCAGGTAGGCTTCAAAAACCAGGCACATGACATCGTCTGCCCGGTCATCATCGTTGCCGTAACGGGGAGTGCGGTTAAGAAGCTGTTGGCGCAATCGCTCTTGTCCCTTAAAATTATTCGCTAAAGCATTCAACATCTCATCCATTGTGAGATTTTTTTCCTGGAAAACATGCACCTTAATCGCAGTCAGGGCATCCGTCATTGTGCCTAACCCGACACCTTGAATATAACTTGTATCATAGCGAGGTCCGCCGTTATGATAGTCTTTCCCACGGGGTATACAATCATCGATTAACAGTGACAAAAACGGGGCGGGCATTTTTTCCGCATACAACCGTTCTATGATGTGGTTGCCTTCAACCTTTAGGTCAATAAAATAAGTCAACTGTTTTTCGAAAGCGCTAAACAGTTCATCAAAATTTTTAAATGACCGCGGATCTCCTGTATCTGGCCCCAATTGTTTTCCAGTTTTGGGATCTCTGCCTCGATTTAATGAAATTTCCAACACCTTGGTCAGATTAAAATACCCGGTCAGAATATAAGCCTCTTTTCCAAAAGCGCCAGTTTCTATACAGCCGCTGGTTCCCCCCTGGCGTGCATCTTCTACGGTCTTACCCATCCCAATCATTTGCTCGACAACCAGGTCAGTATTAAATAAATCCGGCTTACCCATGCCTTCTCTAATTACTTCCGCTGCCCGGGTTAAAAAAGGATCTGGAGTAAGCTCACTAATCTGAACCGAAGGGTTTGGTTGAACCTGGTGCATGGTTTCAATTACATCCAACATCATAAATGACACTGGACTTACACCATCAGAGCCATCTTTTTTTACACCTCCGATATTCAATTGTACAAAATCTGTATAGGTGCTGCTCTCATGAGCGGTAACACCCACTTTGGGTGGAGCCGGCTGATTCTCAAATTTTACCCATAAGCACTGCAGAAGTTCCTCCGCCATTTCAGCTGTCAGAGAGCCCTGAGCTAATTCTTTTTCATAATACGGAAACAAATGCTGATCTAGATGCCCCGGACAGAATGCATCCCATGGATTCAGTTCCAGCGTGACACCCAGATGCACAAACCAGTAGTACTGAAGTGCTTCCTGGAAGGTTCGGGGTTTATGAGCTGGAATTCGGTCACAAATCGCAGCGATCTGTTCTAGTTCACTCTTGCGGATCAGGTCAGTTTCGCAATCGGCCAGTTCTCTCGCTAATAAAGAATAACGAGTTCCAAATTTTATCAAGGCCTGAGCTGTGATTCCCATCGCCTCCAATTGTTCTTTCTTTTCCATGGCTTGTGGATCATTTTCAAAATCCAGTTCTTCCAAAGCATTTTGAATATCAATTTGGAAATCAAGCATCCCCTTCTGGTAAATCTTGTCATCCAGCACGGTATGCCCTGGGGATCGCTGTTCCATGAATTCTGTGAACACACCAGCCCGGTAAGCGTCCTTCCAGGCAGGAGTCATCTGTTCAAAAATTTTCTCCCGTAAGGATTTTCCCTTCCAAAAAGGTATGATTTCCTCTTGATAGATCTCTCGCGTTTTTTGCTCAACTCGGTAGGGGATCTTTTCGCGTTGATCGAGAAGCTGAAGGTCATCAAGAGTATGGCAGCATAACTCGGGATATGTTGGAGCAGCTTTTGGTCCGGGACCTTTCTCCCCCACAATCAGCTCGCCTTCTTCAATAGTGATGGTCTTATTCTCCAGTAAAAACGAAAAAGCCAGTGCTCTAAGCTTGGGAGGGGACAACTTCTTGGTGTCAATATTTCGGTAAAAGCGGGTTATTAACTGGGCCCGTTCCGGATTAAGGGCCGGCCTGGTTGCCTTACTGTGTGCTTGAAGTTTTTCTATCCTGGCTGATTTTTTCATCCCGCTTCTGCTCTCATTGTAACTTCTAAGCCAAATTCCGATAAATTGCCTTGAATTTTCTGCATTTCTTTCCCTGAGGGAGTCCTCCAGTTTTCGGGTATAAAATGGCGACCCAGGCGGCGATATTTATCTCTGCTAAGCTCATGATAGGGAAGCAAATCAACCCGGATTTTGCGTTTTAATCCCTTTATGTATTCTCCCAATTTTCTGATTTGTTCTTCTGAATCGTTTATTCCTGGCAGGACTGGATAACGTATAATCACAATCTGATCATTCATCACCAGTGAGGACAAGTTTTCCTTCACCTGGTTGTTTGATACTCCGGTGTACTGCTGGTGCAGTCGGTCATCAATGATTTTAACATCATATAACACCAGATCAATATCAGGCAGAAGCCGCAAAAAAACATCTCGGTGAGCATACCCGCAGGTATCAAGTGTTGTGTGAAGTTTATTTTTTTTACTGATTTTTAATAAAGCTTCCAGAAAATCTGGTTGGTAAAGAGGCTCTCCACCGGAAAAAGTTACTCCTCCGCCCGATTGGTCAAAAAAAGCCTGATCCTGCAAGACTTCTTTGATTACCTCGTCAGCTGTCATTTCCCTGCCAATAATTTCCCGCGCTTCCGAAAAACAAATCTCCACACAAGCTCCGCAAACTTTGCAAAGCTGTCGATCTGTGAAATATAAGTTGTTACTTGTTGATATCGCGCCTTCTGGGCAGACATCCAGGCAAGCGCCGCAGCCGATACAGCGCTCCGGGCGAATAATTAACTCCGGGGAGAATTGCTGACTCTCAGGATTATGGCACCAAGCGCAGGATAAGGGACAACCTTTTAAAAAGACTGTTGTGCGAATCCCGGGTCCATCGTTTATAGAAAAACGCTTAAAATCAAATATTATGCCTGTTGCCATTTACTGTATACAAATCCCTTATACGATAGGTAGAATAATATCCCATCTCTGATAAGTCTTCAACACTGTTTCGATTACAGGAAACTATAATTAATCCAAATCATTTTTATGAAAGAGTCATCGTTTTTTTATTTCCTATTATGTCAGGTATTTCTTCCGTATGTGCGCTATTCATAATATGCAGTTAATTAAGTTACAATAATTATATCTAAGCACCTTAGTTTCCAAACAATAATATTTTTTCTGAGAAAAAGCACTATCTTCATACAGGAGGGTGGCAAATGAAAAAGTACACTTACATCTTACTATTTCTTTTATTTATACTCCCGACAATTCTCTTGTTATCAGGATGTGACCCGACCGATATAGTCCAAAGTGAGTATTGCTGCTTAAGCCCAATGGCATCTATCCCATTCCTGGTTTTAGCGATATTCCAAATGAAAAAAAACTGATCCGAGAATTAATAAAGTATTTTAGCCAAATTTAAATTTTGCCAAAATATGTCTCAGATTGATTGTGTATTCCTGCCAGGAGGTGGGCTGTTATCAGACGGTTCACTTCCTCCCTGGACCCTGGCTCGCCTTAAGCGTGCATTTGAGCTGAAAGACCAGACCCGCTGGATTGTTTTTTTATCCGGCGGAACTGTGCATAAACCTCCTCCCATTAACGAACAGGGCTTTCCCATATTTGAATCCCGAGCAGCAGCTGAATACCTGATCTCCCAGGGCGTCCAACCGCAACAGTTATTTACAGAAATTAGCTCTTACGACACGATCGGCAATGCTTATTTTTCTCGGTTGTTGTTCGCTGACCCAGCCAATCTCAGCCAATTGCTGGTAATCACTTCTGAATTTCACATTCAGCGCACAAAAACAATCTTCGAGTGGATATACGGGTTAACACCGCGGTCTGTGGAATTTCAGTTGTCTTTTGAAAGCGTGCCAAACCAAGGCTTATCCCCCCAGGCATTAGAAGCTCGTTGTGCCCGCGAAATGAAAAGTCTTAAAAATATACAATTGCTCCAAACAGAAATAACTACTCTGTTATCCTTCCAAACATGGTTTTACACTAAACATAAAGCCTATGCAGTTCAATCTCGGCCAGATCCAATTTCCGGTGATGTGCTGGAATCTTACTAATCTGGATTATTCTTGTATTTCATAACTTTGTTATCAATATCCCGTTTTCTAATAAAAATTAATCTGCGGTGAATAACCCTGACCTTGCTTTGTACTTTGATGACCACCTCACCCGGATGGGGTCGATAACCCAGGAATTCAACTTTTAGATATTTGCCATCCTGTAATACAGATTTATCTCGAATAAAATAATCTCTTCCTTCATGACAAGTTTCCGGTATGCAATATCCGTTGTTTTTCATAAACACCAAGTCTGTAATTTGCAGCTGGAATAGAACGTATGTTCTGTTCTAGTATATCAAAAAATGCTTCCTTTGGAAGGTGTAGATTAGAGGTGAGTTTAGAGTAAGGCGCTCCTTGCAGCGTCGTATTCTTACTAAAAATATATATTCTGGGTGATTAGTGTTATCGTTTAATTAACCGCAAGTTTTCTAGCATGCCCTTTTATTCTTTGAGCTGAATAAAATTCATATTTGTCAGCCTGGTAAATTTTTAGCACTATAATAAATAGTGTAACAAGTTTCGTTATACTAAACTTTTAGTGCTTTCCGCTAATGAGTGTAACTGTTACCCGCACAAAAATACTCTTACCTAAACCTCGTCCGGATCTTATCAGCAGACCGCGTCTACTTGAATTATTGGATGATGTGCTGGATTATCCATTCACATTAATATCCGCTCCTGCTGGTTATGGGAAAACTTCTCTACTGGTTGACCTGGCTCACAAAGTTGAGTATCCAGTTTCCTGGTTGTCTCTTGATTCCCTTGACCAAGATCTAAAGCGTTTTCTGACTCATTTTTTAGCTTCATTGTCTCTCAACTTTCCAAACTTCGGCTCCCAGACCCTCGCAGTGCTTAAAAACACCCGTTCTGTATCCATTAACCTTGATCAATTGATTCTTGCTTTAGTAAACGATATGGTCGAAAACATCCAGGAGCACTTTGTGTTTATTCTGGATGATTACCATTTAGTTGAAGATAATCAACAAATAAATCAATTTCTAAGCAGATTTGGTCAGGAGATGGACGAAAACTGCCATTTGATCCTCACCTCCCGAAATCTGTTTAGTTTTCCTGATTTGGCACTGTTGGTGGGACGATCGATGGTAAAAGGACTTGGCCTTGAAGACCTGGCATTTAATCCAGCTGAAATCAAATCCCTCCTCAAGGAAAATTATCAGCGACCTATTTCAGACCAGGAAGCAGAAATATTAGCTCAAGATACAGAAGGCTGGATTACTGGATTGCTGCTATCCGTTGAAATCATAGCAGATGCCCAATCCATCCAATCCCGGGCAGCGAAAGTTTCGGGTGTAGACCTCTTTGATTATCTCGCCCATCAAGTACTAAACCAGCAGACACCTCAAATTCAGGATTTTTTATTACGCACATCCCCGCTGGGAGAGTTTAATGCCGAGTTTTGTAAACAAATCCTTGGCAAATCACCCAGAAGAACAACCTGGTCGGAGCTGATTTCCGAAGTTATACAAAAAAATCTTTTTGTTCAACCCGTGATCGATAAAAGCACTTGGCTGCGATATCATCACTTATTCCGTGATTTCTTACAACATCGCTTTCGGACAGACTTCCCCGATGAGGAGAAAAAACTTTTGTACCGCCTGGTCGAGGTCTATACGAAAAATAGTTCCTGGGAAAAAGCCTTCTCTGCAGTTCAAGATCTGGGCGATGTTGATGCTATGGCTAAACTGATTAATGATGCCAGCAGTTCTTTATTCCACAGGGGTCGTATAAATCTGCTTGCCGCTTGGCTGGAAATCTTGCCTGAGGAAGGATTTGAAAAATACCCTGCCCTGTTTGCCCTCCGTGGTATTTCTTCCACCTTGATGGGCAAACCTCAGCTTGGACTCTCCCAGCTCCATCAGGCTCTAAAACATCCACGTGTACTTAGTAATCAATATTTCCTTGCTAAAGCTTATACATGGCGTGCGGGGACATATCGCTTATTGGGTAAATACTCCAATGCGCTCGAGGATGCACTTCAAGCTATTGCCCACGCTAAAACTACGCCTTCAAAAACAATCTTCTTGGCAGAAGCGGAAAGGGAAACCGGACTGGCTTACCAGCGCTTGGGAAGTCCTCAGAAATCAAAAGACTATTTAACGCATTCTCTTATCACTTACCAGTCAATTAATGATGAAAAGAATGCTGCCCTGGTGCAAATGGACCTGGGAGTTTTAAACGTAAATCTCGGTAACTTACAGGAAGCCAATCACCAATATCAGCGGGCACTAGACATCTGGGAAAAACTGGACAATGTTGATCAGCAAGCCGGCTTGATGAATAATTTAGGTGTTCTCTCCCACATTAAGGGGAATTTTATTCAGGCCCTGGATTGGTTCTTTCTCGCACTCCAAAAAGCAGTTCAGTCTTCCAACTTCCGCATGCAGGCCTTTACATATTCCAGTCTGGGAGACCTGGCACAGGATCTGAGTCTTTTCCCAACTGCTGAAAATTATTATCATAAAGCCTTCCGGCTGGCAGAAACAATTAAGGAGGGCTTCCTCCGTTTTTATCTAGAGCTTTGTTTTTCAACACTTAACCTGAAATCCAATCACCTTCAGAATGCAGATAAGCACCTGCGGACTGCCTATAACCTGATCTTCCCGAATCCCTCCCGCTACGAATTAGGATTGTGGCGGCTGGAGCACGGTCGACTGCTTCTGGCAGAAGGTAAAATTAGCGCTGCTGAAGATGATTATCGCCTGGCAATTAAATTATTTAAAGAGGCCGATAAACCCGTTGAGCTGGCACAATCACATACCGCGATCGCGATAGCTGCTTTGGAGTCCGGAGATACAGAAACTGCCCGCAACCACTTAATCGCAGCCCTAAAAATCCTCCAGCCCCTGGGAACATTCCAACCGCTCTTGTCAAAGATTTATCATCAAAAAGGGATGCTTGAGACTATCCTAAACTATCCAAATCCCAATCCGTTGTTACTTGAACTCAAAAACAACCTGTTAGCTTTTCTGGGCAACCTGCCAACTTTTCAAAAAGCGATCCGCTTGGATGAAGACCTAGATCAGAAGTTAACCGTTGATCTTGATATACAAGCCCTGGGCCGACTCCAAGTCCGAATTAAAGGCAATAAAATTTCTGCTTCAGAATGGACCCATCAAAAAACAGTTCGGGAAATATTTTTTTACCTGTTATCAGAACCTCGTGGAGCCAGCAAGGACCAGATTGGATTCCTTTTCTGGCCCGATAGCTCACAGGAACAGCTCAATCGCCAATTTAAGAATGTTGTCTACCGCCTCCGCAGAGCAATCGGACGGAAATATATCCTTTACGATTCAGACAGCCGCCGCTATTTTTTCAATCGCCAGCTTGACTACCGCTATGACGTAGACGACTTCCTGTCTTTCATACGTCAAGTTGAAAATGAAGACGACCATAAGAAGAGGATTCAATGGTTCCGGGAAGCATTAGCCCTCTATCACCATCCCTATGCCCCGATTTTAGACGGGGTCTGGACCGAACCCATCCGAATGAACTTATATCTAAAATACGAGCGAGCCGCATTGGAAGTGGCCGCAGAGGATCTTACACGGGGAAACAATCAAAGCTGCCTGGATATCTGTCACAGGCTGCTAGAAATCGAACCTGGCCAGGAAAGAGCCTGGCGTTTGTGCATGCAATCCTACGCAAACCATGGCGACCGCGGGGGAATAACCAGATCTTACCGCCAGTGTAAAAAAAATCTTTCCAAACTCCTGGGGGTCCAACCTTCCTTAGAAACTGAAAATCTATACCTTGAACTCGTGAAGTAGGGTAACTCACAAACCTTTATTCTTGCAGGAATGTTATACAAACAAAACGTGCCTATCCTACTTAAGAGCCTGCTCAGTAACCCTATAAAGAGTATTAAATCTAGATAATTATCATAGGATGATTATTTGCCAAAGGAAGGGATACCCATGAAACACCTCGGTTTATTCTTAAAATCTCAATTTATAAAGGTCCACGCCCATCATTTCAGACTAACCCTTATGATCTTCATATTAATTCTTTCCTTGTTGGGAGCGTGTTCTCCCTCAGCCGATGGTGGATCGGGCGGTTGGTAAAAAAAGAAAATTGAATATTGAAAACAATTCCTATACGATGGTTCTATTTCCAATTAACTGATACCGACTCCGGCAATCAATGGACAATCAAGGGTCCTTTTCCCAGCCAGACGATCCCGACCAGGAGGCAATAAACAGACTCCTGTCAGCGGCGTTGACCAACCGGCATTATTGTGAGCTGCTCTTGTCACAACCGGCCAAAGCGCTTTCAGTCGGTTTCCGGGGAGAAATATTCCAGTTTAGCCAGGCCAAACACAATCTTATCCTTGCCCATCATGCTCAATCGCTGTCTGCATTAGCACTCTTGCTATCAGGCCAATGAAATAATAAATCTTTATCGAATTTTGGGGTTTGTTTTAAATTAAATATGTCGGTTATGGCTGAGTTTTTTCTTCCAAGTATACACACCGGGGAGAACAAAATAGATTATGGTTATATCCAAATTTTTATCCAGGAGTGTATGGAGTCCGCAAACCCCGGATCTTCGAGGACGGGCAAAATTGGATCTTATTAAAAATCTGGACCAGGAAGGTATTTGTAATATTAAACTAGCTAAGAACCATAAGCTGCTCCTTGAACAAATTATGGTCCAATTAGAACCTGACGCGGTAATCCTGTGGTTAATCAACAAAAACACTTCTCAACCCGTAATAACCAACAGCCTTGGGCTTCAGGTTATTCCGTCTATAAACGACCATTTTCATTCCTGGAAAGGATTGATTTGGCGGGTAATTCAGAAACGAGATTTGGTCAGTCTTCCTAATATCTGGACAGAAACCTCTGCCCTGGTCAGGGCATCCCATTTTCGGAAGGAACGTTTTATTACCTATCACGGTTTACCACTTATTTCCAGAGGAAAGATGCTCGGAGTATTGGAGATATTTCACCGCCGAGAATTCAAAGCCGAGTCGATCTGGATAGAACTCTTCCGCAACCTGGCAGCACAGGGTTCAAATACATTAGATACTAATATCCCCTGATATCTAATTGGAGTATTCACCCTAGCCAGATTTGCATAATTTTAATACTTCGTATTTAGCTCAAATTAATAATCAAACACAAATTTTTCCCGAGACCGCATTTACATAACCATAACCTCTTACTCGCGTTATTTCTGTATTCCAAGACATAATAACAATCCAATTCTGTTAATGTTAGAATTAAATTGATCTGCCCCCCATATTTTAGATGATTAATCATGAGGGCTACTGATGCACATCTTCAAACATGATTCCGGTGATGAAGATCCATTAAACACACGAATAATGGGGCGGTATTTTGGTCCCGGTTTGTTTATATTGAGCTGGCTTTTTTCCAGCTGCTTTCCTTCAGTTATAGCGCCCACTCTGAAATCGCCAATGGCAGCCCCTACCTTGATAAAAAATGAGCTGCCAGCAACCTGGACAGAGAAACCGCCTACCAGCACCCCCGAACCTACTGCTACAAAAACGCCAACCTGGGTACCTGCGGCAACAGGGACACCATCCCCAACCCTAAATTCCACTTCGATAACCCTTCCGACCCAGAATCCAGAGTTGAGCGCTACACCGTTTGATCTTCTTGCTCAGCTGCCAGATTGCAGGTATACCGCCTCTGAGCCAGGCGTGGAAATTCTCCCTGGGCCGTTTGTAGACCTCTACCGTGTACTCCCAACCATGGAACCGGGGAAAGCTTATCCAGTTGTGATTGATAAACCTACCTATTCGTTGATCCTGGAAGATGGTGAACCCATCGGCTGGGTTGATTATCGAATTATTTATCTCAGCATGGATGGCACCCAATGCCTGACACGCAGGGATGAGCGGGAACTCACCGAACTTGATACCCTGTGTTTTTTTACTCCTTACGAAGAAATTGAAGGTTTTTCCCAACCAGGGGAGACTGAGATCAGCCATCCCCTCCATCCCGAATACTCATACATTGTGCTGGCAAAATACCAGGAAATGTATTTTTCAGCTTTCGGTCACGCCGGTCCCAGTTTTTATGTGGACCGAGAATCTGTCTTTACTCACGGCAATTGTGATAGTGTTCCATCCATTGGAAATGCATCCATGTCTTCGGCACTATATTCACAGCCAGATGGAGAAAAAGGCGCTGTGATGACAGCCATCAACGAAGATCAAATACTTTACATACAAACATCCACCCAGGAAGGTAAACCACCCCCGAGTGCAACCGGGCAAGGAGTTTGGGTGCAAGTAAAACTCCGCCGCAGTGAGGGAGGTTTGGTGGGATGGTTCTGGTCAGAATTTCTAGAATATAAATAACACCTTCAGCTAAGTTCATTCTATATACAATTCCAATCCTATATCATGCGCAAAATCGGTAAATTCTTGATAAACATAATCTGGAACAGTGCAGAAAATCGTCTCCGCTTGACTTGGCGATTAACCGGACAGATTTTGATCCTGCTTGTTCTCATAATTGGATTCTTCCTTCTATTCAGCGGGATAAGAACTTCCGGTCCAGTCGCCCAAGGAGATTTCTTAACATTTCTCGTCGATAACGATTCAGCTAGTGCTCAACCGCAATCCTTGCTTGCTGCCGTTCTCGTATCAGGATCAGCTCTGACAATCAGCATCTGCCTTGCAAGCAAGCTGCTCGATCGCCGTTCATTTAGTTCCTTAGGATTTTGCATCACTAAGGAATGGTGGATTGACTTTGGATTTGGGTTCGGTTTGGGAGCGGGATTAATGAGTTTAATCTTTCTGGTGGAGCTGACTGCTGGTTGGATTAAAATCGATGACTATTTTTTCACCAAGAATCCAGAAATGACCTTCATTACCTCGCTAGGTTATCCCTTAGTTACTTTTTTAGTGATAGGTTTTTATGAAGAACTTTTCAGTCGAGGGTATCAGCTTAAAAATCTGGCCGAAGGATTCTCTGGAAAATTTCTCAGCCCTCGGGCAGCTATCATCCTATCCACAATACTAACAGCAGGTGGATTTGGCTTGCTGCATGTTCTAAACCCACATTCCAGCCTTTCCAGCCTACTGAATACAATCCTCGCCGGTATCTTTTTAGCAACCGGATATATTTTAACCGGGCAATTAGCCATTTCCATCGCTCTCCACATCAGCTGGAATTTTTTCCAGGGTTGCGTATTTGGTTTTCCAGTAAGTGGAGGAGTTTTCCAGTCAGCTACTTTTATTCTTATCAAACAATCCGGTCCTGACCTGTGGACCGGTGGACAATATGGTCCTGAAGCCGGGTTATTGTCTACAATAATCATGATTATAGGAATCTTATTGATATCCTTTTGGGTAAAAAACCGTTCTGGAAAAATTGACTTCCATCTTCCACTAATTGAAGCTCCTATCCACCCTATAAAATAGACTAAATATAACCATACACCGTATAAATTTTCACTATAGATATCAAACTGACCAGGACAGCTTTTATGGCCAAAAAACCTTATTCCCATATTATCTGGGATTGGAACGGTACATTACTTGATGATATTGATTTATGCGTTAAGACCATTAATGATTTACTTGTAAAACGTCACCTTCCCGGAATCTCACAGGAAGAATATCTGGAAACTTTCGAGTTTCCGGTCAGTACTTATTACCAGAAAATTGGATTCAGTTTTGAGTTAGAACCTTTCAGCGAGATAAGTAAAGAGTTCATCACCGCTTATGAAAAAGGTCGCCGGGGATGTCAGCTTATGCCAGGGGCGAGAGAAACACTGGAAGTATTGTCCTCTAATGGCTACACGCAGTCAATCCTGTCTGCCAGTAAACAAACCTATCTTAACCAGGCAGTGATTGATTATGGAATTAATCACCATTTCTCGTCCATCAACGGTCTGGATAATTATCACGCAGCAGGAAAATCAGGAATCGCCAGGCAATTTATGGATACCCAAAAACTTGCCCCAGAAGACATCCTATTGATTGGTGATACCAAACACGATGCTGAAATCGCCAGATTGTTAGGCATAGATTGCTGGTTGATTCCAAACGGACACCAGAGTTATCAACGCTTGGCGGAATCTAATGTTCCCCTCGTGGAGTCACTGCTATCAACCATAGCCCTCATTGGCTAGTAGAATTTTCAATGGGATCAACCGAATAACAGGTCATTATGTCCGAAACTAAACGCCTACGTTATATTGACAATATTCGTATTTTTTTGACGGGGATAGTAATAATACAACACCTCGCGATAACATACGGCGCACCAGGAGGCTGGTATTATCGTGAATTTGCCCTAAATCAGCTTGACCCGATTTCCCTTGTTATTTTGGTACTCTTTGCCGCCGCCAACCAGGCTTATTTTATGGGTTTTTTCTTTTTCCTAAGCGGCTATTTTTCAGCTGGCTCACTTAACCGAAGAGGCTTCATCGCCTTCTTTAAACAGCGCGTTGTCCGGCTTGAGATACCTATACTTCTATTTGTCTATTTAATTTCGCCAGTCCTGAGACTGCTTATGAAAGCCATTTTTAAAGAGCAGGCTGTGACTTTTGCGAATTTGCTAAAATTCTATCGGTCACTTAAGTTCGGGTTTGAGCCTGGTCCAATATGGTTTGTTATCCTGTTGTTGATCTTTAATATCCTCCATCTCCTGGGAAAAAGAGTCCATAAACAGCTCTCTCTTACAATGCCATCCCTGGCTTTCCCTACCAAGACTCAGGCCTTACTCTATGCTCTCGTCTGAGGTATAGTGACCTTTTTAGTTCGTATCCCATTGCCGATTGGTTATGTGTTCCAACCCCTGAACTTGCAGGTCTCTTTTCTTCCCCAGTATATTGGTTTATTTTTCTTAGGTTTAGCCGCTTATTATGGAGATTGGTTAAATAAACTCAAATCCTGTCCAGATTACTTCTGGAGATACTTTACTCTGGTTTTAATATCCCTTATGCCCCTTCTGTTTATCCTCAGCGGTGGATTAAAGGGTGATGTTACCCCTGCCCTTGGCGGACTACATTGGCAGTCTCTCGCGTATTCACTCTGGGAGCAACTTTTCTGCCTGAGCATGCTTTTTACTTTACTGCAATACTTTAAAACCAGGGATGGTACGCAGGGAAAATTGGTCCAGGAACTGGCTGCCAGCTCGTATGCTGTTTATTTCTTCCATGCCCCAGTCCTGGTTATTTTCACTTCCCTGCTCCATGGTTTCGAACCCCATCCCTTACTAAAAATCCTTATTCTCACAGTGCCGGCTTTGACTCTTTGTTTTCTGAGCGGGAGTCTTTTCAGGCGGCTGCCCGGATTACGGTCTGTTCTTTAATTCTTTCTTGGGTAAATTGAGTGATACACTCCTGAATTATTCCAGGGATTTTTCCAGCTTCCTAAAACACGAAATGAAAATCTTCTACTCAATACCGGCTGGAAATTCAAAGGCACCCCACATTCCCTATGTTAGAATAAAATTACCGATCGAGGAAGATTCAATCCATATTATTCTGAAATATTAAAACTTGCTAATCTTTTAAATACCATGAACTGGCAGCTAAAGATCCCAGAAAGAACTCTTGACTGGTTGCTGGATCCTAAAGATCCTGGCACAAGATATCTGACGATTAAGACTCTGTCCGGGTTATCAAAAGGTGACCCTGAATATATAAAAGCCCGGGAAACAGCTCATCATCAGGGTCCTATAAAAACAGTCCTTGAAGCCATGCAACCGGATGGATATTGGGAAAAAGCAGGTCCGGGGTATCTGCCAAAATATCGCAGCACTGTCTGGTCGTTGATCTTGTTATCTCAACTCGGCGCCTCAGTAGAAATTGAACCCAGAATTAAGATGGCTTGCCAGGTATATTTGGATGCCGCTTTATCAGAGAATGGGCAAATCTCCTCCAGTGGCCCTCCGTCGGGTACGGTAGATTGCCTCCAAGGAAATATATTATCCGCCCTGCTGGAAATGGGATTTTCAGATTCCAGGCTTGAGGGAGCATATGAGTGGATGGCCAGAAGCGTTACCGGTGAAGGTGTAGCCCCGATGAAGGATAAAAAAGCTCCCCTCCGCTATTATTCCGGGAAAATTGGCCCGGATTTTCAATGCGGCGCAAATAATAAGCTTGCCTGTGCCTGGGGCGCAGCTAAAGTTATGGTAGCTTTTTCAAAATTACCAGAGAAAGAAAGGACTCCTCTGATTAAGCGAGCTATTCAAAAGGGAATAGACTTTTTATTCAGCACAAATCCTGCAGAAGCTAACTATCCCAGCGGATGGAATGCCAAACCAAGTGGAAACTGGTGGAAATTTGGTTTCCCAATCTTTTATGTTACCGATATCCTTCAAGTCACTGAAGCTCTGGTCAGACTCGGTTATGCTCGGGATTCGCGTTTGGCTGCGGCGATTCAATTGATAAAAGACAAGCAGAATGAGGATGGAAAATGGCAGCTTGAATACGATTATTCCGGAAAAACCTGGCTTGATTTTGGAACTAAAAAAACACCCAATAAATGGGTTACAATCAGAGCCTACCAGGTTCTTAAATATACCGAGGAAAACTAGAATTCTTAAAAACCGCCAATCTCAAAAGTATTTACGCATCCTGCCTCCAGCCTGTTCGGGAGAGATCACATACGAATATCCGAATACTTGTTTTCTAAGGCATTTCAGTCAACATGCAGGAACCTGACCAAAAGTCATAATACGCTATAATTGAATAAATTTATTAATCCTCTTAAGATTCCACTATATTTAAGGATTATTTCCAGTTGTGTTTTTTTCGTAGACTGTTTAAGCTGGGTCAGATATGTCACAGGATATCATTCTAGTTTTTACAATATTAGCTGTTGCAATTCTGCTATTTATCACCAACTGGGTTCGAATGGACCTGGTTAGTTTGATAATCCTTGGCAGCCTGGCTGTGTCAGGCCTGGTCACCCCTGCGGAAGCTCTATCAGGCTTCAGTAATCCAGCAGTAATTACAGTCTGGGCGGTTCTTATATTAAGCGGCGGGCTAGCGAGGACAGGCGTAGCCAGTAAATTAGGACGTTTTGTTCTCCGCCTTGCTGGAGACAGCGAAGTGCGATTGCTCGCAATTTTAATGCTCACCAGTGGACTTCTCTCGGGTTTTATGAACAGTATTGGTGTAGCTTCACTATTTCTTCCTGTAGTGATAGATATTGCCCGCAAGACCAATCGCCCTCCTTCACGGTTATTAATGCCTCTGGCTTTTTCATCTCTGCTGGGAGGTTTAAATACATTAATTGGAACACCCCCAAATATCCTAATCAGTGAAGCCTTGAAAAATGCCGGACTCAAAAGTTTCCGAATGTTTGATTTTACACCGGTGGGAATTACCGTTCTACTCGCAGGGACCCTGTTCATGATCCTGATCGGCCGCCATCTTCTGCCCAAACGTGACATTACAAAAGAACTTGGCACCAGGTCAAACTCTGATGTTACAAAGCTATATGAAATCCAAGAACGGATGGCATTTATCGACTTGCCAAAAGATTCTCCCCTAGATGGAAAAACTCTCCTTGAAAGTCGATTGGGTTCTGCTCTGGAATTAAATGTCATCATAATCCTTCGGGAAGATGAGACAATCCTGGCTCCAAATCCAGAATTCACACTCCTGGCTGGTGATCGCCTGCTTGTGGAAGGACAACTTAATCAATTAATTGATCTTCACGACAAGGATCATTTACTCTTCGACCATCAACAGCTCTCCATTGAAAAGATTGTTTCGGCAGACGTAAAACTCGCTGAAGCAAAAATTCCTATCGGATCCTCTCTAACGGGACTAACTCTAGCTCAGGCAGCATTCCGCCACACCTATCGGTCCATTGTATTGGCTATACGAAGGGATAAAAAAGTTTTCCCCACTGAACTTGAATCAATCCCCTTACTCGAGGGGGATATCCTGCTTATTAAAGGCCGTCAAGCCGATCTGGATCAAATCCAATCAGATGGTGATCTGGTTTTATGCGAACCGGAATCTCTCCAGGATTATCATCTGGAGGATCACTTAATGATGGTACGCATCCCGGAGGTCTCTACCCTGGCAGGCAAGACGTTGTCTTCAAGTCGCCTGGGTGATGCCTTCGGGTTGAGCGTGCAAGGCATTATCCGTCAAGATTCAACCGAGCTTATGCCCTCTCCAGAAGAAGTTCTCCACGCAGGTGATACTCTGCTGATTAAAGGGAATCAGAAAGATTTGCTTACTATTGAAGGATTGCAGAATCTGGTTCTCGAAAAACAAACACCTCCAGACCTGTCCGATTTGGACACTGACGAAACTAGCGTATTAGAAGCGGTATTATCCCCTCGTTCAACTTTAGCTGGCAAAGCTGTCCGGGAACTTAACTTCCGCGCCAAGTATGGTTTAACTATCCTGGCAATTTGGCGGGAAGGGCGGGCATACCGTTCTCGTTTACGCGACATGAAATTGCGATTTGGTGACGCATTGCTACTTTTTGGTCCCCGGCGTCGTCTGCAGATCTTCGGCGCTGAACCGGATTTCCTGGTTTTAAGCGAAGATGCCCTGCCTCCTCCTCGATTAAAGAAAGCTCCCCTGGCTATTCTAATAATGGCGCTTGCCCTGGTCCCGGTTATCTTCAACTGGCTGCCTATTGCCATCTCTGCTGTCGCCGGTGTGGCCTTAATGGTACTGACAGGCTGCCTGCATATGGACGAAGCCTACCAGTTAATTGAATGGAAAGCGGTATTCCTAATCGCAGGTCTGCTTCCGTTGGGTATCGCACTGGACCATTCTGGGGCCGCACAACTGATAGGAGACAGCATGTTATCGATTATCGGATCAGCAGGGCCTCTGGCTGTTTCTGCTGGCTTATTCCTTTTTGCTTCACTGGGATCCCAGGTAATGCCCAATCCTGCAGTGGCTGTTTTACTTGCTCCCATCGCATTGAGTACAGCTGCTGACTTAGGCGTTTCCCCTTATCCGCTGATGATGATTGTGGCAGTTTCTTCATCAGCCGCCTTTCTCAGTCCAGTTGGACATCCTGCAAACCTGCTGGTAATGGGTCCGGGGGGTTATCGTTTCTCAGATTACTTCAAAGTAGGTTTGCCATTAACCTTAATCGTAATGGCAGTAACTCTGTTGATTCTGCCGCTAATCTATCCTTATTAATACTCACTTGTGTTACATTAAGTTCATCCAGTAAACTAGTAGGAGTAATGTATATGGAAGAATTATTAGGTCTATTTATAGGCATAGGTCTCAGCGCTACTTGCGGGTTCCGTATTTTCGTACCGCTGCTTGGCATGAGTATCGCCCATCACGCGGGAGCACTTTCCTTTTCGGGTGGTTTTGAATGGATAGGCTCCTGGCCAGCCACAATTGCCTTCGGCATTGCCATGGTGATTGAAATCGCTGGATATTATATTCCCTGGGTGGATAATATGCTGGATACTATTGCTACACCTGCAGCCATAGTAGCTGGCACAATTGTAACCGCCTCCATGGTTGGGGATGTATCTCCCTTTTTACGCTGGTCTCTTGCCATTATTGCCGGCGGTGGAATCGCCGGGCTTATCCAGGGATCCAGTGTATTGGTCCGGGGTTCCTCAACGGCTTCTACGGCTGGGCTCGCAAATCCAATTGTATCTACTGGTGAGCTGGCGGCTTCCATTGTTGGCACACTGGTCTCTATCATTCTACCAACCGTTGCTATTGTACTTGTTGCCCTGCTGCTAATGATTCTGCTGCGCAGGTTGATAAGACCTGGTCCCTCAAGTTAACGAACTCAACGGTTATTCACAGGGTTTGTATGAAAAAAAAAGAAAAAGAACATCGGGATGATCTTGATCAGATTATTCATAAAGCTCAAATCTGCCACCTGGCTTGTTCCAGGAACGATGAGCCTTATGTTGTGCCACTCTCCTTTGGTTATGATGGAGAAGCAGTGTATTTTCATACTGCGCAAGAAGGGAAGAAGATAGATTTTCTCAAATCAAATCCCCTTGTCTGCCTGAGTTTTGAACATGGCATTAAAATCCAGCCCAACCCTGATCTTGCCTGTAAATGGTCATTTGCATTTTCCAGTGTGCTTATCACAGGTACTGCGGAAGAGCTTCCAGACCCTCAGGGTAAACTGGAGGGCCTCAAGCGGATATTGCTTCATTACTCAAACCGTGATTGGGATATACCACTTGAGGAGCTTTCCAGAACAAAAGTATGGAAAGTTATTATTCATACTATTAGTGGCAAAAAATCCCCTCCTGATCAGGATTTTAACAAAACATAATCAATCCAGATAATCAAATATTATTCAAGATATATTTTAAAAACAATTCAATTGTGTCTATCCTTATTCAAAAATAATTTAAAGGGTCTTGTGGTTGGGGAGGTTTCCTTGATTAAGAAACAACATCGAGTTCTAATCTGGACTGGAGGCATTCTCCTGATTGTTGCCCTTCTTGTTGGCGCCATGGTTTGGGGAATCTCACAAGTTCCTGTTCTTGCAGATCAATTTCCTCAAAATGATGCTCCGGTGACAATTACTATCCTCTCCCCGGATAGCGGCAGCAGCTGGCCGGCTGATGCTTCCATTCCCATTCAAGCAATTGTCCAGAGTGACAACCCCATCACTGAAATAGAATTATGGATTGATGGACAACGCATATCAAGTATTCAACCAGAGAACCAGGGGAGTCCATTTATTAACCACATATTTCACTGGCTGCCGATAACAACAGGAGATTCAAGGATTTTTGTCCGAGCACTCTCAAGCGCCGGGAATGCCGCTGATTCAAACATACTTAAATTAAATATCATCGAAGCGAGCGGATTTAAGATAACCTCAGAATCCCTTCCGGATGACGCAACTGCTGAGGTAATTTATCCCCTGCTTCCCGATCCAATTAACGATCAGATAAACCTCCCCGGTCCACCACCTGCGGAAGAAGGCGATACTTTTACTCCAATTCCTGTTGGAAGTGACTTTTCTCTCTGGTTGGGACAAATTTTTACTTCCACTACCAATCCTCCAGCATCACCAAGTCTTAGTTACGCTCTAGATGACTGCTCTATCAACTTAATCATCAAAGATCAAGCCGATTCTGAATTGGGATTTTTCGTCTATCGTTCTACATCTGGTGTAACTTCTTTTGAAAGGATTGCTACGCTAGGAAAAGTGGATATTGGAACAACGTTTATATATAAAGACCAAGATCAGGTCGACCAGGTTATTTACTACGTATCAGCATTTAATGGCAGTGGTGAAGCAAGCAGCAATCCGGTCCAGATTCAATTTCCAGTTGGTTCTTGTCCATCGCCTGGCGTTGATAACAATCAGCTCCCCGACTTGAATCAAGCTCTACTGGATCTGTTAGATCTGGCTTATTTCTACTACGCTTTTAATGGGGGAGGTTATCAGCGATACCCCCATAATTCTGAGGTCTTTCTCACTCCCTCAGAATATCCCACTCCATTGGTTAAACTTGTTGAAGGTTTAACCAGCTCCTCCCAATTCCCTGTTTCAACTGCGGATGTGATTGTTTGGGGATGGGATGGAGGAACTTTGGTTAATCTGGGCGCTTACCACCTGGATATCGATGACTCCCGATTAACAGTTTGCAACCTTGGCATCGGTTGTCAAGGGGATGTTGCCAGCGGTTTCCGCTCTACTTATGGAGAACTTGCATCAGATGAGGAAGGACAATTAAGAGAGTTTTATTGGTCCACAAACTCACCAGGAACCACAGGAATCCTCTGGCAAATATCTACAACCCCTTTCTCCCAGGACCACTCTCCTCACCCCTACGGGCTGGTGGGAGCTGGGTGCGCAGACGGTTCGCTGAAGGGTTCGTTCCAGGTTGATTTTACAACCCTGGATAATTACCTGCCAGCACCTTCGGGCTGTGGGGATTTTTCCATGCCCTGGTTGGAAACTAGTCAATTTTCCTGGGAAAATATTCTGAACCTGTCATCTGAAATCAGGTATTACATCCGGTTTACTCCCATGGCAGGAAATCAACCCTCCGGGAAGCCTTCCAATACGGTTGAGATCCTTGCTAAACCCGGTGAGACTGAAATTGAGCCGGTAATCGTTGACCACCTGCCCGACATCTATGACGTGGAAATCCTCTCCTTTACCCCTCTCAGAGGGATGGACCCCAAATATTGGGGCTGTGTGCATATCCTCAGCCTGGATTATGACACCATCTGGGCTTATTACCGGAACTCATTTCCTCAATCGCTGTATTCTGACGCTTCGGTTACAGCACTTGTAACAGAGATTTATAATCAAATTAACTACGCCCTGCAGAACAATCTAATCCTCTGCCCTTCTCCATACAATGAGCCGGATAGTTCAATTCTCAGTGAATGGGGCTCCATGTTTATGGAGGGATTAGGTGAACTATGGGACTCGGTTGTAAGCACATTTAATGCATTAAAGGCTGAGATAGTTGATTTTACTGCCCTGGCTCTTAAAAAACTTGGAATTCCCTGTGACTCTGATTGTAAAGCCAGATTAATGACTGGATTGGAAATCGGCATCGCTTACTTTACTGGTATCCCACCTAATTTGCCGGATTTTGAGAACCTAAAGGACCAGGGAATAGAATATGCAATTGAACTCGCAGCAGCTGAAGCAGGGATTCCTTGTCCTGAAGAATGCCAGGAAGTTCTTCGCGAAGGCTTGGAAGATGTGGTTGATTTAGTTTCAAAAAGAAATAACCAACCTGGCTGTGTTGATGCAAATTGGGCTCATCTTCTCGGAAAAAATCCACTCTGCTTACCTCCTGGAGTGGTAACAAAAGCCGTACTCAAGGGAGTCTCTAAACCAGCTTCAGCAAAGATTCAAATAACCCGCACAGGACAGGCTCCTCCCGGTCGATATAAATATCACGACCAACTGGCCTACCAGGTCAATGTTTCCATTACATCAGAAAACAGCCTTCTCTCCGGTAATACAATTCCTTATACGTATTCATTTCTGGATTGGGATGCAGGATACCAAAAATCCTTTGAGGTTTTAGCGCCAATCACAAAACTTCAAAACGATGTTTTTGACAGCCAAACAATCCCTAT
This sequence comes from Anaerolineales bacterium, assembly GCA_049644605.1. Lineage (GTDB taxonomy): Bacteria > Chloroflexota > Anaerolineae > Anaerolineales > UBA11858 > B10-G9. Next base: position 32,364 of record JBARSF010000026.1, on the reverse strand, counting down.
CCCACCCCTGAATATAGGAGATTCATTAACTATCCCCCTGTCACTCCAACCGCACTCTTACTATATCCCAGAACACCTCCATTCTTTAATGATTGAACTCAATGCACACAATTTGGAAATTGGCGATGTATGGGGCATCGGAGGAAACCGGGGATCACTATTTGACTGGCTCTGTTTATACAACGGGGGATTAATCAAGATTGAAGCTCAAGTGATGTGTCTCAGCACCCCTTCAGGATTAATTGGTAATACGGAGCCGGATGAAAATTCTGCATTAGTCCCCTGTGGAGAACCTGCTGCTCCACTCATTTATCTGGAAACAAGTAATCCCTGTTACCCCTGATCACACCTTAAAGCATCCTTGCTTTTCCAGGAGGCTGGAAAATGAGAAAATTTCTACGCAGTACCCTCATAATATTCACTTTTGGATTTCTTATCGCTGCTTGCGATTCACAATCCTCAGTATTATCCTCTCCCCCTTCCCTACAAACCTGGATTGATGCTCCTTTGGATGGTTCAAAACTTAGACTCGCTCCGTATGAAATCGTTGTCCATGGAAGTGACCCAGCCGGTATCACCACGCTTGAAATTTCAGTTAATGGCGAAATTCATATCACTCACTCCAATCCTTCTCCTAAAGATTTACTCGTTATGACGAAGTATACCTGGACTCCTCCCCATCCGGGAGATTTCACAATCCAGGCTCGCTCTCAAAACAGCAGTTCTGCTTGGAGTGATCCTGCTTCCGTTTCTGTAAAAGTGGTGGCGGAGATTCCCACAACTCAAGCGCTTACCCTCAATCCTACTCCCACCCCGGAGCTAGCGCTCACGATCTGCGACCCAACAGCGCAGGTATTAGTTAATGCCACCTGCCGGATGGGTCCCACCCCATTTCACATCCCGGCAGCTTATATGTTAGAAGGAGATGAAGCAACCATTATTGGGCGGAATCAAGATAGATCCTGGTGGTTTGTGCAAATTCCTGATGAGGAGATATCCTGCTGGTTAGCCGACCAAACCGTATACACCGTTTGTATTCCGGGGGAACTCAGTCACCAACCTTCCCCTCCCTATATCACAAGAATCATCAAATCCGGATCGGAGTTCTACTGGGGTGATAATCCCAACAAATACATCACGATCCAGGCTCAAATTGGCGGAGATAGCAGCATCACCAATGCCAGGGTTGTTTATCGCATAAAAGAAAAAAGCTCATGGCAGGGCTTCGCCCTGACAAATATTTCATCTGATATCTGGGAAGGATCAATGTATTCCCGGAATGTTGACGGGTATAAAAATGTCTCTGCTGTGTTTATTGAATATTATCTGGAAGCAACCAATAAGGATGGATTAACTACCAGAAGTGAACTCTTTAGTGATATCAAACTTAAAGAAGTGCCCTGAGTAGACTTTCACAATACGTACACAACACACATATAATTTTTATTCCCGATCTCTCGATTAACATCCGGTAGGTTCCGCTTGGGATATTCTTATCTTTTCATACACATAATGTCATAAGTAGTAACTCAAAAAACGACCTGCTGTCTCCGGTGAGGGTTGTTTTCTACTCCAAAGGGTGATTCTGGAAAACTGGTAGTTTTATGAATTACAATGTTAACTACCTCTTTACTACGGGAGCGTACTTCCTGTGAAAATTGCCCTTACCGCTGATAACCATCTTACAACCCAAGCCAGAAATCCTGAGCGCTTTCAGGCACTGGTAAATATCTTAAAACAATGCGGGGACACTCAAGTAAAATTACTGATCATCGCTGGAGATCTCTTTGATCAATCTATGCCCAACTTTGCTGAATTTGAAGCACTGTATTCCAAACACCGTCCCCCGGATCTCACAACCGCTATTATTCCTGGCAATCATGACCAAGACTTGACTCAGGAAAAAATAGCCGCAGATGGTTTAATCATCCATCACAAACCTCAGCTTCTACCTCTAAATAATTCTTGGAAAATCCTGTTTGTTCCCTACCAAAAAAGCCAAACCATGGGCGGTATTATCGCTCGTTTTGCAGATGAACTGAAAGGTCAGCGCTGGATACTGATCGGTCATGGGGATTGGTCCCCGGGGATCCAAACCCCTGAGCCGTATGAACCCGGAGTTTATATGCCCCTGACACGTTCAGATTTGGCGCTTTACAAACCAGAGATGGTATTCCTCGGTCATATTCATCGCCCCTCTGACGGTGAAAAAGTGCATTACCCGGGATCGCCTTGCCCACTTAATCTAACTGAAACTGGATTAAGGCGTTTCCTGCTGCTGGACTTAAAACAAGGGAAAATCTCTCCTAAACTTGTGGATAGCCCCCTGCTCTTTTTTAATGAGCGTTTTCTTATGTTGTCACGCGAGAATGAACTGGACTTACTCGAAATTCAAATGCTGGACCGAATCAAATCCTGGGGCCTGCCCACCGGCTGGGAAAAACGCGTTCAGCTGAAAGTAGAAATTGCCGGGTTTGCTGCTGATCGGGACGCTGTTAAGAAAATAGTAAAAGAAGTATTCTCGCCGTTCAGGTTTTTCAAAGATGACAATCTCGAGCTCATGCAATTATTCAACAAACCCGACCAGGATCGCGAACAAATTGCTCTCGAAACTCAGGAGTGGATTAATTCCCTGGATTGGAGTGATAATCCCTCTCTACCGAGCAAAACAGATATCCTTGAAGAAGCGCTGAAGGTCATCTACGGAGTTGAATGATGCCAATCCGCCTCGATAAAATCCTCCTCAAAAACCTGGGGCCTCTTGAATCCCTGGATCTCACTCTGGGGTCATTAAATTTAATTTACGGACCCAATGAGACTGGAAAAACCTGTCTGGTTGAATTCCTACTGGGTTCCATTTTCCGCCAGGCCTCAAATTGGGATTTACGAAATGTCTCAGGGAAAGGCAGCGTTACTGTCAGCGGCCTTACAGAATCCCCCACATCATTTACACTCACTACGAAGAAAAAGATTGAGGATTATTGGGAGGAAGACGAGCTTGGATTACCTCTAAATATTGCCCGGTTATTGGTGGTAAAAGGCGGAGAACTTGACCTCATAGGATCTCCTGGGGGCGTGAATCGCGATGTACTTAAAACCGCTCTCACCAGTGAAGCTCTATTGGATCATATCCGTAAACCAATCTCAAAAACCATCCAGAAAGCAAACATCCGCAAACAGGAAATTATTGGGGATAATCGCCCGCCGATAAAAAACCTTCGGGAACTAAGTGACGAGATCCAAAAATTGAAGGTTTTGGGAGACAGAGTGGAGAATGAATACTCTCAAGGTCCCCTGCGTCAGCTCGAAATGAAGATCGAAAAAATCCAGGGTGAGTTATTAATTCAGGAACAAGCAAAATACCACGCCGCATATAAACTTCGCCAAGATCTCAACAAACAAATAAAAGAAAAAAATAACCTGTCCGACGAAATCCTGGAGGACTTAAGAGACCTTCTTCGTGATTTCAACAAAGATCAGGAATTATTAACCGGACGAGAAAAGGATCTCAAAAAAAACCAGGAAGCCAGTGAGCATTTTCCCTGGCTGGAATCCGCAATCTCAATTTGGGAAAATCGGAGCCTCGATGGTTCTAAAAAGCCCTCCCGCAGATTGACTATTGTTGGAATGTCTTTTCTATTGGCAGGATTAACTCTCCTGGGAATTAATGATCTAGTAAGGACAATTAATCTATTTTGGATTGGCCTTCCACTCGCTATAATTTCTGCTGGAATTCTTTTCTATTCAATAGTTCGTTTGCAACAGTGGACCGCAAGCATAAACGAAGGGGAAGAACGACAATCTATCCAGGAAGAATACAAAACCAGATTTAGCAAAACCTTACGCGGTTTATCAGTCCTCAAAGAGAAAAAAAACTCCCTTCAGAAGAGCTATTTTCAGGTGGAACCACTTAAAAAAGAAATTCAAGAGAATAAAACGGATCAGATGCAGAAGAAATCTTCTCTGCAAGAAACATTAAAAAACCTGACGGGAAAAACTATCCTTGAAAAGGATTGGGAAAAGACCTATCAGAACCTGAAGAAAAAATCAGACCAGCACACTGAACAAATTCGTACTCTTGAGCTGGAGTTGGAAAAACTCAACCTCCCTGAAGAACGAACCCAAGATGAGCCGGTCAATGAGGAATATAGTCCGCAGCGAGTTCATGACCTTCAAGCCGAATTAAATACTCTTCAAATTCAACATAAGGACGCCCAGCATGCACTCGAATCGTTAAAAGGTGTGCTCTGTCATGAGACTCACGACGACATCACTATCACCTGGGAAGAAGCCTTATATCATTTTAGATCAATCGCTGAAGAGAAGGAAAGGAATTACCGCGAACTTACTGCCCGGTTGATTGCTGAGATTGGTGTGATTCAGATCCTGGACCGCTTCGAGAAGGAGGAAGACCAAAAGATTCAGCGTGACCTCAACACCAATGAGGTTTCTGCTCTGCTTCAGAGCATCACAGGTTCTTATCAAACACTTGATCTGATTGATGACCAGATTTATGTCAGCGATCAGTACAGTCAATATGCCCTTAGTGATCTAAGCACCGGAGCCAGGGAACAAGTTCAACTTGCACTGAGAATGGGTCTTGCAACCCGGGTTACCGGGGGAGATCCCCTGTTTTTAATCCTGGACGATGCTTTTCAACACTCCGATTGGACTCGGCGTGAGCACCTCGTTAAGCAAGTCATCACCCTGGTGAAAAATGACTGGCAGGTAATCTACCTGACAATGGATGATCATATCCGGGATTTATTCCAAAAATACGGTAAATCCACTTTTAAAAAACAATACCTTTATCACGAACTTAATTGAATTCCACCGCCAGAATATGCTTGGGTATCTTGTTTCCGTGTATATCAGGCTGATTAAAGGCAAATAATTTGCAGGTAATATGCTATAAATGAACTACTAAAATATTCATTTTAAATTACCTGCCACCTATCCTGATCTGCATAAGGGCTCTCTCAGTTTTTTTGTTTATGGCCCGACCAAGAAATCAGCCACTGAAAATTATCCTCCTCCTGTTGCTGCTGGGCGCAGGGTGCTTGAATGCCTGCTCCCAGAAACAGAGTTCCCATCTAGTTAACCCCAAGGTAAATCAGGATAAATCATTGGTCCAGCAATTGAAAATCCTGGAGTACGATAAGTACCTCGATCTCCCGACACCTATCCAGCGCCAGAGTGATGTTCCCGGGTGGGATCGCTACCATTGTCCTGAAGAGAACTGCCGCTGTATCAACGGAAATGAAACTTTCCTGATGGTACGCCCGGGAACAGAGCCAGATAAAACAGTTTTTTGGATGGCTGGCGGCGGCGCCTGCTGGCCGGGACGGGACGATTGCACCAAAGAACCAATTTTTTATCAAAGTTATATCGAACTTGGTTTAGGCTCAAAAGATGACCAGAATCCAGTCCGCGACTGGAATATCGTTTATCTTCCCTATTGCGACGGCAGCCTGCATCTGGGCGACAATAACCTCGATGCAGATGGAGATGGTCAAACCGATCGATATTTCTGGGGCTTTAAGAACACCTCTGCGGCTGTACAATTAACCAAGGAGCTCTTTCCAGGAACAAAAAAAATATTAATCAGCGGGTGCAGCGCGGGGGGCGCCGGGACGATCGGCGCAACCCCACTGCTCCGGCTGGCTTTCCCTGAAGCTGATTTAAATGTCTTGAATATCTCTGGCCCAGGACTAATTCCATCAAACAGGGAAATGGAGCACTCTCTCGCGTTACAAAGCTGGGGAATAAATTGGCTTTTACCTCCCAACTGTCCGCTTTGCAAAGAACAATTTATCTACCTGTACGATTGGTTATTAAATCGTGATGATCAACTGAAAGTGGGCTTTTTTTCATCTTACTGGGATGTGAGCGTCCGAACACTCTGGGGGCTTTCCGCTGAGGATTATCAAAACCTGATTCTGGAAACTACCAGCACGATCAAAACATCTCACCCTAAAACTTTTCAAAGGTTTATGGTCAAAGGAGATACCCACTGCGCAACGGATTACAGCATTCCCATAAATGGTATCTCTTTCTGGCAGTGGATAAACTGGATGATTAAGGACGATCCCCGTTGGGTTGATTTGCTGGAATAATCTAGTTTTCTGGAGGTATAAGATGAATAAAAAACGGATTTGGTCTGGTTTGTTTGGCGGTGTGATTTGCGCCTGCGTTTGTCTGGTGGGCAGCCAGATCATCTTTGGATTCCCAAAAATCACCTGGAGTACAGTCTCCATGACTGTAGCCAACCGCCTGCTGCTTGGTTTTGTGATCGGCATCAGCAGTTGGCAAATCAAACATCATCTCCACGGCGTCTTATTAGGATTAATCCTCTCTCTGACAGTATCCGTTGGATTCCTGCCTGGTGAAATTCTCAAGTTTTTTCTCTACACGGGGGCAGGGATGCTTTACGGCATTTTTATTGACTGGCTGGCATCAGATGTATTTAAGGCACCCAAAACTGTATAATTCTTTCAACGAGTAGGTAGTATATTAGTTACTAAATTGTTGTCCGAATAATAAAATTAATAGATATTCAATCATATTGTGTACTATACCAAAACCACGCTATCAATACAAATTTTTACGATTATGATAATTTTTCTGCTGATGATTTATGGGGATCTCACCTTCAAATCTATGACTTTAAGATTTTTAATGAAGCCTTTAATACTTTTAGAAACTCCCAGGGAACATATAAATATCTAGAGGTATATAGAAAAACCGGCCCATCAAATGCTTCCAGTGCCAAAGATTTTAACTAATATCGAGTTTGGATCTACCAAACCAAGAGCACTCAATGATTACAATAACCGGGTTTCTTTAGACGAAACCCGGTTATCATTTACCACCGGTCAGTTACCAGGTGGACTCGTCTTTCATAATTCAGGAAACACAAAATAGGTTGGGGTCTCATCCCGAGCAGCTGTTCTGCTGCTTCAAGATACCCTTTTACCTGTTCTTGATAATCTTTTTCGTTCCAGAGCCTCTGGTAGGCATCCCGGCTCTGAATCCGGTCGGTTTTATACTCAACAAGAACCCACCCCGAATCGTCTAAAAATAAAGCGTCAATCAGACCAATCAGGGGAAGGTCATTCTGCTGCGGCAAGCTGAACGGAATTTCATGTAACAGCCTCTTCGCTCCAATCATCCGCTGATACAAATCAGAGGCTTGGAACCTTTCCAGATTTTTGATAGTTCTCTTTACACCATCCCGGATTTCCTTCTCTCCCGAAAGACCCATCCCCCGAAATCCAACTTCCGCCCAGGAAATAAATTCTGACTCACCGCCATCAGGAAATACCCAGCGTTCCAGAGCCCGGTGCACAAGTTCGCCAACCATCCAGGCAGGAGCTGTGGGCCGGTCAGCCTTTGAGGCGATCCGCCGGATTAACTGTACTGCTTGAGGTACTGTCTCTCTTACCTGGATCTCTTCCAGCATGGAAGAATCAGCCTCTATCGATAAAGTTACCACCTCGGTTAAGAGTTGAGGTTGGAACTCAAAATTAACTCCTGGTTCATATATTTTACACAGAGCATTCAGATTATTATTCTCTAAAGAATACTCATGGATATCGCTTCCATTCTCTTGGTAGGAAAACTGCAGATCACTAAGCCCTAATGGATCTGCCAATTTTCCCAGCCAGCCCGATTGTTTGCCAAAGCCTTGGTTTTTGGTGGGTTTTCCCAATGCCCCACTGATGATTAATAATTCCTGTGCCCGGGTGGCTGCTACATAAAGCAACCGGTTGGATTCCGCATCCTCTTGAAGTTTTTCCTCAGCCTGGGAGAGATCATATGCCAGTGATGAGATTTTAATTAACTCTGGTTCCGTTTCACCCACCATCTGGATCTTGTCCTCAGAATAAGGAGGTATGATACCAAATCGATCATCAAACAATATCTCCCGGTTAAACCGCCCTCGTTTTGAAGCATCACCCAGGATTACGATCGGGAATTCCAGTCCTTTTGCCTGATGCACAGTCATGATTTGCACTGCACCTTCAGCTACTGACTGCGCTTCTCCCTCCCGGACCGCGACGTCTTTCAATTCAGAGATCATTGTTATAAAGTCAGAGATATTTGTTAATCCGCTATTCCCTGCGTCAGTGATGAGTTTCTTAAGGTTTTGAACACTCCGGCTTAATCCAAGCTTAGTCAAGGCAGAGATGTAACCCGTTTTCGACAGGAACATCCAGAGGATTTCTGCAACCGAGGTTTTACCAACATAGGAATTCAGTTCATCAATGATTAACACAATCCTTTTTGCCCCCTTTTTATCTTCGCCAAGATCTGCGTCCTCGGCCTGGCGAGCTGCCTGTAACAAGGTTGGCAGAGCATTCTCCCGTTGGAAATCCCGCAGTTTCAGCACCGAAATGTCAGATAATCCACCAGCAGGCGACCTTAACAATCCTGCGATCGTTAGATCGCTCTGAGGTTCCGCCAGTGCCCGTAACGCATTTAAAACGTCCCGGATTTCCGGCCGGTTATAAAATCCCTGACCCGCGATGGTGAGATACGGTATACCAGCTTTCTCAAATGCTGCCTCATAAGCGGTAAAGGAACTGGACGCCCTGCATAATACCGCAGCATCGCCATAAGACAGATTTACGCGTTCGTTTTTTCCAGGTCCATCTAACCTGGCAGCTCCGGATTGTACTATTTCCGAAAGTCGGAATGCGGCAGCTTCAGCAGCAATTTTAAGCCCTCCTGTGGATTTTGAGCCAGCCGCCAGGTGCAGTTCGATATATGGCGGCATTAAGCCATCAGGGGCGTCTTTTCTCCCGGGCAGCAAGGGAGAGAATGGTTCAATATACGGCAAAGAACTCTCATCACCTAGAACAGGCCGCAGTAAATCATTTAAACTAAGAAGCAGCTCAGGATGGGCTCGATAGGATGTCTTTAATTGATATTTCCTGCCTGAAGTGCTTATTTTTTCCCCTTGGTCTCTAAAAACAGCAACATCAGCTCCGCGGAAGCGGTAAATGGATTGTTTTCCATCACCCACGATAAATAATTTTTGGTGGTCTCCGTTTAATAATGAAACTAATTCCCGCTGCCGTTGATTTGTATCCTGAAATTCATCCACCAGCAAAGCTTGAATGTGCTCCTGCCAATAAAACAAGACATCGGGATGATTTTTCAGTAATTGAAGGGTTTTTTCTTCCAGGTCATCATAGTCCAATCCATGTCTACTGGTTTTCGTTTCCTCGTACCAGTGGTTTGCCTGCTGAAATACAGCCAGAAGGCCGGGGACTATCTTTTGAGCTAATTTTTGATCAAGCCCTAAATCGAGGTTCTTATCTTCCAACAACGAATCATAAATAGCCTGGATTTCTTTGATAATCGGTTTTGGATCAGCTGGAGCCCAATTCTCTTTCCGTCCTTTTTGTTTTAAATGAGCTCGGAAGCATCCTAAGTGTCGAGAAAACTCAATCCAATTCCCCTCCCGATGAGCCGCGGTGATGATTTTCCAGGTTTTTATTACTATACGCAAATCATCTACCAGGGCATCTCCTGCCTGATTTGCCCGGCTGACAAACCCCTGCTCTTCAAGCGAAACCAGCCCTTCCATCCCTGATCTCACCAGGGGGTCTTCGATAAATTCTTTCAGCGGCTGAATAAGGTGAGGTTTCCAACTTTCCCACAAATCCTCTGCTTGATGATCAAATACATCGATGACTTCCAGTCTTTTGGACATTAATTCTTTAGCAATATTCCTGAGTGACCATTCCCCAAAAGTAATAAATAAAGAGGCCGCTCCTAAGTCATCTGCCGCCCAACTTAATGCATTTTCCACGGCTTGGGCTTTGAGGCGGGCGATCTCTCCCTCGTCAATCAATTCGAATGCTGGGTCCAATTTCATCTCGGCTGGATGATGATGGAGAATATCAGCGGCCAAACTGTGGATTGTGCTGATTCTGGCAGCGTCCAACCTTTCATAAATCTCCCGCCAAAAGATGCTTTCCTTCTGATCCAGTTCTTTGGTCTCAAGGTAACGACGCACCTCATCTCTTATTCTATTTCGCATTTCCCGGGCTGCTTTTTTTGTAAATGTGATTGCTACAATGGAGCGGAGAGGAATTCCATCAGCAAGAAGCGACAGGTAACGAGCAACCAGGGTGCGGGTTTTCCCTGTACCGGCACCCGCCGTAACAACAATATCCTTTCCCCGCTCTAGAATCGGTTCAGTTTGTTCAGGGCTGGGTTGGATTTGCTTCAGGATGGGAAAGTGTTTTTGGTCATTATTCATCGTTTTCTCTACCACTGTTTAGCCTGGAACTGCCAGCAAAAGTCCGCTGCAGGACAATAATCCGGACACCCACTCTCAGGTGGTTCTGGATTAAAAATTCCCGTCCGAATCGCCTGGATGGCGTCCCAGGATATTTCCACGGCGTTTTCAATAGCAACACCGGGGCCTCTCTTCCCGCTTATCCGGAATTGTGACATCTTGAATCCACTCGGCTGTGCTGAACGCACGTGAAAATAAAATCCCTCCTCAACTTTTCCCAACTCGAGGGCTTGCTGGGCAGCCAGGGCATACAACGGAAGCTGAAGTTTTTTTCCTTCCCGCACAGCTTGATTTGTAAATCCGTAACTGGAACTGGTTTTATAATCAATGATCCTGATTCCTCCCCTATTATTCCTGTCAACACGATCAATAAATCCTCTCAGCAAAAAAGTATTCCCTTTCCTGGTAGTAACTTTCAACGCAGGCTCAGGAAAATTCTGAATTCCAAATCGCTGCTCGGCTTCGTAAAATTTAAAAGACTGATCCAGGGTTTCCAATACCACCAGGCATTTATTAATATTGGATAGAATTTCTTCCTGGGTATGGAGCCACCAGGCCGTTTTTCTAAAACCCTCCCTTCCAGGGGCCAGATCAAAAACACGCTTAGCTATTGTGGGTAAATCTTTTTGAAGCTGAATAAGGTCAGTTTGTTGTCCTCCGGCTCGATAAAGATCTTCAAGAATATGGTGATATATATTGCCCAGCTGGCGAGCATCCAGCCCTTCTCGTGGTGGATCCGGTTTTTCCAAATCCAACACATAGGCAACAAAAAAATAAAAGGGACAGCTTTGGTAGGTTTCCAGCCGACTTGCACTCCAGATCAAATCCTGCGGAATACGTTCTGAAAAGGCAGATTCCAAACTCGTTAAACCACCATTGTGGATATTATGGCCTGCACCCAAATCCATTAAACGGTCGGTTATAATTTTCTGGGCTTGATTAATCTGATGGTAGATCTCCGTCAGATTTTTCTTTATCCTCACCCACGAAGCCTTGTCATCCGGGTTAGAGGCGCAGATTTCCAAGTATTCTGGAGTAGATGCAGCGTCCTCAATAGCTGGTAAACTACGGCTGGTATACACAGCAGGGTCAATATCCAGGCATCGAAGTACTTCTTCCCAGTAAGGCGAAGGTTGCCAGAGTGCGCCATTATCCGCTATCCGGGGCCGGGTTAATAATAAGGCCTTATTAGCCCTGGTGATCGATTCGTAAAAATATTCTGCCTCGGCACTGTCAGTTGATAATCTAAGAGGCAAATCAAATTTATCCTGCAAAAAAATCCGATCAGCATCCCGCAAAAAAGGATCTTCCCCTAAGGCTTGGGGAAATTCCCCTTCTGCAAGTCCCAATATTGCAGCTGCTAAAAAGGGAATTCCCCGGGCATCGGTAATATCAGCACAATATACTGCTTCCAAATCAAAAAATTCAGTTTGATAAGAAGTTTTCTTTACAGCGGTCTCCAGGTCATCCAAAAAATTGTTAAAAGAAATGGGTTTACTCATTAACTCTGATTCAGCCCAGACCAGATCACGAAAGATCCCTTTTAAGACCCGAATCGCTTCTAAATCTCTCTGGATCAAATCCGGCGGACCCTGTCTGATCTGTTGAATTACACCCAATCCAAAACTAACCTCTTGGTCCCCATCCTCTCCCAGAAGGTCTTCTATCCAGGAAACAAATTCTCGAAGCGGATTTTCTCCAGATTGCGGCGAACAGATTCGGACAAAATTTTTAAACTTATCCCATAATCTTTCTGCCTCAACCCCAGTAATAATTTCCTCCGGCAGTGCAGGGCTTTCCTCATACAAGTCCTGATTCCCCAGATTTTGATCACATAAAAGAGAAAATGTTTCTTCCCACTGCTGAAATCCCTGAATGATGCTGCCCCAGCGAGCGATTCTTCTCAAGTGGTTTGCATCCCTGAGATGTTCATCCAGGGAGAATTCAGCACCGTTTTCCGAATCAAGGATTTTCCAGTCAAAATAGGGTGATTTCCAGGATTCAATAACCTTTCGCCAATTCAGATAGGTTTTCCCGGGCTGCATCACCCGCATTAACTCAAAAACAGCGGAAATTGCGGGATTCTCTCTTAAGGAAACTCCACCCTGGACCCGGACCGGAATCCCATATTCTTTGGCGATGCGGTATATCAACAAGCGATAAGTTTCCAAATTCCGCATTAACAAGGCGGTCTGCCCGGGTTGAAATTTATCCTTAATGATTAGCGCCTTTATCCAGCGCAAGGCGACTCGCACTTCTGCTTCCCGATCTGGAACCGCTGCCATCTTGACCATCTCTTCTGATGGGTTGTTTTGTCCTTTATCCATCCTGAATAAACCCCTCTCCAATAATCCTAGCGGAGAATCCGGATCTTTTTTAAGTTTCTTATCGTTAAGATAAAGGATTTCTAGGGGTAAGGTTTTAGAAAGAAATTCCAGCGTCCGGTTGAATCGTTTATGGACTAAAGGTCTGGTCTTCCCCTCTTTTCCAGTCAGGGTAATTGACAAATCAGGAATTTGTTTTTCCCACACCTGAATAATCCGTAATTGAACTGGCGAAAGGTCATCAAATCCATCAAGCATCACTGATTTCCAGTGGGAACACAGAGCCGGATTAGCTTCCAGCGCTTCCGCTGCCAGCCAGAGCTCCCCGGCATAATCAGTCCATTTTTCGGCTTGGTATTTCTCCTGGTAGGCGGTATAAATTGCTGCCAATTCACTTAAACGGGGACCACTATTTGAACCCTTCACAGCAGTTTCAAAAATCTCTGGCTGTATTCCACCAGCTTTTAACTCACGAATTAATTCCAGCACTTTCTGGATTAAACCCGGTTTTGCCCGGATGCCGGCATAATACTCCAGGCGGCACTTCTCTAGAGTGGTCCCCATGACCCGGGTTTGGGCAATTTCTGATATTCGGGTTTGATAGATACCCGCCAGGTCAAGAATATTCTGAGCGATTTCTTCGAAGGTATTCACCTGAACACCGATTGCTCCCCCGGCTTCTGCCAGGCGGCGCCGGAAGACATTCGCCTGCATCCGGGAAGGCACAACGACCTGTGGTGACTCTTTTAATCCAGAGGAGAGTTCCCGGGAACGGTTAATAACCCAGGTTGTTTTCCCCCCTCCGGCAGGAGCGATGATTATCGAAATGCTCATAATCTATTTGTAATCCAATTTTATATTGATTGGGGGCATGCCTCTAGAATCTCCAGGAAATGCCCTATCTGGTTTTGATAAAAATAGAGTCTATCCAAATCCCCCCGCTGAAACGATAATGATTAAAGATGCAATATACCAGTGGATCAGAAAAGAATACAAAAATGATCCTGTGCGCCAGGCAACCCACCCAAATGCGAATCCGCCAAAAATTGTGGAAAGGGTTTCCACTCTTGGTTTACCCAAATGGGCAACAGCAAAGGGGACAGCTTGCAACCAGAGGGCGTCCGGTCCAAATTTCCGGGCATACCCAAACAGGATCCATCCCCGGAATAAATATTCCCAGCCAAATAACTCAAGGGATTTTTTCCAGATTAATCCATCTTGTGAATAATTATAATATCCCTGCATGCCAGGATCATATTTCCCGAGTAATAAAATGATCGGTGTCATGAAAAGGACGCCGAGGAGAGTAAGCAACAGTCCCGTTTTCCAATCTCCCAGCACAAACCCGTAATTTGCTGGTTTTTCCTTAAACACAAAAAAAGTAATCCCAAAAGGAATACAGATTAAAAGCACTATGCTGTCCAGGTAATTGCGGGACGTAGGGCTGTAATAAAAGTCCACCATTACCAGCAAAGTGCTGACAACCGTTATTACAGCAATTTTCCAATCGATATTTAATCTTTCCCCAAATATTCTTTTCATAGAATTTTCCGTGCTCTCAGCCTGGCAATTCAAGCAAATTGTGCATTCTTCTATCAGTCAGATTTGAAATATATTTAATGCTTTCTATAGCATATCATACCCAATAAATCCTTGAATAGTATCAATCAGTAATGTATACTGGTTTTATATCATCTCTAGTCGTTTTCCTTCTAGCAGTTGTTCATTGCCAGATAAATATTATTCATTTTGGAATCGTTTTCGAATCCGTAGAATAGTTACCACCTCTCGCTACAACTATACCGCGGGATTGGTCAGGTATCACCTCAGCGTGATTCCTTCCCCAGCTTGACTCAATATCCTGCGGTGCTTTTTGATATTTTCTCAGCCAAAAGTTATACGCGTCAATCCATTCTTCTTAAGGAGTAGCTATGAAACAAACTACCACTTCCGGAACTGAGCAAAAGAAGAAAAAACAAGGTTGGGCAATTTTTGGACTCGGCTGTGGATGCCTGGTATTTGTCATCATTGTCATTGTAGGGGTTTATCTCTACGCCGGTTGGTTGGGATATAAGGAAGCGCCCAAGATCATTGAGGTCCAGGAATCCAGTGGCCAGCTCCAGGACCCCTACACGTTCACTCCGGAGCAGGAAGAACAGCTTTTCTCCTATGGGTATCCAGAAGCGTTTACAATCCTCTTTTATGAAGAGGAGACCGTAACAGGTACAGTTGAGCCTGTCCGGCTGGAAACCTGGGATTATTACACTCAGGGCATTGGGTTGACTTTTATTAACGGGGAACTGGTTGCCGAGGACCCTATCGAAGTGTCAGATCTTATTACGTTGGATCCCCTACCGTATCTACCTGAGCAGTTCAGCGCCTTTATGAGTCTAGAGGAAGTCATCGCTGCCGCAGGAATAGATACCTATGTGGAAATTCCGCTTGAGAAGGAATTCCTCGAAGATGGTGTGGCATATTTTGCCAATTCACTTACCTTTGGACTGAAGGATGGCGAGCTGCGTTATATTGAAGCGCTGGCTTTAGCTGATTAATTAACCATTGGAGTAAAGATCATGAAAAGAAAATCCATTTCTTTATTGCTTATATTCTTAATAAGCTTGCTTCCTTTTAATATCGCTTCTGCGGAGGATGATCTCAAGAGAGATTTTTATAACACCCTCTCATTGATGTACTTCAGCGATGCCATTCTTGAAAATCAGACTGATCTTGATCAGGTCCATTTTTCACCAGGATTGTTTGCTTATGATTACAACATTTTGCCTGCAGACCCAGATGACGCTGCACTGGCAGCATCAATCCACGCCGCAAAGACAAAAAGGAATAATTTAGACGCGGAATGCTCTTTGTTGATCTCCCAACACCAGGCAAAAGGAGAAAATTGCGAAGCAGATCGACTAAAAGAAACTTGTGCCCAAAAAAGGGAGAAAATCAATGCAGAAATCGGAAGCCTTCATAAGAAAAGAGGCGATAAACGCCGGCCGTTGACAAAATTATGGCACCGTATTAAACGAGGAGGGAAAAGTTTCTGGTATAGAATCGGTCCCCGTGGACGAAATTTCCTGAGAAAGGCTGGCCCGGAAGCGCTAGAAGCTGTAGCGACTGGGGGCGTTAGTGGATTAAAAACCCTAGCAAAACAGTACATCAAATCAATCAGTAGAAAGAAATTAATCCTGCATGGCATCGAACGTATACTAGTTCGCCAGATGGAGATTATGCAAGCGGCTGGACTTGATATTTGCGATCCAGAAAAAGAATCCGAACAAGCAGAAAAACCAAAAGAACCCCAGGAAGTTGAAAGCAAGGTCTTTAAGGATGGGACTCTTTGGCAGTGCGAGGACGTTGCCGGTCGCATTTCAGGGCTCAAGGCTCAGGAAGGTGTCGACTGCAAAATGCTCAAAGGCAAACTAGATTTATCAATAAGTTACAACGAAAAGGGACAGGTCCTACACGTCTCCTATGCGATCGATGTTGCCCAAGAATGGGGTGTCTGGCAAGAAGACGGTTCGCTCGGGGATTGGCATGAAGTGACTACATCGTTCAACGTAGAAGACACAGCAGTAGACTTCAGCAACGAGAATGGTTATTTCCAAGTCACCTTTTTTGGTGATGAACATCGGTCTGATTCTATGTTAAATTTTGACGGGAATGTTCCCTTTAAAACCAGTGTTTATGGTCTGATTCCTGCAAGCAACTGGGAATTCGCTTATTTCTGCGACGTGGGCGCCAATCTATTACCAACCCTTGATGGAAGTATCACGGCAGACAATTTCCAGGAACTCTGCCGTGGATATTATTACGAGTGTACAGCTGTCTCAAAATGATTGATACCACACGTAAATAGTATCATTAAAGGATCATGAAAAACAAATCTCCTTGGATTGGGTCCGTGAACGGTGAAGGCAGGAAATGTTTAACTATCCTGGTGGTTTGTGTGAGGGATTGTGTATCCTTAGATAGCATGATTCTGTATTTTTACAAATATAGGTGTAAGAATAATGAATATTAAATCTCTTGTCCTCCTAATGTCCTTCTGTTTATCTCTCATTCCCCAAAACTATACCCTGGCAGATTATGATATTTCGCGTACATTGGATGATGCAATCTCATTAATGTACATCAGCGATGCTATCCTTACGGACGAGAGCGAAATTGACGATTCTTCGGTTTCTCTTGGTTTGTTTTCCCCCGCGTTAAACAACTTAGGTGCTTCTCCAGGTGACGAATTGCTTGCAAGGATGATTCACGCGGTCAAAATGGAGCGCAATGACCATGACGCGAACTGCCGCCTGTTGAAAGCTATGTACAATCAGTCAGATCAGGAATGCGAAGTTGAGAAAATACAATCCTGGTGTGCTGAAAGAAGAGTAAACCTCAACAGCCGGATTGGTCAGCTTCATAAGATTCGGGGGGATCGCCGCAAGTGGGGCACGATAGTTTGGCATACCCTCAAACGCGGTTCGAGTAACTTTTGGCACAGAATTGGACCTTTAGGTAGACGCTTCCTGAGCCGATTGGGACCTGAAGTGCTACAAATGGTTGCCAGCGGGGGATTGAGTGGTAATGTCTTAAAGACTTTGCTCAAACAGACGGCAAAATCAATGGGTCGAGAACATATACGCCAAGTGGTCCTCCAAGGTGTGGGGCATTTGCTGCAAAGGCAAATATCCATCGCCCGGGCAGCGGGAGTGGATATTTGTGATCCGGATGAAGAAAAGGACACAGATCAAGCAGGAGAAGCCATGGAATCTTTCGAGTCTATTGATGACCTAGAGTTCGCTTTTCAATGGACTTGCAGCTCGGATATCGGTCCCTATGGCGCCTGGATGCAGAATGGAGATCCGAACACAATAATTGATAAATCCGAGTTAATCTTTAATCTTCAAGCCGGCTCAACTGAAGTAAATTATGATTTCACATTTGACGGGATTGTACAAATACCTCAATACGGCGCAGAAGGCAATCTTTATGATCATCAAAAAGCTGACCATAAATCTTCCGGGAAAGGCAGTTCAACCTGGGATGGTTTGTATTTTTTCGGATCAGTCACTATCGATAGAACAGAGCATCTCTACAGTCTTTCGGACACATCAGAGTATTCAGAGTTTAACGATAGTTTTGATAAATCCGTGATAGGTGTATTATCACCTAAGGACAATGAAATTCATCTCTGCTTCCACACGTTTATCGAAGAGCAGTATGATTCAATTAAACAGGAGCCTTTTGAAAATTTACTTGGGCACTGCACTTCTTCACAGTATTTCTTTTGTACACCACAGGAATAACTACTAATGGGAATGAAATCATGATTAATAAAGCATTTTGATAATTTCTGGCACTCTATACTCGCACTCGAGTAAGATTTCCAAAATTGCCTGAGTTTGTGTCTAAACGAGAATGAGCAAATTTATCTGGTGTACGATCTATCGATTTTCGAATACAACTGAAAACCTTAACTCATATCTAGGCGGTGCCAAATGATAAAAAAACTACATGATCAAATTACCACCGAATTAGGGCAAAGCAGCCGGACTGATACAATTTTTGTGGTCACGGCCATTATATTTAATCTGGTTGTCCTGGGCATCAACAGCGCCATGGCTGATAACGCTTCTTGGGGTCAAGATCTGATGGACAACCTGATTTTCTATGTTTTTATCGTGGTGACATTGCTGATCAATATTGCTTCCTTAACAGCATTGCTGATTGGTCGCCGGACCAGAAACAGACTGCTGGATGGGCTCATCAGGTTATACAAAGACAACAATGTGGATCAATATTATCCTGAGGAATTATTAAATGCCTATGGAGCTCGCTACTTGTTATTTGCAGCAGTGATCGTTTTACTTGGGCTTACTGCAATCGTGGTTCCATTAATCATACGTTACCTATAGCTTATGCGGCTGCCCGGCAACACTAGATCACAATCGCTCCAGCTGAAACTGGGTCTCAAATAACGTGCGGTAAAGCCCACCCTCCTCCAACAGCTGCTGATGAGTTCCCTGCTGGATTAATTTTCCATGGTCAAGGACCAGGATCTTATCGGCTGCCAGGATTGTCGAGAGACGATGAGCGATAACCAGGCTGGTGCGGTTCTTCATCACCAATTTCATCGCCCCTTGAATCAATTCCTCTGAAAGTGAGTCCAGGCTGGAAGTCGCTTCATCCAGCACCAGGATCTTTGGATCCCTGAGAACTACCCGAGCAATTGCAATCCTTTGTCTCTCTCCTCCGCTTAATCGATATCCACGTTCTCCTACCACCGTATCATATCCATCCGGAAGGCTTTGGATAAAGTCATGAATATTGGCTGTTTTAGCGGCTTCTATCATCTCAACTGCCTCGGCATCGGGTTTTGCATAGAGTAGATTGGCCCTGATGGTGTCATAGAATAAATACGACTCCTGGGTTACCATGCCAATATTCTCTGCCAGCGAAGTTAGACTCAAATCCCGGATATCCTGCTCATCGATCAGAATTCTGCCTTTTGTCGAATCGTATAAACGGGGAAGCAAATACGTGACCGTGGTTTTTCCTGCGCCGCTAGGACCTACCAGAGCAGCCAGCTCACCAGGTTCAATAGAAAAACTAATGTCCTTCAGGGTCCAGCGAGGTTTTGCAGCTTCTTCTAAAGGAGCTTCACCAAATGAGGTTTTTTCAACTCCTCTCTTTAAATGCGCTTCGCTGTCCGATCGCCACGAAAATCGGGCAATCTCCTCTAAACCCACCCGTTCTTCTCCCTCGCCCTGGTAAGCGAAAAACACCTTCTCAAATTGGATTCTTCCCATTAAATTTTTTATCAGGATTGGTTGTTTTTTCTCTTTAATCTCCAGGGGGATATCCAACACTTCAAAAACCCTTTCAAAACTCACCATACTTTCCGCGAACTGTACCTGGGCATTGGTAAGGGCCATTAACGGTCCGTACATTTGGGAAAGATAAGTCCCAAAAGCAACGATGGTACCGATTGTAAACTCCCCCCGCAGTACCAGGTGGCCACCCACCCAAAATACTACCGCGGATCCCACAGCGCTGACCACGCTCAGCAGCAGAAAAAACCAATGGCCTACCACTGCGGATCGGATCCCGATATCACGAACCTCACGGGCATTATGGCGGAAACGATTCAGCTCTTGCCTTTCCCGACCAAAAAGCTTTACCAGCAACGCACCGCTGACATTCAGCGTTTCGTTCATGTTGGCATTCATTTCAGCGTTATTCTCAAGGGATTTTCTCCTTAAGTCACGCAGGGTTTTTCCCACCCGGCGGGCTGGGAGAATAAAAAGAGGAAGAATAAGCAATCCCAAAAGTGTTAATCGCCACTCCAGGGCAAACATAATGCTCAAAGTCGCTACCAGGGTAACGACATTGGAGATGATCGTCACCAAGGTATTGCTGATCGCCCGCTGGGCGCCGATGACATCATTATTTAAACGGGACATTAACTCTCCCGTCCGGGTTTCTGTAAAAAATCGCAGGGACATGCGCTGTAAATGCCCGTATAGTGCCCTCCTTAAATCGTAGATCACACCTTCCCCAACGGAAGCATTCAGCTGTCTTTGCCAGACACCTATCAATCCATTAATCAGCGGGATGCCAATCATGCCCAAAGCCAGCCAGTTTAATCGCGTAAAATCCCGGTTCGGGATAGCGTTGTCGATTAAATCCCGATACAAGAGCGGGGACACCAGGCTAATACCCGAGATAGCCAGGATTGTCAGTAAAAGGGCAGTCACCTGGAGACGATAGGGTCGGGCAAACTCCCAGACCCGCCCCACCAAATCGCCTGTTATAACCGGTTTATCCTGTTTTTCATCATAGGTGAGATAAGCCCACCATCCACTTCCATGCATGCCCATGATGTATCCTTTACAAATAAGTACCTTTGATTGTAATCCAGATCCAATAAATACCTTATTTTCCGAATACTTAAGATATTTTGATATAAATCCTTGCCGGTATAGACCAATTTTTAGTGCTATACTGATTTAATTCTGCTTATGATCTAATAGTTTTTAAGCAAATAATCCATCACAGATCCTTCGTTCCTGCAATCCCCCATTGAGGAGGATCCTAATGTTCCCCACTTCATCCTGTACCACCAAACGACCTCTCCTGGCATATCCGGTAATCCTTGTCTTGATGGTCCTCACCCGCTTGGAGAGATACTTTGGGGTCTGAAGAATGCAAAAAAGCGGTGGGTATTTACTACACACAAAGTTTACCTTATTATTGTAAATGCCCATAATCACACGAAACGATTTAGATAATGAACCTGAAACCACTGCTCCAACAAATAGCTCCTCAATATCGACTTCCCCCTGATGGTGCTCACGGGTTAAGCCATTGGGGAAGGGTATTAGAGAATGGGTTAAGATTGGTGGAAATTGAAGGGGGTGACCCTACAGTGGTCACCCTGTTTGCGATCTTTCATGATGCCTGCCGCCACAACCAGACTCTTGATCCCGGGCACGGAGACCGGGGCGCCGCCCTGGCTGAAGCATTGCTCCGGAACAGCTCACTCATCAGTTCATCCCAATTAACTCTGTTAAAAACAGCCTGCGCCCAGCACACGGACGGAGAAACTGAGGGGGATCTTACTTTACGGATATGCTGGGATTCAGACCGGCTTGACCTGGCCCGGGTAGGCATAACCCCAGACGCTCGCTTTCTCTGTACGGCTGCCGCCAAAGATAATTCTCTCTTATCCTGGGCAAATGATCGGGCGAGGTCAAATTTCACCCCATCTTTTGTTGATACTGAATGGATTTTGATCTTTACTTAAAAATATATCCCAGACCGCAATATAAAAAGTTAATTTCATTACTCCCATAACTATCCAAAAAGCCTTCAACTGTTAACAAATTAGTATAGTAAATAAACCTCGCTGATTTGGTCGTTCGTGCTATACTCAGGGAGATAATCATACTATTTTAATCAGGTTGTACTTATTTATGAACATGATGAAATATTGCCCGGAGTGTTATAAGGAGCTCCCTCCTGATTCCACGTCCTGCCCCTTTTGCGGATACAAACCCCGCGAACAAACAGAAAAAGCCCTGGACCCGGAAACTCCAAAAATTCTCAAAACACCCAAAATTGAATCTTATATTCCTCCAGAACAAACCGTTTTAAGCTTGCTGCTGCTGGTGATCTTCTTCTGGGGAATTAACATTGCTATTACTGTTCTGCCCATTTTTCTCGAAAAAGAATCCCTGAGAAATATCCTGATTGCCGGTATTATCTCGCAGGTATTAACACGAATCCTGATTGGATATTGGGCTTTTGAAGAGCAGTCATTAATGAAAGACCAAACCGGCGCTAAAAAGATAGGCGCATTCCTGTTGACATTTGTGCCTATTGGCGGCTTGTTCTCCTTCCTTCGAGCGTCAAAAACCATGATCCGCAAAGAACGTCTGCCCATGCTGTCAATCTCCAGCATCGCAGCGGCGCTGATCATGTCACTCATGCTCTATGGCACCGCAGAAGGCATATCCAACTTGACATCCGAATCTGAGCCGGCAGCGGTGGTTATTGAATCCCTTAAAAGACCAACTAAGGCAAACAATTCTTTGGAAATTTCTTCCACAGCTTTTGCTCCCGCTTCAGCCAGAGTCTATGATCCTGAGTGCCGGGATCCAGCTTCAGTAACAACTGACGAAGAAGGAGAGATCATAGAAGTCTGCGGCAAGGTCACTAATTATGGTGACATCGATTGTAAGAATTGCCCCCTGGGATTTTACTCCTTTATAAAAATAGACAGTACCTTCCAGATAATTTCCTACGATTGGCGCTTTACGTTTGCCTGGCTGGGAGATTGTATGCGTGTGTCCGATGAAGTGGAAATCCTGGGCGATAAAGCTGTCTTTCAATTCGGCAAAGGGGAAGGGTATGCAGGTACAGAATGCATCACCGATTCCCGGGGTGAACTGGTTTGTGACGGGGGCATATACTTCCAGGACTATTTTGCCTGCGATGAATAATTTCCTAATCCTATAACAAATTTTCTTTTCTATTGGCATAATTTTATCGATTTTGGGATGCCTCCTGAGCAAATTCCATTCCAAGTTTCCGGTTTCCATAATCGACTCACAGGATTGGATATCCTTCAAATAAATATCAAGGATTTCTATGAAAGAATATGATGTGTTTATTGCCGGCGGCGCGGTAGCCGGACCGGTTGCCGCTTAATTCTGCGCCCAGCAAAACTTAAGAACTCTGCTTGTAGAGCAAGCTAAAGTACCGCGCGAAAAACCCTGTTCGGTCATTCAATTTCCATATTTTGAAAAGATCGTCGGAGACACAATTCCTCGAGAAAAGCTATGTAATAATATTTTGGACAAAGTTGAGCTGTATTTTCCTAACGGAAAGGTGATCCCCTCTAAATTTCCAATGCTCAATTTTATGAGAGACAGCTTTGATGAATGGCTCTGCCAGTTAGCCCAATCCTATGGAGCAGAATTTAGGGACAGCTGCCGTTATCAAGAGTTTGATGAGATCAATGATGGTTTAGTTATCACCCTGGGCACGGACCGGGGTGCAGAAAAAATAAAGACCAAATACGTGATTGATGCTACAGGATTACGACCCGCCATCAGGCAAAAACTCAGGAACGGTGAAAATCAAGTCATGCTCCCCTGATCAATTCCTGATCACTCTGTGATTAAGGCTCAAAGATGCTCAGTATATTACGTTCAAAAATTGATACATTTAATACTCATGGGAAATGACCAATATCAAGGTTTAATATTTGCCTTGATCCACTCTTCAGGAAGCACGATCATATACATTTCTACCTCGCCTGTTCCAGATCTCCCCCAATTACTGGTGAACAAGACTCTACTGAACGATTGGTTAACTGAGGCATGTGGTTCAGCCCAATAATCATGATCCTGGTTTTCATCCACTAGAGAATGGGAGTGAGCCAATCGTATTATCCGACCTGAAGGCTTGAGTTCAATCGCGAACACCTGGTCGTCCATCCACGTTTTTGCGTTCGCTGTTCCGGTATAAGTTGAGACGATAGCCCACCCTGGAAGATTAAACGCCCTTCCTGAGAAATGCAGCCCAATTTCCCCCTGACTGAAATTTATCGGCAAAATAGGTGTGATCGCCCCGCTGCTCAGATTAAGCATAGAAATATGATCCGTATCGATGTCTTGATACACCAGGAATTCTTGTCCGGAATCACTATACGCAATATCTGAGTGGCCAACAATTCGCAACAGCCCCTTGCTATTGTTTAATGTCTGGTCGTAGACCATAAGTCCGCAGGGGTTATCGTCAGTACCCAATTGTCCCTCTCTGCAATAATTATCAAAAAACGCCAGAAAGAATTCCCCGGATAGGCTGATTGTCACGCTATCCACCTCTACTCCGCCAGAAAACAAACGCCTGGCGATAACCGCGTCCTGATTATGATCGTATATGGCAAAGCCAACCACATCCCAATCTTGATCCTGAACCATCAGCCCAAAGATTGATCCATCTTCGGACGGGCTGCCCTCGTACCGGGTCCAGGCGGCGCTGAGGGTTAAATCAGGAAAATCATTTGAAAAATCATGGCGTATTTCGCGTTTACCTTCTAACAAATCATAAGAGAACAAGGACGTATCTTCATAAAAGAAGATTCGGTAAGGATCATCGGGGTCCCAGCGAGGCTCCACACCCAAGGGTACTTCTCCAAGCGGCAGCAGCGAATTGGCATCATAGATGTACCATGTGGCTTCCGTCCCTCTGACAAGGATCAAGGTGCCATCAGCGTTGAAGGATTGCACTCGCGAGTACTCATTTTTAAGTCCGGATGAGGGGTCATCGCCAGAAAGATCATTATTTCTATCTGTAACGCGGACCACACATGTACCAAAGACTGGATCAAGAAATGGTGTCCTGGCCTCGGGTTCCGTTTCTGGATTAGGGTTTAATATTTCAAGTTCCGCTACCAAAAATTCCGAATTTTCTGGGCAAATAATAATTTCTCGATCAAGGGTTTGGTTGGAGTTGATATAAAAAGTGATTTCCTCTTCGGTCTCATCCTCAATAGACACCTCTAGGTAACTATCATCTGCCTGGCAACCCAATATACAAAACACAAGTGTCAAAAGGGTTGCCAGAGGGATCACAATTCTTTGAGTTCGTTGAGACATCTCCACCATTTGTATCATATGATACCCCTGCCCCTGGTCTATTCAACTGTTCACATTGAATACACTTATAATTGGGTCTCTCTCAGGCAAGAGGATCAGAGACCTGTGACCAACAAATAAAATCTCACGGTATAACTTTAGCACAGACTCAATTTTATATCTTAAGCAATGGAGTTTTACCCTTCAATGAGGGACAATAACTCCTTTTTATTCTTCCTGGCAGAGAGGCGATGATCGATTTCAGGGCTTGCTGGCGACAATCCAATGCAGTATGGTGGCTGTTTGGATCGTCTTCCTTCCCCTCTATATACTAAACAAATCTGATAAATATTCTTAATATCTTCTTGTTACAATCAAATTTGAGGATAAAATTCATTTTATTAGTCATAAAGATACTGGGCGAGAGGTCTCTTGCCTGAGTAGTTTAATGATAGATGGGATTATGGAAAATGTAACACCTGCTACAGATTTATTGAATATTGGCTTTTTTGTGGAACTGCCAACAAGAAGACGGCGTTACCTGGAATCGAGACTGAAGAGAATTAAATTTGCGCCGGGCACGCAGGTCATCAAAAAAGGCCGATCTGGACGGTTTCTGGGTATCGTGGAAAGCGGAGAGGTAGTCCTGGAAAACTCTCGCAGCCAAACTCGGACACTCACTTCCGGGCAATACTTTGGGATTGAGATGCTCCGGTATGGAAAACCAAGCGCAAACACTATAACAACACAAAAAGAAACGTCTTTAAGGGTTTTACATCGCTCTGATTGGCTGGCTCCCAGTCCCCCCTCACAACCCAGGACAATTACTACCGGGATGCCTCGATTAAAGAAAGTGTGGTCGATGCTGTTAGTTTTAGCCATATCTTTAGCCATGGTCGTGCTCATTCTTGGCTCAACACTGCTTGAGAGTGCCAACACCTCACTCCCAAATCTGCTGGTAGAGAAGGGGCAACCCGACCTGGCAGAAGAGTATTTACAGTTTGTTATCCGCTGGCAGCCTGAGTCAGCCAGGGTCTATGGAAACCTTGGTGAAATCTTAATTATTCAGGGTAAAGGACAAGAGGCAATCGAGGCTTATCAAAAAGCCATCGCCCTGGATGAGTACCTGCCCTGGATCCATAATAATCTGGGTGTTGTATTGCTGGAGCAGGATGAAGTCGATCAGGCAATATATCATTTTCAGGCAGCCATTAAACTGAATCCGCAAAATGCCGATGCCTATCAAAATTTAGGGAACGCGTTTTATTCACTGGAGCAATGGGATGCTGCTGTCAACGCCTACCAGCGAGCGCTGAATTTGGATTCTACCCTGCTGGATACAAAAGCAGCCTGGGCTGGGATTATTCTCAATGAAAACCAATTATCAGAAGCTCGGAAAGCCTGGGAAGAAGTCTTGCTGGAAAGCCCCCGTCACCTGCTGGCCCTGCAAGGTTTAGGGATAGTCTCATTACTGGAAGAGGATCCAGATCTGGCAATGCTGTATCTTGATGCGGCAAAATATATTAACCCGGAAGACTCCAATACGCGGCTGTTTACTGGATTGGCGCTGGAAGCGCTTGACAGACCTGCAGAAGCAGCTGCTGAATATAAAATTATCGTAGAAATGGAATCTGATCCTGAGTTACATAATCTGGCAGATACTCTCTTACAGGTAGTCCAGGAATAACCCAGATCTGGTCATCACCCAGAAAGGAGGCACCTTAAACATCAAGGCTTATCGGTAGTTCAAGTGGATTTTTATGTTAACCCTGAAGTACATATCAAAGGAGAGTGTTTAAATGAAAAAGTTACGAAAAATATCCATTTTGACCATTTTTGGGTTAATGGTCGCTGTTCTAATCCCCGTCGCAGTTAGTGCTGCCGGAGTGTTCTACTGCAGCACCAGCGTCACAACAGGCGGCGATGGCAGTTATGATGACCCCTGGGCTTGCAGCACTGATGAACAGCTGGATACCGTGATCGATGACATGATCTGTGACACCTATACCGGTGGATATCTGTACCAAATATTCCCCGATTCGTACCGCTATCAGGTTGTAACCTGGTACAGTACTGACGATTGCCGGGTCACATCTTCAGTGGATTATGCCGGGGTTCCCCCTTATACTGGGGTTGATGTGCCTACTCCCTATATTATTGGCACCGTTGCCGTGGTTGGGGCGGGAATGCTGTTAGCAGGATTAGCATGGCGCCGGAAGAGAGCCGCAGTCTAATATTTTAACACTGCCTGCGCCTCAGACTTGTGCTGGCGCAGGCAGTGCTTTCACTGGATAAAGTA
Source organism: Anaerolineales bacterium (assembly GCA_049644605.1). Classification (GTDB taxonomy): domain Bacteria; phylum Chloroflexota; class Anaerolineae; order Anaerolineales; family UBA11858; genus B10-G9. Next base: position 5,286 of record JBARSF010000026.1, on the reverse strand, counting down.
AAACGATCAGGGTTAGCTCCCTAACCTCAGATTATGCATCCCAGTTGGAAGACAAAATTATCTTCCTCATAAATACCTGTTAATTGTTCAAGACTCGAGGAATCTATTGCGTAAAATAGACTGGCACCGTTTGTTAAACGATTTCATGGTGGTAACCGGAGCTTTATTGCTGCTCTGGGCAGCGTTGGTTTCTGTTAAACCAGCCCTGGCCTCCAGGCAATTGGGTGAAGAGAATTATTTAGTTTCTTCACTCGATGTGAATCTTCCACTTCCCCATTTGTCCTCCATTCGCAACTCCGAAACTAGCGCGGATGATGTATTTTTTCCATTGGTTTATAAACCTTATACGCCGGCCCCTACCCCAACCCCCACCCCAACCCCTACGCCAATTCCGAGCGCGGGCCCGGTTATCAGGTTGGTCATTCCTAGTATTGATGTTGACAGGGCAGTAGTTCCCCTGAAACAATACCGGGATAACAGCGGTCAAATTCAATACAACACAAGTTCCTTATTCGCCAACAGCAACCGGCTGGATCTGGTGGGTCAGGTGATCACTTCAGTAAACCCCGGGGATGGTAGCAATACCGTCCTGGTGGGACATAATTACAATCGGGGGTGGTATGCCTGGGAAGGCGTTTTTGTAAACTTGAAAAACCTGAAGCCCGGAGCTAAGATTGTCCTTTATACTGAAGATGGGAGCAAACATCGCTATTACGTCACAAAAGTCGTGCAAGTCCCCTGGGTACAAAAAACAACTTCCGAGTTGGATAAACATCTCAAATATTTAGGGCCCACACGAGATGAAAGGGTGACCTTAGTTACCTGTGGGGGACCTTTTGGGGTCTGGTCTGCCCGGATCTATGTAATCGCCAAGTAATATCTTTTGCGAGATAAAACGCTTCAGAACGCATCCGGAGATTAATGGATAGGGCCCTTCGATACCTCTTCGTCTTCACTCTCCTCCTTGTATTCACTCGGAGTCGAATTCCCCTCAGAGCACTCAGAAGATGCGTCTGATTTCGAATTGCCGGGAAAGCTTTCCCTGCGACCGAAGGTCGTGTCGAAGGGTCCAAAATCTCGATAAATCAAACCCAATAGAGTCCATCAAAAGCACAAAATCTATCCCCTCCCTCTTAATTGCACCGGGGTTGTGCCAGGAACCTTTAAATTTCTTAACTGGAAGGACGGCTCGATTTCTATCAATCCCACGGTTCGAGACCAATACCGCCCACAATAAACGTAATTGCTATTCTTATTGAATGGGGGTTACTGGGTATAGTAACTTGGGAGTATAAGGGAGACGACTTTTGAATGGGTATCAAGTATGGTTGCATTATCTGGGGAAAACATTAATATTGCAGAATATCACTTTGATGGCCACAAACATCTTCATAGGCAGATTAATAAATCTCGCGTTATTGACCGATTCAGTAGATTACATTCATACTGGACGGTAGATTATAATTCGATCATTTTTGTTGATAGGCCAAGCGATAATAAACTTATCTTAAAGTCAATTTTATCTGGATTGCCAACTCAGACAACCAATCAATCTCATAATCGGATCATTTCTGTCTTGTAAAGGTCAAATCACACATGAATTACTTATCAACGTGGCAAATCCAGTTTCGTCTTCATTTCTAAGGAATTAAAAAGAGCATGCTATGATGAGAAACTTAAGGTAAAGAAATTTCTTTTAAATGAGTGAATGTTTTCTTGAGTATGTCCATTGGTATTTTGATACGTTCGACGATAAGGAAATCTTATTAACCAACCAGGTATCTCTGCGTTTTTATTTATTTTATTGATCTGGAAAACACCCTTTCCACCTGCACGGGTGAAGCCCGTGCGGTGGATACAAACCGTTACATTAATGGAGTAAATATCAGATCAAATGGTATATAATATGATTTGTTTTTATTAAACATCGAATGCTGTGGGTGAGCTCCACCGCTCAGGCTTCCCCGTTCGCTTTGCGCTCGATCCCGGTAAATTAAGCAAGCGACAACCAACCGAGGTAAATCTACATCTGTTATAGATTGTGAGATAGAGGACACACTGTACCAAAAGATATCAGCTGTTGAGCAGTTAATTATAAACTTCAACCAACCGTTCAACAGCAACCCGGGCTTTACTTATGCTGCCATTCAATTTCACGAATAATTTATTCATCAAGGAGGATTAATGGGTGGTCTTGAGACTTTACAAAACGCCACAATGTTTGAACAAGTCGGGTTATTAGCCGTCCTGGTTACGGCTATTGGTGCCCTGGTCTATGCCTGGTTATTGGCACGCCAGGTATTGCGGGAAGACCCCGGCACTGAAAGAATGCAGAAAATCTCGAACGCTATTCGAACGGGGGCGATAGCCTATCTGAATAAACAGATGGAGGTTGTCATCCCACTTTCGTTTGTTCTGGCGATCGTGCTATTTTTCACTGCACACTTGACAGACGCGCCGTGGAGCATCTCGATTGGGCGCGGCGCAGCACTGATCCTGGGCGCCGCCTGCTCGCTTGCAATCGGCCAGATCGGACTGCGAGTTGTCGGTACGCGCGGCAATGTGCGCGTGGCCAACCAGGCTCGTCTGGGCTCGTTCCAGGGAGCGCTGCGGGTAGCCTATCGCTCTGGCACTATCGCCGGTATGTTGGCTGACGGACTGGGTCTGCTGGGCGGCACCATCATCTTTATACTCTACGGCGAACATGCACCGGAGGTGCTGTTAGGTTTTGGCTTTGGAGGTACACTGCTGGCAATGTTTATGCGGGTGGGCGGCGGCATTTATACCAAGGCTGCCGACGTGGGTGCCGATCTGGTCGGCAAAATTGAAGAGGGTGTGCCAGAAGATGATCCGCGCAACGCCGCAGCAATCGCCGATCTGGTAGGCGACAACGTGGGCGACTTTAGCGGTATGGCTGAGGATGTGTTCGAATCCTACGAGGTAACCATCGTCTCGGCGATGATTCTGGGGTTGGCAGTAATGCAACTTGACCCGACAAATAGCCTCAAGTGGATTGTATTCCCACTCCTGGTTCGCGCCATCGGTGTTTTCTCTAGCATCATTGGTACCTATGCAGTCTCCTGGTGGCCGACTAAAGGAGACGCCTTCAGATCGATGGATCTCTCTTATGATCTTTCGTCCATCATTTCAACTGTATCCTTTTTCTTTCTGGCTTTATACTATGTCAAAGACCTGCGACTCTTTGCCGCCACTGCGTCCGGCATTCTCTTGGCAGTCAGTTTCAACAAGTACACGGCTGCCTTCACCGAACGTGAAACCCCATCAGTGAACCGGCTGGTGCGCTCGGCCAAGACAGGTTCGGCAACGATTATCTTGGCCGGTTTGGCAATTGGCTACGAAAGTACGGTGTGGGCGGTTCTCATTATCGTGATCAGTATCATGCTGGCAATTGCGATTTACACGGTCACTATATCGGCGGCGATGGTGCCGGTGATTATTGGCATATCTGTGATCGTCGGACTGGCTGCGGGCATTTACTTGGCTATCAAAACCAAAAAAATCGAAAACGGTATTTTTAGCGCACTGGGTATGCTGGTTATCGGGCTGATTATCAGCAGTTTCAAGCCTGCACCGGTCGGTCATGAGTTTATATTCATCATGTACTCGGTGGCGCTGGCCGGGATCGGAATGCTTTCGCACACCGGCAACAACCTGGCGATGGATGCTTTCGGTCCACTCGCCGATAACGCCGGCGGCATCGCCGAGATGGCCAAAGAGGATTTTACCGATCCCCAAGCCCAGAAAACCCTGGCAACTCTGGATAGTGTGGGCAACACTACTAAGGCTATCACCAAAGGCATCGCTATCGCCTCTGCCGTCATTGCGGCGCTGAGCCTGTTCGCCTCTTTCATCGAGGTCACAGGCTTGGAGGAGATCGGGCTGAACATCGCTGATCCTATCGTCTTTGTTGGATTGTTAATCGGCGGCGCGCTGCCCTTCTTGTTCAGTTCCATATTGCTGCGGGCGGTCGAGCGCGCTGCGGCGTTGATAATTGAGGAAGTGCGCAAACAGTTCCGCATCCCTGGTGTGATGGAAGGCAATGTCCTGCCCAATTATGGCAAGGTGGTACGTATCTGCACCAACGCGGCGCAGCGTGAGTTGATCGTCGTGGCGATGCTGGGTATCCTGGTGCCCATTATTATCGGCTTTTTGATCGGTGTGCGGGCGCTGGGTGGTTTCCTGGCAGGTATTATTGTCACCGGACAACTTTTGGCGGTCTTCATGGCCAACGCGGGTGGCGCTTGGGACAACGCCAAGAAACAAATTGAGGCCGAGCCTTCGGACCCAGAGAACAATCTGGGCAAGGGCTCTGAGCGGCACAAGGCTAGCGTCATTGGCGACACAGTGGGGGATCCCCTCAAGGACACTGCTGGCCCCGCCCTCAACCCGATGATTAAGGTTGTTAACCTGGTCTCGCTGCTGATTGCACCCCTGGTCATCAGCGTGGCCGCGAACGGTGGATCGATGCTCACCATCGCATACATCATCGCCGGCGCCTGTGGGGTCGCGCTGGCGGTTGGGGTCATTTTCAGTCTGAGCGATGGAAAACAAGTTATCGAGTAAAGCTTCAATCCTGCATCGTCATTTGGTTTGGTTTTGGGAGTCACTCTGCGTACCTGGCGTGGCTCTCAAAACAATCTTGCTAACGGGAAAAAACCATCTTCTAAATAATAGGCTAGGTCGAAAGGTGATAGGATTGAGCTGATCCGTTATCCAGCGAAAGGAAAGACACATTTTCTAGTTGTAATTCTGCAAAATATGACTTAAAAGATGGTTCGCGATCTGTTCACCCACAACCGCTTTTTATGCGGAACCGCAATTCATTTTGAATTGCGGTTTTTTTATGATATGGATGACAAGATAACAAACAATTTTGTGCACTATATATGAGTTCGACGGCACGAAAGGATTTAATACGAGATTATCAAAAAACCTTATGAAGTGGGCAAAAAAGGATACTAGCAAGGTTATTATTGGGCAAAATATTCCAGAACAGAGTTTTGAAATCTACCCAATTTTAGGTTTTCCACTTATGCTTACCAATTCGTCACAATTGGGACATTCAACATAATTCATTTCACAGCTCCAGTTTTATAATTTCAAAGACCTCTAAAAGAATACCATCAGAAATTGATTTTCTAGATATCGGATATCATTGTATTTGATGTTAACTTAAATCTATTCTAAGAGGGTGTAAATAGCATATGAAAATTATGCAAACTCAATATTTTATATTCAAATTTTTATACAGAGTACGGTAATGAA
>JBARSF010000025.1:0-64558 GCA_049644605.1 Anaerolineales bacterium | reverse complement strand
CTCCAGTGACCGGCGTCCATCCGCCACCGTTGGGACCCCAGACAAGATAATTCACCGAATCAGACCAGGTGTTCCCGGTTCTCATTCTCCAGATCTTGGTAACTGGATCATAAAAACCGACTTCATCTATCCCATCATCATCCCAATCCCCGGTGACCGGCGTCCATCCACCGCCATTAGGACCCCAGACCAGATAATTCACCGAGTCAGACCAGGTATTCCCTGTTCTCATCCTCCAGATCTTTGTATCTGGAGCGTAGAAACCTGCCCTATCATACGAAATTATTGCCGCTTCAATGGTATTTCCGTAGGCTCCAATATTCACTCGGTCGCCATTCGGTTCAGGTTCATTGTCATATTCGGAGGTAGGATCCCCAGCATCAATTGCCGGGGAAGAACCAAACAGATGAAAGTCTAATCCCGGCAGGTTAACAAAATCCGGATCTGATGAAATATTGCCGTTGATACCAGTCTGATCTGGATAATTGACATAGTTCGAGCCATTATTCCAGATATCATTGTAGGTAATGATTGGCAAAGGGGGTGTGGTACCGCCAAGCACACGAATTCCGGTGGTGGCATATCCGGTAATGATATTATTCCGGATGGTCGGTTGAGCCCCTGTGTAGATGTAAATTCCCTGCTCATCTGAGTCCGCAACAAACGTATTGTTCTCGATCGTCGGGGAAGAGGGGGATTTTACAAAAATCCCATATTGGGTATTGTTGATGATCGAATTTTTTATTCCTGCGGTCTGATCGGTGGAGCCTTCAAACACGACTGCTCGATCGGTTCCAGGAACCGGGGTATCGACCGTGATCCAGAAATTTTGCAGTGTGGCGTCGGTTACAAAATAAAATTTTACAACACCATTCACAGAAGCAGTCCCCTCTATTTTGGTATCGGTCGGGCTATTGCCAATCACATCCACACCGCTTTTCATGGTGAGATTCTCGTTATAGGTCCCTGCCGCGACATGCACAATCCCGCCCGGGCCGGCTTTATCGATCGCCCCCTGGATGGTCTCGCAGGCTGTCCCTACGCCCCGGCAGTCGTTGGCGTCACTTCCAGTGGGGGAGACATACCAGTCAACTCGCTCTGGCAAGGCGTAATAGACGTATTCCTCAATACTGCATTCCCCAAATCCCACCTCAAAATGACCATCTCCATCCCAACCGGAACCCCAGCTGTTGCGCACGATCCAGTAGCCATCATATTCGCCTGGTCCGGTAGTGTTATATCCCACAATCGCGACTGCATGGTTTGTATATCCATCTTCAATTGGGCAGCGAAAGATACCCCCATCAAAATCTCCATACATATCCAATGAGACGGCCAGCGGTCCTTTATCGACCAGGTACTGTTTGATGGTCGTCTTGTCAGTCCCCACATAGCCGTAGTCCTGGATATACACTCGCCGAGTAGACCAATCCGGGCAGCGATTGGAGCACTCCCGGTCGCTGCATTCATCACTAGCATTAAATGTGCAGTTAACATCACAAGTTAACGGTCCTCCTAGATAGTCCGGATTGCAGGTACATCCCGTCCCGTCAACGTACGGCAGGCAGTTTTCATCGGGGATCCCGGAATACCAGATATAATTCAGGGCATAACTTTTTCTGCCACCGCAGCATGTCCCGTAGCCATCAAATTCCTGGTAGCAGTCCGCCACCAGGTACTGCTCGGAGAGGTTCAGGTCATAGGCGGGATCATCCATCGCGATATTAATGGCAGATTCCGCGACCCCCACGGCTGAAAACGCCCAGCAGCTGCCGCAGCTGCCCTGGTTTTTCACTGACGTGGTCCAATTGCCTCCCTCATCATAATTCCTCCAATCAAACGATGCCGGAGGTATAGAATCCAAAGGCTGGGCAGGTACCGCGCTATCTTGTTCCGGTGGGTGGGCTTCTTCCAGACCCACCCCGCAGCCCAGGCTCTTTTGACCCAATTCTATTAGGTCCGCGGCCGTTCCGACCTCCGCTTGGTTTTCATCCACACAAACCGCGTAGGATTGGGAAAACCCGTTTTTGCCGTCGTGTTTAACAACCGTATCCAGATCCTGCTGGGCGCAGTAATTTTGAGATTGGCCGCATATACCTTCCAGGAAATCCCAGGCGTCACATTCCTGGGCTTCAGGCAGGATACAAATTCCGCGCTCCCCACTGGATTCCTGGACGATTTTGAACTCAAAGCCCAATTCCTGGCAGTAAACCGCGGAAGGGTTGCCCATGCCCGTTATATCAACTCTGGCTTTGTTAATTTCTGCTTCAATTTGAACTTCTTGACAACCAAATAGGAAAACTATGATAATACTCAATCCAAGCATTACTTTTCCCTTTTTCATGGATATCTCCTATTTACAAATCAAATTAAGTCTTCCTCGTATTATTATACAGTCATATTACTTAACAACAGATAACAAAATAGATAATTTACTGGGCACAGATTGTTCTAGATTAGAATTCGTAATTAGCGCTACTCAACTATGATCTGACCTAGCGCAAACGCTATGAAAATCATCAATCCCATTTTACTTCCCAATGGGATTGTATCTGCGATCCCAAAGATAAAATATGCATACCAGCCAGCTAGAAGGGCAATAGCAAATTGACCTGACCAATGTTCACTTCTCTCCAGCCAAGCATTCCAGAGAGAATATACATTCACAATCCATAACGCCAGATAAATAATTATTCCTCCATATCCCAAAGAAACCCCGACATTCAACCAAATGTTATGGGCGTGAGCTATATCAACGTATCGAGGACCAAAATATAGAATAGGTGCCAATTCTCTAAACATATTGAATCCTAACCCAGTAAAAGGAAAATCTTGAAGCACCTTTACTGCCCATTCCCAAACTTGGAATCTAAAAGCCAGTGTCCTCGTTAAAAATGCTCCCCCAATATTTTCCAATTCAATAATATCCAAAGTGATGTTTTCTGATTTGAACCAATACCAATAAACAAAAATCACAACTGATAATGGAAATATCCAAGAAAACCACCGCCCCTTTGGTTTGAAAATAATCAAACCCAAATATAAGATTCCGACAAACAAACCTAACCATGCTCCTCGCGTTTGAGCCAGGATCCACCACAATCCTTGTAAAGCCAGCACGAAAGCCAAGCACACCTTAACCAACCACACTGGCAGTGGTGTTAATTTCTGGATCCAGCTGCTTTTTCCTGAGATAAAAACCTGCCAGGAAATCAGAATAGTGAGAGGAGTAAAAAGTGTCAATGTGCCTGAGATAGCGTTTGGTTGAAATCCTATATTTATACCGGGCAAGATTTGTATCAAATTAGGAAGCGAAGTGGATACGCGAGTTAGTATAGGATATTTATCAAACCAATCTGCACCAATCAAACCTAATATCGCAATCCCCGCACCCATTCCAACGAACCCAATAGTAGCCCAAACTAAAATAGATTGGTCAAATTCATCACCTATCTGGTTTTTTGCTATGTTATCCCTTAGCCGGATAATGACGAAATAATATGAAATTCCCAACACAATTCCGAGCACTTTCCCAGCGCTGTTCTCCAGATCAGGTGTAATAGCCAATGAAAGCAAGGTCCAAAGAGCCAGAAAAAATAGCGGCAAGTTAAGAGGTGTAATCGGTAATATGCAGCCGTAGAGCAAATACCGAATTAACCAAAATAAAGGTATAAGTAAATAAAAAGCAAAATATGGTGGATGGTCAAGAACCCAGAAACCGGTAATAAAAACGAGGACAAGCAGTTCCCAACGACTAATCTTAATGAGTATCTCTTTCATGCTCTACCCAAGCTTTTAAATCTAGTCGGATTATACAAACAATTCTTGATCCAGGCTTTTTTAGGTAATATCTCCGAAGTTCTCACTTTACACTAGTATCCCCGGAATAATGCGCCGGCCGTCATGAATAGTATTCTTATATCCAGGAAAATGGAATAATTATAGACATAATAGAGATCGTCTTTTGTACTAAGATGCATCAATTCTTTCTCTCGTTTGTTGACCTGCCACCAACCTGTTATACCTTGAGGAACTGCGAATCTTTTCCGCTGCCAGGGTTCATATTTTTCCACAAGCCATGGAAGTTCAGGACGAGGACCAACCAGACTCATCTCACCTCTCAGGACATTAAATAATTGAGGAAGCTCATCCAAGCTGGTTTTACGTAATAATCGTCCAAGCTTGGTAACTCGGGGATCATCTGGATGCTTGTGGATAATGTTACCCTCCTGATCGTATTGATTGACATCCACTTGGCGGGATTCCGCATCCTGAACCATGGTCCGAAATTTAAACATGGTAAATAACTTTCCATTTTCTCCTACTCGCTGCTGCCTGAATATTGCTGGACCTGGAGAATCCAAACTTATCCAAAGAACTATAAATATCAGCAATGGAGAAAGTAAAAATAATAGAAAGATAGAGACAACAACATCAAAAATCCGTTTAATTATCCGGTCTGTGCCTTCAATTACAGGTGCCCTGAGGCTGATTACAGGCAATCCTCCCATCACACCCGATTGGGCATGAACAAGAGCTAATGAAAAATAATCAGGAACAATTTGAATATTGACAGCTTCCTTTTGAAGATCGATCACAATTTTTTCTAATCGTTTATATGCTCGGGCAGGAAGGGTAAAATACACATTTTCTATCTGGTTTTCTTTCACTATATTAATAACCTGATCAATCGTTCCAAGAACAGCTTTCCCCTCCAAGCCATCTGGCTGCCATCCCTGTTTTTGGGAATCATCATCTAAGAATCCAATTAATTCCATTCCCCAGCGGCTTCGATTCAAGATTGTCTTAGCAACACGTAAACCAAGGTCACCAGCTCCCAATATTAAGACACGCTGGGGTTCGATAATCCTTCCACCCCTGATGTATCTCGAGTAGATCCGAACCAACCCCCGATAGAGTAAAACCAAAAATGTTGTGATAAGAAAGAAGTAAATAAACTGAAACCGAGAGACTTCTCGGAAGGTTAAATACAAAGTCCCTGCTAACAATAGCGCTGCCAACAGAGAAGCCATTAAAACACAGCGGATTTCATTCACGGCCCGCAGGATTTTCTGAGGATTATAAGCTCCTTCCTTGATCAGAGAAAAACTCCAACACATGATTGCCAATGGATAAACCATAATTGGAAGCCTCGCGAATTCCTCTTTTAATGGTCCACCAATAGGTATATACATCCTAATCTGTGTTGCCACATATAGCCCCAAACATACCCAGAAGATATCAGCTATAAACAGGGTAATACTAAGACGATTAAGAGAACTTTTCATATCTACCCTCAGAGGTTTGGATATTTATGTCCGGTACTTCAATATAAATGCAAAAGCTGAAAGAATTACTAAGAATATTATTTATATATTTCATGTAATAACGGTGCTATTTCATTTCAATCAGCTGCTCAGGAATATTATTATCAGTAATTTTATAAAATAATCTCTCGTATTCATCTGTAACTTTTTCCCAGGAATATTTTTGTTTAGCTCTGGAATAGGCTTTTTTACGATAGTCTTCAACTACATCCGGATTATGTAATAGGTAGTTTAAGGTTTGCCTAAGACCTATAGCCCCCTCCTCATCAGAATAATAAAATCCTGCCCGTCCAAGAGTTTCTAGGTTTTCAGGGATATTATTTACAATAATGCAATTGCCCATTGCCATGGCTTCCGTTAGAGCGGGATGAGTACCAGAGGCCTTGGATGATTCCACAAATATGTACGCGTTGGAACTTAATTCTTGATAGCCTTCTCCGAAAACATACCCAGTAAAAACAATGCGAGAGTCAATATTTCCGATTGTTTTTAATGTAGCAATATAATCTTTAGAATATGGAGCATCACCAACAATCACACATTTATAATCCGTGTCCAACCCTTGAAATGCTTCAATCAAGTGATGTGCACGATTTTCAGGGACTAACCTCCCCACAAAAAGAACATATTTTCTGGATTCCAATCCAAAACGTTTTAGTGTTTTACCGGGAGGTAAAACATCCAGTTCTGATCCATAGGGAATATAAGGAATTATTCTATGATATCGTTCATGATAATATTTCTGAACTGTGCGTGAGTCCGTGAGGGCTATATTCGGAAACTTTGTTGCGAGTTGCTCAGTAAATATTAAATACCGCTTTGCAAAAGATGGCCATTTCTCCCGTTTCCAATCCAGACCGTCAACATTAATTATTGTCTTTGTACCTACTATTCGTGGAATCCAAGTAACAGGGCTGTTACCGACGATGAAGTAAAGGGCAATATCATACTTTTTAAACAATGCATGCAGTGAGGATAAAAAGGAGTGCACTATGGTATCCAAGTATTTATTTTTAATTGTCGGTATTTTTACTAACTCCATCCCCAGATAATGTGCTTCTGGAAATGAAATATGATGTGATCGACAATATACAGTAACCTGATGGCCACGCTTAACTAAACGTTGACCAAGCTGTTCGGCAGCTGTCTCAAAACCACCGTAGCTGGCAGGTACTCCACGTATCCCTAGAAGAGCGATTTTCATTTTACTCAAGCATATATCTCCCTCACCTAAGACAATCTTTTTCTGATAGATTGAACCAAATTCCGCGTTCGACTTATATTGGACAGTAATGCAGTCAATACCTTAATTGGCCATGTGAGCATTGCATAAACAGTTTGCCAAAGTTTTAGCTGGAGATGTGGAGCCAGTTCATAACCGTATTGTACAAGATTATTCCGGGTTATGTATTGACATACCGCCAAATCCAATTGGTGGTTATTTTCATGACGCCACCTCTGGCTCACAGACTTTTTTATTCCTAGTTGGCTCAAATTGTCAGGATCATGAGATGATCCAATGTGGCTTACATTAAGCATCTTTTCAGAGTAATCGATCCCAACAAATGAACAGACCTTTTTAATAATCTTGATCGGGGTAGAAACCAAATCCTCAAATCGAATAGTAATTGTCCTGGGATGGTTACTATATCTTAACGATGCATTTATCGAACTATTCCAAAGTAAACTTATCGTAATCGGATGGTAATTTGCCCAAAACCTGATACATTGGAATTTTGAGACAGATGGATCAGTCCAAAATCGTTTATGTTTATTTTTTTGAGACAGTACTGTATCCCGAGAGTCCCGAACAATATTTACAACAAACGCTTGCGGATAACTTGTTAATATATTTTCTAGGAAGTATACATTCCGTGGTGTCTGCTCCAGGGGTATATATTTACCATTTAGTTTAGTCTCATAATCTAAAAACGTAGCAAACATCCTCATTGGAGTTATCGGTTTTGGTATCTGATTTACTAAGGATTTTGCCTCAATTTGCATACTATTATCTACAATAGGATTAAAATATCCGGTTCGCTGCCTGGCGATCAATTCTGATGTTAATTCAATTGCTGTGGAGCTTGAGATAGATTTGGTTCTATTATTTGGATCAAATAATTCTTCAAAGAAATGTAATTCATATAACAGGAATACATCATCATTTTTCCCAAGGATCCTTCCAAGAAGAGTTGTTCCGCTGCGACTATATCCTGTTATAAAGATCTTCTTAGTGTGAACAGGATCTAAGCTATCGGTTTCTTTTTCCCTAGAAAATATTTCAATCAATTTAGGATACCTTTATAAAGTTCCACAGTGTCTTGCGCAACTTTTTTCCATGAAAAATTTTTTACCCAGATTGAACCACGGTTTGATAACGATTCAGCAAGTTTTTTATTCTTGACTATCTCCAACATGGCACCTGCGATTTCATCCTCATTATAAGGATCTACATAGAACGCTGCATCACCAGCAACCTCCGGCATTGATGCTGTATTCGAGCAAATCACTGGTACACCACAGGCCATAGCTTCCTGAATGGGCAGACCGAATCCTTCATACAGAGAAGGAAACACAAAAGCTTCCGCTAGATTATACAAAGCCACAAGCTCATCATCAGTAACATATCCTGTAAAAATGAGTCTATCCTCTAAATCATATTGGCGAACTAAATTAAAAATATCTGTTGATCGCCATTTTGCAGCACCTACAACCACAAGCTTTACATTATTGAGATCACTTGAAATCATTGAGAAGGCTTTGATGAGTCTATGTAAATTTTTTCGTGGTTGTAAATTACCAACAAAAAGGAGGTAAGTCGAGTTTATCCCAAACTTATATTTTACTGATTTTAGGAAATCGTTCTCATTGATTGTTCTATAAATTGGTTTAGGCGCCAGAAGAATAACATGAACTTTACCCTCAAGGAATGGATAATATTTCAATATCTCGTTTTTTGAGTACGATGAGATAGTAATTACTCCATCTGCACGACGAAGAGAACTTGGAATAAATAAATTCAACAACAGTCTGTCACGGGGAGAAAAAAAATGCGGAAACAGTTTGAAACTGATATCATGGACAGATACTACAGAAGCACAAGGCAAATATACTGGAGAGATATAAGTTGTGTGCAATATATCAGCCTGCCAATCGCGACATAATTTAGGTAATGAAAATAAAAGGCGGATCCAATCATTTGTATGTGATAAACGTAATATATCTATTGATGGATGTGATTTTTCTGGACAAAAGGAAGGGCTAATAGCAGCTCCAATCGTTGCATTTTTTATGGATTCAAATCCCTGAATCAATCCAGTAATATATGTTTCATTCCCTGTTTCCTGATTCCCTAACATATGCGCATCAATTAGTGCTCGCATGATTCACCTCACCATTAAATTATTCTTCATTCTTCACATTCTCAAGACGATCTATTATTACCCTCGCAGGAACACCTCCAACTACAGTATATGGAGGAACGTCATTTATCAAAACACTTCCTGCAGCAATCACAGATCCTTTGTTAACAATCACTCCATCTAAAATTGTCACACTTCCACCAATCCAACAATCATCGTGGATTTCAATTCCTTTTCTATTGGTCCCCTGCTCCTTAATTGGTTTCTTTGTATCATGATAAATGTGATTCTCACTATGGAAACTGACTCTTTGACCGATGAGTACATTATTACCAATTTTTACTCCACCGGCAGCACCCACAAAGCAATACTGACCAAGATTAGAATTATCTCCAATAATAAACCCAACCCCCAAATCTGAGATAATACCAGTTACCTTAATAATCGTAAATGCGCCAATGCTTACATTGTCTCCAAGAGTGACTCCCTGGGTAGATAAGGCGTCAATCATCACAAAGCTATCTATAGAAACGCCAGAGCCAACAAAAACTTTCTTAGGATGTTTTATTCTTACATGCCGGCCGATAAAGAGATTCTTTCCAGCGTTACCTAACTTTATACGATACAAACACCCCCGAAAATAGTCCACAAAACGATAACGAATCAGCGATATCAGGTCAACAAAGCGCATATCTCGATCAAGTTTATAAGATGAATCACGTTTTATTCGTTGGATTGTTTGTTCAATTTTTGAAAAGTAAAATTTCATGCTATTTTTCTTGTTCAGAATTTTTTAACAGAAACCAAAATAAATCATATTTAATTTTACCTGCGTAATACTTTATTAAGATAAATATTAGGTTTATATACGCATCAAATAATCCAATATATTTACTTTTTTTCTGAATAATAAATGCCTCATAACAAGTTTTGAAAGGAAATCTTGAACTTGAACCCGAAATGCTCATATTAACCACAATCTCGGGTATAAATTTTGCGTTTAATTCAGGACCTGCACGAAGAAGAAATTCATAGTCTCCCGCAATCTGATAATTGGTATCAAACTTTCCATAATAATTAAATAACCTTATACAATGTAAAGCACCTGGATGAACAATTACACCCATAAATCTTTTAAATTGGGACCATTGCCAAGGTAAACCTTTAATGCGTTTCAATTTCCCATCTTTATTGAATAATCGTGCTTTTCCAGAGAGAAAATCAATGGTCTTGTCTTGAATCAAAATATTAACCATTTTCGATAAAGTCTCACAAGTTGCTAAGCTATCATCAGAACCTAAAAAACAAATCCATTCGCCAGAGGAACGCTCAAGCCCTTTATTCCAGGCATCATAAATCCCTCTGTCCGGCTCAGATACCCAATAGGCAATATAATTATCATAGGATCTAATCAATTCAATCGTCCCATCATCCGAACCACCATCAATGATGATTAGCTCTTTATTAGTGTATTTTTGGCCAATAACGCTATCTATACAAGCTTGCATCGTGTCTGATCCATTGTAAACAGCAATAATTATACTTATTTTAGGATTTCTATTCTGAATATTCACGTTTCGCCAATATGAAGAATTTATTAGATGATATGAAAATGCTGTGTTAACCGATAGCGTAATTCTCTTGGTCTATCCCCGATCCTTTTGGCAGGAACACCACCGACGATAGTATAGGGACGGACATTATTAATAACCACAGCTCCAGTAGCAATTACTGATCCTTTCCCAATGGTTACCCCGGGTAAAACTGTTACCCTAGAACCAATCCAAACATAATCCTCCACGATTATTTTATCTTCTGTAATTGCAAACCAGGGATCTTTAACATCATGCTCTGCTGTCCAAAACCAGACGCCAGTACTTATGTTTACATTATTCCCAATCTGGAGCCCACCACGACCGTCTAATATTGACCGATGCCCAATGCTTGTTGCTTCCCCAATTATTATATTTTTTGCACCTCTTATTTCAGCCCCCATATAGATGTTAGAGTCTTTTCCTATTCTCATGCCGAATATTCGATAAAACATTCTTCGAATTCGTGATGACGGTAGGTATCCCACAATCCTGAGGAACAAGAACAAAGAGGGGAAAGTGTATAGGTAAATTTTTTTCATCATAAATTATTTGTCATCAATATCGCAGTTTTGAAAAATCAATAATAGATATTTGAAATTATCCACAAGAAGCTCGTCTGGAGTAAATCCTGATGTCAAACCTTGACAGAAAGCATACTGAGCATCATCAATTTCATCTAATATAGATAGAATTGATATTAACCTCTGAAAATATGATAGGCCATATTGAGTTTTATCATCAGTAATATCGAGCGCATTAAATATCCACTGCGCCTCAAAATCTGTATTTGTTAGATAAGCAAGTTCAAGTTGTTTTAGATTTGTTTTTGAATCAGATGGATTCATCAACAGCGCTTTAGAATTCACATCAAAAGCCTTGGAATAGTCTCCCAGCTTTTTATACACAGAAGATAAATGATAAATAAATGCAAAATCATTAGTATATATATTTTCACCACGTTCAGCCATTTCCTTAATAATATCTTGTTCCAGGATACCTTCTTCCAGATAGAGTAGAAAGCCATATAAAATAATATGGTAATTTTCTGGGTTACGGTTGTACGCCTTGATATATAAATCTTCAGTAGGAATTCCATCAAGATTATATTTACTTGAAACATATGCAAGCGATGCATCCAATACAGGTGAATCTTTAGTGTTTTCCCATTCACTGAAAAACAATTCATATACTATCTTAATATCTAATTCATTGAAAAGAAATAAACTTATTTTACCCAGCAAATCATCATCAACGATACTAATATGTAATCCGTTTCTCAACAGACTCACTTTTTCCTTTTCAGAAAAGTTGTTTAATCTATAAATGGAAATCAACCGATCAACAGAGGAATCTGGTTTCAATTGCCATCTACTAATTGCTTCTTCAATAAAACCTGATTTCCATAAAGTGTATCCCTGCCACCACAGCAGGTCTTCATCTACTTCTGATGAAGCACCACAGATAGTATTAAGAGAGTGCGATATTGTTTTGTCATGTATATGTAGAAGGTATTCATAATTCACACAAAGCCTTCCAAAAACTTGATCACCTATAGTTAACAATGGAGTTAACGTAAGAAGAACACCAATGCCAACTGCAAGAACTGATCTATACCGAATCATATACTCTCGACATGTAATCCCATTTAATATAATCTATGAGCTTGTGTCCCAACGCGAACACAAACCAGCCAATCATTGCAATTGATGGAGATCCAAGAATAGAATTTAGAGAACTTGTTATCACAAATACAGTGCTAAATACCATGATCCATCTGATAGTAATAAAGAAATAGGAATCTTTTTGTAATATGTTTTTACTTACTTTAACAAGCTTAATAATAAAATGAAGAAAGCCGCCCATTAATAAAACGGATCCAATGAGTCCTCCTTGAGCCATAACATCTACCCAATCATTATGAGTTGGCACATAAATATTTCCTAACAACTCCGTCCTCCCAAAATATATCCCGGTTTCGCCAGTAAAAAATTGACCCCAGATGGGGGATTGGAGAAAAACATCAAGCTGATACATAATATTCTGATATCTGAAATCCACATGACCACTTGAAAAATAGCTCTCTACGGCAGAATACATGCCAATGCCTACGATACCCATAAGAAATAGAATTATTAATATAATCACTAAATAAGTTTTAGTAATCTTACCTCTTGTATTAGGGAATACGATAAATAACATCAGTAAGATAAATAAGCTGAGTATAGCTACATTTTTATATGTGAGAATACTGAATACTGATAATAGCAATATACTTAACAATTTCAGACTACCTGTTAAACCATAGAAAGCTAATCCAAAACTTTGCATCAATAATAATACTGTCGCTGGTTCAGTCTTTAAATTGAGTATGATATTCAAGATTACTTTGATGATTGCTAGAAGAGAGACAAGTCCAAACCAAGACAATATCCATTTTTGGATCAGGAGTAGATACTTATTCGGAACCATATCCAAAACTGCATAACCAACAAAAAATAATAGGAGGCTTAATACTTGACTAAGGTATGTAGTTTCTTTGTGTAAGATAAACTTTGCGTAAATTGATCCAGGGAGGGCAATCACAAAAAATAATGCCCAATATCTATTTGTTTTGATCGCTGTAAAAATACAATTTAATAAATTAAATCTCCTGAATATAATGCTTGAAAGAATTATGCTAATACATCCAATAATAATTGGGAAATATCTTATTAACATAAAATATCGAGATTGATTCGGAACTATCCAGAAATCTGTGCCAATAAGTGCAGATACACTCATCGAAATAAGAACGAAAAATAATGGAATTGCCCGAGATGGAATCAAGAAATGCTTCTGATCAAATAACATATTAATTCTATATATAATCTAACGAATAGTAAATAATAATCATAGCGATATAATCAGGATAGTATGATAACGAGAATATATCGATTAGAGATAGTCTAACTTAAAGATTAGGTAGATAAACACCCAAGCCATGAATAGAATGGGAAACATTATTTTCAAGATATAGTATTTTTCCTATGAGTCCTCGATCGATATCAACCTCAAAAATAGTTGCAGGAGATGTTCCAACCAGATAGATCGTGTCAACAACATGGACGAGACCACGCTGCCAGCCAGGTCTTGAAAATTGAGAAGATCCCCGTATATTCTGCTGGAAAACGGGTGTTGAAAGCGTTTTCAACCGCTTCCCACTTTTTAAATCATATTCTCGTAGATATTGGTGCTTTGTGTCATTAATTATTATAGTTCCAGCTGGTGAGAGAATCCCATTATGCGGATGATGCAGCGAATTATCGATTGTTATTATCTCTTCAGGCTTGGGGAATATTCTTATAAATGCGTTTTTCCAACAGGAAAGGATATATACATCCTCTCCTTCTACCCAGACCGAGTTAATATGAAATATCTCGTCCTTTTTATAGTTTTCAAAATCATCTTCAAATGAATTCCTTGAAAAATCTAAGGATAAATTTAAGTTTCTTTCATGATATCCAAATTTCTTTTGAAGGATAGCGCTTTGGTCTCCTCTCCATTCCTTCAATAATGCTCCATTGAAATCAATTTTTACAACCATATCATGTACCGTAGATGTCACCCAAATGCCATCCTCAACAATAAAGATCTCATGAATATCAGCTAAATAAGGATGGCTGATCTCTGCAAGTTGGTTCAATTGTTTATCAAATACTAAGATTGACATGGCTGTTGCAATATACAGTTTATCTCCCTTAAGGAATAAACCTCTCCCTCCACGATTTCCTCCTCTAGCATTCCAGAATGGATGTTTTGTATCAATTGGGATGGGGATTTTTTTTACAGCTTTTTCCTCTAACCAATCAACTTCATATAAATAACCTGTTAAATCTTGATCTTGACTTCCTCTGATAACAGAAGAAGCAAATACCCTAATCCTTTTTTCCACTTCACTTTTTAGTAGCGATTTTCCACAAAACTTTGCCGCTTCAGGATTATTAATTGCCATATCAATGATATGACGAATCTTCTTTTCTACATGCATAAACTTTTTCATTAATTATTACTCCTGCCTTAATTCGAAGATTGAAAATAGGAATGACCACATTGTAATATCAATAACTGTAATATAAATTTTGACCTTTCTAGCAAGGTAAGTTCAAAGTTAGAATTGATATAACCCGCTTCCATTAATTCTGAATTATTATTTTCTCTTCTACTTTAATAATCTGAAGAAGATCTCCAATAAGTGAATTTAACATTCTCGGACAAAATATCGTTATGGATCCTAGGTATATACCAACAGATAAACAGATCATGAAAATTGTTCCCAGAATTGAGAAGCCTATATTGAAAAATATTCTCTTGACCAGAAGAACTAGAAGAACCATAATCATGCTTGATAATGTTGGATAAATAATACTCCGAAAATACTTTCCAAGTCTGACACCCATGATTTTTTTGACTAACAGTATTAATGAATACATTAGGGTTAGCGATGAGAAAAGCACTGCAAAAGCTATATGGTTTAGGCCTAATTTTAAGATGAACACAATTATTGTTACACGAATCACGGAATTTATTAGTCGGACCCTAAAAACATTTTGGGGAAAACCAAAAGCAATAATTATGTTTTCATGATAATGTAATAAACTTAGAGCTATTCCGGTTGGAGCTAGGATCATTAATATTGGAACACTTATACCCCATTGAGGACCAAAAAAAATATTGATCAGTTCAGAAGAAATAACCATAATACCAGAAAACAGAGGAAATACGATTAGAGCAGTGATCTCAATCACCTTATAGAATGTGTGCAATAATTGCTGCTTGTTTTCCTGTAATTTTGAAAAGAGACTCATAGTTACAGTAGTTGTTGCACCACTGATAAATCCAGCCAAACGAACAATGATACTTTTAGCTATAGAATAATATCCAAGCGAAGTGGCACCATATGAATAACCAATTAGTAATTCATCAAACTGTAAATCAAAAAAAGATAAAACTCTGTTTCCAATAATATTAATGCCAAATTTTGACAAATCTAAGAAATAGTCCCATGAAAAAAATAACTTGGGTTTCCAGCCACTTGTGATCCACATAATACCAACATTAATAACACTACTGCTTATAATCTGAATAACAAGACTCCAGACACCTGCGCCTGATAATGCAAGATAAACACCTATTGAGCCTCCAATGAACGATGAGGTAAGTGTACTTATAGCCAATAATTTAAACTTAAAATTACGTCGGAGTAATGCCTGTTGAATTCCACCAACCGCAAGAATAAAAAAATTCATTGATAGATACCGAATTATGGATTCTAATTGAGGTTCACTATATAATCTGGCGATCACACTAGAAAATATGACGCCAAAAAATGTAAAAAGAAAACCAACTAACATGTTTGACCAAAAGGCAGTATCTAAGATTTCGTTGCAAATATCCTTCCGTTGTATTATTGTTGCGTTATACCCTTGATCCAAAAATATATAGATTATATTCACAAATACATTAGCCATGGCTAAAAGGCCAAATGCCTCTGGACCCAAAACGCGAGCAAAAATAACCAATACTAAAAAATTTATTAACTGTGATCCCCATTTTCCAAGTGCAGACCAAGAAAATCCTTTGACAGTTGTGGAACTAATATTCAATATACAATCCTTTATCAAATAAAAATCTATTAGGAGTTACTTTATAAGGTTGGAATCATTTTTCCCCAGTCTATTTAGGGCTTTTAATTTTGGGTCACATGTAGCACATGAAAAAGAAATTAAACTACAAAGATGTTTAACTAACAAAACCATAGTACTTCATTCGTATTCATACCGTCATTGATCAAATCCTTCTTCCACGATAATACTGATATGAATACTCAATCTCATATTTATCGTTTTTAGATATTATTAATAATTAATCTTTGGATAATGACTTAAGCGACCGATAATCTTCATCAACCATAGTTTTAACCAACTCCTTAAACGAAGTTTCCGGCTGCCAATTAAGTTCATTATTTGCTTTCTTACAATCTGCGACAAGTCTTTTATTCTCATTTGGCCGAAAATATGCATCGTCAACCGTAATATGCTCTCTATAATCTAATCCAAGATGACTAAAGGCTAAATCACAAAATTCCCGAACTGAATGAGTTTTACCAGTACCAATGACATAATCAATAGGATGATCCTGCTGCAGCATTAACCACATTGCTTTTACATAGTCTCCTGCGTACCCCCAATCCCTACGAGCTTCCAGGTTACCCAGTCGTAGTTTATCCGATAATCCTAACTTGATTTTAGCTGCACTATTGGTAATCTTTCGAGTGACATATTGTAATCCTCTTCTTGGGCTTTCATGGTTATACATTATTCCAGAAACGGTAAATAAATCATATTTGTTTCGATAATTTACAGTAAGCCAATGGGCAAATAATTTTGATATGCCATATGGATTTCTGGGGTGAAATGGAGTATTCTCATTCTGTGGTTCTTCTAGAGGATCACCAAATAACTCACTCGATGATGCTTGATAAAACCGTGAAGATGGAATATTCGTCCTAATCGCCTCCAACAAACGAGCAACACCTAGCGCAACCACATCACTCTTGTATACAACATTTTCCCAAGAAGCTGGTGGTGATGATGGAGAAGCCAGGTTATAGACTTCCTCCGGGAGATAATTTCTTAATAGTGAATTTACACCCTCTTGATCTATCAAGCTACCTTCTACTATTTCTATTTCGTCAATAATGTGATTAATATTTTCGTATGATACAGGTATAGCTTCTGGCACCCAGCCAATAACTTGATAATCTTTTGACAGTAATAAATCTGCAAGATAAGAACCATCCTGACCGTCGATCCCAAAAATCATTGCTTTTTTCATAAAATTCTTTCCTTAACGATTTCCATATCATATAAAAATTATTAATAAGAATATTTGGCACTTTTCAGTATTAAGGGTTATTAAACATAAATTGAGATATTCTTTAACAAATTTGATTTATATTGAATCCGTGATTATATATCAAATTAAAATTTTACTAATATGATGCTATATAATATGATTTTAGTATGTATATTAATACATATTTTAAACCCAATTAATTATGCAAAATATTGTTATTTTAGTCTTCAAATGAAGTCCACCAGGAGTACACATATACAATTACTACTGAAAGTATGCCCCCCGCGATTCCTGCAAGGGCAACTACCATTTCCGTGGATGGACCGCTTTCTTCCTGCGGCACCCTAGCTTTGGCCACACAATAAGCTGCCTCCCCCTGATTTCGTTGGTTGATCTCGGTTTCATCCCGGTGACCAGCCAGCACCTGATAGGCTTGTCTGACTCTATCCCGCTCCTGTTCTAACTGCTGGATTTTATACCCTTCCACTTCCAGATCCAGCGTCAAAGAGATCACCTGGATTTCCAGCTCAGGCAGGTCTTCCTCCAGCGTGGCATTCTGGGCTTCCAGGGCTCTGATTAAGTCCCCCAGACTAACACGGGCAGTTGCTACTGTGTAGTCCACACCCAGAAGGTCCTCTCCGGGTAGTTGTAATTGAGTTCCACTAATTCCTCCAGTCGTGCGCTGCTGCAGGCCGATCAGGCTCAAAGCCTCCCCCAGCAGCAGTTCCCCTGACTGCGCCAGATCCGCCAGCCTTTTGTCCAGCCCACGGGCGGTACGGATCAAGAGTTCATTGGCTTCGATCTCATTCAAATAACGGGTGAGTTTGCTCTTGGCCTGGTCCAGCTGCACCTCCACCACGTTGATCTTACTCTCCGGTAAATAAGCCTCCAGTATCGCTTGAGACTCAGCCCACAGCTGGCGGGCTGAGTCAACATCCTCTGCAATTTGCTCTAGGTTAATACTTTCGTTTCCGTAGAGGGTGTTCCAACGGTAAGTGACTTCCTCTGCCCAAAGATTTGCGAACTCTGCACAACGAGCAGGGTCCTCGCAGGACACAGTCAGCTTGAGCTGATTGGTGCCGATCAGGGAGGCTTCCAAGTCAGGTTTGTTTCTCCCCTCCCCAACACAAATCAGATCCAGCTCCTCGCAAACACTCATCCAGATATCATCCGCTTCCGCTAGCTCCGGCAGGGATTTGGTCAGGTCACTCAGGTTCCTGTAATCCTCCAAAGCAGAGGGGTTTTCTATACTGGGCTCCAGATTGGCGTAAAAGGTCGGCCGCCGGATGCCGATGTGTGCTGAAGCCTCATATTGTGAGTCAAGCAGAAAGTTGTCCATCAGAAAAGCTGCCAGGGCGGCCAGTAGGGTGGCAGCGAGAATGATCCATTTGTATTTTAACAAGGTCTTTACCAGTTCCCGGAGGTCAATGACATCATCTCCATAATAGGATTCCTGGGGTTTGGTTTCAGTCATAAATCCTTCCTTTAATAATCATTTCAGTTACTGAGATATTGTACCCTATTGTGTTGAAAATTGAAGGTTGGAACGTTGAAATGTCAAAGGTTGATAAACGACGGAAGACGGAGGACGGCATTATGACTAGGGGGCTTGGAGACTGGGGGATTTTGAGACCAGGAGCCAGGTATAATCAAAATTGACGCTTACCTTATTACTGGAGTATGCATTGAAAGATCCAATAAAGGTTCTCTTTCTTACCGCAGAAGCGGATCCGCTGGTAAAGATCGGCGAGCTGGGTGATGTCGCCGGCTCGCTGCCGGCCGCTTAAAGAGCGCTCCCAGAGTATCCCGATGTTCGTTTGGTCCTGCCCCTTTATCCCCAGATTAAAAACGGCGGCTGGGATCTCAAGCTAGTAGCAAGTTTTAAAGTAAAACACAGCCAGGGACACCTACTGGCAGAGGCTTTTCAGACAAAATCAATGGGGTGCTTACCTACCTGGTGAACGGCGCCCCGGTCGCCGCTGGACCGACAGTCTCCAGCGGGGACCCTCAGCAGGACGGTACAAAATTCACCTTCTTCTCGCTGGCTATCATGCAATTGGCTAAAATCCTGAACTGGCAGCTGGATATCCTGCATACCCACGACTGGCATACCGCACCAGCTGTTTACAATCTAAGCTTGATCAGGGAGAAGGATGCCTTCTACCAGAACACTAAATCCCTGCTGACCGTGCATAACCTGCCCTATTTGGGGCAAAACACAAGCTCCGCCCTGCGGGCTTTTGGATTACCCCGAGCGCAACCATCTCCACTGCCGTGCTGGGCGGAAATTCTGCCACTGCCGCTGGGATTGTTATACACCGATAAAATCAACACTGTCTCTAGTGGCTATGCGAAGAAAATGCTCACGGCTGAGTTCGGAGCTAAATTAAAGGGATTCCTGAAAACCAGCCAGCAAGACATCACCGGGATCCTCAATGGGTTGGACCTAGTAAGCCTGGAACCCGGAACCAGACCCGGAAATTCCGGTGAATTATTCAGCGGAAACCCTCCACAAGCGCAATCAGAATAAAAAACAACTGCTGGCCGCGCTGAATCTGGAACCGGGTCCGGATAAACCCCTCTTAGCTATAATCAACCGTATGGATTACTAAAAGGGCGTGGACCTGGTGCCGGATGCCCTGCGCTCCCTCGTCGATCTGGACTGGCAGGCAGTGATCCTCGGCACCGGTCATCCAGACCTGGAAAATCAAGCCCGCCAGCTGGACCAGGAATTCCCTCAAGTTCGGTCTGTGTTGAAATACGATGAGGGATTAGCTCGCAGAATTTACACTGGAAGCGACCTGATCCTGATCCCCTCCCGCTACTAGCCCTACGGCCTGACTCAAATGATTGGTATGCGCTACAGCTGTGTGCCATTGACCCGAGCCACAAGCGGCTTAAAGAATACTATCGTTGATTATCATCACGGAAAAATGGACCAGAGCACTGGATTCCTCTTTTAACCTGCCACTGCCCAAGCGCTGGTAAGAACCCTCCATCGGGCAATGTCAATCTACCAGGACCAGCGCTGCTGGCGAGGGCTGCAGCGTAGAGCTGTGAAAAAAGACTTTTCCTGGAAAGCATCGGCAAGGAAGTAATATGACTTATATGTAGAATTGATAGAAAGAAACGTTTAAACGTTTAACATTTAAGGTTTTAAAGTTATTTCAGAATGTTGATGAAAGTTCGTTATAATCTAAGAACTTGGTAATGATAATAATTTCTTGAATATCATCTCTGGAAATCATATGGTTTTACTAATTCCGTTATTTTTCTTAATCACAGCTATCATCTTTTATATTTTCAGGAATAACTCAATTCAAGACAGCGCGATTAAATCGTTTTTGGTTACCTTCCTGATCATTTTATTAAGTACAGAAATTTTGTCCCTGTTTAATAAGATTACCTATACCTGGATCCTTGCCACCTGGGTATTGGTCCTTTCTCTGGCAGTTTTCCTGTTAGCCTTCAATTGGCGGCACTTAAAAAACAGGATCCCCAAGCGAACTCTTGATGGTCCTGAAAATCAAAAATCTTCCAAGAAATCTTTTATGATTTTTTGTGGGATCATCATCGCCATTATCGGGCTGGTTACCTTGCTGATTGCTATCAAGTCGCCCCCCAATAATTTTGATTCCATGACCTACCATATGGCCCGGATTCCCCACTGGATTAAAAATCAAAATGTGAACTATTATCCAACCGCCATCCCGCGGCAGAATTATTCCTTGCCCCTGGCGGAATTCGCCATTCTCCACACCCAGTTATTAAGCAAAAGTGATCACTACGCCAATCTGGTGCAATGGGTTAGTTTTATACTTTCAATCTTGCTGACCACCCAGATCGCTAAGGAACTCAAAGCATCCCTCCGGGGGCAGTGGATTACCGGCACCCTGGCAGCAACCCTCCCGATGGCTATTCTACAAAGCACAAGTACTCAAAATGATTTGGTAGTCGGGATCTTTTGTCTCAGTTTTGTTTATTTTATGCTCAAAGTCGTTAAAGAGCTGAATTGGGAAAATATCTTTTTCGCGTCCCTTTCCATGGGGTTTGCCCTGGCAACCAAAGGAACAGCCTATGTATACTGTGCAGCGATCGGGTTATCGATTGGAGGATTGTATTTAATCGGGACGAAATGGGGGAAGATTAAGGAATTTACAATTCGTTTTGTCCTAATCATTATTATCGCCCTGCTTCTAAATACGGGCATCTATCTCCGCAACTGGGGTTTATACAGGAATCCGATATTTACCTCCAATGAACGGACCATTTCCGAGGAAATCACGCCCTCAACTACCTTTTCTAACCTGGTCCGCAACGGGGCTGTCCACCTCGCCACACCTGTACAAGCTTCCAACAAGTTTCTCACCAGATCCATTTCCAGGCTGCTTGGTTCGGAAATCAACAACCCCGCCTCAACATTCCAGAGGTCTGAGTTTGAGATCTCCTTTTATATCAGTGATGACGATTCTGGCAATCTGCTCCACTTTATTTTGTTAACCGGCGCAATTGTGATAATTCCCTTTCTTAAGTTTGATGATAAAAAAGGAGTGATAATCTTTTTTGTATCCATCGTACTCTCAATCCTGTTATTCAGCCTGGCTTTTAAGTGGCAGCCGTGGGGCAGTCGGCTGCAAACCCCTATCTTTTTGCTTGGTTCGATATTAATAGCTCTTTTGGTCGATAAAATCTTCCCCAAACAAATTATCCCAAGTGGTTTGATCGTTTTATTTTTCCTGATCAGTATACCCTACCTGCTGATGAATACCATCAGGCCGCTTTTACCCCTCTGGGAAGACGATACAGTATTTTATGATACTGCGATAGAAAGAACGATCTACACCTCGGTTGGCAACTTTGTGAAACGGTACCCCGCCATGGAAGACTATCTCCATTCCTTTACAAGCCTGTTTTATGAGGGAAGATCTGTCCTCCATACCAAGAGACGTGAGTTATATTTCCTGGGAAATATAGAGCCCTTCTACCAGTATATGGAAGTTGGCCATTACCTTCGCAATGACCCCGCCCGGGAGATTGGTTTAATAATGGATAGCAACGATTGGGAATACCCCCTCTGGGTGTTAATTGGGCAGCATGCATCTGAAGGAAAATGGCAATTATTCCACCTCGCCGTGGAGAATGTCTCGGGAACCATCCCCACAAATCACAATCCACACCCAGAATTAATATTGATCACCAGATCTGAATACCAGGACCTGGAATTTTTATCTGCCTATGAACAGATTTATTCCTCGCCCTCTATACAAATTATGAAAAGAATTGAATAAACCTGAAATTGATAACTAAACATTAAACGTTAAACGTTTAATGTTTAAAGTTTAAGGTATAACGGATGGATGGTCTATTATGTCTAATATATCAATTTCATTTTGATAAACAAAACCATCCTACATTCGTTGGGAATTTGGTTGAGATTTTAAATATTGCACAAATTTATAGATTTGACTGCTTACTTTTCTCGCCAAGTCGCACAAAATCCCTAATTGTTCCTTAGATATATAATCGAGATCATACGCCAGATAAAGTTGTGAGCGAACTTCACCGGCAGATCATCTAGCTTGGCCCAGGTATTTGATAAACAATGGGTGTGTATGACTTTCAAATCCTTCAGCGATATTTGACATTATACTTATCGCAGCCCTGCGGATCTGATCCTTAAGACCATAATCACTTGAGAAACCCTCACAAGCTGAAATCTGATAGACCAGTTTCGTCAATTCTCGAGCATTTTTCCATGCCTCAATTTCTTCGAATTTGGATATCGTACCCATGATTTACCCCCTAGTAATAGGAAAAAAAGAATAACGTTAAACCTTAAACATTAAACCTACAAGCTTCCGTCCTCAGTTCTTCTTCGGTTTTGGTTTGGACGATGTTTTCGCCTTAGCTTTTGTCGTATCCTTTGGTTTTGGGGTAGTTTTGGTTTTTACCGTCGGTTTTGTTTTTGTTTCTTTCTTAACCTCAGGCTTTTCCTTTTCCTCGGGTTTTTCTGTTGGTTCATACTCCCATCCGGGAGCAGAGTGGAGCAGTTGTTCTTTGGAAACCCGGGTGGCTTTTTTGCATTTTGGACAGCGGAAGTCAAAATGCACCAGTTTGTCTTCTTGCATGATGTTTAAGGATTGGTTAACAAACGCTCTACCTACTGTAAATGGTGTATGGCAACTGTAACATCGGAGCTGCATAATTTCCTCACTTTATCAACAGTTCATATTGTTATTCTTGGATAGGGACATGGAATAAGAATACTATCACATGCTGAAGACTTGTATATTAAAAACACATCAGAATCTAACATTGATTATTATTCAATCAATGTTAGATTTCGTATTTTATACAGCCTTATGATACCAGTCATTTAGATCCGCATTTCTATGTTTTGGAATATCATTCGTGTCTAATCTTGGTAATTTAAATCGATTATCTGTTTTTATATCAGCAATGTCAAACCGTGATGTTAATCCAAGTTTGCAGCCTCTTCGTTTTAGAATAGAAATCGTATCATCGTTATAATTCCCAAAAGGATAACACATCGTCCATGAGTTTATATCTCCTCCAATTTCTCGTATAAATTCAAGTGATTTGTCAATTTCATCCTCCTGTTTTTCTTTAGGCAATGAGGCTAACCAGTAGTGGCCGTACCCATGATTTCCAATGTGCATACCATTTCGTCTCATACACGCTATTTGCTCTATGTTCATATATAATTCCCGACAAAATGTCGGCTCATTATTACTTACATACTTATTGAATAAATAATTAGTTATGATATTTCTAAGTTCTTCTTCCAATTCAACTTGTAATAACCTTTTTATGAAAATAACTTCTTTATTATCAAAACGATTTGCTATAGCAAGTTTCTGAAAATAGTAATCATTTTCATACAGATTATAAGTATTTCTGTAAGTGTCTAATTGTTCAAATATATCTGCAATTATTGCTTGCACGTTTTCAACTGATGCTAATATATGATGAATCTTATTAACACCAAGAACTTGATGCTCAGTAATAGCTTTCACAGGGGGGAAAAATGAACCTTGTAGTTTATTTTTATCCAATATTGGGAATACGTGCAAATAATGGTCAATATAAGCATCATCAAACGTTAATAAGACGGACCTTGGCGGTAATTCAGAATTATTGTCAATGGTTTCAATAAGCTCTTCCATTGTTATTATTCTGTAATGTTTTTTAAGATATTCGATTTGTTCAATAAAGATTGACAGATCCAAGCCTGTGATTTTCGGATATCTACTAAATTTTAGTTCTCTAATATAGTGATACATAACTATTGTAATTTTGCTACTCTTCTTCATATATGGGTTACCTTTGTTCAATTTGACTTATTCGTCCCAGCCTATCTCTATCGGAGTCTATTCTAGTAAAGTATACATTTTCTTTTGTAAGATTTGCAATTGCATCACTATGGTTTTTGCTGAATAATCCAAGATATTCATTATTATGACGGTTTTCAATAGGTGCTGTTACTTGTGGAAAAATACAACAATCATCATTTTCCAATTTTATAAAACCAGATGAGATTAATTCCTCCTTATAAATTACTCCAAACATTGAAAAGTCAATATAAATATCCTTATTGATAATAGATTCCCGAATCGTTAAATCAAGCAAAGGGCTTATACCTTCTCTTTTTCCATATAAATCAACAATTCTGTTTACCTTATAACCAATAGGGCTTAATATCTCTTCTCTTAAAACGATATAAGTCAAAAGTTTTCCCTCAATCAGATATCCAAATACTTTATATTTTATAAATGGATTTTCTAATATACGCCATTTTAAAAATTCCAAAGATCTATGACTTGTTGTTATTCCAGCTGTTTCTTCATCTAATCTTAGTTCGTATTCTCCTATATTATCAGCGGTCAATTTGATAACTTGCTTAATGACTGAAGTAGAATTTTTCACAGATTGTCTTTCAAATAACTTATTTAATCGCATCGTATCTTGCTCAATAAAAGCAACTGTTATTTTTGTTTTTCCTTTATCTAAAACTAAAATATATCGTGAAAATTTTTGAAAATTAAAAATGTTATAACCTATCTTTTCATAAAATAATGCTGCCTTTTTAGAAAAACCTATCACCCCATTAATTTCACTATTTTCTATAATATGATTAACAATAACAGAATTTATTCCCTTTCCTCGCCACTCTGGCAATGTATATGCATTGACTCCCCAAATTAATGGATGCGAATTGTTATTAATCTTTATTTCATATATAAGACCTCCGTAATGGGATACGATTTCACCATCAGGCTTCAATCCAATCACACACTCACTCATTGGTTCAATACCATTCTCTCTTGAAGAAAAATAGTGTTGTAAGAATTGGACATTTTGGAAAATTGTTAGTTTTCCATAGGCATTAATGAAAAATAATATTAAATTGTCAACATCTGTGGTTTCAACATTTCTAATAAGGAATTCTTGTTTGTTTCGCACGGATTTCTTCCTTCATATTATTAATTGCATGAGCTTCAATAATTGCATAAATCATAGTTCATATCAATCCATATTGTAGTGAAAACGCAACGGATTTATTTCACTATGCACATAATAGATGAGTTCGCCTGCCGCAGTAAGAAAAAGTCAATTACCCCATTAATAAATATAAAAAACATCACCAGGTATCTGTCTCAATCAAACAATGAGTCCCGGAACAGGATATGACTACCGGATAATCAGCTTCCTGGTCCGCGTTGAGAATAAAGATCCATCTAGCCTTGTAGTACTTACCAGAGATTCTTTGTCCATCGGGGGATTTTTCTGCACCTGCTAAATCTGCAACGACCAGAACCTCACTTGCGTGTGGCAAAAAATTCACCTCGCCTCTGGATGGCAGGGCAACCCAGGCATTTTGGGTACCCACCAGGAAAAATTCTATCCGTTTGAAGGAATAATCCGGGATGAGTCCTCTGCGGTCATCATCCATCCGGTCTCCAGCTTTAAAAAACCGTGGATAGAGTGCTTTCCCATACAGGATGACCTGTCCTTCAGCTTCTGCTGGAACCTCAAATCCGATTTCTTGACTTAGGTTCTCCAACTGTGTTTCCAGAGCTGAGTCAGTATAAGACGCCGGGATAAAGACTTCTGACAGGGGTAAAACCAACCCTGCGCAAACGATCCCGGCCAGGGCAAGACTGCTGTATTTTATCTTCCTCGCTTGATTCAGGTCCAGATCACCGGGGAGGGAATAATCATCAGCTGACATAGGTAGTTGGCTGCCGCTGATCAGTTTAAAACCTTTCGACAATAGGATGGAGAGGCCAATACCATAGTACAAAAGAGGAATCCAGTCCACAACCGTGATGCTTCTTCCACCAGATCCGGACAGCAGGGCATAAACCACCGATTGGGTGATGATCATCAGGATCAACAGGAAAGTAATCCACAACCTGTCTCGCTGCACCTGGGACAATCCCAGAGAGATCAAAGCAATCGTTACCACGAGAGGAAGGTACGATCTGGGAACGAGTTTCCCATCCCAATTAAGGCTCCAATACGGCAAACCCTTAACATAACGCTCAAGGTATTTTTCTGAAAACCTATCCCCTTCCAGGTCAGTTTCAGCAGCACTTCCTTGAAGCAGGTCTTGCAGGCTGCCAACCGTTAACAGCGGTTGATGATTATCCGGCAAGTAGTATATGGTTTGCTGGATACTATTCACAAAATGATCCAGAAAGTAAGCTGTGGGAGACTCGCTTTGGGTCTTTTTTAAATCAACAGGGTCTAGATAAGCAATCGCGCTTAAAGCATTACCTCCTGACCTGTACAATATCGGAGATCTATCCTGTGGTATCAATCGGGTATCTTCCTGCGGTTTACTCTCGGGGAGAAAATAGTCCTGATACTTGTTTATTATCGACCGGATGTACAAAGATTTGTCCAATTCCAGTCTCCCCTCTACCCGATAATTACGAATCATCCAGGGATTGATAATGATCATGATCGCCAGACTCGCCATCCCCACACCGAAAAGCCAGGTTTTCCACTGCTGTCGAAGATAAACTAGAGTCATTAACCCGATAACCGGGAGCATAGCCAGGACTTCAATCCGGATTAAAACCACAAATCCGAATACGCCTCCTGCCAGGATAACCAACCAGGGTTTTTGATTTTTGGATTTTATCCACAACAGCAGCAGGTACAGAAAAAGCAGGAATCCCAGTAAGGCAAGCGGTTCAGTCATCACGGTTTTAACATGGGAGACCGTGATGTGTTCTCCCAGGAATACCGCATTCCTTTCCCTGATTAAATATAGAAGACCGACGACAAAACCTGAAAAGCGGGTGTGAACCAGTGATCCCACTTTATACAAGAGGACGGGGATGAAACTCAAAACAAGGATCTGAAGGAACAGCACATCCACAAACCCTTCCCCGGAAATCATGTGCAATACCGCCAAGTAGAGAGAATGCATGGGGTGCTGGATGTAGTCGTCTATGGGATGGAGGGCATTGGGCCGCATTCCTCCCCCGGCCAGCAGATCCAGGGCCTGGATATCGTATTTCAACTGATCTGAACTGGGAAAAAACTCGTAATTTGGCGCCCGGGGCATGTCGATAAAATAATTCGCTCCCAGGGGAGTATCACTCCAAAAGAGGACTGCCAGCAGCCATAATCCGAGGACAATTACAACTTCTGAGGAAAGAATCGATTTTATTGCAGACCATTTATTAAGGATCAGGGAATAAACCCACCATCCCAGCATTAAAACACCAGTTAACAGGAGAACTTGAATGCCGAGTAACGGCGCATTCATGGTATGGGCCCGGGACGCATCAGTCTCACCAAAAATAAACCCGTATCCAGAGAAATTTAATAAAGAAAACAGCACTAGCAAAATCACGAAAATTGGCGCCCATTGGGCCTGGAACAAGTTTTTGATCCAGGATTTAACCATTATCCACTGGAGTGTTATTACCAGACCTAAGAGCTGGAAGCCAAACAAAAAAACCAATCCCAGCAGGGAAAAATACTCCTTCAATAACTGCCGGTATTGCTGATAATGGACATCGGGCATAACTGCTCGGAGGAAAAGATAATCCTGGAAAGCCTCGTAGGTGATCAGGCTGAGGGTTATTAAAATCCCGGCCAGCCAATTTTTATTTTCAAGAATATGGCCCATTTGACCTGAAATCGACTCTCTCAGTTGGGGAGCCAACAGGATAGAGGCTGCAGCCAGGATGAGAGTTATAATAGCGAACAGAAAAACTAAATCCAAAGGGGAATAACCGCTGTGCATGAATCCGGGTCCATCTAAATGGCGGGAATACAGATCACCGCCAACGATCAGGGCTTCAATCAAGACTAAAACCTGCACAATAATCCTGAGACGATTTTTTTTCACGGATCCTCACTAAAGTATTGGGTGTATAAAATCCTGCATAATACTACCTGTTGGGATCATGGTAGTGGTATCAATATTATAATATTTCCGTTATATAACTGACAGGCATTTAAAATCCTCGTGCTGAACCAACTTCAGGCGATATCTCCCTAAAGGTATAAATTATATCCCCTCCTGACAGGGGACATTTTTCCTCGAATTCTTCTACCCAATTCTCCTCGGAAAAAACAGTTCTACAACATGGCTAATCGCTGGAGTATATCTTTTGCTTCTTCCGTATTCCCCTGTCGGGCCAGATCGATTAGAGTATTAATGTCCTCCGAAAATCGGTCACCAAGCAGGTCCGGGTTATTAATTACCGCCTGGATCTTCTCGTGTTTTGTGTCCCGGGGTTTTTCATCAAGTCCATAGAGGGCTTCGGACAACTTCTCCCCGGGGCGAAGACCAGTGTAAATAATCTCTATATCCTGGTCAACCTCTAAACCTGATAATTGTATCAACTCTGCTGCCAGATCCTTAATTTTGATTTGTTCTCCCATATCCAGGACAAACACTTCATTGGTATTTCCCAAGGCGGAGGCTTGCAACACCAATTGCACAGCTTCAGGGATGGTCATAAAAAAGCGTTCTACTTCTGGATGAGTGATGGTAACCGGTCCCCCGGCAGCAATTTGTTTTTTAAAGAACGGCACGACACTGCCCCGGCTTCCAAGCACGTTGCCAAATCGCACAGAAACGAAGGGCTGTCCGGTCTCTCCGCCTGCCTGACTGACCATCAACTCCCCGACCCGTTTGGTCATCCCCATCACGTTGATGGGTTCCACAGCTTTATCAGTTGAGATGTACACAAAACGCTCAACACCATGTGTTTTAGATAAATCTAACAGGTTTTTTGTCCCCAGGATATTGTTGGTGATGGCATCCTCCAGGTTTTGCTCCATCAGCGGGACATGTTTATGGGCTGCGGCATGAAACACAATTTCAGGTTTTAGCCGATTGAATACATGATCCAGGCGATCCTGATCCCGGATGTCAGCCACGATGATTTCTAATTTTTCATTCCTGATTTTATCCGGCCAGTATATTATCTTTTGAGGGAGGATAAACAGACTATTTTCCCCGTGTCCCAAAGCGTATAATTTTTCCGGCTGGCACTGGCTGATCTGACTGCAGAGCTCAGAGCCGATTGACCCTCCTGCTCCGGTAACCAAAACGCGTTTTCCCCGAATGAGATCTCTGACGCGATCCACCCCAAAATCGACGGGCTGCCTTCGAAGCAAGTCCCCTACCTGGACTTCCCGGAGCTGGCTGACGGTGACTTCTCCGGAGATCAATTCAAATATCCCGGGCAGTGTCCTGGTTGGCACGCCGCTTTGCTCAGACAGGGTCACAACTTTACGAATCACTTCGCCCGGGGCGGTGGGCATGGCGATGATCACTTCGTCTACTTTATGTTTTTCCACAATCTCTGGAATCTTATCGAGAGAACCCAACACGGATGCATTATGGATTAAGGCACCAATTTTTATAGGATCGTCATCCACAAATCCCACCAGGTATTCCTTAATATGTTTGCTGGTGTGCATTTCCCGGGCGACCATCCCCCCTGCCTCCCCCGCGCCGGCGATCAGTACCCGTTTCCCTTCCAGGTTAGTGTGGCCTCCGCCGGCCTGGTATTGGACCATGCGCAGACTCAAGCGGGTTCCGGCGGCCATAATTAATGTCAGCATGCCATCAATAATGGGAACAGACCGTGGAAGAGCGATATTGGAAAATGCCCCGGTTCCAAGCGTGATAAAAAACGCTCCGGCAACCAAAACGCTGGAAATACCCACTCCCCAGATGATGGAAATAATGGCATCCACACTGGCATAACGCCAGAGCCGTCTGTAAAATCCAAAGATATAAAATACCAGGATCTTCACCGGCAATGAAAAGGCGGTATAGATCAGTAAACCGAGATTATAGTGTTCGTCCCAGGGGAGAGATACCCGCAGGGCAAGGGCAACAGCTGGAGTAAGCGCGAGCAAAATCAAATCCAGGGCAAAAAAATAGCGATTGCGAAACCGTGAAAGCATAAAGTTTTAATCTCCTAATTCACAATCCGTCGTGTTATCTATCTCCGCCGAGGATCTTCTCGATTGCCTTGCAGACGGTCTCCACCTGGTCTTCTTTCATGACCGATGAAAATGGCAATGCAAGGCATTGATCACCTGCAGATTCTGTCTCTGGATAATCTCCCCGC
The DNA here is from genome assembly GCA_049644605.1 of Anaerolineales bacterium. Classification (GTDB taxonomy): domain Bacteria; phylum Chloroflexota; class Anaerolineae; order Anaerolineales; family UBA11858; genus B10-G9. The sequence goes on along the minus strand of JBARSF010000025.1, from coordinate 33,743 downwards.
TCGTAACCAAATTTTTCCACATAAAAGGGCTGCAAATGAATAGGGGTGAAATACGGTCTGGAGGGGATCCCCATTGAACCAAGCCCTTCCATAAGTTGGTTTCTTCCAACCTCTGCAGTAACCCGTATGACATAAACGAACCAGCTCATAGATGATGTTGTTGTTGCAACCTTGGGGACTTGGATGCCTTCCAGGTCTTTTAACCGATCCGAATACCAGGCGGCGACTTGAGCACGCATCGCGAGTAATTTATCAATTCGATTTAATTGAGAAAGCCCCAGGGCTGCACTCATTTCATCCATACGGTAGTTATAACCAAGGCGGGTATGATTCAACCAGGCATCAAATATATCCCGGCCCTGATTGCGTAAGGAACGAAACAAAGATGCCCAATCCTCTCGATCCGTAACCAGGATCCCCCCTTCCCCGGTCGTCATTTGTTTATTGGGGTAAAACGCGAATACGCCCACATCGCCAAGTGTGCCCGCGTTACGGCCTTTATAAGCCCCCCCCAGGGACTCACAGGAGTCTTCGATCAGGAATAAGTTATGATCTCCTGCAGTTTTCTTTAAAGAGTCATACTCTGCCGGCTGACCAAAAGCATCCACCGCCAGGATGGCTTTCAGGCTTCCAGAATATTCCTTAACGCCTCGCGGGAGCCACTTCTCAGCTTTTTTACCGCCCTCACTAATTTCCTCTACTGACCGGGCAACCTGAAGGGGATCCATATTATAGGTAGCGGGGTCGATATCCACAAAAACGGGAATCGCCCGTTCAAAAAGGATGCAGTTCGCTGAGGCAATAAATGAAAATGGAGTGGTGATTACTAAATCTCCTTCCATTATCCCAGCGGCGATTACTGCTAAATGCAATCCACTGGTTCCAGAATTCACGCTGACCGCATGTTTGGTCCCAACGTAGGCTGCCAGCCCTTCTTCGAATGCTGTATTTTTAGGACCGATGCTGAGATAACGTGTCTCCAGCACTTCCATTACTGCATCAATATCACCATCAGTGAGTTCTGGCGAAGACATGGGAATTTTCATTTTTTACCTTCGTTTGCCTGTTTTTTTGTAAATTGGGCTGGAATTCCAACAGCTGTTACGTTATTCGGTATATTATTGATGACAACTCCTCCAGCACCTATGCTGCTCCAGCAGCCGACGGATTTTTGGGGCATTATTGTGGACCCAATACCTAACAAGGTTCCCTCACCTAAAACAACATCTCCCCCCAGAGCACATCCAGGGGCAACATGGACATGATCATGGATAAGATTGTGATGGTCTACAGTGCTTCCTGTATTGAGGATGACATTGTTTTTTATTTTTGTACCGGTATTCACCACAACACCACCACAAATAACAACACCTGCCCCTATCGTCACATCCTCGGCAATCACTGCAGAGGGGTGGATGGCTTTAATCAATCGCTCACCCTGTTTAGACAACTCAGAGTATATTTTTGCCCTTAACCTATTGTCCCCAATGGCAATGATTACTCCATCATGGGGAATTTCTGAAATTTTCTCAGAAGATCCCAAAACCGGTACACTCAGGAATTCTTGGCCGTGAAGGGACTCATTATCATCGATGAATCCGATAGGCTTGTAGATCTTATCTAAGGCGTAGTTAAGATTTAGAATATCCGCTACAACCTGGGCATGGCCGCCTGCCCCAATGATCAATACCTTAAGTTCCTTATCATCCCCCATACTTTATCCTACCTCTGGGGGTTCTTTTTCCCCGGTAAATTTTGGCATTGGTACACCCTCTGCGGCATTGATTCCTTCCCGTTTTATTACACTCAGTGCAGTTCTGAAAAGTATTTTAACATCCAACCATAAAGACCAGTTATCCACATAATCGAGATCCTGCTGGAATTTTTTCTCCCAGGTGAGCGTATTTCGCCCTCCTGCCAGCACTGGTCCTGCCATTCCTGGCGGCATTTCATGCCGCCGCCACTGCTCAGGGGTGTAAAGATCCCGGTATTCAACCAGCAGAGGCCGAGGGCCTACCGCGCTCATCTCCCCTTTCAGCACATTAAGTAATTCTGGAAGCTCATCCAGCGTTGTGCTGCGCAACAACCTGCCAATTTTTGTCAGTCGCTCTCCATCAGGCAGGAGTCTCCCATCTTGATCCTTTGCATCCGTCATGGTCCTGAATTTGTAGATCTTAAAAACTTCTCCCTGATATCCCAAACGTGATTGCTTAAAGATGACCGGTTCTCCCATGGAAAACAAGATTAAGAGAGAAATTATTAACAATAACGGGGATAAGATCAATAATAGGAGGGTGGCAGCGAAGATATCAAATCCACGTTTTATAAACATACTCATCTTACGCATCTATTCACTTTCCCCAAGAATTATATCTTTAAAAAGGTTCTCGAGCTGCCGCCCTTGAGCATTGCGATTAAAATGGCGTTCGACATACAGCCGTGCAGATTGCCCCATTTCCCGGCATTGCTGGGGATTATTTTTCAGGGAGAGTACCGCTTCAGCCAATGCTTCTGGGTTCCCTGGCGGTATAAAGACTCCACCTCCGGAAGCATTAATCACGTCCCGGATCACTCCGTCAATGCCCAGCAGGGTGGGTTTTCCGGCAGCCATGTAATCAAAAACCTTGTTGGGATAGGTGGTCCTGAACATGGGAATATCTTTCAGGATTGCCAGACAAACGTCCGCAGATGCCAGCACCTCTGCCATGCTGGATTTTGGCTGCGGCGGTAAAAACTTCACATTGGACAATTTGTGCTGATCTGCTTCTGCTATCAGGTCAGGTTTTGATTTGCCATCGCCCACCAGGACAAAAACGATATCTGGATGGGATGTTAACTTACCGGCAGCTTCCAGCAGGATACCCAGATCGTTTGCTGGGCCGTGAGCCCCGGCATACAGAACAACAAAACAATCTTCCAGCTGGTGCTCCCTGGCAAACGCTTCCCCACTAGCAGCTGGTGGAAAATAACTCAGATCAACCCCATTGGATACCAGAGAGATTTTACTGTTTGGGGCCCCTTTTCCTTTCAGGTGAGCTTGATAGGCCGGGGAATTTACGATCAGGTGATCGGCCTGATGATATAAAAAACGCTCTGCCCACTCCGCGATCCTGATTAATAAAGGATTCCTAAGCAAGCCCATATCTACCGCAAACGCAGGCCAGAGATCCCTCACTTCCAGAACAAAAGGGATCCGTTTGATCTTCGCCAGCAGCCAGGCAGGAAACCCTTGAAACAAAGGGGGAGATGTCCCCCAGATAAGGTCCACATCCTTGACTCTTAGTCCCAGGAAAAAAGAAGAAACCATAAAACTGGTAAAACTGAAAACACGGTGAAGGTAACTGCGGTGCAATGCAGGATAAGTATACGCCCGGTAGAGATTGATACCATTGGATGTTGATGATTTGCCACCTTCTGGCGCTTTTCCAGTGAGGTAGCTGATTGTACTGCCAACCACACTGAAGTGATGATCACACTTAACCAGATAACTCCCTAACTCAAAATGGCGCGTGCCGCCAGCTTCATTTCCCCCCATATAAGCCTGATGGATTAATAAGATATGCATAGAATTATCAATAATAAAGTACTTTAAAAATTGCCTTATATAACAGGGCAAAATAACGATATAACAAATTACTCTGATATCTTTCCCATTTGTCAGCAAATTGGATAAATAATTTTTCCCCGGTGATTCTCTCCATAACCCTTAATTGGACAATATGCAGCCCATGGTAAAAAGGACTGGCCAGCATGTGCATTTTGGTACCTGAATGTTCATATAAAGACCAGAAACCGGTATCATAACTGGACAGATAATGGATTAAAGTTGCCACGCCATCGTCAAAGATTTTTTTCGCCTGCGGATCGGAAGTATATAGATAATAATCATAGAGTCCCCAGATTGCCCATAAAAAACCGTTAAGGATATGGGTGGGTGGATTTACGATGGTTTCTTCCAGCCAAAGATAATCCTCTTGATCGTGATAAACCACGCCGCCACCCTCAATTCCCACCAAAAAAGAGCCCAAGGCTTTTTCAGCCGCTTTTAGGTATATTTCCTTCCCTGTCTCTTGATGGGTTCTAACCAGGCAAGAAATCCCCTGCCCTTGAGACAGCGCTGAATACCAGGGTGCGTAGAGTGTATCCCGGTATTCCCAATCAAAATGATGATTCCAGACCCACACACCTTGAGCGTTTTGTTCCAGGTGATCGACCAACCAATCTGCGCCCGCGATAAATTTATCAAAGCGCGTTGAATCGGATGTCCGAATATAGGAGTTGTAATTTCCCAAGGCATATTGAGCAATGGCAATCGGATTGTACTGCAAACCCACCGTGCCGTGATAATCCAGCATCGGAATACCCCCCGGGTCAAGATGGGCTTGATAATCCGCTTTCCCGGAAAATGGCATATAGTATTGGCCAAGTTCGTCGGTCTTACATTCTTGATTTACCGCTGGCGTGCCATGCCAGAAGGTGAGCTGACTGTCTTCCCCTGTCAAATAGGCTTTATAAATGCGCTTAAAGTAATTCAATTTCTTGATCATCGGATGTTCCTGATTATTCATCCAGTGCCAGCTGATCAAGACCATTCATCCGGGAGTGTTCCACGGCAAGGAAGCTGGCCAGGGTGACTTCTTCCAGGGTTTCCCAGGGAATCAGCGCTTCTCCACCCCCCGTGATTCGGTCAACAAACGCCTTAATCTCGTCCTGGTGTCCTTTATCCTGGCGGCTGAGTCGTTTGGATTTGAATCCAGGCCACTGGTAGCCTCTTAATCCGCGGAAATTATCCAGACTTAAGATTCTTCCTTCGCTGAAAACCTCCACCCTTTCTTTCGGAAATATATTCGGCCCATTGGCAAAATAATGAATTGTACCCAGGGAACCATCCTCAAACTTTAGGGTAAGGGTCATTTTATCTTCCCTGGTCTGGATTCCCGGGCCATCCCCTACCATCTGGGCATCTACCTTTACGATCCGTTCTCCAACCAGGTACCGTAAAAAGTCAATCATGTGGCAGGCTTCGCCAATGATTCTTCCACCGCCCTGTTCAGGATCCTGAGTCCAGTGATCCGGCGGAAGGCTGCCGGCATTGACGGTATAAATCATCGTCACTGGCTGGGTTCGTTTTGACAATAAAACCCCCATCTTATCTGCCAAAGGAGAAAAGCGGCGGTTGAAACCAACCATTAACTGCCTGTCCGGATTCTCCCTCCGGGCTTTTTTCACCCTCAGCAGCTGGTCTCTATTCAGTGCAAGCGGCTTTTCAACAAATACATTTTTCCCGGACTGGAGGCTTTGTACCACCAGGTCAGCATGAAGGTTGTGCCGGGTAGTAACAAATACCGTGTTTATTTCCGGATTATCTAAAATGGTTTGATAATCCGTGGTCACCTGGGTAAATCCGAATTTCCTGCCGGTTACTGCTGCAGAAGTCCCTCCCGCGCTGGCGATGGTGTGCAAATGAACGTTCAATTTCTGTAATGCCGGGATTAATATCCGGGACGAAAAATTTCCGGCGCCTATCATGCCAATCACCGGCCGGGATGTGTCGGAGGATTTTTCGGAAACAGAGATTATTGGTTTCAGCGCCAGGCTGGGTTGAAAATCCTGATCGCCAGGGTATTCCAATAAAATCCCTAACAGAGATGGATCATCCAAAAGTTTTTGATAGGCACTGGGTCCTTCCTCCACCGGGATTTGCTGATTAATCAGCGGCGATACATCCAGTTTTTTATCACCCATTAAATCCAGGATGGCCTGGAAATTCCGTTTTTCAGTCCAGCGCACAAAACCAAAGGGATAATCGTGCCCTCCCTCTTCATAAGCCGTATCGTAACGTCCCGGTCCATAGGAACAGGAAACCTGGAAAGAAAGTTCTTTTTCGTAAAAATCCTCTCGTTTAAGCTCAAGTCCGGTTACACCGACCAGAATAATCTTGCCCCTCTTGCGCGACATTAACGCGGCTTGATGAACTGGATCACTGCTTTCGGTGGCTGCTGTGATCAGCACCTTATCGATCCCCTTCCCTTCCGAGAAATTTAATCCAGCCTGAACAGGATCTTCTCCTGCCCTGAGGTTTACAACCTGGGCGCCAAATTCCTCCGCCAGTATCAGCTTGTGTGGGTCAAAATCTGCGCCCAATACCTGGCATCCGTTGGCTCTTAACAATTGAACGGTCAATAACCCGATTAATCCCAATCCCAGGACCACTACTCGCTCCCCCAGAACAGGTTCTGCCAGGCGCAGGCCCTGGAGGGCAATCGCCCCCAGGACGGTGAAAGCTCCTTCCTGGTCACTGACATCCGCTGGAATTTTAGCGCAAAGGTTTTTGGGTACGCAAACTACCTCAGCATGCGGGCCATTGGAGATCACCCGATCTCCAGGGGAGAATTCCGTCACGCCAGCTCCAACCTCGATTACCACTCCGGCATTGCAGTACCCCAGGGGCAATGGTTCCTCCAGCCGGGAAAAAACCGCCTCCATGGTGGGCAGCAAGCCATCTGTCTTTAGTTTACCCAGCACCTGCTGCACCTTGTCGGGACGGGATCGGACCTTGGAGATCAGGTTTGCCTGTCCAAATTCAACCAGGGATTTTTCCGTTCCCCCGGAAATTAAGCTAAATCGGGAGGATATTAATACCTGGCCCGGACCGCAAAGTGGTTGAGGTACCTCAATTACCGTGGTTTCACCACGACGAAGATCTTGCAAGATTTGTTTCATGATACTATTTTACCTTTTCGCGGGGAAATGGGCATGAGCTTTCTGATATACCTTCACTATTGCCTCTATCCCAGATATTCCACCCTCTGCGATTGGCGGGGAAGCTTCAGAATGATACTGCTGAAAGAGAAGAGATAAGGATTGTGGATCATGGGCTGAAAACAGCTGGCAGGTATCCGGCCGTTCTACGACATCAGTGGCAAAAACAGTTTTTCCCATTTGTAGGGCTTCCCGGATGGCAACTGAGTCACCATCCCTGAGTGCAGCCCGGACATAAATATCAGATGCGCTGACCAGGTTTAAATACGCTTCCGGGGTTTGATCTCTCAGGACGAGGGTATTTGGTAGGGCGGATAGTCGGCTGAGAACCCGCTCCTGATAAACAGGATCATATTTCGTATAAAACGCAAAAATAAACCCGTATTTCTCCGATGGCAATTTTTCTATGGCATCTATCAAAGTTTCATAATTATATATGGGTGTTAAATACCCAGAGGTAATGGCCAGGATCTCTTTTTCGTCCCGCAACTTTTTAACATCTTTGGGGATGGAAACATGATCCGGTTCCTGAGGGAGAAAAGCCGGGATCACTGTCATCTTCTCATTCGGAATCCCTAGCAAGCTCAGATATTCCTTCTGCTCCTGGTTGACCGTAATGATCTGATTAAAAGTGCCCAATAATCCCTTGATATACCAGGAATTTGCCGTAGTACCTGCTTGCTGAATAAAACTTCCGCTGTGGATAGTGATAACTTTAGGATATTTCCGGAATAGCGTGATTAATAAAGGGCCAATCCACCTGAATTTACCCATGGCCGAGACATGGATATGAACCAACCTATTTGACTTTTTTTCCCCAATATTGGAAATTATTTTTCTGAAAATATCCCCATAGGAGGTTAAAACCTCTTCGGGTTTTAGATGTGAATCTTTTCCCCCAAAATCAAAAACAGTCACCTGATGTCCGTTCTCTTTCAGGGCACTAAAGAGGCGCTTAACGTGGACTGTTATCCCTCCAATAGGCGGAGGATAAGCACCAACGATGAGAATATGCATAGCTACCATACCATACCATCATTTACTTATCTAATCAAATTGATATAAAGCTTCTAATTCTGAAGAAAGGGAATTCCAGGAGAGGTGACCTTCAGCAAATTCTATACAGCGTGATTTATATCGATCCTGATCAACCTGGTAATCCCTGATGAGTTGGGATATTCTGTCAACATTGCGGGGATCATCAGGTTGAATCACAACACCAAGGCTGTATTTTTCCACATGTTCGCTGTAGTCTCCTACCCAGGGAGTAGTGATTACAGGAACACCGCATATAAGGTACTCGGCAAATTTTAAGGGTGAAGACACAAAATTTAGAAGATGCTGTTCCCTGATCAGGAAACCAATATCGGCGGCTGATAAATACTGGTAGATCTCCTCATGGGGAACCTTATCAAGGACAATGATGCTTCCAGATTGCTGATGTAAATTCTCAAATTTATCTAATATTTTTTTTCTATCGGGTGTGATAACCAAAAATTTCGCCGAAGCCAGTGAGGCAGAAATATCTCTAAATAGCCGGACAACAAAATCAAATTGCTGCCACTTGCTGATGCTGCCTATATACGTGAAAACGATATCTTCAGGTTTTATGGCATATCTGGTACGGATTTCTGCCCGATATTTTGGAGAATAATACACTTTTTTTGGATTCACGGCACTGGGCAAAACCTGGATTGATGACTCTGGTTTTATTGATAATACGTATTCCTTAAGATTATTTGAGACTACAGAAATCCGGTCTGCAGATTTAATTAATAAAGCCTCAATTTTTTTCAGCAAATAATAGTATGGGAATTTCCTGTTGTGGCGGTAGGCTGATTCTTCAGCGATCACGGCCCGCAGGTCATAGATTTTTTTTACTTTTCCAGGAAATCCAAACTTTGCCAAAAGTCCCCCCCATATATCCCGAAAATACAAAATATCTATCTTTTCCATTTTGCAGATCCTGGAAACCTGACGGCTCATCGATATCAAACGCATAAACAGATTGCCCGTGTGGTTCAGGGACAGGGAGATGCCCTCAGATGATATTTTTTGGTAATAGGAGAGATTGTTATGCTCTTCTTGTTCGTAGTTTAAGATATGAACCTGGAATCCCTCTTTTACTAACAACCGGGCTGGTTCAAGTACTTGAGATTGCAGAATGGCTGTATTTTGTATACTCTTCACAGGCAATAAAAAAAGGATGCCTATCTTTTTATTCATAATATTTGATATTCGTACAAGATCATAAATCAAAATAAGAGAACTGATAACCTTCTCTTTTTCCTAGTAAGATTTCTGTTCTGCGCTGTCCTTGTGCATTGTAACCTAATCTACTAATTACTGATAATATCAACAACATGATTGGTGAGGAGAGCAGTGTTCTGACACATCAAAAGAAGTAGCATTAAGAATTTTAATCGCGTTCTCCAAGGAATAATTTCTCTTTACATAACGATCGATATCATCTGCTTTTGTTAGAAAGGTAGATTAAATTCAGTTGGTCGGTTTAATGGGCCTATATATTAGACTAACCCAATCACCTATATGTCTTTTCTAGTGAACAACATATACGCCCTAAAAAGAATTCTTCCAATATAGGTAAACGCGCTGGCAAAACAAATAATTTGCGAACTACCCTGAATAATAACTGATCAGCTCGTTTCCCATCAGACAAGATGGGTTTATTACTCCAATATTGGATATTCCACGCTTTATTTTTTAAAACAATCTGCCTAAATTTTCCAACAGTAATCCCATTGAGCGAAGGTAATCTTTCCCATTCAGCTAATCCAGGCTCTTCGCGAGCATACCAATAAGCTTCCCTACCTCGTTTTTTTATAATCTCATCATAGGCACTTGTTATCGTCTTTCCTGAAAAAAACCAGTGCAATGCGGGCATCTTAGTAACCAGGCCAAGATGGGCCTCTAAGGGTTGATAAAAAGGGGGAAATACAGCTAAAAGCCTACCACCCGGTTTCAGTGTCCGAAAACACTCACCCATTGCTTGTTCGACATTTTGGACATGTTCAAACACATCGTAACTTACAATAAAATCAACAGAATTGGATGTATATGGGAGACTTTCAGCATACCCTGTATCAAAAGTGGCGTTAACACCAATTTCTTTTGCAAATATGTTGCCAGCTTCCGCAAAGATGGGATTGATATCAATACCTTTGGCTTCGGAAAATTTATATCGTTCTACCCAGTTAACTAGTCTACCCCCCGTAAAACACCCCAAATCCAGAATTGACTTATTGTGAAATTCATTAGGGGAGATATCTGGAAAATATACGTCAAAAAAACCTCTCTCGGTCTCATAATCATATCTAAACTGCGCTGAAGAGAGCTTTATTCTGTTTTGCTCCTCTTCGGAAGCTTGAGTATATCCATCATGGCGGAATATTTCCCAGAGATTTATATCCTCATTATTTGGATAATTTGGGAATATTTCCATTAATATCATTGCCAATGATTTTGATATTTTAGGTAACATCGCAAGTTACTCTCATTAAATACTCAGCTCTCAATATTTCTTAGATAGATTGTTCTATAAAGCTTAACAAGAGGTTTATATACTGAATTTCTATTATCTCAGGGCTCAACATTAACTGGATGAATCTCGAACAACTGCCTGAGATAGAATGTGATCGTTATGCCTGCTGCTTTTTCAATATTGATAAAAGATAACATAAGATGATTTTCTTTCAGCGGAGTTTGTGTTCTTTTAGATGACTTAGTCAAATAATACCGATGGATTAAAATCAGCAAAGAAGTAGTCTGGTGGCACATCCGGTTTGGCTGCGGGGTCTGGAATTTGACGACTCCCTAAAGGTAATGCCACTCCGCTGTTAATCAGCGCATGCGATTCATCTTGATATCGATCATCCAGTAAAACATAGTTTGCCACATCATAACGAATTGCCTCCCATAGCACTGATGAACAAACACTGATATGAATACCCGCGTTTTGTAATAACTTATAAATATTCTCATTTGACAGCAGGACAAAATCTTCTTCAAGCAGGTCTTGGTATGTTGTTAGTCTCTCCGCTGGATGAGGTTTGATGATCACCTGCCATTGAGTCTTGTTTAGATTCTCCTTTAAGAATTTAACATAATCATAAAGGACGTCAACGACAGTCCATTGTGAAGTGATTAGGATAACGTTCTTTTCTGCGGGTTGAGCTTGTTTCTGCACATCGGGTACTTTTAAATAGTAACCAACAATCTCCACGGCGTCTTCAGGAAACATATTTCCCCTGACAACATTATCCTTCCAGAATTCACCATAGACAGCCAATTTGTCTGGAAACATGGTGTTTATAAATAAACTGGAATAGCTTGGGGGATAGTTATAGTGGGGATGGGAGTCACTAATCGAACCATGCATTAATTCAATCACAGGCAGTTGAAAATGTTTACAAGCGGCTATGAATGGCTCGTGCCCGTAATGGCAAATCAACAGGACTCGGCTTGGTTTGATAAACCAGAGAAACATCTTGCTCGCAATAAAGGTTGCATAAAAATGACTGGCAATTTTCCTGACTTCACGGACAGAAAATGATAATTCTGGATACAAGTCAAGGATATTTTCCGCATAGGTCTGGAGATCACGGTTATTGAAAATTTGGAATAAAAAACGCAGGAAGAGTATTAATAATCTCAGATCCTCTTTATAGTAAAATTCCGCCTGGTATTGATCCACTACTCCATCTCGATAGGCTTCCATGATGATAAAATCATCCCGGCCCTTTTGTTCAATAATTCGGGCATTGTACAAATCATAAATTTTCCCATCGATATTTGAATGCCTTCCATAATTACCTAAAAACAGGACCCGGTTTTTTTTATGATTCAGCAAACCCATTAATATAATTTTAATGAGGGACATTATCAGGAATATTGGTGTCTTAAGAACATTCAATATCCAATTAACAATTGAAACCTTGTTCTTTCCTTTTGGATCGCTTTTGCGGGATAAATAAGAAGTGTAAAACAAATTAAAAAGATTAAAATCCTTAAAAAAGAAAACATCTGGATTATCTACCGTATGAAAAAAATTTTCGCAATTACAGTTCTTCATATATATTTTGGGTAATAAAAAAAGTATTTATAAAGCTCAATAATTCTCTTGAACACAAATCTCACATGTAGGAAATTCTCAATAACCATAGATTTGCATTCATCATCTTCATAAAAAGTATCTAGTGAAATTTTTTCTGTGCTTTTAAATTATAATAGTGCTCTTTATCGCGATACTTAAAAACCCTTGCTGGATGCCCACCAGCTACCGCGCAGGCTGGAATATCGTTCGTAACTACACTACCGGCTTGAATGATCGCGCCTTCACCGATTGTAACCCCGCCCAGCACAATAACTCGGGTACCCAACCAAACATTATCTTCTATAATAATCTTCTTTGTAATATATGTATTATCGTAAGGAATCGCTTTACCGGAATCGAAATTATGATATAGAGTAATTAACAAACACTCTCGACCAGAATGGAAATTATCACCAATATAAACTTCACCATTCCCTTGAATCCGCAAGCCGTTAAAATTGACATTATTTCCCAGCACTGTTTGATCATTCACGCTACTGGGACCATTCACAAATAAAAAACCAGCCACTTGTTTTGCTGTTGATCGTACCCGGAATTCATAATAGACACGTAAAATTCTTTTCAACATTTTTTTAAATTGTTGAAATATAGATACCCGGGGATTACGAACCATCGCGTTTTCTCCAATACAGAATTACCTTTTCCCTATAGTCAGTCATCCAAATTACAGTAATCCCCAAACCAGAATATATTGAGGATTATCAACTATTTAATAATTTCGTCAGTTTTGGCGATGCGAGGAACAATTCATATCGTATAGATATTAGAACGATATTCATGATCATGTTCTTTAATCCACTCGATAGTGAGTTTCAGACCATCCTCCAGTGAGTGCTTAGGTTCCCATCCTATAAGCTCTTTTGCCAGGGTATTGGCAGCACATAAGCGGTCTACTTCACTATCCAGGGGTCGCACACGCTTTTCCTCGCTCTTTATACTGATTGACATATCCATCAGGCTTGCTATCTTATGCGCCAAATCTTCTACCGAAATCTCTTTACCTGATCCAAGGTTAATCACAGCCCCAATTGCATCTTCATTCTTCCCGGCAGATATGAATCCTTCCACAGTATCGGCGACATAATTCAAATCCCGGGTTGGTGATAAATTGCCCAGTCGAACTACGTCTCCCTTCAAACATTGAGTAATTATGGTCGGGATCACAGCCCGGCTTGACTGCCGGGGACCATAGGTATTAAATGGGCGCAGAGTTACCACAGGCAAACTGAAAGACCGGTGAAAGGCTTCCGCCATCTTATCAGCCCCAATTTTTGTTGCTGAATAGGGCGACTGACCTTGCAGAGGATGAGATTCATCAATCGGCACGTACTGCGCAGTGCCATAGGCTTCGCTGGTAGAGGTGTGTACCACAATCTCAACACCAGCGCCTAAAGCTGCTTGAAACACGTTTAAGGACCCTTCGATATTGGTACGAAGGTAAGAAATTGGGGCGTGGTAGGAATAGGGTATGCCAATTAATGCTGCCAGGTGGAAAACGATGTCCACTCCCTTCATTGCCTGGGTAACGCTATCCCGGTCAGCGATATTTCCCGCAAATACCTCAATCTGGGATTTTATGGGGGAGAAATCCAGCCAGCCCCATCTCCCGCGCGAGTTGTAATGCACAAATGCCCGGGTATCTGCACCAAGCTCAACCAGGCGTTCTGTCAGGTGGCTGCCGATGAACCCTCCTGATCCGGTAATTAGGACTTTCTTTTTTTTCCAGTTCAATCTGCATCCTCCCATTCGTTCAGGTCCATTTGGGCCTGTTTATAATCAATCGGTTCTCCGATATCCAACCAGTATTCAACGATCGGAAAACTGACCACCTTGAGTCCTTCATCTATTAAGCGAACGATTAAATCGGTCATATCATAACGCTTGTCAGAAGGAATAAAACCAAGCACTTCAGGTTCCAATAAATAAATTCCCGCGTTTACTAAAAATTTAAACTTTGGTTTTTCTCTTAGGCGATGAACATTTGGACCTTCACATTCTAAAACACCGTAAGGAACTTCCATATCAAACTGCCGGACACCAACCGTAAGATCTGCATTGTGCTCCTGATGAAAGTTGTATAATGCCCGAAAATCAATCCTGCTCATTATATCGCCATTAACTACCAACAAGGGCTGGTCCGGGGGTTCCATTAAGCTTAAAGCACCCGCAGTACCTAAGGGTCGTGTCTCATTTACATAGTTGATATCAACCCCAAAATCACTCCCATCATCAAAATGTTCTTTGATCATATCCGCCATATAGTGGGTGCTGATATTAACCTGTTTAATCCCGGATTCCCTTAATTGCTCAATGATTCGTTCCATTAACGGCCTGTCGCCGACGGGCAGCATGGGTTTGGGCACTTTTTCTGTCAGAGGGCCCAATCTTCTGCCGTATCCACCCGCCATGACAACCGCATTTAAGGGCATATCCCTTTTTTGAATTAGCTCACTGAGCAAAGAAATCTCAACCACTCTGCCGTTTTCATCCAGGAGTGGAATCTGCCTGATTAAGTACTCATCCATCAGTTTTAGCAGGTCCGATTCAGAGGTTCCCACCGGGGCGGTGATTGGTTTCTTGTAGAGATCAGATCCTTTCTGTGATAATAAATCAAGAACCGAACTATCTAAATCAAATTTATCCAGGATGGCCCTTCGAATATCTCCATCGGTAACGGTGCCAATCAGCTGCCCATCATCATTTACAACCAGAGCGATACCCCTTACATTTTTATCAATACAAGTTATTACATCTTTAATGGAGGCTTGAGGATTTACCAGGAATTTTTTTATGTTCTTCATGGATTTTCACTTATTTGGTACCTGGTCGGCACATCTATGCTGGTTTCAATAACAGTATCATTCTACATGCCTACGCCAATACCAATAAATTCATTCTTGAAATTGATTATTTGAAATCACAAAACTTTTTAAGAATAAGCTTCCCTTCATATTCTTTATTTAATAATCCAGCTACTATGCGGGTTGATGCCTGTCCATCCCCGTACGGATTATCCAGTGTCTTAATGGAATCTTGAAAGTCTGAAGATGTCCCTCGTTTTATCGCCTTTTGGATTTCCCGGCGGTCACATTGTACATCAATCACATTTTCCCCTTTAATTCTGCCTTTCTGCCGATTACCGATATTTACTACCGGTAGATGAAAAGAAGCTGCTTCGATAATCCCGCTGGATGAATTACCTATCATCGCTGAAGCCAATTTCATTAAACTAAAATAGCGCGTTCTCCCTAAATTGGGAAAAAAATATGCCCCAGCGTGATTATCAACAAATTCTTGGATCTTGTGAATTATTAAACGTCCACTCGTATCTGCATTGGGATAGGTAAATAATAATGTCCCCTTTTGGCCTTCAAGCGCTGCCAATACCTCATTGATCTGTTCTTCAGTTTGATCAACTTCCAGTGTTACGGGATGGAAGGTCACTAAAAAGAGGGGCGTTTCAATATTAATCTCAAGCTGGCTGTTTAAATCGGAAAGGCTTAAGTAATTTATCTCAGAAATACCATCCAGGCTTAAGGCACCAGAGATGATCACACGCCAGGGTTCTTCTCCCATTTGTTTGACTCTTTTTGCGTAAGCCGCTGTTGAGACAAAATGTAGATGGCTCATTTTTGTGATCGAATGCCGAAATGAATCATCAATTGCTCCCTCGGTTAATTCACCGCCGTGGATATGCACAATCGGAATGTTAAAGGGAACAGCCGCAACTACAGCAGCATGCATCTCAAAACGATCCCCTAATACAATTAATAGATCCAAATCAGTTTTTGAATAAACTTCTGCAAATCCAATTGTTCCCAACCCCATTGACTTACTAATCCCCTCAGGACTATCAGAGGAAAGCAGCATCTCAACCCGTTCATGGACCTTGAATCCATCCTCTTCAATGGCTTGTACTGTCATGCCAAATTCTGGTGATAGGTGCATTCCTGCAGCTATTAAGAATAAGTCCAACTCGGGATCTGCTACTAACTCCTTGAGGAGCGGTGAGTAAATTCCGTAATCGGATCGAGCGACAGTAATCACGCCGATTCTTTTCAAGATAACATCTCCAGTTTAATCAGGGATCCTTCTTTAATATTTTCTATTGCTTTTTGGCCAATTATTTTATCTATCATCTGCGGAGAAAGCCCCGTTCCAGGGCGTTTAATGTCAATGTGTCTCTCCTCAATCACCGTACCCTTGGAAATATCCTGGGCTGCTACAAGGCTTCTCCGGGCAGCTCTGGCTGTATCGAGCTCACTTGCTGCCGGCTCTTTTCGGCCGTGCCCGAGAGATTGCTCTACTATCCGAATACCGGATACCATCGCTTTTAAGAATTCCGGCTCCAAGGAAGCCCGGTGATCAGGTCCGGGCATTGTTCTATCCAGCGTAAAATGCTTCTCAATAACACAGGCGCCTAAAGCCACTGCGGCCAGCGGCACCTCAATACCCAGGGTATGATCAGAATACCCCACCGGGACTTGAAAGGTTTTCTCCATGGTAAGCATTGCCCGTAAGTTTACATCCGCCGGATCTGCCGGGTAATTTGAAACGCAATGCATCAGGATGATCTGATTATTTCCTGTATTTTGAAGAACTCCCACAGCCTCTTCCACTTCGCTTAAATTTGACATTCCCGTTGAAAGGATAATCGGTTTCCCCTTTTGAGCAATATATTCCAACAAAGGCCAGTTTGTGATCTCCCCCGAACCAATCTTATAAGCAGGAACATTTAATTGGTCTAATAAATCTACACTTTTCTGGTCAAAAGGAGTTGAAAGAAAAAGGATATTCTTCTGTTGACAATAACTTTGCAGCTGATGGTGGTCATCAACTGAAAGCTCTAAACGTTGGACCATCTCCAGTTGGGATTCATCCTTTCCGGTGTTCTTCAGTTGATAATCTGCTTGAGGTGCTATGGGGCTGATGACCTGTTCAGCAACAAATGTTTGGAATTTCACTGCATTTGCCCCGGCAGACACAGCAGCATCCACCAATCGTTTGGCGGTTTTTAGATTCCCATTGTGGTTTACACCTGCTTCTGCGATAATGAAACAGGGGTATCCCGCGCCTACTTGCTGATCAGCTATCTCTATAACTTTACCCATTCATTGTTCCACTTGATTCTTTATGGATATCGCTGGAGCAGCTTTTTGTTTAACATCTGCATTAATGGCTGCCAGATCAGGATGTCTTTTGCATAAGTTAACAACTTCGCCCAAGGTAAATATCTCATCCGGTGTATACAGTTCTCCAAATATCTTTTCCATTAAGAAGAAATCCTCCGGAGTATCAACAGTTAACCGTAATTCAGGCCAGCGCACGGCAGGATCTACTACCTTAAATATACCCCAAGAAAATAACCCTGTCTCCGTGAAATACCCCCCCCACACTTCTGTGTCTACTTTATCCTTGATCTCACATGCTTTGACCATCGCCGGATAAGAAAGGGCATAAGAAAAAGTGCCAAACGGCAGTCCTTCAATTTTGCTGAAATCGTGATTATTCTGCCAGTGAAAATCAAGTAAACGATCAATGTATTCCGGGTCAACTAAAGGATTGTCTGCCGTACAGTTGATGACAGTCTCCACCCCAAACTGTTCAGCTGCCTGCGTGAGCCGGTATAACACATCATCGGGATGGCCGCGGTAAAATTGAACATTCTCCTGTTTAGCGATCTCTATCAGTGGGTCGTCTTCAGGTATTGGGGATGTACAAATAATTATGCTATCAGGATGATTGGCTAACTTGAGTCTATCCAGCAAATGGACGAGCATTGGTTTTCCCTGGATATCCTTGATCACTTTCCTGGGCAAGCGGGTAGATTTTAAGCGAGCGGTAACTAAAATCGCAGTCTTCACGTAAGGTCATCCTCTCTGATGATTTGATATTTATTAATCTTATGTTTTGTCTTTTTCCCAATCAAGCGCTCACCTTGATCCGGGGGAAGCCCTAAATCGTCCGCTCGCATAAAAGCCAGATCGTTCTCAGTAATTACTTTTTCTGCTGGTAAATCATGAGCTGCAACCAGGCTCTTCTTGGCATATTTTCGATATTTCAGTTCTTCCTCCGTAAAGGGCTTGGGGGTAGAGATCCCCTTTGCCCCCTCAATTGTCCTGATCATCTGAACAAATAAGGCAAACTCATCCGGGTTTAAAGCCGCCTCGTGGTCAAAACCTTTTAAGGAGCGGTTGTGCGTGATGTGCTTTTCCTGGATGTTTACGCCCAATCCCATCGCATAGGCTGGCAGCCAAAAAGCAGCATCTGATTCGGCATCACTGTGATCCTGATAACCAACAGGCAGCTCAAATGATTCTGTTAGCGTTTTAACAAAATCAAGGTGGATTTCATCCGGTTTGGTGGGAAAGTTTTGATAGCCATACATTAACCAGACTGGTGACTCCGATGTGGATTGTATCCACGCCAGAGCGGTTTGAATTTCATCCAGCGTTGAAGCGCCAACGCTCAAATCAATGCGCTTTCCTGTTTCTGCCGCATATTTCACCAAATAGGGATTGGACAGATCCGCGGAGTGAATTTTATAGGCATCAACATTTATCTCCTGGCAAAAATCAACACTGGATCTTTCGTAGACGCAGGCAATAATATCCATCGCGGGGAAACGCTCTCGCGCTATTACAACCAAAGAAGACCACTCATCCCGGGATAGTTCAATTTTAGACACCCCTTCAAAATCCGGGTGCTGTGGCACCATCATCTTTTTTAAGTTCCAGATCTGGAATTGGATGGCGTCAGCGCCGGCCTGTCCTGCACCGTCGATGATCTTTTCCCCTAATTTGGGATTTCCCTCATGAGAACAAGCCATTTCAGCAATGATGTAAGTGTATTTTCGTTGATTAATGAACTGATTTGCCAAGCATTCCCTCCTCTTCTAACCAAGAGATTGTATTCAATAACTCTTCAGACAACTTATCAGCTAACAGTTCGTTACCTGATTTTGAAAGATGAATTCCATCTTCCAAAATCATACGATCAACCCCCTTCTGTTTGATTTCCGAATGAATATCAACCAAACGCACACGTGTTCCGTCACAGATAGATGCCAGGACTTGATTATACTGATTAATATTTTGTTCAAGTCCAGGTGATCGGTAGGTTGTATCGGGAATTGTCGGTGCAATATTAATCACTAGCAGCACTTTTGCGTGATCAAGTATGGAAGATCTGAGTTTATTAGCAATCAGTACAAACTTCTCATATTTTACATAAACTTTAGGAGGCATGATAGTAATAATACGCCTCCGGTGACTATGAGCATAATCTACAATAGGCTTATTTAGTGGTCCCAGCTTCCTGATAATTATTTGTTCCCAACGGGAGAATACCCTTGGAGCACAATCGACGATGCCGACCTGCAGCACAACAATATCTGGGTCATAATTAAAAACTTCTGAGGTGAGCTGTTTATTAGTTAGATAAATAGTTCTCCCGCGGTTACCAAGGGGAATGAAATCAAAATCACAGTCTGCAACTTTTTCCTTAAGGATCTCATTTGTTAAATAGGGATAAGTCTCTCGGTATTTGAGATTAACCTGTTCAAGTTTACGTGGTAACGAGAGTGAATCTGACAATAAACAAATAATCATATCTTAACCATTCAATAAAATCCTCGTAAATCTTCCCGCCGCTTTGCCATCCCCGTAGGGATTAACAGCTTGCGCCGTTTGCTGACAGGATTTCTCATCCCCCAAAAACCCCTTCGCTACCTGGATGGTCTGCTTCGGTTTATATCGTATATGCTATGCCATCTTTTCTGCCTCCTGTATGTACTAATCCTAACATTTCTTTTGGATTAGTTTTTCGGGGGCAGGTCAACTCCTAAATTGGGGCCAGTTTTTGCTTTAGTGTTTTCGAGGAAATTGATTTATCAATATAATATCAACCTTGTATTTACTAATCAAATATTTTCTGGATAAAACTTGTTCGAATTATTAATAGATAAATAGCAGCTAAAAAAAATATCAAAATCCCTATTTTTGCAATAAATGACCAGATATCAAATATATCTAATTGAATATTAATTAAAGTTGAAACAATGATTATCAATAATATACTACTAAATTTTCCGATAGGATATTTCACATTTTGAAATTTCTTCCCAACAAAAAATGCGAGCAAAAAGAATATCGCATAGGTTACCATCGTGATCCAGGCTGATCCTAATGCCCCATAAATCGGTACCAACCAGAGATTCAGAATGATATTTATAACCGCGGCTGTACCTGTTAATAGTGGTAGTAATTTTGTCTTCCTATAATAAAAAAGAGGCATAGCTGCGAAGTAATAAAAACCCAGCATGAGGTAGCCTAACAAAACAGGTGCAATATATGGAACAACACCATAATAACTCTGCGGTAGGATTATATGAACTATTTCTCCTGCAAAGAGAATACCAAACAAACATATCCCGCCGATCAAAGCTAGATATACAGAGACAACTTGAATAATTCCCTTTTCTGGTTTTGGATTATTATCCATCAAGCGATAATAATAAGGAGACCAGGCTTGATTAATTCCAGTAACGATGAAGCTCATAACCAATCCTAAAGTATAGCCAAAGTTATACAATCCTAACTCATCTAAAGATATAAATCTTTCAAGTATAAGCCGATCCGCTGCTTGCATCACCCAGGCAGCGATCAAATGTGGTACCAGTGGCAAACCAAATATCAACCCGGACCGAATATGGTTCCATTTGATCTTGGTTGAAAACCACTGCCGCCACATTAAGATTAAAACAATCAGGGCAATGAAGGCTCCCGCAAGCAATTGGCCGAGCATCTGACCAAAGGCTCCCTGACGTAAACCCACAATCAACACCAAGTTGGCTACAACCCCTAAAAGAAATCTTCCATAACCAACAAAAATATAGTTACGGGCTTTTTGCTGTGCTTGATAAAGGGCTTGCGGTAAACTTATCCAATTTGCGATACAAGCAGTCCATAACATTATCCGCACATAGGGATCAAAGGGGATCTTCCCGGTGGTAAATCGTGCCCACAGTGATGGGCCCCACATTGAGAGCACAAAAACGATACACCCAGAGACTAACATCTGAAAAAGCAAAATCGAGGTTACATAACTTTTCTGGCTCTCAATATCATCAATATGGTCATAATAATGCCTTACTAGCGCACCATGTAATCCCATCATCAACAAAGTGGTTAGTACACCGCTATAGGCTGCCAGAGTACCAGTGATGCCATAATCTTCAGGTGTCAGGAAATGAGCCCAGAGGGGAGTAAGAAGAAATCCAGCAGCCTTAACTAAAAAATTGCTGGATACATAAGCTCCAGCGTTGGCTATGAACTTATATCGTTTCACATTATTTATAAAATTGGTGAGTATCTCTTTGATTTGAAACACAATACTTATTTTAGGATTTATCTTTATATCTAAGTTTTATGTTGTCTAGGATTTGGTCCATACTTCTGAAGCAAAATGTTTAATTAATATTTTGTTTTGTATAGTACCTAACCTAGCATAAATGTTCTTCTAGTGTTATTTACGATGATGATCTTCGAATAAAATCCTCGTTATCCTTTCCGCCGCTTTACCATCCCCGTAGGGATTAACAGCCTGCGCCATTTGCTGATAACGCCCCTTATTCGTCAATAACTCCTCCGCTTCCTGAAAAATCTTCTCTCGGTCTGTGCCCACCAGCCGCACAGTACCCGCCTGGAGGGCTTCCGGGCGCTCGGTTTTCTCCCTTAATACCAATACTGGCTTTCCCAATCCCGGCGCTTCCTCCTGGATGCCGCCGGAATCGGTCAATACCAGGGTTGATCGTTTCATCAACTGCACCAGGGGCTGGTAATCCAGCGGCGGTAGAAGCATGATCCGGTCTTGATCCCCCAGCAAACGGTAAACCGGCTCCTGGACCTTGGGGTTCAAATGTACCGGGTAAACCACCTGGATATCATCAAATCGTTTTATAAGTTCCAACAGTGCCTGGCAAATATTCTCCAGGGGTTTTCCGTGGTTTTCACGGCGGTGAGCTGTCACCAGCAGAATCCTTTTTTCCCAGGGGATATCCGCCAATTCTCCACTGCTGATATCATAGGGCATGGCTGCTACCATCTTTAAGGCATCGATCACAGGGTTGCCGGTAACATGGATAATATCCGGATTTACGCCTTCATTTAATAAATTCTTTTTAGATGTCTCTGTGGGCGCAAAATGCAGGTCCGCCACCGATCCGGCGATTTTGCGGTTAATTTCCTCTGGAAAGGGCTGCCATTTATCAAAAGTTCGAAGCCCAGCCTCCACGTGCCCTACTCTCACTTGATGATAAAACGCTGCCAGGCTGGCAGCCATGACCGTGGTTGTATCGCCCTGCACCAGCACCCAATCCGGTTTTTCACCTACCAGCAAGGGGTCCAGGGCTGTAAATACCCTGGCTGTTAGTTCACTCAACGTCTGGGCATCCCGCATTAAATCCAGGTCAATATCCGGTTTAATCTCGAACAAATCCAGCACCTGGTCCAGCATTTCCCGGTGTTGGGCGGTTACACAGATCCGGGAAATAAACCGTTCTGGATATTTTTCTAGCTCCTTAACCACCGGAGCCATTTTAATTGCTTCTGGGCGGGTGCCAAAGATGGAAAGGACTTTGATCATTTTATTATTTAAAGTTTAACGTTTAAGGTTTAACGTTTAAGGTTGTAAAGGTATCAAGTTAAAGTAATCAGTTATCAACTACCATCACCCAGGATCTTGACCCGGAAACCAGCTTTCTGCCAAACTCCTTTGTTGATCGTATTTCGAGTATCCAGGATATATGGTTGTTTTAGGGCAGGGAAAATTTTCTCTGGGTCCAAATCGTCAAACTGACTGTGATTAACAAGCAAAAGAATTCCATCAGAATCTGAAAGCGCTTCCTCCAGATCACCAACCATAAAATCCAATATTTTTGATTCCTTTTTGACAAAAGGATCAAATGCCTTAACTTTTGCGCCTGCCCTCTGCAGCTGTTTGATTACCTCTACCGCAGGGCTTTCCCGCAGGTCATCCACGTTCGGTTTATAGGTGACACCCAGCGCCGCGAAAACCTTGCCTTTCAGTGACGTAAATTCTTCCTGCAGGGTTTGAACTACAAATCCGGGCTGTCCATCGTTAACCAAACGGGCTGTTTTAATCAATTGGGATTCCTGGGGCGCTTTTTCCACAAAAAACCAGGGATCCACACTAATGCAGTGCCCGCCAACGCCAGGACCAGGTGTAAGTATATTTACCCGGGGATGATGATTGGCAATCCTGATCGCCTCCCAGACATCAACCTCAAATTTATCCCCTAAGCGGGAAAACTCATTGGCGATCGCAATATTGATATCCCGGTAGGTATTTTCCATCAACTTAACCATCTCTGCTGTTGTCGCGTCTGTGATGAGAATCTCTCCCTCTACAAAAGAGCTGTAAAGTTCCCGTCCTGCCTCAGCAGATTCACTGGTTATCCCACCAATCACCCGGGAATTATTCACCAACTCATGCAGGATCTTACCGGGGAGAACCCGCTCCGGGGAATAAACCAGCAGGAAATCTACTCCTCCCTTTAATCCTGATTCTTCCAGGATGGGCTGCACCAGGTCAATTGTTGTTCGGGGAGGAGAAGTCGCTTCCAAAATCACCAGATTGCCAGGTTTTAATGAACCAACAATTGATTTTGCCGCAGACTCGACATAACTCAGGTCCGCTTCTTTTCTCTCAGTAATGGGTGTCGGCACGGCAATAATAAAAACGTCGCTGGGTTCAGGAGCTGATTGAACCGTTAATTTTCCAGAATTAACTGCCGCCTGAACCAAGATCTTTAATCCCGGCTCCTCGATATGAATCCTCCCTTCATTGAGTACGGCGATGACTTCTTTATTAACGTCAACTCCCACAACCTGAGACCCATGGGTGGCAAACATTGCAGCTGTTGGCAGGCCAATATATCCCAAACCCAAAACACAAATCTTTTCCATGAGTTTCCTCAACAATCTGTCTTCAATTCGTTAAAAATACTCTTATTCAATAAAAAATCCCACCACGCCGGGTTCCAGGTATTGATACCTATATTGTATCCGACCTTTCTGCTGGAGTAAGGGGGGGAAAAGAAACCTGAGGAATCAGTTTGTTAAGATCAATAATTATTAATGCGCGGTTAAAATTAAATTACTGACAATTTTCGCCGGAACAAGATAAAACGACCGGATCCCCAGTTCCCTGGTCGCTGTCAAAAATATAAATTGTGCTTGCTTTGATATATTCACCTGAGATAGCTTTTCCAGCGTCATTTTTGAGCTGTGGTTCTCTGGTTCCTATCATTAAAATCTCGCTCGAGTGGGGAAAGAATTCCACCCCCTCCTCGCCCGGCAAGGCTGCCCAGGTATTTTCAGTTCCAACCAAATAAAACTCCACCCGGGGATAAGAAGATTCCGGCACAGTACCCCAGCGGTGATCAGCCATATGATCCCCGGCTTCAAAAAACCTGGGATAAATCGCTTTTCCATAGACAACCACCTGTTCTCCCTCAGCAGGTAAGTTTTCCTCAATTAGGGACACCTGGCTCAATCTTTCTTCCAAACCTTCCTGAGTATACCGAGTGGGTATCCACTCTACTGAGAGCGGATGGGCTAATCCAATCACAAACAACAATAGGCTTGTTGAAATGAACACGGGGGATAAATATAACCTGAATTTTCTGTCCGCTTCCGCCGTGATTTCTTCATTCAGCCACCAGTCACCCGGTTCACCCAAACCTGCATATCCGGCTGCTTTTCGTAATACCCAGGCAAGGCCCAATCCATAAAAGACTATTGATATCCAATCAATAATCAGGATAAATCTTCCCCCTGATTGGCCAATGGCTGCGTAAAGTGCAGCGTGAGTCAGTATCAAGCCTCCTAACAAACCAGCCAGCCAGAGTTTAGTCTTTTTGATCTGGGAACATCCCAGGACCAGGAGGGCAATAGACCCTAAAACCGGGAGAATGGATCGGGGAGCAAGGTGGCCATCCCATTCCCCTTTCCACCAATAAGGCAAACTGCGAACATAACGTTCCAGGTATTTCTCTGAAAAATTATCCCCTTCCATATCAGTATTCACTTTGTTCCCACGAACAAGATCCGGTACGCTCGCAAATGTCAGCAGGGGTTGATGATTCGACGGTAAATAATATACGTGCTGCAGCAGGTTATTTGCCAGGTGATGCGGAAACAGCTCGGATTGATCTTTTCGGTTTGGATTCTCATTTTGAAAATCGCGTATCGTTTTCACAAGGTGATGCCCTTCTCCCAACAACATTGACTGGGCTGATCCAGTCAGGGTGTAGCTGTATATCATCCAGGGTCCAGCCAGGAAAACGACTCCCATACCCACCAGGACGATGCTCCGCAGCCACAATTTCAGGTCTTTACGAAAATAAATCAGCATGATCAAACCAATCATGGGGATCATTGCCAGAACTTCCACCCGGATTAAGACCATCCAGCCCATCACCCCCCCGGAAAGCAGGGGTAATAGCTGGTTTTTCCTGGGGTTTTGCAGCCAAACAATTAATAAGGTCGAAAATAAAATCGCCCCAAAAGCAGACAGTGGTTCCGTCATCAGCTCGGCCGAATTGGATAAAGTAATGTGTTCCCCCAAGCGCATGGCATTACTATCCCGGATGATATACAGAAAACTAACCACCAAACCTGAAAATCGGGTATGCAGCGTAGCGGTTAACTTATACAGAAGCATGGGGATCAAGCTGATCAGGGCTATCTGGAGGGGAAGAATATCTTCATACCCCTCGCCGCCGATGAGATGAAGAATTGCCAGATAAATGGGATAACCAACATGATTATTGGCCATGATGCCGTTGCCAACCATGAACTGGTAGGCGCCCTGTTCATAATATAAAGAATCTGAGGTGGGATAAAATTGGTAATTTGGCGGCTGGGGTGAGTCAGTAAAGGTTTTTTCTCCAATGGGAATCGTAATCCAAATCGAAAAGGTTATCACTACCAGCAGCACCATGATGACGGCATCGCGTTTAAAAACCGACATCCAGGTCCAGCGCTCTTTCAGTTTGTTTAGTAATCCGGTTACCAGGAGCAAAACCAGAGAGATAATCAAAACCTGGATACCCAACAGCGGGGCGTTGAGTTTATTAAATCCCTGGCCCTGCGGACTGGAAAATATATCACCAATCCCCAAACTTGATCCTATCAATATTAAACCCGCGAGGATCACAAAAACGTAGAATGCTTTCTTTTTTAGGAGATTAACTAACCAGTTTTTTATTAATTCCCACCGATGAACAATTGCCGCCAATAAAACCTGGATACTCCCTAAAAACAACCATACCAACAGGGAAAGGTGCCCGATAAGGAATATCTGATAGCCTTCATAGTGGACTAAATCAATCTCCGCTCGAAGGAACAGGAAGTCCTGGAAAGCTTCATAGAGCAGCAAACCGAAGGTTATCAGCAGTCCAATAAACCATTTTTCATTCTTTAGAAGCTCATTTACTTCTTTAATAAAGGTTTCTCTCAAGGCCCGACGCAGCAGGATTGACCCAAGGGATAAGATACCTAACACTGCTCCAAACAGAAGAATCAGATCTGCGGCTGAATACCCGCTGTGAAGGAATCCTCCTTCTGCCAACCGGTTTGAGTACAGATCACCGCCCAATAAAAATCCTTCCAGGACCATTATCCAGCCAATCAATCTATAAAACCATTCTTTCATTTATTTTCCTTTCTATGGAAGCCTTCAGCCAAGAGCGGACGTGAGGGTGAAATTTTTAAAATTCACTCACTCTTCGCAAGTTCCCTGACCACAACTGGCAAGAATAATTATTGGCTTCTCCCCGTCATCCTTAAAAATCGTTGCCTGGTACCCAAGAAAATACGGGCGGAGGCGATTTTTTAAATCCTCTTCCGAATCCCTGGTAATTCTCCCCTCCACTACAACTTCAGTGCCGTGGGGAAAATATTCCGGTGCTTCCTCAACTGGAATCGAAACCCAAATATTTTCCATACCAACTAGATAAAAAACGACCCGGGAAGGCGTTGAGTCCGGGACTCTACCGCTGCGATCATCAACCACAAATTCTCCCGCCTGATAATATCCTGGATAGAGTGCTTTTCCGTATAACTGTATCAGTTCATCATCCCCCTGGACTGCCAGGGTCTCCTCATTTTTGGATAGAATATTACTCGCTTGTTCCAATCGGTTTTCCATGCTGGCTTGTGTGTACCTGGTAGGAATAAGGTACTCTGAAACCGGCAGTGAGAACCCAACCAGAATTAAGGCAATACCCCACACCAAAATATTACGGTTGGTCTTCTTAAGGGGCGGGGCGTGTTGTGCCAAATTGGTTTCCGCACTGGCTTGATCATCGAAGCTGAAGAGGTTGTCATTCCCGGTCATTAACAAACCGACCCGGGTTGTCAGCCAGCTGATCCCCAATCCAAAATATAACAAGGTGACCCAATCCACAACTTGAATTTGCCTGCCCCCTGACCTTGAAAAGAGTGCGTAGATAAAAATATGGAAACCCCAGACCAGGGCTGGGGTTAACCCAACCCAACGTTTCTTTTCCCAAACCATCCAGGCGCCTGTCAGGCATAACCCAGAGACAAATATTAACGGAAGTATCGACCGGGAAACAATTAAACCGTCCCAATTGTACTGCCAGTAGGGAAGGCTTTTTATGTAGCTCGTTAAATATTGGTCTGAGAATATGCCCTGTTCAAAGAAAACCACTTTCCCTTTATCGGGGACGATCCTGACATAGTTATCCAATCCTCCGAGAGGAAGATGGTTGCTTGGTAAGTAAAGCACTGACTCCGTAATGCTGCTCTGGGTATGAAGCCAGATTTTTTCTAGTTTATTCAGTGAATAATCGTCTGATTGATCGGATTGCTCTGGCCGCGGGGGGGGTACTCCCTCCTTGTCCTGGAATAACTGACTGGCGTAGGTTTGAATCGCCTGCACAAACAAATCATTTTTATCGAGGTAAAAATCGCCCGTTATATCCCAGTTCCTGACCATCCAGGGGATAGCAATTATGCTCATGGCTGCGATCAAGACGACAATATCCCTCAACCAGGATTTCCATTTTTTCCAAAATACAAGTAATGTAATAATACCGAAAACAAGTACCAGGGAGAGTAACTCAATTCGAATTAGTGCCAGCAGGCCAATAACAGTCCCGATCAGAAAAGGCATGGCCTTTCTACCTTCGGGCGCCTGCAGCCAGGAAACCAGCAGGTAAACAACCAGGGCCACTCCCAGAAGTGTGATGGGTTCCGTCAGTAATACATTAACATTGGAGATTGTGATGCTGTCACCCAAATTCAAGGCGTTATATTCCCGGAAAATATAAAAAAGGGCAATCAACCAACCAGAATATCGATTATGCAGTTGGCTGGTGAGTTTAAATAAAAGAAAGGGAGTTAAAGCCAGCAGGGCAATTTGCAGCCTGTAAATATCCAGGTAATGGTCTCCGCCAAGCAGATGTAAACCGCTTAAAAGGTAACCATACAAAGGGTGCTGAACATTCTCAACAAAACCTTCCCCGGCCAGATAACGGTGAGCTTGGATTTCATAATAAATCGCATCTGACCGGACTGTAAATTGGTAATTTGGAGAGCGGGGAGGTTCGATGAAGTAATTCTCCTGGAGGGGCACATTACACCACAACAGAAATGCCACTACCCAAAGCAGGATTAGGATAACCAGCTCATTCTTAAAAACAGGGGTCAATACTTTCCAACGTTTTCGAAGCCAATTTATCCCCAACCAACCTCCGGTAACAAATATCCAGATAATAATCACCTGGATCATTGGTAAGGGAGCATTGGTGGTATCAAAAAATCCTACAAACCGGGTTATCTTTGAGGAATGGGGGATAAAACCGGTTCCGTTTACGACAACCATAACCACAAATGCGATTAGCAGAATCCCTGGAATCAGCCAGGATATTATCTGTTCCTTTCTGGGCTTTTTTTCTTGGGGGTTTTTACCCAGGAAGATCAGCAGCAATAAACTCTGGAAACTTACTGCTCCGCCCCAGAGCAGCAAGGGGATATTTTCCAAAAGAATAATCGGATAATACCCTTCGGGCAGATTTGCTCCCAGGTAAAGTAAATCCTGGACACATTCATATAACACCAGGGCAAAAAATATTACCAACCCCCAATACCAGCGCCTGTCTTCAATAACAACTTTTAATCTCTTTATGAAGGGAGATCCCCGTAAATTCATAACCAACAAGACGGCTAATCCCACAATGATTAGGGCCAGGAATCCAATCAGGAGTAAATTAATCAGGGAAAAAGGGGACCGCAGATTACCTGCCTGGATCAACCGGTTTGATAAATTCCCGGCAACCAGCAGGCTTTCTAATAGAGTTATGATCAGGGTTGAGTTTAACAGCCATTTTTTCATAAGGTAATGGGAGCAAATATTCTAACTCGCTCAGAAATTTCGAGAAAAAGCTGATTATAAATCATCGTAGTGTCCAAGTATCAAAATAATAACCCTGTTGAGCAAAAACGTGCTGTCATTTTATCATACCTGCAGTCCTTTCTCTCTGATCAACAAAAGCGGATAAGGTATAATCCAACCATGAAAAATTTTTACACTTCTGGGGGAGACGACGGAACCACTGGCCTACTTGGGGAAGATAGGGTTCCAAAACACGATCTCCGCATCCAGGCTGTCGGCACAGTGGATGAAGCCTCCGCGGCGCTGGGCATTGCACGAGCGCAGGCAAAAATACCTGAGATTAACCAGCTTGTGAAAAATGTCCAGGAAGATTTATATCGGATCATGTCACTTCTGGTATTGGAAAAACCCAATCCTGAGAAATTTCCTGATCTCAAAAACGATCGGCTGGATTGGCTGGAAAATAAAATTGACCTCTATGGGGGTTTAATTACCCCTCCATCGGGATTTATTTTGCCAGGTGACACACTGCCCTCGGCTGCCTTTGGATTGGCGCGGGCAATCGTCCGCCGGGCAGAAAGGGTAGTAGTTCAACTGCATGATCAAGGACAGGTATTTTCAGAGACAATCCTGCCCTACCTCAACAGGCTCTCCTCGCTTTGTTTTGTTCTGGAGCTCTATACAACTTCAACTCCAACTCCTGCTCCTGATAAAGAATTATGACCGGTACAATTCTAAATACTGGAGCAATCCTCATCGGCGGTCTTCTGGGACTTCGGTTCGGTCAGCTCTTATCTGAAAAAACCCGGGAAACAATAGTGATTGGTTTGGGTTTATTTACCCTGGGAATCTCTGTGAAGATGTTCCTCGAGACCAACAATTCTCTGATTGTCCTGGGCGGGCTGCTCATTGGAGGTTTGCTGGGGGAACTCCTGAAAATTGAAAATCGCCTTAATCAACTGGGAGTCCAACTGGAAAGAAGGTTTAACGGAAAATCAGAAACCCCCTCCCCCGGGAATACCTTTGTGCGGGGGTTTATGGCTAGCTCCTTGTTATTTTGCACTGGTCCTATGGCAATCTTAGGGGCGATCCAGGACGGGTTGATTGGAGATTTCCAACTACTGGCAATTAAATCCATAATGGATGGATTTGCAGCTTTTGCCATGGCATCCTCACTGGGTGCCGGTGTACTCTTTTCTGCCCCAATCGTTTTCCTCTACCAGGGCGGTTTTAGTTTGCTCGCCGTCCAGCTCCAGGGAATCATGACCCCGGAGATGATTGCTGAAATGACGGCCACTGGTGGACTTCTTTTAACTGGATTGGCAATTAGCAGCTTGTTGGAAATAAAACCCATCCGGGTAGGTAACTTCCTGCCCAGCCTCGTGGTCAGCCCCCTGATTGTATTTATCCTGTTCTTAATCAAATCTGGCGTTTGATTCTCCCCATCCGATCATTACGCTTTTTCTTTATTGCCCAGGTTGTATTGGTAAACAGGATATACCTCATCCAGTTTTTCAAAACCAAATTTATGGTACAGCACCAGAGAAGCCTGGTTTTTGGCTTGGGTATTCACCGAGACCTGGACAATCCCTTGCTGTTGGAAACGGGTTAATAAATCCTCTATTAAAGCTGCCCCCACTCCAAAATTCTGAAATTCCGGGGTAACGGCCAGGCGAGCCAGATGTCCTCCCTGGGGATTAATCGTGCTGATCTGGTAACCAACTACCCGGTCATCTACGGTTGCGATGGTTGCAGAAGAAGCTTCCTGATGAGCGATTTTAATATGCCCCAGACTGTTGCGCCAAATCGGTTCAAACGCTTCCTGGTCAACTTTATAAACCCGGGCATAGTCATCTCTTCCCATTTCTCTAATAAGAACCTTCGATTCCAGCGCTGGCCAGCGGGCCTGAGAAATATCCCAGACCAACACCACCACCCGATATCCTTCCTGAAAACCGGACTTCTTTAATAAATCCAGCATTTTCTCCCGGATGACCAGCGAGTTTACCTGCTGATTGAACGTGTTTTCCTGCAGCCATTTTAACGCTAGAGGCCAGAGTGTGGTCCATGCCCGCCAGATAGAATATCCAGAAGACACTGCAAATAACCGCAGCCAGGTAATCCCATCCTCATCAGATGGACAAGCCAGGGCTGCGGTTATTTTTTTATTTTGTTCCAGGATTAAGTAGGGTTGTTTTCCCAACCAGGCCAGAGGGGGCTGCCAGCCCAGGTGCTGGTGAATAAATGGTTTCCCTTGAAGGAATCTCCCCAGCGTTTCCTGGTCTTTAAGTTCTGCTTCCCGTACGATTAGATCCTGATGTTTCAGAATCATATCTATCCTTCAAATCTATTTTTTTCTATTATCCATGAAGCAGCTTGCAGGAAAATATATTCCGCCGTCCGGGATCGCCAGTCGGTTTCAGAATTCAATAGTTACTGTTTATTTGTTAAGTAGTTTTTGAGGGATCTTCAGCAATTTGATGAAAAGTTTCTGTCTTAGGGTAGGTTTTTCAACCTGCTCCAGCCCTTCCTGCATTGAAAAGAATGCGCCGATCAGGTTGCGGGATTTTAGTTTTAAGGAGGAAATTGATTGTCTCACCTGCAGCTGCTTTTCCGATTCATTCAGCTCAGCAAATAAATCAGCAGCCAGATTGTATTTTTCGATTGCCTTTGAATCCTGGCCAAGATCTTTCAACGCAGTGGCTTCATTGGCAAACGCCATGGCTTGCTTGAGTTGGTCTCCCGCTTTTTCAAATACGGCTGCCGTACCTTGAACAGCAGCCAGTGCTTCCTGGGGTTGTTTAGCCTTCAACAGTGCAACAGATTGATTATTTCTCATTTCTGCTGCCTGGAGGTCCTGGCCTTGCTCTAGATACAGGATTCCAGCCTGGGAAAATGCACTCGCTGCCCTCTGGTATTTCCCGGCGGCATAAAGCTGTTTTCCTTCCTGTTCCTGTAGTTGTGGGTCTGTACTCATCATTAACAGGGGTTAAAGCGTTATATCCAGCAACCCCTCCGCAACATCCCGCATTTGATCAACAGACATTTTACTGAGTTTCTGAGCAATTTCCAGATAGGGGCGGTTGATGGGTTTTAATACAAAATCCTGCAGATCCTTTGGTAATTCTACAAAGGCTGTTCCGGCATTCTTATTATGTGCCCAATCAGCAATTGGTCCTGAATCAACAACCAGCTCTCCCAATTCTTGACCATACAATCGCAGCAAGGCGTTTAATTCAGCAAGCGGCACAGCAAATTTGCCCTTTTCATAAGATTTTAATCGGTAAGAAGTTAAACCAATCGTTTCAGAGACTTCTTTCATGCTCATTTTCGCATCCTGCCGGAATTTCCTTAATGATGCACCAATTCTTAGATTACGGATTTCCATCCGCTGCTCCAGGTTCTTTAACGCTTCCATCTTGTTCTGATCTGCTGGCGCTAAATCTTCCCAAAACCGCTCCAGCGGGACATCCAGAAAATAAGCCAGGACTTCTAACTCCGGCAAGGAGGGAGATTTTTCACCTGCCTCATACTTGCTGATGGTTCGAGATGTGGTGCCGATCACTTCTCCACAGGTTTTTTTTGATTCCCCCTTCTGAGTCCTGGCTGTCCGGAGCAGGACACCCATTTTTTTTGACAATATACTTATCGCTAGTTGGTAATCCATAAACCAAATTCCTCCTAGGATTTTATTAACACCTGTAATCCAGCGGGGAAAATGACCCGGTTAAAGTATGTTCGTTGATACAACTGGCAACTTTAATTTTTCTAGATTATCCTGATCAATCCCCAATATAATGAAGTGAAGAATAATAACGTTCCTGATTAAACTCCATTTCCTCCTAAACAGGAGCTATTTATTCCGTGAGGTTCGGCATGGTATATCCCATACCAGTTCGAGTGACAATGTGCACCGGGGTGCTTGGATCCTCCTCCAATTTACTTCTTAGGCGGGAAATAGTTACCCAGAGAATTTCTTTATCATTTTTATATCCATCTCCCCAGACAGAGGATAACAATTCTTCCGTGGTTAAGATTCTGCCTTTGTTATGAGAGAATTGCAGCAACAGCCGGTACTCAGTCGCGGATAACAGCACTTTTTCCTCTTTGAGGAATACCTCTGCTCGGGCAAAATCAATTTTCAGATTACCATGATTAAAGATCACCGGTTGGGAAACATCCCTGGAGAACATCGATCGCCGCAGCACTGCCCGGACCCGGGCTAATAATTCAGAGGCAGAAAATGGTTTAACAATATAATCATCTGCTCCAACATTTAACCCCTGAACTCGATCGCTCTCATCTCCTTTTGCCGTCACCATGATGATCGGCACCTGGGAAAATCCGCGAATTCGCCGACAGGTTTCAAATCCATCCAATTTCGGCATCATCACATCCAGCA